>NZ_JARAXP010000003.1:206925-1003114 GCF_033793965.1 Streptomyces sp. ME02-8801-2C | reverse complement strand
CCCGCAAGAGCCTCGGTTGGAGGACGCCCGCCGAAGCCCTCAACGACCATCTACTATCGATGAAATAAGCCAGTGTTGCATCCACTGGTTGAACCTGGTCAGTACACATCGTTCGCGCTCGCCGAGCACCTCGACCGGGCAGGCATCGCCGCGTCGATCGGATCCGTCGGCGACGCCTACGACAATGCCCTGATGGAGTCCACGATCGGCCTGTTCAAGACCGAGTTGATCAAGCCCCGCCGACCCTGGAAGACGCTTTCGCAGGTCGAACTCGCAACCGCCGAATGGGTCGACTCGTACTGCCACCGTCGGCTCCACGGTGAAATAGGGCACATCCCACCCGCCGAATACGAAACCAAGTACTACCGCGAAACCACGAAACACCAGGTCACAGTCACGACCTAGAGTCTCGATCAAACCCGGTACGGTTCAGTGCCCGCTACCGCGCCAGCTCCGTTTGATTAGCCCACGCTGTTCAAGGGCCCAAGCCGTGTTCGAACTCTTGGGAGCAATGGACACGGCACTGGACGCTGCAGCGATCTGGCGGAGCATGTCAGCTTGCTGTTCGGTCAGCGTGTACTTCACGAGCTTCGGCTCCACCTCGACGAACTGCGGGCAGCTCCACCAAGATACGGCCGATGAGCAGCCTCAGAGCGCTTCCCGTCGCCCGTTCGGGCTCCACCACCCCAACCTGGTCGTGTTGAGGTCAGCCAATGGTGTATAGGCCTACCGCGCCCAACCCGTTAAGTAGCGTGCCGGCACGCTGCTCTTTGGGCTCGGACCGTACCGCGGCAGGTACTTGGGTTGACATGCGCAGATTGCGCTGGGCTCATTACCCTGTGTCCTGGGGAGTGCCGAGGTTGGCGGGGGCGGGGATGAGCACGGGGAATGCGGTGCGTCGAACGGCCGCGGTAGAGCGGGGGATTGCGTCCGCCGATGCGCTCTTCGCGCTGGAAGGCATCCCAGAAGGAGCCGTCGTACCGGAGCCAGAGGCTGAGGCGCCAACTGCCGACGGAGTGAAGGTCCTGCGCCAGTTCCCGTTCAGCCAGTCGTTGGGCTGGTTCTACGAGACCGTTGCCGAACACCTCGGACTCGGCAACTGGACCAGCTCCGGCAAGATCATGGGCCTGGCCGGCTACGGCAACCCCGACCGGTACACCCTCGACTTCCTCACAGCCCGCGCCGGCGGCTCGTCGGGAAGGAGCTGAGCGACGTCATCGTGACGGCCGCAGTGGCGCTTGCCACCATCAGCCCGAACCCGGAGAAGGCGCCCGCCGACCGTGTCCAGGGCCTGCTGGCACGCCTCAGCCTCGACTGACCTGGGCCGGCCGCCACGCAGAACGGCCCGCACAGCTGTTGCTGTGTGGGCCTCCGTCCTGCTCCCGATTTTGCAGGTGCGCACTTCTGGCTGATCGTCTCCCGATCTCCTGGGTGGGAGACAAGTGGGAGATGATCATGGCGGAGTGCTGCAATCAGGCGCTAGGAAATGCTAGATAGCGCTGCCTGTGCGGCCCTGGTTCAGCCGCCGGATTCGCCCGCGTGAGGGCTCAGCGTACCCATGCTGACCAGCACAATCACCACCACTCCGAGGGCGACGCGGTAGTACACGAACGGCATGAAGCTCTTGTGCGAGATGAACTTCATGAACCACGCGATAACGGCATATCCAACCGCGAAGGCGATCACCGTCGCGAACGCCGTCGGGCCCCAGTCGACATGACCGCCCTCCGAGGCGTCCTTGAGTTCGAACACGCCCGAGGCGAGCACGGCCGGCATGGCCAGCAGGAAGGAGTAACGCGCCGCCGACTCACGGGTGTAGCCCATGAAAAGGCCGCCGCTGATGGTCGCGCCGGAGCGCGAGACACCGGGGACCAGGGCCATCGCCTGGCACAGGCCGTAGATCAGACCGTCCCTGACGCCCAGGTCCTTGAGGCCCTTGCGCTCCTTGGCCGCCCGGTGCTTGCCGCCGGTCTCGTCACGAGCCGCGAGCCGGTCGGCGACACCGATGACGATGCCCATGACGATCAGCATCGTCGCGGTGATCCGCAGATCCCGGAACGGCCCCTCGATCTGGTCCTTGAGCGTGACACCGAGGACGCCGATCGGAATCGAACCGACGATCACCAGCCAGCCCATCCGGGCGTCGTGGTCGCTGCGCATCGCCTTGTTGGTGAGCGAGCGGAACCATGCTGAAAGGATCCGCCCGACATCCTTGCGGAAGTAGATCAGCACCGCCGCTTCCGTGCCCAGCTGCGTGATCGCGGTGAAGGCCGCGCCCGGGTCCTTCCAGTCGGCGAACGCGGCCGTCAGGCGCAGATGCGCGCTGGAGGAGACGGGGAGGAATTCGGTCAGCCCCTGGACGAGTCCGAGGATGAGGGATTCAAACCAAGACATGAAGTTACGTGGTCCAAGCGCTGATCGTGGGAGGGCCGACGGACACACCGGGAGGCCGTTCGCGAGGCGAAGGGCGGCGAGGATCAGGTGTGTTGGGGGCAGCCTAGCGGCCCCCGGGGACGGGCCGAGCACAGGGGCCGGGGTCAAGGGGTGGTAAAGGGCGGGGTTCTCCGTATTGCGCGGCCGGACCATCCACCCCGTGAACACCCGCGACGTGGTGTTGACCGACCACTCGGGCGGAACATAGTTTGCCAGCGTGGGGAAAGCGCTTGCTGTAACCGGAGGTCCGGAGTCAACACGCGTCGGCCCACGTCAGACAACGCGTCCGATGGAGTGCTGATCCCGCACATGACCACACCCGCAGCGAGCCCCGACACCTCCCCGGCCACCCCGGGGAGCCCTTCTGTCGTCGGCCCCGCCACCCAGGCCTCGCCCGCCACGCTCCCCCCGCTCACCGGGCGTCGTATCCGCGCCGCCATCATCGGGGCCGGCGCCATCGGGCGCGGGTCGCATCTGCCGGCGCTCGCCCGACTGGCCGAGGAGGGCGAGACGGAGGTCGTCGCCGCCGTTGACATCGATGCCGACGCGGTGAAGGCGTTCTGCGCGGAGAGCGGGATCCCGCACGCGTACACCGACCTGGAACAGATGCTCCGGGAGCAGCGGCCCGACCTGGTCACCATCTGTACGCCGCCCACCCTGCACCGCGAGCAGACCGTGGCCGCGCTGCGCGCCGGGGCCTGGGTGTGGTGCGAGAAGCCGCCGGTGCCGACGCTCGCAGACTTCGACGCCATCGAGGCGGAGGAGGGGCTCGGGGGCGGCCCGTACGCCTCGATCGTCTTCCAGCACCGCTTCGGCTCCGCCGCCACCCATGTACGGCGGCTGCTCGCCGAGGGAGCCCTGGGCCGGCTGCTCGTGGTGCACTGCCAGACCACCTGGTACCGCGACACCGCCTACTACGCCGTGCCCTGGCGCGGACGTTGGCAGACCGAGGGCGGCGGGCCCGCCATGGGGCACGGCATCCACCAGATGGACCTGCTCCTCGATCTGCTCGGCCCGTGGAGCGAGGTTCGTGCCATGGCCGGGCGGCTTGTCCACGACGTCGAGACCGAGGATGTCTCCACGGCACTTGTCCGGTTCGCGAACGGCGCGCTCGCGACCGTCGTCAACAGCGTGCTGAGCCCCGACGAGGTCAGCCGTATCCGCATCGACTGCGAGCGCGCCACCGTCGAACTCACCCATCTGTACGGGCACTCCAACGACAACTGGACCATCACCCCCGCGCCCGACGTACCGGAGGCGGAGGTGGCCGCCTGGCGCGACTTCGGGGTGGACGAGCCGAGTTCGCACCTCGCGCAGCTGCGCGAGCTGGTGGTGAGCATGCGCGCCGGTGAACGGCCGCGCAGCAGCGGGGCGGACGGGCGGACCAGCCTGGAACTGATCACAGCGCTCTACAAGTCCGCCTTCACGGACACGACCGTCAGGGCCGGCGACATCGGCCCGGGCGACCCCTACTACGCCGCGCTGCACGGCGGCGCGCCCGGCTGGGCGCCCTCGAACGACGGCCACGGCGACGATGATGGCGACATTTCCGGTTCCGCTATCGAGGAGGCGTCCGCGTGACCACGTCCGAGGACCTGCGCATCGTCCACGCGCACGGCGACCGCATCACCGTGACCGAACCTGTCACCGGGGTCGAGCTGTTCAGCTACGTGTACGGGGCGGAGGCGGCCTGGGAGGCGCCGAAGCCGTATCTGCACCCGGTCCGGACGCTCGCCGGCAACGTCGTCACCGACTACCGGCCCAACGACCACCGCTGGCACAAGGGGCTCCAGCTGACGGCCTCACATCTGTCGGGGGCGAACCTGTGGGGCGGGAACTCGTACGTGCACGGCGAGGGGTATCTCGCCCTTCCCGAGCGCGTCGGCTCGATGGCCCACGTCGGTTTCGACGAGGTCGCCTCGGACGGGGGCCGGGCCGTCATCGCGGAGCGGCTCACCTGGCACCCGTACAGCGGGGAGCTGTGGGCCGAGGAGGCGCGACGGGTCGAGGTGCACGACGTCGATCCGGCGGCCGGATCCTGGGCACTGACCTGGACGAGCGCGATCACCAACCGGCGTGACGTGCCGCTGCTCTTCGGCAGCCCGACCACCGCCGGGCGCGAGTCCGCCGGCTACACCGGCCTGTTCTGGCGCGGCCCGCGCGCCTTCCGGGACGGGCGCATCCTCGGCCCCGACTCCGAGGGCCCGGAGCTGATGGGCGCGCAGGCGCCGTGGCTGGCGTACTCCGGCGAGTTCGACGGCGCCGACGGCCACGCCACGCTGGTCTTCGCACACGCGCCCGAGAACGATCACCTGGGGAGCGAGGGCGCCCATCCCGCCCACTGGTTCGTGCGCAACGAGCCGTTCGCCGCCGTCGCCCCTTCCTGGGCCTTCTACGACGAGCTGGAGCTCGCGCCCGGCGACACGCTGACGCGCCGCTACCGGGTCGTCGTCGTCGACGGGGAGTGGGAGCGCGAGGGCGTCGCCAAGTATCTGGAGACGCACCCTTGGTGAGCCCGACACCCGACGCGGCGGCCTTCGCGGGCCTGCCCGGCGGCGTCGCCGTCTCGCACCTCGCCGTCTACGACTGGCCGGCCGACGACGGGGTGTGCGGCGGAACTCCCCATATGCATCTGACCTGTTCGGAGGCGTACGTCGTCACGGGCGGGCGGGGTTCGGTCCAGACGCTCACGACGTCCGGGTACGAGGAGACGCCGCTCGCGCCCGGTACGGTCGCCTGGTTCACGCCGGGCACGATCCATCGGCTGGTCAACGAGGACGACCTGCGCATCACCGTCCTCATGCAGAACAGCGGGCTCCCGGAGGCCGGGGACGCCGTACTCACGTTGCCGCCGCGCTACCTGACCGATCCGGAGACGTACGCCGCCGCGACCGTGATCCCGGCAGGCGCGCCCGTGGCCGAGCAGGAGCGGGTGGCCCGGGCCCGACGCGATCTCGCACTCGAGGGCTACCGGGCGCTGCGGGAAGCGGAGGGGCAGGAAGCTCTGGCGGCCTTCCACGAGGCGGCCGCCGCTCTCGTACGGCCCCGGCTGGCCGACTGGCGCGAGCGCTGGCGGCGCGGCGCGGAGGCGGCGGCCGCCGCGACGGGCGAGCAGCTCGACCGCCTGGAACGGGGCGACACGTCCCATCTGGCGGACGCCGTGGCACGGGCCCAGCAGCCCTCGGCGCACGGGAAGTTCGGGATGTGCGGGCGGCTGGACGTGTATCGGGGGACCAGCTAGGCGGGACGCCCGAGGGGCGCCTGGGCGGCTATAGCAGCGCCGTGGTTTTTCCTCGCCCCCGCCGCCCCTACCCTTCCCATCCCTGGGGGCTGCGCCCCCAGACCCCCGTTTTCGGCCCTGAAGGGGCCTCGTCCTCAAACTCCCCCAGAGGGGGACCCCCAGACGGGCTGGGAGTCAGTGGCCGCGTAGGTGGTGGCGTTTACGCCAGGCCACCGCGGTGCCGGCTACCGCCGGTACGGCGATGAAGGCCATCGCGATCAGGAAGGCGGGGGAGGTCGGCGACGAGGCGCGGGCGCCCGCGACGACATACGCGGCGGTGTTCGGGATGGACCCGAGGGCCGTCGCGAGCAGGAACGGCAGCCAGCCCATCCTGGAGACGGCGGCGCAGTAGTTGGCGGCCCAGAAGGGCACCCCGGGGAACAGTCTCGCCGCCATCATCGAGCGGAAGCCGTGCCTGCTGAGCTGGCCGTCCGCCGCCTGGAGCCAGCGGGCGCGCAGCAGCGGGCGCAGCGCGTCCTGGCCGAGGACGCGGCCCAGGCCGAAGGCGAGCCCGGCGCCCAGGACCGTACCCGCGAGCGCCGCGGCGAGGCCCGTCTGGGAACCGAACAGCGCACCCGCCGCGAGGTTGAGCAGCGGGCGTGGCACGAACGCCACGGTGCACACTCCGTACGCCGCTCCGAAGAGCACCGCCGCCGCTGCGCCGCCGACCTGGGGAGGCCAGCCGTCGGCAAGCAGCCGCTGGGGCTCGAAGAGCAGGACGCAGGACGCGGCGGCGCCGAGCAGCAGCACCAGGAGCGACAGCCGCGACCACGGCGAGAGCAGTGCTCTCGTGCAGCGCGCGGCGAGGCCGCCGGGTGGGGTGACGACGATGACGGCCGGGGAGAGCGGGGAGAGCTCCGTGGCGATGGCCCGGGGAGAGGCCGTGGCGGTGCCCCCAGAGCGGGTGGTGGCATCGAGCATTCGGTGACACTAACCGACGGATATGTGTGATCGCCGTATGGTTCGGCTCAACGGTGGAACAACCAGGGGAACTCGAGGCGCGTCAGGTGACACGTGCATCCATAAGCTGCGGAAACGTCACGCCGTGACATGCGCCACTGTGCGGGACCTCTCCGGGCTCCCGGAGCCCGCGCCCGCCGGAAAACCATTCGACGTGCGCTGACGCGTCGGCGATGATCGCCTCATGTTCCGGTACGCCTTCCTCCTCGCAGCATCCGCAGTCGCGGATGCCCCGAAGGCTGCCGTCCCGATCCTCGTGGCCGCAGTCGACGGCGCTCGAAGCTGACCCTTCCCGGATCGTCCGGCGGACCCCGTAGGGGGAGGGTCGGCGAACTTCCTCGGGGTCCCCGTCCCGGCCGCGTTCTCCGCGCCGGGCCTTCACTCAGTACCGCTGGCAAAGGCTTCGAGGTATCGCCATGTCCAAGACCGCATACGTCCGCACGAAACCGCATCTCAACATCGGCACGATGGGCCATGTCGACCACGGCAAGACCACCCTGACCGCCGCCATCACCAAGGTGCTCGCCGAGCGCGGCTCCGGCACGTTCGTTCCCTTCGACCGGATCGACCGTGCTCCGGAGGAGGCCGCGCGGGGCATCACCATCAACATCGCGCACGTCGAGTACGAGACCGACACCCGGCACTACGCGCACGTGGACATGCCGGGCCACGCCGACTACGTCAAGAACATGGTCACCGGCGCCGCGCAGCTCGACGGGGCGATCCTCGTCGTCTCCGCGCTCGACGGGATCATGCCGCAGACCGCCGAACACGTGCTGTTGGCCCGGCAGGTGGGCGTCGACCACATCGTGGTCGCCCTCAACAAGGCCGACGCGGGCGACGAGGAGCTGACCGACCTCGTGGAGCTGGAGGTACGCGAACTGCTCAGTGCGCAGGGCTACGGCGGCGACGCGGTGCCCGTCGTACGGGTGTCCGGTCTCAAAGCGCTCGAGGGCGACCCGCGCTGGACGGCGTCGATCGACGCGCTGCTCGACGCGGTGGACACGTATGTGCCCATGCCCGAGCGGTACCTGGACGCGCCGTTCCTGCTGCCGGTGGAGAACGTGCTCACCATCACCGGCCGGGGGACGGTCGTCACGGGCGCGGTCGAGCGCGGCACGGTGCACGTGGGGGACCGGGTCGAAGTGCTCGGCGCGGGTCTGGAGAGCGTCGTGACGGGGCTGGAGACATTCGGCAAGCCCATGGAGGAGGCGCAGGCCGGGGACAACGTGGCCCTGCTGCTGCGTGGGGTGCCGCGCGACGCGGTCCGACGCGGGCACGTGGTCGCGGCGCCCGGCAGTGTCGTACCGAGCCGGCGGTTCTCCGCGCGCGTGTACGTGCTGTCGGGGCGTGAGGGCGGGCGTACGACGCCGGTCGCGACGGGGTATCGGCCGCAGTTCTACATCCGTACGGCGGATGTGGTCGGGGATGTCGATCTCGGCGAGATCGCTGTCGCGCGGCCCGGGGACACCGTCTCGATGACGGTCGAGCTGGGGCGTGAGGTGCCGTTGGAGCCGGGGCTCGGGTTCGCCATTCGTGAGGGTGGGCGGACTGTGGGGGCGGGGACGGTGACTGCCGTCGTGTGAGGGTTGTTTGTGTGCGTGGGGGGCTGCGGGCCGGTTGTGGCTGGTCGCGCAGTTCCCCGCGCCCCTTATCGGCGCTTCCCCCAGGCACAATGAGGAAGTGAACCAGGAGTCGATACCCGTTGCCCGTGCCGTTGATCACGGGTTCGCCAAGCTCATGCCCGACATCGATCGTGAGCGTGCCTGGTTGCTCACGGTTGACGGGGCGCCCCAGTCATACGTCGATCTGGACGAGCCGACGTACCTGGAGTTCGAGTACGCGCGTCGGCTCGGGCATGTGCTGGACACCGTCGCGGAGCCGGGGCGGGCGCTGGACGTGGTGCATCTCGGTGGGGGTGCGCTCACGCTGCCCCGGTATCTCGCCGCGACCCGGCCCGGTTCCCGGCAGGACGTCGTCGAGGCCGATCGTGGGCTGCTCGACCTGGTCGTCGAACACCTTCCGCTGCCCGCCGGAGCGGGCGTCGACCTGCACGCGGCCGACGCCCGCGCCTGGCTCGAAAACGCGCCCGACGGCCGCGCCGATGTGCTGGTCGCCGACGTGTTCGGCGGCTCGCGCGTCCCGGCCCACCTGACGACCCTTGCGTACGCTCAAGAGGCCGAGCGGGTGCTGCGCGGAGACGGTGTCTACCTCGCCAACCTGGCCGACGCGGCGCCCTTCGGCTTTCTGCGCTCCCAACTCGCCACGTTCGCGGCCGTGTTCGAGGAGCTGGTAATGATCGCCGAACCGGGCGTCCTGCGAGGCCGCCGCTTCGGCAACGCGGTACTCGTCGCCGCGCACCGCCCCCTGGACACCGCCGCCCTGGCCCGCCGCGTCGCCTCCGACGCCTTCCCGGCCCGCCTCGAACACGGTCCCGCACTACGGGACTTCACCGGGGACGCCGCCCCTGTGCACGACGAGAACGCGGTGCCGTCACCGGAGCCGCCGCAGGGGGCGTTCGGGATCGGGTGAGGCCGGGGGCGTGGTCGGAACGGGGGCGGGTGGGGCTGGAGCGGGTGCGTTCAGCCCGCCTGTGTTCTCCAACTCGTCCTGCAGCTGCGTCTTTTGGGGCGCGCTCTGGGTGACCGCGTTGGTGTGTCGCGCCCCGGTGCGCGTGACGAGGACGCGGTGCCGTTGCCGTGTCGCCGCGGGGCGTTCGGGGTGGGCGTCACGGGTGAGGGGCTGTGTTCAGCCGCTCGTGTTCTCCAACTCGGTTTTCGGCGGCGTCTTCTGGGGTGTCTCCCGGGTGACCCTCTTTGTGTGGCGGGTGAGGTTTCGTACGTCTCGTACGGACAGGGCCGCCGCTGTCACCGCCACGATCAGGGCCGCGCAGCCCCACAGGGCCGGCGTGCGGCCGAAGGCGTGTTCCGCCGGGCCGGCCAGTGCCGTGGCGAGGGGGAGCATCGCGACCGAGCCGAACCAGTCGTACGCGGAGACGCGCGAGAGCTTGTCCTCGGGGATCTCCTGGTGCAGCGCGGTCATCCAGCTCACGCCGAACACCTCCTGCGTCACACCCGTCACGAACATCACCGCGCACAGCACGGCCAGCGGCGCCGGTACGGCGAGCGCGGCGGCAGGCAGGGCCAGCGGGAACACGCAGAGCGTGCCGGCGAGCAGCAGCCTGCGGGGTTTCCAGCGCATCATCAGCAACGCGCCGCCGACCGTACCCGCCCCGAACGAGGCCAGCGCCAGTCCCCACGGCCCCGCCCCGCCGAGGCTGTCGCGGGCCACGAGCGGGCCGTAGACCGACTGGGCGGCGCCGATGACCGCGTTGGCGACGGCGAACTGGAGGACGATCACCCACAGCCACGACCGCCCGGCGAACTCCCGCCAGCCCTCCCGCAGATCGGCGAGCAACCCTCCGCCCGCCGCGCGGGCCGGGATGTGACTCACGTCGAGGAAGGAGCGCAGTGCCCCGGCGACCGCGAACGCCACCGCGTCCACCGCGAGGACCCAGCCGGGCCCGAGCGCGGCGACCATAGCGCCCCCGAGGGCCGCGCCGCCCAGCGCCGCGCTCTGCATCGCCATCCGGTACGCGGCGAAGGCGCGGGCGGCCTGGTCGCCCTCCACCGAGGACAGCAGCATGCCCTCGGCCGCCGGGCCGAAGAACGCCTGCCCGGTGCCGCCGAGCGCGGTCAGCAGCATCATCTGCCACAGCTGTGGCTCCCCGGCCAGGACGAGCACCGCGAAAGCGGCCTGCGAGAGGCAGTTGAGGGCGTTGGCGGCGACCATCACATGGTGCCGGGGGAGCCGGTCGGCGATCGCGCCGCCGATCAGCAGGAACAACACCAGCGGCAATGTGCGTGCCGCCGCCACCAGCCCCACGTCACCGGCGTCCCCGCCCGCCTCCAGTACCGCGAACGCGGCGGCGATCACGGCCCCGTTGCTGCCGAGGTTCGTGACGACCGCCGACGCGGTGAGCAGGCTGTAGTTGCGGCCGGCCCAGGACGGGCGGCGCGGGCGTACGGAGGGGGAGTCGGTGGAGGGCACGGGGCGACTATCGCCGCCCGCCACCGACTTGCCAATCCAATTCCGCCCCGCCCCGACCAATACCGGTCGGATTCAGCCGATCGTGAGTGAGGGTGGGCCGCGAGTGATCACCGGAACCGGCGCCCGTCGTGCCCCGACCCGCGCCGGCCTCACGCGCCTGTCGGGTCCCCGTGCAGTCGTACCGTGCTCAGGATCTGCATGACCGTCTTCTCCGGGACCTCGCCGGAGACGCCCGTCGCGCCGTACAGGCTCCACGCCACGTAGTCGCCGGCCGAGTTCTTGAAACCGAACGTGATGGCCTTGCCGTCGCTCGCGCACTTCCCCTTCTGGGGCGTGTTCTTCGAGTGGGCCCGGGCGAGGCTGCCCGCGATCCCGGACTTCGTCGTGTACGGCGTCGCCTTCTCGTCGAAGACGAGGCTCTTCTTGTCCGGCTGCGTGTAGCCGCCGTAGACCCACCACGGGACCTGGTTCACGGCGACCTCGTCGGCGGTCTTCGCGCCGCTCGCGCCCTTGGTGCCGACGGCCGCGAGCGCGGTGTCCGACGTACGGCCGTCCTTGTCGTCGTCCGACACGCACCACTTCGACTTGTAGTACGCGGGCGCCGACATGGTGATGAGCGGTGCCGCACCGGCCTTGGCGTTGTCGTCCTCGAAGCCGATCAGCGTGCCCGGCGACTTCACCTCCCAGTCCGCCGGTACGTCGAAGGCCGTGCCCCACTTCGGGTTCACGACGACCTTCCAGCCGGCGATCGTCGGCTGCTCGGCCGCGGAGCCGCGCGGGTTGTCGTCGGACGGAGATGCCGATGCGGACGCCGAGGCCGAATCGCTGGGATCCGCGGATTCCGGGGCGGGCGTCGAGGCGGACGCGGACCGGCCGGACTGCTTGTCGTTGCCGTCCGAGCCCGCCTGCTCGTCCTTGTCACCGCCCAGGACCAGGAATCCGGTCACCCCGGCAGTGAGCACGACCGCCGCGGCCGCGACGATCGCGGTGATCTTCGTCCGGTTCCCGCCCCCGCCCGACGGCGGCTGCGGTTGTCGCGGTGGCTGCGGTGCGCCGGTCGGGACCGGAGGGCCCCAACCCGGTTGCGCGGGCTGGGAATAGGGGTTGGGCTGCTGCGGATAACCGGTCTGCTGGTAGCCGGGCTGCTGGTACGGATTCGGCTGTTGATAGCCCGGCTGCTGGTAGGGATTGTGCGGCGGGACCTGTGCCTGCTGCGGGTCCTGCGGGTTCTGCTCGCCCCCGGGCGGCTGCTGTTCTGGCCACATGGCCGGTAACGATACGGCGGTCGGCGGGCCGGATCTGGCCGACCAGGCTACTCATGGGTAACATGACGCCATGAGCGAAGATCAGATGTCGATAGGTGAACGCCTCACCGCCACGGTGCCGATGGTTCGCACGCTGAACCTCGAATACCTGGAGACCACGCCGGAGAAGGCCGTGGTGGCCCTGCCGGACCAGGGCGAATACCGCAACCATGTCGGCGGGCCGCACGCGGGGGCGATGTTCACGCTCGGCGAGTCCGCGAGCGGGGCTGTCGTTCTCGCGGCCTTCGGTGATCAGTTCTCCCGTGCCGTACCGCTGCCGGTCACCGCCGATATCGCGTTCAGGAAGATCGCACTCGGTCCCGTCAAGGCCACCGCGACCCTCGGCCGCCCTGTCGCCGAGGTGGTCGCCGAACTCGACGAGGGCAAGCGCCCCGAATTCCCGGTGACCGTCGCCATCCAGCGTGAAGACGGTGCCATTACGGGCGAGATGACCGTTGTCTGGACTCTTCGCCCGAACAGCTGACAGTCGTCGTCCCGTCACAGTTGACCGGCTCTCAGGAGTCGCCACGACCCGGAGGTCCACGGACCTGCCGGGTCTCGCTCTTGGGGGCGGCGACGGACCGTCATGGCCGGTGCCGGTCATCAACTCCTTTGCGCTTTCGGTGAGTTGCATTCCCCGGCCGGTTCTTCGAGTGGGTGGAGACGTGCTCCGGGGCCCGCATCCCCACATGGTCGAAAGTTGAAGATTGTGTGTGCCACCCGGGTGCTCGTGCACACAACTCGGTGCTCGCGCGGAGCGCTATTTCGAAAGCCGGTGCGGATACCGCCGGTAACACATCTGAATTGCTCTCGTTTTGAACTTCGGTCACTCGAACTCCTTGTTTACTGCGAGATGGGTGTGCGAGTGTGGGCCAACTCGCGCGGGGGCGGAGGTCGGACCCCTTTTCTCGCTCGGGATTCCGTGCCGGTCGACCCGAACTCCCCAGGTGACGAGTCGTAGGTACGAACCAATCGGCATTACTTTCCCGTGGATGTGCAATTCGCTGGTGCCGTCCTGCGGCTTGGAAGGAATGGGTTCTGTGCAATCCCCTCACCCCCCGCGTCCGCCCTACCCTCCGCGTCCCGGCATCAGTACCGGGGAATCCGACATGAACCTCGCGGCGCAACTGCGCGGGAGGGGCGAGGGCGAGGGCGCGTACGCCGTCGCGCTGCTGCTCGCGCGGCACTGGCAGTCGACGTACGACTACGCGGTCATCTGTCTGGCGGTCGAGGGGGACCTCGCCACCATGGCCGCCACGTCGGCCTTTCACCGGGTGCTCGGGCGGCTGGAGCGCAGTGAGTCGAATCAGGCGCTGCGACCCCAACTCCTCGTCGCGGTAAGGGAAACTGTCCGGGAGTGGTCCGCCGACGACGGTATTTCGGGACTGCTTCCGGAACTCCGCAAACCCACTGGCGCGCGTGGTCTACGCGCGGCGAGGGCCCGGACATCCGAGAATCGGCAACTGGCCGAGCGGTCATTCGGCGTCCTGCCGAGAGCGGCCCAGTGCCTGCTCTGGCATACCGAGGTCGAGGCCGAGCCCCTTTCCGTACCGGCTGGTCTGTTGGGGGTGGACTCGACAAGCGCCGCGACGGCACTCGAGCAGGCCCGCGAGCAATTCCGCACCGCCTGTGTGCACGCCCACCGTGAACTCGCGCCGTCCAAGGAATGCCGCTTCTACAACCGCCTCCTCGACGTCCCGATCCGGCGCGGCGGCGCCCTGCTGCCCGATGTCGAACAGCATCTGCTGGGGTGCTCTCACTGCAGGCACGCCGCCGAGCAACTCAGCCATTTCGAGGGCGAGCTGGGGATACTGCTCGCCGAGGCGGTGCTCGGCTGGGGAGCCCGCCGTTATCTCGACTCCCGCCCGGGACGCGGTGGCCCGGGCGTCGCTCCCCACAGACAGTCCGGCCGGAGCGGCGGACGCCCCGGCGGCGGTGGCCGGCATCGCCTCATGGCCCGTTTCCCGCTGCCCGACGAGCGCTACACCCTCCCGAAAGCCCGCACCCGGGCCGTGGTCGTCGGGGTCGGCGTCCTCTCCTTCGCGCTGGTCGCGAGCGTGATCGGCGTCCGCGGCCGGTCGGACGGGACCATGCCCATGGCCAACTGGGGCGCGGTGAGCGGCTATTCGACCGGAAAGGCGTCCGCCTCGCCCTCCGCAGGCCGGGAGTCGGTCAGTGCCTCGCCGCAGGCCGGTGACTCGCCGTCGGCCGGTTCTGCCGGCTATCCCGGCGTGACGGAACGCGGCAGGCTGCGCCACCTCGCCACGGGCCTGTGCCTGGACATCCGCGACGGCCGGGTCGTGGCCGGCGTCGGGACCCGGCTCGCCGTGTGCTCGTCCGCCGTGACCCAGCAGTGGTCGTACGAGGACGACGGTCTGCTGCGCAGCCTCGCCGACCCCAGGCTGTGCCTGGACTCCCACTCCGCCGACGGACATGTCTTCCTCTCCGGTTGCGTCGGGTCAAACGCCGACGAGGTCCGCTACGACCTCACCGTCCAGGGCGAACTGCTGCCCCACTGGCGTGAGGAACTGGCCGTCGCACCCGTCTCGCTCCGCCCGGGCGCGGATGTCGTGGTCACGACCAGGTCCGGGGCGGCGAGCGAGAAATGGACGCTCGACCCCGACCCGTCCGCGACCGACGACTCCGCCAGGACGGGAGACGGGCAGGAGCGAGTCGGGGCGAAGGGCGGCAAGAACGACAAGAGCGTCAAGGACAGTAAGGACGGCAAGGCCGGCAAGGGCACGCAGGGCGGGGGATCCGGCCAGGAGGAGCAGAAGCAGAAGGGGGAGGGCGGCGGCACGGACGGTACGCAGCAGGGGGCCGGGCCCCATGCCGGAAGCGGGGCTTCGGGACTCGCCGGCTCGCCCTCCCCCACACCCACGGTCGCGCCCTCGTCCGATCCCACCAGCGGCCAGCAGTTCGAGACGCGGTACGTCGTGGACGACGGCGGCCAAGAGCCCGTGCCCGCCCCGGCGCCGGCCCTGCCGCAGCAGCCGGCCCCGGTGCAGCCGGTCGTCGTCCCGCTGGCACAGGCCATGGGGCCGCTCACGGGGATCATCGGTCCGTTCGGCCGATGACTGGCACGAGTCATCGTCGGCTCCGTCTGTCACCCCGACCCGGTAGGCTTCCCGGCGTGCGCCCGCGGCGGGGCGCGTGCCGGGGACGCAGACGTACCGGGCGTACGGCGAGATCGGAAGGAACCGGCGTTGCACGTGCAGGAATGGCTGGAGACGATCCCCGCGGTCAGTATCTACGCGCTGGTGGGACTGGTCATCGGGCTGGAGAGCCTCGGCATTCCGCTGCCCGGCGAGATCATTCTGGTCTCCGCCGCGCTGCTCTCCTCCCAGCACGGTGAGATCAACCCGGTCGTCCTCGGCGCCTGCGCGAGCGCCGGCGCGATCATCGGTGACTCCATCGGCTACGCCATCGGCCGCAAGGGGGGCAGGCCGCTGCTGGCCTGGCTCGGGGCGAAGTTCCCCAAGCACTTCGGTGAGGGGCACATCGCCACGGCCGAGCGGTCCTTCGAGAAGTGGGGCATGTGGGCGGTCTTCTTCGGCCGCTTCGTCGCGCTGCTGCGTATCTTCGCCGGGCCCCTCGCGGGGGTGCTGCGGATGCCGTACTGGAAGTTCCTGATCGCCAATGTGCTGGGCGGGATCATCTGGGCGGGCGGTACGACCGCGGTCATCTACTACGTGGGTGTCGTCGCCGAGTCGTGGCTGAAGCGGTTCTCGTGGTTGGGGCTGGTGCTGGCGGTGCTGTTCGGGGTGACGTCGATGCTGGTGCTGAAGCGGAAGGCGAAGAAGGCGCAGGGGGCTGTGCGGGAGGTTGAGGCTGTCGGCGCCGGTGAGTGAGGTGCCTGTTCGGCTTCGGTGGTCGGGTGGGTGCCGGTTCGGTGGGGGCTGGTCGCGCAGTTCCCCGCGCCCCTGGGTGGGTTGAGGTGCGGGGAGTCGCGAAGGGCCCGGAGTTGTCGCGCAGTTCCCCGCGCCCCTGGGTGGGGTGAGTGCGGGGAGTTGCTACGTGCCGTCGCTCCTTGGGGCTGATGGCTACTGGTGGATCTCGCGGTGGGCCTTTGCCAGGTCCGCGTACATCGTGCCGTTGAGGGAGATTCCCTCCTTCTCCTCCGCTGTCAGTTCACGCCTGACCTTGGCGGGCACCCCCGCCACCAGCACCCCCGGCGGGACCTCCATTCCCTGCGGTACCAGTGCCTGGGCCGCCACCAGTGAACCCGCGCCGATCACCGCGCCGTTCAGCACCGTCGCGCCCATGCCGATCAGGCAGTCGTCCCCGATCGTCGCGCCGTGCACCACCGCGTTGTGGCCCACGGAGACCCGCTCGCCGATCGTGACCGGGAAGCCCGGGTCGGCGTGCAGGGTGCAGTTGTCCTGGATGTTGCTGCGGGCACCGACCGAGATCCGTTCGACGTCGCCGCGCAGGACCGCCCCGTACCAGACGCTCGCGCCCGCCTCCAGGGTGACGTCCCCGATCACCGAGGCCGTGGGCGCCACGAACGCCTCCTCGTCCACCTTCGGTTCCCTGCCGCCGATACCGGTGATCAACGCCTTGTGCGTCATCTCGCCTCCTGGTCCTCGAGTACGTCAGACCGTACGCCACCGCTGTGGGGCGAAGATCACAGGTGTGCGGCATGCTGGGCCCGGCCGGCCCTGAGTACGGTGTGCGGATGCCCAAGCCCAAGAACACGTTCTCGTCATGGCGGCGTCGGCTGGCGCAGCGCGCGGTGCACGCGGGCTGGGCCTGGGTGCAGCGCACGGGTTCCGTGACCGCCGAGAACCCCGGGCGGCTGGCCTTCCGGGCGATGGGAACAGGTACCAGGCTCGCCTTCCCGCTGGGCACCGTCTTCGGCGAACCCTGGATCGAGCTGGGCTCCCACTGCATCGTCGGCGAGCAGGTGACCCTGACGGCGGGCCTGATGCCGGACCTCGACCTCGGCCCCGACCCCATCCTGCGCATCGGCGACGGCGTCGTCCTCGGCCGCGGCAGCCATGTCATCGCCGACACGACGGTCACCATCGGCAGCGACTGCTACTTCGGGCCGTATGTGTACGTCACGTCCACCAACCATTCGTACGACGATCCGCACCAGCCCATCGGCAAACAGTGGCCGCGGATGGAGCCGGTCGAGATCGGCCCCGGCTGCTGGATCGGCACCGGTGCGGTGATCCTGCCGGGGGCGCGGATCGGGCGGAACGTGGTGGTGGCGGCCGGTGCGGTCGTACGCGGGACGGTGCCCGACCACGCGGTGGTGGCGGGGGCTCCGGCCAAGGTCGTACGCCGCTGGACGCAGGCCGAGGGCTGGCTGCCCCCGCTGCGGACACCGGCCCCGACACCGATCCCGGCAGGGACCACACCGGAGCAGTTGCAGGCCTTGGCGGAGCTGGACGCGGTGGCGGTGGCGGGACTGGCCGAGCTGGACGCCCAGGAGCACGCCGGGGACGTACGCGCCGAGTCCTGATCCGGGTCGCCGAGGTGGCCGGTGGTCAGCCTGTCGCCAGCAGGAGTGTGCCCACCAGAGCCAGGCCCGCACCCGCCGCCTGGACCGCGCGCAGCCGCTCGCTGAGGAAACCGCGCGCGGCGAGGGCGGTCACCACCGGGTAGAGCGAGGCCAGTACGGCGGCCACGGTGACCGGGCCGTGCTGGGCGGCGATCGAGTACGTGCCGTTGGCGGCGACATCGGCGAGGCCGACGAAGGCGAGCACCGGGAGCGTCCGCCAGGGGAAGCCGCCCGCCGGGAGGGCGGCGCCGCCCCGGCGGACCGAGACGAACAGCGCGGCGCCGCCGACGGCCACGTTCGTCAGGCGCTGGACGAAGAGCGCGAGGAACAGACCGGTGAGGGTGGTCGACGCCTCCGCGATCAGGGCGAAGACCGTGCCGAAACCGAACGCCGCGAGCAGGGTGAGCAGGATCGCCTGCCGCTGCACTGGCGCGCCCCTGAGCTGCGGTCCGCCCGCGAGCACGACCCCGACGACGGCTACCGCGATCCCCGCGAACTGAAGCAGCCCGGGGCGCTCGCCGAGGAACAGCCCGACGCTGATGGGGACGGCCACGCCGAGCGAGCCGAGCGGGGAGACGACCCCCATCGGACCCAGAGCGAGCGCCTTGTAGAAGGCGAGCAGGGCAACCGGCCCGGCGAGGCCCGCGCCGACCGCGAACCACAGGCGGGGACCGGCCTCGCTCCAGCCGCCGGTCAGGACCACGATGGTGCCGAGTACGACCGCCGCGATCGACTGCGACACCACGACCACCGTCAGCGCGGACATGCGCCGGGTCAGCAGTCCGCCCCCGAAGTCGGCCAGCCCCCAGAGCAGGCTGGTGACCAGGGCGAAGAATGCGGTCATGAGGACGCCTCGCAGTACAGTGGAGTGAACGGGTTGGTGCACCACACGGTAGTGCAGTGAAGTGAACTCTGTCATTCATAATTTTGCACTATGCGGGGGACTGCGGGGAGTGCGGCAGGATGAGGTGCAGACAAGAGTGGCGGACGAGAACTTGGACGGAACCGTGTCGGACCTCGACCTGCTGACCCAGTCGCTGGCGCGCAGCGTGAAGCGCTGGCGTGCCGAGCGCGGCTTCACCCTGGAGACGCTCGCCGCCCGTGCCGGGGTCAGCCGCGGGATGCTCATCCAGATCGAGCAGGCCCGCACCAACCCCAGCCTCGGCACGGTCGTGAAGATCGGCGACGCGCTCGGCGTCAGCATCACCACCCTCCTTGAGCACGAACAGGGCCCGAAGGTCCGCATCGTCCCCGCCGACCAGGCCGTACGGCTGTGGCACACGGACGCCGGCAGCTTCAACCGGCTCCTCGCGGGCACCGAGGCCCCCGGCCCGCTGGAGCTGTGGGACTGGCACCTCATGCCCGGCGACACCAGCCTGTCCGACCCGCACCCGCCGGGCACGTTCGAGATCCTCCACGTGACGGCGGGCGAACTGACGCTCACGGTCGACGGAGTCGAACACCGTGTCCCGGCGGGCGCCAGCGCCACCTTCGCGGCCGACGTCCCCCACACGTACGGCAACGACGGCGCCGAACCGATGGAGATGATGATGTCGGTGTCCGTCCCGCCGGTGAGCTGAGCCGCCCGGCCGGGACCCCGGCTCACGGCTGTTGGCGTGCCGTCATGCGCGCCCCCATCGGAGACTTCGACACCGCCACTCCCGCCCCCGACTGCCTCGGCGAACTCGTCGGCCCGGTCGCCGACGCCGTACGCGGCTGGACCGGCACCGTGCCCGCCGACCAGATCCTGTACGTCGACACCGATCCGCGATGGGCCGACACCGCCGTCTTCGTCGAGCACTACGCTCGGGAGCTGCTCGAACAGTCGGCGAACTGCGTGGTCGTGGCCGGCAAGCGCGGCGGTGAGACCACCCTTGCCGCGTGTGTCGTCCTGTCCACCACCCGGGTCGATGTGAACGGCGTGGTGCGCCGGCGACTCGGCGCCCGCAAGGCCTCGTTCGCGCCGATGGACACGGCCGTCGGGGAGACCGGGATGGAGTACGGCGGCATCACTCCGCTCGGACTCCCGGACTCCTGGCCCCTGTTGGTCGACGCGGCCGTCGTCGACCTGCCCTGGGTACTGGACGGCAGCGGACGGCGACGCGGCAAGCTGCTGGTGCCCGGGAAGGTGTTCGCCGAACTCCCGGGTGTGGTGGTGGACGGCCTGGGCGTCGACTGACGCCGGCGGGACAGCTGGTGGGCCGACGTCAGTGGTCGGCGTCCCTGCCGATGTAGACGTCGGCGAACGCGGCTGCGGCGGCGGGGGAGTTGAGGATGCGGCGGAGCCGGGCCAGAGACGCGCCGGAGCGGAACGGATCGCCCGAGGACGCGCCGTGGTAGATGTCCGACAGCCACAGCGAGAACTCCTGGTACTGCCAGACGCGCCGCAGACCCGCCTCCGAATAGCCGTTCAGGCCGGCCGGATCGCCCTTCGTGAGGTACGTGACGAGTCCGTCGCCGAGCAGGAAGGCGTCCGCCAGGGCGAGGTTCATGCCCTTCGCGGCGATGGGAGCGGTGAGATGGGCCGCGTCGCCGGCCAGGAACAGCCGCCCGAACTGCATCGGTTCCACCACGTAGTTGTGCATGTCGAGAACGCGCTTCTCGATCAGCCGCCCCTCGTTGAGCGGGGGTGCCCCCAACGCGTCGAGTCGCTGGTGGAGTTCGGCCCAGACACGGTCGTCCGGCCAGTTCTCCGGGTCGTCACCGGGCGGGCATTCCAGGTAGTAGCGGGTGACTTCGGGGCCGCGGGCCATGTGCCCGGCGAAGCCTCGCGGGTGGATGCCGAACATCACGCAGTCGTTGGACGGCGGCGCCTCGGCGAGGAGGGCCAGCCAGCCGATGCCGTAGTCGTGCCGCGCGATCCGGATGTGTGCCGCCGGTATCGCCGTCCGGGTCACTCCCCGGGCGCCGTCGCATCCGGCGATGAACTCGCCCTGTACATACTCCCGTTGACCTGTCTCCGCTGAGACGTACGACACTGCGGGCCGGTCGGTGTCCAGGTCGTGCACAAGGACGTCCCGCACACCGAACCGGATGTCGCCGCCCCGTACGTCCGCGTACTCGCGCACCAGGTCCGTCACCAACAGCGGCTGGGGGTAGGCGAAGTGGCGGTGTCCCGACAGTTCGGCGTACTCGAACCTATGGCGCCGGCCGCCGAACCGGAACTCGCACCTCGTGTGCGTACCGGCCCGCTCGAGCAACGCGTCGGCCAGGCCTCGCTGTTGGAGTGCGTGTACCGCCCACTCCTCGATGAACCCGGCCCGGGGGTGCTGTTCGATGAACTCCCGGCTCTCCGTCTCCAGCACCACACAGTCGATACCGACGGCCCGCAGGATGTTCCCGACGGTGAGCCCGGCGGGCCCGGCGCCCACTATCACCACAGGAAAGGCCTGCACTGATGAGGAGTTGGGCGTGAAGCCGGGGGGAGGTGAGGCGAAAGTCACTCGAGCATTATGTCGGGCCGCGCCGACGGCACGACCCGCACTTTTCGTTATCGGCGACCCCGGGGTTCGTCTCCTCTCCGTCCTCTCCTCCCATCCCTCCGCAAGGACCGAAGCTTTGAACACACGGATCAGCCGTCGCGGCTTGCTGAAGTTCACCGGCGCGACAGCGGGCGCCGCCACCATCGGCACGACCCTCGCCGCCCCACAGGCCACGGCGGCGGGCGCGAGCCTCGTACACCCGGGCATGCTGCACACCCGGGAGGATCTGGACCGGATGGCGAAGAAGGTGAAGGCCGGCGCGGCGCCGTACACAGCGGGCTTCGCGCGGCTCACCGCCAACAGGCATGCACAGAGCGGCTGGACGGCCAACCCGCAGGCCACGGTCTACCGGGGCGCGGGCTCGCCGCAGAACTACGCGATCCTCTACAACGACATCCACGCGGCCTACCAGAACGCCCTGCGCTGGCACGTCAGCGGTGAGAGCGCGTACGGGGACACCGCCGTGGCGATCCTCAACGCCTGGTCGGCGAAACTGACCGGGCTGGCGGGCTCGGCCGACCGGTTCCTCGCGGCGGGCCTGTACGGCTACCAGTTCGCCAATGCCGCCGAACTCGTCCGCGACCACGCCGACTTCGACCTCGCCCGCTTCCAGCGGATGATGCTGGACGTCTTCCATCCGCTCAGCGAGGACTTCCTGGCGAACCACAACGGTGCCGTCATCTCCAACTACTGGGCCAACTGGGACCTCACGGCCGTCGCCTGCGTCCTGGCCATCGGCATCCTGTGCGACGACCGCGCCAAGATCGACCGCGCCGTCGAGTACTTCAAGCACGGCGCCGGCATGGGCTCGGTCAGGAACGCCATCCCGGTCGTGTACGACGACCAGGGGCTCGGCGAATGGATCGAGGCGGGCCGCGACCAGGGGCACGCCCTGCTCGGCGTCGGCCTGATGGGGACCGTCTGCGAGATGGCCTGGAACCAGGGCATCGACCTGTACGGCTACGACGACAGCCGCTTCCTCAAGGGCGCCCAGTACGTGGCGAAGTGGAGCATGGGCGGCGAGGTGCCGTACACGGCGAACACCCGTAGGAAGGGTGCGGTGGGCGGCTGGTCGGGCAGCGAGAGCGCGAGCCGCGCCGCGGCTGTCGACCCGGGGATGACCCGGCCCATCTGGGCCATGATCGCCAACCACTACACCAAACGCCGGGGACTGTCCGCGACCTATCTGACCCGTATCGCCGCCCAGGCGTCCCCCGAGGGCGGCGGCGGTGACTACGGCCCCAACAGCGGCGGATACGACCAACTGGGCTTCGGAACGCTGGCGTTCACGCGGGAAAAGGACAGGGAGACGAGCAAGGCGGTGGTGAGCGCGAGCCCGAGTGCGACGCCGACGGCCAGTGCGGAGGGCGCGGACGTCAGTGGGACGGGCGGAACGCCCTCGGCCCGGGCGACCGGTCAGGGGGACAGGGGCGGCAAGGGCGGCAAGGGCGAGGATCTGGCAGCCAGCGGTGCCACCGACGTCGTCGCCTGGACCGCCGCGACCGGAATCACCGCGCTCGCGGGCGGTCTTCTGCTGCTGCGTCGGCGGGGCCGGTCCGATGGGCCCGCACAGTGAGGTCGCCGGTATCCGGCTGTTCGCGGGTCAGCCGAGGCGGGGCAGCTCGATGGCCGGGCAGCGGTCCATGACCATGTCGAGCCCGGCGGCGCGGGTGCGGTCGTAGGCGGCCTCGTCGATGACGTCGAGCTGGTACCAGACGGCCTTGGCGCCGATGGCGGCGGCCTCGTTGGCGATCGGGCCCGCGAGGCCGCTGTTGACGAACACGTCGACGACGTCGACGTCGAAGGGGATGTCGGCCAGTGAGGCGTAACCCTGCTCGCCGTGGACCGTCTCCGCCTTCGGGTGAACGGGGACGATCCGCTTGCCGTGCCGCTGGAGGACCTCGGCCACGCGGTACGCGGCCCGCTGGGGGTTGGACGACAGACCCACGATGGCCCAGGTGTCGCCGAGCTCGGTAAGGATCTTGCGGATGGTAGCTGGGTCGCCGTACACGCCCGGCCTCCTCGAGATTCGCACGGTGGCAGTCACAGCAGCAGCTGCTGTGCGCGACAACAGTGACGGGCCCGCACTGATTCCCTGCGTGGCGTTCGGCGGGAGCGGCGAGGCCCGCTGAATGGCCGGGCAGCCCCGCCAGGAGCGCGCCCACCCGGGGCACGGGGAACTGCGCGCCAAGCCCCCACCGCCCGCAAGCCGAACAAACCACCACCGCCACCGTTAGGGGCGCGGGGAACTGCGCGAAAGCCCCCCACCGCCCGCAAGCCGAACGAACCACCGCCGAAAGTGCCCGCGAGGAACACCGCGCCACCCCCACCCGACCCGAGCAAAAACAACCCCCCAACCCAGCGGAGCGTTACCCTCGGCACCGTGCTCCGCATCCTCGACGCCCGAACCAACAAACCCAAGGTCGCCGCCCCGGCCCGCCGGGCCCTGACCCGTGTCGAGGCGCACGCGCCCCGCTTCGACCCCACCGCCCTGCGCGTGCTCCTGGTCGCCGATGTCCTCATCCGTGCCCTCGAAGTCGGTGGCACCCCTGTCTGGCCCGTGCTGACCGGCGGCGAGCAGGTGGCCGAACTCCGGGCGGCCGCCGCCGCTCTCGGCATCCGGCCCTTCGAGGACCGCGGCGATGTCGGGCCGGAGTTCGCGGGGGCCCAGCTGATCGAGGTGGTGAGCCGCGACGAGGGAACAACCGACGGCATCCGCCTCGCCGTCGCCCCCGCCGACTCCCCAACCGCTTCTCCGGCCGACTCCGCGACCGCGACCGCGACCGCGACTGCGCCCGGCGACATCGACCCCGCCACCCTCCGCCTCGCCCTCCTCACCCGCCCCCGCTCCGAGACCGTCCGTCTGACCCCGGAGACCCTGGCCGACGCGGGGAGCGAGCTCGCGCACTGGCGCCACTCGGTCGCGGTGTGGGCCGAGCGACCGTCCCGGCCGGTGCCCGAAGCCGTACGCCAGGATCTGCGCGCCGCCTGGGAGGACGACCTCGACGTGCCCGCCGTACTGGACGTCCTGCGACGCGTCGAGACCCTCGACGGCGTGCCGGACGGCGCCCGCTTCGAGACGTACGCCTACGCCGATCGCATCCTCGGCCTCGAACTCACCCGCGAGATCGGATCGCTGACGTGACCACCCCGCACGGCACGGCCCACACCGGCGCCGACCACACCGGCGCCGACCAGCCCGGCGCGACCCAACCCAGCGCGGCCCACGACAGCGCGGGCCACTACCGCGCGACCCAGCACAGCGCGACCCAGCCCGCCGCCGGCCGGCCCAGCGCTGCCCATGACAGCCCCAGCCCCTACCGCGCGGCCCAACACAGCGCCGGCCAGCCCGGCGCCACCCCCCTCCGTCGCCTCGTCGTCCTGCGGCACGCCAAGTCCGCCTGGCCGGTGGGCGTCGACGACCACGACCGCCCCCTCGGTCCGCGCGGTCTGCGCGACGCCCCGGCCGCCGGACGTGCCCTCGCCGAGGCCGACTGCCTGCCCGACCTCGTCCTGTGCTCCACCGCCGAACGCGCCCGCCGTACCTGGGAGTTGGCGTCGGCCGCGTGGGACACCCCACCGCCGGTCCGGCCCGAGCCGAAGCTGTACGGCGCCGACGTACGGGAGTTGCTGGCCCTCGTGCACGAAGTCCCGCCCGCCGTCGGGACGTTGCTGCTGGTCGGACACAACCCCGGCCTGGAGGAACTGGTGCTGGAGCTGGCCGGAGACTCGCTCGACGACGCGCTGGACGACGTACGGACGAAGTTCCCGACCTCCGCGATCGCCGTCCTGGCCTGGCACGGGGACGGCTGGCCCGACCTCGCGCCCGGCACGGCCCTGCTCACGAGCCTGATCGTGCCGCGCGGGCGCACGCCCCGCTGAACCGTCCCGGTCAGCCCACGTGGACGCGTGGGCGCCGGTCGAGGTCCGGTTCGGCGCGGCGGAGGACCTCGCGGGTCACCGGGGCGACCTCGCCGTGGCCGAAGATCAGGAAGCGGACCAGGTGGCTGAAGGGGTTGCCCTCCGTCCAGTTGAAGTAGGCGTGCGGGACCTGGCCGGTGCGGTCGCGCAGCTGCATGAGCACCGCCGCGATGGTGTTCGGTACGGTTGCGCCCTCCACACGCAGTCGACGAGCGCCGTGCTTCTCGTCGCCGTGCACGGCGAGATCGGCCGTGAAGTCGGAGGAGTCCCGCACGAACACCTCGAGGAACAGCACGGGACGGCCGTCCGGGATATGGGTCTCTTCGCGCTGGCTCTGCTCCTTGGCGCGGTACTCCCGGGTGCTGTGCTCCTGGGGCTCGTTGGCGACCAGCAGAAGCGGGCCACTGGCCGCTGCCTCGTCGATGATGCGGACCGCGGCCTCGTCGAACGTCACCTCGGCGGCCCGCAGTTCGAAGGCGCGGCGCACCCGGGAGGCGAACGACGTCACGAGGATCGCCACGATGAAGATCAGCGCGATCTTGATGCCGTCGGGCCGTTCGATCACGTTCGTGACCAGTGTGTAGGCGAACACGGCGGTGATCGCGCCGAAGCCGGTCGTGGCGGCCCGATGCCCGCGCTTGTGCACGGCGACCGCCGACGCGAACGACGCGGACAGCATCAGCACCAGTACACCGGTCGCGTACGCGCCGCTCTGGTCGTCGACGTTCGCGTTGAACCACAGCGTGATGAACACGGCCGCCGCCATGAACACCAGTACCAACGGCCGGACGGCCCGCGTCCATTCGGGCGCCATGCCGTAGCGCGGCAGATAGCGCGGTACGAGATTCAGCAGACCGGCGAGCGCGGAGGCGCCCGCGAACCAGAGGATCGCGATCGTCGAGACGTCGTAGACCGTGCCGAAGGCCTCGCCGAGGTGCTGGTGGGCGAGATAGGCGAGCGCGCGCCCGTTCGCCGGGCCGCCGCTCTCGAAGGCGGACTGCGGGATCAGGATCGTCGTCGCCAGGCTGGACAGCAGCAGGAAGCAGCTCATGATCATGGCGGCGGTGGTGAGCAGCTTGCGGGTCTCGCGGATCCGCCCCTCGGGGCGTTCGTAGGTGTCCCTCTCGTCTCCCTTGACCTGCGGCATCACCGCCACACCCGTCTCGAAGCCGGACATGCCCAGCGCCAGCTTCGGGAAGACGAGCAGCGCCACGCCGATCATCGCGATCGGCGAGGAGTGCTCCGCGGTCATCGCGTCGGTCCAGTCACCGATCCTGACGGGGTGGCTCAGCACCTCCCAGGCGGAGACGGCGAGGACGACCACATTGAGGGTGAGATAGGCGCCCACGAGCACCACGGCGATACCGATGGCCTCCTTGAAGCCCTTCAGGAACACCGCGCCCAGTCCGAGGACCAGGACGAGCGTGATCCACACGTTCCCGCCGTGTATCCAGTGCGGAGCGAAAGGATTCTCCACGACATGCGCGGAGGCGTCCGCTGCCGACAGTGTGATCGTGATCATGAAGTCGGTGGCCGCGAACCCGAGCAGCACCAGGACGAAGATCTTCCCCGACCACCACGGCAGCAGCCGCTCCAGCATGGCGATCGACCCCTCGCCGTGCGGACTCTCCCGCGCGACCCGGCGATAGACCGGCAGCGCCCCGAGCAGTGTCAGCGCGATCAGTACGAGGGTCGCCAGCGGCGAGAGCAGACCGGCCGCGAGGGCGGCGATGCCCGGCTGGTAGCCGAGCGTCGAGAAGTAGTCGACGCCGGTCAGACACATGACACGCCACCACGTGTGACCCCGGTGGTCCTCGGCCGGAGTCGCGTGCGGCCCCGGATGCCGGGCCGGCCGCTCGGTCAGCCCCTCCAGCAGCCAGGCACGCCAGCGGGGCACGGACGGCACGGACACGGAGGGCCCCCGGCCCGCGGGCCCGGTGCTGTCCACGCGATCCATCTCGACGCCGGTCATGCGGTGATCTCCTCGAGTCTTCTTGGGGTGACTTCTTGGGGTCTTCTTTGCGTGCTGATTGCTTCTTTTACTTCTTTGTTACTTCTCTGTGCATTCGGCCCGGCCTGCGGGCTTTTGGCAACGAGGAGTGAGTATCCACCACGTCCGCGCCCGTAGGGTGGCCGGATGCCCGACGAGTACCGCACAGTCGCCCACGCGGGCGTGCACGAGACCGAGGTCAACCGTTCCCGCTTCCTGTGCGCCCTCGCCCCCGCCGCCACCGAGCAGGAGGCCCAGGAGTTCATCGCCGCCGTCCGCAAGGAGCATCCGGACGCCACCCACAACTGCTTCGCGTACGTCATCGGCGCCGACGCCTCCGTACAGAGGGCGAGCGACGACGGCGAACCGGGCGGCACCGCCGGAGTCCCCATGCTCCAGATGCTGCTGCGCCGGGACATGCGGTACGTCGTCGCCGTCGTCACCCGCTACTACGGCGGCGTAAAACTGGGCGCCGGCGGCCTGATCCGGGCGTACGGAGGAGCGGTCGGCGAAGCCCTCGACGCACTCGGCACCCGCACCCGCCGCCGCTTCCGGCTGGCCACCGTGACCGTCGACCACCAGCGGGGCGGAAAGGTGCAGAACGACCTGCGCTCGACCGGCCGCGAGGTGCGTGACGTGCGCTACGGGGAGGCCGTCACGATCGAGATCGGCCTGCCGGACGCCGATGTGGAGGCGTTCCAGGCCTGGTTGGCGGACGTGACGGCGGGGACGGCCGCTTTCGAACTCGGCGGAGAGGCGTACGGAGACGTCTCATGAGCGTCGCCGCAAGGCTTGTTCCTCAGCCTCCGTCCCTGCTTTCGCAGTCCCTTTAATGGGGTGATCATGACGGGTTGATCCGACACACTGGTTCGATGCGGCACGATGATGAACAGGCTTTGTCCGGTGGCAACGTCAGTGATGGTGTCGTTCGCGTCGGGGACACCGTTCGCCGTCCGGCCGGACCATGGACTCCCGCTGTGCATGCCCTGCTCGCCCACCTGCACGAGGTGGGATTCGGCGCGGCGCCTCGTCCGCTCGGCATCGACGATCAGGGGCGTGAGGTCCTGACCTTCATGCCGGGCGACGTGGTCTGGCCCGACCGGTTCTCGCTGCTGGAACCCGCTCGTCAACTGGGTCGCGTGGCACGGCTGATCAGGGACTTCCACGACGCCGTGCAGGACTTCACGCCGCCCTCCGACGCACGGTGGCAGACGCTGATCCCCCCTGAGGGCAGTGACATCATCGCCCACCACGACCTGGCTCCCTGGAACCTCGTGGTCGCAGACGAGGCGCGGTGGGCCTTCATCGACTGGGACGGTGCGGGTCCCGGCTCGCGCCTGTGGGATGTCGCGTACGCCATTCACGGGTTCCTCCCGCTGTCCGCGCATCCGGACTGGCAGAGCCCGGACGCGGCGGACCGACTGCGAGTCTTCGCCGACGCCTACGGTCTGGCCGAGTCCGAACGCCGCCAGTTGGTCCCTCTACTGGGGCGCCGTACGCGTTCCATGCACGACTTCCTGCGCGACCAGGCAGCCCAAGGAGCCCAGCCCTGGGCAAGACTGTGGGCCGAAGGCCACGGCGACGCCTGGCGAAACGACGCCGAATACATCGAGCAACGCGAAGAGCAGTGGATGCAGGCCCTGCTCGCCGGCTGAGGCCTCAGCGCCCGTGCCTGGCTCCCGGCCTCGAATCTGCTCATCTGGTCCTTGACGGTGGCCCCCGTCGACGCCGATGTACCGTGGCCCGCACGGAAGCAAGGAGAGAGCATGGCGGCCGAGGTCGTAGCCCGGGGGGTGGACGAGCTCGTAACGGAGCATGCGCCTGCCGAGGTGGTCGGTCCGCTGATGCGTGGGATCGCCGTCCTCAGGGCGCTGACGGACGCGGGCGGGCGAGAGGACTTGCAGCAACTCGCCCATCGTACGAGCCTGCCCCGGGCCACTCTCGACCGCATCACGAGCACCTTGGACTCTCTCGGCTACCTCCGTATCGAGGGACGCGAGGTGATGCTGGCACCCCCGTTGATGGAAGTGGGCAATGCCTACCTGTCCGCCGTGCGGATTCCCGAGCTCCTCGGGCCCCACGCCGACGCTCTGGCCGAGGAACTGGACGAGGGCGTCACGTTGACCGTCCCGGACCGGCACGGCGCCCACTTCGTCCACTCGTCCAAGCGGGACCGGCGGATGGGTATCGTCTGCACGATCGGCGACCGGATGCCGCTCGACGCTTCGGCGCCCGGCGCTCTGCTGGCCGCCACCTGGGGCTCTGACGAGTGGGAACGGCATCAGGCGGAGCACAACTGCGTGCGCGGGCCGGAGCACGCTCAGGCGTGTACGAATGATCTTCGCGAACGTGCCGCCGCCGCCGGCTCCGCCGGCTGGTCCCTCGACGACCAGTGGCTGGAACCGGGCCTGATCGCCTTCGGCGTCCCCGTCCACGGTCCCGACGGAGACCTCCTCTGTGTGGTGAACGTCGTCAGCCTCATCGGGCGCTTTCCGAGCGCCGAAGCCCTGGCGCGGGCCGCACTGCCGGCCGCCCGCCGTGCCGCGGCGGACATGGAGCGCGAACTGGGCGCACAGCAACCGGTGTCGCGTGCCGAACCCACGGGCAGGCGGGGGGAGAACACCAGGACTCTCACGACCGGCCGCGATTTCGTCGAATCCCTCGCCCGCGGCCTGAGCGTGCTGACAGCCTTCGGTGAGGGCCGCCCCGCCCTCAAGAGCTCCGACGTCGCTCGTATCACCGGTCTGCCGCGTGCCACCGCGCGGCGTGCTCTCATCACCCTGGAGCACCTCGGCTACATCACGAACCGGGGAGGGCTGTACCGTCCGGGCGCCGCGATCCTCTCCCTCGGCTACGCCCCGCTGTCGCGTCTGACACTGTCGCAGCTGGCCCGGCCCCATCTGACGGAGCTGTCCCGTCGGCTCTCGGACTCCGTCTCGATGTCAGTGCTTTCCGGCTCGGAGATCGTCTACGTCGCCCGTGCCGCCACCGTCCGGCTGGTGACGGTCGACGCCTCCGTGGGCACCCGTCTGCCCGCCTACGCCACCTCCATGGGCCGGGTCCTGCTCGCCGACGTTCCCAGAGACGAATGTGCCGCACTGCTCGCCGCCTCGCCCCTCGCACGGCTCACTCCGAACACGGTGACGGAAGTCGACGAACTTCTCCGGCTTCTCGAGAGGACGGCCGACTGCGGCTACGCCCTGGTCGACGAGGAACTCGAGGTCGGGCTGCGCTCGATGGCCGTACCCGTGCGCGGCAAGGACGGCGAGGTGCTGGCCGCGATCAACGTGGCCATGCACCCCAGCCGGCGCACCATCGCCGAGTGCTTCGAGCAGGTCCTGCCCGGCCTCCTCGCAACGGCTGAAGCGGTCGAGGGCGATCTCTCCGCCGTCCCCAACTCCGGTCGTCTCCAGCTGACCTGAGGCTCCCTTCTTCACCATTGACACCGACGCGCGTCGGTCCCACACTCATGCACACCGTACAGCGAAATCAATTTCGCTAGGCGAACATCAGGGCGGTGGGGGGCCTCACGCAGTCGGCCCCTTCAGCCCGTATTTCGTGCGCACCTCTCGCCAGGCGAAACGTCTGTACGCCAGCCCGCCGTCACCCGCCGCTCCGTCGGCTCCGACGACGGCATCCGCCGACTGCGCCCCACTCGAAGAGGAGTGAACATGAGGTTCCGGCGTCTACTACCAGCCGTGCCGAGGAGCCGAGTCCTGCTGGCACTCGCAGGAGGGATCATGGCGGTGGCGATGACCGCCGCATCCGGATTCGCGACCCCGTCCACGCATGCGACGGGGGTGAATGTCACCAAGGACGTCGCCTACGCGCCTGCCCAGCCGGCCGACAGCCAGGGTCACCTGTTGGACCTCTATGTCCCGCAGTCGTCGCGGCCGGTACCGCTGGTGATCTTCTCCGCCGGCTCGGCGTGGATGGCCGACAACGGCCGCCAAGGGGCCGACAAGGTCGCTGCCGAGCTCAACCCGTACGGGTTCGCGGTCGCGGGTGTGTCGATCCGTTCCAACTCGCAGGCCAAGTTCCCGGCCCAGCTCTATGACATCAAGGGCGCCATCCGGTGGCTGCGCGCGCACGCGAAGACCTACAACCTCGACCCCAAGCGCTTCGCGATCATGGGTGACTCCTCCGGCGGCTGGACCGCGGCGATGGCCGGGGTCACCGGGAACATTCCAGCGCTGGAGGGCGATGTCGGTGTACGCGGTCCCTCGAGCGCGGTTCAGGCGGCCCTGCCGTTCTACCCGCCGACCGACTTCTCGCAGATGGACGCGCACATGCTGGACAACTGCACGTTCTTCAACACCGTCCTGGGACTCACCGGTTGCCATGAGGACGCGCGTTCGCCCGAGTCGCTGCTGCTCGGCTGCCCCATCAACGACTGCCCGGACAAGGTCGCGGCCGCGAACCCGCTGACCTACGTCGGCAGGCACACCGCACCGCCGTTCCTGATCTTCCACGGCGAGCAGGATCCTCTGGTGCCCTATCACCAGGGCCGGCTGCTCCGCGACGCCCTGGCCTCCGCAGGCGACGAGGTGCGTTTTGTTTCCTTCCCGCACGCCGGCCACGGCCCGCTCTTCGACATGCTGAGCGACCCCGACACCCGCAAGGACGCCTACGAGGAGACCACATGGGAAGGTCACACCACACCGCCTCGTCCGGTGACCCCGTCCTGGCAGACCATCGTCACCTTCCTTGAGGCCCAACTGCGCCCCAGCGCACGCTAGAACGGCCGACGGCCGCCACCGATCATGTGGTCGGTGGCGGCCGCTGTGGTGAGGCCTGTGCCCGTTCAGGCGATCGGCCGGATGTCAGGATTCCGATCGCTGCAGGCGAAGGTCCTGGGGGAGGTCCTCACCGGTGGCGACCGGCGATGCGCCGGCGTCCCTGGGACCGTGTTTGGCCTTCTGGATCTGTTCGTAGACGTGGGCGCGCAGTTCGGCGAAGCGGGGGCTGGAGCGGGTGTGCAACTGGTCGCGTTCGTCGGGGAGGTCGATGGTGAGGTCCTCCTGTACGACGGTCGGCGACTTGGACAGGATGATGGTGCGCTGACCGAGGTAGACCGCCTCGTCGATGTCGTGGGTGACGAACAGGACGGTGACGCCGAGTTCGCGCCACAACCGCCGGATGAGGTCCTCGAGTTCGGCGCGGGTCTGGGCGTCGACGGCGGCGAAGGGCTCGTCCATGAGCAGCACCTTCGGTTCGAAGGCGACGGCGCGGGCGATGGCGACGCGCTGCTGCATTCCTCCGGAGAGCTGCCAGGGGTAGGCCTGGTGGGCGTCGGCCAGACCGACCACCTCCAGCGCGTGGTCCACGAGTTCCCGTGTCCTGGCCTTGCCGAGCTTCTTGTTGCGCAGGGGCAGGGCGACGTTGTCGCGGACGTTCATCCAGGCGAACAGGGAGCGGCCGTACTCCTGGAAGACGACGGCCATGCCGGGCGGGGGTCCGTCGACCGGGCGTCCGTCCAGGAGCACTTCGCCGGCGGTGGGGGTGAGCAGTCCGGCCATGCACTTCAGCAGGGTGGTCTTACCGCATCCCGACGGGCCCACCAGGCAGACGAGTTCACCGGCACCGATGTGAAAGGTCAGGTCCCGCAGGGCCTCGACGTTGCGGTGCCGTCCGGTGTAGATCTTCTGCAGGTTGCGTACGTCGAGCATCGCTCGTCTCCTTGTCAGGGGTTGCGCTGGGCGCGGCGCAGGCCGTGGTACCAGGCCAGGACCCGGTTCTCGGCGAGCCGGAAGAGCAGCGACAGGGCGAATCCGAGCAGGCCGAGCAGCAGTACGCCGCTCCACATCTCGGGGATGGCGAAGGTGCGCTGGAACTGCACGATGGTGAAGCCGAGCCCGTTGCTGGCGGCGAACATCTCGCTGATGACCATGAGGATGATCGCGATGGACAGCGACTGCCGCATGCCGGTGACGATCTGCGGGCTGGCCGAGCGCAGCGTCAGGTGCCACAGACGGGAGGGGCCGGTGATGCCGTAGGAGCGGCAGGTGTCGCTGAGCACCTCGTCGACGGCGCGGACGCCTTCGACGGTGTTGAGCAGGATCGGCCATACGCAGCCGCTGACGATGACGATCACCTTCATGGTGTCGCCGATGCCCGCGAACAGCATGATCACCGGTACCAGCACGGGAGGCGGAATGGCCCGGAAGAGCTCCAGGACCGGCTCCAGGACGTCCCGCACGACGCGGCTCGTGCCGACCACCAGTCCGAGGCCGACCCCGATGACAACGGCCAGTAGGTAACCGGTGGTCAAGCGGACCAGGCTGGGCACCACGTCCGAGGCCAGCCGCTCACCCGTCCAGACCTCCGGGAACTTCTGCAGGATGGTGGACAGCGGCGGGACGTAGAAGTCCGTGCTGCCGGCCGTGGCGAACCACCACACACAGAACAGCGTCAGTGGCAGGCCGAGGACCAGCAGGGCCCGTCGGGCCATGTTGAGGACAGATGTCCGGATCATTCGACTACCCCTCCCTGCGCACGGATTGATGCCAGTGCAGCGTCCGGCGCTCCACGGCCCGTGCCACCAGATTGATGGCGATTCCCAGCAGTCCGGTGACCAGGACCAGGGCGTAGACGTCGGGCACGGCACCGGAGGTCTGGGCGACGGCGATCTGGTTGCCCAGGCCCGGCGCGCCGATGACGAGTTCCGCGGTGATCGCCAGGACCAGAGCCACGGTGGCGGCAAGCCGCACACCCGTCATCACATACGGCAGCGCGGTGGGCCACATGACGTGGCGCACCCGCCCCCAGGTCCCCAACCGGTAGCTGCGGGCGGTGTCCTCGGCGACCGGGTCGACGTCCTGCATCCCGGCCAGCACCTGGACGATCACCTGCCAGAAGGAGGCGTACACCACCAGCAGCAGCTTCGACCTCAGGTCCGTGCCGTAGAGCAGCACCGCGAGCGGGATCAGGGCGACCGACGGGATGGGCCGCAGGAACTCGATGGTCGAGGCGGTGGCCGCCCGCAGCAGGGGCACCGACCCGATCACGATGCCGGCTGCCACGCCGGCCACGACGGAGATGGCCAACCCGATGCCCCACCCGGTCAGGGTGTCGCCGAGAGCGGTCCAGAACGCTTCCTCGCCGAGCAGATGCCACAGAGCCCGGCCCATCTCGGACGCGGGCGGGAGGTAGTCGGCGGAGACCAGACCGGTGTGCGGCAGCACTTCGAGCAGGACCGCCAGCCCGACCAGGCCGGTTGCCCCGCGCAACGGGGTGGCGGCCTTCTGCCGGATGCGCCGCTTTTGGCCGGACCCGGGCCCGCCGGGACCGACATCGGTCCCGGCGGCGCCGACGGTATTCGGCAGCACAGGAGTGCTTCCGCGACCGCTCATGAGAACAGGGCGTTCAGATCGGGCTTCTTGTCGCCGAAGATGCCGTCCTTCTCGCCGAGGGAGGCCAGCTTCTCCAGGGACGCCATGTCGTACTGCGCCGGCCAGTTCGGCAGCGTCAGGCTCTTCAGCACGTCGCCGCTGATCTTGGTGTAGGTGGTGAGCGTCTGGCGCGCTTCGTCGGGGTGGTCGGAGGCGTACTTGAGCGACTCGGTCATCGCCTCGGTGAACTTCTTCACCAAGTCGGGGTTCTGCTTCGTCAGTTGGGTGGAGGCGAAGTAGGTCGCGACGGTGAGCTTGGGATCGGTGTCGGCGAACGGCGACGCCACGACACGGGCGCCCTGGCTCTTGGCGATGGCCAGTGCGGGCTCGGCCATCCAGGCGGCGTCGACCTGGCCGCCGTCCAGCGCGGCCGGCATCTGGTCGAACGGCATCTCGACGAACTTGACCTTCGAGGGGTCGCCGCCGTCCTTGCGCACCGTCTCGCGGACCGTGGTGTCACCGATGTTCTGCAGGGTGTTGACCGCCACCGTCTTTCCGGCGAGGTCCTTGGCGGACTTGATCGAGCTGTCCTTCTTGACGGCCACCCCGGTGAGGTCCTTGCCGGCGACACCGGTGGTGGCGGCACCGTTGACCACGGACTTGACCGGCACCCCCTTGGTCTGGGCGATCATCAACGAGGTGACATTGCTGAACCCGAACTGGAACTGGCCGCTCACGACACCAGGGATGATCGCGGCTCCACCTTGGGCCGTCACCATCTCCAGCTTGATACCGCGACTGCTGAAGAACCCCTTCTTCTCCCCCAGGTACAGCGGCGCCACATCGACGATGGGGATGACTCCTACCTTGACCTGTGTGGTCTTGCTCCCGTCCGAGGGCGACGCCCCGCCGGTCGATGAAGACGAGGATCCGCATCCGGTCGCGACCGCGACCGTCACCACCGCTGCGGCAAACCCAAACGTGCGCCTTCTCATGGCCCCTCCTGGCGAGACTGATTGTGCGCAGTGCGAAATCTTGTCCGCGTACCGAACAAGACGTGCGGAGGCTATGGCCCCGCCCGAGGTGCGTCAATAGGTGGCGTACAGGTAGCCCGGCCGGACAACAACGGCCACCCGACGCCAGATGCCGGTGGCAGACTGAGGCCCGTGATGGACCAGGTACTGACAGGCGTTAGCGTGGTCGGTGCTGAAAGCGGGAACCGTGCTGGTTCGTTGCTGGGTCCAGGGGCGAAGTAGGGGGAAACATGCAGGTCGGAGTAGCGTCTTGAGGCTTCTGCACACGTCCGACTGGCATCTCGGCCGCGCCTTCCACCGGGTGAACATGCTTGAGGCGCAGGCCGAGTTCATCGGCCGTCTCGTCTCCGTGGCGCGGGAGCGCGAGGTGGACGCGGTGGTCGTGTCGGGCGATGTGTACGACCGGGCGGTACCCCCGCTGGCGGCGGTCGAGCTCTTCGACGACGCGCTGCACCGGCTCGCCGACCTCGGGGTGCCGACGGTGATGATCTCCGGCAACCACGACTCGGCCCGCCGCCTCGGCGTCGGCGCCGGCCTCATCGACCGGGCCGGCATCCATCTGCGCACGGCCCCGTCGGCCGCCGGCACCCCCGTCGTGCTCCGGGACGCCTTCGGCGAGGTCGCCTTCTACGGTCTGCCCTATCTCGAACCGGCCCTGGTGAAGGACGAGTTCGGGGTGGAGAAGGCACACCACGAGAGTGTCCTCGCGGCCGCCATGGACCGGGTCCGCGCCGACCTCGCCACCCGCGCGCGGGACACGCGCTCCGTCGTCCTCGCCCACGCCTTCGTCACCGGCGGCGAGGCCAGCGACAGCGAACGGGACATCACCGTCGGAGGGGTCGCCGCCGTGCCCTCGGGGGTGTTCGACGGCGTCGACTACGTGGCGCTGGGCCATCTGCACGGCTGCCAGACCATCACCGAGCGCGTGCGTTACTCGGGCTCCCCGCTGCCGTACTCCTTCTCGGAGGCCGACCACCGCAAGAGCATGTGGCTGATCGACCTGGCGGGCGACGGCTCGCTCACCTCGGAGCGCGTCGACTGCCCGGTGCCGCGCCCGCTCGCCCGTATCCGGGGGGTGTTGGACGAACTGCTCGCCGATCCCGGCCTCGCCCGTCACCAGGACGCCTGGGTCGAGGCGACCCTCACCGACGCGGTGCGCCCCGCCGACCCCATGGCCCGGCTCATGGAACGGTTCCCGCACACCCTCGCCCTCGCCTTCGATCCTCAGCGCACGCCGGGCGACCCGGACGTGACCTACGCACGGCGCCTGGCGGGGCGCGACGACCAGGAGATCGCGGAGGACTTCGTCCTCCATGTGCGGGGCGCGGGAGCGGACGAGCACGAACGGGCCGTCCTGCGGGACGCGTTCGACGCGGTGCGGGCGGACGAGACGGTACGGGAGGTGGCCCAGTGAGGCGCGCTCACGGGAGTACGGACTACGCGGAGGGCGCCCGGTGAGGCTGCACCGGCTGGACATCACGGCCTTCGGGCCCTTCGGCGGCGCCCAGCGGGTCGACTTCCGCGAGCTGTCCGCCGCCGGGCTCTTCCTCCTGCACGGTCCTACGGGCGCGGGCAAGACCTCGGTCCTGGACGCCGTCTGCTACGCGCTGTACGGCTCGGTGCCCGGCGCCCGCCAGGGCGGCTCGCTGCGCAGCGACCACGCCGAGCCCGGCACCCGTACCGAGGTCACCCTCGAACTCACCGTCGCGGGACGCCGACTGGAACTGACCCGGCAGCCGCCCTGGGAGCGCCCCAAGAAGCGCGGCGCGGGCACGACACTGGACAAGGCCCAGAGCTGGCTGCGCGAGTACGACGCCTCCGCCGGTGCTTGGAAGGACCTCAGCCGCTCCCACCAGGAGATCGGCGAGGAGATCACCCAACTGCTCGGGATGAGCCGCGAGCAGTTCTGCCAGGTCGTGCTGCTGCCCCAGGGGGACTTCGCGCGCTTCCTGCGGGCCGACGCCGAGGCCCGGGGCAAGCTGCTCGGCCGCCTCTTCGACACGCATCGCTTCGCCGAGGTCGAGAAACGCCTCGCGGACCGCCGACGCGCCGCCGAGGCCGAAGTGCGCACCGGGGACGCGGAGTTGCTGGCCGACGCCCACCGTATGCAGCAGGCCGCCGGTGACGCCATGGAGCTGCCCGGCCTCACGCCGGGCGAACCGGGGCTGGCCGAGGCCATCACGGGCGCCGCCGCCGTCGCCCGCTGCACCGCGCGTGAGCTGCTCACCATCGCCCACTGTGCCCGCGCCGCCGCCGAGTCCGCGCAGGTCGCGGCCGACACGGCACTGGCCGACGTACGCGAAACGGCGCGGTTGCAGCGCCGGTTCGCCGAGGCGCGGGAGCGCGCCGGGCGGCTGGAGGAGCGGGCGGACGCGCACCGGGCGGACCGGACGCGGATGGAGCGGGCCCGCAAGGCCGAGGTGGTGGCGCCCGCGCTGGAGCTGCGGGAGATCGCCGAGACCGAGCACCGGCGCGCGGCCGACGCCGAGACACGCACGCGTGCCCTGCTGCCGGACACCTTCGCGGACGCGGGCGCCGCCGGACTGGCCGCCGCCGCACGCCGGGCCGCCGAGGAGCTGGGCGGCCTCGAATCGGCCCGCCGCGCGGAACAGCGGCTGGGTCGACTCGTCGCCGAACGTGCCGACCTGGACCGTCAGGAGCGCGCCGACGAGGACGTCCTGCACGACGCCGAGACCTGGCTCGGTGAGTGGGAGGCGACCCGGGCGGCCCTGCAGACCCGGATCGAGTCGGCGCAGGAGGCCGCCACCCGGGCCGAACAGCTCGCCGTCCAGCGGGAACCCGCCCAGAGCCGGCTCGGGGCCGCCCGCCAGCGGGACACGCTCGCCCGGGACACGGACGAGGCCCAGACACACGTACTGGCCGCGCGCGAGCGGGCCACGGAGGCCAGGGCCCACTGGCTCGATCTCAAGGAACAGCGTCTCAACGGCATCGCCGCCGAGCTGGCCGCGAGCCTGGTCGACGGCGAACCCTGCGCCGTCTGCGGAGCCACCGAACATCCGGCGCCCGCACGGAAGATCGCCGGACATGTCGACCGGGAGGCGGAGGAACGGGCGCTGGCCGCCTACCAGCGGGCCGACGAGCGGCGCGCCGAGGACGAACGCCGACTGGGCCTCGTACGCGAGGCGCTGGCGGCTGCCACCGCCGAGGCCGGTGACACGCCGACCGAGCAACTCACTCAACAGGCCGAAGAGCTGGAGCGGCGGTACGAGGAGGCCCGGCGGGGTGCCTCCGGGCTGCACGCCGCACACGAGGAACTGCGCCGGGCCGAGCAGGAGCGCGAGCGCCGTACCGCCGCCCAGCAGGAGGCGGCACTCAGGACGGCGTCCAGGGTTGCCCGCCGGGACACCCTCGAGCGTGAACGGGCCACTCTGGAGGAGGAGTTGACGCAGGCCCGGGGTGACGCCGAGAGCGTCGCCGTGCGGGCCGCTCAGCTGGAACGCCGGACCGCGCTGCTCACCGAGGCCGCCGAGGCCGCCCGCGCCGCCGAGGACACCGCCCAGCGTCTCAAGGACGCCGACGCCCGCCTCGCCGACGCCGCCTACCGCGCCGGGTTCGACACACCGCGCGCGGCGGCGGACGCCCTGCTGGACGACGCGGCGCACCGGGAACTCCAACGGCGCCTGGACGAACGGCAGTCCGAGGAGGCCGCCGTCCGGGCAGCCCTCGCCGAGCCCGAGACCGTGGCCGCCGCTCAGCAGCCGCCCGCCGACCTCGCGGGCGCCGAGCAGGCCGCCGCGGCCGCCGCCCGGCGACTGCGTGAGGCAGCCTCCGCGCGCGACGCCGCCGTGAGCCGCTGCACCGAACTCGACCGGCTGTCCGCGCGGTCGATCGCGGCGGTCAGGCGGCTCGCGCCGCTGCGGGCCGCCCACGACCGGGTGGCCCGCCTCGCCACCCTCACGGCGGGCACGTCGGCCGACAACGAACGCAGGATGCGGCTCGAGTCGTACGTACTCGCGGCCCGTCTGGAACAGGTGGCCGCCGCCGCGACGGCACGGCTGCGGCGCATGTCGTCCGGGCGCTACACCCTCGTCCACTCCGACGACCGGGCCGGCCGGGGCCGCAGTGGCCTCGGCCTGCACGTCGTCGACGCCTGGACCGGCCGCGAACGGGACACGGCGACCCTGTCCGGCGGCGAGACGTTCTTTGCCTCCCTCGCCCTCGCGCTGGGCCTGGCGGACGTCGTCACGGACGAGGCCGGCGGGGTCCGCCTCGACACCCTCTTCATCGACGAGGGCTTCGGCAGCCTTGACGACCAGACACTCGACGAGGTCCTCGACGTCCTCGACTCGCTGCGCGAACGAGATCGCAGCGTCGGCATCGTCAGCCATGTGCCGGACCTGCGGCGCCGGATCCACGCCCAGCTCGAGGTGGTGAAGGCAAGATCGGGGTCGGTGGTGCGGCAGCGGGCCGGTGAGTGAGCCCGGCGGCCGGACCGCCGGTCGGTGGCCCTCAGCCGCTCACTGACCGACCGGGCGGCGGGGGAGCGGCGAGGAGTAGACGACGCTCGTCGTCACCGACCCCAGCGCGCCGATCTTGCCCGACACCTCCTCCAGATGCCGCATCGAACGGGCGACGACCTTGATGACGAAGCAGTCGTCGCCCGTCACGTGATGCGTCTCCAGGATCTCGGGCGTGACGGCGACCAGATCGTGGAACGGCTTGTAGTTGCCGTTCGGGTATCTGAGCCGCACGAAGGCGAGGATCGGCAGGCCGACCCGTTCCGGGTCGACGACCGCCGCGTACCCCTGGATGACGCCGGCCTCCTCGAGTCGCCGCACCCGCTCGGTGACCGCGCTCGGGGACATCGCGACGGCACGCGCCAGCTCGGCGAAACTGGCGCGGCCGTCGCGCTGGAGGACATCGAGAATGCGCCAGTCGGTGGCGTCCGGGGAAAACGTGCTCATGCCCGAGCAATAGCAGGGGAATCCCCGGCCGATCAAGGGAAAGGGCGTGGATCACACCTTCAGGTCAGTGATCATCGGCCGTAGATTTCTGCCCACGGAGGGCTCGACCTGGGCCCCGCACCTGCGAAAGGCCGGCTCATGAGCGTCAGTACGCCCCTCACCAACCCTGTCCTGCGTGTGCCCCCGGCCTCCCCGGCCGAGGCCGCCGCCTACTTTGCTGCGAGCCTCGCCTTCCACGCCGACGTCTCGGACGTGGCCGCCGCGCTCGCCGCTGACGGCGACCCCGGTTTCGCCGTCATCGACACGCGGTCCACCGAGTCCTGGGACCAGGGGCACATCCCGGGCGCCCTCCACCTGCCCACGGCCCTGATCCCCGAGCAGGCCGCCCGGCTGCTGGAGAAGTCGGTACCGGTGGTGACCTACTGCTGGGGCCCCGGCTGCAACGGGGCGACCCGCGCCGCCCTCGCCCTCGCCCAACTCGGCTACCAGGTAAAGGAGATGCTCGGCGGCTTCGAGTACTGGGCGCGCGAGGGCTTCGAGTTCGAGACCTGGGAGGGCCGCGAGCGCCGCGCCACCGACGAGCTGACGGCCCCGGTGGACGCGGCGGACTGCGGCTGCTGAAGCAAACACCGACCGGAGATCCGCCCGATGCTCAACCGGCCCTAGTCCCACACGACTTCGGGCAGCGGACGCAGAAAGGCACGGTCCGCCGGGCCGAACTCCCCCTCCGGACGGGCCGCGTGCAGGACGACATCGAGGGCGGCGTCCGGATCACACGCGTAATGCCCGCTCGCCCACGCGGCGTTGGCCTCGACGACGACCCACTCCAAGCCCTCCGACAGCAGACCGACGTCCACGACGACGGCACTCGGCAGGTCGAGGGACGACAGCTGCTCCGCGAAGGCCAGCACCTCCGCCCGCCGGGGGTCCCCGTCGAGCGGGGCGACATCCAGGTCGCCGTCCGTCAAGTACCGGCTGCCGGTACGCACTTCACCGTCAAGCAGGAACAGCCGGTACTCCACGGCGAACGTCACGATGTCGCTCACCAGCACCGGCGTACCGTCGTCGACCGCGTCGGGGCCCGGCAGCCGGCTCCCGTCCGGATAGACGCGCGCGGGAAAGCTCTTGTCGTTGGGCGGCTTCACGAAAGCGGGCCGGCGCAGCTGCCTGGCCTCGGCGAGGGTGCTGAACTCGATCTCCCTGCCGGTGAGTTCGTACGGCAGCCGGGCCAGCCAGTCCGGCGCCGCCTCCAGCAGCCCGAGGCCCAGCTCGGCGCCCACCGCGTCCGCGAACAGAGGCCCGGCGTAGAGCGAGGCGCCCTCGACGGCGCGCCACTCGTCGGGCACGCGCCACTCGTGCAGGGCCTCGACACGCATGGCGCGTCGGCGGGCCGAGTCGGCCAGCGCGTGGCCCGTCGCGGTGGCACGGGGGGAGAGGAACAGAGTTCGGGCGTTCATGGAAAAGAGGGTGGCTCATGGGCCGGGCCGTGGGACAGCGAATTTACGAGCGCGTACAGCGTGTAGGTTGCTGCGCATGGCAGTTGAGTGGGTGGAGTCGGGTGGCGGGCCGCTCATCGCGGTACCGGAAGCGGTGCTGCCGTTCTGGGCGGGGGCGGACGGCGACGAGTTGTCGACGGACTACGACCGGGCCTGTGACGTGGACGGCCTCATCGGCTTCGTGCCCGTCGGTGACACCACGGCCCTCGTCCTCGGCGACGAACCCGCCTCGACCGCGTTCCTGCCGGAGCACGACACCTTCGTACGGTGGTGTGCGGCCGACTCCGAGGACGAGCTGCTGGCCTGCGTCCCGGCCGCGCTCGCCATCGCGGAGTGGGAGCCGGACCGGACGTGGGAGACCCCGGGCGACGTGCTCCTCTTCGACTCGGCCTGGCCCGGCAAGGAGACGGACCGGACCGATCACCTGCGCGTCGAGCTGAGGCCGGGACGGTACGCGGTACGGGCGGCGTACGTGGAGCCGGGACCGGAGACATGGGTGGGGCTCGTACAGCTGCGGCGGCTGCCGGACTGAGACGAGAGAGGGGAGGGGGTGCGGAGCGTACCCCCGCCCTCGACTCCCCACCCCCAATTCCCCTACTCCGTACTTCAGTTGCGGGCCCGCGACTCAGTTCACAGCCGGGACAGCTCGTCCACCAGGTCGTCCAGTCCCAGCGACCCCTGCGACAGCGCGGCCATGTGCCAGGCCTTGGCGTCGAAGGCGTCGCCGTGGCGGCGCTGGGCGTTCTCGCGGCCGAGCAGCCACGCCCGTTCGCCCAGCTTGTAGCCGATCGCCTGGCCGGGGATGGTCAGATAGCGGGTCAGCTCGCTCTCCACGAAGTCCGCGGGGCGGCTGCTGTGGGCGCCGAAGAACTCCTGGGCCAGCTCCGGGGTCCAGCGTTCGCCCGGGTGGAACGGGGAGTCCGCCGGGATCTCCAGCTCCACGTGCATGCCGATGTCGACGATGACCCGGGCCGCCCGCATCATCTGCGCGTCGAGGTAGCCGAGACGCTGCTCGGCGTCCGTGAGATACCCCAGCTCGTCCATCAGCCGCTCCGCGTACAGCGCCCAGCCCTCGCAGTTGGCGCTGACGCCGCCCACGGTGGCCTGGTAGCGGGAGAGGTTCTCGGCAACGTGCACCCACTGCGCGAGCTGGAGGTGGTGGCCGGGGACGCCCTCGTGGTACCAGGTCGAGACCAGGTCGTACACGGGGAAGCGGGTCTGGCCCATCGTCGGCAGCCAGGTGGTGCCGGGGCGGGAGAAGTCCTCCGAGGGGGCCATGTAGTACGGCGCCGCCGCGCTGCCGGAGGGCGCGATGCGGGACTCCACCTTCTTCACCCGCTCGGCGAGTTCGAAGTGCGTGCCGTCCAGTTGCTCGATCGCCTGGTCCATCAGGCCCTGGAGCCACTCGCGGACCTCGTCGACGCCCTCGATGTGCGTGCCGTGTTCGTCGAGGTGCGCCAGCGCCACCCACGGAGTCTCGGCGCCCGGCAGGATCTTCTCGGCCTCCAGCCTCATCTCACCGAGGAGGCGGTGGAACTCGGCCCAGCCGTACGCGTACGCCTCGTCCAGGTCCAGATCCGTCCCGTTCCAGTAGCGCGACCAGTGCGCGTACCGCTCCCGGCCCACCGTGTTCGGCTTGCCCTCGACGGCCGGCGCGTACACGTCCCGCATCCAGCCCTGGAGTTCGACGACGGCTTCGTCCGCGGTCCGGGCCGCCTCGTCCAACTCGGTGCGCAGCGCCTCGGGACCGGCCGACGCGAAGTCCGCGAACCAGCCGATGCCCTTGCCGTCCAGGTCGGACCACTCGCCGAGCTGCCCGATGAACGTGGCGGTGGGACGCGGACCCGCGTACAGCTCGCGTTCCAGGCCCAGCGTCAGGCTCTCCCGGTAGCCGAGCAGCGCGTCCGGCACGGCACGCAGCCGCTCCGCGACGGCCTTCCAGTCCTCGTCCGTCTCCGTCGGCGTCACGGTGAACACCTCGCGCACCGAGTGCGCGGCCGTGTGCATGTTGCCGACCGCGCGCAGACCCTCGCCCGCCTCGTGCACGGCGAGTTCGGCGGTGAGCCGCTCGCGCAGCAGCCGCCCGCAGCGCCGCTCGATGTCACTGTCCGCGCCGGGCCGCCGCTCCGCCTCGTCCAACCGGGCCAGCGTCGTCCGCGCCAGCTCCGCCAGCGCCTCCTGGCCCGCGGGCGAGGTGTCCGGAAGCCTGCTGGAACTCTCCTTCACGCCGAGGTACGTACCGGTGACCGGGTCGAGGGCGATGAGGTCGTCGACATAGGCGTCGGCGACCTCACGGGGCAGCGGGTTCTTGGTGTCTGACATGGCCCCATCCTCGTACGCGACGGCAGTCGGCGTCACGTCGATTCGGCGCCACCGCGTGTGCTGCGGTCGTACGACCTAGGGGTACCGACCGAGGTCGTCTCCAGACGGGCCGTGATGACGAGGGTGCCCTCCTCGATCTGGTAGTCGAGGGGCAGGCCGAGGCCACGCATCACGGCGACCATGCCGGTGTTGGAGGACTGCGTGACGGCGTACACGTGCTCACAGTTCGCCTCGCGTGCCATCGCGACCAGGCGGCGCAGGAGTTCCCCGCCGATGCCGCGCCGCTGCCACTCGTCCTCGACGAGCAGCGCGATCTCGGTCTCCTCACCGTCCCAGAGGAGGTGACCCAGGCCGACGATCCGCCCCGAGGCCGTCTGTACGGCGAGCGTACGGCCGTAACGCGGGCTGAGCAGATGGCCCAGATAGCGGTCGGCGTCGCCCATCGGACCGTGGTAGCGGAGCGAGAGGGTGCGTGGTGAGCAGCGCTCGTGCAGCGCCTTGGCCGCGTCCAGGTCGCGTGCGTCGGCGCGCCGTACGGTGATGGCGTTGCCCCGCGGCAGCGTCAGCACGTCCTGGCCGTGCGGGACCCGGAGCCCGAGCCGCGCGTCCAGCTCCACCAGTGCCCGCGCGCGGGCGAACTCGGTCGGGGTGAACGGCAGATACGGCCGCTCCACGATGATCACTCCGCCTTCCGGCGCGCGCAGCCGCATCACCGTGTCCGTCTCCTCGAGCGCACCCCCTGCCGGTACGCCCTCCAGCGCCGCCGGGTCACCGCCGGGCAGCGACCGGATCGCGCACCGGCCGAGCAACTGGCGCAACGCGAGCGGCAGTTCGGCCGAATCCAGGGCCGTACGGGTGGCCAGGCCCAGGACCCGGGTCGGCGCGTCGACGAGATCGTGGGTGTCCGCCCGCTCGATCCACGTCCCCTCACCGCCCGCCCGGGACACCGCCTGGGAGATCTCGGAGGCGGTGAGGTCACGAGGGGCGCGCAGCAGGAACTCGTCGACCGTGCCCCGGGCCAGCGGATGCGTCTGGAGGCTGAGAATGTCGATACGTCGATCGGCGAGGGCGATACACAGCGAGGCGAGCGATCCCGGCTGGTCCTTCACCGTCGTCCGCATCCGCCACAGCACACTCGCGCCGGGGTCCATCCCGGTGTCGGCTGCGGCGCCGGTGGCGTCCGGCGGTGCGTGACCGTGGCGGCTTGCCCACCATGTGCGCAGCAAGGCGGCGAGCTCGACGACGTCCTGGCGCCAGTGGCGCACGGGGCGCCCGTCGGTCACAGCGGATTCCTCGGATATCTTTCGCGTCATGCAATCACCATGCGCCAACGGTGTTGCGTGATCACGAACGGACTGTGACCGAAGGGTTAAGTTGCTTTCCGCCCCTTTTGTTTACTCCTGTACGACTACTGGCCGACTTGGTGCTACTGCCCCACTCGCCCCGGCTGCAACACCTTCGTGAACAGGACGGTCCCGTCCTGCTCGCGCAGCCGTACCGTCAGCTCACCGCTGCCACCGTCGATGTCGACCTCGCCGAAGAACTGATAGCCGCCGGCGGGCGAGACGTTCGCCGCGGTCGGCGCCTTCACGAAGACGCGCTCCGGACCGAACGTACCGTCGAGCGCGCTCGCGGGGAACGCCCCGGCGTTCAGCGGGCCCGACACGAACTCCCAGAACGGCTCGAAGTCGCTGAAGGCGGCCCTTGAGGGCTGGTAGTGCTGCGCCGAGGTGTGGTGGACGTCGGCGGTCAGCCAGACCGTGCCGGTGATCCGCCGGTGCTTGATGTACCGCAGCAGCTCGGCGATCTGCAGCTCACGCCCGAGGGGCGCGCCCGGGTCGCCCTGCGCGACGGCCTCGATGTTGGCCCTGCCCTCGGTGGCGTCCGGTACGACCAGGCCCAGCGGCATGTCGGCGGCGATCACCTTCCACACGGCACGCGAGCAGGACAGTTCCCGCTTGAGCCACTCCAACTGCTCGCCGCCGAGGATGCCCTGCGGGTCGACGGTCTGGTCGTCGGGGGAGTTGGCGTTGCGGTACGTCCGCATGTCGAGGACGAACACGTCGAGCAGCGGGCCCTGGTGCAGCACGCGGTACACGCGGCCGTCCCGGGCGCCCGGGCGGAGCGTCGAGATCGGGAAGTACTCGCTGAAGGCCCGCCGGGCCCGGCCCGCGAGGACGTCGACGCTCTTCTCGGTGTAGCGCGTGTCCGAGTCAAGGATCCGCTGCCCCGGATACCAGTTGTTGCGCACCTCGTGGTCGTCCCACTGGATGATCGACGGGACCTGGGCGTTGAACTGCCGAAGGTTCTCGTCGAGCAGGTTGTAGCGGAAGTTGCCGCGGAACTCGGCGAGCGTCTCGGCGACCTTCGACTTCTCCTCGGTGGTGATGTTCCGCCAGGTGCCGCCGTCGGGCAGCGCCGCGGTCGCGGCGATCGGGCCGTCGGCGTAGATGTTGTCGCCGCTGCACAGGAAGAAGTCGGGGTCGAGCTTCCCCATCGCGTCGTAGATCCGGTAGCCGCCGAGGTCCGGGTTGATGCCCCAGCCCTGCCCTGCCAGGTCCCCCGACCACAGGAACCGTACCCCGTCGCGCCGCCGCACCGGTGCCGTACGGAAGGTGCCGGTCACCGGCTCGCCGGTGCGGCGCGGGTCGTCCGGGTCGGCGAGCAGCACCCGGTAGTGGATCTGTTCGCCCGGCGGCAGCCCGCGCAGCCGCGTCGTACCGGTGAAGTCGGTGTCCACGCCGAGCAACGGCCCGTGCCAGCGGCGGGGGTTGCGGAACGACCCGGTGGCGGACGTCTCGACGACCATCCGGGCGGGCCGGTCGGACCGCACCCACACCAGCCCCGAGTCGGCGGTCACATCACCGGTCTGGACACCCCAGCCGGCCTTCGGCCGTCCGGACAGCGCGAACGCGGGTGCCGCGGCCCCGATGACGGCGGGCAGGGTCAGTGCGGCCGAGACGGCGAGCGAGCCGCGCAGCACGCTGCGACGACCGGGCAGGGGAGAAGCTGACATGGGCGTGCCTCCGGGGACGGGATCCGGCGAATGTGCACAGCCACAACTACTGGGACACCGCAGCGCCCACACGAACCGCGAGTGAACAACTGCTCCCGCGAGCAGGGACAGTGGCCGCGGCGCGGAGCGCGCCACGCTGTTCTCCGGGCTCATCCCTGTCGCCGCTGCCCGCACCGCCCTGCTCGTCAGTACGGGCTCCTACGCCATCGTTCAGGCCGCCGGAAGCGCCCTGGGATCAGGGGCGTTGGCCCTTGTGCGTCCTCGCCGGTCAGCGGCTGCCGTCGAGGAGGACCCGGGCGACCAGGGCCGGGTCGTCGTTCATCGGTACGTGGCCGCAGCCGGGGAGCCGTATCAGGCGGGCCTTGGGGATGGTCTGCTTGGCGCGGATGCCCTGGCGGCGCACGAGCAGCATGTCCCGGGTGCCCCACGCCACGGTGACCGGCAGGCCCGGGATGTCGTCCGTGAAGCGGATGTCCCGGCCGCTCCTGAGGGTCTCGCCGAACCGCTGGGCGTTCGCCAGGGCGAGCGTCTCGGCGACGACGGCCTCGGGTGAACGGCGGCCGGGGCGGGCGTAGATGGTGCTCGTCAGCACGCTCCGCCCCGCCGCCGAGCGTGACAGCCGCTCGACCAGGGGCAGCGGCATGCTCCGCGCGGCCCGCCGCATAGCGAGCAGCACACCGAACGCGTACCGCCGCTCCGCCTGCGACCAGAATCCCGCCGGGGAGAGCGCGGTGACGGACCGTACGCGCTTCTCGCGCCCCAGTTCCAGGGCCAGCAGACCGCCCAGCGAGTTGCCCGCCACATGCGGCCGGTCCAGCCCCAGCGCGTCGCACAGGCCGCCGAAGACGGCGGTCATCGTCGGCAGGTCGTGCACGAAGTCGTCCGGCAGCGCGGGGGACGCGCCGAACCCGGGGAGGTCGACGGCGATCACCTCCCGCTCGGTGGCCAGGATGTCGATCACCGGGTCCCATGCCTGCCGGTGGTGCCCGATGCCGTGCAGCAGCAGAAGCGGTTCGCCGGCGCCCACGCGCGCGTACGACAGGGTCACGGTCCTGGTCTCGGTCTCCGGGCCGTACGGAGAGTGGACCTCGAAGGCGACGGTGGCGGACATGGGCTCTCCTCAACGTACGCGTCTGCGTATGTGCGTATCTGCGTAGACAGCTTGTCAGTAATTGCTACTGGCCGGTAGCCCCTGGTGGGCCTTGGCTCTCAACTCGCTGGACATGCCCCTCGCAACCGGGTTGGGATGGAGCAATGACTGCCGACACCGTGACCGACGTCTTCGAAGAGCACCGGCCCGTCCTGATGGGCGTCGCCTACCGCATGCTCGGCCGGGTGGCCGACGCCGAGGACGTCGTCCAGGACGCGTGGCTGCGCTGGTCGGGCGCCGACCGGACCGACGTACGCGAACCGCGTGGCTACCTCGTGCGCGTCACCACCCGGCTCGCCATCGACCGGCTGCGCCAGGTGAAGGCGCGTGGCGAGACGTACGTCGGCCCGTGGCTCCCCGAGCCCTACGTCACCGACCTCGCCGACGGAACGGGCACCGTCGCGGACGCGGCCGAGCGGGCCGTGCTCGCCGACACCGTGTCCCTCGCCGTCATGGTCGTCATGGAGTCCCTCTCGCCGCTGGAGCGCGCGGTGTTCGTCCTGAGGGAGGCCTTCGGGTACCCGTTCGCGGAGATCGCCGGCATGCTCGACCGTTCCGAACCGGCGGTGCGTCAGCTCGCCGGACGTGCCCGTCGGCACGTCGACGAACGGCGCCCGCGCTACGACGTCGATCCCTCCCAGCGCCGCGACCTGACCCAGCGCTTCCTCGTCGCCGCCGAACAAGGCGATCTCGCGGGCCTCATGGAACTCCTCGCCCCGGACGTCTGCCTCGTCGCCGACAGCGGCGGGCTGGCCAAGTCGCCGCGCCGCATCCTGGAGTCGGCCGACCACGTGGGCCGATTCGTCATCGGCACCGCCGAGAAGGGCCTCAAGGACGCCTCGTTCCGTTTCCTGGAGGTCAACGGCGGCTTCGCCGTGCTGATCCTGGACGGCGGCAAGCCCGACGCCGTGTTCCAGATGGATGTGGCGGACGGCCGGATCCAGTACGTGTACATCATCCGCAACCCGGACAAGGTGCGTTCCCTGGCCACTCCCCAGGAAGGCTGATTGGTCTTGACCAAGCCTCAGGGCCGCCCTATGGTCGCAGGAAAGTGCAACAACCTTTAATAAACAAGGGCATCAAAACGCCGCTGGACGACGGCGATTGCGGAGGACACGTGGGGACCACGCAGTTGGAAACGGTGCCGGAGCCGAAGTACTGGCATCTGAAGACCGTGCTCAGTGAGGCACTGGACTCCGAGTTCACGGTGGGCGAGATCCTGCCCAACGAGCGCGACCTCGCGGCCCGCTTCGGCGTCGCCCGTGCCACGCTCCGCCAGGCACTGGAACAGCTCGAACTCGAAGGCCGGCTCCAGCGCCGCCGCGGTGTCGGTACGACCGTCGCCCCGCCGCGCATGGGCGTCGCCGTCGGCACGGCCCAGCACGCGTGGCCGGGCGCGGCGGGCGACGCCTGGCAGCCCGTCGACAGCGGACTGACCGTACCGGCCGCGGGAGTGGCCGCCGCCCTGGAGACGGTCCCGGACGAGGCCGTCCACACCGTGCGTCGCTCCCGCGTCTCGCACGGCCAGCCGGTCGCCGCGGAACTGCTCTACGTGCCGTCCGCGTCCGTGCCCGACCTGTCGGCGATAGACGCCCCGTCCGGCGCCCCGCGCGCGCGTGCGGTGCTGCGCGAACTCCAGCGCCTGGAACTGGAGGGCCAGGACCGCGCCGTGGAACTCGGCTCGGCGCGCGCGGACGACGCCAAGGAGCTGGACCGGCTCCCCGGGGCGCCCGTCCTCGTCGTCACGACCCGCTTCTTCGCCCAGGGCCGCACAGCCGCGCTCTCGGTGGCGACCTATCGCGCTGACACGTGCCGGTTGACCTTCGGCGACACCGGAGGAGTGGAGATCCACCACGGCCCGGAACGCCGGGCTTCCTGACGCCCCAGAGGGGCGCGGGGCTGGGTCAATTTGCGGCTCCGCCGCGCGGGCGCGGCCAGCCACGACGGACCCGCAGCTCTTGAAACCGCGCCCCTTGCGGAGTTCTCAGCGGCGGGCCGTCACAGTCCCCTCCACCGCGAACAACTGCTCATCGACATGGTCGAGAGCAAGCCGCAGCGCACCCGTCGCCACGGCCGCCTCGCCTAGGAGCGACAGGGCCACGCCGGGCGGGCGCAGACAGTAGCGCGCCAGCTCGTCGCGCAACGGCTCCAGTACGCCGTCCAGCCCCGCCGCCCAGCCCCCGACGACCACCAGTTCGGGGTCGAGGGCCAGGACGAGCGCGGCCACGTCGTGGACCAGCCGCTGGATGAACCGGTCGACGGCCGCGCGGGCCTGCTCGTCTCCCTCGCGGGCGCGGCGGAACACCCCGGCGACCGCCACCTCGTCGAGTGGGTGCAGCGGCTCGCCCGTCGTCGACAGCAGCGCCTCCGGCGTCGCTCCCCGGCCCAGCAGATGCAGCGCGCCGATCTCCCCGGCCGCTCCGCCGTACCCCCGGTGCAGCCGCCCGCCGATCAGCGAACCGGCGCCCGGACTCAGCCCGGCCAGCACGAACACGACGTCGTCGGAGTCGATCGCCGCGCCCTTCCAGTGCTCGGCGACGGCAGCCGCGTTGGCGTCGTTCTCCACCAGCACAGGGCACTTGAAGGACCGGCTGAGCCGCTCACCGAGCCGCAGCCCGGTCCACTCGGGCAGCGCCGTGCCCAGCCGTACGACCCCGTCCGCCTCCACGATCCCGGGTGTGGCCACACCCACGGCCCGCAGCGAGTCACGGGCCACCCCGGCCCGCCGCAGCAACTCGGCGACCGCCGACCGCAACCGCTCGAGCCGTTCGTCGGCGGGCGCCGCCTCGTCGACGTCCTTCGAGATCGACCCCAGAAAACGCCCGTCGAGGTCGGACAGCAGCGCGGCGACCCGATGGGAGCCGATCTCCAGCCCCAGCAGATGCCCGGCCTCCGCCCGGAACCTGAACCGCCGCGCGGGCCGCCCCTGCCGCCGGGCGACACTCTCGTCCGCGGCCTTCTCGACGACGAGCCCGCCCTCGATCAGCCCCTCGACCACGCCCTCGACGGTCGGCCGGGACAGCCCCGTCACCCGGGTGATCTCGGTCAGCGTCGCGCAGTCCGTGGCACGCAGCGCGTGCAGCACCACCGCGGAGTTGATCCTTCGCAGCAGCGAGGGATCCCCACCGGTCAGCTGCCCCAACGTACGTCCTCCCAGCCAAGCCGACCTGGTGAGGGCGGGTGCGCGACCTCGCCCCCAGAGGGGCGCGGGGAACTGCGCGACCATGCCCCACCGGCCCGCGGGTTCATCACAGCGCTTCCAGCGGAGCGCTCAATGCAGGTGTCGGGCGGATCGTACTCGGCGCGAAGCACCCCGGCGAGAGCCGGGCACACCAGATCTCTCCGGCAGGCCGGGATCATCCGGGCGCCACGAACCCGGACTCGTACGCCACGATGACCGCCTGCGTACGATCCCGGGCCCCCAGTTTCGCCAGCAAGGCGCTGACATGCGACTTCACGGTCTCGGCCCCGACGACCAGCCGAGCGGCGATCTCCGCGTTGGAGAGCCCCCGGGCCATCAGCCGCAGCACCTCCTCCTCGCGCCCGGTCAGCCGCGCGCGCTCCAGAACAACCCGGGCGGCCCGGTTCCCGCCCCTGTCCCGGCCCCGGTCCCCGTACTCGGCCGCCAACCGCCGTACGGAGGTCGGGAACAGCAGCGACTCGCCCTCGGCGACCAGCCGCACGGCGTGCACGATCTCGGCCGGCCGGGCGCGCTTGAGCAGAAACCCGTCGGCACCGGCCCGCAGGGCCTCGTACACGTACTCGTCGTTCTCGAACGTCGTCACCACCAGGATTCTCGGCGGCTCCGGCACCGTCCGCAGCACCGCGCGCGTGGCCTCGATGCCGTCCATCAACGGCATCCGCACATCCATCGCGACCACATCGGGCCGCAACTGCCTGACCAACGGGATGACAGCGGCCCCGTCCGCCGCCTCCCCGACGACCTCGATATCGGGCTGAGCCTCCAGCACGGCCCGCAGACCCGCGCGTACGAGGGGCTCGTCGTCGACCAGGAGCACGGTTACGGGCATCCGGTCAGCGTAGATCAGCGCGCAGCGGCAGCTCGACGTGAACCTGCCAGTCGCCCGCGTCGGGCCCCGTGCGCGCACGGCCGCCCAGCAGCGCCGCGCGCTCCCGTATGCCGCGCAGGCCACTGCCCCGGTCGGGGCCGGGTATCGCGGCGGTGAGCGGGTTGCGGACCTCCAGGGCGAGGGTGTCGTCCGCGACCCCGATCCGGACCCGGACAGGTACGGGCCCCGCGTGCCGCAGCACATTGGTGAGCGACTCCTGGAGGATGCGGTAGCCCTCGCGGGACACCGGGCCCGGCACCCCGTCCAGAGGACCGGTCACCTCCATGGCGACCTTCGCACCGGAGAAACGCGCGGACTCCAGAAGACGGTCGGCCTCGGTGAGGGCCGGCCGTCTGCTCGCGGGCCCGTCCGACTCGCGCAGCACGCCGAGGACACGCTCCAGGTCCTCCAGCGCGGCCCGGCCGGTCTCCTCGATGGCGTCCAGCGCCCGGTCGGTGAACGCGGGATCACCCGCCGCACGGGCCGCGCCCGCCTGCACCACCGCCACCGTCAGCGCGTGCCCGATGGAGTCGTGCAGCTCATGGGCGATGCGGTTGCGCTCCAGAAGTTGTTCGGTGCGCTCCTCCAGCGCGGCCAGCCGCTCGGCGGGCGAAGGGCCGAGCAGCCCGCGTGCGACGGCGGTGACCAGCTCGCCCAGGCCGACCGCCACGCCGTAGAAGGCGACCAGTGGCAGCGGCGACAGCAGGGCGTACACCCAACCCGGCTGTGCCGTCGGCACGAACGGGTTGTGCTCGGGCGGGTTCCCGGCCGCGGCCAGGACGAGATCGACGGTGGTCATCGGCAGCCAGACGCTCGCCCCCGCCGCCACCACCCCGAGAGCCAATCGCACCTCCAGCCACAGCACCGTCCGCAGCCGGTCCCGCCAACTCGCCGAAGGAGCCACGGAGATCGCCGACTCGCGAGCGCCCGGCATCAGCAGCAGCCGCGCCTGCACCCCCTCGCCCAGCCGCACGGCCGGAATCAGCCCGACCGGCAGCAGAACCACCGCGGGGACCCACGGCATCGACATGTCGACGAACAGCCACACGCACACGACGAGCATCGGCACCCACAGGTGCAGTAACCGGGTGTACGTCGTCCCCCGCAGCAGCGGGCGCAGAAAGCGGGCCATGACGACATCGTGACAGCCACCACTGACAACGACCTCCCCCGGACGGGGGAGACGCTTCCCACCCGCGGGGGAGGCAGCGCGACCACCCGCTCCGCCACGCTGCTCCCATGACCAGCATCGACGTCCAGAACCTCACCAAGGAGTACGGCACCACACGAGCCGTCGACCACCTCACCTTCCGTGTCCTGCCCGGCCGCGTCACCGGCTTCCTCGGCCCCAACGGCGCCGGAAAGTCCACCACGATGCGGCTCGTGCTCGGCCTGGACCGGCCGACGTCCGGCACCGCCACGATCGGCGGGCGCGCCTACGCCTCGCTCGACGAACCACTGCGTCACGTGGGCGCCCTCCTCGACGCCCAGGCCGCCCACGGCTCACGTACCGCACGTGACCATCTGCGGGTGCTGGCGACGAGCAACCGCATCCCGGAGCGCCGGGTGGACGAGGTACTGGAGGAGACCGGGCTCGCCCCCGCCGCGAGGCGCCGGGTGAAGACGTACTCCCTCGGCATGCGCCAACGCCTGGGCATCGCCGCCGCTCTCCTCGGCGATCCGCCCGTGCTGCTGCTCGACGAGCCCTCCAACGGCCTCGACCCCGAAGGCATCATCTGGATCCGGGAGCTGCTGCGCCGCCTGGCCGGCGAGGGCCGGACGGTCCTGGTCTCCAGCCACCTCATGAACGAGACAGCGTCCTTCGCCGACCACCTCGTGGTCCTCGGCCGCGGCCGCCTTCTCGCCGACACCCCGGTGCGCGAGTTCATCCACGCGCGCGTACAGCCGCGAGTACGGGTGCGCACGACAAAGGGCGCCCTGCTCAAGGAGGCCCTCGCACGCCACCGATACGAGGCCGTCGAACACGCGGACGGGCATCTGACCGTCAGCCACGCGCGAGTGGAGGACATCGGGCGGCTGGCGTCGGAAGCCGCCGTTCCGGTCCTCGAACTGGCCGCGGAGGAAGGCACGTTGGAGCAGGCCTACCTGGACCTGACCACGTCCGAGACCGAATTCACCGCCAAGCAGTCACCGGCGCAATCCCCAGCGCAGCCTCAGGAGGCCTGACCATGCCGTTCGCACCCGTACTGCGCTCCGAGTGGCTGAAGATCCGTACGCTCCGCTCACTCTGCGGGGCACTGCTGGCAGTGTTCGCCGTCTCTACGGGGTTCTCCGCGCTCGCCGGGATCTCCAGTACCTCCGACCCGGAGTTCGACCCGTTGTTCATGGCGCTCTCCGGAGCCGGGCCCGGCCAGATCGCCGCCATCGCTTTCGGCGCGACGGCCGTCTCGTCCGAGTTCCACGGTGGCGGACTGCGACTCTCCCTCGCCGCGGTGCCGCAGCGCGGGCGGTGGTTCGCGGCGAAGATCGTGGCGATCGGAGTACCGGCCCTGCTGGTGGGGTTGGTCACCGGCTTCGCGTCACTCGCCGCCGCGAGAGCGGGCCTGGGGGAGGCGGCAAGCGGACTCACGGCGGGCGAACAGGTGCGTGGCGTCGTCGGCTGCGGCATCTACCTCACGCTGATGGCGCTGCTCGCGGCCGGACTCACCGCCCTGCTGCGCAGCGGCGTGGCCACGCTCAGCATCCTGATCCCGTTCGTCCTCATCGTCTCGTTCGTGATCGGGGACGTGGCCGGCGGGCTGACCGATTTCCTGCCCGACCGGGCAGGCCAGGTGATCCTCTACGAGACGTCCGACAGCTCCCTCGGCCCCTGGACCGGCCTCGCGGTGACCGCCCTCTGGACGGGCGCCGCGCTGCTCGCGGGGGCGTGGAGCGTGCGGCGCCGGGACGCGTGACGGCCGTGCATACCCTGGCACAGTCGTAGTGAAGGCAGGCTCGCCGCGGGCTCGGATCTGGCTGCCGAATCAATCTCCGCATGCGCCAGCCACAGATCATCAACGAGCTGATCGAGCCCACCCTCGGGCCACGGCGCCACCGTGGCCCGAGGGTGCGAGCACTGCCTTCTCAACCTGCGACGCAAGGCCCAGGAACTTCAGGACGGCGTGCTTGAGAGCAGGGTTCCGGTCCTCGCATATTTCACCCGCTTCCAGGGTGAGCCGGGGACCGCCTGTATGGGCCGGACCTCGGCTTCGCCGGAGGAACGCTTCAGGGAGCGGGGCAGTTGATCACCGTGTCCAGTGGCGCTGACACGCAGTACCCGTCTCCCGTGACGGTGACCGCCCCGGGGACGGTGAACACGGCGATCCGCGAACGGGGCATTGTCACCGCGCCGATCTCGCGCACCAATGTGAAAGTCTGGGCTTGGCTCGTCCTGCGGTAGAGCCCGACCGGAACCTCCTCGTCCTGCTGGAAACCGAAAATGACCAACTGGTGCCTCTGGCCAGGGATCCAGTCCTGTCCCGGAGGGGTGGCCACGGTGACCGCCTGCCGGTGCGAGGCGCTCGTTCCTGCCTGTTCGGCGTCAAGGGTGACGGCGCCGGCCGTGACGATGGCGTCGCGGGCGGGGGAAGGCGGCACGAAGCCCCACTCGTTGCTCTCCAGCAGGCCCGCGCCTACGTCGAACACTCGCAGCCGGCGCCCATTGAAGAGTGTCTCCGGGGGTTCGAACCGGCTCACAGAGACCTTGCCGGAGGCCGGCACCACTGTTGTGCGGTAGCTGCGGGTACCGGCTGTGAGGGTCACAGTGACTGGCTGGTCCTCCGAGAAGCCGTGCAGGCAGAGCGCGGCAGGAAATGCGAGCGGAACGTTCTTGGGGCCGTTCATGCCACTCAGCCAGACCGCCGACGAGGTGGCGAATTCGGACGGCAGCTCCGGCAGGTCGGAGACACAGTCGGGGCCTCGGCCGCCGCCGCCGGGGTGCGCCACGAGCTGACCCGCCAGCACCTTCCTGCGCTTCTTCTTCTTCTTCGGCTTCTGCGTTTTGGTGGGACGCGCGCCGATGGCCTGGTCTGCGGCCGGGCTCGCGGACCGCGCCCGGGTCGCTGTGTCCTCAGTCCGACTCGTCTGGCTGCCGCTCGAGCCGCATGCGGTCGTGGCGGCCAGGCACACCAGTGCGAGCCAGCAGACTAGTTGTGGATGTCTCATCGCGTGGAGCTACCTTCCATGGTTCACCCGCTGCTTCCGGCCCCGCACGTCGCGTGGGCTTCGGACAGCTGATGTTCGTAGTGCGTCCGGTACGTCTGGTAGCGCTCCTTGGGAGCCGTGCCGGTACGGATGGCACTGCTCAGCTGGCGCAAGGACTCCTGATGAGCGGTGGCGGCGGTCGCGAAATCGCACTGCGCGAGCGCGATGTCCGCCAGCTCCGTTTCCCACAAAGCGCGCGAGGCGAAGCGCGCTTCCAGCGCGAGTGCCTGCCTGAGGTAGGAGATCGCCGCGTCGTACCGTTCGTACTTCACCTCGCGCTGGGCCGCCAGGGCCGCCGAGAGCGCCACGAGCTCCTTGACATCCTCCGTGCGCCTGGCGGTACGTACCCGCCGCAGCGCGCGGTCGATCGTGCCGTCGTCGGCGACGAGCTCGGCGTTCACGCGGCAGAATTCCACCTGGGCCAGGTCGTACGAAGCCTTGAGACGGCCCAGCCGTGTGAAGCCGGAATCGTCCGCCAGTCGCCGGAAGGCCGCGGAGGCCTTCGCGAGCTCCGCCGCTCCGACGGTGCCCGGTTCGCAACGGGGATGCTCTCCCAGCGCCCGCAAATAGGTGTTGTAGGCCAGGCTGATCTGCGCACGCAGCCGGATCGGGGAGGAGCTCGCGATGGCCAGGTACTCGTCGCGGGCGGCGTCGAGTTCGGAACGGCGGACGTTGTCCGGGTCTTTCAGGGCGACGTCCTCCAACGTGTGGCCCCGGAAGAGATGGACTAGGTCGGGAGTGACGAATCCGGTTCCGCTTTCGGACGTCGGGCTGCCGCCGCCCGGCAGCAGCCGGGCGAGTGCACGGTCGGCCTGTACCGCGTTCCCCTGCCGCCAGGCGTCCAACGCGTAGGTGAAGTCGGTCAGACCCCGGGCTCGTCGGACCAGTTCGGACACCATGGCCCTGCGGCTGTACGCGGACTGCCAGCCGGCGTCCATGGGGAGTGACTCGCCCGTGTACCATCCGGCGAGCTCCGGAGCGTCCATCACCTGATCCGGGCGCACGTAGACGGCCGGCCGCACGAGAGTCTGTCCGGCATCGCCGGACGTGACGATCCCGCCGAGCAGGATCGCCGCGTTGGACTGCTGGACGAACTTCGTTGTCCGCGTCTCCAGGCCGTGGTGGTCGGGGCGCAGGAGTTCGGCGAGCGGCAGAGCGTACTCCGTCGCGTAGTCGCGCACGGTCGTGTCCTCGACAACCTTGCTCAGATCACGGGCGAAGGTGGCGGAGACATCGTCCAGTACCCGCTGGTCCTGCCCGGGGCCGTTGCCTTTGAAGCCGACCACAGCCACATCCCGGGGACCGGTGAGCCGGTGCAGTGGAGGGGGCGGTGCCTGGAAGCTGAGGAGGAGGACGACGGCGCCGATGAAGACGCCCGCGGTCCCGGCGGCGAACGCGACGCGTTTCCAGCGAGGGACCCCGGCGAACCTCTCCCGCAGCAACTGGCCGAGCGACCCCAGGAAGCCGCTCACCCCGACCAGTACGCCGACGAAGGTCGCCACTCGCCCCGGCCGCGCGCCGAGCGCGGCGGCCAGTGCGAGCGATGCCGCCAGCGCCAGACTGATACCTGCGACCACCACCCACGTACGTGAGACACGAGGGCTTGCGCCGACATCCTCGCCAGACGGGTCATCGGTCGGGCCGCGAAGATTATTTCCGCCCATTTGTCCGCACGTTACAGGCGGTGATCACTGATCGGCCGTAGGCGCTCCGCTTTGCACTCAGGGGCAGGGGGCCGCCTTACGCCGCTAGCAGCCGACTCAGCCACGTCACCTGGACTGTCTGTGGGCCGCGGAACCTTGCGGTCTCTGAGGAGCAGCGCCGGCGCGGCCGTCATGCCGCCACCCGTGCCAGCCCCCGCGATCACGATCCGCCTCGATGGGCGCGGGGTACGGGTGCTCCGGCGCCAGCTGTCGCCAACCCCGCTTCCCGCCCGGCCCGGCGGCCCCTCATGGAGGTCGGAACCGTCGGCCGGCAACCGGGCCAGGGCCTCTGCGGCAACGGAGGTCAAGAAGCTGCCCGAGCGAGTCTGGCAGAAGCTGTCGGCAGGAGCGGGGGCGAAGGGGCACCGCGTCTACGACCGGGCCGCCATCGACCTCAGCCGTCCGAACTCCTCCGCCATCGTCGCCGCCGTCCAGTGCGCGTTCAGGCCGCTCGGGTTGGGCAGTACCCACACGCGTGTGTCGCCGAACCGTCGTTCCTGTGGGCCCACCTGGGCCTTGCGGTCGTCGAAGGCGGCCCGGTACGCCGTCACGCCCACGACCGCAAGCCAGCGGGGCCGCAGCCGTGTCACCTTCGCGGCCAGCAGCCTGCCGCCCTCGCGAAACTCCTCCGGGGTCAGCTCGTCGGCCCGTGCGGTCGCCCGGGCGACGACGTTCGTGATGCCGAGCCCGTACGAGAGCAACTCGTCCTGCTCGGCGGGCTTGAGGAGCCTCGGCGTGAACCCGGAGAGGTGGAGGACCGGCCAGAAGCGGTTGCCGGGGCGGGCGAAATGGTGTCCCGTCGCGGCGGTCATCAGGCCCGGGTTGATGCCGCAGAACAGGACATGGAGGCCGTCCGCGGTGACGTCAGGTACGAGACGGTCGCGGGCGGCCTCCAGTTCGGCCTGGGTGAAGCGGGTCAGAGGATCGCTCCGGGGGTGTAGGCCGCGGCCTGGGGGTGCTGCTTGACGATCTCCTCGACCCGGCCGACGACGACGGCGACCTGGTCGGCGGCGGCGCCCGTGAAGGACAGCTTGTCGGCCATCAGGGCGTCGAGCTGCGCGCGGTCCAGGGGGATGCGCTCGTCGGCGGCGAGCTTGTCGAGGAGCTCGTTGCGCTCGGTGCCCTGCTCACGCATGGCGAGCGCGGAGGCGACGGCGTTCTCCTTGATGGCCTCGTGCGCGACCTCGCGGCCCACGCCCGCGCGCACCGCGCCCATCAGCACCTTGGTGGTGGCGAGGAAGGGGAGGTAGCGGTCGAGCTCACGCGCGACGACGGCCGGGAAGGCGCCGAACTCGTCGAGAACCGTCAGGAACGTCTCCAGCAGACCGTCCAGGGCGAAGAACGCGTCGGGGAGGGCCACCCGGCGCACCACCGAGCAGGACACGTCACCCTCGTTCCACTGGTCGCCCGCCAGCTCGCCCGTCATCGAGGCGTAGCCGCGCAGGATCACCATGAGCCCGTTGACGCGCTCGCAGGACCGCGTGTTCATCTTGTGCGGCATCGCGGACGAGCCGACCTGGCCGGGCTTGAAGCCCTCGGTCACCAGCTCGTGCCCGGCCATCAGCCGGATCGTCTTGGCGGTCGACGACGGCGCCGCCGCCAGTTGGACGAGAGCCGTGACGACCTCGTAGTCCAGCGAGCGCGGATAGACCTGACCGACGGACGTGAACGCGGTGGAGAAGCCCAGGTGCCCGGCGATCCGCTGCTCCAGCTCCGCGAGCTTGGCCGCGTCCCCGCCGAGCAGGTCCAGCATGTCCTGGGCCGTGCCGACCGGGCCCTTGATGCCGCGCAGCGGGTAGCGGCCGAGAAGCTCCTCGAGCCGGCCGTACGCGACGAGCAGCTCGTCTGCGGCGGTCGCGAAGCGCTTGCCGAGGGTGGTCGCCTGCGCGGCCACGTTGTGCGAGCGGCCGGCCATGACCAGCTCGCCGTACTCGCCCGCGAGCTTGCCGAGCCGCGCCAGGACGGCCACCGTACGGTCGCGCACCAGCTCCAGCGAGAGCCGGATCTGCAGCTGCTCCACGTTCTCGGTGAGGTCGCGGGAGGTCATGCCCTTGTGGACGTGCTCGTGCCCGGCGAGGTCGTTGAACTCCTCGATCCGCGCCTTCACGTCGTGCCGGGTGACCTTCTCGCGCTCGGCGATGGACGCCAGGTCGACGGTGTCGAGGACCCGCTCGTAGTCGGCGAGGGCGGCGTCGGGCACCTCGATGCCGAGGTCCTTCTGTGCCCGCAGCACGGCGAGCCAGAGCTGGCGCTCGAGCCTCACCTTCTGCTCGGGGGACCAGAGCGTGGCGAGCTCGGTGGAGGCGTAACGTCCGGCGAGGACGTTCGGGATGCGGGGCTTTGCGGGTGCGGCGGTCACGTGTACGGATTCTACCTCTGGTCTTGGCCAGTGCTCCGCCTTCAGGGCGGGGGTGAAGGCCATGGTTGGGTCGGAGGCGCGGAGCGCCGGAGTGTTCTGCGTTTTCGGGGTGATGGTCAGGCGGGTCGTTGCTGGTTTTGGATGTATTGCTTGACGTCGGTCAGGGGTGGTCCGTCGCATGATCCGGCGAAGTAGGAGCCGGACCAGAAGTGTCCGCCCCACAGGTACCGGCGGACGTGGCTGTCGTATTCCTGGCGGAGTCTGCGGGAGCTGACGCCCTTGAGGGAGTTGACCAGCTTGGAGAGCTGGACCTTGGGCGGGTAATGCACGAGCAGGTGGACGTGGTCCTGTTCGCCGTTGAACTGTTTCAGCTCGGCCTCGAAGTCGGTGCAGACCTCCCGCATGATCTCTTCGGTGCGGGTCAGCATGGCGTCGGTGAGCGCGTTCCGCCGGTATTTGGTGACAAAAACCAAGTGAACGTGCAGGTTGTAGACAACATGGCGACCGGTTCTGACATCGGGATGAGGGTTCCATCGGGGTGACATAAACCAATGCTAGATTCTCGATCGTGAGCCAAGCCACCCTGGTCAAGCGGCAGTTCGGGCACCGCGCCCGACTCGCACTGTCTCCTGCCGGGATTCGCGCGGCGGATGACCAGGCGCACGCGGCCCGCACGATGTGGAACCTGCTGCACGCGTGGTGGCGGATGATGCCGAAGGAGAAGCGGACCCTCGCGAACGCGGACGCCGCGATCCGCCAGGCCCGCAAGGACATCGACTTCCTCGCCATCCTGCCCGCGCAGGCCGCGCAAGCAGTGCTCAAGACGTACTTCCGGGCGTGGAAGAACTGCTGGGAGGGCCGCGCCGACGCCCCGGACTTCAAGGGCCGCCTGCGCACGGTGATGTCCGTGGACATTCCGCAGGGCCGCGACCTGAACATCGTCCGCGTGCACCGCCGGTGGGGCATGGTCAACCTTCCCAAGGTGGGCCGGGTCCGCTTCCGGTGGACCAAAGACCTTCCGGTCGGCAAGCACACCAACACGGACAACCGGATCACCGGGGCCCGACTGATCAAGGACGCGCTCGGCTGGCACATCGCCTTCCGTGTCCAGACCCAGGAGGCCGGGCCCGATCCCCATCAGGGGCCGGACATCGGTATCGACGTGGGCGTCAGCGTGCCCATCGCCCTCTCGGACGGCCAAACGTACGAACACGGCGCATGGCTGACGGAGAAGGAGAAGGAGAAGGACAGGCTCCTGCACCTGGAGCGGCGCGCCGCACAGCGTAAGCAGCACCGCAAGCCTGGAGAGCGCACCAGCCGTCGGCTGCACCACACCTACGACCAGATCGCAGACCTGCGCGCGAAAGCCAAGCGCCGGGCCCTGGACTGGCAGCACCGGACGACCACCGCCATCGCCCGCACCTACGGCACGGTCGTGGTCGAAGCACTCACCATCACGAACATGGTCAAGTCCGCCAAGGGAACAGTGGAAGAGCCGGGGAAGAACGTCGCCCAGAAGACCGGGCTGAACCGCTCCATCAGCGGGGAGGCGTGGGGGCGCACCGTCACCATGCTGGCCTACAAGACCGCCCGGCTCGGCGGCACCCTGGTCAAGGTCCCCGCTCCTGGCACCTCCCGGCGCTGCTCGGCGTGCGGTGTCACCACGCTGGGGAGTCGGGAGTCCCAGGCCGTGTTCGTGTGCAGGAACCCGGACTGCGGCTGGTCGGGCAACGCCGACCACAACGCGGCCCGCAACGTCCTGCACCTGTACCGGATGGGCCTCGCGCTCGTCCCGGCTGCCGGGAGGGTAGTCGTCAGGCGCGCCAATCGCGTCAAGCCCGCTGCCGCAAGGTAAGCAGGAATCTCCCGGCTTCAGCCGGGAGAGCACTTCAATGGCCCGAGGATCTCGCCCCCGCCGCCCCTACCCGTCCCTCCGTCAGAGGGGGGACCCCCACTGGGGTCTGCCGCCCCCAGACCCCCGCTTCGGCCTGAACGGCCTCGTCCTCAAACGCCGGACTGGCTGAAAGATCAAGCCCCGGCCGGCGTCATCCAGCCCCTCCGGCGTTTGAGGAGCGGGGTCTGGGGCGGAGCCCCAGAAGGATGGAACGGGTAGGGGCGGCGGGGGCGAGGAAAAGCCTTGAGGGTCAGTGCTCGTACGGGGACAGATTCGCCCTCTTCGGGGGCAGGCCGTCCCCCGATGACCTGCCCGTCAGTCGGCGGCCTATCCACGGCAGTAGGTACTGGCGTGCGAAGCGGGCGTCCGCGACCCGGCGGGCGGCCCAGCCGGGCGGCAGCGTGGCCGGTACCGGGGTGCGCCACTCCGGGTCCTCCGCCTCGTAGCCGAGCGTCTGCCAGACCGCCTCGGCCACCCTCCGGTGGCCCTCGCCGGTCAGGTGCAGCCGGTCGACGTCCCACATGCGGGGGTCGCTGAGCGACGGCGCGCCGTACAGGTCGACCACCAGGGCGCCGTGCCGGGACGCCAGGTCGTCGACGCAGGCGAACAGTTCCTCCATGCGCGGCCGGAACCGCTCCAGGACCGGCCCCTGGCGGCCGGGGCTGCGCATCAGCACCAGCTGCTTGCACGCGGGCGCCAGTTGCTCGACGGCCTCCTCCAGAAGCCCACGCACCCGCCCCATGTCGCACTTGGGGCGGAGCGTGTCGTTGAGACCGCCCACCAGGGTGATCACGTCCGCTTTCATGGCCGCCGCCACCGGCACCTGCTCGGCGGTGATCTGCCCGATCAGCTTGCCCCGCACGGCGAGGTTCGCGTAGCGGAAACCGGGGGCACGGGCGGCCATCCGGGCCGCGAGGAGGTCGGCCCAGCCCCGGTACGTACCGTCCGGCAACCGGTCCGACATGCCCTCGGTGAAGGAGTCGCCGACCGCGACAAGGCTGGTGTATGTGGCGTTCGTCTGCATGGCGACAGAGATGATAGCCCGTTCACATACCCGGCGGTCGGTCGACCTCTTCGCGCGATCTCTACGCCGGCTGTCCGAACAGCTCGCGCAGCACGTCCTCCATCGTCACCAGCCCGGCGAGCAGCCCGTCCTCGCCCTGCACCGCCGCTAGGTGCGTACGGCTGCGCCGCATCGCGGTGAGCACGTCGTCGAGCGGGGTGTCCGCCCGTACGCTCGCGATGGGACGCATGTCCTGGACCTGGAAGGCGACGTCCCGGGGTGCCGCGTCCAGCGCGTCCTTGACGTGCAGATAGCCGGCGATCCGGCGCTCCTCGTCCACCACGGGGAAGCGCGAGAAGCCCGACTCGGCCGACAGCTGCTCCAGCTCCTCCGGAGTGACACCCACGCGCGCGTACACGACGCTCTCCAGCGGGAGCACGACGTCACGCACCGGTCGGCGGCCCAGTTCCAGGGCGTCGTTCAGCCGTTCCCGGGCCCGGTCGTCGATGAGCCCGGCCTCGCCGGAGTCGTGCACCAGACGGGCCAGCTCGGCGTCCGAGAAGGTCGCCGCGACCTCGTCCTTGACCTCGACGCGCAGCAGCTTCAGGAGCGTGTTCGCGAAGGCGTTGATCGTGAAGATCACCGGCTTCAGGGCCCGGGCCAGGGCCACCAGGGGTGGGCCGAGCAGCAGGGCGCTGCGCACCGGTTCCGCGAGCGCGATGTTCTTCGGCACCATCTCGCCGAGCAGCATGTGCAGATACGTCGCGAGGGAGAGGGCGATCACGAAGGACACCGCGTGACCCGCGCTCTCGGGGACGCCCACCGCGTGGAACACCGGTTCCAGCAGATGCGCGATCGCCGGTTCCGCGACCACACCGAGGACCAGCGTGCACAGGGTGATGCCCAGCTGGGCCGCCGCCATCAGCGCGGACACGTGCTCCAGGCCCCACAGGACGCTCTTCGCCCGCCGGTCGCCGTCGGCGCGGTCTCCGCCGGCACCTTCCGTGACGTACTGCTCGATCTGACTGCGGCGTACGGAGATCAGCGCGAACTCGGCGCCGACGAAGAAGGCGTTGACGACCAGCGTCGCCAGACCGATCAGCAGCTGGATCGTGGTCACTTCGCCTCCCCTTCCGTTTGTTCCTTCTTTTCTTCGGCTTCTGGCGCTTCCTCCGACGCGTGCGGTGCGTGCAGCAGGACGCGTGCGGCCCTGCGGCCCGAGGCGTCCACCACGTCCAGGCGCCAGCCGGCCACCTCGACGGTGTCACCGGCCCGCGGAATACGGCCGAGCTCGGTGGCCACCAGGCCGGCGAGCGTCTCGTACGGCCCCTCGGGCAGCCAGAGGTCGACGCGGGCGAGCTGGTCGGTGCGGGCGGCGCCGTCCGCGGAGTAGAGGGCGCGGCCCTCGTCGTCGGTGCCTGCCGGGGCGAGGTCGGACAGCTCGTGCGGGTCGTGCTCGTCCCGTACCTCGCCGACGACCTCCTCGACGATGTCCTCCAGGGTGGCCACGCCCGCCGTGCCGCCGTACTCGTCGATGACGACGGCCATGGTGCGCTTGCCGCCCAGCCGGTCGAGGAGCCGGTCGACGGTCAGCGACTCGGGGACCAGCAGCGGTTCGCGCATCAGTTCGGCGACGGACACCCGGGGACGACGCTCCGCGGGCACCGCGAGGCAGTCCTTGATGTGTGCGACACCGACGACCGAGTCCAGGTTGCCGCGGTAGACGGGGAACCGGGACAGACCGGTCGCCCGGGTCGCGTTCGCCACGTCCTCGCAGGTCGCCTGGGCGTCGAGGGCGACGACCTGGACGCGCGGTGTCATCACGTTCTCCGCGGTGAGGTCGGCGAGGTTCAGGGTCCGTACGAACAGTTCCGCGGTGTCGGGCTCCAGGGCGCCCGCCTTGGCGGAGTGCCTGGCCAGTGCGGCCAGTTCCTGGGGGCCGCGTGCTGAGGCGAGCTCCTCGGCGGGCTCGATGCCGAAGAGGCGCACCATGCGGTTCGCCGTGTTGTTGAGGTGCGTGATGAAGGGCCGGAACGCGGCGCTGAACAGGCGCTGCGGTGTCGCCACCCGCTTGGCCAAGGCCAGCGGTGAGGAGATCGCCCAGTTCTTGGGCACGAGCTCGCCGACGACCATCAGGAAGACGGTCGACAGCGCCGTACCGAGCACCAGGGCAAGGGAGGACGACGCCGAGGCCGACACGCCGAGCGACTCGAGCGGGCCCGAGATCAGCGCCGCGATCGACGGCTCGGAGAGCATGCCGACCACGAGGTTGGTGACCGTGATGCCGAGCTGCGCGCCGGAGAGCTGGAAGGTGAGGTTCCGTACGGCCTTCAGTGCGCCGGCGGCACCCCGCTCGCCGCGCTCCACCGCGCGCTCCAGCTCGCTGCGCTCGACCGTCGTCAGGGAGAACTCCGCCGCGACGAAGGCGCCACAGGCCAGGGAGAGCAGGATCGCGACCAGGAGGAGGAGCACTTCTGTCATCGGTTCACCTCCGTCCCAGGATCGGGCAGGGCCGGCGGGATCGCTCGACGTCGAGTGGTGCTGTTGCTACTGGGAGGCTCGCCCATGGGCGGACGCTCACACCTTTCCTCAGAGAATCAACTGGTCCAACAATAGTAAAGGATGCGCAAAGTACTCAGTCGGTGAGGGGCTTCACCCACCGTCGCCAGTGGTCCTCGCGGTGGTATCCGGTGGCGGCCCAGGCCTGGTGGGCCCGTTCGTTGGCCTCCAGCACCATGGCGTCGACGCGTCGGCCGCCCAGGGCGGCGAAACGCTGTTCCGCTGCTTCCAGGAGGGCGGTGGCGATGCCCTGCCGACGGTGGTCGGGGTGCACGGCCAGCCGGTAGGCGGAGCACCGCCATCCGTCGAAGCCGGCTATGACGGTTCCGGTGAGCAGACCGTCACGGGTCGCGAGGAGCAGGGCCTCAGGGTCCCGTGTGATGAGCCGGGCGACTCCGTCGTGGTCGTCGCTGATGCTCGTACCCTCCGCGGCGTCGCGCCAGAACCGCAGCACGGCGTCGATGTCCGAGAGGGTGGCGTGGCGGATGTGAAGATCGCTCATGGGACGAGTCAAGCACGACGGTAAGTCGGCCGGAACGGCGCGGCATGCCTCGGTGGCGACCGAAGCGGCCCCTTCTCGCAGGCGGCGCGTACGACCGCGACAACAGGGCCTCCTGGCGCGCCGGTTGGCGTGGATGCCTTGCCTGCTGCCAAGAGGCCCTGCTGCCAGGAACGGTTCGGCGGTGCCGGAGGAGTTCCACCCGGAGAAGCTGTCCCAGGCCCCCGGCTGGAAGGTCGGCGGCTGGACCGGGGCCTCACCGACAACCGGTGGGCCCCTGAGGACGAGCAGGCAGCCGCGCGGCTCCGCACCGAACGGTCAGCTCCGGTCGAGAATCGACGACAGGGTCTCCCGCAGCGTCGCCCTGGGGTCCGCCGCCGCCCCCACGGACCGCCAGGCCACGAACCCGTCGGGGCGCACCAGCACCGCGCCGTCCGCGCCGACGCCATGGGCCTCCGCCCACTCCAGGTCGCTCGCGGACGACAGTTCCACGTCCGGCCCGCTGCCGATCCGGTACGAGTCGAGCGGCACCGCCAGCTCCCGCGCGACGGCCGTCGCCGCGTCGTGCCAGCCGCCGGCGCCGCCCGCCGAACTGAGGAGCACCAGCGAACCCTCGTACAGGTCGAGCGTGGAGATCCGGGTACCGGCGCGGTTCAGCCACAGGTGCGGCGCACGGCTCCCGGGCTCACCCGTCAGCCGTACCCCCTCGGGCACCACCGGCACCGCCGCGTCCGCGCCCACGACCGCGCCCCGGAGATAGCGGTAGCCGAGGGCCACGTTGAGGATCCCGCCCTTCCGGCCGCCGGGGCCACCGGCTCCGGGAGCGGGCGTGTACCCAGGGTGGCTGTGCTCCACCGAGCGCGCCGAGGCACGGGCGCTCGTCGCCTCCGCGACCGGCCGGCGTTCCAGGTCGTACGACGCCAGCAGACCCGGCCCCGCCCAGCCGCCCAGCACGGCGGCCAGCTTCCAGGCGAGGTTGTGGGCGTCCTGGATACCGGTGTTGGAGCCGAAGGCCCCGGTGGGGGACATCTCGTGGGCCGAGTCGCCGGCGAGGAACACCCTGCGCTCCGCGTACCGTTCGGCGACCCGCTGGGCGGCGTGCCAGGGAGCCCGGCCGGTGATCTCCACGTCCAGATCCGGTACACCGACCGCCCGCCGGATGTGCTCCCGGCACCGCTCGTCGGTGAACTCCTCCAGCGTCTCGCCGTGTTCGGGGTGCCAGGGCGCGTGGAACACCCAGCGCTCCCGGTTGTCGACCGGCAGCAGGGCGCCGTCGGCGTCCGGGCTGGTCAGGTAGCAGACGATGAAACGCCGGTCGCCGACCACGCCCGCGAGAGCGCGCGAGGTGAAGGTGATGCTCACGTTGTGGAAGAGGTCGCCCGGACCGCTCTGCCCGATGCCCAGCTGCTCCCGGACAGGGCTGCGCGGACCGTCCGCCGCGACGAGATAGTCCGCCCGGATGGTGGTGTGCTCACCGGTCTCCCGGCTCTTGACCTGCGCGGTCACCCCCTCGGGGCCCTGCTCGAACGACATCAGCTCGGTCGAGAACCGCAGATCCCCGCCGAGCGCCCGCGCGCTCTCCAGCAGGACCGGTTCCAGGTCGTTCTGGCTGCACAGGCACCAGCCGCTGGGGCTGAAGCGGGCCAGTCCGCCGCCCGGGTCGATCTCCTTGAACAGCCACTCGCCCACGTCACCCACCAGGCTCGGTGTCTGCAGGATGCCGTGGTTGTCCGCCAGGACCGACGCGGCCTCCTCGATGCGCCGCTCCACCCCGGCCACCCGGAACAACTCCATGGTGCGCACGTTGTTCCCGCGCCCCCGGGGATGGATCGAGGTGCCCGAGTGGCGCTCCACCAGGGTGTGCGGCACCCCCAGACGACCGAGGAACAGGGAGGTGGACAGGCCCACCAGGGAGCCGCCGACGATCAGGACGGGCGTGTGGTGGTCGCTTTTGCCGTCGGTCTCTTCCGCGCGGTTCATTGAATGCCTCCAGGGTCAGCCGGTCTCTGCCGGTTTCTCCGCCGGTCTGCACACGTCCTCGCCGGTCTGTGCCGGGACGCGGGTCGGCGATGCGATTGCCCCTGCACAGTGCATCCCCGGCAATCGATCCGCCCGCCGGGAGCACCCGGATGGCGCACGGTTCACCCGCCCGACCCCGCGGGAGTCGCGCACTTCGCGAGTCCCGTCAACGATCGGCTCATGGCGGCCCCGGTTTCGGCCACGAAGGCCGCTCCCCGCCTTCCATGACGAAGGACTTCCACGACGAAGAGGAGAGGTGCGCCGGATGACCATCTCGGGACGCATATCGCAGTCGGCGTTCGACGGCTCCAGGCTGCGGGTGATTCTGCTGCTCGACCTGTACGAAGGAGCCCAGCAGCAGTTCCTGGACGCGTACGAGCACATGCGCAACCAGGTCGCGTCGGTCCCCGGTCACCTCAGTGACCAGCTCTGCCAGTCGATCGAGAACCCCTCGCAGTGGCTCATCACCAGCGAGTGGGAGAGCGCGCCGCCCTTCCTCGCCTGGGTGAACAGCGAGGAGCACGTCGAGACCGTCCGGCCGATGCACAGCTGCGTCCGGGACACCCGGTCCATGCGCTACAGCATCCTCCGGGAGACCACCCCCAACGCGCCGCTCACCCTGGAGTCGGCGAAGGCGGGCATGCAGGTGGAGGCCCGCGTCGGCGACGGTGTCGCACGCCACGCGCTCACCTTCACCGTCAAGCCGGGCTCGGAGTCCAAGGTCGCCGAGCTCCTGGCCGGCTACACCTCGCCCGAGGCGCAGGTCGACGACACCACCCGGCTGCGCCGCACCTCCCTCTTCATGCACGGCAACCGGGTCGTACGGGCCGTCGAGGTCGAGGGCGACCTCCTCGCGGCGCTCCGACACGTCGCCCGCCAGCCCGAGGTCCGGGCGGTCGAGGAGGCCATCAACCCGTACCTCGAACAGGACCGGGACCTCAGCGACCCCGACTCGGCGCGGGTCTTCTTCACCCGGGCCGCGCTCCCCGCCGTCCACCACGTCGTCTCCGGGCCGAAGGCACCCGCCGGACTGCGGCGGCACGCGCTGTACTACCCGGCGAAGGAGGGCCGCGGCATGGACCTCGCCCGGCTGCTCGCCCACCAGGACGAGGCCGCCGCGGACGACCCGCGCAGCCCGGTGTACGGCAGCACCCTCTTCCAGCGTGATGACATCGTTGTCCGCCTGGTCGACCTCACCGGTGACCTCGACGCCGACCCCATGTCCTCCCTCGGCCTCAACGGCCCCGGGAAGGCGGCGGAGTTCGAGCGTCTCCTCGACGGTGCCGCGATCGGTGTCGAGGGCTCCCTGGAGGCGGACCGCAACATCAACCGCCTCCTGTCGCACGCCGACATGATGCCCGTCACCGACCGCAGCTCGGCGCGTTCCTGACGGACCGCCGCGGCGCGGTCCGAGCCGCTCCCAGCCCGCCCGGACGACGTCCCTGCCACCCCCGGAGGTGTCAACCATGAACAAGCACCACCCATGCATCGTGGATCTGAGCGAGACAGAACCCAACCGCAGACGCGGCGGCGACCTGCGGGCCGTGCTCACGCCCGCCACGGTGGGCTCCACCAGCGGCTTCATGGGCCTGGCGATCGTCCAGCCCGGAGAGCGCATCGGCGAGCACTACCACCCGTACTCCGAGGAGTTCGTGTACGTCGTCGCGGGCAGTCTCGAAGTGGACCTGAACGGCGAGACCCACGCCCTCAGGCCCGATCAGGGGCTCCTGATCCCGATCGACGTACGCCACCGCTTCCGCAACGTCGGTGACGTGGAGGCCCGTATGGTCTTCCACCTGGGCCCGCTCGCACCGCGTCCCAGCCTCGGTCACGTCGACACGGAGGTCACCGAAACCGCCGTACCCGGCACGGAGTTCGCCGTCGGCGGGCCGGGCGGGCTCGCTCCGGACCACGGACAGCCGTCCGAACGAAGCGGGGCCATACGGTGACCCGGCGGGTGGCTGTCACCGGTATCGGTGTGGTCGCTCCAGGCGGCACCGGCGCCACGGCGTTCTGGGACCTCCTCGCCGGCGGCCGCACCGCGACCCGGGGTATCACGCTGTTCGATCCGGCGGGCCTGCGCTCACGCATCGCCGCCGAATGCGACTTCGACCCGTTCGCACACGGCCTCGACCCGGACGTGAGCCAGCACGCCGACCGCTACATCCAGTTCGCCATGGTCGCCGCCGCCGAAGCCGTCGGCGACAGCGGACTCGACACCGGCACGCAGAACCCCTGGCGTGTCGCGGTCTCCCTGGGCAGCGCCGTCGGCGGCACCACCCGTCTGGAACACGACTACGTCAAGGTCAGCGAGGTCGGACAGCGGTGGGACGTCGACCACCGCCGCGCCGAGCCGCAACTGCACCGGGCGTTCTCGCCGAGCACCCTCGCCTCGGTCGTCGCCGAGCAGTTCGGCGCCCAGGGCCCGGTGCAGACGGTCTCCACCGGCTGCACCTCCGGGATCGACGCGGTCGGCTACGCCTTCCACACCATCGAGGAGGGCCGCGCCGACATCTGCATCGCCGGCGCGGCGGACTCGCCGATCTCGCCGATCACCATGGCGTGCTTCGACGCCATCAAGGCGACCTCGGACAACAACGACGACCCCGAACACGCCTCCCGGCCCTTCGACGCCCGCCGCAACGGCTTCGTCATGGGCGAGGGCGCGGCGGTCCTCGTCCTGGAGGAGTACGAGCACGCCCGGGCCCGCGGCGCGCACATCTACTGCGAGATCGGCGGCTACGCCACGTTCGGCAACGCCTACCACATGACCGGTCTCACCTGTGAGGGGCTGGAGATGGCCCGGGCGATCGACTCCACGCTCGACCAGGCCCGCCTCGACCCCACGCTGATCGACTACGTCAACGCGCACGGCTCGGGCACCAAACAGAACGACCGGCACGAGACGGCCGCCGTCAAGCGGTCCCTGGGCGCCCACGCCTACGACACACCGATGAGCTCCATCAAATCCATGGTGGGCCACTCACTCGGCGCGATCGGCGCGATCGAGGTCGTCGCGTGCGTCCTGGCAATGAAGCACCAGGTCGTGCCGCCGACGGCCAACTACGAGACACCCGACCCCGAGTGCGACCTGGACTACGTGCCGCGCACCGCGCGTCAGCGAAAGCTCAGGAACGTGCTCTCCGTCGGCAGCGGATTCGGCGGCTTCCAGTCGGCCGTACTGCTGACCGGGGCGGGAGGGAGAACCCGATGAGCACTCGGCAGACCCAGCACACCCCGCGCACCTCGCGCGCGGCCATCACCGGGATCGGTGTGATCGCGCCCAACGGCCTGCGGGCCGACTCCTACTGGAAGGCCGTCGGCGAAGGACTCGTCGTCCTGGACGGGATCACCCGCGAGGGCTGCGGGCATCTGCCGCTCCGCGTCGCGGGCGAGGTCCGGGGCTTCGACGCCGCCGGCCTCATCGAGGAGCGATTCCTTGTCCAGACCGACCGGTTCAGCCACTTCGCCATGGCCGCCGCCGCACTCGCCCTCGACGACGCCGGAATCGCCCGGAGCGAGCCCGCCGAGCCCTACGACATCGGTGTGGTCACCGCTGCCGGATCAGGCGGCGGCGAGTTCGGCCAGCGCGAACTTCAGAAGCTGTGGGGCCAGGGATCGCGGTACGTGGGCCCCTACCAGTCCATCGCCTGGTTCTACGCCGCCAGCACCGGCCAGATCTCCATCCGCGGCGGCTTCAAGGGCCCCTGCGGAGTGGTCGCCAGCGACGAGGCCGGCGGTCTGGACGCCGTCGCCCACGCCGCCCGGGCCGTGGCGCGCGGCACCGGCGCGGTCGTCGTCGGCGGCGCGGAGGCACCCCTCGCCCCCTACTCGATGGTCTGCCAGCTCGGTTACGCCGAACTCAGCACCGTCGAGGACCCGGCCCGCGCCTACCGCCCCTTCACGGCGAGAGCCTGCGGCTTCGTACCCGCCGAGGGTGGCGCCATGCTCGTCGTCGAGGACGAGAACCGCGCCCGGGAACGCGGAGCGCCTGTCCGGGCCGTCATCGCCGGACACGGCGCCACCTTCACCGGTGCCTCCCGCTGGGACCGGTCCCGGGAAGGGCTCGCCCACGCGATCAGGGCCGCCCTCGACGAGGCCGGCTGCGCCCCCGAGGAGATCGACGTCGTGTTCGCGGACGCCCTCGGAGTGCCGGAGGCGGACCGCGCCGAGGCCGGCGCCATCGCCGACGCGCTCGGGGAGCACGGCGTCAAGGTCCCCGTCACCGCGCCCAAGACCGGTATCGGGCGCGCCTACTGCGGGGCGCCCGTGCTGGACATCGCCGCCGCGGTGCTCGCCATGGAGCACCGCCTGATCCCACCCACCCCCAACGTGTTCGACATCTGCCACGACCTCGACCTGGTGATGTCCCGCGCTCGCCCCGCCGAGCCGCGCACGGCCCTGGTCCTCAGCCGGGGACTGATGGGTTCCAACGCGGCGCTGATCGTGCGCCGCGCAGACGCCTGAGCCCGACAGCACCGGGCGGTAAGGAGAACACCCGCATGCTCACCACCCAAGTGACCTACGACGAACTGGCCACCCTCATGAAGAGGGGCGCCGGAGTCACCGTCGACCCCCGGGAGCTGGAACGGGCCTCGGACACCCCCTTCGGGATCCTCGGCCTCGACTCGCTCGGCCTGCTCGGCATCGTCGGCGAACTGGAGAACCAGTACGGCCGCTCGCTGCCCCCCGACTCCGAGCGCTGCAAGACGCCCCAGGAGTTCCTCGACCTCGTCAACAGCACCCTCAAGGCTGGAGCCTGAAAGTGTCAGGACACACCGAGAACACCGTCACCGTCGACGCCCCCCTCGACCTCGTCTGGGACATCACCAACGACATCGAGAACTGGCCGCAGCTCTTCACCGAGTACTCCTCCCTCGAGGTGCTCTCCCGCGAGGGCGACACCACGGCGTTCCGCCTCACCATGTACCCGGACGACAACGGCAAGGTCTGGAGCTGGATCTCGGAACGGACCGTCGACCGCGCCAACCGGATCGTCCGGGCCCGCCGGATCGAGACGGGCCCCTTCGCCCACATGAACATCCTGTGGGAGTACACGGAGCTGCCGGGCGGCACCCAGATGCGCTGGACGCAGGACTTCGCGATGAAGCCCGACGCCCCCGTCGACGACGAGTGGATGACGGACAACATCAACCGCAACTCCCGTACGCAGATGGCGCTCATCCGGGACCGCATCGAGCAGGTCGCCCGGGAACGCCAGAACGCGCCCCTGCCCCGCTGACCCACCGGCCCAGGAAGGACACCCGATGCACCACGCCCTGATCGTCGCCCGGATGGCACCCGGTTCGGCGCCGGCGATCGCCGACCTGTTCGCCGCCTCCGACAGCGGTGAACTCCCGCACCTCGTCGGTGTCACCCGCCGCAGCCTCTTCCAGTACGGCGACGTGTACCTGCACTTCATCGAGGCCGACCAGGACCCGGCGCCCGCCATCGCGAAGGTCGCCGGACACCCCGAGTTCCGGGGCATCAGCGACAAGCTGTCGGCGTACGTCTCCGCGTACGACCCGCAGACCTGGCGCAGCCCCAAGGACGCCATGGCGCACTGCTTCTACCAGTGGGAGCGGGACGCCCGCTCCTGAGCGCCGAAACCCCGAGGCCGGTACCGCGTCACTCGCGGTACCGGCCTCGGGGTTTGTGGCGGTCGGTCAGTTGTCGGGGACGGTGCACTCGAAGGCGTGCAGATACGCGTTGACCGGACGGATCTCACCGATGACCAGACCTGCCTCGGTCAGCCGGTCGACCATGCTCTGCCGGGTGTGCTTGGCACCGCCGACATTGAGGAGCAGCAGCAGGTCCATGGCGGTGGTGAACTTCATCGAGGGCGTGTCGTCCACGAGGTTCTCGATGACCACGACCCGAGCACCGGGCCGCGCCGCCTTCCGGACGTTCGCCAGCGCCCTGCGGGTGCTGTCGTCGTCCCACTCCAGGATGTTCTTGATGATGTACACATCCGCCTGTACGGGGATGTCCTCCCGGCAGTCCCCGGCCACGATGCTCACCCGCGCGGCCAGCGAACCGCCGTCGCGCAGCCGGGGGTCGGCGTTCTCCACCACGCCGGGCAGGTCGAGCAGCGTGCCGTGCATCGCGGGGTGCTTCTCCAGCAGGCTCGCCACCACCCGGCCCTGGCCGCCGCCGATGTCCGCGACCGAGGACACCCCGGTCAGGTCCAGCAGGTTCGCGACGTCCCGCGCCGACTGCTCGCTGGACGTCGTCATGGCCCGGTTGAAGACGTAGGCCGACTCGGGGGCCTCCTCGTTGAGGTACGAGAAGAACTCCCGGTCGTACATGTCCTCGAAGACGTTCCGGCCCGAGCGCACCGCCTCGTCCAGCTGCGGCCAGACGCTCCACGTCCACGGCTCGGTGCACCACAGGGCGATGTACCGCAGGCTGTGCGGATCGTCCTCGCGCAGCAGCCGGGACATCTCGGTGTGGACGAAGGTGCCGTCGGGGCGCTCCTCGAACACGCCCTGGCAGGTCAGCGCGCGCAGCAGCCGCCTGAGGGTGTGGGGCCGGGTCTTCACCGCCGCCGCCAGGTCCTCCGCACTCCTGGGGGAGTCGTCCAGGGCGTCTGCGACGCCCAGGCGGGCGGCGGCGCGTACGGCGGCGGCACAGGCCGCCCCGAAGACGAGTTCCCTCAGACGCATGGGCGCCGGAGGGGCTGGGGGAGAGGAGGGAGCGGAGGGAGTGGGGGAAGCCGGCGGAGCCGGATCAACGGTCGTCATCTGTTGCCTCGCCTCTGTCGTCGTGCCGTGCGTGTGGGGGAGTGGGTGAGGGAGTCGTTCGAGTCGGGTCGGCGTCAGCACATTCCCGCGGGTTCGGAGACCCCGCACTTGTTGCCGCGGAAGGTGTTGTTCTTGCCGGTGTCCCGGTTGGCGAGATCCGCGGTGCTGTTGCGCCGCACCACGTTGTCGACGATCTCGTTGCTCTCGCTGGGGGCGCCCACGAAGCTCTTGAACAGCACGATGCCGCCCGACAGCGGGGAGGCGCCCACGTTGTCCTCGACCCGGTTCTTCGTCACCAGCGTCTTCTCGGTGCCGGTGAGGACGATGCCCGAGCCCTGCAGGAAGGGCAGGCGAGGGGTCTTCGGGCACAGCTTGTTGTTGGTGTGGACGTGGTTGCGGCGTACGGTCATCGCCCCGGCGCGCGGTGTGCCCTCGTCGCCGACGACGAACACCCCGGCGCAGTTGCCGGTCGCCTCGTTGCGTTCGACGGTCAGATTCCGCAGCCGCCGCACTGTGAGGCCGATGCGGTTGCCGACCAGACGGTTGTGGCTGACGACGGTGCCCTTGGAGTCCTGGGCGCCGTCCTCCCGGTCGACGGTGTTGGCGACGAAGAGCCCGGCGTCACCGTTGTGCTGGGCGAGGTTGCGGCTGAACACGCCGCGTACGGACCTCTCCTGGGCGAGGCCCCACTGCCCGTTCTTCTCGGCGGTCACGTTCTGGACCTTCAGCTTGTCGGTCCACGAGGCCCACAGGCCGTTCTTGGTGAAGTTCCGGATCGTCAGCGAGCGCAGGGTGACGCCCTTGACGGGACTGCTCTTGGTGCCGGTCACACAGATGCCGTTGCCCGCCTTGGCGCAGGTGCCGTCGGCGGAGGCCGGGCCGGGGACGATGACGGCGTGCCCGGCGAGGGAGCCCCGCAGGGTCAGGTCGGGCACGGTGATGCTGACGCTCTCGTGGTAGGTGCCGGGGGAGAGGACAACGGTGTCCCCCGGCAGTGCGGCGTTCACCGCCCGCTGGATCGATTCGCCGGGCTGCACCCGGTGGACACGGAGCAGCTGCTGCGCAGTGCGGTGGTCGGTCGGAGCGGCCGCTCCCAGCCCTGAGGCCACAACAGCCGCCGTACATACGAGGTGGGTGATCTGTCGTCTGGTCATATGCCGAAGCTAGGAGCGGGTGTTCCGGCCCGCCACCGCTGATCGCCCAGGTGGGCTCCCGGGGGACCCCGACGGGCCGGGACGGGCCGCGCGGGGTCAGACGAGGTGGGCGAAGACCACGAGATTGTCGGTGTAGTCCTTCACCGAGTGGTCGTAGTCACCGGCGCAGGTGATCAGCCGGACCTGGGCCTGCGGGGTGTCGGCGTACACCCGGTCGTCGGGGAAGGCGTCCTTCGCGAACGTCTCCACGCTGTCGACCACGAAGACGGCCGTGCGACCGTCGGACCGGTTGACGGAGAAGCGGGTGCCCTTCTCCACTTCGCTGAGCCCGGCGAAGACGGCGGGGGAGGTCGCCGTGTCGACGTGCCCGGCGATGATCGCGGTCCCCGCCTCACCCGGCGACACGCCGTTGGCCTGCCAGCCGACCAGGTTCACGTCGTCGGCGGGCGGGGGCTCGAGCTGGCCCGAGGCGCCGATGGCGAGGCCGACGAAGGGGGCGTCCACGCCGATGGCCGGGATCCGCAGCCGCGTCGGCTGCGCCCGCGGCAGATGCTTTCCGCCCTTCGGGGCGACCGAGGCCTTCGGGGTGGCCGACACGGACGGGGCGTGCGCGACGGCCACCCGGGGCGCGCGGGCGTCGTCGGACGGCTCGTCGTTCCCGGAGAAGAGGAAGAGCACCGGGATCAGGAGGACCACGGACCACGCGATCAGACGTACGACAAGGCGCCGCCTGGGCGGCGCCGACGGGGATTCGACAGGGGAGGACAACCGGGTTGCCATCGGGAACCACCTCACTGGAACACGGGCACGGTACGGAGGGGAGGGGGACAAAACCGGCCGGGCCGCCGCAGTGCGCACAGGCGGATGTGCGCACGCGACGGCCCCGGCTGCTATGTCAGGCAACGGTCAGGACACCCCGTCGGCCGCGTTCCTGCGACGCATCGCGAACGCACCCGCGCCGACGACCGCCAGGGCCGCCAGCCCGCCGGCCGTGACACCCGGGGACGCGAGCGCGCCGCCACCGGTGTGCATGCCGCCGCTGGGCTTCTCGTGCTTGCCGCCCCACTCGCCCTTGCCGCCCCAGTCACCCTTGCTGCCGCTCTCCTCCTTGTCCGCGGAGTTCCAGGAACCCTTGCCGCCCTCCTCCTTGTCGGCCTCCCAGTCGCCCTTCTTGCTCTCGTCCGCGCTGTCGCCCTTGCTCCAGTCGCCCTCGTTCACCGCGGTGAGCGCACCGCCGCCCGTGTGCATGCCACCGTTCGGCTTGTCGTGCTTGCTGTCCTTGTCGTGCTCCTTGCTGTAGGAAGAGTCACCGTGGTCCCAGTCGCCGCCGTCGGCGGCGAGGGCGCCGGGTGCGGCGATCGCGAGAGCGGCCGTGGCCGTCGCGGTAGCGAGGAGCAGGCGGGCAGAGCGCATGATCGAAGTCCTTCCGCCGCGGCCGGGGCGCTGACGTGATGTCAGCTGACGAGACCCGACCTCGACGTGATCCACCGTCAGCCAGACCCGCCGGACCCACCACTCGAGCCGCCCGCCCGGCTGACCCGTACGGCGGCACGGGGACCGGCCGCCCACCCTCTTCCGGCGTCGGCGACAGAGCTCTGACCAGGCATTTGATGGGCTGACCTGCAGTCACTTCCCGTCCTGCGCGCCGCCGTACGTACAACCCGATCGGCGGTGACACGACTGCACGCATCGCCAGGGGACTTGGCCGAGCGACAGCGGTACGCGAAGCCCGGCGCCGGGAGCGGAGGCACCCGGCGCCGCGCTTCCCCTCACTCGTGCGCGATCGCCGCCAGTACGTTCATCCGGGACGCGCGCAGCGCGGGCAGCAGCGCCGCGACGATCCCGACGACCGCCGAGCCGACCACCACCAGGACGATCGTGCCCCAGGGAATCGCCAGTGCCTCCATGCCCTGCAGCGCCAGCACCCGCTGTATGCACACGCCCCACACCAGCCCCAGCCCGAGCCCCAGCACCGCACCGAACACGGCGATGACCACCGACTCCAGCCGGATCATCCGGCGTAGCTGACGCCGTGACAGCCCGATCGCCCGCAGCAGCCCGATCTCCCGGGTGCGCTCCACGACCGACAGGGCGAGGGTGTTGACCACCCCGAGCACCGCGATGACGATCGCGAGGCCCAGCAGCGCGTACACCAGGTAGAGCAGCACGGCGATCTGGTTGCGGATCAGCTCCTTGTAGTCGGCCTGGTCACGCACCTTGACCTGGGGATACGGCTCGAGGGTCCGCTCCAGCGCGGGACGCAGCTGGTCCACGCTCGTGCCGTCGGACGCGTTGACGTACAGCGCGGACTCCTGACCGCCGGGCACGAACCGCTCGGCGACGGCGATCCCGAAGTAGATCCCGCCCTGCGTGCCGAACCCCTCGGCGCTGTCCTGGTCGGTGAGGGCGGCGACCGTCAGCTCGGTCCGTCCGCCGTCGGGGAACTGCACCGGCAGCACGGTGCCGACGCGGGCGCCGTGGTCCTTGGCGTAGTCGGCGGACAGCGCCAGATGGCCGTCCGCGAGCGCGGCGGACGTGTCGCCCTGCGCGTAGGTGACATGGGCGACGTCGTCGAGCCGCGCGTCGTACCCGGCGGCCGTGGTCTCCAGACGCTTGCCGTCCGGGAAGCGCACCGCGACCGGCACGAACCGCTGCCGTACGACGAGACCGACCCCCTTCGTGTCCCGCACCTTGTCGGTGAGCTCCTGCGGGAACGGCACGAAGTTGTCGTTCTGCACGACGAAGTCGGCGCCGAGCGTCTTGTCGATCTGCTGGTCGAAGGACTTGGTCATCGAGGCGCTGGCCACCGACATCCCGCCCACCAGGGCGAGGCCCACCATCAGCGCGGCGGCCGTGGCCCCCGTACGGCGGGGATTGCGCAGGGCGTTGCGCTGGCTCATCCGGCCGACCGGCCCGAAGAGCGCGGGGAACGCGCCGCCCAGCACCCGGATGACCGGCCGGACCAGCAGCGGGCCCGCGATGACCGTGGCGATGAGTGTGAGGACGACCCCGAGTCCCAGCAGGGAAGCGGACGTCGACGTCTCGTCGGCCGTGGCGCAGCCCACGAGCGCGGCGGCCCCGAGCGCCCCGAAGATCGCGCCGACCACCGCCCGTACCCGCAAGGGCTTGCCCACCCCGGCGATCTCGGCGTCCGAGAGCGCGGCCATGGGGGAGACCACCGCGGCCCGCCGGGCCGGCAGATAGGCCGCCACGAAGGTCACCCCGAGCCCGACGGCGTACGAGGACACGGGCGTGGCCCAACCCACCACCATGTCGGCCGACGTGAGGTTCATGCCGAACGCGCTCATCAGCTGGATCAGCCCGGCCGCGAGACCGATCCCGGCGGCGAGGCCGAGCGTCGAACCGACCAGGCCGAGCAGCACCGCCTCGGTCAGCACGGACCGGCGCACCTGCCGCCGGTCGGCGCCGAGCGCCCGCAACAGGCCCAGTTCGCGGGTGCGTTGGGCGATCAGCATGGAGAAGGTGTTGACGATCAGGAAGACCCCGACGAGCACCGCGATCCCGGCGAAGCCCAGCATCACGTACTTGATCACATCGAGGAATCCGCCGAGTTGTTCCGCGGCGGACTCGGCCTGCTCGGAGGCCGTCTGCAACTCGTAGTCCGTGGTGCCGATCCGCTTCGCGATACGGCTCTTCAGCTCGGCGTCGCTCACCCCGCTCGCGGCGGTCACCGAGATGCTCGTGGCCCGGTCCGGCGCCCCGAGCAGCCGGGTCTGCGCGGTCTTCGTGTCCAGGAAGAGCAGCGCCGCGCCCGGGTTGGTGGTGGTGAAGGTGGCGATCCCGACGATTTTGACCTTGAACGACCCCGGCTGCGCGTGGACGGTGAGTGTGTCGCCGATGCCGACGTCCTTGCTGTCGGCGGTGTCCGCGTCGAGCAGCGCCTCGTCGTCGCCCCGGGGGACGTGGCCGGAGGTGAGTTTCACGGGGCTGCGGTCGGTGAGGTACCAGTCGGTGGCGATGGTGGGGGCGCCCGAGGTCGGTGAGACCGACTTGTTCCGGTCGTCGACGACGGTGAGGTTGTCGACCGACGCGTCCGCGTGGGCGTCCGCGACACCGGCGACACCGGCGACCTGCTTGGCCAGCGAGGCGGGCAGGGTCAGGACCTCGCCGGAGGGCACCGACGACTCGAAGTCCTTCCGGGGGTTCACGGTGACATCGGCGGAGGTGGAGGCGAAGAGCCGGTCGAAGGTACGGGTGACCGTGTCGGAGAAGATCAGGCTGCCCGCGACGAACGCCACGGACAGGACCACGGCCAGCGCGGAGAGCAGCAGTCTGCCCTTGTGGGCGAGGAAACTCCGGAGCGTTGCCTTCAGCACGGGGCGTCAGTCCTCGTCGGTGGGCTTGGTGAGGGACGGGGCTTCGGGGTCGGCCGGCTGAGATTGGCCCTGTCCGCCGGAGAAGAGGCGCATACGCTCCAGGACCGCTTCCGCCGTGGGCCGCGCCATCTCGTCGACGATCCGTCCGTCGGCGAGGAAGAGCACCAGGTCGGAGTGGGCGGCGGCGCCCGGGTCGTGGGTCACCATGACGACCGTCTGGCCGAGATCGTCGACGGCGTCGCGCAGGAAGCCGAGGACCTCGAGGCCCGCGCGGGAGTCGAGATTGCCGGTCGGCTCGTCCGCGAAGATCAGCTCGGGCCGCGAGGCGAGCGCCCGGGCACAGGCCACGCGCTGCTGCTGCCCGCCGGACAGCTGCGCCGGGCGGTGTTTCAGCCGGTCCCGCAGCCCCAGCGCGTCGATGACCTGGTCCAGCCACTTCTGGTCGGGTTTCTGGCCCGCGATGTCCATGGGAAGGGTGATGTTCTCGACCGCGTTCAGGGTCGGGATGAGATTGAACGACTGGAACATGAACCCGATCCGGTCACGCCGCAGCCGGGTCAGATCGCGCTCCTTCAGCCCCGTGATCTCCGTGTCGCCGAGCCACACCTGCCCCGCCGACACGGTGTCGAGCCCGGCCAGACAGTGCATCAACGTGGACTTGCCCGACCCCGACGGTCCCATGACCGCGGTGAAGCGCCCGCGCGCGATGTCCACGTCGACCGAGTCGAGGGCGAGCACGGTGGTCTCGCCCGAGCCATACGCCTTGGTCAGGGCACGGGCGCGGGCCGCGGTCCCGTCCGCCTCCGCGTGCCCGGGGGCGTGCTCCGCAGCAGGTGTGGACAAGGCTGCCTCCTTCAGTGGCTTGCTGGTCGTGGCCGGCCCGATGTCGTACCGACGTCCCTCGTTCCTTGTCCCGGCCGAGCGTAGTGTGACGAGGCGCACACCCGGTATCCCTTTTCACTCCCCGGGGGCCCTCTTGCCGGTGCTAGCACTCACGCGCTAGCTTCGAGGTATGCCCAAGACTCAGCTGAACGTCCGGGTGGACGAGGGCACCGCCCGGGCAGCGCGCGAACAGGCCCTCGCCCGTGGGATGAGCGTCAACCGCTATATCGAAGAGCTGGTCAGACATGACACCGGCGAGGCGGGCCACACCTTCGTGGAGGCCGCCGCCGACTTCATGAAGCAGTACGAGTCCGTCTTCGCCGAGGAGTTCGGCACGGACCGTGAAGGCAAGCGCGAAGGTCGTCACTGACCCCTTGGACAACTCCGGCAACCTCAGGATCGACCTCGCCTGGCTCCTCATGATCGCCGAACGGAAGACGCCCGGAGACCCCCAGGTCTCCGACTGGGGCGCTCTGGTCGCCGCCGTCGCCCGCCACGAGGCCGAGATATTCGACATCCCCGTCTACGACAACCCGCACGCCAGGGCCGCCGCCCTGCTTCAACTCCTCCTGCACGTGCCCGCGTTGGAGCGCTCCAACGCGCTGTTCGCCTCCGCGGTCGCCTACGCCTACCTGATCGCCAGCGGGGTCAAGGTCGTCACCTCGCCCGAGCAGGTGCGTGAGCTCGCCCGGCTGGTGAAGACGGGCGACGCCTCGGTGCAGGACATCGCGCACGAGCTTCGCCAGTGGAGCCTATGAGGCATCCGGCTCCGGGGGACGCCACGCGCTGCCCATCACGCAGTACGAGATGGGCAGCCGCGGCACCTTCTTGGCGAGCAACAGCCGCCGGTACGGGCCGAGTTCGAACCCGGCGTCCCGCAACGCGGCGACCGGGTCCCGGGACAGATGACAGCCGCCGGCGAGCGCCGGCCACACCGTGCGGTCGAGGGCGCGCTGGGTGAAGCGCATCGCGGGCCCGCCGCCGACGCCGTGCTCGAAGAACCGCACCTCGCCACCGGGCCGCAGCACCCGCCGTACCTCCGCGAGCGCGCGGGAGACGTCCCGGACACCGCACAGCACCAGCGAGAGCACCACCGCGTCGAAGGCCTCCGCCTTCACAGGCAGCGCCTCCGCCACGCCCGGCACGACATCGACGGGCACTTCGCAGCGCATCGCCGCCTCCACGGCCAACTGCCGCAGCAGGCGCTCGGGTTCGATCGCGACGACCTCTGAGACGGTGCCCGGATAACGCGCGAAGTTCAGTCCGTTGCCGGCGCCGATCTCGATCACCCGGCCGGAGAGCCCGGCGAGCAGCCGGTGCCGCAGGGCGCCGAGCCCCATGCCGGTCTCGGCGGCGGCGCTGAGCCGGGCGTAGTAACGGGCGAACAGCGGATGGTGCACGGGATCCCGCGGCACCTTCACGGAGCCGGGGGCGGACCGTAGCGGCATGGGGACCTCCCGGGGAGGACTGGCCTTACCGCGATTGTCCCCTCTCGCGGGACCCGCGCACCCTCGCTGTCGGCGGGATCAGGCGATGAAGTTGCGCACCTGCTGGTAGACGCCGTAGTCGTTGTTCATCTCGTCGTGCGAGATACAGCCGACCTCGACGTTCGTGGCGCCGCTGAGGATCGCGGTGGTGTCCGGGGTGAGCGCGTCGTCGCAGTTCGACCAGTAACTGGCGTACGACACACTGCCCGGCGTCTCGTCGCCCGAGTTCAGCGAGGTCAGGAACGAACTTCCGGTGTACATCTCGGCACACGAGGTGTACAGCCACGAGCACCAGGAGGCGACCGTGGTGCCGTGGTTGACGCCGGCCGCGGAGACGAAGTCGTCGACGTAGGCGGTTCCGCCGAGGTTCTTGAGGTAGTAGCGAGCGCTCAGCGCGCCCATCGAGTGGACGACGAGGTCCACCTTCGAGGCGCCGGTCGCGGCCAGAACTCTCTTGACCTCGGTGGCCAGTTGCTGGGCCGTCGTGACGTTGGACTGGGACCACGAGTACGACCAGGCGTCCAGCTCGGAGGCCGTGTAGCCGTCGGCCTTGAAGTCGGCGACCCAGTCGTCCCAGCTGCTCGACGAGCTGCTGAGGCCGTGCACGAAGACGATCGGATTGTGAGTGGCGGCGTGGGCGGGTGTCGCGGTGAGCGAGAGGGACAGAAGCATCGAGGACACGACGGCCGAGAAGGCTGCTGTGATGCGTCGCATACGGCGCTGCATGGTGCCTCCTGATATGGGGCGGGGTTGGCTGGAGTGTCAGGCCGGGTCTACGCGCGCCGCATCGGTGAAATCGCCGGTCTTTACGCACCTTCTAACTCGCCAGTAACGTGAGTGGTGTGGTGACCTCGGTGAATCCCCCGCCTCTCCCGCGTATTTCGCCACCGCAGCTCACGGACGCGTGGCAGCAGCTCGGCCCCCCGCTCCCCGAAGGCGTCCGCGTGCGCGTCCTGCGCGCCGCGTACGGCGATCCGTGCGCCGCCGCCGAACTCGTACCGCGCCTCACCGAACGGCAGGCGGCGGGCCTCGACCCGCTCCCGTCGGATCCCGCCGAACTCGCCCCCGAACTGCTGCGGGCGCACCGCCGGGAGATCCGCGCCCTGCCCGACGACACCCGGCTGCTGCTCCTCCTCGCCGCCGCCGACCAGCACCCGGTACCGACCTGCGCCTTTCTGCGCGCGGTCGCCGCCGGCCACCTCGACACCCGGGCCATCGAAGCAGCCGAGGCGGCCGGAATCGCCCAAGCGACGGCGAACGGAGTCGTCTTCCGCGACGCGTGGACGCGCGTCGCGGCCTACGAGTCCGGATCCTCGGCGGACCGCCGCGACACACACCGACTGCTGGCCCGTGTCCTGCACGGCGACGGCGAGACACCCCGGCGGTCCTGGCACCGGGGCGCCGGCGCCCTCGGCCCCAGCGCACGGCTCGCCGGCGAACTCGGCGCCTCCGCGCACGAGGCGCGTGAGTTCGGCGACCACCTCCTGGCCGGCGCCCTCGCCGAACGCGCCGCCGCCCTCTCGCCCGACCCGCGAGACCGGTCCCGGCTGCTCTCCCGGGCAGCCGCCGACGCCTGGCACCGGGGTGACGGCGACCGGGCCCGCGGACTGGTACTGGTGGCGTCCTCGGACGAGAGCGCGCTGAGCGGCATGCTCGCCCTGCGCTCGGGCAACGCGACCGAGGCCTTCGACGGGCTGCTGACGGCCGCGGTCCGGCACGCGCGAGCCGCGCTGGAGCAGGGGCGAACGCCTGATCAGGGGCGCATGCCTGAGCGGGGCAGCGCGCTGAATCGTTCCGCCGGAGATCAGGGACAGCCGGGCTCCGATCTGCCGGACGGCCCGTATCCGTACCCCTACGGACCCCCGTACCCGCACCCGGACTCTCAGTCGTCGCAGCGCGTCCCGAACCCCGCCCTGGACGTCGCCGTGCACCTGCTGGCACGTGCCACCGAGGCCGCCATGTACACCGGTGACCTGCGCCGCTGCCGGGAGGCGGCCACCGTGTCCGCACGGCTCGGCATCATCCCGCCCGGCACCCTCGCGGGACTCGCCGCCGCCGTCGAGGGCCGGTACGAGGACGCCCGCAACCTCCTCAAGGCCGCCGCCGGGCGCTGCGGCCCCGGTGGCGACCCCACCCTGCTCATCCACTCGGGCATCGCCGCACTGCTCCTCGGCGACCACCCCGGCGCCGAACGCGCCACCGTCCGGGCCGCCGCCTCCGCCCGCGCCCGAGGGGAGACGGTGACCGTCCCGCAGGCCATGGAGTTCCGGGCCTACGCCGACTTCTGGACCGGCCGCCCACGCGCCGCCGAGACCGCCGCGGCCGACGCACTCTGGCAGGCGTACGCCACCGGCCAGGACAACGGCGCCTGTCATCTTCAGGCCGCCCTCGCCATGTTCGCCGCGGTGACCGGAGACGGCGAGGTCTGCCGGGACCGCGCCGAGGCCGCCCGTACCCACGCCCGCGCCCACGGTCTGGGACTGCCCGCCGCCCTCGCCCTGTGGGCGCTCGCCTTCCTCGATCTGTCCACGGGCCGCTTCGAGAGCGCCGCCGCCCGGCTGCGCGCCCTCGCCGGATTCGGCCCCGGCCACGGCCACCGGGCCATCCGGCACCTGGCCACCCCGCACTATGTCGAGGCCGCCGTCCGCACCGGCGACACCCGCGTCGCACGGGCCGCCCACGCCGACTACGACCGCTGGGCCACCGCCGTCCGCAGCCCCGACGACCTGGCCCTCAGCGCCCGCTGCCGCGCCCTGCTCGCCCCCGGCGCCGAAGCGGTCGATCACTACCGCACCGCCCTCGACCTGCACGCACACGGCACACGCGACTTCGAACGCGCCCGTACCGAGCTGCTGTTCGGCAGCGCGTTGCGCAGGCTGCGGCAACGCACCGAGGCGCGGGACCGGCTGCACAGTGCGCTGGAGGCGTTCGAGACGTTCGGTGCGCCGCACTGTGCGACGCAGGCACGGGCGGAGCTTCGGGCGCTGGGGGCGCCGGTGACTGTGGTGTCGGGGCCGGTGAAGGTCGCTGCGCGGCTTACGGCGCAGCAGTTGATGGTGGCGCGGATGGTGGCGGAGGGGGCGACGAACCGGGAGATCGCCGTGCGGCTGGCTTTGAGTCCGCGGACGATTGATCATCATCTGCGGGGGGTTTTCTCGCGGTTGGGGATTCGGTCTCGGGTTGAGTTGGTGCGGTTGTTGGGGGAGGAGGGGTTGTGAGTTGTCAGTTGTGAGTTGGCTGCGGGCCGGTGGGGGCTTGTCGCGCAGTTCCCCGCGCCCCTAAAAACGCCCGGCGTCGAATTGCGCCGCGTTCCATGTTCCGCCCAACGGTGGGGCCAGCCAACTGCCTGCCATCGTGCGGAAGTTGGCCGGAGGGAGGGTTCCCACCCCCGCAGGTAGTGCTCCGAGTAGAGGTGCCCCGGCGACCACCGGCAGGTCGGCCACGTTGCAACGGGACGCCAGATCCGGCTCGTCGGGCCAGCTGCCGATGACGATGCCTGTCAAGTCGATGTTTCTGCGGGAGAGTTCACGGGCCGTCAGTTCTGTCGTGTTCAGGGTGCCCAGGCCCGCCGAAGCGACGACCAGTACGGGCGCGTTCATCAACTCCGCCGCGTCCGCCAGGGTTTTGCCCTCGTCGTCGAACCGTACGAGGAGTCCGCCGGCGCCCTCCACCAGTACCAGGTCGTACTCGGCGGCCAGTTTCGCGGCGGCCTCCGCCACCTCGGCCGGTCGCACCGGCGGGAGCGAGGCCCTGCGGGCGGCTGTCGCGGGGGCCAACGGGTCCGGATAGCGGGCGAGTTCGACCGCGTGTACCGGGCCCGCGAGCCGCGCGACCTCGTCGGCGTCACCGGGCTCGTCGGGGCGTACTCCCGTCTGCGCCGGTTTGAGCACGGCCACCGTGTGGCCCGCCGCGAGGGCCGTGGCGGCGACGGCGGCCGTCGTGACCGTCTTGCCGACCTCCGTGCCCGTCCCCGTGATCACCAGGATCGGCATGTTCATCCCTCCTCGGCCGCCGCGCACACCGCGCGCGCGATCCGGGCCACGTCCGCGTCGCCGGTGACGTACGGCGGCATGGTGTACACGAGGTCGCGGAACGGCCGCAGCCACACGCCCTCGCGCACCGCCGCCGCGGTGGCAGCCGCCATGTCCACCTCGTGGTCGAGCTGGACCACCCCGATCGCGCCCAGCACACGTACGTCCCGGACTCCGGGGAGCTGTGCCGCGTCGGCCAGTCCGTCGCGCAGTCCGGCCTCGAGCCTCTTGACCTCCGCCTGCCAGTCCTGGTCGAGCAGCAGGCCGATCGAGGCGCAGGCGACAGCCGCCGCCAGCGGGTTGCCCATGAAGGTCGGGCCGTGGGCGAGTACCGGGACCTCGCCGCGCGAGATGCCGTGCGCCACCCGTGCCGTGCACAGCGTCGCCGCCATCGTCAGATAACCGCCGGTCAGCGCCTTGCCCACGCACATCACATCCGGGGTCACCGCCGCGTGCTCCGCCGCGAACAGCGTGCCCGTGCGGCCGAACCCGGTCGCGATCTCGTCGAACACGAGCAGTACGCCGTACGCGTCGCACGCCTCGCGCAGAACCCGCAGATACGCGGGGGAGTGGAACCGCATCCCGCCCGCGCCCTGCACCACCGGTTCGACGATCACGGCGGCCAGTTCGTCGGCGTGCCGCTCGATCGTCGAGCGCAGATGGTCGGCGTACGACTCGTCGTATTCCGTGGGGGGCACGTCCGCGAAGACCTGGCGGGGCAGGACGCCCTGCCACAGCTCGTGCATGCCGCCCTCGGGGTCGCACACGGACATCGGCTGCCAGGTGTCGCCGTGGTAGCCGCCGCGCCAGGTCAGCAGACGCTGCTTCGCCGGGCGGCCCACCGAACGCCAGTACTGCAGACACATCTTGACCGCGACCTCGACCGACACCGAACCGGAGTCGGCGAGGAAGACATGCTCGAGTCCATCAGGCGACAAGTCGACAAGGAGCTTCGCCAGCCGCACGGCGGGCTCGTGGGTGAGCCCGCCGAACATGACATGGCTCATCCGCGAGAGCTGCTCGCGCGCCGCCTCGTTGAGCACCGGGTGGTTGTAGCCGTGGATCGCCGACCACCAGGACGACATCCCGTCGACCAGCTCGCCCGAGCCGTCCGCCATGCGGAGCCGCACGCCGCTCGCCGACTCCACGACGAGCGGTTCGACCCGGCCCGGCATGGGCCCGTACGGATGCCAGACGTGCCGCCGGTCCAGGTCGAGCAGCTGGGACAGAGGCAGGTCAGCCAGGTCAGGCATTGGGCGCGAGGTCCGTTCCGGCACCTCGACGGCGTACGGTCACCAGGTCCGTACGGGGCTCGCTCACCGTCGGAGTGGCGGGGGCGGCCGTACCGCAGACGCCACCGCCCTCGTGTGAGCCGCACCCACCACCCGTGGATTCGTGGGACCCGCACTCACCACCCGTGGACGCGTGGGACCCGCATCCCCCGCCCACCGCCGCCCGGTGCTCGGGCAGCGTCACCTGGTCGGCGCCCTCGACCTCGAAACCGGCGTCGGCGATCATGTCGAGGTCGGCCTTGCCCGCCTGGCCCTCGGTGGTGAGATAGTCGCCGAGGAAGATCGAGTTGGCCAGGTGCAGGGCGAGCGGCTGCATCGAGCGCAGATGGACCTCACGGCCGCCCGCGATCCGTACCTCCGCGTCCGGGCACACGAACCGGACCATCGCCAGGATGCGCAGACAGCGCTGCGGGGTGAGGTTCCACTCCTTGGCCAGCGGGGTGCCCTCGACCGGGATGAGGAAGTTGACCGGAACCGAGTCCGGGTCGAGGTCACGGAGGGAGAAGACGACGTCGACGAGGTCGGCGTCGCTCTCGCCCATGCCCGCGATCAGGCCCGAGCAGGCGGACAGCCCGGCCGCGTGCGCCTTCTGGACCGTGTCGACGCGGTCCTCGTAGGTGTGGGTGGTGGTGATGTCGCCGTACGTGGCCTCGGACGTGTTCAGGTTGTGGTTGTAGGCGTCCGCCCCCGCCTCGCGCAGCCGCTCCGCCTGGCCGTCGGAGAGCAGGCCGAGACACGCGCACACCTCGACGCCCTCGTTCTGGTCCTTGATCGCCTTGATGGTGCCGGCGACCCGGTCCACGTCACGGTCCGTCGGGCCGCGCCCGGACGCCACCAGGCAGACCCGCTTGGCGCCCCCGGCCAGCCCGGCCGCCGCAGCCTTCGATGCCTCGTCGGGCTTGAGCCAGGTGTACTTCAGGATGCCGGTGGTCGAGCCGAGGCGCTGCGAGCAGTAGGAGCAGTCCTCGGGGCACAGGCCCGACTTCAGGTTCACCAGGTAGTTGAGCTTCACCCGCCGCCCGAACCAGTGCCGGCGCACCTTCCCGGCGGCGGCCACCACATCGAGGAGATCGTCGTCGGAGGTGGCCAGTACGGCCAGCGCCTCTTCACGGGTCGGCAACTCGCGCCGCAGCCCCTTGTCCACCAGCGTCGTCAGCAGGTCCATGGGAGCCGATCCTGACGTATCCGACGGGCCGAGCGAAAGGAGGGTTGGTACAACAGAGGCGCTTCGATGTGTGGGGTATGTAACATGATCGACGGCTGCAGTTAGCTGCGTGTACCCGATTCGACTCGTAACCGGGCCTGGCTCGGGCGGACGGCCCATCACGGCTATCCCACGCCGGACCTGATGACGCTGGTCGAGACCGGGACGAGAGCGTTGATCGGCGCGGTGTTCGGCCCTACCGACGAGGGTGAGACTGCCTATGCCCGTCGCCTGTTGCACCTGCTCGGGCCGGACATGCTGGTGCTGTGGGACAAGGGCTTCGACGCCAACGACTTCCTTGCCCAGGTGACCACGACCGGCGCAAAAGTGCTGGGCCGGCTCCGCAGCAACCGGCGCACCCCGGTCCTGGCCCGTCTCGACGACGGCTCCTACCTGTCGGTGATCGGCACTGTCGCAGTCCGGATCATCGACGCCGAGATCACGGTGGCCTACGCTGATGGCACCGTCTTCACCGGCTCCTACCGGCTGGCCACCACTGTGACCGACCACCGCCGGCACCCGGCCAGGACGCTGATCGGCCTCTACCACGAGCGCTGGGACGTGAGAGCGCGTACTACGCGCTCCGCCCCACGCTCCTCGCCGGCCGGCACCTCCGCTCGGGCGACGCGGTCGGCCTCGAACAGGAGATGTGGGCCCTGCTCGCCCTTTACCAGGCCCTACGCATCGTGATGGTCGAGGCCGCCGAGTCCCTCCCCGACCCCGACCCCGACCGCTGCAGTTTCACCGTGGCACTGCAGACCGCCCGTGACCAGGTCGTCCAGGCCACCGGGATCGTCCCCGACGAGCCCGGCCCTCTCGGACTGATCGGCCGGCGGGTGCTGGACCGACTCCTTGCGCCTCGCCGTCACCGGACCGGCACCCGCAAGGTCAAGTCCCCGATGTCCCGCTACAGCGAGCGACGCGACGATGGCCGTCCCGATCGCAGCCGCATCGTTACCCACCTCACCGTCACCGTTCTCGAACCCGGCCCCCAACAGCCGTCTTTGCCTACAGCCTCCCGCGATGACCGCCACACCGCCCAGCCCAGCGCCGACGGCATCGCACTCTCGCCCTGCTGCAGGACGACCCGACCCGCCGGTGGAGACCCGCGGAGATCGCTGCCCACTTCGGCGACGTCACGCTGCACACCATGTATCGGCGGCTCTCCCGATCAGCCACAGCGCCTCAGCCGGGGCGACCCACTCCATCAGCACCACGGTGCCGCCTGTCAGGAACGTTTCCGTTGTGTTGATCACCACGTTGCCGTAGACACGGAGTGGGCAGAGCCGTTACCACGACGTCCGCGGACGTTCGGGCGTGCATGGTCGCGGTGATCAAGCGCTCGTGCCCGCTCCAGGACTCCTTCACGGCCGTGGCCCGCATCCCCAAGCCCCTCGTCGCCGCCATCACCGGGTACGCGCTCGGTGGCGGCTGCGAGCTCGCCCTGTGCGCCGATTACCGGATCGCCGCGGACGATGCCAGGATCGGCCAGCCCGAGATCCTGCTCGGGCTGATCCCCGGTGCGGGCGGCACCCAGCGCCTGTCCCGGCTCATCGGGCCGTCCAGGGCCAAGGACCTCATCTTCACCGGCCGGATGGTCAAGTCCGACGAAGCCTGCCGCATCGGCCTGGTCGACCGTGTCGTCCCGGCCGCCGAGGTGTACGAACAGCGCACGCCTGGGCCGCCCGGCTGGCCAAGGGCCCGGCCCTCGCGCTGCGGGCCGCCAAGGAGTCGATCGATGAGGGCCTTGAGGCCCACATCGACACCGGTCTCACCCTCGAAGGCGACATTCCTGTGAGTGAGGTGCCCCCGGCTCCGGTGGAGTCATGTTGCTGGGCAGAAGGTGCTCCAGAGGCTCAAGGAGGTGTCTCGCCGCGCGCCACAGCAACCTCGTCCGCGGTGACACCCTCCCCACACCTTGTCAGGCCTGTTGGGTTGTCGCCGTGGGGCGCCGCGCCGGGGCGTCCCGCCAGAAGACGAGACCGGCGCAGAGCACGGTCCACCCGGCCAGGATGGTGATGCCCTGCACGAGGCCGTCGTTGTCGAAGTGGGACAGGCCCTGGACGGCGCGCACTCCGACACCCACCGGGAGAATCTCTGACAGCGGGCGCAGCCAGCCCGGCAGGTAGGCGGCCGGCAGGGTGCCGCCGCTCGTGCTGTTGCCCAGGGTGAGCAGGATGACGGAGGCCAAGGGCAGGCCGGCCCGGCCGAACAGCCGCATGATCGCCATCGTCGCACTGCCGACCGCGGCACCCATCAGAGCGACGAGCCCCGCGATTCCGAGGAAGGGACCGGGCAGAGCACCGAAGCCGAGACTGCCCGTCAGCAGGGCCACGATCACGCCTCCGAGCACACTGAAGGAGGCCAGGCTCAACATGCGTCGGCGGAACTCCAGGCGGGGAGCCATCTGGTAGGTCATCATGCCGAACAGGAAGCCGGCCAGGACGAGACCGAAGGCGGCGTAGAACACCGACATGCTGCGAGTGTCGCCGTCCGCCGCCGGCACGACATCCTTCACGACCAGCGTGCGCCCGCTCGACTGGGCGAGCGCCGAGAAAGCACTGCTGACCGTGGAGGTGACCGACGGCCCGTTGGCACCGGCATACAGCAGCTCGGGCGGGCCGTCAGCGCCGGTGACGTACGCGGCGTACGCCGTCCGGTCCTGCACGGCGTGACGGGCCGCGCTCTCGTCGGTATACCGCTTCACTTCGAAGCCACCCGGTAGGCCGCGCTCCAGGCCGTCGGCTGTCTGCCGGGCCTGCTGCGCGGTGCCGACGACGGCCACCGGCAGGTCGTGCGGCTCGGGTGCGTGGAAAGCCGCGAGGTACACGCTGACGAAGATGGAGCCGATGAGCAGCACGATGGCAACGGGCAGCAGCACGCCCTTCAGCCCGTCGGCAGGGCGCTGCGGCGGGACGGCGTCCAGGACATGATCATGATGCCTGGAGCGCGCTGTTGACGGCAGGGGTGTTGATCTGGTGGACACTGGGGCCTGTCCGTTCGATGTGGGGTCAACGAGGCGTACGAGTGAGTAGCTGCCGGTGATGTGTGCTTCCGGTCGGTGATCGGCACCGCATTCATGGGATCGGCGGTGCGAACGAGAGCCCTGGGGGTTGTTCCGACCGGGCCCTCAGACTGTGAGCACCCCGGCAGATGTGACGCCTGCAGTCGGGGCGGGTGAGGTGTTCCCGTGGACTTGGCGGTCGGTTCGGTCATGGTGGATCGGGGTGTGTGAGTCGCTCAGGGGCAGGCCTGTTCCGCCCTGGCGGGAGGCGATGATCTCGGCTGCGATGGACAGGGCGGTTTCCTCGGGGGTGCGGGCGCCGAGGTCGAGGCCGATGGGTGAGTGCAGGCGGGTCAGTTCGGCTTCGGTGAGGCCGACTTCGCGGAGTCTGCGATCACGGTCCTCGTGGGTGCGGCGGGAGCCCATCGCACCGATGTAGGCGGCCGGCAGGCGCAGGGCCGCTTGAAGGAGGGGTACGTCGAACTTGGCGTCGTGGGTGAGGACGCAGATCACCGTGCGGTCGTCGGTCGGGGTGTGTTGCAGGTAGCGGTGGGGCCAGTCGACCACGATGTCGTCGGCCTCGGGGAAGCGTGTGCGGGTGGCGAAGACGGGGCGGGCGTCGCACACGGTGACGTGGTAGCCGAGGAACTTGCCCACGCGTACGAGGGCGGCGGCGAAGTCGATGGCGCCGAAGACGAGCATGCGCGGCGGCGGCACGCTCGACTCGACGAACACGGTCAGGTCCGGCTCGCAGTGGGAGCCGTCCTGCGCTATGTCGAAGGTGCCGGTGCGGCCGGCGTTCAGCAGGGAGCGCGCTTCCTGCACAACGGTGCGGTCCAGGTCGGGATGCCCGCCGAGCTCACCGTCGTAGGAGCCGTCCTGGCGCACTGCCAGCGGCCGCCCGAGCAGCTCTGCTGGGCCGCGGGTCACGCGGGCGAGCGCCACCGCCCCACCCCGGGCGGCTGCCGACAGCGCCACCTGGAGCACCTTCCTGCCCGGTCCGTCGGCGGGCATCGGGGTGACCAGGATGTCGAGGACGCCGCCGCAGGTCAGGCCGACGGCGAAGGCGTCCTCGTCGCTGTAGCCGAACCGCTCGCGCACCGTCTCGCCGTCGGCGAGCGCCTGAGTGCACAGGTCGTAGACGGCGCCTTCCACGCAGCCGCCGGAGACCGAGCCGATGGCCGTGCCGTCGGCGTCGACGGCCAGCGCGGCGCCCGGCCCACGCGGCGCGCTGCCGCTGACGCCCACGACAGTGGCCACGGCGAAATCGCGTCCCTCATCGAGCCACCGGCTCAGCTCGCGCGCGATGTCCAGCATGCTGTTTCTTTCTCGTGGTGGTCGGAGTCGGATGGCGCGGATCTGCCATGAGGCGGCTCAGCCCTCGTCGCGCCGCAGCCGCCCGAACGGGCACGCCGCGACGAGGGCTTTTGGACCGCTGTCGCCTCAGAGCAGCTTGTCCAGCGTGATCGGCAGGTCCCGCACCCGCTTGCCGGTCGCGTGATACACGGCGTTCGCGACGGCCGCTCCGACACCCGTGATGCCCACCTCGCCCGCGCCGAGGATGCCGAGGGGCGTGTTCGGATCCGGGTCGTCGAGGAAGGACACGTCGATCGGCGGGACATCCGCGTGCACCGGGACGTGGTATTCGGCCAGGCTGGGGTTCATGATGCGTCCGGTGCTCGGCTCGACGAGGGTCTCCTCGGCCATCGCCAGGCCCAGGCCCATCACGATGCCGCCGCGCACCTGGCTGGCCGCCGTCTTCGCGTTGATCACCCTGCCGATGTCGAACACGCCGACCCACCGCGACACCCGCGTCTCGCCGGTTTCCGCATCCACGCGCACCTCGCAGAACTGCACACCGGAGGCAGCCTTGATCAACCGCTGGGCGCCGAGCAGGAAGCCCGGGAGGAAACGTGCCCGCCCGGCGATGCGGCCCAGCCGCGTCTCGGATCCGATTTTGGCTTCGATGTGCGGCACCTTCGCGCGCCGGAGTATCTCCTCGTGGCTGTCGCCGCCGGTCTTGCGGGCCATGGACTTCAGCGTCTGCTTCAGCTCCTCGCACGCCTCCAGCACACTGGCGGCGGTGCTCGCTGTCTGGACCGAGGAAGCGGCGGCCGGCCCCATCGGCAGATCGGAATCGCCGTACTCCACACGCACGGCGCCGAACGGCACACCCAATGCGTCGGCCGTGATCTGGGCCTGGGCCGTGGCCGCGCCCATGCCCATCTCGTGGAAGGCGCAGCGCACCAGGACACTTCCGTCCGCCGACAGCCGGACCATGACGTTGACCGGCATCGACAGTGCCGGGTGGAACGCCGTGGCCACACCCGTCCCGACCAGCCACCGCCCCTCGCGCGTCGAACGCGGCTCGGGGTTGCGCTCGTGCCAGCCGAACCGCTCCGCGCCCAGCGCGTACAGCTCGGGCAGCTTGCGGTGGGAGAACTTCTTCTTGCCGTCGATCGGGTCGACCTCGGTGTCATTGCGCAGGCGCAGCTCGATCGGGTCCATACCCAGCTCGTACGCCAGTTCGTCGATCGCGGACTCCAGCGCGAACGTGCCGACGGCCTCGCCCGGCGCCCGCATGAAGGTGCTGGGCACCAGGTCGAGTTGGACGCGGTCATGCCGCGCGAGGATGTTCTCGGACGCGTACAGATGCTGGGACGCAGAGGTGACCTGCTCGAAGGTACCTCCGATCTCGCTGGCGCGGGTGACGCTGGTGTGCAGCAGCGAGGTCAGCTTCCCGTCGCGGTCCGCTCCCAGCGCGACCCGCTGGATGGACGGGGTGCGTCCGCCCACCGTGCGGTAGACCGCCTCCCGCGACAGCACCAGCCGCACCGGCCTCTTGGTCGCCCGGGCCGCCAGCACCGCGAGGATGGTGCCGGGCCACATCGAGACCTTGCCGCCGAAAGCGCCGCCGACGAAGGGCGCCAGCACCCGTACCTTCGTCCTGGGCACGGAGAACCGCAGCGCGAGGTGGGTGCGGAGCCAGTCGATCGACTGCGTCGCGTCGTGGACGGTCAGCCGGTCGCCGTCCCAGACGGCGGTGGTGGCGTGCAGCTCCAGCGCGTTCTGGCTGTGCGGCGGGGTGGTGTACCGCAGGTCCAGCGACACCTGCGCGGTAACCAGCGCCGCCTCCGCATCACCCCTGGTTGCTCCCCGGGGGAAGAACGAGTCGTTCTGTTGCGGCTGTGCGTCCTGTTCGGCCCCCTCGAAGTCCACGACGGACTTCGTCACCGTGTACTCGGCGCGCACCAGCGCGGCTGCCTCCCGGGCGGCGGCGGAGGTCTCCGCGACCACCACCGCGATCGGCTGCCCCTCCCAGTGCACCTCGTCGGTCTGCAAGTAGTTCACCGAGGTCCCGGAGAACAAACCGGCGAAGTTGAATGTTCCGGGCAGCTGCGCCGGTTTCATGGGGGGTGCGTTGAGGTGGGTGAGGACGGCGATCACACCCGGCACCGCGCTCGCCTCGTCGGTGTGCAGGGCGGTGACCCGGCCGCGGCTGATGGTGGCGTGCACGAGCACGGCGTGCGTGAGGCCGGTATAGGAATGCTCGGCGGCGAACTTCGCCGCACCCGTCGTCTTGACGCCGCCGTCGATACGGTCGAGCGGTTGTCCGATCGTAGTCATTCCGCCCCGCCTTCCTCAGTACGGCCCGAGCGCACATCACGCGAAAGCCGCGCAGGCCGGGCAGGGATGGTTGTCACACTGACCGGGCGTGAACCGGTTGCCTTTGACCTCGACATCAGGCGCCGCTCCCGTCGGTCAGCAGCTGCCGCAGGGTGGCCACGATCGTGCGCCGCGCGAGCTCGATCTTGAAAGCGTTCTGCGGTCCCCCCTCAGCGGCGGCGAGTTCGGCCTCCGCCGCCAGCCGGAAGGCTTCCTCGGTCGCCGGCCGGCCAAGCAGCGCGCGTTCGGCCTCGGTGGCGCGCCAGGGTTTGGTGCCGACGCCGCCCAGCGCGAGCCTGACCTCGGTGATCACGCCGTCTTCGACGGCCAGCGCGGCGGCGACGGAGACCAGGGCGAACGCGTAGGACGCGCGGTCGCGGACCTTGCGGTAGCGCGAGTTCGCCGCGACCGGCACCGGGGGCAGCTCGACGGCCGTGATCAGCTCGTCGGCGGCGAGCACTGTCTCGATGTGCGGGGTGTCGCCGGGCAGTTGGTGGAAGTCGGCGACCGGGATACGCCGGATGCCGCGTACGCTCTCGACCTCGACGACCGCGTCGAGCATCACCAGCGCCACCGCCATGTCGGAGGGGTGCGTCGCGTTGCAGTGTTCGCTCGCCCCCAGCACCGCACTGCCCCGGGAGAACCCGGCGATCGCGTCGCAGCCACTGCCGGGTTCGCGTTTGTTGCAGGCGGAGGTCTCGTCGTAGAAGTACATGCAGCGGGTGCGCTGCAGCAGGTTCCCGCCCACGGTCGCCATGTTCCTCAGCTGGGCGGACGCCCCCAGCAGGATCGCCTGCGCCAGCACCGGATAGCGGGCCCCGACCAGGGGGTCCGCCGCCAGCCGGCTGTTGCTCACCAGCGCCCCGACACGCAGACTGCCGTCGGGGAGCTCCTCGATCCCGGTCAGCGGCAGGCGGGTGATGTCCACGACCGTCGCCGGGTGCTCGATGCCCTCGCGCATGAGGTCGACGAGGTTCGTGCCGCCCGCGAGGAACTTCACGTCCTCGCTGTCCGCGATGGTGCGCAGTGCGGTGGCCGTGTCCGGGGCGCTGAGGTAGGAGAACGACTTCACTTCGCGACCTCCCTGATCGCCGAGACGATGCCGTTGTAGGCGCCGCAGCGGCACAGGTTGCCGCTCATCCGCTCCCGGATCTCCGCCTCGTCCAACTCCCCGCCGCCGTCGGCGAGATGCTCGGTCGCCGCGCTGGGCGCGCCGTCCTTGTGCTCGGCGAGCATGCCGATCGCCGAGCAGATCTGGCCCGGCGTGCAGTACCCGCACTGGAACCCGTCCGTACGGACGAACGCCGCCTGCAGCGGATGGTCGACGCCTTCGATGGTCGTGATCTCACGGCCCTCGTACTGCACCGCCAGCGCCAGGCACGAGTTGATCCGCCTGCCGTCCACCAGCACCGTGCAGGCACCGCACGCGCCCTGGTCGCAGCCCTTCTTGGTACCGGTCAGGCCCAGGTACTCGCGCAGCGCGTCGAGCAGACTCACCTGCGGTGAGACGTCCAGTCTTCGGGCGGACCCGTTGATCCGCAGCTCTATCTCCACCGTGTCATTCCTCCAGTTCGCCCGAGGGCTCGTTCTCTTGAGGGGGGCGCCATCAGGCACAAAGGGCTGGATCAGAAGTCTCTGGCCTGCGGCCTGGAACTCCGCGCGGCCTGGAACGCCGCGTTCTTTCTGGTCGTGCTCGCGAATGGTGATCTCTGCTCAGGTCACCCGCAGTTGACGAGCAGAGCCGTGGGTCACCTTCCGCCAGGCGTCGACCTACTGGGCGGTGTGCAAGCCGTGGGGGTGTTGCGCCGGCCCAGGCCGACCCGCCGACGGCTGGATGCCCTCGGTGATGATCAGGCCGGCGCTCGCGCGCTGGGCGTAGTACGTGGCCATCAGCTCTGTCGCCGTGACTGCGGGAGCATCGGCACGGACGGGGGGTTAGCGGCTGGGGGTTAACGGCGCCATCGCGAGGTGGTTCGCCAGCGCCTTGCCGCTCAGGTCGATCGGGTCGAACGCGGTAGTCATAGCGGCTTCCTTCACATAACGGGTCGGGTGAAAGACGCAGGCGGCGACCTCGCGGCGTACCGGTTCCCAGCACTCCGTCGGAAATGAAGCCTCCGACAGGAGACTCTACACCCGCATGAGACTAAGTCTCGTAATTGATTTGCTGTCCGGCTTGCGGCAATGTGTGCAGGTGAGATGTAGTTCTCGATCGAGGCTGAGTCGCAAATCGAGCTGCATAGGTATGTTCCCTGTATGGCCGACTCCGCCGACTCCGCCGGCCACACCCCGGCGAGACCTCCGGGCCTGTGTGAACGCGTGCGCGCAGAAGTCCGCATGGCGGTCCCACGCCGGAGCCCCTGCCTGGCGCGGTCCACCTGGCCACGTGACTGTCGCCGCGTGCCCGGGAAGCGGCGACCTGGAGCCCGCTGCAGACAAGCGCCACCTGTGCCAGGACGTCGAGTTCCCGCGGCGTCAGGGGCGGGCCCGGCACCGGGCGGGTAATGGCCGGGCCGGCCGCCCGGCCATGTCGAGCAGTCGACCGCGCAGGTCACCTCGGGCACCTGCTGCTCGGCGCCCCTGCCTGTCGGGGTCGCATGTCGGCGCCGACCCGGCCGCGATGCGCACCCGTGCCCGGCGGGACAGCGACGTCTACGTCCTGCACGGTTGCAGGCGTCGACCGCCCATGGCGGTCACTCGGACTACTACCAGCTGATGGCCCGCACCTCAGATGATCGGACCCGCGGCGGCGTCTCCTGTTTCGTTGTCCCCACCGAGTCGCCCGGGCTGTCGGTCGACATGCCCGAGCGCGACCCGGTGTCGGGCCCGCCCGACTTCGGCGCGTGGGCAGGGTCGTCCATGTCGGGGTGGCCGGGGGAGGTGCGGCCGGCATGAGAGCCGCGGTGCCTGCTGTCGCCGAGCTGGACGATCTCTTCCCGGTTATCGGTCGGCTACCCGCTTCGGCCGAACCCCCTGGCGCTGTGCGACGTGGCACGGGACAGCCGTGGCTCGCCGTCCCGGTTGGTGAACGCAGGTCGTCGGTCTTGGGCGGGTGGTTACTCCGTCAGTGCGCCCATGGCCTGATCGAGCAGGTCGGCGAGGGGGACCGTGCCCTCGCTGGCGACCCATCCTCTCGCGGCCGCGTCCAGGCAGGCGAGGGCGGCTGCGACCAGTGCGGCCGCCCTGGGATCCTCCGGCCGTTCAGGTCTGACGTCCAGTCGCCTGGCGATCTCGGGCACCATCTGTTCCTGCCACGTCAGCTGCTTCTCGAGGTGCCGGGCGCGCAGTGACGGCGTCTCGTGCAGCAGGCTCAGAAGGCTCAGCGCCCGCTCGGGTGATTCCTTGTTCACCCGCACCAGGACGTCGAAGGCCCGGCGCAGCGCCACCCAGGGCCGCTCCTCGTCGGGGCGGGCGGCGAGCGCTTCCGTGACCTGCTGGCCATTGCCCTCCAGACCGACCAGCACGATGTCTTCCTTGGTTCCGAAGTACCGGAACAGGCTGGCGCGCGAGAGCCCCGCTTCGGCGGCGATCTGGTCGGCGGTCGTCCGGCCGAAGCCCTGATCGGTGAAGAGCCGAAGCGCTACTTCGGTGACTTCCGCCCGGACCGTCGCCCGCATGCGTTCACGCAGACCGGGCGGCTTCGTCGGAGTGTGCTTGGCGGTGCCGGCGGAGTCAGTCATAGGAGCCATGCTACCGCTACGACTCAACCTGAGACGTAGTCTCGATCGAGAGCAGCATCTCACCCATGCCGCACAGCCGGGCGGAAAGCCATCTTGAGACTTAGTCTCAAATAGATGTATAGTCTCCTTTCGGAGGCTTCGTTTCCGACGGAGTGCTGGGAACCGGCACCCCGCCAGGCTGTCGCCCGCCGCCTCTCCCACCCGATCCATGCTGTGAAGGAAGCTGTTATGACCACCGTGTTCGACCCGATCGACCTGAGCGGCAAGGCGCTGGCCAACCGCATCGCGATGGCGCCCATGACCCGCAGTCGCGCCGACGCCCCCGCAGCCACGGCGACAGACCTGATGGCCACCTACTACGCCCAGCGCGCGAGCGCCGGCCTGATCATCACCGAGGGCATCCAGCCGTCGGTCGCCGGCCAGGGCTACACCAACACCGCCGGTCTGCACACCACCGAGCAGGTCGACGCCTGGCGGAAGGTGACCGACGCCGTCCACGCCCAGGGCGGCACGATCTTCGCCCAGTTGATGCACGCCGGCCGGCTCGGCCACCCCAGCCTGCTGCCCGACGGCCTCACCCCCGTCGCCCCTTCTCCCGTCGCGGCGGCGGGCCAGGTGTTCACCTACCAGGGCCTCCAGGACTTCGTCACGCCGAAGGAGCTGGACCAGGACGACATCACCCGGACGATCGCCGACTTCGCCGCAGCGGCGCGCAACGCGATCGCCGCCGGCTTCGACGGCGTGGAGCTCCACGGGGCGAACGGCTACCTGATCCACCAGTTCCTCGCCCCCAACACCAATCTGCGCACCGACAGTTGGGGAGGCGGGCCTGCGGACCGGGTCCGCTTCGGCATCGAGGTCGCCAGGGCCGTCGCGGAGGCGATCGGCGGCCACCGGACCGGCTTCCGCATCTCGCCCGGCAACCCCTACAACGACATCGCCGAGACCGACCCGGCGGACGTTCTGGAGACCTACACCACCCTGATCGCCGGTCTCGCCCGGCTGGACCTCGCCTACCTGCACCTGCTCGAGAGCCCGGACCGCGACCTGACCAACCGGCTGCGCAAGGACTGGCCGACGGCGTTCATCCTCAACCCCTTCACCCACCCCGAGACCACCGGTCCCGACGCCCTCGCCCACATCGAGGACGGCACCGCCGACATCATCGCCTTCGGCGCGCTGTTCCTGGCCAACCCGGACCTGCCCGCCCGCCTCGCCGCCGGCGGCCCCTACAACACCCCCGACCCGGCCACCTTCTACGGCGGCGACCACCGCGGCTACACCGACTACCCCACACTCCCCACCGACAGCGCGTGACCTGAAAAGAAGTCACCACCGTTGGGACAAGGTGAGCTTGTCCCGCTTTGACGGACACCATCCGTGGAACGCCTTACCCCCCTTCGCTGACGAGCCGTCAGCAAAGGGCGACACTGGGCCGGCGTCACTGCCGGGCCGTGGCCACCCGCTACGACAGAGGGCCTACGTCTCCCATGGCACCGTCACGACCGCGGCGATTCGATGATGGCTCCGCCCCTGATTCCCGGGACACTCCCCGGTTTTAGACTCCCTGTGGACAACAGCACCTGGTTTCAGGCTGAGGACCCGGAGGAGTGCGACGAGGAGCTCTGGGACTTCGACGAGACCGAACTCGCCTTCCTTGCAGCTCTGCGCGCCCGGGCCGATCGAGACCGAGCAGAAGGAGGTCGCCGTGAACCCGCGCCACTGTCCGGCCTCGTCGGCGGTGGTGACGATGGTGACGCCGGAGGGGAAGGACCCGCGGTGCTCCGGCCGAAGGGAGCCCGCCGAACCGGCCGGGCTCGACGGGCTGAGTGAGCACGTCCTTGAAGTTGGTCACCCGCCTGTCTCCCCGGCTGATCGCCGGACCGGGCCTGCTGGTCGGCGCGGGCGGCATGCTCTGGTTCGCCGGCCTGGAGCCGGACTCCTCCTACGCCGGACATCTGCTGCCGGCGATGTTCGTCACCGCGGTCGGGCTCGGCAACACGGGCAAGCAGGAGCACACCGAGGGCACGGCGCCCGTCCACATGGGCTGACCGCCGCTTCCGCCCACGGGGGCCGACCCCGCACCGGGCGGCGTACCGCGCCCGGCACGCTCACGACGACGTACGGCGGAGGCGGCCCACCGCGACGCCTCCGCCGTACAGGAGCGGGCAGATATGACGCCCGGTCGTTGCCTTCGGTGGCGGCCACGCCGATCAGCTGCTCCAGGCGACGGCGCGGACGCCGCTTGCGTGGCGCCGCGTGCCACGCGGAATCTCCCACCGGGCCGTGAAGCAGACGGAACGTCATGGGCTGCTGGGCGAGCCCCAGAACCGTGTTCCCGCCCGGCGTCATGACACTCCGTCCGGCTTCCTGTACCGGACAACTCCCCCCACCGGCCGACCGGAACCACTCGGCCCCCGCCGCTCCTGGTGCGAGCGGCGGGGGCCAAGGATGGCTGTGTCGGTCAGTGCAGTGCGATGGCCTCCGTCGACGACAGCTTGCGCGGGTAGACGTGGACGTCGGCCACGGAACCGGGGAACACCATGTACGGGGTCGTGGCCGCCGCACTGTTGACGCAGCCGCCGACGGTCAGGGGGAGTGAGGAGTCGTACTGGGGGCTGAGGTTGGCGGCCGTCCCCATCAGGGTGCCGTTCTGGTACAGGGCCATGACACCGGTGGTGGAGTCACCGGCGACGGGTGCCTTGTAGGTCGCGACGAGATGGGTCCAGGTGTTGACGGGGCCGGTGTTGTTGTCTCCTTCGGCGGTGGGGAAGTCGGAGTTCTCGTCGTTGGTGGTCGTGGTCTGGAACATCCAGCCCTGGTTGCCCCGGTCGTAGCCGAGGTAGAACGCCTGGTGCTGGCTGGTCCCCTCGCAGATGGCGGTGGCGGGGTTGTCCGCCGAGTCGAGCTTCATCCAGGCGGAGACCGTGTAGTCGGCGAGGGTGTCGACCGCGGTGTGGTCGCTCTCGAGCGTGGTAGTACGGGTTGCGCCGGCCAGTGACGACCCAGGTGGGAATGTCGATCCGTGACGCTGAGGGTCAGTTGGTACTGGCCGAAGCCGGTTTCCCGGGCGATCGAGAACCCGGCCCGCGCCCATGTATGCCGTTGGCCAGGCTCTTGTCACCGGACCCGTCGACGAAACGGTGGGACGCAACGACGGCATCATGGGCATCACCCGCTCGACCGAGGGTGACGAGATGCTCGTCGTCGAGCTGGACCACGACCTGCTGATGGCCTCGGCGCGGTGCGTCCGTGGCCCCTTTCCCGGCGGACGGCTTCGCCACCCGTGACTCTGCCCTTGTCACGGCGAACCGGTGCGAACAACTGCAAGGCACATACACGTAATTCGTCCGCCGGTTCGGCCGCCGGGTGCGGGTGCGCCTCGCTCAGCGGACCCCTTCCCACAGGCTCCGCTCGGTACCGCGTGATCAACATCGATCAGCGAAACCACGGCGACTCCGACCGGACCGCATTCGGCCAGCGGCGCCTCGATGCGGTCCGTCTCAGGGAACAGCACCTCGAAGTCAAAAGATGTGTATGTCCAACCAACGATGCTCATCAGACCTCTCTCCGAGCGGGATTCACCGGTACTTCTCGTCTGCCAACAGTCGTGCGGAGCACCGGTTTTCTGCGCCGGCCGATGCGATGAGGGAATGGAGTGGTTCGCCCAGCAGGTCCAGCGCGGCAGCTACTCGATGTTCGAGAACAGCGGTCACGAGCCGCACATGAACAAGCCCGACCTCTTCAACGAGCGGCTGCTCCGGTTCCTGACATGGAGATGTCGCGGCAGTTTCTGGTTGACACATCGTGACGACCACGCACAGGACGGCGGTCTACGGCGACCCGATGAACCCGATGCCGGTGACCGCGGCGGCCTACGTCAACGGAGTCTGCCTCCCCGTCGATGGCGGCCTGTCGGCGCGGTGCCGGTGAGGTCGAGAAGGCCGGCGACGATGCCCGCCCAGGAGAGTGCGTGCGCAGGCTGGTACCGACGATCCGTGCGGCCTCCCGAGTGCTGTAGCCCTGCTCCATGAGATGGGAGTATGCGGCCCGCTCCCGGAACCGGCCTCTTCCCGTCACTGGCCTCGCGGTTCTTCCGGGTCTCGAAGCCGATCGCACCGCTTCGTCTGGGGTGTTGCGAGGACCGTTAGAACCCAAGCGCCGTCAGAGGGCCACAGGCTCGTTCCTCGCGGCCTGTACGGGCCGGTGCAGGACTGCCTCGACGGCGACCTGGGCGACTGACGCGTTCCTGAAGTGAGGCTGCTGGTGGTGCGCCGGTTACAGGCGCTTCGCTGTGCGGTCGCGCAGCAGCAGCCACTGACTCGCGTCGGCTCCGCCTGGGCGCGCGGCCGGTCCGTGCAGTGAGAGACGATCACCCCGAGAGGACGTGATATAGCATCTGACCTGGGCGTTTTCCTTGCTTGACAAAACCGGATGTGGGTATTGCCACATCATGGGTGTCAGAGGGTGAGGTTAGGGTCTGTTCACTGCCTACAACACGTAGCTGCGCGGAGGACTCATGGCGTTCGGCTGGATCGACGAGCAGGCCGAGGCGCGCCGCCGCGCCGGACTCGTACGGACCCTGCGCCCGCGTCCCGCCGACTCGCCGCTCCTCGACCTCGCCAGCAACGACTATCTGGGCCTGGCCCGCCACCCCGAGGTCACCGAGGGCGCGGCCCGGGCCGCCCGGCGCTGGGGCGGCGGTGCCACCGGCTCGCGGCTCGTCACCGGCAGCACCGAACTGCACGCGGAACTCGAACGCGAACTGGCCGACTTCTGCGGATTCGAGGCCGCGCTGGTCTTCTCCTCCGGATACGCGGCCAACCTCGCCGCGGTCACCGCGCTCGCACCGCACGGCTCCCTCGTCGTCTCGGACGCGGGCAACCACGCCTCGCTCATCGACGGCTGCCGACTGGCCCGGGGCACGACCCAGGTCGTCGGCCACGCCGACCCGGACGCCTTCCGCAAGGCGCTCGGCACCCACAGCGGGTCGGCCGTCGCCGTGTCCGACACGGTCTTCTCGGTCGACGGGGACGCGGCACCACTCGCCGAACTCGCCGCCGCCTGCCGGGAGTTCGGCGCGGGGATGGTGGTCGACGACGCGCACGGGCTGGGAGTCCTGGGCGAGGGCGGGCAGGGGTCGGCGTTCGCGGCCGGGCTCGCGGGCGCGCCGGACGTCGTCGTGACGGTCACGCTGTCCAAGTCGCTCGGCAGCCAGGGGGGCGCCGTGCTGGGCCCCGCTCGGGTGATCGAGCACCTTGTGAACGCGGCCCGTACGTTCATCTTCGACACCGGCCTCGCCCCGGCGGCGGCGGGCGCGGCCCTCGCGGCCCTCACCCTGCTGCGCCGCGAGCCCGAACGGGCCGCACGGGCGCGTGCGGTGGCGCGTGAGCTGCACACCAGGCTGAGCGCACAAGGGCTGTCGGCGGTACGGCCGGACGCGGCCGTCGTCTCCGTGCGCGCACCCTCCCCGGAGGGGGCCGTGCGATGGGCGGCCGACTGCCGGGCCGCCGGCGTGGGCGTGGGCTGCTTCCGTCCGCCGTCCGTGCCCGACGGAGTGTCCCGGCTGCGGCTGACCGCCCGCGCGGACCTGGCCGAGGAACAGATCGCGCGTGCGGTACAGGTGATCGGCGAGAACCGACCGTAGACGTGTAGATCCACAGGGTCGTTGATCAGTGACACGCGACCATGAGTCGGCGAACCGCGGCCGTGCGTCCTTGGGCGATCACCTCAACGCGGTGAGGAAGCCCTTCCAGCTCTCGGGGAAGAAGAGCAGGACGGGCCCCGCCACGTTCTTGGAGTCGCGTACGGCGAGCCGACCTGCCCGGACTCCGGTGTCCGGACGGGCCGTCTCCACACAGTTGTTCGCGCCGGTGCTGTAGCTGCTGCGCAGCCATTGAACACCGGGCGGTTCGACGACGGACGGTACGTTTCGAGGCATTGCGGACATGGCGCCTCCTTACCCGCCGTGATTCAGACCGGCGATGAAATCCAACGAATCCTCGGGCGAAAGGGCGTGGATCTGAAGGGTGTTGAAGGCCTCGCTGTAGGCCCGGAGGTCTTCTTTCCGTTCGAGGTAGAGGCTACTCATCATCTGGTCGAGAACAACCACATCCAAGTCAGAAGTGCTCGGAAAGGAGAAGATAACGAAAGGGCCGGTGATGCCGATGTATGCCCCCGCGGTGAACGGCAGGATCTGCAACCGCACTTGGGGCAGTCTGGCCGCTTCCATGAGGCGCCCCAGCTGACGTGTCATCACCTCAGGACCGCCCACTTCACGGCGCAGCACCGCCTCGTCGAGGACCGCGCTCAGCGCCAGCGGCGGATCCGAACGCAGTACGTCCTGCCGGGCCAGCCGCACCTCGACCAGTGCGTCGAGCCGGGTCTCCTCCACGCCGTCCACGGCGGCCCGGGTCATCGCGCGCGCGTACTCCGGGGTCTGCAGCAGCCCCGGCACCACCGAGGTCTCCAGCGTGCGCATCGTGCTGGCCTGCGACTCCAGGCTGATGAAGTCCCGGTAGGTGGGCGGCAGCACGCCCCGGTAGGCATGCCACCAGTGGTGCCGGCCGCCGTCCTCGCCGCCCGCCAGCACGAGTATCAGTTCACGCGACTCGCCCTCCGGAACCCGGTACGCGTCCAGAAGTAACCGTACGTCGGCCGGCTTCACCCCGCTCGCGCCGGTCTCGATGCGGCTCACCTTCGACTGGTGCCAGCCCATCAGACGCGCCGCCTCACCGCTTGTGAGGCCGGCCCTGGAGCGCAGTGCGCGCAGTTCGTCACCCAGCTTTCGGCGGCGCACCGCGGGACCGTACTGCATGGGCCACTCCTTACTCCTTATGAGCCGCGCAAATACGCTCTGGGGTCGCAGAGTTCACCGCTTCGAGCGACAGATATATGCACATCTTGGTGGATCGCACCCCGTGACCGGCGCGGGAATGGCAGTCTGGCGCGAAGCACCAGTCCGGGACCGTACTCGAACCAGCCGCTCCGTGTCGGGCTCCGGTTCCGTGGGAAAGGGACGACCTCGCCATGGCAGACCATCTGGAAGCATCCGTCACTCTGCCGAGCGATCCCGCCTCGGTCTCCGCCGCCCGCGCGTATGTGGCCGATGTGCTGGCGGAATGGGGCCTGCGGGGTGACACCGAAGCCGCCGACACCATCCGTCTGATCGTCTCGGAACTCGCCACCAACGCCGTACAGCACACCTTCGGGTTGTCACCCGCCTTCACGGTGGACATCGCCCTCGACCGTGACGAGAACCTGCGCATCGGCGTCACGGACAGTCACCCGCGCTTCCCCAAGCGGCTGCCCGCAGCGGTCCAGCAGGACAACGGCCGCGGGATGGTCATCATCCGCTGGCTGACCGCGGAGGCGGGCGGCAGACTGTGCGTGCGGCCCACCCGGGAGGGCGGAAAGACGGTATCGATCGAACTCCCGTGGACGGCCCCCGTCCGGCCCCCGGTAACGGCGTCGGGCCAGCAGGAGCCGTAACGGTTCGGCGGCACTGCACACGTACTGCGTCCGCTGCGCAGCCCGGCCTGATGAAACGGCAACGGGACGGGAGCGGCGGGTCCAGGCCAGGCCGCCGCTCCCGCCCCGCGCAGGTCAGCTGACCCGGCCGTACCAGACGCTCTTCGTCCAGATCTTCTGGAGCTTCACGACATCCCCGGTCTTCGGGGAGTGCCAGATCTTTCCCTTCCCGGCGTAGATGCCCACGTGGTACACGTTCTTGCCCGAGTGGAAGAAGACCAGGTCCCCGCTTTTGCGGCTCTTGGCGGAGATGTGCTTGGTCCTGTTGTACTGGGCGGCCGCCGTACGCGGCAGGGACTTGCCCGCCTTCTTGAACGAATACTGCGTGAGACCGGAGCAGTCGAACTTCTTCGGTCCCGCGGCCCCGTACTTGTACGGGGAGCCCTTCTTGGAGGCCGCGATCTGAAGTGCCTTCGTCTGTGGTGTGACCGCCGCGGCGTCCGTGTTGACGCCTGGGAGCACCAGACCGCCGCCCACAGCGGCGAGGGTGAGAGCCGAGACCGTACCGGCCCGGGTCATCATCGACGGGACACGATTGAGCGCAGACATGCGCAACCCTTCGTCAGCCGCCTGTGAAGGATGACCTGTCGGATTCGGGCTGGCGAAGTTGCCCGGCCGCTGACGCGGCTTCACCCCAAGGGCTGCTCGGCCCGGTCATGGCGTGACCGTTCCGGCGACCCGTCGTGCTTGGGTCCTCCACTCCTGCCGATGCACATCTGTCGACCGGTCATCCGGGCGGCGGCAGGACTCGGCGTCCGCCCGGATCGCCCCGCCGCTTGTGGCGGGGGCTTGTCGTCAGGAAGGGATCTTGGCTCATGGAAGTGGGAAAATCCCAATGGAATCGGGGCTTTGTGGCGTTACTCACCGCTGACCCGTTCGGGTGGACACCCGTACCCTGGCACGACTTTCGATGGGGTCGCGCACCCTCGGACCAGGGCCGAAACGCCTCGATTCCGCATGTCGACCGCGCGTGTCGAGCAACTCGGCCGGTCTAATCGGCGGACCTTCGTCTACTCCGAACGGGGGATGGCTTTCGGCCGTCTCCCGGCCCGTTTTGGACAAGCGCGTCACCGGGGCACCTGGGCGCGCCCGGTACGGACCGGCAGACCGGATGCGTCAACTGGCGGGCTCACGCGGAACGATGACACGCGCCGTGCGGCGCTCCCCGTCCAGGACGCGCAGCGCACGCGCCAGCGTATCCGCGTGGACCTCCGCCTCGCCCCGCTGATGCATCAACTCCAGCGCGTCCCGCAGGGCGACCGCCTTGGCGACCAGTGCCTGCGCGGCCCGCAGTCCGCGGTACGTGTCCCCGTGATACGCCGGGTTGATACGGCCGAGCAGATCGGCCACTTCGAGGTAACGGTCGATCAACTCGCCCTCCGCGCGCGTCAGAGCGGGCAGCGGAGGCAGTTCGGGCGGAAGCATCGGTGGGCTCACCTCGTGCCGGGGGCGGGGTCCGAGGACCTGCGGCTGGGCACGATCCGGTCCACCAGCCCGTATTCCAGCGCGCCCTGGGCATCCAGGATCTTGTCCCGCTCGATGTCTGCGGCGACCTGCTCCGGGCTCCGGCCGGTGTGCCGTACGAGCAGTTCTTCCAGCAGGTTACGGACCCGGGCCAACTCCTGGGCCTGGATGGCGAGATCGCTCACCTGACCCTGGATCGGCTCGGACAGCGAGGGCTGGTGGATCATCACCCGGGCCCCCGGCAGCGCGCTGCGCTTGCCCGGCGTTCCTGCGGCCAGCAGTACGGCCGCCGCGGAGGCCGCCTGGCCCAGACAGATCGTCTCCACCTCGCAGGTGACGAACTGCATCGTGTCGTAGATCGCCGTCATCGCGCTGAACGAGCCGCCGGGGGAGTTGATGTACAGCGAGATGTCCCGTTCGGGCGCCAGATATTCGAGATGCATGAGCTGTGCCATCACGTCGTTCGCCGAGATGTCGTCGACCGGGGTCCCGAGAAAGACGATCCGCTCCTCGAGGAGCTTCGAGTACGGATCCAGCGTCCGGGACCCGGAGCTGGTGCGTTCGGTGAACTCGGGCAGTACATGGCGGGCCGACGGGACGTCGATGTCGTTCATGGCGTGCGCCTCCTCAATGGCTTCCGTAAAAAATGTACAGGACGTACAGAGTGCCGCGCGAGGGGCCGCGAGACCTGCTCGCTGACGGCGAAACCCCGCGGAGCGGCGGGCCCCACGGGGTTCGTCCGCTCTGCGGGGGCTCGGGGAGGCGGGTCTAAGCTGGAACACATGGCCTACGAGATTCCGGTGACGCAAGCCAGGGCTGAGCTCGCCGACCTGATCAACAAGGTGGTGTACGGCGGTGAGCGCGTCGTCGTGACGCGGCACGGCAAGCCCCTGGTCGCCCTCGTCTCCGCGGCCGACCTGGAACGCCTCGACGAACTCGACGCGGCGGAGGAGCAGGTCATCAGCGCGGTCTCCAGCGTCCGGGAGGTCGCCACCGCACCGGTCGAACGGCAGCGGTTCGGCATCGCGGCGGAACACCAGCGACCCGGAGCACGCTGAGCGAGGGTGCCGCCGACGGACGGCGGCGCGGAACGCGAAAGGGCGCTGGGCGCCCTGTCCGCCGTAGCGGGTGGAGGGCGGTTCGGTCGGTTTCACGAGGGCCGGTTTCCGTTCGGCGGCGGTAGCCAAACCCCGGCCGTGGTTCCCGTCCTCCGTATGCCTCTTGAGCACGCGGTAGAGCGGCGGCGGTTCCGGGTGGTTCGGTCGGTTCGCGAGGGTCGGACCCTGTTCGACGAAGGTAGGCCACCCGCCTGCGGTTCGCGTCCTCCGGACGCCTCTTGCGCACCGCCATCGAGCGGGACACCGCCCAGGTCCCGGTGGCGCCCACAGGGCGTCCGGGAGGTCGCCGCGCCGCGCCGGTCGGCGGCAGCGGTTTGGTATCGCGGCGGAGCACCAGCGGTCCGGAACGCGCTGAGCAGCGGGTGTTGCCGACGGGCGGCGGCGCGGAGCGCGACAAGGTGCGGCTGGCCTGTCTGCGGTAGCGGAATCCGGTCTGTTCGGTGCGTTTCGCGAGGGCCGGTCCCGTTCGGCGGCGGTAGCCGATCCGCCCGCTGTTCCGGTACTCCGTACGCCCAGGTCCCGGTGCTGCCCGGCAGCGTCTTGGAGGTCGCCGCCGCGTCGGTCGAGCTGTAGTGGTTCGGTATCGCGGCGGAGTATCAGCGAGAACCGGGTGCCCTGGCCGTGTGGCTGGGGCACCCGGGGCGGGTGAGATCGGTTCGGTCAGTTCGACAGGGCCGGTTCCCGTTCGGCGGCGGGTGCCGGCTCGGTGGTCCCGTCCTCCGTGCGGCGCTTGAGCGCGCTGCCCAGTAGGACCGCGCCCAGGCCCAGCGTTGCCCACCAGGTCAGGGTCAGGGCGGGGCCCAGGGCCGCCGCGCCGTCGAAGAACGACACCGAGCGGAGCAGGGAGGCGCCCGCGCCCGGCGGCAGCCACTGGCCGATCGTGCCGACCGGCTCGGGCAGCAGCTGCGGGGCGCTGGAGGCCCCGGAGAACGGGTTGCCGAGCAGGATGACGGTCAGGCCGCCGAGGGCGATGCCCGCGGTGCCGAACAGTGCGGCCAGTCCGGCGATCACGGAGCTCGCGGCGAGGGTCGTCAGGGCCAGCGAGGCGGCCTCGGCCCACCAGTCACCGGTGAGCACGCCGAGCCAGCTGTGCGCGACCGCGGCGGCGACGACCCCGACCAGCGCGGCGGCGGCGACCAGGGTGCCGGTCGCGCGCAGCCCGCGTACCCCGAGCAGGGTGACCACCGCGCCGGCGGCCACGCCGGCCAGCGCCAGCGGCAGCACGCTCGCGCTGAACGCGCCGCCCCGCGGGTCGTTCGCGGCGGCCGGAACGACGTCCACGGTCCTGACCTGGGCGCCGGATCCACCCGACGCCGCCGCCTGTTGGGCCACCGCCTGCTGGAGGAGCTGCGCGACGACCGGGCTCGCGGCCGACGCGGTGAGCAGCTCCGGGCCCTGCGCGGTGACGACGACGGCGCCGTATACGGTCCGGTTCTCGATGGCTTCCCGGGCGGCGGCCTCGTCGGCGTACCGGTGGATCTCGAAGGCGCCCTCGTGGGCGGACAGCTGCCGCTCCACCTGGGTGACCGCGGTGGCCGGGCCCGCCACGCCGAGGGGCAGGTCGCGAGGCGCGGTGCGGGAGGCGGGCCAAGCGAAGGCCCAGAGGGCCAGCGCGACCAGGACGGGGGCCAGGACGACTACGGCGATCATGTGGCGGCGGTGCGCCTGGGGCGACGCCGCGGACGTGGTGGGCATGGGGTCCCTCGAATCGACGGAGTAAAAAGAAGGATCGTTCGTTTTTGGTGCGTCACCACCGTCCTGCGATCGGCCGGTCTTGTCAAGAAGGAATGTTCGTTTTAGTTTGTGCGGCATGGCCCGCGTATCCCAGGAACACCTCGACGCCCGACGCCGTCAGATCCTCGACGGGGCGGCCCTCTGCTTCGCCCGCAACGGCTTCCACGCCACCTCGATGCAGGACGTGCTCAAGGAGGTCGATCTCTCCGCCGGGGCCGTCTACCGCTACTTCAGCGGCAAGGAGGAGCTGATCGCCGCCATCGTCACCGAGGTGCTCCAGGAGGTCGGTAACGCCTTCGAGACGGCGGGCGAGCAGAACCCGCCACCACCGCCGGACGTGATCGTGGGCGAGGTGATGGGCAGGATGATGGGCCTGCGCCCGGGGCTGACGCACGAAGGGGCGGCCATCTACCCCCGGCTGATCGTCCAGGTGTGGGGTGAGACGCTGCGCGATCCCGAGCTGTCGAAGGTGCTCAACTCGGGCTACGCGAAGATCCGCGAGCCGTGGGTGCTGCTCGTCGAGCGCTATCAGGAAGCCGGGATGATGCGTGCCGACGTATCCGCCGAGAGCGTCGCGCGGACCATGATCGCCGCGGCTCAGGGCTTCGTCGCGCAGATGGCCCTCTTCGGCGTCGCGCCGGTGGAAGTGCTTCAGGACGGTTTGCGCGGTCTGATGAGCATGGGCGCGCCCGTTCGGAGCGACGAGAGTGGATCACAGGCCGGTTAACGTCCTTGAAACTCCGGCCAACTAGCGTGCCCATCTCGCCACCAGCGGTTTTGGTGGCACCGGGCCACCGGACCCCGCACGGTCCGGAGCGAGAATGTGAGGTGGGAAGCCGTGCAACTGACCCCGCACGAGCAGGAGAGGCTGCTGATCCATGTGGCGGCGGACGTGGCCGAGAAGCGCCGGGCCCGTGGGCTCAGGCTGAACCATCCCGAGGCGGTCGCGCTGATCACCTCGCACATCCTCGAGGGTGCCCGTGACGGCCGTACGGTCGCCGAGCTGATGTCCTCCGGTCGCACGCTGCTGACCAGGGAAGACGTCATGGAGGGCATCCCCGAGATGATCCACGACGTACAGGTCGAGGCGACCTTCCCGGACGGCACCAAGCTCGTCACCGTCCACGACCCGATCGTCTGAGGGGCTGTCGTGATTCCCGGAGAGATCCTGTTCGCCGACGGCCCCGTTGTGTACAACGAGGGCCGCGAGGTCACGTCGATGACCGTGCTGAACGCCGCCGACCGGCCCGTCCAGGTCGGCTCCCACTACCACTTCGCCGAGGCCAACCCCGGCCTGGAGTTCGACCGCGCGGCAGCGCGCGGCAAGCGGCTCAACATCGCCGCCGGCACCGCCGTACGCTTCGAACCCGGGATCCCCGTCGACGTAGAACTCGTTCCGCTCACCGGCGCGCGCATCGTGCCCGGACTGCGCGGGGAGACCGGAGGTGCCCTCGATGCCTGAGATCTCGCGTGCCGCGTACGCCGACCTGTTCGGCCCGACCACCGGCGACCGTATCCGGCTCGCCGACACCGACCTGCTGATCGAGATCGAGGAGGACCGCAGCGGCGGCCCCGGTCTCGCCGGTGACGAGGCGGTGTTCGGCGGTGGCAAGGTCATCCGCGAATCCATGGGCCAGGCTCGCGCTACGCGCGCAGACGGCACTCCGGACACGGTCATCACGGGCGCCGTGATCGTCGACCACTGGGGGATCGTCAAGGCCGACATCGGTATCCGCGACGGCCGGATCACCGGCATCGGCAAAGCGGGCAACCCCGACACGATGGACGGGATCCACCCCGACCTGGTCATCGGCCCCGAGACCGAGATCATCGCGGGCAACGGGCGGATCGTGACGGCGGGCGCCATCGACGCGCACGTCCATCTGATCTGCCCGCAGATCGCCGACGAGGCGCTCGCCTCGGGCATCACGACCCTCGTCGGCGGCGGCACGGGTCCCGCCGAGGGGTCGAAGGCGACGACGGTGACCCCGGGTCCCTGGCATCTCGCCCGGATGCTGGAGGCGATGGAGCAGTACCCCCTCAACTTCGGCCTGCTCGGCAAGGGCAACACCGTCTCGCACGACGCGATGCTCTCCCAGATCCGCGGCGGCGCCCTCGGCCTGAAGATCCACGAGGACTGGGGCTCGACCCCGGCCGCCATCGACGCGGCCCTCACCGTCGCCGACCGCACCGGCATCCAGGTCGCCATCCACACGGACACCCTCAACGAGGCCGGATTCGTGGCCGACACGCTCGCGGCCATCGCGGGCCGGGGCATCCACGCCTACCACACCGAGGGTGCGGGCGGCGGGCACGCGCCGGACATCATGTCCGTGGTCTCCGAGCCGCACGTCCTGCCCAGCTCGACCAATCCGACGCGGCCGTACACCGTCAACACCGCCGAGGAACACCTCGACATGCTGATGGTCTGCCACCACCTGAACGCGGCGGTGCCGGAGGACCTGGCGTTCGCCGAGTCACGCATCCGGCCCTCGACGATCGGGGCGGAGGACATCCTGCACGACCTGGGCGCGATCTCCATCATCTCCTCCGACGCCCAGGCCATGGGCCGGGTCGGCGAGGTCATCATGCGGACCTGGCAGACCGCCCATGTGATGAAGCGGCGCCGGGGCGCTCTCCCGGGCGACGGCAGCGCCGACAACCATCGTGTACGTCGATATGTCGCCAAGTACACGATCAACCCGGCCCTCGCGCAGGGCCTCGCGCGGGAGATCGGCTCCGTGGAGACGGGCAAGCTCGCCGACCTGGTCGTCTGGGAGCCCGCGTTCTTCGGGGTGAAGCCGCAGCTCGTCATCAAGGGCGGCCAGATCGCGTACGCGCAGATGGGCGACGCGAACGCCTCGATCCCGACCCCGCAGCCGATCCTGCCCCGCCCGATGTTCGGCGCGATCGGCCGCGCGCCGGCTTCCAACTCCTTCAACTTCGTGGCGCAGTTGGCGATCGAGGACGGCCTGCCGGAACGGCTCCAGCTCGGCAAGCGGTTCGTCGCGATCGAGTCCACCCGCGCGGTGACCAAGGCCGACATGCGGGAGAACGACGCGCGTCCGGACGTACGGATCAACCCCGACAGCTTCGCCGTGCACATCGACGGGGAACTGGTCGAGGCCACGCCGGCCGCCGAACTGCCCATGGCCCAGCGGTACTTCCTCTTCTGATGGGCGGGGTGTGATGAGCAGGGCAGCACTGCTCGTCCTGGCCGACGGCCGCTTCCCCGCCGGAGGGCACGCGCACTCCGGCGGGGCCGAGGCCGCCGTCAAGGCGGGTCGTATCACCGGGGCCGCGAGCCTGGAGGAGTTCTGCCGGGGGCGGTTGCACACGACGGGGCTGGTGTCGGCCGCGCTGGCCGCTGCCGCCGCCGGCGGGACCGATCCGGTGGCCCTCGACGCTGCCGCGGACGCGCGGACACCGTCCCCCGCGTTGCGCGTCGCCGCGCGCAGGCTGGGGCGGCAATTGATGCGGGCGGCGCGGGCCACCTGGCCGTCGGTCGAACTCGACGCGCTGGCCCGGGAGTTCCCCAAGGGCGCGCATCAGCCGGTGGTGCTGGGGCTCGCGGCGCGGGCGGCGGGGCTGGGGGCGGAGGACGCGGCGTACTGCTCGGTGTACGAGTGTGTCAGTGGGCCCGCGACGGCGGTGGTGCGGTTGCTGAGCCTTGATCCGTTCGATGCGACGGGGGTGTTGGCTCGGTTGGCGCCGGAGTTGGACCGGGTGGTGGATCGCGCGGTGGAGGTGGCGGCGTTGGGGGAGGTGGACGCGTTGCCTGCGGGGGCGGCGCCGATGTTGGAGGTGGGGGCGGAGGGGCATGCGGGGTGGACGGTGCGGTTGTTCGCGTCGTAGGGCTTTCTCCGCCCCCGCCGCCCCTACCCGTCCCATCCCTGGGGCTCCGCCCCAGACCCCGCTCCTCAAACGCCGGAGGGGCTGGACGGTGCCGGCCGGGGCTTGATCTTTCAGCCCGTCCGGCGTTTGAGGACGAGAGCGTTCAGCGCGAAAGCGGGGGTCTGGGGGCGCAGCCCCCAGGGATGGGACGGGTAGGGGCGGCGGGGGCGAAGAAAAAACCAGTGACCGAAACCAGAACGAGAAACCGGAGCCGTATTCCATGCACCTCGACCACTCCCACCCCCACGCCGGCGCAGCCGTCAGCGCGGACGCGCGCCGCCCCGACGGCACCCGCCGAGCGCTCCGCATCGGCCTCGGCGGCCCCGTAGGCTCCGGAAAGACCGCCACCGTCGCCGCCCTCTGCCGCGCCCTGCGCGAAACCCTCTCCCTCGCGGTCGTCACCAACGACATCTACACCCGCGAGGACGCCGACTTCCTGCTGCGCGAGGCCGTGCTGCCGCCCGAGCGGATCACCGCCGTGGAGACCGGCGCCTGCCCGCACACCGCGATCCGCGACGACATCTCCGCCAACCTCGAAGCCGTCGAGGACCTCGAGGACGAGGTCGGGCCCCTCGACATCGTCCTCGTCGAGTCCGGCGGCGACAACCTCACCGCCACCTTCTCCAAGGGACTCGTGGACGCGCAGATCTTCGTCATCGACGTCGCCGGCGGGGACGACATCCCGCGCAAGGGCGGCCCCGGCGTCACCACCGCCGACCTGCTCGTCGTCAACAAGACCGACCTCGCACCGTACGTCGGCTCCGACCTCGGCCGGATGGCCGCCGACGCGAAGGCGGCGCGCCGGGACATGCCCGTCGTGTTCCAGTCGCTGCGCAGTGAGGCCGGCGTCACGGAGGTCGCCCTCTGGGTGCGGGCGCAGCTCACGGCGTGGACGGCATGACGGTCGGCGTACGGGCCACCGCGCGGATCGTCGCCCGCGCGGACGGCCGGGGCGGCACCGCCCTGCCGGTGCTCGACGGCGACGGACCGCTGGCGCTGCGCCGTGTCCGCGCGCACGGCGACGAGGCCCGCGTCATGCTGGTCGGAGCCATGAGCGGGCCGCTCGGCGGCGACCACCTCGCCGTCGAGGCGGAGGTGGGGGAGGGCGCCCGACTGCACCTCGCGTCGGCCGCGGCCACCATCGCACTGCCGGGCCAGGCGAAGGGCGAGGCCCGTTACGACGTACGGATCAAGGTCGCCGACGGCGGCGAACTCCGGTGGCTGCCCGAGCAGTTGATCTGCGCCCAGGGCAGCGAGCTGTATGTCGGCACGCGGGTCGATCTCGCGTCCGGGGCCCGGTTCGTGTTCCGGGAGGAGCAGGTGCTCGGGCGCTCCGGTGAGGAACCCGGACGGCTCGGCAGCCGTCTCACGGTGCGGGTCGGGGGGCGGGTCGTCCTCGACCAGGAACTGGCCTGCGGACCCGGAGCGCCGGGCGGCTGGGACGGTCCGGCCGTACTGGCGGGGCATCGCGCGATCGGTCAACTCGTCGTCGTGCGGCCGGAGTTCGCTAACACCCCGGTCGAGGCTCGGATGCTGGGCGGGAGCGCCACGCTCGTACCGCTCGCCGGACCCGCAGCGCTGGTGACCGCGCTCGCGCCGGACGCGCTGCGGCTGCGCCGGGTGCTGGACGAGGGTCTCGCGGCCCTGGAGCCGTCCGGCGGTAGCTGATCGACCGGGGCCTGTGCCTCGCCCCGGTCGATCACGGCAAATCCACACACCGCACCGAATGTCCGCTGAGCGAAACCGACTTCACCGTTTATCGGAATGGTAAAGAACGACGTCCACCCCCTGTTCACAGGTCCCGCACAGCGGCGAGGATCGGTCCCCGTCACCGACCGACAACAACCACGTACGGGGAGGCCCCACTTGAGAGGCACGCAGGCGACGAAGAGAGCCGCGGGGCTCGGTTCTGCCGGAGCACTGGTCACGGCGACCCTGATAGCCGGCGCCGTCGCGGCGCCCTCGGCCAGCGCGGACGCCCGCCACGGCCAGGACCGGGAGACGCGCGGCGCGACGATCGCCGCCGCACGAGCCGCGAAGGCCGGAATCGACTGGCAGGACTGCGCGGCCGACTGGGGCCTGGAGAAGCCGATCCAGTGCGGCTGGGTCACGGTGCCGCTCGACTACGCGAGGCCGTACGGCAAGCAGATCAAGCTCGCCGTCGACCGCATCGGCAACACGGGGACCAAGGAGGAGCGGCAGGGCGCGCTCGTCTACAACCCGGGCGGTCCCGGCGGCTCCGGGCTGCGCTTCCCGCGCCGGGTCACCACGAAGAACCCGCTGTGGACGAACGTGTCGAAGGCCTACGACTTCGTGGGCTTCGACCCGCGGGGAGTCGGCCACTCGGCGCCCATCTCCTGTGTCGACCCGCAGGAGTTCGTGAAGGCGCCCAAGCCCGACCCGGTGCCGGACTCGGAGGCGGACAAGCGCGCCCAGCGCAAGTCGGCCCGCGAGTACGCCGAGGGCTGCTACGAGCGCAGCGGCGAGATGCTGCCGTACATGACCACCCCGAACACCGTGCGCGACCTGGACGTGATCCGTGCCGCGCTGGGGGAAAAGAAGCTCAACTTCCTCGGTGTGTCGTACGGGACGTACATCGCGGCCGTCTACGGGACGCTCTACCCGGGGCACGTCCGCCGCATGATCGCGGACAGTGTGGTCAACCCGTCGCGCGAGAAGATCTGGTACGAGGCCAACCTCGATCAGGACGTCGCCTTCGAGATGCGCTGGAACGACTGGCAGGACTGGGTCGCGAAGAACGACGCCGTCTTCCACCTCGGCACCACACGGGCCCAAGTGCAGGCGAAGTGGCTGGAGTTGAGGGCCACCGCGAAGAAGAACCCGATCGGCGGGCTCGTCGGACCGGCCGAGCTGATCGGCTTCTTCCAGGGCGCCCCCTACTACGACTCGTCGTGGATTCCGGTCGCCACCGTGTTCAGCAAGTACTTCGCGGGCGACACCCAGGCGCTCGTCGACGCGGCGGCCCCCGACCTCACGGACACCGCGGGCAACGCGTCCTCCGAGAACGGGAACGCCGTCTACACGGCCGTCGAGTGCACCGACGCCAAGTGGCCCACGAGCTGGAAGAAGTGGGACCGCGACAACACCCGGCTGCACAAGAACTACCCGTTCCTGACCTGGGCCAACGCCTGGATGAACCTGCCGTGCGCGACCTGGCCGGTCAAGCAGCAGACCCCGGTGAACGTGAAGTCCGGCAAGGGCCTGCCGCCCGTGCTGATCGTGCAGTCCCAGCGTGACGCGGCCACCCCGTACGAAGGTGGCGTCGAACTGCACAAGCGCTTCAAGAACTCCCGGCTGATCACCGAGAAGGACGCGGGCTCCCACGGCGTGACCGGGCTCGTCAACCCGTGCATCAACGAGCGGGTGGACACCTACCTGCTCACCGGCAAGGTGGACGCGGCGGACGTGACCTGCGCCCCGCACGCCACCCCGAAGCCGTAGCGGTCGGCAGCCGGCGGCAGCAGTAGTCCCTGTCAGTCAGTCGTACGAGGTGTGGGGCGGCCCGGAGATCCTTCCGGGCCGCCCCACACCCGTCACGCCGACCAGGCGTCCTCCGCCGCGTAGTCGAAGAGGTCGCCGTACGTCTCGTACATCTTGGGATACGCCTCCCGCCAGTCCCGCCCCGCCAGGCGCCCCTCGATCCAGGCGACGGTCTCCGGCAGGGTCTGGGCGTACGAGACGACGGGCCGGTAGCCCAACTCCCGTTCGGCGGCGGACATGTCGAACACCACGGGCACCGGGACCGACCACGGGGTGTCGCCCACCGTGGGAGCCGGCGGCGGACCGTCCACCAGCACGTTCTCCACCTCGACGCCCATCACGGCGTCGATGGCCCCGGCGATCTCCGCCACCGTCGGCGCCTCCGGATCGACGGCGTTCAGGGCCCGGGCGCCCGGCCGGACGGCGGCCAGCCGGATCAGCTCGGCGATGTTGTGGACGCTCGCCGGATGGAAACGGCTCTCGCCGCCGTAGGGAAGGACGCGCCGGCGCCGCCCGTCCAGGTTGCGCTTGACGAAGTACAGCTCGCGCGGGGTCCGGCAGTACGGCCCGTGGATGGCGCCCGCCCGCAGCAGCGTGGTCGGCAACTGGTCGGCGACGGCGAGGAGTTCGTGTTCGAGGCCAGCCTTCCGGGTGCTGTACGAGCCCTCACCCGGCGGGACCGTGCGCTGCTCCTCGGGGACGGGTACCGGGTACTCGGGGAAGCCGTCGGGCTCCGCCTGTGTGTCGAAGTTGCGTCCCTTGTCGTCCTCGTACACGGACACACTGGAGATCACCACGGCCGATCCGACCCGCCCGGCGAGGCCGGTCAACTGCCGTGCGTGCTCCGGCCCGAACGCCACCATGTCCACGAGGACGTCGCACCCGTCGCCCACCACCGACGCGAGCGCCGCGTCGTCGGCCCGGTCGGCGGTCGCGACCCGCACCTCGTCCGGCCAGCTGTCGTCTCGCCCGCCGCCCCGCGAGACGGCGGTCACCTCCCATCCGTCGCGGGCGAGTGCCCGCACGGCCACCCGTCCGATCTGCCCGGTCGCTCCGATCACCACAGCTCGTCTCATGGGGCGACCGTAACCGCTGTGATCGCCGGGCCCGGCGAAGATTAGCTGTCAGCAGACGCGGCTGAGGTGGGACAGCGCCGGACGGCACCGGAGGTCTCAACTGAGCGGCATACGCGGGAACTTGCGCCCTCGCTGCCCCTTCTCGGCGGCCTTCTGCGCGGCCTCTTCCTGCTTGACGACGGCCGCGTACTGGTCGACGTACTCCTGCTCGGAGAGGGCGAGGATGGCGTACATGATCTCGTCGGTGATGGCCCGCAGAATCGCCTTCTCGCCCTCCATCCCCTCGTACCGGGAGAAGTCGAGAGGCTTGCCGAAGCGGATCCCCACCGGATGGATGTTCGGGATGACCTTGCCGGGCGGCTGCGCCTCGAAGGTGCCGATCATCGCGCACGGAATGACGGGCACCTTGGCCTTGAGCGCCATGACGGCGACCCCGACCTTGCCCTTGTAGAGCCGCCCGTCGTGCGACCGGGTGCCCTCCGGATAGATACCGAGCAGCTCGTCCTTGCTCAGCACCCCGAGCCCTTCCCGGATGGCCGCCTGCCCCGCCTCCTTGCCGGACCGGTCCACCGGGATCTGGCCGGCGCTGCGGAAGAAGAACGCGGTCAGCCGCCCCTTGAGCCCCGGGCCCGTGAAGTACTCGGCCTTCGCCAGGAAGGTGATGCGCCGCTTGAGGATCGCGGGCATCAGGAAGTGGTCCGAGAACGACAGATGGTTTCCGGCGACGATGGCGGCGCCCGACGACGGTACGTGTTCGAGCCCCTCGATCCGCGGCCGGAAGACAAGTCTCAGCAGCGGACCGAGCAACACGTACTTGAGCACGTAATAGAACACTCCGGCGCTCCTCTGTTCCCCTGGAGGCGATCAGTGTAGGCGCGGCCGTCGTCGGACGTCACCCTTCAGGGGTCACGCTCTGTCGTCACTTGGCCGGTATCAGGTTCCCTGGGCCAGCACCTTCTCCAGAACTCCGAGGGCCGTCCTCAGTTCCTCCGCGCCGATCGTCAGCGGCGGCGCCAGCCGGATCGTCGATCCGTGGGTGTCCTTGACCAGGATCCCTTCCCGCATCAGCCGCTCACTGATCTCCCGTCCGGTGCCGATGGCCGGGTCGATGTCGACCCCCGCCCACAGCCCTCGTGACCGGAATCCGACGACGCCCCTGCCGACCAGCCCGGTAAGGCCGTCGCGCAGCACGACCCCGGACTCGGCCGCCCGACGCTGGAATTCGCCCGTCTCCAGCAGTTCGACCACGGCCTGGCCGACCGCCGCCGCCAGCGGGTTGCCGCCGAACGTCGAGCCGTGTTCGCCCGGGCGCAGCACCCCGAGGACCTCCCGGCGCGCGACCACCGCCGACACCGGCACGATGCCGCCGCCCAGTGCCTTGCCGAGGAGCACCATGTCCGGGACGACGCCCTCGTGGTCGACGGCCAGTGTGCGGCCGGTGCGGCCCAGGCCCGACTGGATCTCGTCGGCGATGAACAGGCAGCCCGTACGGCGCGTCAGTTCGCGTACGCCGGTCAGATAGCCGTCGTCCGGGATCAGGACGCCCGCCTCGCCCTGAATGGGCTCCAGGAGGACGGCAGCCGTCGTCTCGTCGATCGCCTCCTCCAGGGCCGCCAGGTCGTTGTAGGGCACGATCCGGAAGCCCGGCGTGAACGGGCCGAAGCCGGCCCTGGCCGTCTCGTCCGTCGAGAAGCTGACGATCGTCGTCGTACGGCCGTGGAAGTTGTCCGCCGCCACCACGATCGTCGCCCGGTCGGCGGGCACGCCCTTCACGTCGTACGCCCATTTGCGGGCCACCTTGACCGCGCTCTCGACCGCCTCGGCGCCCGTGTTCATCGGCAGGACCATGTCCTGGCCCGTCAGCTCGGCCAGGGAAGTGGCGAACTGGGCCAGTCGGTCGTTGTGGAAGGCGCGGGAGGTGAGGGTGAGGCGGTCCAGCTGGCGGTGGGCCGCCTCGATCAGCGCCGGGTGGCGGTGGCCGAAGTTGAGGGCCGAGTAGCCGGCCAGCATGTCCAGATAGCGGCGGCCCTCGACGTCCTCGACCCAGGCACCCTCGGCGCGGGCCACGACCACGGGCAGCGGGTGGTAATTGTGCGCGAGGACCGGCTCCTCGGCGCGGATCAGGTCCGCGGAGGTGCGTGCGCCGGTGCCCGTGCCTGCACCCGTGCTTGCGCCTGCGCCCGTGGTCGTGCTCGTCGGTGCGGTCATGAGCGGATCTCCTGAGTGCAGCACTTGATGCCGCCGCCGGCCTTGCGGAACTCCGACAGGTCGACGGGGACGGGGAGGTAGCCGTGGCGCGTCAGCTCGGCGGCGAGGGCCGTGGCGCCCGGGTCGATGAAGACGTGGTGGCCGTCCGAGACCGAGTTCAGACCGAACGTGAGCGCGTCCTCACGGGTCGCGACGACCGCGTCCGGGTAGAGCCGCGCCAGCACCTCGCGGCTGCCCGGGGAGAACGCGTCCGGGTAGTACGCGATGTTTCCGTCGTGCCCGTCGTGGCCCTCGTCGAGGACGAACAGCGCCGTGTCCAGGTGGTAGAAGTACGGGTCCGTCAGCTTCAGGCCGATCACCGGGACGCCGAAGTGCTCCTGCACCTCGTGATGGGCCGCACGGGTCGTACGGAAGCCCGTGCCCGCGAGAATCCAGCGGCCGGCCGGGACCAGGTCCCCCTCGCCCTCGCACACAGACTCGGGGCGGTACACGTCGAAGCCCGCCGACTTGAACCACGTCTCGTACGCGGTCGACTCGGGGCGGCGCTCGGGGGCGTGGAAGGAGGAGCCGAAGACACGGCCGGCGACGACGACCGCCGAGTTCGCGGCGAACACCATGTCGGGCAGGCCGGGGACCGGCTCCACGGTGTCCACGGTGTGGCCGTGGGCGCGGTAGGCGCTGATCAGCGAGCGCCACTGCTCCTGGGCCAGATCGATGTCGACCCTGGTGTCGGGGTTCATCCAGGGGTTGATCGCGTACTGCACGGCGAAATGTCTGGGTTCACAGACGAGAAAGCGCCGGGGGCGCGGCACACGGCTGTCGGGCACAGAGGGGTTCCTCCGCTTCCTGCGATGTTCCAAGTGGGATGACACCACGGTAGGAACTGAGCCCGACGCCCGACAAGCGACAACGATTGCGTGTCCGCGCAGGAATCCTGCGTCTTTGACGCCATCAACGCAGGTCTGATGCGCCGTCCGAAGTGTTGTTCGGAGCAGGATGGGTAGCCCCCGCCTCCGGGCTTTCCGGGAGGAGGTGGGACAACACCATGTAGCTGATCGTCTTCCGGATGAACGGCTCCGTACGGATGCGCTCCAGCACGTTCTCGAAGTGCTCCACATCCGTCGCCCGCACATGCAGCAGCGCGTCCGCGCCGCCCGTCACCGTCATCGCCGCCGTGATCTCCGGATGGTTGCGCACCACCTCCGCCAGCCGCCTCGGCGGCGCCGCGCCCTCGCAGTACACCTCCACGTACGCCTCCGTGCTCCAGCCGAGCGCCGAGGGCTCCACCGTCGCGGTGAACCCGGTGATCACACCCGCCTCCCGCAGCCGGTCCACCCGCCGCTTCACCGCGGTGGCCGACAACCCGACCGCCGCACCGATCTCGGCGAAGCTCGTACGGGCGTTCGCCATCAGGGTGGTGATGATCTTCCGGTCAACTCCGTCGAAAGGCGCCGGCCTGCTGTTCATCCGGGCACTGTATCCAGCGACGGCGATCCGACGACGATGAACACAGCGCCGGCGGCGGCCCGCACACCCGGCACATGTGCACACGTACGAATTCCACCTACACTCCACCTTCATGCTGCGCGCCCTCGCCGTCGACGACGAACGCCCCTCCCTGGAGGAGCTGCTGTATCTGCTGCACGCGGACCCACGCATCGACAGCGCCGAGGGAGCGGGCGACGCGACCGAGGCACTGCGCCGCATCAACCGCGCCCTGCAGTCGGGACCCGGCGGACCCGAGGCCATCGACGTCGTGTTCCTCGACATCCACCTGCCCGGCCTCGACGGCCTCGACCTGGCCCGGCTCCTCACCGGGTTCGCCAAACCGCCGCTCGTCGTGTTCGTCACCGCCCACGAGGACTTCGCCGTCCAGGCCTTCGACCTCAAGGCCGTCGACTACGTACTGAAACCCGTACGCAAGGAACGCCTCGCCGAAGCCGTCCGCAGGGCCGCCGAACTCCGCGACAACACCCCGCCCCTCCCCGCGCCCATACCGGTGCACGAGCCCGACCCCGACCACATACCCGTCGAACTCGGCGGCGTGACCCGCTTCGTCGCCGTCGACGACATCACCCACGTCGAGGCCCAGGGCGACTACGCCCGTCTGCACACCGACCGGGGCAGCCACCTCGTACGCATCCCGCTCTCCACCCTCGAGGAGCGCTGGCGCGCCCGCGGGTTTGTCCGCATCCACCGCCGCCATCTCGTCGCCCTGCGGCACATCGGCGAACTCCGCCTCGACGCGGGCACCGTGAGCGTCCTGGTCGGCACCGAGGAACTCCAGGTCAGCCGACGCCACGCCCGGGAGCTGCGGGACCTGCTGATGCGCCGGCCCGCGAGCTGAGAGGCGGAGCCTTCCCGTGCCCCAGGACCCCGCCGAGCGCCGCGTCGTCGTCACCGGACCGCCCCGCCGCGCCCGCCGCACCTCCGGCTACTACCGGCCACGCACCGAGATCGACGAACAGACCACCCTCGGCCACACCTACGTCCGCTCCCTGATGCGCTCCCAACTCCGCGCCGCCCTCGTGGTGTTCGCGGTACTCGCCCTGCTCGTCGCCCCGCTGCCGCTGCTCTTCGCCGCGATGCCCGACGCCCACCACCTGGAGTGGCTGATCCTCGGATTCGGCCTCTACGCGCCGCTGGTGCTGCTCGCCCGCTGGTACGTACGGCGCGCCGAACGTAACGAGCGGGACTTCGTCCGGCTGGTCGAGGACCGGGACCGCTGACGCCATGAACGCGAACAGGACCACGAACGGGAACCGCTCCACATGAACGAGAACTACGCCGTCCCGGCCGTCGCCCTCGTCGTCGTGGCGACGGTCTTCGTCGGCGCGTTCGGCCTGCGCATCTCCCGCACCACCTCCGACTTCTACGTGGCCTCCCGCACCGTCGGCCCCCGCCTCAACGCCACCGCCATCAGCGGCGAGTACCTCTCCGCCGCCTCCTTCCTCGGCATCGCGGGCCTCGTCCTCGTCCAGGGCCCCGACATGCTCTGGTACCCGGTCGGCTACACCGCCGGCTACCTCCTGCTGCTCCTCTTCGTCGCCGCCCCGCTGCGCCGCTCCGGCGCCTACACACTCCCCGACTTCGCCGAGGCCCGCCTCGCCTCGCAGGCCGTACGACGACTCGCCGGAGCCTTCGTCGTCGGCGTCGGCTGGCTCTATCTGCTGCCCCAACTCCAGGGCGCCGGACTGACGTTGGCGGTCCTGACCGACGCGCCCGACTGGGTCGGCGGGGTCATCGTCGCCGTCGTCGTGGTCGCCACCGTCGCCGCCGGAGGCATGCGCAGCATCACCTTCGTACAGGCCTTCCAGTACTGGCTGAAGCTCACCGCGCTGCTCGTCCCGGCCCTCTTCCTCGCCCTCGCCTGGCAGGGCGACGGCGCCCCGCGCCACGCCTTCGACGAACCCGCCACCTTCCGCGAACAGCGTGTCGTCCGGGTCGGGGACGGCCTCGACCTGAAGCTGAAGGCCCCGCTCACCGTCACCGTGACCGGCACGGTCGACGGCCGCCCGCACACGAACCAGGTCCTCCAACTCCCCGCAGGCACCCACCACATCGACCGAGGCACCCTCCTCACCTTCGCCAAGGGCGCCGCCGTCCCGCAGGCCGACCGCGGCACCAACGGAGGCATGTCGACCTCCCTCGCCGAAGGCCGCGAGGAACGCCCGCTGTACGCCACGTACGGCCTGATCCTCGCCACGTTCCTCGGCACCATGGGCCTGCCACACGTCGTGGTCCGCTTCTACACCAGCCCGCACGGCGTCGCCGCCCGCCGCACCACCGTGGCCGTACTCGCCCTCATCGGCGCCTTCTACCTCCTCCCGCCCGTCTACGGCGCCCTGGGCCGCCTCTACGCCCCCGAACTGGCCCTCACCTCCGACGCCGACGCCGCCGTCCTCCTGCTGCCCGACCGCATGATCGGCGGCCTCGGCGGCGACCTGCTGGGCGCACTGGTGGCCGGCGGTGCCTTCGCCGCGTTCCTGTCCACCGCGTCGGGGCTCACCATGGCCGTCGCCGGTGTCCTCACCCAGGACGTCCTGCCCTCGCGCGGCGTACGGCACTTCCGCCTCGGTACGGTCATCGCCATGGCCGTACCGCTCGCCGCCAGCGTCATCGTCGGCGGACTCCCGGTCGCCGACGCCGTCGGGCTCGCCTTCGCCGTCTCCGCGTCGTCCTTCTGCCCGCTGCTCGTCCTCGGCATCTGGTGGCGCCGCCTGACCCCGCCGGGCGCCGCCGCCGGGATGCTGGTCGGCGGGGGCTCCGCGCTCCTCGCCGTGGCCGCCACCATGGCGGGCTTCCCGGGCACGGGCGCCCTGCACGCCCTGCTCGCCTGGCCCGCCCTGTGGTCGGTACCCCTCGGCTTCCTCACCATGGTCCTGGTGTCCCTGGCCACCCCGGCCCGGGTCCCCGCCGGTACGGCGGCCATCCTGGCCCGCTTCCACCTGCCGGAGGAGCTGTCCGGGGCGCACGGCGGCCACGGCGGCCACCCGGGCCACGGCCTCGCGGGAGGCCCCCGTACGGAGGTGACCCGAACGTGAGCGGATTCCTCGCCGGACTCTGCGTGGCCGTCCTGCCGCTGCTGGCCGCCGGATTCTGGCTCGGCCGCCGCGCGGCCCGCCCCGAACGCCTCGGCGGCCTCGGCACCCCCGTCGAGCACGCCACCTTCGAGACCCTGCACACCGCCTCCCTCGCGGCGCCCCCGCTGCGCGCGGGCCTCACCGAGGAGACCGCCGGACGCTCGGCCGGGCGCCTGCGCACCCTGCTCGGCACGGACGCCCTCTGCCTCACCGACCAGGAGTCGGTCCTCGTCTGGGACGGCGTCGGCGAACACCACCGCGCCGAGATCATGGAACGCCTCGCCGGACCCCTGGAGACCGGGCGCGGCGAAGCCTTCCGGCTCACCTGCGACGCCCCGGACTGCCCCCTGCGCTGGGCCGTCGTGGCGCCCCTCACCGTCGACGACCGCGTCCACGGCGCCCTCGTGGCGTGCGCGCCCCGCGAGTCCGCCGTCCTCGTCCGCGCCGCCGGAGAGGTCGCGCGATGGGTCTCGGTCCAACTGGAGCTGGCGGACCTCGACCAGTCCCGCACCCGTCTGATAGAGGCCGAGATCAAGGCACTTCGCGCCCAGATATCCCCGCACTTCATCTTCAACTCGCTCGCGGTGATCGCCTCGTTCGTGCGCACCGACCCCAAGCGCGCCCGCGAACTGCTCCTGGAATTCGCCGACTTCACCCGCTACTCGTTCCGCAGGCACGGCGACTTCACCACCCTCGCCGACGAACTCCACGCCATCGACCACTACTTGGCCCTAGTCCGGGCCCGCTTCGGCGACCGCCTCTCCGTCACCCTCCAGATAGCCCCCGAGGTGCTCCCGGTCGCGCTCCCCTTCCTCTGCCTCCAGCCCCTCGTGGAGAACGCCGTCAAACACGGCCTGGAGGGCAAGGGGGGCCTGGCCGGCAAGAGCCACATCAGCATCACCGCGCAGGACGCGGGCGCCGAGGCCCTGGTCGTCATCGAGGACGACGGCGTGGGCATGGACCCGGTACTGCTCCGCCGTATCCTCGCCGGCGAGATCAGCCCGTCCGGCGGCATCGGTCTCTCGAACGTGGACGACCGACTCCGCCAGGTCTACGGCGACGACCACGGCCTTGTCATCGAGACCGCGCTCGGCGCAGGCATGAAGATCACCGCCCGGCTGCCGAAATACCAGCCGGGCGTGCACTCCGCGGGCCGACTCTTCGAGAACTGACCCGAACCGACCCGGCCGCTAGGCCATTCAGGTGTACGGAGGAGGTCACGTGGGACGGGTGACGACCATCCCGAGCGTGATCAGACCCAGCACCACCCAGCCGAACCACAGCCAGCCGTTGCTGCCGAGCGCCACCGTGTAGGCCGTCACCACGACGAGCCCGCCTACGGTGAGCACCCCCATGGTCTTCGTGGAACCGTTCGTGGAACCGGGCATCGCAACACCCTCCTCATGGCTCTTCTCCCTCCATGGTGCCCCCGTTCTGCCTCGAAACAGTGCAGACGACCAAATGCGTTCCGGAGTCCCACGCTCCACGACTCGTCCAGGACCCGGCCCGGTAGACCGACGGATCGAAGCCGTAGTCGGTCGGCGGCACGTCCCTCGCGCAGGCAGTGTCCGACATGTCCCGCGCCTTCTCGAAGGGCACGCGGGCGTCCAGCCTCGTGAACCCGAGGACCTGCTCGTCGTGCGGCTCGGTACAGGCGACCAGCCGTGCCTCCCGCCCGGACGGCGACCGCAGACAGTCCCGCTTCTGCATGGAGGCCGTGTCGCCGAACGACTGCCCCGGCTCACGGAACGGCCCGAGCGGCCCGTACACCGGCCCGTGCGCGCCGAGCAGCAGACAGGCCGTACGCCCCTGGGCCGTCCCGAACCCGTCCTCGGCCGGCACGACGGCGTATCCGCGTACGTCGGCCAGCTTCTCCCGCAGATCCCCGGTCAGTTCCTCACACTGGGCGGGCCCCTGGGCCCGTGCCTCGGCGACGGACCCGGCGGCCACGACCGCCAGCACCTGCCCGTCCGGGGAGGCGTCCCGGCAGGTCGGGTCCACGGTCAGCCGAGGCGCCCCCTTGAAGCGCGTACCGCCGGGCCAGTCGGCGATCACACAGTCGCCCTCCGCCAGCGGCTCGGCGAGACCGACAGGCCCGCCGTACGGCTTCCCCATGGCCTGCGCGGCGCCGCCCGGCGGGTCGCCCAGCGTGAACCAGACCCCGACACCGGCCAGGGCGACCCCCAGCAGGGCGCCCAGCGCGGCGGGGAGGGCCCGGCGACGAGGGGAGGGCGGTGGCACGAGCCTCATGTCCGGTTCTGTGTGCGGTTCCATGGGCGGGACCGGTGGCGCCTGCCGGGACCCGTACAGCAGCTCCGGCGCACCCCACGGCGGTAAGGACTCCGGGTCCGTCCTGGCGCGTTCGTACGGGTCGGCCTGGGGCGTGACGATCAGGTGCAGGGCCGACTCCACCCGGGCCGCCGTGATCCGCTGAGCGGGGTCCTTCGTGAGCATCGCCTCCAGTACCGGTCCCAGCGCCCCCGCCCGCTCCGGCTTCCGGGGTTCCTCCATGATCACGGCGGTGATCTCCGCGAGAGGGGTGTCCCGTTCGAACGGCCCGACTCCCTCGACGGCGTAGTACAGCGTGCAGCCCAGCGAGAACAGGTCGGCGGCGGCGGTCGGCGGCCCGCCGGTGGCCCGCTCGGGCGCCAGATACCCCGCCGTGCCGACCAGCGTGGACGTCAGCGTGTAGCGGGGCTCGGCCGCGTCCGGCTGTACCGAGATGCCGTAGTCGGCGAGCAGGGTCCGGGCGTGCGGCGTTCCGGCCCGGTCCGGCGCCAGCAGGATGTTCGCGGGTTTCACGTCCCGGTGCATGATGCCCTGCTCGTGTCCGGCGGTCAGCGCGTCCAGTACGGCGAGGCCGATCCGGGCGCACTCGGCCGGTGCGAGGGGGCCGCGCATGCCGACCAGGTCGCGCAGGTCCAGGGCGCCCGCCACGTACTCCATGACGATCCAGGGCAGGCCCTCGTGCTCGAGTACGTCGTGCACGGTCACCACGTTGGGGTTGCCGCGCAGAACGGCCGCGTGCCGGGCCTCGGCGCGCGCCCGGGCGACCCGGGCGGTGCGTGCTGCGGTGGGCTCGGTGGGGTCGCGGAACGCGATCTCCTTGAGGGCGACCTCGCAGGCGAGTCGCTGATCGTGGGCGAGCCAGACGTGGCCCATGGCGCCGCTGCCGAGTTGGTTGAGCAGGAGGTAGCGGCCGGCGATTACCCGGCCTACTCCTGAGGTGGGGGAGCCTGAGGGCATCCGAGTGACCTCCCGAGGTATGGGCGTGTTGTTGTCCGCGGGCCGGTGGGGGCTTGTCGCGCAGTTCCCCGCGCCCCTTGAAGGCGCGGTTACGCACTCGGGGATTCCGAGCTCGGCGGAGGTGTGGGGGATGGCGGAGGTGGGCTGCTTGGGTCGGGGGGTGGTGGGCTTGGGGTGTCACTCGGCGGTGGGGGAGACGGTTCCGGGGAGGGTGCCTCGCTGGTGGGGTCGGGCGTAGGGGGTGGGGGCTCGACGCTCGGTGGGGGTGGCGACGAGGGTTCGGTCGTCTCGGGGGACGGGGTGTCGGACTCCGGCACCGGCGGCGGCGTCGAGGTCGGCCCGGTGGCCGGTGGCTCCGATTCCAAGGCCGGCGTCGACGGTGGCCTCGTGGCCGACTCGGAGGGAGTCGCGCCGCCGCCGGTTCCTCCGCCGCTGCCGTCGTCGGGGGAGCCCGACTCGATGTGCACGCCGAGAGTGACGTACGCGCCGAACGGGAGTGCCGCGCCGGGGGCCGGGTCCGAACCGGTGACAGTGGCGTCGGACGGGGGGAGTCCTCCGGTGTCGTACGCCGTCGCCAGGCCCAGACCCGTCAGGCGGCTGCTCGCGGCACCGAAGGTCGTTCCGGCGAGGCGAGGCACCTGATGCCGCTCGCGTGTGTCGAAGACCTGGTCGGCCTCGCCCTCGGTGCCGGGCCGGCGGTAGATGCCCCGCTCCGGCTCGTCGACGTCGACGAGCGCGAACCGGTCGACCTTGCCGGGAGCGGGACGTACGAGCACGACCTCGTCGGCGTCGTAGTCCCGCCACTTCTTGTTGCCGTCCTCGAACTCGACGGAAATACGGTCCGTGGCGCCCTGGAACGGCTTCAGCGGATTTCCGCATGAACACTTCACGGCGGGAACTCCCGCCTCATCGACGAGTACCGCGATTCCGGCCTGGAGCAGCGCGTCGTACGGGACCGCTTTTCCCTTCTTGTAGTCGTGGTTCTTCACGAGGGTGTCGTGGCGCAGGAGAACGGGTGTGAGTCGGTCGAGATAGGCGGGAATCCCGCTCTGCTGAATATCGACCACACGTGCCCATTCCTGGGCCTTCCTGTTGTTGCCGGGGTCGGTGAGGAATTGCCGCAGCCGGTCGACGTCACAGACCGTCGGCTTCCTGGTGCCCCCGTACAGCCCGGGCGTGCTGCCCCGCTGCAGGCTGCTGCCGTGCGCGGGCCGCGAACGGACCTGGGCGTCATGGCCGAGGCCGCTGCTCTCGTCGAAGAACGGCGCAAGAGAGGCCACTCCCGAGGCGACCGCCCTCACCACCGTCGGCGGCGCCTCTCTTTCGCAACTACTGACGAACAGAACGCCCAGAACGCACAACAGTGCGACGAACATTCGCCGAAGCCCGAGTTTCCTGAAAGCACGAAGTGTCATACCGCTCCCCCCGGCGGATACATCACGTCCATGCTACTGAATGAAAAAGGGTTTCAGGTGACGGGAATAAAAGTTGATTCAGCGCCCACGTGCGTTCAGTGAGGCCAAATAGGCGTTGTACGCCTCGAGTTCCTTGTCGCCGTCGCGGTCGGCGGCCCGGTCCCGCCGCTTGGCCTGCCGCTGCTCGGAGCCGTACCACTGAAAGAGCAGCGTCAGCAGGACGAGCACGGTCGGGATCTCGCTGAACGCCCAGGCGATCCCGCCGGCCGCGTTCTGGTCGGAGAGCGCGTCGATGCCGAGCGAGGCGGGCGGGTTCTTGTACGAGTCGACCATCGGCGTCGACGCCATCATCAGCGCGATCCCGAAGAACGCGTGGAACGGCATGCCCGCGAACAGTTCCAGCATCCGCATCAGATAGCCGGGCCGGTTCGGGCCCGGGTCGACGCCCATGATCGGCCAGAAGAAGATCAGTCCGACGGCGAGGAAGTGACACATCATCGTGATGTGCCCGGCCTTCGACTCCATCAGGAAGTCGAAGATCGGCGTGAAGTACAGGGCGTAGAGGCTGGCGATGAACAGCGGGATGGTGAACGCGGCATGCGTGATGATCCGCATGTACCGGCTGTGCAGCAGCGCGAGCAGCAGCTCACGCGGCCCCTTCCGGCCCCGGCCCGCGACCGGCAGCGCCCGCAGCGCGAGAGTGATGGGTGCGCCGAGCAGGATGAGGATCGGGGAGACCATGCTGATCACCATGTGCTGCACCATGTGCACGCTGAACATGACCATGCCGTAGTCGTTGAGCCTGGTGCACATGACGAGCATGACAGTCAGCACGCCGAGCACGAAGGAGACGGTCCGCCCGACGGACCACGAGTCCCCGCGCCGGGTCAGTCGTACGACCCCCCACGCGTACAGGGCTAGCCCGACAAGACAGGCGACCAGAAAGAACGGATCGGCGGACCACCCGAGCCCCCGCCCCAAGGTGAAGGGCGGAAGATCCATGGTCATACCGTGCCCGCTGTGCTCCATCCCCCAAGAGTAGAACCGCCCCCGGTCACGACTTGAACCGGGGGCGGGGCAGGGCTTTGGCCTTTAGGGGCGCGGGGAACTGCGCGACAAGCCCCCACCGGACCGGCACTCGACGTACAACCTCAAAGCACACACTCGGCTTCGGCGTACCGAGCCTCAGGAACCGTCTTCAACGTCTCCACAGCCTCAGCCAACGACACCATCACGATGTCCGTACCCCGAAGCGCCGTCATCCGCCCGAACTCCCCCCGATGCACAGCCTCCACCGCATGCCACCCGAACCGGGTAGCCAGCACCCGGTCATACGCCGTGGGCGTCCCACCCCGCTGCACATGCCCCAGAATCACCGGCCGCGCCTCCTTCCCGAGCCGCTCCTCCAGCTCCAGGGAGAGCTGCCGGGCGATCCCGGCGAAGCGCTCATGGCCGTACACGTCCTTGCCGCCCTCGTCGAACTCCATCGAGCCCTCGCGCGGCTTCGCGCCCTCCGCGGCGACGACGATCGCGAACCGCTTGCCCGCCTCGAAGCGTTCGCCGACCCGCGCGGCCAACTCGTCGATGTCGAAGGGGCGTTCGGGGACGACGATGGCGTGGGCGCCCGCGGCCATGCCGGAGTGCAGGGCGATCCAGCCGGTGTGGCGGCCCATGACCTCGACGATCAGGACGCGCTGATGCGACTCGGCGGTGGTCTTCAGCCGGTCCAGGGCCTCGGTGGCGACCCCGACGGCCGTGTCGAAGCCGAAGGTGACGTCCGTGACCGCGATGTCGTTGTCGATGGTCTTCGGTACGCCCACTATCGGCAGGCCGTTGTCGGACAGCAGCCGGGCCGCCTTGAGCGTGCCCTCGCCGCCGATCGGGATGATCGCGTCGAGCCCGAGCTCGGCGACATGGCCCTTGGCCCGCTCCACACCGTCCCGCAGATGCTCGGGGCGGACCCGGGAGGAGCCGAGGATGGTGCCGCCGCGAGCGAGGATGCCGCTCACCGCGTCGAGGTCGAGCTTCAGGTAGTCGCACTCCAGGAGGCCCTTCCAGCCGTCCCGGAAGCCGATGACCTCGTCACCGTGGTCCACTACGGCGCGGTGCACGACGGACCGGATGACGGCGTTCAGGCCGGGGCAGTCGCCGCCGGACGTCAGGACACCAATGCGCATCGCCCGTAAACCTTCTCCACGTGGGCCGGGACCGGACGGCGCTGTCCGGCTCGATCCCCGCCACCATACCGGCGGCGGGGACCTGGGCCGTAGCACCCGTCCGCGTGCTGGACACCCGCGCTCACCTGTGCGGATACCCCGTCAGACGGGCCGGTGTCGCCGACGCGCACGGCAGGTGTACAGGTCGCGGCGGGAGCGGGGGTGCGCGCAGGTCAGGCGGGCTGCTGCTGCGCCGAGGTGATCCGCTCGTTGCGCAGTGCCTCGTACCAGCGGTCGTCGGTCGGCGGCAGCGCGTTGACGTCGAGGGCCAGCTTCAGCAGCAGGTCCGCGATCAGCGGGTTGCGGGCGAGCACGGGCCCGTGCATGTACGTACCGAAGACCGTGTCGTTGTACGCGCCCTCCGTGCCGTCCCCCGTGCCGTTGCCGTTGCCGAGCCGCACCTTCGCGAACGGGCGGGCGGTGGGGCCGAGGTGGGTGACACCCTGGTGGTTCTCGAAGCCGGTCAGCGGAGGCAGGCCGAGGCGCGCGTCGATGTCCCCGAGTACGTCGCCCACGCACCGCTCGCCCTCGCCGCGCACGGAGACCACGTCGAGGAGTCCGAGGCCGGGCTCGCGCTGACCGAGGTCGTTGATGAACTCGTGGCCGAGGATCTGGTACCCGGCGCACACCGAGAACACGATCGCGCCGTTGCCGACGGCCCGGTGCAGACCACCGTCGCGCCGCAGCCGCTCCGCGGCGAGCCGCTGCGGCCGGTCCTCGCCGCCGCCGATGAGATAGATGTCGCCGGAGGTGGGGATCGGCTGGTCGCTGCGCACGTCGAGCCGTGCCACGTCGAGGCCGCGCTGCCGGGCCCGGCGTTCCACGACGAGCGCGTTGCCCTGGTCGCCGTACGTGCTGAGCAGGTCCGGGTAGATCCACACCAGACGCAGCTGGTTGTCGCTCATGAAGTGATCGTCCTCAGTGGTCGTTGGCGGCAGTGGTCAGTTGCCGACGCGGCGGCGCAGATCCTGGAAGGCGGTGTAGTTCGCGATGACCTCGATCCGGCCGGGCGGCGCCATCTGCACGGCCTGGTCGGCGTTCTCGCAGACCTGGAAGTGCTGGTTGGCCACCTCGAGGCGCACCGCGAGGTCCAGTTTGCGGTCGCCGATGACGAAGATCGGGTGCCCGGTGAGCTGCGTGTAGTCGACGTCCCACAGCCACGAGGTGTCGGTGCCGTCGGCGCCCCGCGCGTTGACCGAGAGGATGACCGGGGTCGGCGGCGGGTCGATCAGGGAGAACGTCTCCAGCCAGCCGGCCGGGTTCTTGGCGAGCAGCAGCCGCAGATCCCGCTGCATGAACTGCACGACGTCGTACCGTCCGGCCACGGCCTGCACCTGGTACATGCGCTCCAGGCCGACCTGCGGCGGTACGCCGAACACGGCCGCGACAGCCGCGGAGGCGGCGGCGTTCGACTTGTTGGCGCGCCCGGGCAGCTGGAGGTGGATCGGCCAGGCGGACCCGTGCGGATCGAGCACATGGTCGCCGGACAGGGCCCAACTCGGCGTCGGGCGGCGGAAGCCGCACTGACCGCAGAACCAGTCGTCGCCGGGGCGCTGCATCACGCCACCGCAGGACGGGCAGGACCAGGCGTCGTCCTTCCACATCTGGCCGGCGGCGACCCAGATCACGTTGGGGGAGGAGGAGGCGGCCCACACGATCAGCGGGTCGTCGGCGTTGGCGACGATCACGGCCTTCGAACCGGCGAGCCCCTCACGCCAGTTCTCGGCGAGCATGCGGGTCTCGGCGGCGCGGTCGAGCTGGTCGCGCGAGAGGTTGAGGAGCGCGATGCACTTGGGGTCCGTGTCCCTGGCGACACCGGCGAGGTACTTCTCGTCGACCTCGATGACCCCGAACTTGGCGTCCGAACCGCCCGCGAGCGCCGAGGTGATGCCCGCGGGCATGTTGGCGCCGAGCGCGTTCGACACGACCGGCCCGGCGGCCCGCAGGGCCTCCGCGATGAGCCGCGTGGTCGTGGTCTTGCCGTTGGTCGCCGAGACGAGGATCACGTCGAGGTTCTGCGCGAGTCGGGCGAGGAGATCGGGGTCGAGTTTGAGGGCTACCTTGCCGCCGATCACCGACCCGCTGCCGCGCCCTGCCGCACGCGATGCCGCCGCGACGGCCTTGCCGGCCGTCACCGCCAGCTTGGCCCGCGGAGTGAGCGGGTCCGAGTTGCCTGCCATCAGATCTCGATCCTCCTTGCGTACGCGCCGCGCCTCTGCCTCCGGCCACGTGGTGTGGACCTCAGCCTATCGAGATCCGATTACCGGATCCGCATCGCGGCACCACCACGGCACCCGCGCGACATGGGTGACCGTACCCTTGCGGCCATGCGACAAGGCTCCATCCCGGGCACCCGAGGGCGCGTCCGCCCCCTGACACTGCTCGGCGACCCGGTTCTGCACAGCCCCTGCGCGGAAGTCTCACACTTCGACGCCGAACTGGCGCGGCTCGTAGAGGACATGTTCGCAACGATGTACGCCGCCCAGGGCGTGGGCCTCGCCGCGAACCAGATCGGCCGCCCCCTGAGGGTCTTCGTCTACGACTGCCCCGACGACGAGGACGTCCGCCACGTCGGCCATGTGGTCAACCCACGCCTGGTGCGGGCCGACGGCCTGGTCCTGCGGGGCCCCGAGGGCTGCCTGTCCCTCCCCGGCCTGGAGGCAGGCACGGAACGCCACGACGAGGCGGTGGTCGAGGGCTTCACGGTGACGGGCGACCCGGTGCGGATCGAGGGCACGGGCTTCTTCGCCCGCTGCCTTCAACACGAGATCGACCACTTGGAAGGCAGGACATACGCGGACCGAGTAACGGGCTGGCGCCACAAGAAACTCATGCGACAAGCAACCCGAGCTTCTTGGCACAGGGCCAGTGAACTCACCTAGGGGCGCGGGGAACTGGGCGACAAGCCCCCACCGGCCCGCGGACAACACACAACCCTCAGAACCCCGGACCCCCCACGCGATCCCCGGCCGCAGCCAACCGCCCCCACAACAAATCAGCCAAACTCCGCACCAACTCGGCCCGGGAACAGGGCTGTTCCCCCAACCACCAGTCCCCGGCCGCATGCATCATCCCGACTATCCCGTGCCCCCACACCCGAGCCAACTGCTGACTCCCGGGACCAAGATCCAGCCGATCCTCGATCACCTGGGCCAACTCCTCACCCATCAGCCGCAGCAACGGCAACGAGTGCTTCCGCACATCGAACCCGGGATCACCGGGTGACACCGCGTCCGCGGGGTGCATCAGGAACCGGTACACCTGGGGCCGCGCCTCGATCGCCGCGAGGTAGGTGTCCAGGGTGGCCTCGACCCGCTCCCGCCGCTCCGCCGGAGCGTCCAGCGCGGCCCGCAGGGAGTCGAGCAGGGCGTCCGTGTGCCGCTTGGCCAGGGCGGCGTAGAGTCCGCCCTTGTCACCGAAGTGGCGGTAGAGGATCGGTTTGGTGATGCCGGCCTCGGCGGCGATGGCGTTCATCGAGCCAGATCGGCCGCCCCCTGAGGGTCTTCGTCTACGACTGCCCCGACGACGAGGACGTCCGCCACGTCGGCCATGTGGTCAACCCACGCCTGGTGCGGGCCGACGGCCTGGTCCTGCGGGGCCCCGAGGGCTGCCTGTCCCTCCCCGGCCTGGAGGCAGGCACGGAACGCCACGACGAGGCGGTGGTCGAGGGCTTCACGGTGACGGGCGACCCGGTGCGGATCGAGGGCACGGGCTTCTTCGCCCGCTGCCTTCAACACGAGATCGACCACTTGGAAGGCAGGACATACGCGGACCGAGTAACGGGCTGGCGCCACAAGAAACTCATGCGACAAGCAACCCGAGCTTCTTGGCACAGGGCCAGTGAACTCACCTAGGGGCGCGGGGAACTGGGCGACAAGCCCCCACCGGCCCGCGGACAACACACAACCCTCAGAACCCCGGACCCCCCACGCGATCCCCGGCCGCAGCCAACCGCCCCCACAACAAATCAGCCAAACTCCGCACCAACTCGGCCCGGGAACAGGGCTGTTCCCCCAACCACCAGTCCCCGGCCGCATGCATCATCCCGACTATCCCGTGCCCCCACACCCGAGCCAACTGCTGACTCCCGGGACCAAGATCCAGCCGATCCTCGATCACCTGGGCCAACTCCTCACCCATCAGCCGCAGCAACGGCAACGAGTGCTTCCGCACATCGAACCCGGGATCACCGGGTGACACCGCGTCCGCGGGGTGCATCAGGAACCGGTACACCTGGGGCCGCGCCTCGATCGCCGCGAGGTAGGTGTCCAGGGTGGCCTCGACCCGCTCCCGCCGCTCCGCCGGAGCGTCCAGCGCGGCCCGCAGGGAGTCGAGCAGGGCGTCCGTGTGCCGCTTGGCCAGGGCGGCGTAGAGTCCGCCCTTGTCACCGAAGTGGCGGTAGAGGATCGGTTTGGTGATGCCGGCCTCGGCGGCGATGGCGTTCATCGAGGCGCCGGGGCCGTCGCGCAGCACGACCCGGTCCGCGGCCTCCAGCAGCTCGCGCCGGCGGCGGTCGGCGGACCGCTGCTGATCGTTCTGCTGCGTGGTGTCCATGGTTTCTCCCCACCCGTGCTGATTTCGGTGACGCTTGCGCAAACTAGCACTGATCGGCTCATGCTCATCGAACGGGCTGCCGACCGTCGTCTGGGAGTTGACTTTTCCTACCGGCGGGTAACAGACTCCAGTTACCGTAGGTAACATGCTAGTGCAGCGATGGAGGGGTCATGGCCGAATTCACCATGGAGCTCAACGACGAACAGAAAGAGGTCCGCGACTGGCTCCACGGGTTCGCCGCCGATGTGATCCGGCCCGCCGCCGCCGAGTGGGACGAGCGCGAGGAGACTCCCTGGCCGGTCATCCAGGAGGCCGCGAAGGTCGGTATCTACTCGCTGGACTTCTACGCCCAGCAGTACTTCGACCCCACCGGACTCGGCATCCCGATGGCCATGGAGGAACTCTTCTGGGGTGACGCGGGCATCGCCCTGTCCATCGTCGGCACCGGCCTCGCCGCCGTAGGCGTCCTCGCCAACGGCACCGAGGAGCAGGTCGGCACCTGGATCCCCCAGATGTACGGCGACGCCAACGATGTCAAGGTCGCCGCCTTCTGCTCCTCCGAGCCCGACGCAGGCTCCGACGTCGCCTCCATGCGCACGCGTGCCGTGTACGACGAGGCCAAGGACGAGTGGGTCCTCAACGGTACGAAGACCTGGGCGACCAACGGTGGCATCGCCAACGTCCACGTGGTCGTCGCCGTGGTCGACGCGGACCTGGGCTCCAAGGGCCACGCCTCGTTCATCGTCCCGCCGAACACGCCCGGCCTGTCCCAGGGCCAGAAGTTCAAGAAGCACGGCATCCGCGCCTCGCACACCGCCGAGGTCGTCCTCGAGAACGTGCGCGTTCCCGGCTCCTGCCTGCTCGGCGGCAAGCAGAAGCTCGACGAGCGCCTCGCCCGGGCCCACGAGCGTGCCAAGTCCGGCGGCGAGCGAAGCGAGATGGGGGTCCCCCCGGCCGGAGGCTGGGGGAGGGTGAAGAACGCGGCGATGGCCACGTTCGAGGCGAGCCGGCCGGCCGTCGCCGCGATGGCCGTGGGCACCGCCCGGGCCGCGTACGAGGTCGCCCTCGACTACGCGCGGACCCGTGAGCAGTTCGGCCGCCCGATCATCGACAACCAGGGCGTCGCCTTCCAGCTCGCCGACATGCGTACGTCCATCGACGCGGCGCGGCTGCTGACGTGGCGGGCGTCGTGGATGGCGATCAACGGGAAGCCGTTCACGGCGGCGGAGGGGTCGATGTCGAAGCTGTTCGCCAGCGAGACGGCGAAGAAGGTGACCGGGCAGGCGATTCAGATACTCGGGGGGAACGGGTACACCCGGGAGTACCCGGTCGAGCGGATGCACCGCGATGCGGCGATCTACACCATTTTTGAGGGTACGAGTGAGATTCAGCGGTTGGTGATTGCGCGAACGCTTGCGGGGATGCCGATTCGGTAGCGCCGTGCGGGTGCGGTCGTGTGCGGGCTGCGGGTGCGCTGTGGCTGGTCGCGCAGTTCCCCGCGCCCCTATGGGGCGCTCCCGCTGCTGTGGGCGATGCAGGCCACGTCGATGCGGTCGGCCAGTTTGGCCAGTTCGATGGTGAGGGCAGCCACGGTGTCCTCGTCGAGGTCCTGGCCGGCCTCCACCAGATGCAGCCAGCGACCGCCGACCGTGCGCAGCAGTTTGCTGACGTCGGAGGCGGCAACCTGCAACGTGCCGCGGTCGTCGACGATCAGAGGCAGAGTCACTTCGCGGTTCACAAGGGCGATCGTAGCCGCGGAACGCTCACGCTCCGTGCCATACCGTGGTGATGTTGCAGAACTCTCGGATTCCGTGTCCCGACAGCTCACGCCCGTATCCGGACCGCTTGACGCCGCCGAACGGGAACGCCGGGTGGGACGCGGTCATCCCGTTGACGAACACGCCGCCCGCCTCCAGATCCCGTGCGAGGCGGTCCACCTCGGCCTCGTCGCGGGTCCACACGTTCGAACTGAGGCCGAAGGGCGTGTCGTTGGCGATCGCCAACGCCTCGTCCAGGTCGGCCACGCGGTACAGCGTCGCGACCGGGCCGAACGTCTCCTCCTGGTGGATGCGCATCTCGGGTGTCACGTCGGCGAGGACGGTCGGCGCGTAATACCAGCCGTTGTCCATGAACCCCTCGGGACGTTCGCCACCGCACACGACCGTCGCGCCGCTCTCCACGGCCTCGTCGACCAGCTCCTCCAGATCCGCGCGCCCCTGCTCCCTCGCGAGCGGTCCGACCTCCGTGTCCTCGGCCAGCGGATCGCCGACCTTCAGCGCCGCCATGGCCGCCCGGAAGTGTTCCGTGAACGCGTCGAAGACGTCCGTGTGCACGATGAACCGCTTGGCGGCGATGCACGACTGCCCGTTGTTCTGCACACGCGCGGTGACCGCCACCTGCGCGGCCCGTTCGACATCGGCGGACGGCAGGACGATGTACGGGTCGCTGCCGCCCAGCTCAAGGACCGTCCGCTTGATCTCGTCCCCGGCGACTGACGCCACCGCGCGCCCGGCGGGCTCGCTGCCGGTGAGCGTGGCCGCCCGTACCCGGGGGTCGCGCAGGATCTCCTCGACCGCGCCCGACCCGATCAGCAGCGTCTGGAAGCAGCCCTCGGGGTAACCCGCCCGCCGGAACAGATCTTCCAGGTAGAGGGCGGTCTGCGGGACGTTCGAGGCATGCTTGAGCAGGCCCACGTTGCCCGCCATCAGCGCCGGCGCGGCGAAGCGGATCACCTGCCAGAGCGGGAAGTTCCACGGCATCACCGCGAGCACCGGCCCCAGCGGCCGGTAACGGACCACGGCCCGGGACCCGCCGGAGTCCTTGACGTCGGCCTCGGCGGGCTTCTCATCGGCGAGGAGCTCCTCGGCGTGGTCGGCGTACCAGCGCATCGCCTTCGCGCACTTCGCGGCCTCCGCGCGGGCCTGCTTGACCGGCTTGCCCATCTCGGTCGTCATGGTGCGGGCGATGTCGTCCCGGTCCTCGTCGAGCAGGGCCGCGGCCCGGCCCAACAGCCGGGCACGCTCGGCGAAGCCGGTCGTACGGTACGTACGGAAGGCGGTTTCGGCGGTCGCGAGCCTGCGCTCGATCTCCTCGCCGTTCATCGCCTCGTACGTCTTGAGCGTCTCGCCGTTCGCCGGGTTCACCGTCGCGATGGGCATGCCGTGCCTCCTGCTCGAAAGCTGTCCTTAGACCTTCCCGCGCGCCGACGGCCCCCGCAACGTGTACGCGGCCGGCCACCGGCACGGTCTCAGCGCCCCGAGTGCTCCGTCAGCCGGTCCAGAAACCCGCCCTGCGCCTTCACGATCACCGTTCGCGCCGCTTCGAGCCCGAACCACCGCACCTCGTCCAGTTCGGGGAACTCCCGCTCCTGGCCCGACCCCCGGGGCCACTCCATCCGGAAGGTGCCCGGCACCACGGTGGCCGGGTCGAGGTCCGCCTCGACCGCCCACGCCGTGACCAGCTTCCCGCCGGCCTGCCTGACCTCGCCCAGCGGTACGGCCTCACCGTCGGGCGGCGCCAGCCCCAGTTCCTCCCGGAACTCGCGGCGCGCCGCGTCCCAGGCCGCCTCCCCGTCCCCGTACTCGCCCTTGGGAATCGTCCAGGCCCCGGCATCGCGCCGGGCGAAGAAGGGCCCGCCCATGTGCCCGAGCAGGACCTCCAGACCGTCGCTCTCCCGACCGGACGCGGCCCGCCGGAACAGCAGCAGGCCGGCGCTGCGCCGCACCCGCGCGGGCGCCCTCTCCGTCACCGGGTCGCCTCCGGGTGCGCGGCGAGCAGGGTCTCGACCGTGTCCGCCTCCTCCGGCGTCTTGTCCTCCCGGTAGCGGACGACGCGGGCGAAGCGGAGGGTGACACCGGCCGGGTAGCGGGTGGACCGCTGGAGGCCGTCGTAGGCGATCTCGACGACCAGTTCGGGCCGTACGGTCACCACCCAGCCGTCGTCCGACACGGCCAGCTCCCTGAGCCGTTCGGTCTGCCAGGTCAGCATCGCGTCGGTCATGCCCTTGAAGGTCTTGCCGAGCATGGCGAACGACCCGTCGGGGTTACGGGCCGCGAGATGGAGGTTCGACAGCTTGCCGGTACGGCGTCCATGCCCCCATTCGGCCGCCAGCACCACCAGGTCGAGTGTGTGGACGGGCTTGACCTTCAGCCAGGCCGCACCGCGCCGGCCCGCGCTGTAGGCGGCGTCGAGGGCCTTGACGACGACACCCTCGTGGCCGCGCTCGAGCGTGTCGGCGAGGAACTGCTCGGCGGCGGGCAGATCGGCGGGGCCGCCGGCCAGCAGACGCCGTACCCGCATCGGCTCCGGGACCAGGCGGGCCAGAGCCGTGTGCCGCTCGGCGAACGGCAGGTCGAGGAGGTCGTGGCCGTCGACCGACAGGGCGTCGAAGAAGACGGGCGACACGGGTGTCTCCCGGGCCGCCGTTGCCACGTCCACGCGCGAGCCGACGCGCCCGGCGGTCTCCTGGAAGGAACGCGGGCGCCCGGTCGCGTCGAGGGCGATCACCTCGCCGTCCAGGATGAACCGCTCGCCTCTCAACGTCCGTGCGGCGGTGGTCAGTTCGGGCAGTCGGTCGGTGATGTCGTCGAGCGTGCGGGTGTAGAGACGTACGTCGTCGCCGTCCCGGTGGACCTGGACCCGGATGCCGTCCAGTTTCTCCTCGACGGCACACGCACCGAGCTTCTCGACGGCCTCCCGCACCGAGGAGGCGCTGTGCGCGAGCATCGGCAGGACGGGCCGGCCCACGGTGAGCCGGAAACGGGCGAGCGCGGTAGGTCCGTCGGCGAGCAGTGCCTGCGCGACGGGCTGGATGGCGCCGGCGAGCATCACCGCCCGTCGTACGTCCGCGGCCGGGGCCTCGGTGGCCGCCGCCAGTCCCTCCACGGCGACCGCGTCCAGCGCGCCCTGCCGTACCTCGCCGGTGATCAGCGCGAACAGGAAACGCTGCTCGTCCGCGGTGGCGGCGGCCAGCAACTCGCCCATGAGACGCCTGCGTTCGGCCTGGGAGCCGCCTCCGGTGACCGCGCCGATCGCGGTGAGCCGGGCGTCCACGTCGAGGACGGTGAGGGTGGGCTCGGCGGCGCCGGGGACCTGCTGGTCCAGCACCTTCCAGCCGATGCCGAGCCGGCCCTGCGGCAGACGGCCGGCGAGATAGGGGATGACGATCGGCACGTCGTCCGGGCCCGCGTCCCGGAACAGTTCGGCGAGCAGCGCGATTTTGCGTGACCGGGCGGAGGTGGCGGCGACTTCCTGGGACACGTGGGCGAGCCTGGTCAGAAGCATGCAGCCATGGTGCAACGGGGGTGGCGGATGCACACCCGGGCGGGGGTCGACTGGGCCGGGCCCGGCGGGGACTGAGAATCCCATACGCGGTGCCGCCCCCCGTTCGGCTGGGCGGCACCGCGCTTCTCCGGTGGGGCGTGGTGGCCGGGGCCAGGATCAGACGCAGTACCAGCCCTGGCAGGTGTTGGCCGCGGCACGGGTGCGATCCGGGATCTGCTGCTCCAGTTCGCCGATCACGAGGTCGAGGTCCTCCTCGACGGACGGTCGGCTCTCGGGGCGGGCCTGAGTCTCGTGGGCAGGTGAGTGGGTCACGATGATTCCTCCTGAATTCACGGGTTCCACTTGAGCCTGGCCACGACATGCTCCGTGCGGGGGCGCGTCCGCCGCCATGGTTTCGATGCTGGTCGAAACGGCACGGTCGGCGCCCCCGCTCCGCCGCGGGCGCTACATACCGGGTGACACCTCCGAGAACACCAGGTCCGCCACGATCGCTGTGGCCGCGCGGTAGCCGCCGCTCGCCGCGTGGATCACCTGTTCGCCGAAGCCGATCGCGTTCCCGGCCGCCCAGACGCCCGGCACGGTCGTCAGGCCCGTCGCGTCCACCTTGGGGTACGTGCCGAACGGGGTCTCCGTCAGTTCCGCGCCCAGGGTCTCGAACAGGGCGTTGCGCGGGACGGCCCGGGGCGCGACGAACACCGTCTCCCGGGCATGCGTCGTGCCGTTCCTGAGGCGTACGCCGGTGACACGGCCGGCGTCCGACGTGAGGCACTCGACCTCACCGGGGACGACCTTCACCCCTGCCCTCGCCAGCCCGCGCAGGGCCTCGTCGGTGAGTTCTTCCTCCGCGACCGTGTGCAGGAACAGCGTCACGTCCTTCGACCACCGGGCGACCAGCATCGCCTGGTGCACGCTCGCCGGGGTCGAGGCCAGCACGCCGAACGCCCGGTCCCGCACCTCCCAGCCGTGGCAGAACGGACAGTGCAGCACGTCCCGTCCGAAGTGCTCGGCGACGCCCGGTACTTCGGGGAGTTCGTCGCGCAACCCCGTCGCGACGACCAGCCGCCGGGCACGTACCGTCCGGTCCCCGCTCGCCAGCGTCAGCGTGAAGTCCTCGCCCTTGACGACGTCCAGCACCCGGTCGACGACCAGCTCCACCCCGTACCGGGCGATCTCCGCACGCCCCACCGCCAGGAACTCGGCCGGCGGCATGCCGTCGCGGGACAGATAGCCCTGCATGTGTGCCGCCGGCGCGTTGCGCGGCTCGCCCGCGTCGACGACCAGTGTGCGGCAACGGGCCCGGCCGAGGACCAGCGCGGCCGACAGCCCGGCCGCGCCGCCTCCGATGACGACGACCTCGTACATGTCGGCCTCGTACGTGTCCGCCTCGTACTGCTCGGTCATGGTGACCACCTCCACCGCGAGCGTCGCTCCGGCCCTGCCGTATTGACAAACCTCTTTGCCGAAACTGCAATGGCGGCATGAATGCCACGAACGACGAGCCCGCCGCCGACCAGGTACTCGCCGAGGTGGGCCCCCGTCTGCGGCGGATCCGGAAGGAACGGGGGGCGACCCTCGCCGGGCTTTCGGCCGCCACCGGTATCTCCGTCAGTACCCTGTCGCGGCTGGAGTCGGGGCTGCGGCGGCCCAGTCTCGAGTTGCTGCTGCCCATCGCGCGTGCGCACCGGGTCGCGCTCGACGAGCTGGTCGGGGCTCCGCCGGTCGACGATCCCCGGGTGCGGGCCAAGCCGATCGAACGGCACGGGCGGACGTATCTTCCGCTGACCCGGCAGCCGGGCGGACTCCAGGCCTACAAGGTGATCCTCCCGGCCGGCAGCCAGGAGCCCGATCCGCGTACGCACGAGGGGTACGAGTGGGTGTACGTGCTCGCGGGGCGGCTACGGCTCGTGCTCGGGGAGCACGACGTGGTGCTCGGGTCCGGAGAGGCCGCCGAGTTCGACACGCGCGTGCCGCACTGGTTCGGGTCGATGGGGGACGGGCCCGTGGAGTTCCTCAGCCTGTTCGGGCCGCAGGGGGAGCGGATGCACGTACGGGCGCGGCCCGCTCGTGCGAAGGGTCAGCGGTCGTGACGTACGCGACTGCCGTCGACCGCTCCTCGACGGTTCCCTGATGTGCAAGCGACCGCTTAGTATGCGGTCGAGTCCGGTCAGGTGAACAAGCGAACGCAGTCCCGTGGAGGCCCCCCATGCAGGCATGGCAAGTGCACCAGAACGGTGAGCCGGGCGAGGTGATGGTCCTCGGTGAGGTGGAGCGGCCGGTGCCCGGTGAGGGCCAGGTGCTGCTGAAGGTGCGGGCCGCGAACATCAACTTCCCGGACGTGCTGATGTGCCGCGGGGAGTACCAGGTCAGGCCGCCGCTGCCGTTCACCCCCGGCGTCGAGATCTGCGGCGAGACCGAGGACGGACGCCGGGTGATCGCCAACCCCGCCCTGCCGTACGGCGGTTTCGCCGAGTACGTCGTGGCGGACTCCCGGGGGCTGTTCACGGCCCCCGAGGCGCTGGACGACGCCGAGGCCGCCGCCCTTCTCATCGGCTACCAGACGGGCTGGTTCGGACTGCATCGGCGGGCCGCCCTGCAGGCCGGCGAGACACTGCTCGTGCACGCCGCCGCCGGCGGGGTCGGCAGCGCGGCCGTACAGCTCGGAAAGGCCGCAGGAGCCACCGTCATCGGGGTCGTCGGCGGGGCCGAAAAGGTGTCCGTGGCACGGGAGTTGGGCTGCGACGTCGTCATCGACCGGCGTACGGAGGACGTTGTCGGGGCGGTGAAGGAAGCCACCGGGGGGCGGGGGGCCGACGTGATCTACGACCCCGTCGGCGGGGAGGCCTACACCCAGTCCGCCAAGGCCGTCGCCTTCGAGGGGCGGATCGTCGTCGTCGGGTTCGCGAGCGGGGCCATTCCCAGCCCCGGCCTCAACCACGCCCTTGTGAAGAACTACTCGATCCTCGGACTGCACTGGGGCCTCTACAACACCAAGAACCCGAAGCTGGTCCAGCACTGCCACGAGCAGCTCACCGAGCTGGCCGCCCAGGGCGCGATTCGCCCGCTGGTGAGCGAGCGCGTGCCGCTGAGCGGGGCCTCGGCCGCCGTGCAGCGTGTCGCCGACGGGGCCACCACCGGGCGGGTCGCCGTGCTGCCCTCGCTGGAGAACGGAGCCGCCGCATGACCGACGCCGCTGAACTCATCCGCCGGACACGGGAGTTGCTGGCCGCACAGCCGCCCGCCACCACCGACCGGCTCGACTTCCTCAAGGCCCGCTTCGACGCCGGCCTCGCCTGGGTGCACTACCCGGAGGGGCTGGGCGGGCTCGGTGCGCCGCGCGCCCTCCAGGCCGTCGTGGACGCCGAGTTGGAGGCCGCGGGCGCTCCCGACAACGACCCACGGCGCATCGGTATCGGTCTGGGCATGGCCGCCCCGACCATCCTCCGCTTCGGCACGGAGGAGCAGAAGCGGCAGTTCCTGCGGCCGCTGTGGGTGGGGGAGGAGGTCTGGTGCCAGCTGTTCTCCGAGCCGGGGGCCGGCTCCGACCTGGCCGCGCTGGGCACCCGGGCCGTCCGGTCGGGGGACCACTGGACCGTCAACGGGCAGAAGGTGTGGACGTCCAGCGCCCACCTCGCCCGCTGGGCCATCCTCATCGCCCGCACCGATCCGGACGTGCCCAAGCACAAGGGCATCACCTACTTCGTCTGCGACATGACCGACCCCGGCGTGGAGGTACGGCCGCTGCGGCAGGTCACCGGCGAGGCCGAGTTCAACGAGGTCTTCCTGACCGACGTCCGCATCCCGGACGCCCACCGTCTCGGTGAGGTCGGCGACGGCTGGCGGGTCGCGCAGACCACGCTGAACAACGAGCGCGTGGCCATCGGGGGCATGCGCCTGCCCCGCGAGGGCGGCATGATCGGCCCGGTCACGAAGACCTGGCGCGAGCGTCCGGAGCTGCGCACCCACGACCTGCATCAGCGGCTGCTCAAGCTGTGGGTCGAGGCCGAGGTCGCCCGGCTCGCGGGGGAGCGGCTGCGCCAGCAGCTCGCCGTCGGCCAGCCCGGCCCCGAGGGCGCCGGCATGAAACTGTCCTTCGCCCGCCTCAACCAGGAGATCAGCGGCCTCGAGGTCGAACTCCTCGGCGAGGAAGGCCTGTTGTACGAGGACTGGACGATGCGCCGGCCGGAACTGGTGGACTTCGTCGGCCGTGACGCCGGTTACCGCTACCTCCGCTCCAAGGGCAACAGCATCGAGGGCGGGACCAGCGAGGTCCTGCTGAACATCGTCGCCGAACGCGTCCTGGGCCTGCCCAGCGAACCGCGCACCGACAAGGACGTCGCCTGGAAGGACCTCGCCCGATGAGCACCCAGCCCGACCTGTTGTACTCGGAGGAGGAGGACGCCCTCCGCGCGGCCGTCCGCGATCTGCTGGCCGACCACTGCGAGGCGGCGGGTGTGATCGCCCGCGTCGAGTCGGACACCCCGCACGACATCCCGCTCTGGAAGTCCCTCACCGAGGGGATGGGGCTCGCGGGCCTGCTCGTCCCCGAGGAACTGGACGGCCAGGGTGCCACGCACCGCGAAGTCGCCGTCGTAATAGAGGAGTTGGGGCGGGCGGTCGCGCCCGTCCCGTATCTCACCAGTGCCGTCGTCGCCACCGAGGCGCTGCTGGAGTGCGGAGCCGACGAGCTGCTGTCCCAGCTGGCGTCCGCGACGACGATCGGCGCCCTCGCGATCCCGCTGAGCGTTCCCGCCGGGAGCGCCTACCCCGTCGTACGGTTCGAAGACGGCGGCCTGCACGGGGAGTTGACCGGTATCGCGGACGCGGCCGTCGCCGACGTGCTGCTGGTGCCCGCCGACGACGGCGGCCTGTACGCGGTGGACGCCGCCGCGGCCACCGTCACCCCGCAGGTGTCCCTCGACCTGACCCGGCCGGTGGCGAAGGTCGTCCTGGACGGGGCGCCGTGCCGCCTTCTCGGCGACGCCGAACCCGCCGTACGCCGCGCCCTGCGTGCCGGAGCAGGACTGCTCGCCTCCGAACAACTCGGCCTCGCGGAATGGACGTTGACCGAGACGGTCCGTCATCTCAAGGAGCGCAAGCAGTTCAACCGGCCCGTCGGCGGTTTCCAGGCGCTCAAGCACCGGCTCGCCCAGCTGTGGCTGGAGGTCGTCAGCCTGCGAGCCGCCGCGCGGAACGCGGCCGACGCCCTGACGAACGGGGTCGACGCCGATGTGGCGGTCGCCGTCGCCCAGGCCTACGCGGCCCCCGTCGCCGTCCGAGCGGCCGAGGAGGCGCTGCAACTGCACGGCGGCATCGGTATGACGTGGGAGCACCCGGTCCACCTGTATCTGAAGCGGGCGAAGGCCGACTCCATCGCCTACGGCACGGCGGGCGCCCACCGGGAGGCACTGGCCGAACTGGTCGACCTGCGCGCCCCCTGACGCAGGGCTTCCCCGTAGTCACGCGACACCACACGTTCGGCCGTCATGTCAGCCGCACGGACGAACCCTCCGCTACGTCACACTTGCGGCCGAAAGCCGCGAAGTGGGCGTGGCGGAGGAGGTTGACGATGGCCATTTCCATCTCTGTGGTGGTGCTGCTCCTGATCCTGGCGGTGGTCTTCCTGCGCAACGGAGCGCTGAAGCCCAGTCACGCCGTGGTCTGTGTCCTGCTCGGGTTCTATCTGGCGAGCACGAACGTGGCGCCGACGATCCACAGCGGGCTGACCGCGACGGCGGACATCGTGAGCAGCCTGAAGCCCTGAGGGGCAGGACGTCACGACGTCAGGAATACCCCGATCGCGTTCGGGACGGGACGTTCGGCGCCGCCGGTCGGATGGTTGCGGACGGTGACCCTGTTCGCTCCGGGCGCTCTGGCGACGAGGGTCGTGGAGCCGCCGCCGTCCAGGTTGAAGGCGTCCACCGAGCCCAACTTCCGCATGGTGGACGCGACTTCGGAGGCCGTCAGGCCGCTGCGGTGGTCGGGCGCACCGTCCACCGCGAGCAGCAGCAGTCTGCGCCCGCCGTCCGCGATGCCGACGGCGGTGCGCACGGCGGAGGTGCTGGTGTCGAGGCCGGCCAGTGGCCGACCGTCTCTCAGTACCGGATACCCGCCGAGGGCGAAGCGGTACGGGACCCGGCTCCTGGCCGCCACGAGACGGCTCTTGATCTTGACCTTCGCGCCGACGAACAGCTTCCGCAGCTGCCGCGCGCCCGCTTCCCGGCCCAGCAGAACCGTGGTGTCGGCGGCGATGGCACCGCTGCCGGCGGACTCCGTCATCCGTACGACCCTGCCGCGCCGCACGGTCACTTCGTAGGCGTCCGTGCCGCACGGAGCGGCCCGGTCCGTGTCCGTGCCGCACACCGCCCGCTCCCGGGAGACGCTGCCCCAGGCCTGCGTGAAGGCGCCGACGGAACCCACCGGCAGCGCGTACTGGTTGAGCCCGCCGAGCGAGAAGCTCCCCACCGGCGTACTGACGCTGCCCGACAGGGCGAGGTTGTCCAGCCGGGCCCTTCTGTCGGTGCCCACCCCGAGGACGGCCGTGGTGGTGACGCCGGGCGGCATCGAGGGCCCGAAGCGCTGACCGTTCGGCACCGCCGCCTTGAGCACCGCGCCGCTCGCGATCGCCGGGCCGACGGGCGCCCCCGTGGCCGCGACCCCGGGATGCTGCGTCTCGCTGATGTTGAAGAAGTCGCCGTTGACAGCCGCGACAGCCCCGTGGGCGTCGCTCATCCGGGAGACGGCGGCCCGTGCCGCCACCGCACCCGGGTGCAGGAGGTTGACCCTGACGCGCGCGTGGCCGAGGTCGACGCTCAGCAGATGGGCGTGGGTCGTTCCCTTGGCCGCCCTGATGTCGAACTGGGCGTAGCGCACGCCCGGCGCGATCCCGGCGGCTCTCGAGGCGCCGCCGGCCGGTGCCGCCCCTGTCAGGGTCGCGCCGGCCACCGTCGCGATCACCGCGACGGCCGAGACCGCGGATCTCCCCGTTCCGAACCGTCCGCTGCCACGCATTCAGCCCCCCCTGATGTCCCGTCAACTGTTGCAGGGCGCTGGGGGAGCACACCAGATGACGATGAGCTGCGCCGGGGGCGCGCGGAAGGCTAGGTGTTGACTACACGGGAACGGATCAGGAAGCGCACTCCTTCGGGTGCCTCCAGCGAGAAACCACTGCCCCTCCCCGGTACGACGTCCACGATCAACCGGGTGTGACTCCACACCTCGAACTGGCTGCGCGACATCCAGAACGGCACCGGTTCGACGACACCCTCGACCACCAGTTCGGCGAGCAGGATGTCGGAGCCGCCGGTCCGGAACTCGCCCGCCGGGTAGCACATGGGCGCGCTGCCGTCGCAGCAGCCGCCGGACTGGTGGAACATCAGCGGGCCGTGCGTCGCGTGCAGGCGCCGCAGCAGATCGGCGGCGGCCGGGGTCAGTTCGACGCGCGGGCTCTCCTCGGGCATCTTCACCGCCATAGTGGACCGCGCGGGACGTTGCGAGAGGGTTGCGGGCCGCGTCGGACGGGCCGGGCACGGCGAAGGCCGCCTCTCCGCGACCCGGGTTCCGGGGTGCGCGGAGAAGCGGCCTTCGGGGAGACGGACTATCCGATCACTTCTTGGCGGTCACGTCCGTGACCCTCCAGCGCTGGTTCGAGCCGGAATTGGCGATCCAGGTGGTCACGGCGGCGCCCTCGTTGGTCGCCTGGCCGCCGACCTCCAGAAGACGGCCGGTGGCCACGTTGATCAGCGTCCACGTCCCGTCACCGGTGGTCGACATGATCCACTCGGTGGCCGGGTCCCGCTTGCCCGTGTCGGGCTCCACCACGGGCACGTTGTCGCGGACGGCCAGTCGCTTGCCCTCGGCCGGGTTGGCGAAGACGTACCGCTGGCGGGCGCCCTTGTCGCCGTGCCGGGCGACGAGCTGCCAGTTCTGCGCGACCGTGCCGTTGGCGGAGCCGATGACCAGGCTCTTGCCGTTGGCGGCGACGGTCACCGCCTTGCCGCTCTGCACGCCGGTCAGCGTGTAGGAGTGGCCCTTGCTGAACAGGCCCGCGTTCTTCGCGACACCCGAGACGCCCTTGACGGCGAAGGAGGTCACGGACTGCGCGGGGACGGTGTACGTGGCCTTGCCGTCGACGACCTTGACCGGGGCCTGCTGCTTGAGCTTGCCGTCGGCGCTGGTCACCGTCGGCGTGACGGTCGCGTTGCCCTTGATGGTGCGGAACTTGGAGAGGTCGATGGTGACCTCACGGGCCGCGGTGGTGCTGTTGACGTGGACGAGCGAGGCGCCCTTGCCGTCCTTGGTCACGGCGGCGGCGCTGGAGGTGTCGTCCACCTTGATCAGCTTGTCGCCCGGCTTGATGAAGTGCGTGAAGTTGCGGGCGGTGTCGAACTTGGTGTTCGTGTAGATCGGGCAGGACGCCAGTGTGTCCGTGGACTTGCAGCTGAACGACAGCTGGATGCTGCCCCAGTTGCCGCCCTTGGCGGACTCGCCGCCGGGCTTCATGTTGTCGTAGTCCTCGACCGGCTGCCAGAACACCCAGGCCTTGGGCTCCAGTTCACGCAGGTCGTTGACGATCTGCTGGGCGAGACCGAGACCCGGACGCATGTCCGTGAAGCTCTGCCCGTCGCCCCAGTCGCCCTCGACCTCGCTCATCCACAGCGGCTTGTCGGCCGCCTTGGCGAGGTCGCGCACGGTGGTGCGCTGCCCGGTGCCGTAGGTGTGGACGTTCATCTGGTCGACGAGGTCCTTGGAGCCCTGCGAGTAGGAGTTCCAGTTGTTCGCGAAGATGGTCGGGTTGGTCTCGTCCATCGCCGAGATCTCGGACTTGACCTTGGCCTTCTTCAGGGCGGGCGCCAGCGCGGCGAGCACCTTCTCCTGAAGCGCGGGGCCGATGTGGGCGCCCTCCTGACGGCCGCCGACGGGCTGGCCGTCCGCACCCAGCCTGGTGCCCCAGTAGCCGGTGTTGGGCTCGTTGAACGGGTCGACGGTGTCGACCTTGATGCCCTCGGCCTTCTCCAGCCGCTTCGTCGCCCCCGCCATGTAGGCGGCGAAGTCGTCGACCGAATCGGCCTTCAGCTGGTCGGTGTTGGCGTTGAAACCGCCGGAGACGTAGCCGCTCTCGGTCATGAACCAGGGCGGCGAGTTGCTGAACGTCTCCCAGTGGGTGATGTCCTTCTTGATGCGGTCCACCCACCAGCGCTGGGTCTGGTCCGCCTTCGGGTTCCAGTCGGCCGCGTCGTCGGCGCTCCACCAGTCGGTGTCCGTGCGGGTGGTGCCCGCGGGCGCCTTCCACCAGCCCTCGACGGCCCCGCCGGCCCGCAGGTAGTCCTTCACGTCGGGGGCGTTGCCGCCGCCGATGTTGTAACGGGCGATGTTCAGCGCCAGCCCGTCGTCGCCGAACAGCAGCTTCGCGAGCTTCTCGCGGATCGCCGGGGGATAGTCGCCGGTCGCGTTCGCGAACCAGACCAGACTGGTGCCCCAGCCCTCGAAACTCTCCTGCTTGTACGAGGGATCGGGGGTGACCGTGACGGACGAGGCCGCTGCCTCGACAGCCGCCTGTGCGTCCGGTGAAGGCGCGCTGACCAGGGCGGCCGAAGTGGCCAGAGCGGTGATGCCTACGACACCCAGAAGGTGTCGTGTGCGGGTACGGCGTGCCAACGTGTGCTCCCAACTCGGATGTGGTCGCTGCGGTGGACCGCCGTGCCCGCACCGTGCGCGGGTGCGCACGGACGGGGCACGACGGTGTGCCCCTTGGATCAGGGGAGTTCAGGGGGTGGTACAGGGGTGGTGCGGGGTGCCGGTCAGAGGGCGGGCCGGCGCAGTACGGCGACCTCCCTCGGCGCGAGGACGAGAACACCGTCGGCGTCGGAACCGCCGGAGAGGCGCTCTCCGTCGAGGCCCGGCAGCGGCACCTCCTCCTCGCTCCGGTTCACCAGGAACAGGAACCGGCTTCCGCCGCCCTGCCGTACGGTCAACTCGACGCGCCCACGGGCGGGTTCGGGCAGCTCGCTGTCGACCCCGGCCGGCGCGAGCAGCCCCGGCAGCAGCGCCGCGAGACCGTCGGCGCCGAGGCGCGTGGAGACGTACGACGCCGAACCGGTGCCCGTCGTACGGCGGGTGACCGCCGGGCGGCCCGCGTACGCGCCGGAGCGGTAGTGGGCGAGGACCTCGACCTCGGGGTCGGTCACGTCGATCCGGTCGGTCCACACCGTGCCCGTACCGCCGCCGTCCACCTCGACGGAGTCGCCCTCGAGCAGCGGGCCGAACTCCTCGACGCGGATGCCGAGGACGTCACGCAGGGCGCCCGGGTAGCCGCCGAGCCAGATGTGGTCGTTCTCGTCGACGACACCGGAGAAGTACGTCGTGATCAGGTGGCCGCCGGTCTCCGCGTACCGGGTCAGCTCCTTGGCGAGGGTCGCCGGGACCATGTGCAGGACCGGGGTGATCAGCACGTCGTAGCGGCTGAACTCGGTGCGCGTGGTGACGACGTCGGCGCGGATGCCGAGGGCGAGGAGCGCCGAGTACCAGTTCAGCCCCTCCTGGCGGTAGTCGAGCAGGGCGGTGGGGTGCGAGTCCTGCTCGCTGGCCCACCAGGAGTCCCAGTCGAACACGATGCCGACGCGGGCCGGTTCGCGCTCGGAGCCCGTGATCGGCGCCAGGTCCTTGAGGGTCTGGCCGAGGGCGGCCACCGCGCGGAAGACCTCGCTGTCGGCGCCGGCGTGCGGCACCATCGCGGAGTGGTACTTCTCGGCGCCTGCCGCCGACTGACGCCACTGGAAGAAGCAGACGGCGTCCGCGCCGTGCGCGACGTGCAGCAGCGAGTCGCGGGCCAGTTCACCCGGCCGCTTCGCCACGTTGACGTGCTGCCAGTTGACCGCGCTGGTGGAGTGCTCCATCAGGAACCACGGACGGCCGCCCGCGATACCGCTGGTCAGGTTGGCGGAGAAGGACAGCTCGTCGCGGTCCTGCGGGCCGGGGTGGACGTAGTGGTCGTTGGAGACGAAGTCGATCTCGCCGGCCCAGTCGGGGTAGTTCATGCCCTTCGTGCCGCCCATCACCATGAAGTTGGTGGTGATCGGAACCTCGGGCGTGTACTCGCGCAGGATGTCCCGCTCCGCGACCAGGTAGTCCTTCAGCGCGTCCGAGGAGAACCGCTTGAAGTCCAGCTGCTGGGTCGGGTTCGGGTGCGAGCCGGCCAGCCGGGGCGGCAGGATCTGTGCCCAGTCGCTGTAGCGCTGCGACCAGAACGCCGTGCCCCAGGCGTGGTTGAGGGCGTCCAGGGTGGTGTAGCGGGCGCGCAGCCAGTCGCGGAAGGCGCGGGCCGCGTCGTCCGAGAAGTCGTAGATGTTGTGGCAGCCCAGCTCGTTGGAGATGTGCCAGGCCACCAGGGCCGGATGGTTGGCGTATCGTTCCGCCATCTTCCGGACCAGACCGAGCGCGTGGCTGCGGAAGACCGGTGAGGTGGGGCGCCAGTGCTGGCGCGCGCCCGGCCAGACCGTCTCGCCGGTGGAGGTCACCGGGAGGATCTCCGGGTGCGCGGTGGTGAGCCACGGCGGCGGGGACGCGGTCGCGGTGGCCAGGTCGACGCCGATCCCGCCCTCGTGGAGCAGGTCCATGACCTCGTCGAGCCAGCCGAAGTCCCAGGTGTCCGCGTCCGGCTGGATACGGGCCCAGGAGAAGATCCCCACCGAGACGATGTTGACACCGGCCTCGCGCATCAGCCGTACGTCCTCCTCCCACACCTCCCGAGGCCACTGCTCGGGGTTGTAGTCGGCGCCGTACGCGAGACGGGGCGCGGAGTCACCGTCCGGCCCGTACGGCAGACGGGACGGGGAGGCGGAGGTCATGGTGGTCCTTCCAGGTACGGGGGGTACGAGGAGCGGCCGGCGTTGACGCTGTCCGGCCGCTCCTCGGCTGTTACTGCCCAGCTGTTACTTCTCGATGGTGAAGCCCTGCTCCGTGCCGTACTTGACGGAGGCGTCCTGCCATGCCTTCAGACCGGCGGCCAGCTTCTCGCTGGAGACGTAGGCCTTGCCGACGGTGTCGTTGAAGATCGAGTTGGCGTACTGCTGGAAGGGCAGGTACGACCAGTCGCTGGCGACGTTGGCGGCGGAGTCGGCGAAGATCTTGTTCGCCTCCTGGCCACCGAAGTAGTCGAACTTCTTGCTCAGGAACGCCGGGTCCTGGAGCTGAGCGGTGGTCGCCGGGAAGGCGCCCTCGTCGACCCGGGTCTGCACACCGTCACCGGCGTTCGCGTACTCGACGAACGCGTAGGCGAGCTCCTTGTTCTTGCCGAGCGCGGGCAGGGTCAGCGAGCTGCCGCCGTTCTCCGCGCTCGCCTTGTCGCCCTTGGTCCAGGCCGGCATCGGGGCCGCACGCCACTGACCGGACGCGTTCGGGACACCGGTGACGAAGTTGGCGGGCATCCAGGCGCCGGTGGTCAGGGTGGCGATGGTGCCGTCGCCCAGGCCCTTGTACCAGTCGTCGGTCCAGCCGTTGATCGGCGAGACGAGCTTCTCGTCGATGAGCTTCTGCCAGGTGTCCGTGTACTTCTTGGCGCCCGCGTCGTCGAAGTTGATCGTCACCTTGGTGCCGTCGACCTTGTAGGGGCGCGAACCGGCCTGCCACAGCATGCTGGTGGTGAAGCCCGCGTCGCCGGCGTCGTTGGCGATGTAGACCTTCGGGTCGGCCTTGTGCAGCTTGCGCGCGGCCTCGACGTACTCGTCCCAGGTGGTCGGGACGGCGATCTTGAACTTGTCGAAGACCTTCTTGTTGTAGAACATCGCCATCGGGCCCGAGTCCATCGGCAGGCCGTAGACCTTGTCGCCGTCGTTCACGGCGTTCCACGGGCCGGGCGTGTACTTGGCCTTGAGCTTGTCGGCACCGTAGGGGGCCAGGTCGGTCAGGCCCTTGGTGAGGGAGTACTGGCTCAGCGCGAAGTACTCGACCTGCGCGACGTCCGGGACACCCTTCTTGGCCGCGATGGCGTTCGACAGGGCGGTGTAGTGCTTGTCGCCGGACCGGTCGGCCACCAGGTTGATCTTGACCTTGGGGTACTTCTTCTCGAAGTTGGCGGCGACCGACTTCAGCGTGGGCTCCCAGGCCCACACGTTGACCGTGCCGCCCTTCTTGAGAGCCGCCTGGATGTCCGCGGCGGAGACGGCCTTCTGGTCCGAGCTGTCGTCGTCGGAGCCACCGCAGGCGGTCGCGCCGAGGGCGAGGACGGAGAGCAGGGTTATGCCGCGCATCAGGCGGCCGGTGGTTCTACGCATCGAGATGCTTCCACTTCTTCGTGGGTGGGACTGGTGAGGGTTGACTGCGGTGAAGCCGAGGGGGGTTTGTGGGGCCTGAGGGCGTGTCACTCCTTGACACTTCCGGCGGCGAGGCCGGACTGCCAGTACTTCTGGAGCAGCAGGAACGCGGCGATCAGCGGGATGATGGTGAGCAGGGATCCGGTGATCACCAGGTTGAAGACGACGTCGCCGCCGATCGTCTGGGCCTGGGAGTTCCAGGCGTCCAGACCCAGGGTCAGGGGATACCAGTTCGGGTCCTTGAGCATGATCAGCGGCAGGAAGTAGTTGTTCCAGGTCGCGACCGTGGTGAACAGCAGGACGGTCACGGTGCCGGGGGCGAGCAGCGGCAGGGCGACCTGGAAGAAGGTGCGCACCTCGCCCGCTCCGTCGATACGGGCCGCCTCCATCAGTTCGGTGGGGATGGCCTCGGTCGCGAAGACCCACATCAGATACAGACCGAAGGGCGACACGAGCGAGGGGATGATCACCGCCCACGGGGTGTCCGTCAGGCCCATCTTGCTGAACATCAGGAAGGTGGGCACCGCCAGGGCCGTACCGGGGACGGCGACGGCACCGATGACCACGGCGAACACGGCGCGCTTCCCGGGGAAGGTGAACTTCGCCAGCGCGTAGCCGCCGAGGATCGCCAGCAGAGTGGCACCGCCGGCGCCGAGCACGACGTACAGCAGGGTGTTCAGCAGCCAGCGGACGAAGATGCCGTCGTGGTACGTGAACGTGTCGTGGATGTTGGACCAGAGGGCGAAGTCGTCGCTGAACCACATCCCGGACGAATTGGCCAGCCCGTCCTGGGTCTTGGTGGCACTGATGACCAGCCAGATCAGGGGTACGACCGTGTAGACCAGGATGAGCCCGGTGAGCACGGTCAGCAGGATGCTGCGCTTGGGGCGGCCGGGAGTGTGCTTACGGCCGGTGCGCAGCCGGGGCGCGCTCTTGGAACCGGCGGTGTCCGGCGCGGATGCGGACGGGGAGGTGGTGGTGACGGAGCTGCTCATGGTTCACGCTCCCTTGCGCATGCCGCGGAGCTGCACGACATAGGCGATGACCATGGTGATCAGCCCCATGATGATGGCGACCGCCGCGGAGTAGTTGTGCTGCTGGCCGTTGAAGGACAGCGAGTACGTGTAGAAGTTCGGGGTGAAGTCGGTCGTGATGGCGTTGCGCGCCAGGGGCCGCAGGATGGCCGGCTCGTTGAAGAGCTGGAAGCTGCCGATGATCGAGAAGATCGTCGCGATGACGAGGGCACCGCGGATCGCGGGGAGCTTGATGGCGGTGATGACGCGGAACTGACCGGCGCCGTCGATCTCCGCGGCCTCGTAGAGCGAGAGCGGGATGACCCGCAGCGCGGAGTAGAAGATCAGCATGTTGTAGCCGATGAACTCCCAGGTGACGATGTTGCCGATCGACGCCAGGACCAGACCGCTGGAGAGCGGGTCGGGCAGGGTCACGTCGAACGCGCTGTTGATGTCACCCACCAGCCCGTACTTGGTGCCGTACATGAAGCCCCACATCAGGGTGGCGACCACGGCGGGCACGGCGTACGGCAGGAAGATCGCGATGCGGAAGAAGTCCTTGCCGTAGAGGCGTCCGCTGTCCAGGGCCAGGGCGATCAGCAGGGCGATGCCCAGCATGATCGGCACCTGCACGGCCAGGAAGAGCGACACCCGGCCCAGGGAGTCCCAGAACTGGTCGTCCTTCAGGGCCTGGGTGTAGTTGTCCAGGCCGACGAAACTCGTGCCGCCGATCAGCTGGTCCCTGAAGAGGCTGAGGTAGATCGAGTATCCGATGGGTGCCAGGAAGACGAGGGCGAACACCGCCACGAACGGGCCTATGAACCCCCATCCCGTCCATGAGCGGCGGTCCCTCTTCGCCGCGGGCCGGGCCGGGGCGCGTTTGACGGCCACCGGCGGTTCTAGGGTTGTCATTGTCGTGCCTCGCTCGTCCGTCTCGAACCGGCGCTGGTCCGCCGCCGCCCCGATGTTTGCGTAAACATTCCTGCTCGCGGAAACCCCCACAAGAGGTCACGGGCTGTTATGTTTACGTAAACATCTGATGGCGGCATGTCTACACCGCTCCCCGGACGCAGGTCAAGGGTCGTCGGGCGCAATGGTGGACCGAGAGCGAGGATTGACGGGTGGACACAGCTGACGGCACCTCGGCGGATCCGGCGCGGGCGCGGGCGCGCACCAGGAAACGGGCCGCCCGTCGTACGCAGAGTGCGTCCATGGCGGACGTCGCCAGGGTCGCCGGAGTGTCCTCGCAGACCGTCTCCCGGGTGTCCAACGGCTTCCCGGGCGTCAACGAGGAGACCCGCCGGCAGGTCCTCGCGGCGATGAAGGAGCTGGGCTACCGGCCCAACAGCGCCGCCCGTGCCCTCAAACGCGGTGAGTTCCGCACCATCGGCGTCATCACCTTCGGCCTGTCCACCACGGGAAACGTCCGCACGCTGGAGGCGATCGCCACCTCGGCCGCGCACGAGGGGTACTCGGTCACCCTGCTGCCGGTCGCCGTGCCGACGCAGGACGAGGTGCGCGGCGCGTTCTCGCGGCTCGGTGAACTCGCCGTCGACGCCGTCATCGTCATCCTCGAGGTACACCTCCTCGACGACTCGACCCTCTCCATGCCCCCGCACGTCCAGGTGGTCGTCGCCGACTCCGACGCGGGCGACCGCTACACCGTGGTCGACACCGACCAGGCGGGCGGCACGCGGACCGCCGTACGGCATCTCCTGGACCTCGGGCATCGCACGGTCTGGCATCTGGCCGGCCCCGAGGGCTCGTACGCGGCGCAGCGCCGCACCGACGCCTGGCGCGCCGAACTCCTCGCGGCCGGACGGACCGCACCGCCCCTGGTGCGCGGCGACTGGTCGGCGGAGTCCGGCTACCACGCCGGTCTGCGGATCGCCGAACTGCCGGACTGCACGGCGGTGTTCGTGGCCAATGACCAGATGGCGCTGGGGTTGCTGCGGGCGCTGCACGAGAGCGGTCGCAGGGTGCCGGAGGACGTCAGCGTGATCGGCTTCGACGACATCCCGGAGGCGGGTTCGTTCCTGCCGCCGCTCACCACCGTCCACCAGGACTTCGCCGAGGTGGGGCGGCTGTGCGTGGAGGGCGTGCTGCGACAGATGAGACAGGACGCGACAGAACACGGCACGACGCTGGTACCGACAAGGCTGGTCGTGCGGCAGAGCACGGCGCCGCCGGGTACGCGGTAAGACGAGGGCCTGACCGGGTCCCGGCCGCGAGCCGGCTGGACGGGGTCCCAGGGCGGGGGGCCGAGCGGTCGGCGTGGGTGGACGGGGCGGAGGCCGGCGGCGCTGCTATGACGCTGGCCAGCGGCTATGGGCCACGGGCCAGCGGCCACGGGCCACGGGCCACCGGCGAGGGCGATGAGCCACCGCGGGCCACCGGCGAGGGCGATGGGCCGCCGTCGGCCACCGGCCGTCGGCCACGGCTCACCGCTGCCCCTTCTGCGCACGGTAGCGTCGGCCCGGTGGCGGGTCGGAACGCGCCGGAACCCGGGGTGTACCGGACCTCATTTGACATCCTCGCCTGCGTGAACGCAGGCGATTCCGGTCAGCACCTCCCCCAACTCTCGGCTTCGCTCGAGCCGGGGGGACCCCCATCGCGGTGCTCCCTTGGGTTCCTGCTTCATCGGCCCCTGCCACCCGAAGGTGGTCTGACAAGGTCTCCACAGGCTTGACTTCCCGCCAGTCCGGCGGTAGGTCCGCCAACTACGTTGTCGGACAGGGCGACTCTAGCAATGGCGCTGCGGCCCTCCGGGCCGCGATGGGCAGGATGCCCTTCACCTCCACCCTGAAGGGTGGAGCACTGGGCAAGTGTTCGGTAGCGCCCGCGCTCCGGGCCTCGCCCCGGATGCTCGGTGCCTTCCGGCGACCGGCGACACCCGGCTTCACGAGAGGCCCCTCACACCTTGCCCGCGCTGGGCGCCGGGCGCACGCTGGTCCTATGGCTGCGCATGACGGCCCCACGCTGATCACCTCCGTCCAGCGGGCCTTTCGCCTGCTGGAGGCGGTGAGCGCGCATGAGAACGGGGCGCCGGCGAAGCTGCTGGCCCGTGAGACGGGGCTGCCACTGGCCACCGCCTACCATCTGCTGCGGACCCTGGTCCACGACGGCTACCTGCGGAAACTGGACGACGGCGGGTTCATCCTGGGGGAGAAGCTGGGGTCGCTGCAGGTCGCGGGAGGCGGGCAGGCGCTGCTCAGCCGGGTCCGTCCCACGCTCGCCGCGCTGCGGGACGAGCTGGCGACCGCCGCCTACCTCACCTTCTACGAGGAGGGCGAGATCCGGGTCGCCGAGATCGTCGACGGCCCCCGGGCGCCCCGCGTCGACCTGTGGGTGGGCTTCGAGGACGCGGGCCACGCCACCGCGCTGGGCAAGACCGTACTGCGCGAGCTGGACGACACCTCCCGCGACGACTATCTCTCCCGCCACCACCTCAACGACCTCACCCCGAGAACGATCACCAGCCGACTGGAACTGCTCCGACGCATCGACTCCTCACCCGTGGCCCCGGCCGTCACGGACCTGGAGGAGTACTCCCTCGGCACGGTCTGTGTCGCCGTCCCCGTCTACCGGGGCGACACGATCGGCTCGCTCGGCGTCTCCCTGCCCGCGGACCGGCTCACCAGGCTGCCGGAGATCAGGGCGCGGCTGCTTCCGATCGCCGACCGGGTGACCAGGAGTCTTTCGCTCACTATCTGAAAATCCGCTTCTTGTAGCGGCCCCGGCTGATCGCGTTTCCTGGACACCTGGACGAAACCGGCATTTCGGGGTTCACCCCGGACACAGGTGAGGACTGCGGACAGAACATGAGTCAGGCCCGACAGCATGGTCGAGACCATCGACGGACACGAGTGTTCAGGAACCGTGTGTCCGTGCTGCCCGTACTGATCGTCGCCGCCGTGGTCCTGGGCGACCTCCTCGGCGGAGCGGGGACGAACTGGCTGCCCCTGCTCGTCGCCGGGCCGGCGCTGGCCGCCACCACCAACGGGCCGCGCGGTGTCCTCGGCGTGGGCCTCCTCGCCGGTGTGCTCGGCGCGGCGCTCGGCCGCTGGGACGGCATACCGGCCCCGGAACTGGCCGCCGTACTGTCCGCCCTGGTCGCCGTCACCCTGGCGAGCGGTCTGGCCAGCGCGCTGCGCGGACGCAGGGAGCGGGTGCTCGCCGCCGTCCGCTCGGTCGCGGAGACCGCCCAGCACGCACTGCTCAGCCCCGTCCCGGCGACGGTGGGCCCCTTCCAGGTGGCCGTCCGCTACAGCGCGGCGGCGGCCGAGGCCAGGATCGGCGGTGATCTGTACGCGCTGATACCCACGCCGTACGGGGTGAGACTGATCGTCGGCGATGTGCGCGGCAAGGGGCTGCCGGCAGTGGGGACCGCCGCACTGGTGCTCGGCGTCTTCCGGGAGGCCGCCTACGACGAACCCGATCTCCTCGCCGTCGTCGACCGGATCGAGCGCAGCCTCGCCCGCAACCTCGGCGCGGACGACTTCGTCACCGCCGTCGTCGCCGGATACCCGAGGACCGGGCAGCTCGAAGTGGTGAACTGCGGACACGCGCCTCCGCTGCTGGTGCGCGCCTCCGGCGCCCTCTCGGCCGTGGAGCCCGATCATCCGGCCCCGCCTCTCGGACTGCGCGCCATGACCGGCCACGCCCCCGACCTCCAGGTGCTGCCCTTCACCGACGGCGACCAGCTCCTGCTGTACACCGACGGAGTCACCGAGGCCCGCGACCGGGGCCGCGCCTTCTACCCGCTCCACGAAGGACTGGTCCGCCACGCCGGTGACGACCCCTCCCGTACCCTCGACGCGCTCCACGACGAACTCTTGGCACATGTGGGCGGTCGGCTCCACGACGACGCGGCGCTGCTCCTCATCCGCAAGCCGACGGTCCGGGAGGTCGTGGTTCCCGAACCGTCGGCCTGCGCACCGACCGGTACTGCGACTCCGGCCTCCGAGAAGGCCGTTACTCGCCCGAAGGCGCGGTCAGTGTGACGCCGAGCGCCACCGGCGTGCCGAAGTTCGGTGTGCCGTCGGCGTTCCAGGTGAACTTCTGCGCCCGGGTGGTGCGGTTCATGTCGCAGCCGCCGGAGGCGGAGTTGTTGGCGTGGTAGACGATCCAGTCCTCCGTGCCGTCGGGCGACTTGAAGAACCCGTTGTGGCCCGGCCCGTACACACCGTTGGCGTTGGACCGCTGGAACACCGGGTTCGGCGACTTGACCCAGGACGAGGAGTTGAGCGGGTCGCCGGTTCCGTTGTACGTCAGCATCCCCAGTTTGTAGTCGGGCGTGGAGCAGTGGCTGGCCGAGTAGACGATGAACGTCTTCCCGTTCCGCTGGAGCACCTCGGCGCCCTCGTTGACCGCGCCGCCGACCGTCTCCCAGCTCAGGGTCGGGGTGGACAGCACCCGGCGGGTGCCGCTCGCCGTCCACGGGTTGGACAACGGCCGGATGAACATGGGCTGCGAACCGTTGTAGAAGGTGCCCAGCAGATAGAGCTGACCGTTCAACTGGAGGATGCCCGGGTCGAGTTCCCAGGTGTTGTCCTGAGTCGGGTCGAGCAGGTCGGCCTTGAAGCTGTAGGGCCCCATGGGGTCCAGGCCCGCGCTCTCCAGCACATGGATGCGCTGGGTGCCGAGGTCGTACGGCTCGCGTCCGGCCGTGTAGTAGAAGTACCAGCGCTTGCCGTTCGGGCCGTCGAGCAGATGGAATTCGGGGGCCCACATCGTGCCGGCGCCGTTGGGCCGGGTCAGGTTGAAGATCACCTGGTCGGTGGCCGTGGCGAGCCCGGCGAGGGTGCTCGCCTTGCGCATGGTGACCGTCGAGTTCCAGGTGGTCGTGGCGAGGTAGTAGTAGCCGTCGTAGTACGTCAGCCAGGGGTCGGGCCCGTGCTGGGACAGCGGGTTGGTGAAGGTGTGCGTGCCCGTGCCGCCGCCGCTGGTGAAGCCGGGCAGCCGCCACACCCTGCCGTTCGCGGTGGCGCACGGGAGTTGGACGAGGTTGGTGTTCGACGCGGACGAACCGCCGCTGGGTGTCACGCACTTGCCCGAGCTGACGGACACCAGGTTGAACGTCCTGTCGGTGCCGGAGACCGTCACGGGAACGAGCCGCCACTGCTGGTTCGTTCCGCTGTGGCACGGCCACTGGATGATCGTGGCGTTGTCCGCCGTCGACGCCCCGTAGACGTCGACGCACTGCCCGGACTGGGTGGTGATCGTGTACGTGTCGGACGTCCCGGCGACCGGGGTGTAGCCGAAGTTCTGGTTTGCGCCGGAGCTACAGGTGAACGCGCGCAACTGCGCCGCGTTGGTCGTCGAACCGCCGGGCAGGTCCAGGCAGTTGCCGCCGTTCTGGTTCACGCCCGTCGAGGTGAACGTGACGGCGGCGGACGCGGGCGGCGTCGCCACCAGAAGGGCGACCACCATGGCGAGCACGGCGACGAGTACGGCCGTACATCTGGAACGGGTCACTTCAGCACATCCCTTCAGGGTCCGTATGCCTTGACTTCGAGGAGACCGACGGAACTGCTGCCCGTGCTGGTGAGCAGCACCCGTAGCCGGGTCGTGCTGGTGGCGGTGAAGGAGACGGAGTTGTACTGGTTCTTTGCGAGCGCGTACGTTCCGGCGCCCGGCACGTCGACATACGCGCTGCCGTTCCAGTACTGGAGCTTCCACGCGGAGGGCATGTCGATGCCCTGGTCGTCGTCGAAGAAGTACACGTCGGCCTTGTTGAGGGTCTTCGCGGCCGGCCAGGTCAGCTCGGCCCACTGCTGGCCCGTCTCCGGCCAGGTGCCCCAGCGCGGGTTCACCGTGTCGTTGGACGAGGGCGGATCGACGCCGTCGTTGAGCGCGGCGACGCTCTCCCAGGACGACGTGTACGACGCGGACGCCGTCGCGGAGGCCGCCTGGTTGGCCGGTGGTTGTGGTGGCTGGACGCCGCCCCGGTTGAACACCTTGACCTCGGTCAGGCCCGTCTTGGCGCCGGAGGCGTTGGTGGCCAGGACGCGGACGCGCTGGGCGGTGATCGCCGGGAACTGCACGAGGTTGTAGTTGGCGCGCGGCGCACTCGGGGTCTTGGTCTGACTCGGCGCGTTCACCCATGAACTGCCGTCGTAGTACTGGATGTTGTAGGCGGACGGGGCCCGGTACGTCGTACTCGCCGGGCGGCTGTCCTTGAAGTACAGGCGCACCTCGTTGAGGGTCCGCGCGGCACCGAAGTTCAGCTCGTACCAGTCCTGGCTGTTCGGGGAACCGCCGGCGCCCCAGAACGGCTCGTTGGTGGGGTAGCCGTCGATCGCGCCCGAGACCCCGCTGCCGGACCCGGTGTAGGAGGCCGAAGCGGTCGCCCCGGTGGCGATGTTGGTCAGGTCGGCGGTGAGGTCGACGCCCGCCTTGGCGAGCATGTCGACCATCCGGGGGCTGCTCTGGACGACCTGGTTGGGCGCCTGGAGTCCGGCGACCGCCGTGTGGAAGCCGACCGTGCCGCTCGTGGTGACGTCACCGGTGGCCGGGTCCCAGGTGAACGGCACCAGGGAGTTGACGGTCGCCGCCCGGTTGCCGTTGACGTAGATCGAGTAGCCCTCCGGGATGCCCGGGTAGCGCACCACACCGTCGGCCGGGTCGTCCCAGACGATCGACAGGTCCGCGTTGCGGTAGCGGAGGTTGTTGACGGTGAAGTGGCTCCAGCCGATGTTGATCGGCGACAGCTCGACCTTGGCGTCGTTGCGCGGCCGAAGACCCGCGACGTCCTCGACCACCGTCCAGTTGCTGCTGCCCAGGATGTTGTGGTGGATCCAGGACCGGTAGTTGATGGAGCTGCCGTTCCAGTCCGCCCAGAACTCGTTGGCGTCCGGCCACTGGGTGTTGCCGCCCACGTACTGCGCCCAGGTGTTCCAGTACAGGAGCTTCTTGTAGTCGGTGGCGTTCATCCACGAGTTGGGATAGTTGCGCAGCACCGAGGAGTAGAGCCGGAACTGCACGGTCGAGTTGATCGTGGAGAAGTTGTTGGAACCGGGCTCACCGGCGTCGGCCGCCGCTTTCTTGTCGACCTGGTTGGCCGTGTAGAAGGGGAAGATCGGGTACTGCGCCGGGTCGTCGAACAGCCGTAGGGCCTGCTTGTACGTCGCCGTGTTGGGGACGGCGCCGACCGAGAACGGGTAGTAGTTGTTGATCTCCTTCCAGGGCACCCACTCGTTCGTCGACTTCAACCGGTGCTCGAACAACTGCCGGTTCGGATTCCACAGCACGTTGACGATGGCGTCCTTGATCTGCGTCGCGAGCGTCCGCATCTCGTTCGCCTTCGCCGTGTTGCCGATCGCGTCGTAGGCCTGCGCGGCGGCCAGCGCGCCGCTGTACTGGTAGGCGGACTCGGCGCGGTCCATGTTGCCGGGCTTCCAGTGGAACGAGACCGCGTCGGCGTCGTTGCCGGTCAGCGCGCCCCAGTCGTACTCGATCAGTTTGTTGTTGTCGTGGTCGTAGTTGGCGAGCTGTCCCTTGACGTCGCCCTCCGCGTAGCGCGCCAGGTTCGCGGCGATGGCCGGCTGGCCGCCGTGGAGCTGATAGCTCTTCCAGGCCGCCTCGGCGATGTACTGCGTGTAGCTGTTGGACCAGTTCTCCGGGTCACCCGGATTGTCGAGGAAGCGCCCACCCTTGGAGGTCTGGCCGACGCTCAGCCAATCTCCGTATGCGTAGGCCGGGTTGCGCAGGTACTTCAGGTCGTCGATGTGCATCGGCTGGGTCAGCGCGATGGCGTTGTTGTAGCCGAGGACGCCCTCCGTCGACGTCGGGAACTGGAAGGTCTGCCCGGGGATGTCGGCGTCCAGGTTGTTGAAGCGCATCAGCCACCAGCGGTAGTAGATGCTCTTCTTGATCGCCGGTTCGGGCACGTCGATGTAGGGCACGTTCTGCGCCCACCACAGGTTGTAGGCCTTGACGTGCGTCGCGAAGGCGGTCGCGTTCGAGTAGCCCGCGTAGGCGTTGTACTCGGTGAGCGACTGGGGGATCTCGTCGGTGACGAAGCCCATCACCACCTTGGCGGTCACCGTGGCCCCGGCCGCGATCGTCACCGAGCGGTTGAGGCCCCCGCTGGTGACCGTGAAACCGTCGCCGGTGATGCGGGGGCGCAGGGTGGTCAGGTTGTTGTAGGCGCTCGCCTGGCCGGTGAGCTCGCTGCCGGAGCCCGTGGTGGCGTACGGCGAGGTCGCCCGCAGCTGCAGGGTGGTCGAGGCGCTGCCGTTGTTCTTGATCGACAGGTTGGTCACGGCCACGTTGTTCTCGGTGATGAACTTGGTCTGGTTGACCGTGACCGACCCGCTGGTGTGGACGCTGTTCCAGTGGCTGGGCATCTGCCGGCGCTGCGAGACCTGCTCGGTGAAGGTGCCCGGGCTGATCGCGACGCTGTAGGCGTTCTGGTCGTTGACGCTCTCCCAGTAGGCGACATGGCCGCCGAAACCGAGGACCCCCGGATCGTGGGTCTTCATGAACAGCCCCCGGCCCCGGCTCATCAGCCAGGGGCCGGCCGGGTCGTCGCCGGAACGGGTCAGCAGCCGGTCCATCCAGAAGTCGGTGCCGGAACTCTCCGCGTCGTAGATCGCCTTCATCATGTCGCCGGTGGTCTGGGCGACGGGCGGGGCCGGGACCGCGGGGCCGCTGAACGTGGGGAAGCCGATGGTCTGCGCGGCGGCCGCCGGGGGCGCGGTGAGGACGGTGGCGAGGGTGAGCAGCAGGGCGACGAGGAGATATCTCGTGCGCCGACGTCGTACCAGTAAGGCGTGCGGTCTTCTCATCGGAGGCTCCCTGTCCCGTTGCCTGACAGACGTGTGGTCGCGATGGCGCCGACGTTCATGAACCCGAAGAGCACAGAAAACGGACCTGAAAGGTTTTCGCAACGTAGGAGCGGGCTGATGAGGTGTCAAGAGGGTTGGATGAGACCCGAGTTCGCCGAGTGCGCGGATCTGCCAGGTTCAGGACAGCGGTGCCGTCGAACCCCGGATGACCACCCGGCAGGTCAGCGCCTCGATCCCGGAACGACGTACTCCGCCGATCGCGCTGAACAGGGCGTGCGCCGCCGCGCGGCCCACCTCCTCGAGGTTCAGGTCGACGCTGGTCAGTGGCGGCCGGGCGCCGGAAGTCAGGACGTGCCAGTCGTCGAAGCCCATGACCGACACGTCCTCCGGCACCCGCCGGCCACGCTCGCGCAGTACGTCCATGACGCCGCGCGCTATCTGGTCGTTGCCGCACAGCACCGCGTCGACCTCCGGGTGCCGGTCCAGGAGCAGCGCGGTGGCCGCCCGCCCCCAGCCCTCCGACCAGGCCCCGAACCGCGGTTCCTCGACCGGGGTCAGACCGGCGTCGGCGAGCGCGCCCATGACCCCCTCGGCGCGCTCCCGCGCCGCGAGATACCCGGGATCGCCGGTGATGTGCGCGATCCGGGTCCGGCCGCAGGCCAGCAGATGGGCCACGGCGAGCCGGCCGGCGTCGACGCTGTCGGGGACGATGGACAGATCGGCCGGATCGTCCGACGGGGCGTACGCGTAGACCACCGGCACCGGCAGTTCACGCCCCAGCGACGGACGCGGATCCGTACGGCTGCCCACCACGATCAGACCGTCGACCCGACGCCCCAACAGCGCCCGGACATGGTGCTGTTCACGGATCGCGTCCCCCCGGGCGTCGCAGAGGAACACGGCGACCTCGCCCGCCCCGAAGGCGTCCTCGGCGCCCATCAGGATCGGGATGCTGAACCGGCCCTCCAGGTCGCTGGTGAGCAGCCCGACCGTGCCGGTGCGCCCGGCGAGCAGGCCGCGGGCCAGCTGGTTGGGGCGGAACGACAGCCGCTCGGCCGCGTCGACCACCCGCTGCCGGGTCTCGGCGCGCACCTGGCTCCGGCCGTTGAGCGCCTTGGACGCGGTGGCGATGGACACACCCGCCAGCCGGGCCACGTCGCTGAGGGTGGAGGGTTGCGAACGAGAGGGGCCGGTGGCCTGTGCCATGGGTGAACTCCTTCTCTCGCCTTGCCTGCGTAAACCGTACGCGAGTCGTTTCGGTCGAGGCGCGTCACGCGTAGTTTCACAGGTTTCGGCGGCCGTCGTGTAAGGGTCGCCGACTTCCCTTCTGTGCAAGGGGATTGACGGGCCGTGAGCCGGGTCCTAACTTTCAGAAAGCCTTTTCGGTTTCTTTCCGGCGCAGAACCCACACGAGGGGGATCGTTGTGACTCCACCCACGCGTGAACGCGCGGGTTTCCTGCGTTGGTGGCTAAGCCGCCGCGCAGAGGGCCGGCCCGGCCCTGTTGAGGACGTTCGTCGCGCCGACGTGGTCCGCGTTCGCCGCGAATCCGCACGCCGTGCATGCGAACTTCGCTTGGGTGGCGCGGTTCTCCTTCGCGACATGCCCGCACTCGGGGCACGTGCGGGAGGTGTTGCGCGCGTCCACCGCAACCACCAGGCGACCGGCACTCTCAGCCTTGTTCGCCAGGATTGCGAGGAACTGCGCCCAACCCGCGTTGAGGATGCTGCGGTTGAGTCCGGCCTTCGCGGCAGCACCGTTCGGCAGGAAGCTGCCAGGCTGCTCCGGGTCGGCCTTGGGTGCGGGGCTCTTGGTCATACCCGCCGTGTTGAGCCGCTCGTGCGCGATCACGTCGTGGTCGGCGATCAGCGTACGGGCGGTCTTGTGCTGGAAGTCGGCGCGCTGCCGCCGGATCCTGCCGTGCAGCCTGGCGGCCTTCCGGGCGGCGGCGCGGTGGCGCTTGGTGCGCCGGCGGGTCCGCTTCGGGAACGTCGCGAGGTGGCGCTGTGCTTCGGCCAGCTCGTCGGCCATCGCTTGGAGGAAGCGCGGGTTGGCGACGTGTTCGCCGTTAGAGGTGGTCAGGAAGTGAGCGACGCCCATGTCGATACCGACGATCGCCCCGGTGGGCGGCAGTTCCTCAGCGGGCATGTTGTCGCAGGACAGGACGACGTACCGGCGGTTGCCCTCACGCTTCACCGAGATCGTCTTGACGCGGCCCTGTACGGGCCGGTGCTGGTGCACGCGGACGTGTCCGACGCCCTGGAGGCGGACGCGGGTCTGCGCGTCGTGGGGGGTGGAGTCCCAGCGGCAGCCGTCGCGATCCTTGGGGAAGGTGACGGTGTCGAAGTGGCCGGCGCCTTTGAAGCGGGGGTAGCCGGGAGTCTGCCCGGCCTTGGCGCGGCGGAAGAACGCGGCGAACGCCTTGTCCAGACGGCGCAGGGTGGCCTGCTGGGAGGAGAACGACCAGCGGCCCTGCCGCTGGGGATCGAACGCGCGGATCTCCTTGAGCTGCGCGGACTGGTCGCCGTACCGGACACTGGTCTTCGAGGTGTGCCGGTAGGCGTCCCGGCGTTCCTGCAACGCGCCGTTGCAGAGGGAGCAGTGGTCCCGCGGCATCTCGCCGAGTGCGGCCGTCTGACGGGCCGTGGGGCGCAGGAGGAACTTGTACGCGCGGATCACGAGCTGTCCCCCTTCTTCCGCGGACGTTCCCACTGGGTGTTGATGTACTTCTCGACCGTGGCCGCCGACACGGCGCCGGCCGAGGCCGCGAAGTACGACGACGACCACAGTGTGGGCATCCGCGACTTCAGGTGCGGGAACTCCTCGCGCAGCACGCGGGACGTGAAGCCCTTGAACTGGTTCGCCACGTACGAGGCCGACGACTTCGGGTCGTGCTTCACGAACAGGTGCACGTGGTCGGGCATCACCTCAAGGGCGATGATCTCCCAGCCGCGTTCGTCTGCCTTCTGCCGGATCAGGTCGTCCAGTCGTTCCGCGACCCGGCCGTCGAGGACCGGACGGCGGTACTTCGGGCACCACACGATGTGGAGCCCGAGGTCGTACACGCCGCCGGAGAATCGACGAACTTTCCTGGTCACAGCCACGCGATCACTATACACACGCCGCAGGTATAGTGCGGCAGAAAGGTGGGCACCGGTGAACAGTGCGGATCCGTGCACCCAGTCGAGGTCAGAGCAGGACTCAGAAGCCATTCCCCACCCCGCCAAAGCGGGGCGTCCCCTGGCTAGGCCCTGATGGGGAGCACGACCGGACCACGTGGACACGGACGTGGACGTGGACGCGGACGGCTGAGCAGATTCACCACCGGCGCTGTCGCGCTTCTCGCCGCCGCGAGCCTGGTCACGGCCTGCGGCTCCGGGGACGAGGGCTCGGGGAGCGGAGGTGGCGGCGGCGGGGGAAAGGCCGGCGCCACGGGCGCCGACGACGGCGCCACCCTGACGATGTGGACCCGGGCGGCGACTCGGCCGCAGAGCGAGGCCCTGGTCAAGGCGTACAACGCCGGCCACAAGAACCGGATCGAGCTGACCGTCATCCCCACCGACGACTACCAGGCCAAGGTGGGCGCGGCGGCCGGCTCCAAGGACCTGCCCGACCTCTTCGCCTCCGACGTGGTGTTCGTCCCGAACTACACCTCCAGCGGGCTCTTCGCCGACCTCACAGAACGCATCGACGCCCTGCCCTTCGCCGCCAGTCTCGCCCAGTCGCACATCAAGGCGGGCACGTACGAGGACCGGAAGTACGTCGTCCCGCACACTCTCGATCTGTCGGTGCTCTTCTACAACAAGGACCTCTACCGGCAGGCGAAACTCGACCCGGAGAAGCCGCCCGCCACCCTCGCGGAGTGGGACCAGCAGGCACGCGCCGTGGACAAGCTCGGCGGCGGAGTCGACGGCACCTTCTTCGGCGGCAACTGCGGCGGCTGCGGCGTCTTCACCTGGTGGCCGTCCATCTGGGCGGCGGGGGAGGACGTCCTGAACAAGGACGGCACAGCGGCGACCCTGGACTCCGCCACGGCCAAGAAGGTGTACGACACCTACCGCGGCTGGGTCAAGGACGACATCGTCGCCCCCGGCGCCCGCGACGAGACCGGCGCCACCTGGACCGGCGTCTTCCCGAAGGGGAAGGTCGGTGTCATGCCGATGCCCTCGACCACCCTGGGCCTGATGCCCAAGGACCTGGACCTGGGCGTCGCACCCATACCCGGCCCCGACGGCGGCAAGTCCACCTTCGTGGGCGGTGACGCCATCGGCATCTCCGCCACCAGCAAGTCGGCCGACCAGGCCTGGAACTTCCTCGCCTGGTCCCTGGGCGACCAGGCACAGGTCGACGTGGTCGCCGCCCACAAGGACGTGGTGGCACGCACCGACCTCGCGTCCAACAAGTACTCCAAGGCGGACCCGAGGCTGGTGACCATCAACCAGTTGGTGGCGGACGGCCGTACCCCGTACGCCCTGAAGTTCGGCCAGACCTTCAACGACCCCAACGGCCCCTGGCTGACCCTGATGCGAGACGCGGCCTTCGGCGACGGCGCGAACGTGGCCAAGGACAACGAGGCAGTCACGGCCTCCCTGGCCGACTGAGCGCGATCCCCTCCTGGGGGGAGGGCAGGGGCGCAGCCCCCGTCCTTCCCCCAGGGGCGCGGGGAACTGCGCGACCAGCCCCCACCCACCCGCACGGCAGAGGAGAGCCATGCCCGTGAAGGCGCCCAACCGAACGGCGCCCGCGCACCGGAGCGCGATGGGGCGCGAGGCCCACCCCCGGCCCGCTCCGGGGCGAAAATGGTGGACGTCCCGCAAAACACAGGGCCTCGCCTACGCCACCCCCACCGCAGTATTCGTCACCGTCTTCTTCCTGCTCCCCCTGCTCCTCGTCGGCCAGATGTCCCTCAGCGACTGGCCCCTCCTCGCAGGCGACCGCGGCTACAACGCCCCCGAGAACTACACCGACGCCACCGACACCACCCTCTTCTGGCCGGCCGTCCGCTTCACACTCCTCTACACCGTGATCGTCACGGTCGTCCTTCTCGGCCTCGCCCTCCTCCTCGCCCTGCTGGTGCAGGAGTCCCGCCCGGGGGCCGGTTTCTTCCGTACGGTCTACTTCCTGCCCAGCGTCCTCGGCCTCGCCTCCGCGTCCCTGCTCTTCTGGGGCCTGTACAGCCCCACCACCGGCCCCCTCAGCCGCATCCTCGAAAACCTGGGCCTCGTCGACGACCCGGTGTCCTTCCTCGGCACCCCGACTTCGGCCCTCCTCTCGACGGTCTTCCTCATCGTCTGGAAGTTCGCGGGGTTCTACATGCTGATCCTTCTCGTGGGCCTCCAGCGCATCCCCCACGAGGTGTTCGAGGCGGCCCGGATGGACGGCGCGAGCCGGGGCCAGATCTTCCGCTCCATCACGCTGCCGCTGCTGCGCCCGTCCATCGCGCTCACGCTGTTGCTCTGCGTGACCGGATCGCTGCTCGCCTTCGACCAGTTCTTCGTCCTCACCAAGGGCGGACCGGACAACAGCACGGTCACCGTCGTCCAGTTGATCTACCGGGAGGCCTTCCAGCGGATGAACCTCGGTACGGCGGCGGCCCTTTCGGTGCTCGTGCTCGGCGTCCTGCTCCTGCTCAACGCCGTCCAGTTCCGCGGCCTGCGCCGCGCAGACGAGTCATGAGCCGACGAGGCACGAGCCGACGAGTCACGACCCGTAAGTCATCGGAAGGGAGACCGAGTTGCTGACCCGCGCCCTGGGCCGTACGCCCTACTACGTCGTCGCCGGCGGCCTGGCCGTCATCTTCCTCTTCCCCCTGGTGTGGAACGCCTGGGCCTCGGTCAGCGGACAACCCGGCACCGCACAGGAGTCCGGCCACGGACTCGGCAACTACCGGACACTCCTCGACTACGACGCCGGCCTGTGGCAGTACCTCCTCAACAGCACCGTCGTCTCCGCGCTCACTGTCGCCCTGACCCTCGGGGTGTCCCTGCTGGGCGGCTACGCCTTCGCCCGCTTCGACTTCCCGGGCAAGAACCTGCTGTTCCTGCTCACCCTGGCCATCCTCATGGTCCCGTACGCCACCCTCCTCATCCCCCTCTACGTGCTGCTCGGCCGGCTGCACCTCCAGAACTCGCTCATCGGGCTGAGCCTGGTCCTGGCCATGTTCCAACTGCCGTTCGCCACCTTCATGATGCGGATCTCCTTCGAGGCGGTCCCGCGCGAACTGGAGGAGTCGGCACTCGTCGACGGCTGCGGCACGTCCGGCGCCCTGCGCCGGGTCCTGCTCCCCGCCGTACGACCGGGGTTGATCACCGTCGGTCTGTTCGCGTTCCTCGCGGCCTGGAACGACTTCATCGCCCCGCTGATCCTCATCTCCGACAGCGAGAAGGCACCCCTGCCGCTGGCCGTGGCGAACCTGCGCCAGCAGAGCATGGGCGCCGTCGACTACGGGGCCACGGAGGCGGGCGTCGTAGTGCTCGCGGTGCCCTGCCTCCTCCTCTTCCTGCTGCTGCAACGGCACTACGTACGGGGCTTCATGTCGGGCGCGCTGAAAGGCTGACGAAGACGGACCGAATGACCGGACGACCGGATGAAAGGCATCGATGGGTGAGTGAGAACCGAGAGTCGTCGACCGCGCTGCCCGTGGCCCCGACCCGGGGACGGTTACGCCCCCTCGGCCTCGACGAGGTGCGGATCACGGGAGGCTTCTGGGCCCGGCGCCGGCACGTCAACGCGACCGCCACGCTCGATCACTGCCGCGACTGGATGGAACGCACCGGCTGGACCGGCAACTTCCGGGCCGTCGCCGGGGGCCGCATCGAACAGGACCGGCGCGGAAGGGAGTTCGCGGACTCCGAGATCTACAAGCTCCTCGAGGCGATGGCCTGGCAGACGGGCACGGACACCCGCGCCGGGCTCGACGCGGACATCGCCGCGCTCACCGAGGCCGTCGCCTCCGCGCAGCAGCCGGACGGCTATCTGAATACGGCCTTCGGCAACCCCGGACAGCAGCCCCGCTACAGCGACCTCGAATGGGGCCACGAACTCTACTGCTACGGATTCCTGATCCAGGCGGGCATCGCCCAGGCCAGGACCCGCGGCGAGGGCGAGCTGACGAAGGTCGCCCTGCGCGCCGCCGACCACATCTGCGCCACCTTCGGCCGGGGTGGCCTCGAAGGCGTCTGTGGACACGCGGAGATCGAGACGGCCCTCGTGGAACTGGCCCGGCTGACCGGCGAGGAACGCTACCTCGAGCAGGCCGCCCTGTTCATCGAACGGCGAGGCCAAGGTACCCTCGCCGACGGCGAGTTCGGCCGCGCCTACCACCAGGACGACCAGCCGGTACGAGAGGCGACGGTGCTGCGCGGCCACGCCGTCCGCGCCCTCTACCTCGCGTCCGGCGCGGTCGACGTGGCCGTGGAGACCGACGACGAGGAACTCCTCGCGGCCGTCGAACGCCAGTGGGAGGCGGCGGTCGCCCGGCGCACCTATCTGACCGGCGGTATGGGCTCCCACCATCGCGACGAGGCCTTCGGCGACGACTTCGTCCTCCCGCCCGACCGCGCCTACTCGGAGACCTGCGCCGGCGTCGCCTCCGTCCAGCTCAGCTGGCGGCTCCTGCTGGCCACCGGAGACCCGCGCTACGCCGACCTCGCCGAGCGGACCCTGTTCAACGTGGTCGCCACCTCCCCGGCCGAGGACGGCCGGTCCTTCTTTTATGCCAACACCCTGCACCGGCGCCACCGGGGGGCCGTGCCCGCCGCCGACGAGGTGAGCCCGCGCGCCGAATCGAGCCTGCGCGCCCCGTGGTTCGCCGTCTCCTGCTGCCCCACGAACGTGGCCCGCACCCTGGCCCAGCTCCCCGCCTACCTGGCCACCGCCGACGACCACGGCATCCAGCTCCACCAGTACGCCGACGCGGAGATCTCCACGACCCTGACCGGCGGCCACGATGTCGCCCTCGCTGTCCGCACCGACTACCCGTCCGGCGGCAACGTGACGATACGCGTCGACCGCTCGCCCCAGGACCACCCCTGGACCTTGTCCCTGCGCGTCCCCGCCTGGACGGACGGCGCCACCGCCTACCTGGTCGACCCGGACGGAACATGCCGTACGGTCCCCCCGGGCACGGCGGAAATCACCCGGCTCTTCCGGCCCGGCGACGAGATACGCCTCGAACTCCCCGTGAAACCCCGGTGGATCGCCCCGGACCCGCGCATCGACGCCGTACGCGGCACGGCCGCCGTCCAGCGCGGCCCGCTGGTGTACTGCGCCGAGTCCGTGGACCTGCCCGGCGGACGGGACGTCGACGCCGTACGGGTGGATCCGTCCGCCGAGCCGGAGGACGGGCCGGACGGCAGCGTGGTCGCGCCCGGCGAACTCGCCGGACAGGACGGCCCAGGCGACTCCGTATGGCCGTACCTGCCACTGGACCGGACGACCGTAGCCGCCGCCGAGAGCACGGAAATCGTCCTCGTCCCCTACAACTCCTGGGCGAACCGCGGCCCTTCGACGATGCGCGTATGGCTGCCGACGACGGAAAGGTAGGCGGGCAGGCGCACTCTGCGAATCAGGCACCCCGAACCCCACGATCGGAGCCCGAGATGACCCAACCACCCACCCGGCGAAACCTGTTGAGGCTCGCCGCCGGAAGCGTGGCCGCCACACCGCTGGCGTACGCGGTCCCGGCGGCCCACGCTGCCCCGGGCGCCGCCCTCCCCGCGTCACCCTCGTCGGACGCCGCCCTCCCCGCGCCCGTCCCGTCCAGCTGGTCCGTGCAGCCCTTCCCCCTGGACCAAGTCACCCTGGGCGACGGGGTGTTCCGCCGCAAGCGTGACCTGATGCTGGAGTACGCCAGGTCCTACCCGGCCGACCGCATCCTGGCCGTCTTCCGTGCCAACGCCGGGCTCGACACCCGGGGCGCGCAGCCGCCCGGCGGCTGGGAGACCGCCGACGGGAATCTGCGCGGCCACTTCGGCGGCCACTTCCTGAGCCTCATGGCGCAGGCGTACGCCGACACCAAAGAGGCGGCGCTGAAGACCAAGCTCGACTACCTGGTCACCGCACTCGGCGAGTGCCAACAGGCGCTGGCAGACCACGGATCGCCCAGACCCAGCCACCCCGGTTTCCTGGCCGCGTACCCGGAGACGCAGTTCATCCTGCTGGAGAGCTACACGACGTACCCCACCATCTGGGCGCCCTACTACACCTGCCACAAGATCATGCGTGGCCTACTCGACGCCCACACCCTCACCGGGAACCAGCAGGCCCTGACGATCGCCTCGAAGATGGGCGACTGGGTGCACAGCAGGCTCAGCCGGCTGCCCCGGGCGCAGCTCGACCGCATGTGGTCGATCTACATCGCCGGAGAGTACGGCGGTATGAACGAGGTGCTCGCCGACCTGCACGCCCTCACCGGAAAGGCCGAACACCTCGCCGCCGCCCGCTGCTTCGACAACACCGCGCTGGTTGACGCCTGCGTCGCCAACCAGGACATCCTCGACGGCCGGCACGCCAACCAGCACATCCCCCAGTTCACCGGCTACTCAAGGCTGTTCGACCAGACGGGCGAGGCGCGTTACGCCACCGCCGCGCGCAACTTCTGGGGCATGGTCGCCGGCCCCCGCACGTACAGTCTGGGCGGCACGGGGCAGGGCGAGATGTTCCGGGCGCGGAACGCGATCGCGGCGACGCTGGCCGACAACAACGCCGAGACGTGTGCGACGTACAACATGCTGAAGCTGAGCCGCCAGCTCTTCTTCCACACGCCCGAGCCCGCATACATGGACTACTACGAACGGGGCCTGACCAACCACATCCTCGCCTCGCGCCGGGACGCCCGCAGTACGACCAGTCCGGAGGTCACCTACTTCGTCGGCATGGGACCGGGAGTCGTGCGGCAGTACGACAACACCGGTACCTGCTGCGGCGGCACCGGCATGGAGAACCACACCAAATACCAGGACTCGGTGTACTTCCGCTCGGCCGACGGCAACGCGCTGTACGTCAACCTGTACCTGGCCTCCACCCTGCGCTGGCCGGAGCGGGGCATCGTCATCGACCAGACGAGCGACTTCCCGGCCGAGGGCGTGCGCACCCTGACGTTCCGCGAGGGCGGTGGCACCCTCGACCTGAGACTGCGGGTGCCGTCCTGGGCCACGGGAGGCTTCACCGTCACCGTGAACGGGGTGGCGCAGCCGGCCGGGGCCGTACCCGGCAGTTACCTCATCCTGAGCAGGAACTGGCAGCGCGGTGACCGCATCACCGTCTCCGCCCCCTACCGTCTGCGCGTCGAACGGGCCGTGGACGACCCCACGGTCCAGTCCCTGTTCCACGGGCCGGTCCTGCTGGTCGCCCGGAGTACGGCCACGACCCTGCGGACCTTCTCCTTCTACAAGGACTTCACCCTGCAGGGCGATCTCGCCGCCTCGGTCAAACCCGAGGGGCGCCCGCAGCACTTCACCACGCACGGCCTGGTCCTGGCCCCGTTCCACATCGCTGACACGGCCCGCTACCACGCCTACTTCAAGCGCTCCGAGCCCGTCGTCGTGTTCGGCACGGCCACCTCCGGCGTACCGAACCGTGCCCGCGCCGACGGCCTGACCTTCCTCGACGTCCTCTGGGCGCGGGCTCCCTTCGCCACCCAGCAGGCCTTCCTCGACGCGGTCCGGGTCCTCGCCGACAGCTGGCTGTCCCAGGGTCTGTTCAGCCGTGCGGAGCGGGACGCGGTCGTCGCCGCCTCGGTCCGGGCGAACCTGAGGCGCTGAAGCCGGAGAGCCGGAGAGCCGGAGGGAGGGGAACCGAGCGGTTCCCCTCCCTCCGGCTCTCGAGGGTGTGCCTCAGCGGCGTACGAGCGTGACCCGGTACGTCGTCGCGATCGTCCCGTCCTCGCTGGTCACCGTGACGACGGCCAGCGTCCTGCCGTACTCGCGGACCGTCTCGACCGCGACCTTCGCATAAGGGTCACGAGCCGTCACCGTGACCTCGGCCCGCGCCGGATCGCCGGTCCTGACCCGGTAGTCCGTCGTGTCGGGGTCGAAGGACGCGACCGGCACACCCGCGACCTCGATCGACGCGGCGGCCGAATCGGCGGAGACACCAGGGGACTTGGCGTACACCTCGATCTCGCTCATGGTCAGGTAACCGCCCTGACGTGCCGTCATGACCACGCGCACCCCGGCGGCGGGGCCCGCCGTCAGCGGTACGTCGATCACCGGCGTGCCCTCGGTCCCCACCGGGACGGGTGCGCTCGCGTCCGTCCAGATGTCGCTGCCGGCCGCCCGTACCTGCACCTTGAGGCTCTCCGGGAAGGACGCGCTGGACCCGTCGCGGTAGAAGTGCGCGACGACCCTGCTCAGGTCGCGGGCCTTCGGCAGTGTGAACGTGACGGTGTCGGAGGCGTTCTTGGTGTTGCCCGGCTTCCAGTTGGACCACGCCTTCTCCGACAGGTCGCCGTTGCGCAGCTTCTCCGCCGAGTAGCCGCTCTCGGTGAAGGTGGCGGCGACGGAGACGTCCGAGTCGGGCGCGATGTTCGCCGTCACCGGTGCCGTGACCTGGACGCGTACGGTCGCGTCGGCCGTACCGCCGCCGACGATCCGGGCGGTGCCGTGCAGGGTGACTGTCCCCGGCGCGCCGAACGCCCCCTCGGGAGCCTGGTCCCAGGTGACCGGAAGGTCGGTCCGGCCGCCGTGCGCGCCGACGCCGACGACGGTCGGGGGCAGCTCCGGGTGCCCGCCCACGTACGTCTTGGCCCGGCCGGGCAGGGTCGAGGCGATCGTGTCGACGGTGACGACCGCCTTCGCTCGGATCGTGTGCCCGAGGGCGTCGGTCGCCTCGCCCCTGACCCGCACGGTCCCGTGCTTGCGCCAGACCCGGTCCGACGGCAGGTCCCACACCACGGGCAGGGCGCCCCGGGCGCCGTCCCGGAACACCGGTGTCACCGTCTTCGGCAGCTCGGGCCGCAGACCCGGTACGGTGAACACCTCGGCGGGCTCGGTGCGCAGCACGGTCTCGTCGACCACGGCGAAGCGCTGGTTCGCCGCCGAGGTCGGGGTGTACGTCGACACCTTCGTGCCGTCCGTCGAGGACTGCCCGGTGACGTCGAGCAGTCGGCCGGTGGCGGCGTTGACGAACGTCCAGGTGCCGTCGCCGGTCGTCGACAGGATCCACTGGGCGCCGGTGTCGGGCTCACCCGCCGCCGGGTCCGGGTTCTCCAGTACGGCCACGTTGTCGCGCACGGCGAGCTGCTTGCCGGTGGTGGCGCTGGTGAGGGCGTAGCGTTCACGGTTGTCGTTGCCGGGCGTCAACTGCCGTACGGACCACAGCTGTCCGGGGTTCGCGGTGTCGGTCGTGCGGATGACGACGCCGGTGCCGTCGTCCGAGGGGGTCAGCGACTTGCCGCTCTGGGTGCCCTGGAGCCGGTAGACGTGACCGGGCTGGACGAGGGCGGCGTCCTTCGCCACTCCGCTGACACCGTCGACGAGGAAGCTCGTGACCGACTTCGCGGGAACGGTGAGCGTCGCCGACCGGTCGGTCACCCGGACCGGCGTGCCCCGGACGAGGGCGCCGTCGGCGCTGGTGACCACGGGCGTGACCGAGGCCTTCCCCGTGACCCTGCCGAAGCGCGACAGATCGAGGGTCACGGAACGGGCGGTCGTGCCGCTGTTCACGTGCACGGCCGTCGCCGCACGGCCGGACGCCTTCACGGCGGCGACGGTGGACGGGTCGTCGGTCTTCACGAAGTGGTCGCCGGGCCGGATGTAGTGCGTGAAGTTGCGGATCGTGTGGAACTTGGAGTTGGCCTTGACGGGGCAGGTCTCCAGGGTGTCCGTCGCCGTGCAGTTGAACGGGACGTGGATGCTGCCCCAGTTCTTGCCGGCCGCCGCCTGCGGGATCGAGTCCTCGACCGGCTGCCAGAACACCCAGGCGGAGGGCTCCAGTTCACGCATGTCGTCGACCATCCGGGTGGCGATACCGAGCCCCGGTTCCATGCTCGTGAAGTCGGTCCCGGTGCCCCAGGTGCCCTCGACCTCGCTCATCCACAGCTTCCGGTCGGCGCCCTTGGCGATGTCCCGGGCGCTGGTGCGCATACCGGTGCCGTAGGTGTGCACGTTGAGCTGGTCGACGGCGGCCCGGGCCTCGGGGCCGTAGGCGTTCCAGTTCTGGGTGAAGATGCTCGGGTTGGTCTCGTCCATCGCGGAGATCGCCGCGTGGGTCTTCGCCCCGGCGAGTGCCTTGTCGAGGGCGAGGACGACCTTCTGCTGGAGCGCCGGACCGGCGTGCGCGCCTTCCTGACGGCCGCCCGTGGGCTGCCCGTTGGCGCCCAACTGGGTACCCCAGTAGTTGGTGTTGGGCTCGTTCAGCGGGTCGATGGTGTCGAACTTGATGCCGTGCCGCTTCTCCATCTCCTCGGTGACCCGCACCAGATAGGCGGCGAACTCGTCGACCCGGTCCGGCCGGATCTGGTCGGTGTTCGCGTCGAAGCCGCCGGAGACATAGCCGCTGACCGTCTGGAACCAGGGCGGTGAGTTGCTGAACGCCTCCCAGGTGGTCACCTTGTCCTTGACCTGGTCCACCCACCAGCGCTGGTTCGCGTCGGCGTCCCAGTTCCAGTGGTCCGGGTTGTTCGGGTCCCACCAGTCCATGTCCTTGCGGGTGGTGCCCACGGGGGCCTTCCAGAAGCCCGGCATGGTCGCGCCGGCCTTCATGTAGTCGGTGCGTACGTCAGGGGCGTTGCCCCCGCCGATGTTGTAGCGCGCGATGTTGAGATCGAGCCCGTCCTTGCCGAACAGCATGTCCACCAGCCGTCTGCGGACGGGCTCCGGATAGCCGCCCGTCGCGTTGGCGAACCAGACGAGACTCGTGCCCCAGCCCTCGAACTCCTGCTGCTGGTACGACGGGTCGATCCGCACGGTGACGCTGCTCTGCGCCGCCGCTTCCGCACCCGCCGCGGGCTGGGGGACCAGAAGACCAGCGCCGAGTACCAGGGGGACCGTTGGGGCCAGGGCCCGGGCGATGCGTTGGCGGTGCCGAAAGGACACGGCACTCCCTTCCACGACGAGGAGGCGAACAGAACCGAACAGAAGGAGTCGAGCTGACGGCATGCTTGATGACAAAAATGAACACGTCAAGATGGTGCGCAAGTTCCGTTGTGCGGAGAGGACTTGCGCAGTTCATTGACGTGTCCGAAACATGTGGCTAGCCTCCGGGCAACCTGGGAAAGCGCTTTCAGGACGCCGTCGTCCCCTACCCGACGGCTCATCCCCCCACAGGAGCCCCCATGAGTTCACAGTCGACCTCGCAGCGAGCGCCCTGGCGTGCCAAGGCGGTCGTGGCCACCCTGGCAGCCGCGATGCTGGCAGGCCCCGGCATCGCACAGGCGGCCCCGCAGCCCGTCCCGGCCGCCGGGGAACGGGCGGCGGCGGCCACCATCACCTGGTCCCTCGTGCGCGCGAGCAACCCCACGGCGGACCAGCAGTCCGCATACAACCTCATCACCACCGCCATGAACGCCGCCGTGGCCCGCTACAACAACCTCAGCGATCTCGGCAAGACCATCACCGTCCGCTACGAGCCCGGCGTCCCCACCGCCGACGGCAACCTCAACGGCACCATCCGCTTCGGCAGCAACCGCAGCTACATGAGCGAACGGACCGCTCTGCACGAGATCGCCCACACCATAGGTGTCGGCACCAGCTCGGGCTGGTCCTCCCTCGGCGGCAGCGGCACCTGGACCGGCGCACAAGCCACCGCGCTTGTACGGCAGTTCGACGGCTCGAGCGCCAAAATCTCCACCGGCGGCGGCCACTTCTGGCCCTACGGCCTGAACTACGACAACGAGTGGTCCGGCACGGCGGCCGACCGCCACGTCCGAATCGTCGCCGCCATGAAGAACGACGGGCTGTAGACGACGGCTGTGGACGACGGGCTGCAGGCGGCGAGAACAGCGGCGGCAGGAACCGTTGGTGCCTGATGACAAAGGCGCCGACGGGAGCTGCGTTCTTGTGAGCACCGCCCGATCGCACGGGCCGGGCGGTCCTACGGTCCCGCTATGGATACGAGTCGCAGCAGAGGAACACCCCTGAAGGGGCTGCGCGGCACCGCGCTCGCGGTGCTGCTCACCACCGGAACGCTCACCGCGGTGGCCCCGGAGGCGCACGGGGACAACGTGCGCACCGAGGCCCCCGTGGCGTCGTCGAACCCGGCCGCCGCCGGGGTGACCGAGACGGTGGTCCGCGTGAAGGCACCGCTGCCGGCCTCCTTCGGGGCCAGGCCGGCCGCGTGCGACTGGCTGTCGTACCTGCGCTACCGCTCCTCGGCCGGACCCGCCGACTCGGCCGACGCCGACCGGATCCTCGTCGCCCAGCCGGGCATCCTGGAAGGCGCCGGGGCCTTCGACAGCGTCGCCCGCAACACCGTGACGCGCGCCGCCGCGCAAGGCCGGCACATCGAGTTCTGGGCCCTGGACCGGCGCTCCAACTGCCTTGAGGACCACACCGGAACCGACTCCGGCGACCAGCACACGGCCGTCGACTACTACTACCGGGGCAAGCAGGTCGCGGGCCGTACGTTCGCCGGATTCGCAGGCAACGACAAACTCGGGTGGATGGCGAGGCTCGGCATCGAGCAGACCGTCCGCGACCAGTACACGCTGCTGACCGCCGAACTGCCCGACCAGGGCCTGCGCGAGCGGAAGGTGCTGTGCGGCGGGCACTCCCTGGGCGGTGTGATCACCGGGTACTTCGCGGTCGCCGACTTCGACGGCAACCCCGCCACCACCGCCGACGCCGGACACCGCCAGTGCGCGGGCTACTTCGCCCTCGACACGACCGTCTCCACCTCGCTCGCCGACCTGAGCGGCAGCATCCCGGACGACACCAACCTGCCCGACATCGGCCTCGGTTACGGCGTCGTCCAGGCGGGCCTCGACAGCGGACTGCTGCCGCGCTCGCTGTCCGCGCCGGTCCTGCTCAACGCCGAGACGATGACCCTGCTGGCCATCGCGGGCGTCGGCGCGCTACGGGATCCGGGCGGCGAGGCCGACCTGCCGTCCTATCTGCCGGCCAACGTCAACATCGAGGCGACGAACCGCTTCCTGTTCGCCAAGGACGCCGCCGCCTTCCTCACGGGTTCACCGGCGGTGAAGGACTTCCGGCTCACCAACGAGGCGGTGCTCGGCGCGCTCCTCGACGACAACTCCGTACCGCTGGCCTTCCTGCAGAGCAGCGTGGGGTTCTTCGACGGCGGGCCGATCGTGGACAAGTCCTTCCCCGTCGCCAACGGCGGCGACCAGCAGCCCGGGCTGTTCGGCACCGCGTACAAGGCCATCCCGGACCGGCCGCACGGCACGCTCTACGGCTGGCGCAACTACGACCGTGTGGGCGATCCCGACGACCCCGGGTACCGGTCGGCGGACGGGACGCCGTTCACCGGCGCGGGCAAGGAGGTCACCGACATCCAGGAGCTGGCCCGCAGCCTCGCCGCGCAGCCCCTCGACTTCACCGAGCAGTACTTCCCGACCAAGCTGGTCACCGACCTCGAACTGTCCACCTCCCCGCAGGTCAAGCGGCTCGTCGTGCACCCGGAAGGGCTCACCGCCAACCCGACGCTCACCGTCCTCGCGGGCGACGGACTGCTCGCGGGCCGCGTCCCCGCCGACCTCGATCCCGTGATCGCCGACGGCTACCAGCACCTCGACGTCCTGACGGCGGCGCCCACACAGAACAACGGCCGCCCGGAGCCCGTCTCCACGAGCCTCACGGAGTTCGCGCGCGATCCCCAGTAGCTTCCTCAGCTTCCTCCCATGGAAGAAGGGCCCGGGAGAGTTCTCCCGGGCCCTTTCCCTTCCCTTTCTCAGACCTTGCCGGCCGTGAAGTCCGCCGCCGCGCCCGCGTTCGCGGTGTAGCCGAGGTGGGCCAGGACGTCGCCGCCGCCGTTCTCGCAGATGGGGTCACCCTTGGCGCAGAAGTCGATGGTGCGGCTCTGGTAGGTGCCGGTGACGCTCTTGCCGATGGCCCGGATCGGGTTGCCGAACAGCAGCACCGCGGCGACCTTCCGCTCCAGCGCGGCCGGAATGGTGGCCACGATCGGGCTGCCGACCACCGCGCCGGCGCTGCTGATTCCGATGGAGTTGTCGACGACATTCGCGCCCTGCGAATAGCCGACGAGCACGAAACGCTGGTTCGGGCACGCGGTCGACTGGCTCCTGACGTGGTTCACCAGATCCGAATTGCCCTGTGCGGCCGAGGTGAGGGAAAGGTCCGCGGGATAGTTCACCTTGTAGCTGGAAAGGCTTTTGCCCGTCAGTTTCCGCTGGAGCGCGGAGAACACCGGATCGCCGACGATCGCGCCGAGCGAGCCCGGTTCGAAGGTGCCGCGAGCTGCGACGACGTCGATGTCCGAACAGGCTGCGGCGGGAGCGGCGGCGGGAGCGGCGGCGGTGGCCGCGGGGGTCGAGAGGGTGGTCAGTCCGGCCCCGCCGACGAGTGTCAACGCGGCGAGGCAGAAGCGGATACGCATGGGGGATCCTTTGCGGGTGGGGCGCGTCAAGCGCCTATGAGAAAGGACTTCCCGAACGTATTCGTGTTGCCGCACCGGGTGTTATGGACGGGAATTCAGGAATTCCTCGCCGTTTTGTGCCGACGTGAGTGCCAGGATCAGATCGAGGCGGGTGGCCGGGTCGTGCAGGGCCGCCTCGCCGAAGACCTTCTCCAGCTGACGCAGCCGATAGCGGACCGTCTGCGGATGGACGTGGAGGCGGGCGGCGACATCGGGCACGTTGCTGCCGCTGAGCAGCCACGCGAGCAACGTCTCCGCGAGCCTGCCGCGCTGCTGCTCCGAGACCGCGTCCAGGGGAGCCAGAACGCGCGCCCTGAGCAGATCGAGCATGGGTTCGTCGCTGTGCAGCAGCAGGGTCGACAGATGGTCGACGCAGCGCACCACCCCCTGCCGGGGGAGTATCCCGCGCCCCATCAGCCACAGGGTGCGGGTGGCCCAACGCAGCGATCTGGCGGCCTCGGTGAGCGGAACGGAGGGCCCGATCGCCGCCGGCCGGCCCCGCAGCGAGAGAGGGAACGCCCGGCCGCCGAAGCATCCCGAACCGTCCGGGTCGGGCACCACCATCCGCGGCGGCCGGGACTCCAGGTCCACGAGGGCTCCGGCGGCTGCGGGCGGCCGTTCCTCCTCCCGCTGGTCCGGCGAGGCCGCGAGGACGACCACCGCGACGTACGGCGGTACGGTCCACCGGGCGCCGTGCGCCAGGTCCCGCACCGCCTCCGGGGACACCGGCCCCTCGCCCAGCAGCAGCCCGAGCAGCCGCGCCCGGCGGCGTTCCAGCTCGTCCGCGCTGTGCAGCTGCCCTTCCGCGTATCCGGCCGCCGCCGCCTCGGCGACCTCGTGCACGGTCCGGAACGCCAGTTCGCCGAGCGCGGCCATGACCGAGGAGTCCAGCCCCAGTTCCTCCGTCGTGCGGCCCAGCAGCCGCCAGGCGTGCAGCCCGCCGACCCGCAAAGCGGACTGCAGGGTCTCGAGGCTGTGGCCCTCCAGGGCCTCACCGCGTCCCAGCTCGTGGTAGATCGCGGTGATCGACTCGCCCCGGTGGCGCGGATCGGCGATGTGGTCGACGAACAGGGTGAGCGCCTGCACGACCCCCGACCTGAGGTGCGCACGGTCCGTTCTGTCGGCCGACCGGGCGGCGTACTCCGGGACCTGTCTGCGTACCTCCTCCTCCACCTCGTCGGCGACGGACTCCAGCTCGTCCCGCAGCAGTTGGACCAGTTCGGGCGGCACAGCGGCGGCGCCGTGGCCGTCCGGTGCGCCGCGCGGGGCGGGGGTCGCCGCCAAAGGCCCTCCATTCACCCGCAGACGGCTCACCCGTGGGCTGTTACCCATGGGGTGAGGGACGAGTCCTGGGTTGGACGGGCGACCCCTCCGTTCCGTTCCGTGCCCCGACGGTACCGGCCTCACGCCGGTATCCCCAGCGCACCGGCGAGCATCGGCCACGACGCGCGGAACTCCCCTTTCCAGAAGGCCCAACTGTGTCCCCCTCCCGGGTAGTAGTGGGCCGTGACCGGGACGCGCAGCAGCGCGAGCGTGTCGGTGAAGGCGTGCGCGGACAGCCACAGGGCGCTCTCCAGCGCCTCGGGCAGCCAGTCACCGGTTCCGCCGACGACCCCGCTGCCGCTGGAGACGTACAGGGGGGTGCCGCGCAGCCCCTCGGCGCGGGCCCGCGGGTTGAAGTCGCGCCAGGTGAGGAGGTCCAGGAAGGGACTGCCCCAGAGGGAGCGGGGCGCCAGGTTCTCGCGGGCCACGATGGCGTCCACGAGCGGCGGCACACCGGGTGCGGTGGTGTCGAGGATGCCGCTGTACGAGGCCGCCGCCGCGAACATGCCCGGATGGCGTGAAGCGTGCGCCATCGCGCCGTAGCCGCCGGTGGAGACCCCGGCGACCGCCCGGACGCCGGAGGCCCGGTACTGACGGGCGAGCATCGCGGGGACCTCCGTGAGCTGGAAGGTCTCGTAGTCGGGGCCGCCGCGCCACGCGGTGGGAATGCCGGTGGGTCCCGCGTCGGGCATCGCCACGATCAGGTTCCGGCCCTCGGTGAAGGCCTCGATGTCCGTCTCCCGGGTCCAGGACGTGTAGTCGTCGTGGGCGCCGTGCAGGAGGTAGAGGACGGGGTACGTCCGCCCGGGCTGCGTGCCGAATCCCGACGGCAGGATCAGCCGGACGGGCGCGCTGCGGCCCAGGGCGGGGGACGCCACGGAGACGTCCAGGGTGCGGGCGGAGAGCCGGGTCACGGCGTGGGCGGTGGCGGTTCTGGTGCCGAGCAGAGCGGTGAGCCCGACGGCTGTCGCGGCCTTGGCGGCGGTGCGGCGCGACATTCCGGGGGTGCGGTGGTGGGACATGGCGGCTCCTCGTCTTCCGGGTCCTGCGGCTTCAGCGGCTCTGCTCGTCGAGCGCGCGCCGCAGATGGGCGGCGATCTCGTCGACGTACGGCGGGTCGAGCAGCGACAGATGGTGGCCGGCGACCCGTACGACGGTCAGTCGCGGGCACACCTCGTCCCAGCCGAGCGCCTCGTCGTCCCGTTCGTACGCCGGGTCGCGCACGGTGTGCGGAGCGGGCTCGGTGGCCCGGTACAGGACCACCGGCCCGTCGTAGGGCTTGGGGCAGTGGGCCTCGCCGATCCGCAGGTCCAGATAGGAGGAGCGCTGATGCTCCAGGACGGCGGGCGGTACGTCGGCCGCCTCGCGCAGGGCTCGCAGCACGGTGTCGATGCGCTCACCGTCGTCGTCCATCGCCGACAACTCGGCGTACGGGAGCCGAAGTCGGACCCCGTACGTGTCGGCGACATGGCGGGCGAAGCCCGTGAAGTGGGCGCGGATCCGGTCGGCCGGGGTGTCGCCGGGCCGGGGGAGCGGCCGTACGGAGTCGAGGAGCGCCACGAGCCCCACGTCACGCCCGGCGGCGGTGAGTTGTCGCGCGGTCTCCTGGGCGACGAAGCCGCCGAAGGACCAACCTGCCAGCAGGAGAGGCCCGTTGGGCTGGGCGGCGGTCATGACCTCGGCGTAACGGCGCGCTTTCTCGGCCACGGTACGGGCGTCCGGGAGCCGTTCGAGTCCGTACACCGGGCGCTCCCCGCCGAGCCGTTGGACGAGTGCCCGGTAGACGTCGGTCGTGCCGCCGGCGGCGTGGAGGAGGAAGAGGGGGGCCAGGGAGCCGGTAGCACGGAGGATGCGGTGTGGAGCGGGCAACTCCCGCTGGGCGAGGGCCTGTTCGATGTGCTCGGCGACCGACGAGACAGTGGTGGAGTCGCCGCCGAGCAGTTCGCGCAGGGGCAGCTCGATTCCGAACTCGCCTTCCAGGGCGGTGCGGATGCGCACGGCCATCAGGGAGTCCAGGCCGAGGCCGGTCAGGGTCGTGGAAGGCGTGATGCGGGACGCGGAATGGCCGGTGACGGCGGCGATGTGCTGCCGCAGACGGCCGGAGACGGACGTGTCCGGCGCGTCGCACTCCTGCGTCGGCGCTGCTGTCGTGGTCGTCGTGTTTGCCGTCGTCGAGCGTCCGTCCGTCCACCAGTGGCGGACGTGCCGCCAGCGCGGTGCGGGCAGGTCGATCACCCGGCCCGGCGGCATCGGCAGACGCGCACCCGCGCAGTACAGGGCGCCCACCTGGGCCAGGAACCCGGCGGAACTGTCGGCGTCGCGGCGCAGGGTGCCGATGGCGAGGGCGCCCGGCGCGGTGTCGAGGACGGCCCGGGTCAGGACCGGGTGGGGCGAGATCTCGACGAAGGCGGTGTGGCCGTCGGCGGCAGCCGCCGCGACCGCCCGGTCCAGGCGCACCGGACGTCGGAGGTTCGCGGCCCAGTGGGCGGCGTCGAACAGGGAGTCGTCGTGCGGGTCGTCCAGGACGGTGGAGTAGACCGGGACCCGGGGACGGTTGCCCCGGAGATCGGCCAGGGCGTCGGTCAAGTCCGGCAGCAGCGGCTCGACTTGGGGTGAGTGCCCGGCGCCGACGACCTGCAGGGCGCGAGCGGTTCGGCCCCGCTGCTCCAGGTGTCGCAGGAGCCGGGCCACAGCCGACTTCTCCCCGGTGACGACCTTCTGCCCGGGTGAGGAGTGCACGGCGACACAGACGCCGGGGAATTCCCTTTCCAGGGCTTCGAGTTCGCCGTCCCCGATGTCGACGACAGCCATGGCGCCGCCGCGCAGTCCACTGAGCAGCCGGGCCCGCACGGTGACCACCCGGGCGGCCTCCGACACCTCCAGCGCGCCCGCGCACACCGCGGCGGCCACCTCTCCCACGGAGTGGCCGATGACGGCGGCGGGCTCGACACCGTACGAACGCCACAGCTCGGCCAGCGCCAACTGGAGCCCGAACAGCACTGGTTGGGCGACCTCGAGGCGGTCGAGATCGCCGCCGTGCGCCAGGTGCTCGTACAGGGAAAGCCCGCACTCCGGGGCGATCTGCGCGTCGAGTTTCTCCACGGCGGCGGCGAAGGCGGGTTCCTCGGCGAGCAGCCGACGCCCCATACCGACCCACTGGCTGCCGTACCCGGAGAACAACCACACGGGCCCTCGCCCCACGAGATCCCGCTCACCGGTCACGATCCGCTCGTGCGGAAGGCCCCGCCCCAACGCCCGTAAGCCTGCGGCCAGTTCGGCGTGGTCCTGGGCCACGACCGCGGCACGCACCGTCCCTCGCCCGCCGCGCCCGGCGAGGGTGCGTGCCACGTCGGCCGGGTGAGCCGTGTGCCCCTCGGGGGTGCCGAGCCAGTCGGCGAGCCGGGTCGCCGTGTCCCGCAGACGGACGGTGTCGACGTCGGAGAGGAGATGGAGACGGGCGACCGGGCCCTCCTCCCGGGACGGCGGAAGGGTGTCGGCGGGCCGCCATTCCTCCAGTACCGCATGGGCGTTGGTGCCGCCGAACCCGAACCCGGACACCCCGGCGGTGGCGGTACCGCCGTAGCGCGGCCATGGCTCGCACTCGGTCACCACGCGCAGTCGCCCGCCCTCGTCCAGGGAGCTTCCGGCCGCGCAGTGCAGGGTCGGCGGAATGGTGTCGTGGTGCAGGGCGAGGACCGTCTTCACCAGCCCGGCGATGCCCGCCGCCGACTCCAGATGGGCGAGGTTGCCCTTGACGGAGCCCAGCAGCAGCGGCTGGTCGGGATCGCGGCCCGCGCCGAGCACGGCACTGAGCGCGCCCGCCTCGATCGGGTCGCCGAGCGGGGTACCGGTTCCGTGTGCCTCGACATGGTCGATGTGCGCCGGGGCGAGCCCCGCCCGGGCGTACACGGTCGCCAACAGGGCTTTCTGGGCTGCGGGATTGGGTGCGAGGAGGCCGTTGGAACGGCCGTCGGAGTTGACGGCCGTGGCACGGATGACCGCGAGGACGCGGTCGCCGTCCCGCTCGGCGTCCGACAGGCGTTTCAGCAGCACGGCCGCGCATCCCTCGCCGCGCCCGATGCCGTCGGCCGCCGCCGAGAACGGCTTGCACCGCCCGTCCGGTGCGAGGGCCCCGGCCCGCCGGAACGCCACGGTGACCGTGGGCGACAGCAGCAGGTTGACCCCGGCGGCGATCGCCGTGTCGCTCTCGCCCGTGCGCAGGCTGACACAGGCGTGGTGCACGGCGACCAGCGAGGACGAGCAGGCGGTGTCCACGGCCATGCTCGGCCCCCGGGTGTCCAGGACGTACGCCAGCCGTCCCGCCGTCACGCTCAACGCCCCGCCCGCGGGCGCCCAGGGGTCGACGGTCGCCGCGTCGGCGCCGGTGAGCGAGCCGTACTCGGCGGCGGAGACCCCGACGAAGACACCGGTGGCGCTGCCGGCGAGGGAAGCGGCCGGGACGGCGGCATGGTCGAGGGCCTCGTGGACGACCTCCAGGAGGATCCGCTGCTGCGGGTCCATCACGGCGGCCTCGCGCGGGGTGACGCGGAAGAAGTCCGCGTCGAACCCGGCGATGTCGTCGAGGTAACCGCCGTACAGGGACGCGTCCTTGGGCGGAAACGCGCCGAAGTCGCGCCACCGGTCCTCGGGCACCCGCCGGACGGCGTCGACGCCGTCGACGAGCAACCGCCAGTAGTCGCGCGGCCCGTGCACACCACCGGGCAGCCGACACCCGACGCCGATGACCGCCACGGGCTCGTCGGACGAGGCCGGGGGAGAAGTCGGCGAGCCCACCGGAGCCACCCCGGTCCCGGTCTCCGGTCCCGTTCTTTCTCCCTCTGCCGTTTCCGGGCGGCAGAGATACGCCACCAGGGCATCACCGGTGGGCGCCTCCCACAGCAGCGTCGCCGACAGTTCCCGGCCTGTCGCCCGTGAGAGCTCCCCGGCGAGCACGACCGCGTCCCGTGACGACATGCCGAGGTCCGCCAGCGGCCGGTCCATGGGCGCGTCCTCAATGGCCGTACCGTGCCACGCGGCCACCCGCTCGGCGACCAGCCGGCGCAACCGGGCCTCGTCGGCGCCCCTCACGCGGCCGGCTCCGGCGTATAGGCACCCTCCAGATAGCGCCGCCGGGTCAGCGCCCGGGCCACCTTTCCGCTGGACGTACGGGGTACGGTGCCCGGCGGCACGAGGACGACATCGGCGAGCCGCAGCCCGTGGCGTGCCGAGACGGCCGCGCGCACGGCATGCCCCAGCCCGACGACGTCGATCTCCGCGAGGCTGATGCTCCGCGCGTGCTCGGCCACGACGACCACCCGCTCGCCCGCGTCGCCCGGCACCCCGAACGCGGCCAGCCGGTCGCGTCGCACGGCCGGGTCCGCGTCCTGGACGGAGGCCTCCACGTCCTGCGGATAGTGGTTGCGGCCGTCGACGACGATGAGGTCCTTCAGCCGGCCGGTGACGATCAACTGCCCGTCCAGGAAGGTCCCCAGGTCGCCGGTGCGCAGCCAGTGGCCGCTGCCGTCCGTGCCGTCGGCGAACGCGGCGCCGAAGACCCGCCGCGACTCCTCCTCCCGACTCCGGTAACCGCGCCCCACGTTGGGCCCCTGCACCCAGATCTCGCCGATCTCTCCCTCGGCCAGCCGGGCGCGGGACACGGGGTCGGCGACCCGGACCAGTTGCCCGGCCGGAGTACCGCAGCCGACCAGCGTCAGGGCTCTGGGATCACCGGCCGGCGCGGGCAGGGCCTTTCCGGCGGCGAGGGCGTCACGGTCGAGCGCGAACCGCCTCAGCGGCTCCCCGGGCCGGGCGGCACTGACAAACACGGTGGCCTCGGCGAGCCCGTACGACGGACAGTGGACGTCCGGCGCCAGCCCCTGGGCGGCGAAGGCGGCGTGGAAGCGGTCGGCGGTGGCGGCGCGGACCGGCTCGCTGCCGTTGAGCAGCGCGGCGACCCCCTCCAGCCGCAGCTCCCGTTTCTGGGCCTCGGTGACGGCCGAAGCGCAGTAGTCGTAGGCGAAGTTGGGCGCCGCGCTCAGCGCACGCGGATGCGCGGAGAGCAGCCGCAGCCAGCGCACCGGTTCCTGCAGGAACGCGGCGGGATCCATGAGCACCGACAGCATCCCCCGTACGACCGGAGCGGCGACACTCAGGACGAGCCCCATGTCGTGGTACAGCGGCAGCCAGCCCACACAGGTCGCCGGACGCTCGTCCAGACCGTAAGCGGCAAGCGCCTGACGGGCGTTGGCGACGACATTGCCGTGACTGATCTCCACGCCGGCCGGAGAACGGGTCGAACCGGACGTGTACTGGAGATAGGCGATGGCGTCGTCGTCCAGGTAGATCGGCGTCAAGTCCTCCACAGTGTCCGGTACTTGATCCACGGCGACGATCCCCACGGCCTGACCGGCACAGAAATCCCGCACATCACCCATGACATGACTGGTCGTCAGAACGACAGCCGGGGATGCGTCGTCCAGCACCGCCGCGAGGCGGTCGCCGTGGCCGGGCAGACCCGGCGGATACAGCGGCACGGCGACGAGCCCGGCCGTGAGCGTTGCCAGGAACGCGGTGACGTACTCCGTGCCCTGCGGACACAGCAGCGCGACCCTGCTTCCGGGCGCGGCCTCTTCGGCGAGCCGAGTCGCCAACGCCCGTACCCGCAGGTGCAGTCGGCGCCACGTCAGGGTGCGATGGATGCCTCGTGAGTGCGGGGCGGGATGGTCGACGAACGTGAACGCCCGGCGGTCGGGGGTCGTTTCGGCCCAGTGCCGGACGTACTCCGGCAGACTCCGGAGGGCGGGGGCGAGCGGGGGGAGGGGACTGTCCATCGGGGATGGCTCCTCACATCGCGGAAAAGGGACCCCAGAGGCTCAGAGGGGCCCAGAGGCTCAGAGGGGGATGTTGCCGTGCCTGCGCGACGGCATCGGGGCGCGCTTGCCGCGCAGGGCGCGCAGGGCGCGGACGATGTGGGTACGGGTGTCGCGCGGGGCGATGACGGCGTCCACGTACCCGCGTTCGGCGGCCAGGTAGGGCGTGCCGTGCGTGCTCTCGTACGCGGCGACGAGACTGGCCCGCAGCGCCTCCGGGTCGGCTGCGGTGGCCAGTTCGCGCCGGTGCAGGACGCCCACCGCGCCCTCGGCGCCCATGACGGCGATACGGGCGGTGGGCCAGGCGAGGTTGATGTCGGCGCCCAGATGCTTGGAGCCCATCACCGCGTACCCACCGCCATACGCCTTGCGCACCACCACGGTGACCTTCGGGACGGTCGCCTCGGCGTACGCGTACAGCAGTTTGGCGCCGCGCCGGATGATCCCGGCCTGCTCCTGACGGACACCCGACAGATAACCGGGGACGTCGGCGAAGGTCAGCAGCGGAATGCCGAACGCGTCGCAGAACCGCACGAACCGCGCGGCCTTCTCCGAGGCGTCGATGTCGAGGACACCGGCCGCGTGCAGCGGCTGGTTGGCGACCACCCCGACCGAAGAGCCCTCCACCAGGGCCAGCGCGCAGATGATGTTCGGCGCGAACAGCTCCTGCACCTCGAGGAGTTCACCCCCGTCGACGACCGCGCGCAGGATCTCCCGCATGTCGTAGGCCTGTCCGAGCCGGTCCGGCACCACCTCGTCGAGGCACACGTCGGTGGGCGCCTCCGCGGGCGCGTACTGCGGGGGTCGCTCCAGGTTGTTGGCGGGCAGATACGACAGCAGGTCCCGTACGGTGTCGAGGGCCTCGACCTCGTCGGCCGCGAGGAAGTGGGCGTTGCCGTTGACGGAGTTGCTGGTGCGGGCGCCGCCCAGTTCCTCCGCGCTCGCGCGTTCCCCGGTGACCGCCTCGATGACGTCGGGGCCGGTGACGAACATGTGCGAGGCGCCGTCCACCATCACGGTGAAGTCGGTGATGGCGGGCGAGTAGGCGGCCCCGCCGGCACACGGACCCAGCACGACCGAGAGCTGGGGAATCACCCCGGACGCCTGGACGTTGCGGCGCACCAGCTCGGCGTACAGCGCGAGTGAGGCGACGCCCTCCTGGATACGGGCGCCGCCGCCGTCGTTGAGCCCGATCACCGGACAGCCGGTCTTCAGCGCGAGGTCCATCAGGGCGATCGTCTTCTCGCCGAAGGCCTCGCCCATGCTCCCGCCGAAGACCGTGGAATCCTGGGCGAAGACACAGACGGGACGCCCGTCGACCGTGCCGTAGCCGGTGACCACCCCGTCCCCGTAGGGGCGGCGCGCGCCGTCCGTGGTGGACCGCGCCCGTACGTACAGTCCGGTCTCGGTGAAGGACCCCGTGTCCAGCAGCAGGTCGATCCGCTCCCGGGCGCCGTACTCCCCACGTCTTCTCGGCCCGCCCTCCGCCAGCGCCCGTGTCCGACGGCTCTCCAGCACGGTGATGCGGTCGGCGGTGCGGTCGGGCAGGCCCGTTGCCCAGGATGTTGTCGCCTCTAGGGTCACAGCCACCTCCGAAAGTGGCTTTCGAATATGGCAGCGCCGGACGAGGGGACCGGGTCAATCACCGTTCTGTGTGCGTGAGGTGAGTCCCGAGGGACCTCGGTTCGTCCGTGCGTGACAACGCGAGTGACAGGGGTGGTGTCAGGGTTCGGTGCAGGGGGGTGATGTCACGCGGGCTGCGGGACCACCCTCCTGTCTCCCCACCGCCGGGTGCGGTAGGCCCCGGCCACCCGGCACAGGGCGTAGATCGTGAACGAGATCGTGGTGACGTACGGGCTGATCGGGATGGAGCCGCCCAGCGCGAGGAGGATGCCGCCCTCGATGGAGAGCACGGCGAAGACCACGCTGAGCAGCGGCAACAGCACCGGGGACGCTGTCACCCGGGCGGCGGCCGCGGCGGGCGTGACGACGAGCGTCAGGACCAGCAGCGCACCGACGACCTGGACGGACAGGGCGACGGCGAGGCCGAGCACGATCATGAAGACGAAGGACAGTCCGCGCACCGGCACCCCACGGGCCGCGGCCACATCCGGGTCGGCGCTGGCGAAGGTCAACGGCCGCCAGATCACGGCCAGGGCGACCAGTACCAGGGCGGAGGTGCCGAGGAGCCAGGCCATCTGCGGGGTGTCGACGGCGACGATCTGCCCGGTGAGCAGCCCGAACTTGTTGGCCGCCCGGCCCTTGTAGAGGGCGAGGAAGAGCACACCGAGCCCGAGACCGAACGGCATGAGGATGCCGATCGCCGAGTTGCGGTCGCGGGCCCGCGCCCCCAGGAGACCTATCGCACCGGCCGCGAGGAGCGAGCCCGCGATCGAGCCCGCCACGATGTTCACCCCCAGCAGCAGGGCCGCCGACGCGCCCGCGAACGACAGCTCGCTGATGCCGTGCACCGCGAAGGGCAGATCGCGCATGATGACGAAGACCCCGGCCAGACCGCCGACGAGGCCGAGCGCGACACCCGCGATGAGGGAGTTGCGGACCAGCGCGAGCAGCTCGCCGTAGTTCTCGAAGCTGAAGATCTGGTGCCAGACCCCCTCGGCGAGCGTCATCGGAATACTTCCTCGGTTCGGAGAACGGTGTGCTGGGTGTGGTGCGGGGGTGCGGCCGGGCCGTCGGGGACGCCGACGACCACGACCCGGCCCTGGACGCGGATGACGTCGACCCGGGTGCCGTACAGCCGCGACAGCGACTCGGAGGTGAGCACCTCGTCCGGTGTCCCGATCCGGTGGCCGCCCGGCGCCAGGTACAGGACGCGGTCGACCAGGCCGAGCACCGGGTTGATCTCGTGGGTCACGAACACCACGGACGTGCCGTGGGAGCGGCGGCGGGCGTCCACGAGTTCGGTGACGGCCCGCTGGTGGTTCAGGTCCAGGGAGAGCAACGGCTCGTCGCAGAGCAGGACGCGCGGGTCGGTCGCCAGGGCCTGTCCGATGCGGACGCGCTGCCGTTCACCGCCGGACAGCATGCCGAGGGGGACATCGGCGTACGCGGTGGCTCCGACCGAGGCGAGGATCTCGTCGATCCGGCGGCGGACGGCGCCCGTGCGCAGCCGGGGGCCGAAACGGTGCCCGTCGATACCGAAGCGCACGAGATCGCGGGCCCGCAGCATCGCCTGCGCGGACACCTCCGCCTGCTGGGGGACGTACCCGAGATGCCGTCCGGCCTCGCGCGGGGGGCCGCCGAGGACGGTCAGTGTCCCGGCGGACAGGGGCTGCCGGCCCAGCAGGGCCCGTACGAAACTGGTCTTGCCGGATCCGTTCGGCCCGAGCACGGCCAGGAACTCTCCCGGCCGCACATCGAGGTCGAGGCCCCGCCACACCACACGGGCGCCGTACGACAGTTCGGCGCCACGCAGGCTGACGACGGGGGCCGGGGCGGGCCGGCTCACTTGGCGAGCGCGTTCGCGAGCGCGTCGACGTTGGAGGTCATCCAGCCGAGGTAGTCCTTGCCCGCAGGCAGGGTCTCGGTCACCGGTACGACGGGGATGCCGGCCGCCTTGGCCGCGTCCTTGGACTTCTCGGTCTGCGGGCCGGAGGTCTGCTCGTTGTAGACCAGCGCCTTCACCTGCTTGCCGCTGAACACCGCCAGCGTGTCCTGAAGGACCCTGGGGGAGACGTCGTCGCCCTCCTCGATGGCCTCGCTGAACGCGGCCGGCGTCTTGTTGACCAGGCCGCTCGCGGTGGTCAGATAGAGCGGCACGGGCTCGGTGATGGCGATGCCCTCACCGGCGTGCTCCTTCTTGATCTGGGCTTCCTTCGCCTCGAGTGCCGTGAGCTTCGTCTTGAAGGCGTCGGCGTTCTTGGTGAAGAGGGCGGAGTCGGCGGTGTCGGCCTTGCCGAGGGCGGCGGCGATCCGGTCGGCGATCCTTGCGACGGTGGGGAAGTCGTACCAGACGTGCTCGTTGAGCTCGCCGCCCTTCGGGGCGGTCTTCCCGGAGACCTCGACGGCGTTGATGACCTCGGCGGAGGAACCGCCGCTCTTCAGCATCCGGTCGACGAAGTCGTCGTAGCCGCCGCCGTTCTCGACGACGACCTTCGCCTTGGACAGGGCCAGCTGGTTCTGGGTGTTGGCCTCGTAGGAGTGCGGGTCCTGGTCGGGGTCGCTGATGATCGACGTGACGTCGACCTTCGCGCCGCCTATCTGCTCGACGATGTCGCCGTAGACATTGGTGGAGGCGACCACGGCGACCTTGGACGAGGCGACCGGTTCCTGTGCGCCGCCCTTGTCACCGCCGGAGTCCGACGAACTGCCGCACCCCGCCAGGAGGGCCAGTGAGGCGCCGGTGATCAGGGCGAGGCGCCGGGACGGGGACGGGGACATGGATCCTCCACGACAGGGGGTGGTCAGAAAGGGTGTATGCGCCACAGTAGATGGAAATGAATGTCAAAAACATGGCTGAATCCGATCGATATGGAAACCATTGCCAATACTTGACGCGTCGTTCCCGTCGGCACACACCTGACGCACCCGGCCCGGACCGGACACCGCGCGTTGCGCCCGTCCGGCCCTGACCTGCCCCTTCCTACCAGGAGGCGAGTGAGCCGTCCGTGTTCCGCCAGACGGGGTTGCGCCAGCGGTGGCCGCGCTCGGCGGCGGCCCGTACGGCGTCCTCGTCGATGGTGATGCCGAGACCGGGTGCGGTCGGCCGGTCGATGTAGCCGTCGCGGAACGTGAACGGGGTGGTGTCGGCGAGGTAGTCCAGCAGTCCGCTGCTGTCCCCGTAGCCGATGCCCAGCGCCTGCTCCTGGATGAGGAAGTTGGGGATCGCGAAGTCGAGCTGCAGACTGGCCGCGAGGGCGATCGGGCCGAGCGGGCAGTGCGGGGCCACCATCACGTCGTACGCCTCGGCCATCGCGGCGATCCGGCGGCTCTCGGAGATGCCGCCGGCGTGGCTGATGTCGGGCTGGGCCACGGCGATGCCGTCGGAGAGCACCGAGCGGAAGTCCCAGCGGGAGTAGAGACGCTCGCCGGTGGCGATGGGGATGGAGGTGGAGCGCACCACGGCGCCGAGGTCCTGGGAGAACTCGGGCAGCACGGGCTCTTCGACGAAGAGCGGCAGCAGCGGCTCCAGGAGGGGCAGGACGCGGCGGGACATCGCCCCGCTGAACCTGCCGTGGAAGTCCAGCGCCAGATCGCGCTCCGGTCCGATGGCCTCGCGGACCGCGGCCACTCCGTCCACGATGGCGTTGATCGCGGCGGGCGTGGCGAGCGGTTCCAGCTGGCCGCAGGGGTTGAGCTTGACCGCGGTCATGCCCTTGGCGACCTGCGCGGCGGCCGATTCGGCCAGCTCCTCGGGCGTTTCACCGCCGACCCAGCCGTAGACGCGCACCCGGTCGCGCACATGGCCGCCGAGGAGCTGGTGGACGGGGACCCCGTGGGTCTTGCCCGCGATGTCCCACAGCGCCTGGTCGATGCCGGCCAGGGCGCTGTTGAGGACGACGCCGCCACGGTAGAAGCCGCTCTTGGCGAGGTACTGCCAGTGCTCCTCGATCCGGGCCGGGTCCTGGCCGAGAAGGTAGTCGAACATCTCCTCGACGCAGCGGGCGACGGTGTGGGCCTTGCCCTCGACGATGGGCTCGCCCCAGCCGGAGATGCCCTCGTCGGTGTCGACGCGCAGGAAGAGCCAGCGGGGTTCGACGAGGAAGAGTTCGTATCCAGTGATCTTCATGGGAATGGACCTCCGGGTCCTGTGCGGTGTGCGGCCTGGTGCGGGCCGGGGGAGGGGCGGTGAGCCCGGTGGTGGGGCGGCGGGCAGGGGGGACTGCCCGCTCGGGGGTGCGGAGTGGTGTCGGGGCGGGGGAGGACTGCCGGGGGACGTGCGAGGGCGGGGTGCGGCGGTCGGCACGTCGGGTCGTCGGTCCTCGGGGGAGCGGGCGGGGTGGCCGCCCTGTTCGCGACGGGTGGGAACCGGTGGCCTACTCCTGGGAGCTGATACTGCGGCCACCGTCCACGAGCAGGTTCTGGCCCGTGACGAAGGCGGCGTCCTCGGATGCGAGGAAGGCCACGGCGGCGGCGATGTCCTCGGGGACACCGAGCCGTCCGACGGGGGTCCGGGTGACGGTCTGCGCCTTGTAGTCCTGGGGCACCCCGGCCCACAGGGCGGTGACCACGGCTCCGGGCAGGACGGCGTTGAACCTGATCTGGCCTCCGTACTCGACGGCCAGCTGGCGTACGAGGGCGTCGATGCCGCCCTTGGCCGCCGCGTACGCCGGGTAGCCCCGGAAGCCGATCGCGGCGTGCACGGACGAGGTGATCACCACCGCGCCCCTGGCCGTTCTCAGCAGGGGCACAGCGGCCCGGACTCCGTAGAACACCGAGTCGAGGGAGAGCCGCAGCTGGTCGTGCCAGGAGGTGTCGTCCAGTTCATGGGCCGGTCCGTGCAGGTTGCGGCCGGCGTTGAGGTGCAGCACGTCCAGGTGCCCGGTCCAGGACTCGGCCTCGGCGACGGCCTCGGTCCACTGGTCCGGCGAGGTGGCGTCGAGGGGCCGGTCCCGTGCCGCCCCGCCCGCCGCGCGGATCTCCTCGGCCACGCGCCGGGCGCCCTCGGCGTCCACGTCGGTGACCAGGACGGACGCTCCCTCCGCCGCCAGTCGATGGGCGGTGGCCGCCCCGATGCCGGAGGCGGCGGCGGTGAGCAGTGCCGTACGGCCGGCGAAACGCGCCGGTGCGGCGGCGACGGTCATGGGGTTCCTCCTGTCCCTGCTCCTGTTCGAGATTCCGGTCCTGTTCCGGCTTCCGCTCCTGCCGGTCGGGCCGTGGAGGCGCGCAGCACCAGCCCCGGCTCGGTCGGTACGACGACATCGCCGACCGCCCTGCCCTCGATACCGCCCACCAGGGCGTCCACCGCGGCGGTGCCCAGCTCGTACAGGGGCATCGCCACCGTGGTCAGCGGGGGGTGGAGGTGACCGGCCACGGGCAGGTCGTCGTTGCCGACCACGGAGATGTCCTGCGGGATCCTGAGGCCGAGTTCCCTGATCGCGGCCATGGCTCCGATCGCCTGTGCGAGCGAGCTGGTGTAGAGGGCGGTGACCGGTCCCCGGCCGTCGGCGGGGCGCAGCAGCTCCCGCGCCGCGGACCCGCCGCCGTCCTCGGTGAAGTCCCCGGACGCGACGGGAGCCGCCTCCAGGCCCAGTACGTCGGCGTGCCGCAGGAACGCCTCCTTGCGGACCTCACTGGGGGTTATCCCGTGCGGACCCGCGATATGGCCGACCACGCGGTGACCGAGGCCGTACAGATGGTCGAGCGCCATCACGCTGGAGCGCGCCACGTCCATGGTGACGTTGCGCCCGGAGCCCTCGACGGAGCGGTTGAGGAAGACATGGGGGACCGCGCTGCGGCTCAGCGCGTCCAGCAGGGGGTGACCGGGGCGGGCCGAGGCGATGAGCAGTCCGTCGACCCTGCCCTCCTGCACCAGGTCGTGGAAGGACTCGTCGGCCTCCTGCCCGTCGAAGTCCTCCGCGAGCAGGGAGAGGTAGCCCAGCTCGCGGGCCCGCTGGTAGGCACCGCGGGCGATGGTGACGTACGTGGGGTTGGCGAGGGCGGGGACCAGCAGGGCCAGCGCGTGGGTGCTGGCGCCGGCCAGAGCCCGGGCGCCGGAGTGCGGCCGGTAGCCGAGTGCCTCCGCGGCCTCGTGGACCCGCCGGCGCGTCTCCGGCCGTACGGACAGGTCCTGTCGGCCGTTGAGCACCTTGGACACGGTGGCCTTGGAGACCCCGGCCGCGTGTGCCACATCCACGAGCTTGGCCCGGACGGGCTGTTCCGGCACGTGCTCCCCCTCTCGGTGGGCGTCGCCCTGGTCCGCTGTGCGGGACTCGGAGTGACGTGTTCTGGCCTCTTGACACTTTCTGGAAACGCAACTTAACGTTCGCGAAAGTTCCAGTCAACCGGTTTCCTCGGACGGGAATAAGCGACAAGCCTTACCGGAATCTCTGGAATCGGTCATATCGATACAGCTGGATGTCGGCCACAGTTGACTCCGCGTCAACTGCGGTCGAGGAGTCTCCCCGGGCTCACCGTGTACGCGACCACCGTCGCACCCGCGGTCCCCTGCCACCCGTGCACGCACTCGTTCACGCAGACGGATGCGCCCGGTCAGGAACATCTCGCACCACGGCGAGCGAGCCGGTGTTCCACCGGCCGCCGTGCTCCCCATAGCTCGTCCCCCGCGGCAGCCCCTCCTGTCGCGATGGCCCCCTCGTATGTCCCGTAGCCGCCGTACGTCCCGCAATCGCGTACGTTCCGCCCCGAAAGGCCTATCAGCATGCCTATGTCAACGACGACATCCCTCGACAGACGGCGCTTCCTCGCCCTCTCCGCCACCACCGCGCTCGCCGCGACCGGTCTGTCCGCCTGCGCCGGCTCGGCCGGCACCAGCACGAGCGGATCCGGCGGCGGCAAGACGACCCTCACGGTGATGACGGTCGAGAACGAGTGGGACAAGAAGAGCCTCAAGGCCGCCGAAGACGCGCTCGGGATGAACATCAACGTCATCCTCTGGGACGCCACCAAGCTGAACGCCATGCTGGCCGCGAAGAACGCGCCCGACGTGGTCCGCGGCTTCGGCGCCACCGAGACCCCGTACTTCGCCGCTCGCGGCCTGATGACGGACCTGGACCCGTACTTCGCCAAGAGCTCGGTGCTGAAGGACTCCGACCTCGCTCCGGTCAACGACGTGTGGCGCTACGACGGCAAGAAGCAGGGCGCCGGACCGCGCTACGGCATGGCCAAGGACTACTCCCAGGACTCCATGTTCTGGTACCGCACCGACATGTTGGAGGCCGCCAAGCTCGACGCGCCCAGCGCGACCGAACCGATCTCCTACGACGAGTGGCTGGACCTCGGCAGGAAGCTGGTCCAGCGCCGCTTCGGCAAGGTCAAGGTGTACGGCCTGAACGCCACCGGCATGGGTGTCTTCCCGCAGCTCATGGGCATGACCGCCTCCGCGGGCGGCAGCGTGTTCGCCGAGGACCTGGCCACGGTGGACTTCACCTCCCCGGAGGCCCGCAAGGCACTGCAGTGGTACCTGGACTACGCGAAGGCCGACATCGGCCCCAGCGTCATCAACCCCAACCCGGACGGCTGGGACGGCCCCACCTACCAGGCCAACCGGATGGCGATGAGCTGCAACGGCTACTGGTTCGGCGGGCTGATAGGCGCCGACCCCAAGCTCGCAGGCGTCTCCCGCTTCGCGCCCGCGCCGCAGCTCGGCGACCACCGCGTCAGCTCCTGCTTCGGCGCCACCGGCTTCTGGATCCCGAGGGACGCCAAGAACAAGGACGCGGCCTGGAAGTTCTTCGAGTGGTACTTCGGCGGCCAGCCCGCCCAGGACCGCGCCGCCAGCGGCTGGGGCATCCCCTCGCTGACATCCCTGAACGCGAAGATGCCGCAGACCAACGCCTTCCAGAAGCAGGCGTTCCAGGTGCAGCAGCAGGAACTGCCGCACTTCTCCGTCATCAGCTTCACCCCGTACGCCCAGCAGGCCGCCCTCGAGGGCGTGCTGACCAAGGTCCTGCCGGGTGCCGTGAAGTCCGGCACCCCTGCGGGCAAGGTCGCCGACGAACTCAACTCGCGGATGAACGAGCTGCTCGCCCAGGGCAAGGAGCTCGTGGGGTGAGTATCGAACAGATCACCGCGCCGGGCGCGCCGTCCCCCTCCGGGGAGACGGCCGCCCGGCCCGGGCCCCGCCGCCCCGGCGCGCAGGCCGGTCGTCGATCCCGCTCGCTGACCACCCGCCGCGCCTTCTCCTTCTACGTGTTCGCCGGCCCCTGGATGCTCGGCTTCCTGGCCCTGACCGCGTTCCCGCTCGGCTACGCGTTCTGGCTGAGCCTGACCAACTCCGACGGGCTGTCGAACAACTCCCGCTTCGTGGGCCTGGCCAACTACCGCGAGGTCTTCTCCGACCCGGAGACGATGTCCTCCCTGGCCCGCACCGGCGTCTTCACGGCGATCACCGTGCCGCTCACCATCGTGGCGGGTCTGCTGCTGGCGATACTGGTCAACCAGCCCATCCGGGCCCGCGGTGTGTTCCGCACGCTGCTGTACCTGCCGGCGGTCGTCCCGCCGGTCGGCGCCGCCCTCACCTTCAAGCTGATCTTCGACCGGGACTCGGGTGCGGCCAACGGCGCGCTGGACGCCCTGCACATCGACGGTGTGAGCTGGCTGACCGACCCCTATGCCCGCTGGGTCCTGATCAGCCTGACCCTGTGGGGCGCGGGCAACGTCATGATCATCTCGCTGGCGGGGCTCCAGGACATCCCCAAGGAGATGCACGAGGCCGCCCGCATGGACGGCGCGAACGCCTGGCAGACCTTCACCCGCATCACCGTGCCGCTGCTCTCGCCGGTGCTGTTCTTCCAGGTCATCACCGGCATCATCGCCGCCGTGCAGAGCTTCCTGCCGCTGCTGATCTCGCTGGACCCCACCCCCAGGGGCGTCACCGCGGTACCCGAGGGCAACTACCTGTTCATGATCCACGTGTTCGCCCAGTACTTCGCCAACGGCCGTTACGGCTACGCGTCCGCGATGCTCTGGGTGCTGTTCCTGATCATCGTCGCGGTGACCTTCCTCGTCTTCAAACTCAGCAAGGGCGCGGTCTTCTACGCCGTCGACCCGGAGCCGGCCAAGCCGTCCCGGCCCCGCACGATCGGAGGCAAGTGATGGTGTTCCCCCGCAGAAGTGCCGTCTACATGCTGCTGGTCGGCGTCGTCGTCCTCTTCCTGGGCCCGTTCGCCTGGCTGCTGGACACCGCTCTGAAGGCACCCTCCGAGCTGCGCGTGCTGCCCATCCACTGGTGGCCGCACCACCTCAGCCTGAACAACTTCCGGGACGCGCTGACCCAGATCGACTACCTCGGCTACGCCCGCAACTCCCTGACGATAGCCACCCTCTACGCCGTCCTGGTCACCCTCGCCTCGGCGTGGGCGGGCTACGGTTTCGCCCGTCTCAACGCGCCGGGCAAGCGGGCCATCTTCAACGTCCTGCTGTCGACGATGATGCTGCCGCAGGTCCTCACCCTCATCCCCACCTATCTGCTGTTCGCCAAGATGCACCTCACCAACACGTATGTGCCGTGGGTGCTGTGGGGCCTGTGCGGAGCGCCGTACCTGATCTTCCTCTTCCGGCAGTTCTTCTCGAACATGCCCAAGGAACTGGAGGAGGCCGCGATCGTCGACGGCTGCGGACAGGTCCGTATCTTCTGGCGGATCTTCCTGCCGCAGTCCTGGCCGGTCATCGCCACCAGCCTGATCCTGTCCTTCAGCTGGACCTGGGGCGACTACATCGCGCCCGCCCTGCTGCTCGACGACAACCACACCACCCTCGCGGTCAAGCTCGCCTACGGATACACCAACGAGCACGGTGCGCCGCTGTGGAACCTGGTCGCCGCGGGCGCGGTGATGTACGTCGTCCCGGTGCTGGCGCTGTTCCTGATCATGCAGCGGGGCTTCGTCGCCGGCGTCGCCACCTCCGGACTCAAGTAATCCCCTTCACCAACGCACCTCGCAGCAAAGGAACTTCGCATGACGGACACCCAGGCAACCGCCATGTCCCCTGCGGCGGTGGGGTCATGACGGAGCGTCCCGCCCTCACCCCGCAACTCGACCGGACACGGGTCATGGCCATCCTCAGGTCGGCCGACGCCTCCGGCCTGCCCGCCGTGGCCCGGGCCCTCGCCTCCGCCGGTGTCACCTGCCTCGAGGTCACCCTCACCACGGCCGGAGCGCTCGACGCGCTGGCCGCCATCAGGGCGGAACTCGGCCCGGACGTCGCGGTCGGCGCCGGCACCGTGGTCACCGACGACCAGGCCAGGGACGCCTTGGCGGCGGGAGCGGAGTTCCTGGTGGCCCCCGTCGTGGACACCGCCGTCGTCCGGTACGCGGCGGACCGGGGCGTGGCCTGCTACCCGGGCGCCTGGACACCGACCGAGGTGTCCCAGGCATGGCGGGCCGGCGCCGCCGCCGTCAAGCTGTTCCCCGCGAGCACGGGCGGCCCCGCCCACCTGCGCCAACTGCGCGCCCCACTGCCGGACATCCCCGTCGTCGCCGTCGGCGGCGTCGGCATCGACGAGGCGCGGGACTACCTGGACGCCGGCGCCCACGCGGTCGGAATCGGCTCCCCGCTGCTGCGCGGGGCCGACCAGAACCCGACCCCCCAGGCACTGGACGCCCTTGTCACGCGGGCGCGCACCCTGCTGGACGCGGTGGGGGCCACCGCACGGGCCGGGGAGGCGAACGCGTGAGCACCTCCGCACCCCCGCCCGACGAGCCCTACCTCGTCACCTTCGGTGACGTGCTCGCCGTCATGGCGGCCCGGGAACCCGGCCCCTTCTCGCTCGGCACGGCACTGCGCCTGGGGATCGCCGGCGCGGAGGCGAACGTCGCGATCGGCGTCAGCCGGCTCGGCGGCGCCGCCACCTGGATCGGCCGGGTGGGCGACGACGAACTCGGCGAACTCGTCCTGCGCGAACTCCGGGCGGAAGGGGTCACCACGGTCGCCACCCGCGAGCCCGCCCCCACCTCCGTGCTGCTGAAGGAGCGCCGCACCTCCACCCACAGCCGTACGCGCTACTACCGCACCAACACCGCCGGCGCCCGGCTGACCGCCGACGACATCCCCGAGGACGTCGTCGCGGGAGCCGCGGTCCTGCACATCACCGGCATCACCCCGGCGCTCGGGGAAGGGCCCGCCGCGGCCGTGACCCGGGCCGTGGACATCGCCGCCGACGCCGGGGTCACCATCTCGCTGGACATCAACTTCCGCTCGCTGCTGTGGAGCGAGGCCGAGGCCCGGGCGATCCTGCTGCCCCTGCTGCGCAGGAGCGACCTGGTCTTCGCCGGACCGCACGAGGCCGCGCTCATGGTGCCCGGCATCGACGGACCGGAGGAACTCGCCAAGGGCATCTGCGCCCTGGGACCGGGCGGGGCCGTGATCAAGCTCGGTGCCGACGGGGCGTACGCCCTGCTCGACGGACAGCCCTACCGGCAGCCCGTCGTACCGGTCCGCGTGCACGACTCGGTGGGCGCGGGAGACGCGTTCGCCGCCGGCTACCTCGCCGAACTGCTCGCGGGGGAGCGCCCGGAGCGGCGGCTGAGGACGGCCGCGCTGCTCGGCGCCTTCGCGGTGAGCACCGCCGGTGACTGGGAGGGCCTGCCCCGGCGCTCCGAACTGGGACTGCTGGACCACCACGACGACATCGTCCGCTGAAGCCCCTTCACCCCGCCCCGCCCGACGACTCTCCCAGGACCCAGGACCCCCCCATGCGCACAAGCTCCCTCACCGGCGCGATCTCCGTCCTCACCGGCTCCCACACCCCCGACACCGGCGGCGACGGCCCCGGCCTCGCCGCCCTGCGGCTCGATCCCACCACCGGACACCTCTCGTACGACGGGGTGGAGCCGTTGCCGGTGAGCGGGGCCTCGTTCCTGGCGGCGCACCCGTCGCTCGGCGTCGTCTACAGCACCAACGAGACCGAGACGGGAACCGTCAGCGCAGTCGCCCACGCCGACGACGGCACGCTGTCCCCGCTGGGCGAGCCGATGAGCAGCGGCGGGGCGAACCCGTGCCACCTCGCCGTCCACCCGGACGGCGAGTGGCTGCTGACCGCCAACTACGGCAGCGACTCCGCGCCGGGCACGGTCGCGGTGCACCGGCTCGGCGCGGACGGACGGCTGCTGGAGCCGACCGATCTCGTCGTCCACCAGGGCTCAGGACCGGTCGTCGGACGGCAGGAGGGCAGCCACGCCCATCAGGTGCTCGTCGACCCGGCGGCCCGTTTCGTGCTGGCCACCGACCTGGGGGCGGACTCCGTGTTCACCTACCGGCTCGACACCGGCACCGGGCGCCTGGAGCAGCTGGCGGTCAACCGGCTGTGGGCGGGTTCGGGTCCCCGGCACCTCGCCTTCGCCCCCGGCGGCGACCTGGTGTTCAGCGCCGACGAACTGTCCTCGACCGTCACCTGCCATCGGTACGACGCGACCGACGGCACCCTGAAGACCCTCTCCTCCGTCCCCGCCACCACGGCGAAGGACGTCCACAACCAGCCCGGCGGAATCGTCGCGTCGCCCTGCGGACGCTTCGTGTGGGTGACCAACCGGGGCGCGGACACCGTGGCCGCGTTCCGTCTGGCCGGCACCACCCTGGAACCGCTCGGCGAGGTCCCCGCCGGCGGCACCTGGCCCCGCGGTCTCACCCTGGTGGACGGTCACCTGCTCGTCGCCAACCAGCACAGCGGCACGCTCGCCACCCTGCGGATCCTGCCCGACGGAACCCTCGACCAGCCCCACCCGCCGGTCTCCGCACCTTCGGTGGTCTGCGCACTGGCGCTCTGACCTCCATACATCTCATTACGTCTGTTACACCTGAAAGGCAGTCATGTCCGAGCCCGCCGCCACCCCAGCCGCCCGCTTCACCCTCGACCCGGCCTTCGCCGTCGGCAGCGTCAACCCCCGTGTGTACGGATCGTTCGTCGAGCACATGGGCCGCTGCGTCTACACCGGCATCTACGAGCCCGGCCACCCCACCGCCGACGCGGACGGTCTGCGCCAGGACGTACTGGCGCTGGTCCGGGAGCTCGGTGTCTCGACCGTGCGCTACCCCGGCGGCAACTTCGTCTCCGGCTACCGCTGGGAGGACAGCGTGGGCCCGCGCGAGGAGCGGCCGGCCCGGCTGGACCTGGCCTGGAAGTCCACCGAGACCAACGAGTTCGGCCTCGGCGAGTTCATGGACTTCTGCGGGAAGACCGGCATGGAGCCCATGATGGCCGTCAACCTCGGCACCCGGGGCGTCGAGGACGCCGTACGGCTGCTGGAGTACGCCAACCACCCCGGCGGCACCGAGCTGTCCGACCGCCGCGCGGCGAACGGCGACAAGGAGCCGTACGGCATCCGCATGTGGTGCCTGGGCAACGAGATGGACGGCCCCTGGCAGACCGGTCACAAGACCCCCGAGGAGTACGGCCGGCTCGCCGCCGAGACCGCCCGCGCCATGCGCCAGGTCGACCCGGACCTCGAGCTGGTCGCCTGCGGCAGCTCCAGCTCCGCCATGCCGACGTTCGCGTCCTGGGAGGCGACCGTCCTGGAGGCCGCCTACGACCTCGTCGACTACGTCTCCCTGCACGCCTACTACGAGGAGATCGACGGCGACCGCGACTCCTTCCTGGCCTCCGCCGTGGACATGGAGCACTTCATCGAGTCGGTCGTCGCCACCTGCGACCACGTCCGCGCCCGCCTCAAGGCGGACAAGCGCATCAACCTCTCCTTCGACGAGTGGAACGTCTGGTACCAGAAGCGGCCCAACCCGCACGCGGTCGAGGAGTGGCAGCAGGCGCCGCGTCTGCTGGAGGACGTCTACACCGTCACCGACGCCGTGGTCTTCGGCTCGCTGCTCATCGCCCTGCTGCGGCACGCCGACCGGGTCACCTCGGCCTCCCTCGCGCAGCTCGTCAACGTCATCGCCCCGATCATGACCGAGCCGGGCGGCGCGGCGTGGCGGCAGACCACGTTCTACCCCTTCGCCCAGGCGTCGACGTACGGACGCGGCCGGGTACTGCGCGTCGAGGTGGACAGCCCGACGTACACCACCGCCCGGTTCGGCGAGGTACCGCTGCTGCACGCCACCGCGGTGACCGACGACGAGACGGGCGCGATCACCGTCTTCGCCGTCAACCGCAGCCAGACGGACGCCCTGCCGCTGGAGATCGACCTGAGTGGCGCCGGCGCGCACTCCCTGGCCGAGCACCTGGTCCTGGCCGACGGCGACCCGGAGGCCACCAACACCGCCGAGCGGCCCGACCGGGTCACCCCGCACGCGGCCACCGGCACGACCGTCGCCGACGGCGTCCTGCACGCACGGCTCGAGCCGATGTCCTGGAACATGATCCGTCTGACGCCCCGACAGGACTGAGGAATCGATGACAGCCGTTGCCCGCCCCCTGTTCCGCGACCCCGTGCACGACGGGGCGACCGACCCCACCGTGATCTGGAACCGGCACGCCGGTGAATGGTGGATGTTCTACACGAGCCGTCGTGCCGACGCTCCGCCGATGAACGACGTGAGCTGGGTGCACGGGACCGACCTCGGCATAGCGTCCTCCTCGGACGGCGGGGCGACCTGGCTGTACCGGGGAACCGCCGAGGGGCTGGACATCGAGCCCGGGCGGCACACCTACTGGGCCCCCGAGATCATCGACGACGGAACCGAGTACCACATGTACGTCAGTGTGATCCGGGGGGTTCCGACCCAGTGGGCGGGCCACGCACGGGTGATCCGGCACTACACGAGCGACGACCTCTTCACGTGGACCTACCGCTCCACCCTGTCGCTGTCGTCCGACAAGGTGATCGACGCCTGTGTCCTGCGGCTCCCCACGGGCGGTTACCGCATGTGGTACAAGGACGAGGCCGATCACTCGCACACCTACGCGGCGGACAGCGACGACCTGGCGCGGTGGACCGTGCGGGGGCCCGAGGTCGAGTGCTCGCCGCACGAAGGCCCGAACGTCTTCGAGCTCGACGGCAGTTACTGGATGCTGGTCGACGAGTGGCACGGCCTGCGGGTCCTTCACTCACGGGACCTGGAGACCTGGGAACCGCGAGGACTCGTCCTCGACCGTCCCGGACAGGGCCCGGACGACGGCGGTTACGGCTACCACGCCGACGTCGTCACGAGCGAACTCGGCGCTTTCGTCTTCTACTTCACCCACCCCGGGCGATCCGGTGACGGCCCCGGCGGTGACAACGACCGCCGCAGCTCGATCCAGGTGGCCCGCCTGCGGGTGAGTGGAGACACCCTCGTGTGCGACCGCGACGAGGTCCTCGAGGCCCCCGTCCTCCCGCTCGGAGGACCTGACCAGTGACACGGTGGGCCGGCCGCGAGGGCTGCTAGCCGGCCCCGACTGCCAGAGCGGGCCGTGTTCCGGTGGATACCGGAACACGGCCCGCTCTTCGCTTTCAGGCCGTCCGCGTGGACGCCGCCCGGCTACGATCCGGCCCGCACGCCTGCCCCCAGGCTCAGGGCGGGCTCGGGGCGGTGGACACCGCGCGGCCGGTAGCCGAGCGCGTCGGCGCGGCCCAGGAGGTCGGCGAGGTACCAGATGATGGCGAGCCACATCTCGGTGCCCTGGAGGCCGGGTTCGGGTCCGGGACCGCTGGTGCCGGGACCGAACCCGAAGCCCTTGCCGTCGTGCCAGCGGGGGAGGGCGGCGGCGAGCTGCCGCTCGGCCCACGCGCGGATCTCGGCGGAACGGTAACCGCCGTCCTTGCCGAGCGCGCCGAGCTGTCGGCCGCAGAGCCACAGCGGATGGACGACGTCCAGCACGTTGCAGGCGTTCTCCCGTCCCGGCCCGAAGTACCGGGGGTCCCGGGCGTGGTCCAGGACGGCGTCCACGACCCGCTCGGGGTGCGGGACCGGCACCCCGAACTGGGCGAAGCTCCCACGGGTCAGCCGGTAGTAGCCGTTGACCACCTGGAGGCGTCCGGCCTCCGGCGAGGGACTGCCCCACATTCCCGTCCACGGGTCGGCCCGGGTCAGCAACCAGCCGAACAGCGCCTCCAGCGTGCCGGCCTCCCCACCGTCGCCCGCCGGATGGCGCAGGTTCCAGTGCGCCGCCGTCGCCCAGGCGTCGATCCACGCCCCGGCACCCCAGGCCTCCTCCCGCCAGGGCAGCCCCTCCAGCCGCTCCACCAGCTGGGAGGCCGTCATCTCCCGTACTCCGCGCACCGGTTGGGGGAAGTGGATGCCCAGCAGATCGAGGGCGTAGCCGAGGGACAGGACGTGATACAGCGCGGGTCCGTCGCCGATGAAGCCGTCGGCGTCGGGCGTCGGCACGGGCCCGTCGAGCTCCGGCGCCAGGCCTGTCTCCGGGTCCTGGACGGCACACAGCCGCTTGCCGTGCTCCTCGGCCGTCAACTGCTCGGGTACCGATCCCAGCAGCAGATCGGCGATCTCCAGGGCGTCGCAGTGGGCCCGTAGCGTCGCCGGCGCACCGGGGCGGTCGACGTACCGATCGCCGTCCCAGCACCGGGCGATGACGTCGGTGGCCTGGGCGCGGGCGGTGTCGGCGAACCTCGTCAGGGGGTCCGCGCCGCGGGCCGCGACGGCGGGCGCGCCGCCTCGGCGGTCGCGCAGGGGACGGGCCGGGTTCCCGGCGGCCACCGTCCAGGCCGGGAGGTCCTTGGTGACCACCGCGCCGGCGCCGATCACGCAATGGTCGCCGATGGTCACGCCGTCCACCACGACCACGTTCGAGCCGATCCACACGTCGTCGCCGAGCGTGATCCCCTTGCTGGTCAGCGGCTGCTGGAACACCGGACGGTCGGGCTCCATGGAGTGGTTGAAGCCGAGCAGCGACGTGTGGGCGCCGACCCGGACGCCGTTCCCCAGGGTGACGGTGCCGCGCACGGTGGCGAACGGGTTCAGCGTGCAGTCCGTCCCGGTGGTCAACTCCCCGGTGACATAGGCATGAGCGGCGATGTACGAGTTGCCGCCGAGCCGCAGGCGGTCCGGGAACACCGCGGCGGACTCGGCGACGTAACAGTTCTCGCCGATCTCACTGTCCCCGCCGACCCTCCGCTGCCGCTCCCGCTGGGCGGCGCGCTGTTCCTCCGTCGCGCCCTCGGCGAACAGCCAGGGGCAGTGGTCGAAGTGCCTTATGTCGTCAGATTGCTGGTGTTGCTCCACGAAGGGAAACGCTAATCGGAGAGATCTTCGAAAACAAGAAGATATTCCTTGACGCGAATATTCGTTGTGGGGAATACTTGCTTGTCATGGACGCACTCCTCGCCGCCCTGGCCGATCCGGCCCGCTGGCGGCTCGTGAATCTGCTGGCCGAGCGGCCCCGCTCGGTCGGTGTGCTCGCTCAGCTCTCCGACGCACGCCAGCCGCAGACGACCAAGCATCTGCAGACCCTCGAGCGGGCCGGCGCCGTGACCTCCAGGCGCACCGGCCAGCACCGTGTCTACGCACTCCGGTCCACCCCCCTGCGGGACCTGGCGGCCATGCTCGGACGGCTCGCCGACACCGCCGACCAGGCCGACGGCCCGTACGCCACGTACGACCGCTACGGGCGCAACGTCGACGCGGAGCGGCTCGCCGCTCAGGAGCCGGGGTGGGCGGACGGCCGCACGTTCGACTTCCACCGGGCACTCAGGGCAAGCCCAGGCCTGGTCTGGCGCCACCTGACCGAGGCTGCTCTGCTCGCGCACTGGTGGACACCCGACGACCTTCGCGTCTCCGAACTCGTCTTCGAGGCGCGGCCCGGAGGGCGGATCGTCCAGGAGTACCGAGACGGCGAGGACGCCGACGACTCCGGCCCGGTCGTCGGACGTGCCGAGGGAGTCGTCGTCGACGTACGACCCGGTGAGCATCTCGCCTACCGGCTCTCCCCGCTGCTGCCCGACGGCAGCCTCGCCTTCACCGCCCATGTCGCCATGGGCCTTCGGCCCGGGGGAGCGGGCACGGACCTCGACGTCCACTGGCGCGTCACCGACAGCACCGTGGACGCCCCGGACTTCGTCGCGGGCATCGAGATCGGCTTCGGCCAGAGCCTCGACAAGCTGGCGGCGACCTTCGCCGCCGCCACGGACACCACCGACAGCACCCCCCAGTAACACCGACCCGACTCGCACCACTGACTGAAGGAGCACGACATGACCGAGCAGACCGCCGCACGCCGAGTCGTCACCAACATCGCCCTCTCTCTCGACGGCCACTACGCCAAGCCGGACCCGATGGACATGGGCTGGGTGATGCCGTACGCCGTGACCGACGTCGCCCGCGACCATCTGACCAGCCTCTGGGAACCGGCGACGACGGCCCTGCTCGGCCGGGTCAACGCCGAGGGGTTTCTCGGCTTCTGGCCCACCGTCATCGGTATGGAGGGGGCCGACCCGCGCGACGAGGGCTTCGCCAAGTGGCTCGTCGACAACGAGAAGGTGGTCCTCTCCTCCACCCTCGACAAGGCCCCGTGGGAGCGGACGACGATCGTCGACAAGCCGACCGCCGAAGTGGTCGAGGACCTCAAGGCCGCCGAGGGCGGCGACATCCTCGTGCTCGCCAGCGCGAGCGTCATCAAGGCACTGCTGGCGGAGGACAAGGTCGACCGGCTGGCGCTGACGGTCTTTCCGGTCTTCCTCGGCGCCGGGCCGCGCCTCTTCGACGACGGCCTCCCCGAGGGCGGGTGGACACTCGTCAGCCAGACGGCGGGCGAGCACGGCACGTTGTCCCTCGTCTACGACCGGGTTCGCTGAGCCCTCCTCCCTGGATCGCCGTCACAGATCGAGAACCAGACGCGGCCCGCACGAGCGGGAGACGCAGATGAGCATGGTGTCGCCGGCGGCCCGCTCGTCCTCGGTCAGCAGCGAGTCGCGGTGGTCGGGCTTGCCGTCGAGTACGTCCGTCTCGCAGGTGCCGCAGGTGCCTTCCCGGCAGGAGAAGTCGACCGGGATCCCGGCCGCCTCCACCGTTTCGAGCACCGAGCGGCCCGCCGGCACGGTGAGGGTGAGCCCGGAACGGGAGAGCTCCACCTCGAACGCCTCGCCGGGGGCGCCGGCCGAGGCCGTCGGGACCGGGGCGAACCGTTCCACGCCCAGCGTGCCCGGGGGCCAGCCCACGCACCGCTCCTGCACCGCCTGCAGCAAGGGCTCGGGACCGCAGGCGTGCACCAGGGTGCCCTCCTGCGGCACACCGAGGTGGGCGGCGAGGTCCAGCAGACCGTACTCGTCCTGCGGCCGGACGAGCACCCGGTCCCCGTACGGGGCGAGGCGGTCCAGGAACGCCATGGATGTCCGGGTACGACCGCCGTACAGCAGCCGCCAGTCGGCGCCCGCGGCCTCGGCGGCCTCGACCATGGGAAGGATGGGCGTGATTCCGACGCCGCCCGCGATGAACAGATGGCGGGCGGCGGGCCGCAGCGGGAAGTTGTTCCGGGGCCCGCGCACCCGCACGGCGGCGCCTTCGCGCAGCCGGTCGTGGACATACGCCGAGCCGCCGCGGCCCTGCGGCTCGCGCAGCACGGCGATCTGCCAGACCTCGCGGTCGGCCGGGTCTCCGCACAGGGAGTACTGACGGATCAGCCCGCCGCTGTCGCTGTCGCTGTCGTCGTCCCTGTTCTCGCCGTTCAGCAGTACGTCGATATGGGCGCCCGGCGTCCAGGCGGGCAGCGCACCGCCGTCGGGACGGCGCAGGACGAGGGAGACGACCCCGTCCGCGGCGAGGGTACGGGAGGCCACCGTGAGGGTCGTCGGGCTCGTCGGGGCCGGGGTCAACTGGTCGTTCATGATCGTTCTGCTCCGGGGTTCAGGCCTGCGTCGGTACGTGCAGCAACAGCGCGTCGCCCTGGCCGCCGCCCCCGCACAGGGCCGCCGCCCCGGTGCCGCCCCCGCGCCGCCCCAGCTCGGCCGCGAGAGTCAGCACCAGTCTGGCTCCGGTCATGCCCACCGGATGCCCGAGCGCGATGGCTCCGCCGTTGACGTTCACCTTGTCCAGGGGGATGTCCAGTTCCCGCACGGAGGCCAGGGCCACTCCGGCGAACGCCTCGTTGATCTCGAAGAGGTCCACGTCGGCGGCCTTCAGCCGGCCGTCCCTGGCCAGGGCGTCGCGCACCGCGCCGGCCGGCTGGACGAGCAGCGAGGGGTCGGGGCCCGCGACGGTGCCGTAGGCGCCGATCTCGGCGAGCGGCGTCAGGCCCTCCCGCCGGGCGCGCTCCGCACTCATCACGACGACGGCCGCGGCGCCGTCGGAGAGCTGCGAGGAGTTGCCGGCGGTGATCGTGCCCGCCCCCGAGAAGGCCGGCTTCAGCCGCCCCAGGCTCTCGGCGGTGCTCCCCGGCCGTACGCCCTCGTCGGCGGCGACCACCGTCTCATCCCGCCGTCCGACGACGGTGACTGGGGTGATCTCCTCGGCCAACGCGCCCGACACCTGGGCGTGGGCGGCGCGTTGGTGGGAGAGCGCGCTGTACTCGTCCTGTTCCTCCCGGGTCAGGGCGAACGGCTGCTGGTAGCGCTCGGTGGCAGCGCCCATGGACACGCCGTCGAAGGCACAGACGAGGGCGTCCCGGTCGAGGGCGTCCTCCACGGCGGCCGAACCGTACTTCCAGCCCGAGCGCGCTCCGCGCAGCAGGTGCGGGGCACCCGACATGGACTCCATGCCACCGGCGACGACCACCTCGTGCCGCCCGGAGGCGATCATCAGGTCGGCCAGGGCGATGGCGTGCAGACCGGACAGGCACAGCTTGTTGACGGTACTCGCGGGGACGGAGAACGGAATGCCGGCCCGGATCGCGGCCTGCCGGGCCGAGTTGGGGCCGGCCCCCGCCTGCACGACATGCCCCATGACGACGGCCTGCACGGCAGCCGGGTCCAGGCCGACGGAGGCCAGGGCCGCGCCGATGGCATGGGCACCGAGATCGACGGCGGACAGGGTGCTCAAGGCGCCCGTCAGCTTGCCGATGGGCGTCCTGGTACCGGCGACGATGACGGATCCGGGCATGGCCGGGACCTCCTGGGGGTGGTGGCGGGTTCAGGCGACCGGGTCGGCGGCGCGCTCGGCGATCATGTGGGCGGTCTCGTTCACCGAGTGCGGGACGACCCGGCCGCCCGGCATGCGCCGCACCCTGCTGACCGAGGTGTAGCCGGGGTGGAACCAGAACATCGTCGGCAGGCCGAGCACCGTCGCCAGGTAGGTGTTGGTGATGCCGCCGTGGCACACGGCCGCGACCCGCCCGCCGGGGTGGGCGTCGAGGATGGTGTCCATGGCGCGTACCGCCCGCCCGCGGAAGGCGTCCCAGTCGAGGTCGGGCACGAAGTCCTCGAAGCGTCCCTCGGCGAGCGCCGCCGCCCGGGGGTCGCCCGTGCCTATCTGCTCGGGCGGGGTGTAGGGCTGGGAGACGTCCGTGTCCCATTCGCGCAGGTCGTCGAGGACGGTCGCGGTCATGCCGGTGAGGCGTTCCAGGGGTGCCGCGGTCTCGCGGGCCCGCCGGAACGGGCTGACGTACAGGGCGTCGAGGCCCTCGTGGACGAGCCAGGCGGCGAGGCGTTCGGCCTGGGCGGTGCCCTCGGGAGACAGCCCCGGGTCGAACACACCGGCCAGGGGGAGGCCGTGCCGGATGAGGAGGAGTTCGGTCATGGGTGGTCCTTGCGTATCGGGGGAGCGGCTCAGCCGGCGATGGTCCGGTCCGAGCTCCAGTAGGGGCGGCGCATCGCGCGCTTGTCGAGCTTGCCCATGGCGTTGCGCAGGAGTTCGGGTACGAACTCGTACGACTTGGGGCACTTGTAGGCGGCGAGGCGTTCGCGGCAGAACCGGTCCAGGTCGTCGGCCGGCGGCTCGTCGCCCGCGACCACGACCAGCGCCCGCAGCGCCTCGCCGAAGTCCGGGTCGGGCACGCCGATCACCGCGAGCTCGACGACCGCCGGATGCTGCCGCAGGACCGCCTCGCTCTCCGCCGGGTACAGGTTCACACCGCCGGAGACCACGACGTCGGCGGCCCGGTCGGTGATGAAGATGTAGCCGTCCGCGTCGACGTATCCGATGTCGCCGAGCGTGAAGACGCCGGGGGAGAGATAGGCGGCCTTGGTCTTGTCCGGGTCGGCGTGGTAGCGCACGCCTTGGTCGGCGGGTGCCCGGAACGCCAGCAATCCTCGTTCCCCGTAGGGCAGTCGGCCGCCGTTCTCGTCGGTGACCAGGACCTCGAACGGGGGGTGGACCCGCCCGACCGAGCCCGGGTGCGCGAGCCACTCGTCGCTGCTGATGCGGGCGACGGTGCCCGCTTCGCTGGCGCCGTACGACTCCGTCAGCACCGGACCGAACCAGTCGATCATGGCTCGCTTCACGTCGGGCGGACACGCGGAGCCGGTGTGGGACACCTGCCGCAGGCTGGAGACGTCGTAGCGGGAGCGGACCTCGTCCGGGAGGGCGAGCAGCCGTTGGAAGTGGGTGGGCACCATCACCGTCGAGGAGACCCGCCACCTCTGTACTCGGCTGAGGAACGTCTCCGCGTCGTACCGGCCGAGCACGACCACCGGCTGACCGGCCGCCAGATGGCGCAGTGAGGTCAGGGGCGCGTTGTGCTGCAGGGGGCCGCACACCAGGTGCGGTCCCGGCGGGAATCCGGGCCGGGCGGACATCGCGGCGAGATAGGCGGAGCTGTCGGCGACCGGGCCGCTGACCCAGCGCACCTCGGTGCCGCGCGCCCGGCCGGTGGTTCCCGAGGTGTAGACGAGCGGAGGCCGGGCGGGCCGACCCGTCGGAAGGGTGTGACCGACGGGCGCGGCGGCCAGCCACAGGTCCCAGTCGAAGGCGTGCCCGGCCTCCGGCGTCCCGTGCGTCACGACCGGCAGCCCCAGTTCCCGGGCCGCGTCGAGAGCGGCGCCGGCGCCGACAGGACCGGCGATGATCCCGGTCACTCCCGCGTCGATGATCTGGTCGACGAGCTCGCCCGACGTGAGGTTCCGGGACGCGGCCACGGTACCCACTCCTGCACGCAGGCCCGCCAGATGGGCCACCAGCGTCGGAATCGCGTTGTCACCGAGGACGGCGACCCGGTCGTCCGGACCGGGCGCGAACTCCAGCAGCCGGACCGCCGCCCGCGCCACCTGATCGGCGAGGGCGGACCAGGACAGCACACCCAGGTCGTCCGCCAGGGCGGGCTCGTCGGGTGTCTCCTGGGCGCGACGGTCGAGTGGCAGCAGCGACATGGCTCCTCCGGCGGCTCCTCGGGCCTCTCCCGATTCGACGGGAGAGGAGATGCGGAGACTGTAGCGTTTATCAAGAAAGTACGGAACACTCTGGTTCAAGACGGAGGCATTCCCGCATGTTCTGGCGGGATGAGCGCATACAGTCGCTCCCCGTTACTGAATCTGTCGTCTGGTAAGTGACCGAGGAGGAGCCATGTCCCAGCCCGATCCGGACGCATGGCGCACACAGGTCAGGCAGTGGCTGGCCACCGTGCTCGAGCCGGCGCGAGGACCGCAGGCCGTCACGGAGGCCGACCTCGCCGTCTTCCACAACCTCCCCGAGGACGAGGAACGCCTGCTGCTGGAGCGCTGCCGCGCCTACCACCGGGCCCGCTTCGACGCGGGCTACCAGGCCCTGACCCTCCCCGTGGACAAGGGCGGCGCGGGCCTGACCGCCGCCCATGCGGCCGTCTTCGCCCAGGAGGAGTCCGCTTTCGAGGTGCCGCCGTCCACCGAACTGATCAGCGTCACCGTGCGCCTGGTCGCGATGGCCGTCTCCCTGTTCGGCACGGACGAGCAACTCCACGAGCACGCCCGCGCGTTCCTGCGCACCGACCTGCTGGCCTGCCAGCTGTTCAGCGAACCCGGTGCCGGATCCGACCTCGCGGCCCTGCGCACCCGCGCGAGGCAGGAGGGGGAGGAATGGGTGATCGACGGTCAGAAGGTGTGGACCTCGGGCGCCCAGTTCGCCGACTACGGCCTGCTGCTCGCCCGTACCGACCCCGATGTCGTCAAGCAGGCCGGCCTCACCGCCTTCCTGGTCCCGACGGACGCCCCCGGAGTCGAGGTGCGCCCCATCCGGCAGATGAGTGGCGGTGCCTCCTTCAACGAGGTCTTCCTCAGCGGCGTACGGATCCCGGACCGGCTTCGGATCGGACGCCCGGGCCAGGGCTGGGAGGTCGCCACCACCACCCTCGCCTTCGAACGGACGGCATCCGGCAGTGGCAACCGCCGCAAGGGCGGCACCTTCACGGACGTACTGGCCCTCGCCCGTTCCCTCGGCCGGACAGCGGACCCGCTGGTCCGCCAGCGCCTCGCCGACCTGTACGTACGGGCCGCCCTGCGCGCCGCCACCGTCGACCGGGTCGCCAGGACGAGCGCCGCCGGCGGCCGACCGGGCCCCGAGGCGTCGCTGACCAAGCTCATGGCGTCCGACCTGCTCACCCGCACCGGACAAACGGCCGCCGAGCTGATGGGGGCGCGGATCAGCGCCGACACCGGCGAACCGGGCACCTTCGCCTGGACGCAGCACCTGCTCGGCGCCCCCGGCTACCGACTGGCCGGAGGCACCGACCAGATCCAGCGCAACCTCATCGGCGAGCGGGTGCTGAAGCTGCCGCCGGAGCCGCGGGTGGACCGGGCGCCGTTCTCACAGCTTCCCGGCAACTGAGTTCACTCCCCGGCGACCGAGTTCCCTCCCCGGAACGCGGGGCTCGCCGGAGAGGGAGATCCTGCCCGGCGCTCCCGGGGCCCTCCCCGCCCACGCGGGCGGGCGGGCGATCGGGTGCCCACCGGCGATCGACCGGTATCCGTTCGGGCCATCCGGCCATCCGGCCAGGTGACAGTTGGCAACACGAAGGAGTGACATCCATGGATCTGGGACTGACGGGCGCGAAGGCGCTGGTGACCGGCGCGAGCCGGGGCATCGGGCGCGCTGTCGCCGCGACGCTGGCGGCGGAGGGCTGCGTGCTGGCCCTGTGCGCCAGGGGAGAGGAAGGCCTGGCCAAGGCGGCCGCCGAACTGCGGGCGGAGGGGGCGACGGTCTTCACGGAAGCGGTCGACGTCACCGACCCCGCGGCGCTCACCGGTTTCGTGGAGCGGGCGGCCGGTGAACTTGGCGGCCTCGACCTGCTGGTGTCCAACGTGTCGGCGGGCAACGTGAAGGGCCCCGACTCGTGGGAGACCAGCCTGCGCGGCGACCTGATCCCGTTCGCGGGCCTCGTCGAGGCAGCCCTTCCCCACCTGGAGGCCTCCGACCGGGCCGCCGTGGTCGCCATCGGCACCACCAACGCCTCCGACACCGCGCGCCCGGCCGGCGCGAACTCGTACTCCGCGCTCAAGGCGGCCGTCGTCCAGCACGCCTCGGCCCTCGCGCACTCCCTCGCGCCGAAGGGCATCCGCGTCAACACCGTCTCGCCCGGCCCGATCGACTTCCCGGGCGGCGCCTGGGAGACCATCCGCACCAGCCGTCCCGAGGTGTACGAGGAGGTGCTCGCCAAGCTGCCGATCGGCCGCTACGGCACCGCCGAGGACGTGGCGTCGGCGGTGGCGTTCCTGCTCGGGCGGACCGGTTCCTTCTGCGTCGGGGTCAACCTCGTGGTGGACGGCGGGCTGCTGACCCGCGTCCAGTACTGAGCCGTGGCGGGCCCGGCAGGCCGCCTCGACGCCGTGCTCGTGTGCGGCGGACGCTGGCACGACTTCGACCACGCGCGGCTACGGCTGCTGGAGCTGCTCGGCGAGCATCCTCGGGTGCGCACCTCCGTGTACCAGGACTACGACTGCGTCGCCGCCCTGGACCGGGCCGACCTGCTGGTCACCTACACCTGCGACGTCCGGCCGGGCCCGGAACAGCGGGCCGCCCTGGCCCGGTTCGTCGCGCGGGGCGGGCGTTGGCTCGCCCTGCACGGCACCAACTCGGTGATCGAGGTGACCGACCCGTCGACGGGCGGGGGATCGCGGGTGTTCTCGACTCCACGGCTCCTCGGGGAGCTTGCCCAGGTGCTCGGCAGTCAGTTCCTCGCCCACCCGCCGATCGCCCCGTACGAGGTACGGGTGACCCGGCCGGAGCATCCGCTGGTCGCCGGGATCGGGCCGTTCACGGTCACCGACGAGCTGTATGTGTGCGAGCTGCACGGCGAGTTGGAGGTGTTGCTGCATGCCGAGTACACGGGGGCGTGCAGGGGGTTCGCCGAGGGTGACACGGTGGCGCTCGACAGTTCGCCCCGGCCGGTGCTGTATCTGAAGCGGCACGGTCTCGGGGAGGTCTGCTATTTCACCCTGGGGCACTGCCGGGGCCGGTACGACATGCAGGACCTGGGCGTGGAGGACACGGGGAGGGTGGACGGGGGCCCGTGGCAGACGCGGGAGTTCGTGACGGTGCTGGGGCGGTGCGTGGAGTGGGCGGTTGTTTCTTCGCCCCCGCCGCCCCTACCCGTCCCATCCCTGGGGGCTGCGCCCCCAGACCCCCGCTTTCGGCCCTGAACGGGCCTCGTCCTCAAACGCCGGACGGGCTGGTATGTCAGCCTCTCCGGCGTTTGAGGAGCGGGGGTTCGGGGGCAGCGCCCCCGATGGGGGTCCCCCCTCTGGGGGAGGGACGGGTAGGGGCGGCGGGGGCGGGAACACTCAGCCCTGCGGCAGCACCACCGCACGGCCGTTGATGTCCCCCGCGTGCAGCCGCGCATACGCCTCGGGCGCCTGGTCAAGCGTGAACGTCTCCACGTGTGCGGACACCAGCCCGTCCCGGGCAAGGGCCAGGACATCCATCAGCTCGGGCCGGCTGCCCCAGTAGGGGAAGGCCGCAGACACCTCGAACGGCAACCCACCCCCGAAACCGACAGCCAACGTGCCCCCGCCGAGGCCCACGACAGTGACATCACCCTCCATCGCCACCGACGCCGCAGCGACGGCCACCGTCGGCTCGGCCCCCACGAAGTCCAGGACCACCTCCGCCCCGACACCACCGGTGAGTTCCCGGACCCGCGCCGCCGCCTCGCCGTCGGACCGCAGCGTCTCGTGCGCCCCGACCTTGCCGGCCAGCTCCAGCTTCTCCTCGCTCACGTCGAGGGCGATCACCCGCGCCGGGGTCAGCGCGCGCAGCAGCTGCACGGCGATGTGCCCCAGACCGCCGACGCCGATCACCACCGCCGTGCTGCCGGGCAGCAGCTTCGGAAGGGACCTGCGGATCGCGTGGTACGGGGTCAGCCCGGCGTCGGTGAGGGGCGCGGCCTGCACGGGGTCGAGGCCGTTCAGCGGAACGAGGTGGCGGGGGGAGTTCACGAGCATGTACTCCGCCAGGGCGCCGGGGGAGCCGAGCCCCGGCGGCATGATGCCGAGCCCGGCGGCGTGCGGGCAGCAGTTCTCCTTGCCCTCGGCGCACTTGGGACAGCGACCGCAACCCCAGGGGCCGTACACCGCCACCGCGTCGCCCTCCGCCACGCCGGTGACACCGGAGCCCAGCGCCGCCACCGTCCCGACCCCCTCGTGACCGAGGGCCATCGGCAGCGGATAGGGGAACTGCTCCTCGGGCCAGCCCATCACCGCCAGGTCGGAGTGGCAGATGCCCGCCGCCGTCACCTTCAACAGCACCTGGCCCGGACCGGGTTCGGGCACCGGTACTTCCACGACCTCCGGGGCGTGCCCCACCCGTCGGTACTGAACAGCCTTCATTCCTGAACCTCCTTGACGGTAGTGGTATCCGGCCGGGCCGCCGTCCGGCGGCGCAGCACGGCGGGGAGGGCGATCCGGCCACCCGTGAGGACCAGCGCCACGATGAGGACCGAGCCGGTGAACAGGCTCGTGGCCCACTGCGCGCTGGTGGCGAGCCCGAGCCCTGTAATGCCTGTGCCCAGCAGCAGGACCGCGAGGACCGTGCCCCAGGCGTTGAAGCGGCCGGTGCGCAGCTGGGTCGCCCCGACGAACGCGGCGGCGTAGGCGGACAGCAGATACGGGGTGCCCGCGGTCGGCGATCCGGACCCGACCGAGGACGCGAAGACGACGCCCGCGAAACCGGAGAGCAGCGCGGAGGCCATGAGGGTCAGGAAGCGCAGCCGGTCCGTGCGTACGCCCTGCAGCCGGGCCGCGTCGGCGTTGAAGCCGGTCGCGTACAACCGGCGCCCGGTGGCGGTGTGTTCCAGCAGGAACCAGATGGCGACGGCGGCGAGCAGCAGATACAGCACCGGCAGGGTGATGCCGCCGGCGTCCAGCTGGGCGATGTCCGCGAACGGCCTGGCGAGCAGCTGAACACCGGTGATCGAGCTGTCGTTGGTGACCATGGTGATCAGGGACTGGATCAGCGCACCGGTGGCGAGGGTGGCGATGAACGAGTCGACGCGCAGCACCACCACCACGACTCCGTTGACGACTCCGATCAGCAGCGCCGCGCCCATCGCCAGGGCGATGGCGGTGGCGGGGCCGAGGCCCGTGGAGACCAGGAAGTGGGCGGTCAGCACGCTGGTGAGGGACATGGTGTACGCGACCGACAGGTCGAACACGCGGGCGGCCAGCGGCAGTACGACGCTGAGCGCCACCAGTCCGGCCACGGCGTTGCCGTTCAGGACCTGCTTGACCGTGATGACGGTCGGGAAGGTGTCGGGCGCCCACACGGAGAAGACCACGGTGATCAGCAGCCACACGTACACGGCGCCGACGTTGCGGAACGACAGGGCCGCCACCATCCGCCGCCCGAGCGCGCCCGGGGCCCCCGGGGAGGGGACCGGTTGCTCGGCGGGTCCGGTGGGCCGGAGCTCTGCGGCCCGGGTCGGGGTGGATGTCATGTCACTCGGTTCCTTCCATGGCGTGCACGAGCGCGGACTCGGTGATGTCCCGGCCGCTGATCTCCCGTGCGATCCGGCCGTCCCGCACCACCAGGACGCGGGTGCACAGCGCGAGCAGGTCCTGTGTGTCGGAGGAGGACACGATGACGCCCATGCCGTCGTCGGCCTGGCGCTCTATCAGGTCGTACAGCTGGAGGCGGGTGGCGATGTCCACGCCGGCGGTGGGCTCGCACAGCGTCAGTACGGGTGGGCGCTGGGCGAGACAGCGGGCCATGACGACCTTCTGCTGGTTGCCGCCGCTCAGCGTGGTGATCCTGGCGCCGGCCGGATGACGGTCGGTCGTCCGCACGCCGACCCGCCGGATCCAGTCCTGGGCGAGGGCGGCCTCGCCGCGTCGGCGCAGCCGCCCGAAGCGTGCGCGCAGCCGGTCCAGAAGCGGCAGGGTGAGGTTCTCGCCGACCGTGAAGTCACCGATCACGCCCTCGGTCGCCCGGTCCGCCGGGACCAGGGGCAGGCCGAGGCCGTGGGCGTCGCGCGCATCGGTCCACGACTCCGAGCGTTCGGGCAGCCGCAGTCTGCCGCTGACCCGCCCGGCCTGGGCGCCGCACACCGCGTACGGCACCAGCTCGTGGCCGGAGCCGACGAGGCCGGTGATCCCCAGGCGTTCGCCCCTGGCGAGGTCGAAGCCGACTCCCCGTAGGGGGCCCGCCCACAGGTCGCGGACCTCCAGTACGGGGTCGGCGGGTTCGGAGGGCGGCGAAGGCGGCGCCGGACGGTGGTCGGTCTCCATCTCCTCGCCCGCCATCAGCTCCGCCAGCGAACGCGGAGTGAGCTCGGCGACCGGGCGGGTGGCGATCCGGCGGCCGCCGCGGATCACGGTGACCCGGTCGGCGAGCGCGAAGATCTCGTCCATCCGGTGCGACACGTACAGCACGCCGGCGCCCGCGTCGCGGACCTCCCGCACGATGTCGAAGAGGCGGGCCACCTCGCCGGGCGGGAGTACGGCCGTCGGCTCGTCGAGCACCAGGACCCCGCGGCGGCCCTCCCAGCCCTGCAGCGCGGCGGCGATGGCCACCACCGTGCGCTGGACGGGGGTCGCCGACGACAGGGGCCGGCGCACGTCGATGCCGAGGCCGAACCGTTCGACGAGGGCGCTCGTCCGCTTCTCCATCTCCGCCCAGCGGATGTTGCCGAGGGCGGTGCGGGCGAAGCCGTGACTGAGGGCCAGGTTGTCGATGGCGCTCAACTCGCCCACCAGCCCGAGCTCCTGGTGGACGAAGCGCAGCCGGTCATGGCGGGAGGCGGTGACCTGGCCGAGGCCGAAGGGCTCGCCGTCGAGCTCGGCCACCGCGCCGGGTTCCGCGTGGTGGTACCCGGCGAGGATCTTGATGAGGGTGGACTTGCCGGAGCCGTTGGGCCCGATCAGGGCGTGGATCTCGCCCGGCGCCACCTCGAGGTCGACGTCGTCGAGGGCCAGGGTGCCGCCGAATCTCTTCGACAGGGCGGCCACCCGAAGTACCGGCCCGGCCGGCACCGACGTCCCGGTCAACTCAGCCCCCACAGCGCCTTGAACTGCGCCTGGTAGTCCTCCACGATCGGGAAGTCGCCGTCGGCCGAGGGCAGGTTGTCCTTGGTGACGAGCATGTTGGGCAGTACGGCCTGCTGGTCCACGTCCATGGACTGGCCGGTGAACTGCCGTGCCAGCGCGTCGGCCTGGAGCCAGGCCGTCTCGTGGGAGTTCAGCGCCATCGCGCCGTCGGTGAGACCACTTTGGATGTACTGGTAGTTCTGCGCGTCACCGACGTTGACGACGATGTGCTTGCCGGTGAGGCCGGCGGTCTTCAGAGCGGCCGGCACGCCCACGTTGAGCAGTCCGAGGGAGAACACGACATGCGTCACCTTCGGGTGCGACCGGAGGTAGGACACCACGCGGTCCGGCATGTCCTTGCCCACCGAGGTGATCGGCACGTCGACGTTGTCCAGCGCACAACCGTCGCACCACTCCTTGTACTTGGCGGCGAAGGCGTCCTTGACGGGCTTCAGGATCGTGTAGGCCGGCAGATCGAAGTAGACGGTGTCCGCCTTCGCGTCACTGTTCGACACCACCCATGAGGCGAGCATCTCGCCCTGGACGGCCACGTCCATGGGCCCGTTCTTCAGCAGCGAGATGCCGTCGCCCGCCACGTCGTCTGCGTTCGACTGGAGGACGGGGATGCCGGCCGCCTTCAACTGCGCGAGCTGCTTGGCGTAGACGGCACGGGGGAAACCGGAGGCGATGACGGCGTCCGGCTTGTCGCGCAGAACCTGCTCGTAGGCGGCCTGGACGGACTCCGGGGTGCCCTGGGTGGCGATCTGCTTCACCTGCCAGCCGAGTTCCCCCGCGGCCTCGGTGAAGAAGTCGGCCAGGTCCTTGCAGGACTGGACACCGCAGAGGATGAAGTCGATCTTCTTGCCCTTGGGGACGGGCTTGCCCACGGGCTGGGTCACGGGGATCGCGGCCGGGCGCTCGGAGTACTTCGCCAGGGCCGCGCGGGCCGCCGACAGGCCGGGGGAGCCGGGCGCCGCCGCCTGCGTCGAGTCGGCGGCGGGCGTGGTGCCGGAGCCGCATCCCGCCAGGGTGAGCAGTGCGGTGACGGGGACGATCGCGGTGAGGGCGCGGCGGACCGCGCGACGGGGTCTGGAACTCATCGTTGAGTACTCCCGAGGTGTGTCGCCTGCGCCGCCGAGACGGTACGGCTCGGCCAGGCGGACCGAATCTGTGGTGCCCGGGCGGGAACGCCACGGTGCGGGCCGGGACGGACAGAGATCGTCCCGGAACCAGAAACTTATGAGGCACTACAGCCTCAAGTGGGTCGGAGTGTGACATGCCCCGGCGGGCTTGGGGAGAGGGTCACCGCAATAATTTGCGGGATTGCGCTGAATTGGCGTGGTGACCTCGGGAGAAGCGGGATCCGTCACCGGCTCGAGTGTTGCTCCCGGCCGTAACAGGTAACTACACTCACTCTAAAGTTTCTGCCGGAGGAGAAAAGATGGACGAAACATCGGAGCCGGCCACTGCGCGGTGCCCCGGGCCCAGCGTCCAGGACTACCTCGACCAGGACAGCCGGCCCGTTCCCCCCGCCCTGCGGTTCGAGCGCAACGACCACCTCGGCAGCGAGGACATCGACCACGCCCGCTTCACCTCCCGCGAGTGGGCCGAACGCGAGATGCGGCAGGTGTGGCGACGCGTGTGGCAGTTCGCCTGCCTGGAGAGCGAGATACCCGAGGTCGGCGACCACGAGGTCTACGAGATCGGCGACGACTCCCTCATCGTCGTCCGCACGGCGCCCGACGAGATCCGCGCCTACGTCAACGTCTGTCTGCACCGGGGACGCAAACTGCGCACGAGCGGCGGCAACGTCGGCGAGTTCCGCTGCTCGTTCCACGGCTTCGCCTGGAACCTCGACGGCACGATGCGGACCCCGCCCTGCGCCTGGGACTTCCCGCACGTCACCCCGGAGAAGTTCGCCCTCCCCGAGGCCCGGGTGGCCACCTGGCGCGGCTTCGTCTTCATCAACATGGACCCGTACGCCGAGTCCTTCGACAGCTACCGCGGCACCTTCGACGACTACTACATCTGGCCGCTGGAGAACCGGTACAAGTCACTGCACATCGGCAAGGTGCTGCCCTGCAACTGGAAGATCGCCCAGGACGCGTTCATCGAGTCCTTCCATGTGATCGCCACCCACCCGCAGATGCTGCCGTGGCTCGCCGACGCCAACTCGCAGTACGACGTCATGGCGGACCAGCCCAACTGGAACCGGATGATCAACATCCAGGGCGCGCCCAGCCCGCACGTGGCCGACTCCGTCACGGAGGAGGACGTCCTCGAGACCTTCTACGACTCGCGCTCCTTCTACGCCGCGGCCCAGGGCCGCGACCTGGTGATGCAGGAGGGCGACGAGCTGCCGGCCATCCCGCCGGGCGGCACCGCCCGCCAGGTCCTCGCCGAGCGGATGCGCGCCCAACTGGCGGCCACCTCGACGCAGGACTTCTCGAAGACCCCGGACACCGAACTGCTGGACGCCATCAACTACCTGCTGTTCCCCAACTTCAACCCCTGGGGCGGCGCCAAGTCGAACATCATCTACCGGTTCCGGCCGAACGGGCTCGACCCCGACTCCTGCACCGCCGAGATCATCTTCATGTCGTCCCCGAAGCAGCCCGGTGAGCTCCCGCCCCCGGCGAAGATCCGCTGGGTGCCCGAGGACATGCTCTTCGCCGACATCCCCGAACTGGGCGTGCTCGGACCCGTCTTCGACCAGGACTGCGAGAACCTGCCGTACGTCCAGCAAGGTCTGAAGGCGATGCGCAAGCCGGGCATCACCCTGGCCAACTACCAGGAGAGCCGCATCCGCCACTTCAACCGGACGCTCGACCGGTGGATGGAGAAGTGACCCACCGGGTGGCGGTCAGACCCTCCGGTGTCGAGCTCGAAGTCCTGGACGGCGAGGACCTGTTCACCGCCGCGCGGCGGCTCGGCTACCGCTGGCCCACCGTCTGCGGCGGCCAGGGCACCTGCCGTACCTGCTTCGTCCAGGTGGAGGAGGGCGCCGAGAACTGTTCCCCGGTGGGCCCGCTGGAACGCGAGGGCATCGAGTCCCTGCGCAGGCCGGTGGACGGCCTGACCCGGCTCGCCTGCCGGCTCCGGGTCGAGGGCCCGGTGACCGTGACCAAGCGCGGCGTGCGCCGCCGAGTGCAGGAGTGAGACCGCCATGTCCAAGCAAGTGACCCACCCACTGACCGGGCATGTGTACCGGCTCACCGAGGACGGACTGGTCGAGGTGACCGACCCCAGGACCGGGGCACGGGGCGTCTTCGACTTCCAGGCCCGCTGGCAGTCGGGCGAACTGCGCCACGCCGACCTCCAGATGGCCGGCTGGGTGGGCCGCCTCGCCCAGCGGCGTACGCCCCAGCAGCCGGAGCAGTGAACCCGTGACACCCGTGACGCCACCTCGTACGACCCGGGTGGTGTGTCTGGTCCGCCGGCCTGTCGGGGAGCCGCTCCCCACCGACTTCGCCGTCGAGGAATGCCCGCTGCCGTCCCTGGAAGAGGGGCAACTGCTCGTCCGCAACCTCTACATGAGCGTCGACCCGTCCATGCGAGGGCGCCTGGAGAGCACGGAGAAGCACTACACGCACAACTTCACGCCGGGCTCGCCGCTGGACGGCCGTGCTCTCGGAGTCGTGGAGGAGAGCCGCAGCGAGGCGGTGCCGCCGGGCACGTACGTACGTCACCAACTCGGCTGGCGCGAGCGGGCCGTTGTGGACGCCGCCGACACCGACGGCGCGGGACGCATCGACCCCGCACTCGCCCCGCTGCCCACCTGGCTGGGCCTGCTCGGCCAGACCGGGTTCACCGCGTACGTGGGACTGACGCGGATCGCGCGACTGCGCCCCGGCGACACCGTCCTCGTCTCGGCGGCGGCCGGCGCCGTCGGTACGGCAGCCGGCCAGTTCGCGCGTCTGCTGGGCGCGGACCGCGTCGTCGGGACCGCCGGAGGGCCGGACAAGTGCGCCCTGCTGGTGAAGGAGTTCGGCTACGACGCCGCCGCCGACTACCGTGCCGAACCGGTGCGCGACGCGCTGGCCCGGCTGGCACCCGACGGCATCGACGTCTACTTCGACAACGTCGGCGGTGAGCAGCTCGCCGCCGCCCTCCACGCGCTGCGGACCGGCGGCCGGGTCGCCCTGTGCGGCATGATGTCGCAGTTCGGCGGGAACCACGAGAACCACGAGAACCAACGGTCCGCCGACATCAACCAGTTGATCCAGGCGGTCCTCAAGCGGCTGACGCTGCGCGGCTTCATCGTCCGCGACCACGACGACCTGCGCGCGGAGTTCGAGCGGCGGGTCGCGGGCTGGCTCACCGAGGGCCGGATCACCGCGCGCGAGACGGTCGTGGACGGCCTGGAGAACGCCCCGGGGGCGCTGTTGTCCCTGCTCGGCGGTGGCAACGTCGGCAAGATGCTGGTGCGGCTGGGTGACTGAAACGGAGACGGCGCCCCCACCGGGGGCGCCGTCTCGTCTTCAGCGCATGGGCCGGGACTCCGAGACCGTGTGGACATCCAACGAGACGCCGACTCGGGTCAGTCCGGCCGACGCCACCCTGAACTCCTTGATGTGCGGAGTGTCGAAGTGCTCGTCGAGGGCCTGTTGCGAGACCCACCGTTCGTACACGCGGATACGTCGCTCGTCGCCGGGGTCCGCCGTCATGGCGTAGTCGAGGCAACCCGGCTCCTCCTCCCGGGTCCGGTGTCCCAGTGCGACGAGATGCCCCAGCATCACGTCACGGTCGCCGGGTTCGTAGTCCATCCAGCCGGCGACGACAATTGCCTCAGTCATGTCAGTCACACGTCCCTCCACGGTCGTGACCGTGGGCCCGTCGCCGATGGGGAGTCGGTGACGGGCCCACGGCGTACTCAGCTGCCGAGCGCCGCCGGGACACTGTCCACGGTGACCGTGCCCCGCTCGCCGTCGACCGTGATCACCATGCCGTCGCGCAGCCGTCGCGTCCCGTTCTCGACGGAGATCACGGCCGGGATGCCCAGCTCACGGCAGACCACCACGGCGTGGCTGTTGAGCGCGCCCACGTCCACGACGGCCGCACCGGCGACCAGGAACAGCGGGGTCCAGGCCGCGTCCGTGATCGGCGCGACCAGCACCTCGCCGGGCTCCAGCGCCTCGCACGAGGCCGGGTCGGTGACCACCCGTACGGTGCCCGTGTACGTGCCGTGGCTGCCGCCCACGCCGCCGAGCACATCGCCCTCGACGGCCGCCGGGGTCCGCTCCTCGGCACGCCGAGGCCAGGTGTCGATCTCGGTCTGCGCGTTGTCGGCGACGAAGAACGGCGGCTCAAGCTCGTGCAGCCCCGCGTACTCCTCCAGCCGCTGCGCGATGACGGCGCCGAAGGACTCCGGGGCGGCGACATAGTCGTCCAGCTCGGTGTCCAGCAGCATCATCACGTCCTCGGGCCGGCCGAACAGCCCCGCCTCGACGCCCCTGCGGCCCAGCTCCCGTACGGCCATCCGGATCTCGTTGACGACGATGACGCAGTTCGCCTTGGTGCGCTCGCGGGCCGGGATCCACACCTGGGAGGCGTGCATGCCGGCGTCGAACACGGGCTGCGTCTCCTCGGGCAGTGCGGCCCGGATCTCCCGCGCCGTCCGCTCACGCCCCTCGGTCAGCCGGGTTCGGCGGGCGGCCGGGGAGTCGTCGTGGGGGCTGTGCCGGATCCGGTCGACCAGGGCCAATGCCTGGACGGGGGCCGCCTCCCAGGACAACGCGTGGATGTCCCACTCGTTGGGGCCCCGGTCGCCGGACTCCGCCAGGAACTCCTCGAAGGAGTCCCGGAACGACTTCACGTCCCCGGTCGCGGTGTCGAGCGCCTCCTCCACCGCGGCCGTACCCCGGTCGAACAGCGCGGTCAGCTCCGCCGAGGCGGCCACCTGGCGGGACAGCGTCCACAGCCCGGTCGAGGGGGAGGCGGAGTCGACGTCACCGAGACCGCCGATCAGGTCGAGCATGGCGCCGGGGCGGTCCACGCTCGCGCAGAGCGGGCCGAGGATCGCCGGTCCCACGGACGCGGGCAGCGACGACTCGACGTGCCGCTGGAAGGTCGTCTCCACCTCGTCCAGCAACGACCGTGCGTGTGCGACCAGTTCGGCGTCGGACAACTGGGCCGGGTCGGGGCGCGTACGGCGCAGGGCGCGCAGCCGTTGCCGGTCGGCGTCGGCCTCGGGGAAGCCGGCCTGGCCGAGCATCCGACCGAGCGTCGCGCCCGCCTTGCCGGTGAGCTCCTCGTCCTGGTCGTCCGGGTGCGCCACGTACGCCGGGGTGTCCGAGCGCTGTCCGACGAAGGCCGCGTCGATCTGGTCCGCGGTCTGGCCCATCCGGATGCCGAACAGCCGCATGTGGGACAGGTTCAGGTAGAAGTGGCCGCCGAACATGCCGACGAACGGGGGCCGGTCCCCGGCGACCTCCTCCTCGCGGTAGATGCCGAAGCCGACGAAGCCGTTGCGCCAGCCCTGCAGGCCGCGTCCCCAGACCAGGGTCCAGCCCAGCGGGCTCGCGGGGTCCGGCAGGGTCTCGCCCGCGTTGGCCCGGGTGTAGTGCGGCAGCCGCTCACTGCGCTGCCAGTCCGTGATCCAGCTCTTCATGACCGAGATCTCCCGCTGTCCGTACCCGTACCCGTAGCCGTCCCCGTAGCCCTGCTCGTACCGGTGTCCGTGGCCATGTCCGTACCGGCGCCCGACCCGGCCCGTCCGCCGCCTACCACTGCGCCGTTCCGCCGTCGACGCTGATCAGCGTGCCGGTGATACCCGCGCCTGCGTCGCTCGCGAGCAGCGAGGCGACCGCGGCGACCTGCTCCACGGTGGTGATCTGCTTGGTGGCGGCGTGCTCGGCGAACCGGCCGAGCCACTCCTCGTAACTGATGCCCTCGGCCTCGGCCGCGGCGGGACCGGCGGCCCGCATGAGGTCGGTGTCGACGGCGCCGGGGCAGATCGCGTTGCAGGTGATGCCCTGGGTGCCGTACTCGAAGGCGGTCGCCTTGGTCAGGCCGTGGATGGCGTGCTTGTTGGTGATGTAGTGGCTGATCGCGGGCTTGTTGGCCTGCTTGCCCTCCACCGACGAGATGTTGATGATGCGGCCCCAGCCGCCTGCCAGCATCTTCGGCAGCGCCCGGCGGGTGCCGTAGAAGTAGCCGTTGACGTTCAGGTTGAGGGCGTCGTGCCACGCCTCGTCGCTGAGCTGGTGGATCGGGGCGAAGCCGGAGCTGCCGCCCACGTTGTTGACCCAGATGTCGAGCCTGCCGAAGCGCTCGGCGGCGAAGTCGGCGAGGCCCTCGATGTCCTGCTGGCTGTTGGCGTCGCAGGGGTGGAAGACGGCCCGGTCCCCGGCGCCCATCTCCTCCAGGGCCTGCTTGCCCTTGACCTCGCTGCGGCCGCTGACCACGACCGTGGCGCCGTCGGCGAGGAAGGCCTCGGCGATGGCGCGGCCGATGCTGCGCGTGCTGCCCGTGATCACCGCTACACGTCCGTCGAGGCTGCCCTTAGCCACCATGGTGTTCTCCCGCGAGTCTTGTTGGTTGCTCACCTGGCGGCTCTGGAGGCCCCGGTGGGGCTCTGGTCCAGGTGCTGGTGAATGGTGCGGTGGAAGTGCTGGAGTCCGGGTTCGTTGCGTCCGAAGACGAAGTCGGTCCCGGCCGAGGCCAGGGCCTTGAGGCCCTGCTGAACTCCGTAGGTGGTCGCGTAGTCCTCGTCGCGGACCACCTCGTGGAACCACTCGCCGAACCGGTCGGCGGCGTGGCGTTCCTCGTCGGTGACCGCCGGTTCGCGCAGCAGGATGATCTGCTGGGTCACCGACTCGGTCGCCGTGCGGGGGAGTACGAGGGACACAGCGATCTTCTGGCGCCAGCCGCCGGCGATCGCCAGGCCCGGGAAGAGCCAGTAGATGGGTCCGACGCAGTCACCGGGGTCCCGCTGGTCCGGCGGCAGTTCGGCGGCCTGCGCGATGGGGCGCAGGGCCGGTGCGATGCGCTGGTGGGGGCCCCAGGTGTCGTGGGCCATCATGTTGGAGAGGTTCGTCTCGAACACCGTCTTCGGGTGCAGCGAGGCGAAGTGGTACGTCTCCAGGTACCCGTCGAGGGTGACCTTCCAGTTGGGGCTGGTCAGCTCGCCGGTGGAGTAGTGGTGGCACTCCGCCAGCCGCAGGCCCTCCAGGAGCGGCAGCAGATCGCCCAGCCAGCCGTCCAGGTCGGGTTCGGCCGCCGGGTCGAGCGAGACGAAGACGATCCCCGCGCGCTCCCCGGCCGGGAGCCGGACCAGGCTGCGGCCCTCGCGCGGAACCTCGCCGAAGGTCTTCTCCGCGTACACGCCCCGCAGCTCGCCGGCCAGGTCGTAGGACCAGGAGTGGTACGGGCAGGTGAGCCGCTTCGACACCCCGCAGCCGGGTTCGATGAGCTTGGCGCCCCGGTGCCGGCAGGCGTTGATCATCGCGTGCACGGCACCCTGCCGGTCACGGGTGATCAGTACGGGGATGCCGAGCACGTCGATCGCCTTGTAGGTGTTCGGCCCGGGCAGCTCGCAGGACATGGCGAGCGGCAGCGGGACGCTGCGGTGCACGGCGTCCGTCTCGCGCTGCCAGCGGTCGGCGTCGAGGTAGTTGGCCACGGGTTCCGTCCACTGGCCGTCCGCCTCGTGCGTCGTGTTGGCGCGGTAATGCGCCATCACCCGCTCGACGAGTTCCGCCGCCTCGCGCCGCATCGCCTCCGACGACGCGTCGGTGGACCGGTCCTGGCTGATCCACGACGCGTATTCGGGGGTCGAGGGCGCGGACGGGACGGAGGGGGCCGGGACCGGCGTCCCGCGCCCGGCGCCTGCTTCCAGGATCTCCGGCGAACTGAGCTGGACCACGATGTCCTCACAATCTCCCCAGCCGCGAGCCGGTGACCGGCTTCCGAATGCGCCAACTGGGTTGTGTCCGAAACGACAACAGGACTTAGTGTGCTCTGTCAATAGAAAGTGTCGAAGAAGCCGCTCGGTGTTGCGTGGGGGTGGGTGTGATGGTCATGGCCCTGCCGTTCGAGGTGGGCGTGGTGGTGCGGGATCTCGAGTCGATGGAGCGCTTCTATCGTGACGTCATCGGCTGCCGGGTCGAGCACCGCTCGCGCGTACCGGAGTCGATCGGCGGTCCCGCCGGGCTCGGCGGCGAGCTGACGGTCGTCTGGCTGCGGGTGCCCTCCGGAGGGTGCGTCAAGTTGATCCGTCCCCGGTCGGGCGTGGTGTCGGGGCATGCGGTGCCCTGGTCGACCGGACGCCCCGGACTGTCGTATCTCACCTTCCACGTGGGCGACTTGGATCCGGTGGTGGAGGGGCTGCGGACCGCCGACGCCCGCCCCCTGTCGGACCCGGTCGTCGTCCTCGCGCGCGGCAGGCGGATCAGCTTCTGGGCGGATCCGGAGGGCAATGTCGTGGAGCTGGTGGACGGGCGGGGCGGCACCCAGGGGCCCGGGGCATAGTAATTAGAGACTCTGTTCAGTAAGGTGCCCACGTGCTGGTTACTGTAGACCGGCATAAGTAAGTCCGATCGCTTGGCAACCTCCCTCGGACGAAGGGGCGGACGATGGCTCAACGAGCGTCGACGGCATCGAAGAAATCCACGCAGGTAAACCCCCAGGTCACCCCGCAGGTCGGCCCGCGCGTGGTCAAGGACCTGCACGAGCGAATGGTGCGCATCCGGCTGTTCGAGACCGAGGCGGGCAAACTCATGGAGGCGGGCAAACTGCCCGGCTTTCTGCACCTCTATGTCGGCCAGGAAGCCGTGGCCGCCGGAGTGATGACGGCCCTGCGCGACGACGACCAGATCACCTCCACGCACCGAGGCCACGGGCACGCCGTCGCCAAGGGCGTCGGCTTCCGCGCGATGTACTCCGAGCTGTACGGCAGGGTCACCGGCGCCTGCCTCGGCCGCGGCGGCAGCATGCACATCAACGACCTCACCCGCGGCATGCTCGGCGCCAACGGCATAGTCGGGGCCGGCGTCCCGATCGCCGTAGGGGCCGCTTTCGCCGCCCGCTACAAGGGCGAGGACAGCGTCGCCGTGACCTTCTTCGGTGACGGTGCCACCAACATCGGCGCCTGGCACGAGGGCGCCAACATGGCCGCGATCCTCGGTCTGCCCGTGGTCTTCGTCTGCGAGAACAACGGCTACGCCGAGTTCACCCCGCAGTCCGGACACATGCTGCTCACCGATGTCGCCGACCGGGCGGCCGCCTACGGCATGCCCAGCGTCATCGTCGACGGCATGGACGCGGTCGCCGTCCACCGCGCCGCCACCGAAGCCGTCGAACGAGCCCGGCGGGGCGAGGGCCCGATGATGATCGAGGCCAAGACCTACCGCTTCTTCGACCACCAGGGAGTCAAGGGCCTGCGGCACCCCTACCGCTCGGACGAGGAGGTCGCCGAGTGGAAGACCCGCGACCCCATCGACGTCATCGAGGCCCGGGCGATCGCCGACGGCACCGCGACCCGCGCGGAGCTGGACGACGTATGGCAGCGCACACGCGACGAGATCGCCGAGGCCATCGCCTACGCCGAGTCGAGCCCGCTGCCCGACCCTGCCGACCTGCTGCTCAACGTCTACTCGGGATGACCGCCATGACCGTGACGACCACGCCCACGCCCACCGAAGCGCCGGCCCTCACCCCGAATGCCGACGGCCGCAAACTCAGCTACGTCAAGGCCTTCAACGAGGGCCTCGCACAGGCCATGCGCGAGGACGAGAACGTCTTCGTCGCCGGTGAGGACGTCGCCGGTTACGGCGGCGTGTTCCGGATGTTCGACAACCTGCTCGACGAGTTCGGCCCCCGCCGCATGATCGACACCCCGATCTCCGAGGCCGCCCTGGTCGGACTCGGCGTGGGAGCGGCCGCCCGGGGCCTGCGCCCCGTCGTCGACCTGATGTTCATGGACTTCATCGGCGTCTGCCTCGACCAGATCGTCAACCAGGCCGCGAAGATGAAGTACATGTTCGGCGGCGGGCTGTCCGTGCCGCTCACCATCACCACCGCCTCCGGCGCGGGCCTCGGCGCCGCCGCGCAGCACAGCCAGAGCCTGGAGGCGTGGCTGGCCCATGTGCCGGGCCTCAAGGTGGTGATGCCGAGCGACGCGTACACCGCCAAGGGCCTGACCGTCTCGGCCATCCGGGACGACAACCCGGTCGTCGTCATGCTCAACAAGGTCCTCCTCGGCAGCGCCAGCGAGGTGCCCGAGGGGATCTACGGCATCCCGCTGGGCCAGGCGCACACCGCGCGGCACGGCTCGGACGTCACCGTGGTCGCCCTGGGCCGCATGGTCGGGGAAGCCCTCGCGGCGGCCGACGATCTCGCCGCCGAGGGCGTGGAGATCGAGGTGATCGACCCGCGTACCGTGCAGCCGCTGGACACCGAGACGATGTTCGCCTCCGTCCGCCGCACCAACCGGGTGCTCGTGGTGCACGAGGCGGTCACCTTCGGCGGGCTCGGGGCGGAGATCGCCGCCCAGATCCAGGACGTGGTCTTCGACTACCTGGACGCGCCGGTCCTGCGCATCGGCGCTCCCTTCGCTCCGGTGCCCTTCTCTCCTGCGCTGGAGAAGGCGTACGTGCCCGATCGCGCCCGCATCGCCCAGGGCTGCCGGCGTCTCCTCGAAAGGTCGTGACCGACATGGCGGTCGAGGTTCTGCTGCCGAAGATCGGCCTGACCATGCAGGAAGGCACGATCGACGAATGGCTCGTGCCCACCGGCGCGGCCGTCGCGGAGGGCGACGCGTTGCTGCGGCTGGCCACCGACAAGGTGGACGTCGATGTCGAGGCGGAGGCCGGGGGCCTGTTCCACCCGGCGGTCCCGGCGGGTGCCACCGTCCCGGCCGGCGCCCTCATCGGCTGGCTCCTGGCCGAGGGCGAACAGCCCCCGGGGACGGCGGACACGCCGACGCCCGCCTCCGGCGGCGGTGCGGGGCGGCCCGCCGGGGCCGGGTCTGACGGTGGTCCGTTCGCCGGGTCCCCCTTGGGTGGTGGCGGTGTGGGCGGGGCCTCCGCCGGGGCGGGGGCTGGCGCGGACATGTCTGCCGGGTCGGCCTGGGCCGTTGGCCCTGCGGGTCCGGGTGTGCTGTCGGCCTCCGGCGGCGGTGCGGGGAGGTCCGCTGGGGCCGGGTCTGATGGTGGTCCGTTCGCCGGGGCCGCTTTGGGCGGTGGTCCTGTGGGTCCGGGTGTGCTGCCTGGCTCCGGCGGTGGACCGCGTACGCCCGCCGGATCCGGCGCGGGCCCGTTCGACGGGTCCCTTCTCGGCGGTGGCGGTGTGGGTATGCCTGCCCGGGCCGCGCTCGACGGGTCTGGGTTGGGCGGCGGGCCCGCTGTGTCGGGTGTGTCGGGCGTCCTCGGCGGTGGTGCCGCTGCGAGTGGTGTGCCTGGTCCCGGTGGCGTCGCGGGTGCGGCCCCCGCCGGCACCGGTGCGGCCCCCGGCGTCGGTGGGCGCCTGCTGGCCTCGCCGAACGCTCGGCGCGTCGCCGTGGCCGGTGGTGTCGACCTCACCGCCGTACGGGGTACGGGACCAGGTGGCCGGATCGTCTCCGAGGACGTGGAGGAGTTCCGCGCCGCCATGCCCGACGACCTCCCCGGCGACCCCGTGGTGCTGCCGGTGCAGCCGGGCGGCACCTCGCCGCTGGTCCGCAAGCTGGCCAGGGAACGGGGCATCGACCTCGCCGGCGTCAACGGCACCGGGCCCGGCGGCCGAATCCGCCGCTCCGACCTCGACGCCGCGACCGTCACCCCGGCGCCAGTTCGCCGTAACGCGGCGGCGGCCCCTCAGCCCGGCGACGTCCTCCCGCTCACCGGCATGCGCGGCACCATCGCCCGCAGGATGCACGCCAGCCTCCAGGAGATGGCCCAGCTGACGCACGGCTACGAGGTGCGGATGGACGCCGTGGTGTCCCTGCGGGACCGGCTCAAGGAGGAGTGGGCCGACAGCGAACTGCCGGTGCCCAGCCTGGGCGACTTCCTGATGAAGGCCGCTGCCCTGGCCCTGCGTGCGCACCCCCTGCTCAACGCGACCGTGCGCGAGGACGGTGTCCATCTGCTCGAAGGCATCCACCTGGGCTTCGCGGTGGCCGTTCCGGGCGGCCTCATGGTCCCCGTGATCGAGGACGCGGTGACACTGCCGCTGCCCGAGATCGCCCGCCGGTCGAAGGATCTCGCCCAGGCCGCCCGGGAGGGGCGGATCTCCCCGGCCCAACTGGAAGGAGCCACCTTCACCGTCACCTCACTCGGCGGGTACGGCGTCGACTTCTTCACCCCGGTGATCAACCCCGGCAATGTCGCGATCCTCGGGGTGGGCCGGCTCAGGGACGGAGTCGAGTGGGTGGACGACCGGCCCTCGCGGACCCGCGTGCTCACCCTGAGCCTCACCTTCGACCACCGTGCCGTCGACGGGGCACCCGCCGCCGAATACCTGCGCACGGTCGGGGAGTTGCTGCGCACACCGCTCCGCCTGCTGGTGTGAGCGGAGTACCGCGCGGAGTGCTACACGGCAGGGTCGGCGATCCGTTCCGCGAGCTCGCCGACCTCGCGGACGAACGAGCGGTGCCCCAGCGACCGGTAGACGTCGTCGCCCCGCACCTGCGAGATCGCCGAGGTCTCCAGCAGCGCCAGCAGTCCCAGGCCGATCACCGCCGCCTCGGCGTCGGAGACGGACGCGCGGGCCTTACGGATCAGCCGCACCAGTTCCTCCAGCAGCTCCGTACGGCTCTGCTGGCGCAGCGCCTCCGCGTCCTGGCTCATCCCGGCCGACGACACGAAGAACACGGTGGCGGCGGACCGGTGCTCGCCCATCCAGGCCAGCAGCGTGGTGACGGAAGCGGCGATGTCCGAGCCGGGCTCATGGCCCTCCGTGACCGCCTGCAACTGCTCGCGCAGCGCGGCGGCGAACGCCCGCATGGCCTCCGCCAGGACCTGGTCCTTGGAGGAGAAGTGGTAGTACACCGCCGCGGAGGTCATCTCGGCGCGCGCGGCGATGTCGGCCACCGTCACCTCGTCCGGCGGCTGCGTCGCGAACAGCTCCGTGGCCGCCTCGATCACCCACTGCTTCCGCGACGGGCGGTGGGCGGCGCGGGTTCCGGATGTCGTCATACTGTCAAGTATGCCGGGATCCCGGCGCCCCGGAGGCCAATGTGCAGCGGGAATTATGCGGATGGGCGATCTTAGTTACTGGATACACTGGTCAGTACGCAGGGCCCACGGACGCGGGGGACACGCCAAGCCGGCAGGAGCATGATGGCCACGACGAACAACGGCAAGCAGCCTGCCCACCGACCCTCGAGACGGCTGCACATCATCACCGCCGCCGTGCGGGTGTTCGGCCGCAGAGGCTTCGCGGAGACCAGCATCCAGGACATCGCCGACGAGGCACAGGTGGTCCCCACCGCTGTCTACTACCACTTCGACGGCAAGGAGGAACTGCTCGAACTCGCCATGCGCCGTGTCTTCGACCAGCTCAACGCGGTCGTGGAGGCGGCCCGGCCGGAGTCCGAGCCGGGTGACGCGGAGGGCCTGGTCCGCGTCATCGACGCGGTGTGGGAGTGGGTGGAGAAGAACCCGGACGAGGCCCGCCTCTACCAGGTACAGGTCGCCTCGGCCAACGGCAGCGTCAAGGTCCTGCGGGACGAGTTCGAGCAGCGGCACATCCAGCGCGGCTACGACTACCTGCCCGAGAGCACCACCCGCAGCCCCCGGGCGGCGAAGGCGAGGCACGCGGCGCAGGCGCTCGCGGTCCGCACACTGATCAGCACGACCATGCTGGTCACCGCGCTGCGGGCGGAGGGCGGACCGCTGTCCCAACTTCCCTCACAGTCCGTGCTCGAGGCGGTCAGGGAGCTCGCGCTGCGCATCGTCGCCACCGAACAGGAGCCGACGCCGCCCACACCGCCCACTCGGGGCCCCCAGCGGAAGAAGCCGGCCGTCGCCGGCGCCACTGACCTGACCTGACTCCCTCCGCCTCTCACACCGTCAGGACCGAGCAGGCGCTGATTCCGGGCGCCCCGTACACATGGGTGAAGCCCACCCGGGGCGCGCCGGGCACCTGGAGACCGGGCGCCCGGCCCTGCAACTGCCGTACGACCTCGTGGAACTGGCGCAGCCCGGAGGCGCCGACCGGCTCCCCGCCCGCCAGACAGCCGCCGTCGGTGTTGACCGGTATCCGGCCCGTGGGATCCGTGGCCCCGGCGGCCAGCAGTTCCTCCTGCTCGCCGTGTGCGCACAGGCCGGTCTCCGCGAGGTGGATCAGTTCCGAGCCGCTGTCGGTGTCCTGGAGTTGGGCGACCTGGACATCGGCCGGTCGTACTCCCGCCGCCTGGAAGGCCGCCTCGGCGGCGTCGACGCTGGGGCTGTGATGCGGTCCTGGCGGCAGCCAGGGCGAGAACACCTCGAACGAACCGAACCGCCGGGTACGGAACGCCAACGACGCCAGTTTCACGGGTCGTTCGCACAGGTCGAACGCACGGTCTCCAAGTGCCAGCACCAGGGCCGCCGCGCCCTGACCGGGAGAACAGAACATGTACTGGGTGAGCGGGGGACTGACCTCGGCGGAGTCGAGGATCTCCTGTTCCGTCAGCGGCTTGCGCCGCCAGGCCAGGGGATGCCGCGAGCCGTTGCGGAAGGCACGCGCGGCGACCATCGCCAACGCACGCTCCGAGATCCCGTGCTCGTACAGGTAGCGCTGGGTCTTCAGCGCGAAGAACTGGGTGGTCAGCATCATCCCGGTCTCGGCATACCAGTCGCCCAGGCCGTAACGGGCCGCGGAGACATGGAACGCGCCCCGCTCGTGCTTGTCGAACCCCACCGCCAGTCCCACGGACGCCTCGCCCGCGCGCAGCGCGTTGGCGACCGCGAGCACGGTGGAGGCACCGGTCGCGCAACCGTTCTGTACGTTGACGAAGGGCACACCGGTCAGACCCAGTCGGCCCACCAGGGTGTCGGGCTTGCCGGACACGTCGGAGCCGCCGGCCGCGAAGCCGATGTCCTCCCAGGCCACGCCGGCGTCGGCCAGCGCCTCGCGTATCGCGCCCTCGGCCATGTCCATGCCGGTGACGCTCTCGTCGCGGCCGAAGGGACGCATCCCGCAGCCGACCACGTACACATCGTCGCGCCCGCTCATCGCTCCCCGTCCCGCTCCCCGTCCCGCTCCCCGTCCCGCTCCCCGTCCCGCTCCGCGCGGAACGCGAAGGTCACCACGTCGGTCCCGTCGTCGTCCCGATACGCGGGAACCGTGGTCAGTCGTACCGGCAGACCGATCCGGATCTCCGTACGCGGAACGGTCAGCAGCGCCTCGACCAGCACCTCGCCGAGGTCCACATAGCCCACGTGATAGGGCCGGTGGCCGTCGGCGGGCGTCCGGTACGGCGGTTTCGGCGGGAACGCCTGGCGCGTCCACGACCACACGCGCCCACGCACCGGCAGTACCTGTGCGGACATCACCCCGTCCGAACACCGGGGGCAGGAGCCCTGCCAGGGGAAGACGACGGTGTCGCACCCCGAGCAGCGGGCGCCCGCGAGACGCGGTGGCTCCCCGTCACCCGTCCCGGGGTTCCTCGGGTTCTCGAACAGCGACTCGTCGATGAGCCTGGTGGACATGTCCGTCCCTCCCTTCCTTTTCACAGGTGTCACCAGTCCTTCGGTGTCACCAGCCCAGCAGACCGGCCAGCCGTTCCCGATGGTGTGCGGCGCCGCCCAGCAGCACCGCGTCGGACTGGGCGCGCCGGAAGTACAGGTGCGCGTCGTGCTCCCAGGTGAAGCCCATCCCGCCGTGCAGCTGTACGCACTCGGCGGCGACGGAGACGAACGCCTCGCCGCACCACGTCTGGGCCACCGCCGCCGCCTCGGCCAGCGCCTGCGGGGAGCCGTCCGTGAGGACCGCGCGCACCACGGCCGACCGTGCGGCCTCGACCTTGAGCAGCATGTCGGCGCAGGCGTGCTTGACGGCCTGGAAGCCGCCGATCGCCCTGCCGAACTGGGTACGGTCGCGCACATGGGCCACCGTCATGTCCAACGCGGCCTGCGCGCCGCCCAGTTGCTCGGCGGCCAGCGCCACCAGGGCCACGTCCAGCGCGCGGGAGACGATGTCCGCCCCCTCGCCGCCGGCGGTCAGCGCCCGTGCCCGGGCGCCGGAGAAGGTGACCACCGCCTGGCCCCGGCTGAGGTCCAGGGTGGGCACCCGGCGCACGGTGACCCCTGGCTCGCGCGGGTCGGCGAGGAAGAGGTCGACGCCGTCGGTCCCGGCCGCGGCCACCACCAGACCCTCCGCGTCCGCGCCGTCGAGGACGAACGGCGCGGTGCCGTCCAGCAGCGGGGTGCCGCCGTGCCAGGAGACGGCCACCGGCACGGCGTCGGCCCGCCATGTCCCGTCGGGCGATGCCACCGCCAGAGCGTGCACGGCGCCCTCGGCCAGTCCGGCCAGCGCCTTGTCGGCCGTACCGCAGCCGGCCAGCACCTGCCCGGCCAGCACGGTGGAGGACAGCAGCGGCACCGGGGCCAGTGTTCTGCCCAGTTCCTCGCAGACCATGGCGATCTCGGCGAGACCGCCGATGCCTCCGGCCGCCTCGGGCAGCCCCAGGCCCGCGAGCCCGACCTGCCGGCCGAGGGCGTCCCACAGGCCGGCGTCGATGCCTGGGGCCGCTTCGGAGAGGCGGCGTACGGCGGCGGTGCCGCCGGCGTCAGCGCACACCGACCGTACTGTCTCGCGGAGGTCCTCCAGCTCGGTGTCCGACAGGGCTGTGCCTTCGGTGACGGTGCTGGTCATCGCGTGCTCCCGCTGTCGTCGTACTGCTCCGGCCGCTCCCGCTTCCGCAGCGCGCTGTGCGCGGCCGCCATCCGGGCCACCGGCACGCGGTGCGCGGAACAGGAGACGTAGTCGAGGCCGAGGTCGTCGCAGAACGCGATCGACTCGGGGTCGCCGCCGTGCTCACCGCACACACCCAGCTTGATGCCGGGCCGCACCTGCCGGGCCCGCTCGACCGCCAGGGCGATCAGCGCGCCGACGCCGTGCGGATCGAGCCGCGCGAACGGACTGGCGGTCAGAAAACCGCGTTCCTGGTAGTCGGCGAGCACCTGGCGCTCGACGTCGTCCCGGGAGAACCCGTAGGTCAGCTGGGTGAGGTCGTTGGTGCCGAAGGAGAAGAACTCGGCGTGCTCGGCGAGTTCCCCGGCCAGCAGCGCGGCCCGGGGGGTCTCGATCATCGTGCCGAGCCGGTAGGGGACCTCCACCCCGGTGCGGGCGGCGACCGCGTCGGCGGCACCCCGTACGTACGCGGCCGCTGCGGCGAGCTCCTCCGGCAGGCTGACCAGCGGGATCATCACCTCCAGCGCCGGGCGCACGCCCGTCGCGGCGACCTCCGTCCAGGCAGTGAAGAGGGCCTCGGCCTGCGCCGGGTAGAGCCGCTCGTGCAGCAGCGCCAGCCGTACCCCGCGCAGCCCGAGCATCGGGTTCGCCTCGCGCAGTTCGGCGGCCCGCTGCTCCTCGGCCGCGTCCAGGGCGTGCCCGGGGGCGGGCAGGAACTCGTGCAGCGGGGCGTCCAGCAGGCGCACGGTCACCGGGCGGTCTCCGACGGCGGCCAGCAGCGCGCGAAAGTCCTCGTGCTGGGCCCGTTCCAGTCCCGACATCGCTTCGTCGCGTGCGGCCGGGTCGGCGGCCAGGAGCACCCTGCGGATCAGCGGCAGCCGCTCCCCGAGGAACTGGTGCTCCGTACGGCACAGCCCGACGCCCTCCGCGCCCAGCGCGAGAGCCGTGTCCACCTCGGCGGCCGTGTCGGCGTTGACGCGAACCCCCAGGCGGCGCGCGCCGTCGGCCCACTCCAGCAGGGTGGACAGCTCGGGCGGCGGTCCGGCCACACTGACGCTGAGCGTCCCGGCGTAGACGGCGCCGGTACGGCCGTCCAGCGAGACCGGATCGCCCTCGCGCACCAGCCGCTCCCCGAAGCGGACCGTCCCAGTGGCCACGTCCACGCGCAGCCCCTCGGCGCCGCACACGGCGGGCTTGCCGGCGCCCCGGGCCACCACGGCGGCGTGCGAGGCGATGCCGCCGCTGCCGGTCAGTACGGCGGCGGAGGCCAGCATTCCCGGGACGTCCGCCGGGGTCGTCTCGGCGGCCACAAGCACGACCCGCGTACCGTCCGCAGCCAGCTCCAGGGCACGTTCACTGGAGAGGACGACCACTCCGGTCGCGGCCCCCGGGGAGGCGGGGAGCCCCTTCACCAGGAGTTCCTCCCCGCCGGACAGCCGGAGCTGGGGATGCAGGAGTTCCTGCACCTGCGCGGGTGTGATCCGCCGTACGGCCTCCTCGCGGCCGATGGCGCCGTCCCGGGCCAGGTCGGCGGCCAGGCACACCGAGGCCCGCAGCGGCGGGCGGGGCTGCGCGGAGGCGGCGAGCAGGGAGATCTCGTCGTCGCGCACCTCGAAGTCGACCGACACCGGCGCCCGCAGATGACGCTCCAGGGTGAGCAGGGAGTGCTCGAGCAGAGCGGTACCGCCCGCGAGCCGGTCCAGCGGCTCCCCGGTGTGCGGTGGCGGGGCGCTGCGGCGCACCCCCCGGAAGAAGGACCCCTGCGGGGCGAGACGCCCGGTCTCGGGATCGCGGCTGACGGCCGTGCCGTACCCCGAGTGGTCAGCCGGGCCGATGCGCAGGGCCTGCACATGCAGGGCGAGCGCCAGTTCGGCGGGCAGCCGCTGGGAGCGGCGGGACCTTCTCGCCCGTGGAGAGTCCCACCGGGCGAGGAGGGCGCGGGCGGCCAGCGCGAGCTGCTGCGCCGGGTCGTCGGGGAAGGGCCGGGAGCCGTGCTCCGCCGTCAGGGACAGCAGCACCTCCACCCGTTCCCGTGGTCCGGGCGTGTCCAGGACGGCGTCGTCGAGCAGCGCGCCCGGTACGTCGAGGGCGTACTCGGCGATCATCCGCACGGTGGCGGCCCACACCTCGTACAGCGCGTCCGCGCGCCCGATGACGGCGCACAGGGCGTCGGCACCGGCGGGGGCGAGGCCCAGGCAGGCCAGGTCCGGCGGCAGTCCGGCGATCTCGGTGGGAGCGCTCGCCGACAGCCGGAGCAGCAGCGGCCGGGCCGGGTCACCGATGTGGCGTCCCGACAGCTGTTCGACCAGTTCCACGGCGGCTTCGGCGGTGTCGGTCCCGCACAGCGAGGCGGCTGCGCCGGCGGGCACGGTGAGTCCCGGTACGACCGGCAGCCCGAGGGCCACCAGCCCGTCCATCGCCGCGCCGTGCGCGCCCAGCTCGTCGGCGTCCAGGCCCCGACTGCGCCCCTGCCCGTAGGGCACCAGGATCCGGCCGGGTGCCGTGAAGGCCGTCTCGGAGTGTGCGAGGGGGCCCGCCTCGCGGTCGGTGACGCTCAACCCCGGCTCCTGGTGACCAGCTCCTCTTCGCGGGCCTCGTCCTCGGCCCGGCTGATGCCCAGGACGAGCAGCAGTTCCTGGTGCAGCCGCATCCACACCGTGTGGTACGAGTCGCACAGCGGCGAGGCGAGCCAGGCCGGCGCGCCCTCGTCGAACCGGTCGAGGGCCTCCTCCAGGGCCGTCAGATACTGGCCGCTGCCCGCGAGCACCGGGCCCAGTCGGCGCAGCACGGGCTGGATGGCCTCGTGCACGTCCTCCAGCGACTCCCGTACCCCGGCGTCGTAGACGTCGTCGGAGTGGTCGTTGACGGAGCCGTCGGGACGGCACTGCCAGGCCGTGCACACATCGCGGATCTTCCGGTTGACCGGCAGGAACGCCTCGTAGGCCGCGGTGATCCGCTCCTCCCGCTCGGAACCGGCGGGCACCCGCAGGAGCCGCGCGGCGGCTTCCTTGGCCCGCTCGGTCGGCAGCACCACCGGCCCCTTCACCATTGCCAGGCCGGCGTCGACCAGCGGACGGTGCTCGGACTCCGGCCGGCCGCGCCACATACCCCGCAGCACGAGGTCGACGACCGCTTCGGTGAGGGGCTCGTCGGACGCGTCCGGAAGGTCCACGGCAGCAGATTGCATCGCCACACCTTTTGCTCGGTTCTGTGTTGCCCGGAGGTTACGCCCCGGCGGGCAGGTTAGTGAAGAGGGTCTCAAGAAACACTTTTGGCGGCGAGGAACGACGTCATGCGCTCCTGTGCCGCCGTGCCGCCCGCGAGGGAGGCGATCAGGCGTGCTTCCTCGGCGAGGTGGAAGCGCAGTTCCGCACCGCCGCCGGCGCGCAGCAGCCCCTTCGCGGCGCGCAGCGCGTCACCGGCGCCGGCTGCCAGGTCGGCCGCGGTCCGGTGTGCTGCCCGGTCCAGTTCCTCGTCCTCCACGCACCGGGAGACCAGGCCCCATTGTTCGGCGTCGTCGCCGGTCAGGACCCGGTTGGTCAGGATCAGGTCCGCCGCCCGGCGGGGGCCCACCAGGCGCGGCAGGAACCACGAGGCCCCGCAGTCCGGTGTGAGCCCGATCGCCGTGTACGCCAGCCGGAACCGCGCGGACCGGGCCGCCAGGACGATGTCACCCACGAGTGCCAGGCCGATCCCGCCGCCGGCGGCCGCGCCGCGCACGGCGGTCACCAACGGCACCGGCAGCTCGTACAGGGCCTGTATCGCGGCGTGCGCGGCGCTCGCCACCGCGTGCACATAGCCGCCGGTCTCCGCGCCGAGGCCGGCGAATGCGCGCAGGTCACCGCCCACGCAGAAACTGCCGCCCGCCGACCGCAGGAGCACCGCGCCGCCCGGATCGGCGGCCACCTCGGCGGTCGCGTCACGCAGCGCGTCGGCCGTCCCGAGATCCAGGGCGTTGCCCCGCCCGGGGGCGTCAAGTCTCACCTCGACGACCCCGTCGTCGTGGCGGACGATCCGGACCGGGTCGCTGCTCCGGGGGAGGGTCATGGTCTTGCTCCTGTCGTCTTCCCGTCGCCGGGTGCTTTCCGGCAAGATACTGAAGACGCTATACAGTTTCTAGAACGCGACGGGAGTCGATGCCCGTACGCCCGTCGGCGGGAGGCCCCGTGCCCATTCAGTTCGATGTCGATCCGGCTGTCGCCCAACTCGCCGTGTCCACGGCCGAGTTCGTCCGCGAGGTGGTCATCCCGGCCGAGCGTGAGTGCGGCGGGTCCGTGCACGACGCCCCCGAGGACCTGCGTCAGACTCTGCAGAAAGCCGCCCGTGAGGCGGGCGTGTTCGCCCCCCACGTACCGGCCCGCTGGGGCGGACACGGGCTCGACCTGCGGGGACAGGCGGTGGTGTTCGAAGCGGCGGGCTACTCGCTGCTCGGCCCGCTGGCCCTGAACTGCGCCGCCCCGGACGAGGGCAACATGCACCTCCTGGAGAAGGTGGCGACCGAGGAACAGCGGGAGAAATACCTGCGCCCGCTGGCCGCGGGCGACACCCGCTCCTGCTTCGCCATGACCGAACCCGCCCCGGGAGCGGGCGCCGACCCCCGGTCCCTGCGCACCACCGCGACCCGGGTGCCCGGCGGCTGGCGCATCGACGGCCGCAAGTGGTTCATCACCGGCGCCCATGGAGCGGGCTTCGCCATCGTCATGGCCCGCACCTCCGGCAGCCCCGGCGACCCGGGCGGCGCCACCATGTTCCTGGTCGACGCCGGCACCCCCGGTATGCGCGTCGTCCGGGACATCGAGACCCTCGACGAGTCGCTCTTCGCCGGGCACAGCGAGCTCGTCTTCGAGGAGTGCGTGGTGGGGGAGGAGCAGGTGCTCGGCGCTGTGGACCACGGCTTCGAGGGCGCCCAGGTACGGCTCGGCCCCGCCCGGATGACGCACTGCATGCGCTGGCTGGGGGCCGCTCGCCGCGCCCAGGACGTCGCGCTGGAGCGGGCCGGGAGGCGGATGGCGTTCGGCTCCACCCTGGGTGACCTCGGCATGGTCCAGCAGATGCTGGCCGACTCCGAGATCGACATCGAGGCGAGCCGCGCCCTGATCCTGCGTACCGCGTGGGAGCTGGACACCGGCTCCGCCGCCGCCTCGCAGCTCACCTCCGTGTCGAAGACCTTCGTGGCGGAGGCGGTGAACCGGGTGGTCGACCGGGCGGTCCAGATCTGCGGAGCCCTCGGCATCTCGGCCGCCGACGCCCCGCTGGCCCGCCTGTACCGGGAGGTCCGGCCGTTCCGGATCTACGACGGCCCGTCGGAGACCCACCGTTTCGCCATCGCCCGCCGAGCAGTGCGGCCGTACCGACAGCCGCGACAGGTGAACCAGGGGGGATGAACCAAGGGGATGAACCAGGAGGAATGACGGCCCGTCAGCCCAGTTTCCGGCAGTACAGCGCGTCCGGAGTCCGTGCCGAGCCCACCCGGCCCGTGTACGCGATCCCGGCCGCGTACTCGTCGTCCGCGCACTGGCCCTTGTAGTGGCCGCTCGCGAAGTCGCCGCCCTTGGGGGCCGTGCCCCTGTTGTCACCCCGGTCGAACCAGACCGTACGGCCGCCCCCGCCGAGCCTGTTCGCCGGAGCGGCCGCGCACAGGGCGGCCGAGACGGCGGAGCCGCGGACGCTGTAACCGGTGAGGAACTGGCCGTCGGGGCACTGGAGTTTGGTGTACCCGGACGCCCAGTCGCCGCCCGGTGCGACATGGCGCTCGTCGGTGACCACTTCGTGTCCCCCGGCCGGGTCCCGCAGCGGTCCGGCGGTCACGTCGGAGCACAGGCCCCGGTTGCCCGTGTGGCTGAGGCCGAGGAGGCGCTGCCCGTTGGGGCACGCGGCCTTGCGGGCACCGGAGTCCCAGTCGGGGAGCGCGCGCATGCGCCGCGAAGCGACGAAGTCGCCGTGGTCGGGACTGAGCATCGACCACTCCGTCACGGGGGCGACCCGACCGGTCCGGCCGGGGGCTCCGACGAGCCGGGTCCAGGCGGCGGCCCGCCAGTCGTCGCCGTCGTACAGCCCCATCCGGTGGCCCGCCGAGTCCCAGTGCAGCAGGGCCCAGCCGTTGCCTCTGCGGTTCTCGTGCCATCCCACGAGCGGCCAGTAGGCGAAGTCCGCGTCGGCGCGGATCAGTTGGCTGACGAAGTTCTCGAACCAGGCGCGCTGCTTCGCGCCGGTCTCCTCGCGGCCGCCGACGCCGAACTCGCTGATCCAGAGCGGGGCGGTGAAGTGCCGGTCCTGTTCGGCGGTGACGAAGAAGGCCTGCCGGTTCAGTACGTCGATCAGTTCGGTCGGGCTGAAGTCGCGGTAGCGGGGGTCGCTGGTCTCACCGGTTCCGGTGGCGCCGCTGTGGTTCGGGCCGGTGTAGTCGTAGAAGTGGGCCGAGTACACGAGCTTGCCGGAGTCGACGAGGGTGTGCGAGAGACGGTGTACGGGCTCCAGGGTGGGGCGTTCGTGGGCGAGGCCGTCGACCGGGATGCCGGTCCAGTTGATGCCCTCGACGATGATCAGGAGGTCGGGGTCGGCCTCCGTCAGGATGCGGTCGCCCAGGCGCTGGGAGGCGGCGAACCAGTCGTGGTCGTCGCCCACGCCCCAGTTGGGGTCGTCCAGGATGTTGCGACGGACCTCGTTGTAGAGGTCGGCGCCGACGACACGCTGGTTGTCACGGTAGCGCCGGGCCATGAAGAGCCAGTCGTTCTCCCAGGCCGAGGCGGACTGGCCCGTGTTCCAGCGTTCGTTGCCGTCGACTCCGCAACACCAGCGGGTGGTGTTGGTGTGGTTGTTCAGGATCACCGCGAGCCCGGCGGCGGTGAGTTCCCGCACCACGACGTCGTACACCTGCAGTGGGGTCCTGCCGCGCAAAGCGGGATTGGCGGCCACGGATGCGTCCGTGACGGGACGGCTGTCGTGGATTATCTCGTTGGAGAAGGGCAGCCGGATGCTGTTGATTCCGATTTCCTGGAAACCGGCGATGATTTCGGCCACGGGGGCCCGGTCCAGGCCGAGCGGCATTCGGCCGGAGTTCTCCCCGGCGTGATGGTCGGTGTCCGCGTCCGGGCTTCCCGATCCGTTCCAGGTGCCGCTGGCGCCGTGCCAGTTGCCGGACCGCAGCTTGAAACGGTCGCCGTTCGCGTCGACGATCCACCGGCCGCGCGTGCTGAGCGGCGGCGTCCAGTTCGCCGCGCTCGCGGCGATCTCGGGTGGGTCACCGGCCTCGGGGACGGGTGCTCGTCCGACTGCCGCCTCCGCGCCGGGCGCCAGGGCAACGACGAGGAGTACGGCGGCCAGTGCGGCCTTTGACCTGACGAGGATTCCGCGCACGGTCACCATCCTGAGGCGCACATTGTCATGGCGACGTCATCATGATGGATCGTTCGGCATTGGTCCAGGCCTTCCTGCGGGGGGAGGGCGGAGGAACTCGCCTTCGTCGCCCTGGCCGATCGTGACCTGGCCGGAAGCCATGCCCTCGGACACCGGCGGTTCGAGCGGAGCGAAACCGTCTCGAGTGCCCCCCGTTCGCCCATTCAGTCCCTCGTTCGCGGGTCTTTTCCGCGCGGCCAAAAGCTTCACGTCAGGCTTTGGTTGTCTGACGGCAACTGCGTTAATCTTCACCGGATTTTTCTCATCCGGCCGATCCGTGAACTGCGGAAACACGGTCGCTGAGAGGGCCTTTCACGGGCCCGGCGCGGGTTCCGAGTCCTCGGAGTGAGGGCTCTTGGGGAGCGGAACGAGGGTGCGCATGAACAGCAGGACGACCGAGGTCGCCGACCGGGCCCCGGGCGAGCAGGAGCTGCGGCAACTCCTGGCCGGACTGACCGCCGTACGGGACGGCGACTTCGGCACCCGGCTGCCCTCCGACGGCGACGGACTGCTCGGCGACATCGCGACGGTCTTCAACGGCATGGTGGACCAGCTGTCCGTGTTCACCTCCGAAGTCACCCGGGTGGCGCGCGAGGTGGGCACCGAGGGCACGCTCGGCGGGCAGGCGGAGGTGCCGGGGGTCTCGGGCACCTGGGCCGACCTGACCGACTCGGTCAACGCCATGGCGGGGAATCTGACCACTCAGGTGCGCGACATCGCGCAGGTGGCGACCGCGGTCGCCAGGGGCGACCTGTCGCAGAAGATCGACGTCCCGGCGCGTGGCGAGATCCTGCAGCTGAAGGAGACCGTCAACACGATGGTCGACCAGCTGTCGTCGTTCGCGGCCGAGGTCACCCGGGTGGCCCGGGAGGTCGGCAGCGAGGGCCGGCTCGGCGGACAGGCCCAGGTGCCCGGTGTCGGCGGTGTCTGGCGCGACCTGACCGACTCGGTCAACTTCATGGCGGGGAACCTCACTTCGCAGGTCCGCAACATCGCCCAGGTGACCACGGCGGTGGCCGAGGGCGATCTCTCGCAGAAGATCACGGTGGATGCCCGGGGGGAGATCCTGGAGCTGAAGAACACCATCAACACGATGGTGGACCAGCTCTCCGGGTTCGCGGACGAGGTCACCCGCGTGGCCCGCGAGGTCGGCACCGAGGGACGTCTCGGCGGACAGGCGGACGTCAAGGGCGTGAAGGGCACCTGGCGGGACCTCACGGACTCCGTGAACTTCATGGGGGCCAACCTCACCGGCCAGGTCCGCAACATCGCCCAGGTGGCCACGGCGGTGGCTCAGGGCGACCTTTCCCAGAAGATCACCGTGGACGCCCGTGGTGAGATCCTGCAGCTCAAGGACACCATCAACACGATGGTGGACCAGCTGTCCGGCTTCGCCGACGAGGTCACCCGCGTGGCCCGCGAGGTCGGCACCGAGGGCAACCTGGGCGGCCAGGCCATCGTCCGGGGCGCGTCGGGAACCTGGAAGGACCTGACCGACAACGTCAACGTGATGGCGTCGAACCTGACCGGCCAGGTCCGTTCGATCGCCCAGGTCGCCACCGCCGTCGCACGCGGCGACCTCTCCCAGAAGATCACCGTCGAGGCCAAGGGCGAGGTCGCGGCCCTGGCGGACGTCATCAACACCATGGTCGACACGCTCTCCGCGTTCGCCGACGAGGTCACCCGCGTCGCCCGCGAGGTCGGCACCGAGGGACGCCTCGGAGGCCAGGCCCACGTCCCGAACGTCGCCGGCACCTGGAAGGACCTCACCGACAACGTCAACTCGATGGCCAACAACCTCACCGGCCAGGTCCGCAACATCGCCCTGGTCACGACCGCGGTCGCCGGCGGTGACCTGTCGAAGAAGATCGACGTCGACGCCCGGGGCGAGATCCTCGAGCTGAAGACCACCATCAACACGATGGTCGACCAGCTGTCGTCGTTCGCCGCCGAGGTCACCCGTGTGGCCCGGGAGGTCGGCAGCGAGGGCCGGCTCGGCGGACAGGCCGAGGTCGAGGGCGTCGAGGGCACCTGGAAACGGCTCACCGAGAACGTCAACGAACTCGCCGGGAACCTCACCCGACAGGTCCGAGCCATCGCCGAGGTCACCAGCGCCGTCGCCGAGGGCGACCTGACCCGCTCGATCACCGTCGAGGCCTCCGGGGAGGTCGCCGACCTCAAGGACAACATCAACTCCATGGTGGAGTCCCTGCGGGAGACCACCCGGGCCAACCAGGAGCAGGACTGGCTCAAGACCAACCTCGCCCGGATCTCCGGCCTGATGCAGGGCCACCGCGAGCTGCCCGTCGTGGCCGAACTCATCATGGACGAACTCGCGCCGCTGGCCTCCGCGCAGTACGGCGCCTTCTACCTCGCCGAGGACACCGAGCGCGGCCCCGAACTGCGGCTGGTGGGCTCGTACGGCTATCCCGCCGAGACCGACCGGCCCGAGCGGATCCCCGTCGGGCGCTCGCTGGTCGGGCAGGCGGCGCGCAACCGCCGGCCCATCAGCGTGGAGGAGCTGCCGCCGGGCTATGTGACCATCTCCTCCGGTCTCGGACAGGCCGTGCCCAGCGCCCTGATGGTGCTGCCCATCGTGGTCGAGGACCAGGTCCTCGGTGTCATCGAGCTGGGCTCCGTCACCGCCTTCACCCAGATCCACCAGGACTTCCTCGCCCAGCTGATGCCGACCATCGGCGTCAACCTCAACACCATCGTCGCCAACGCCCGCACCGACGAACTGCTCGGGGAGTCCCAGCGGCTGACCGCCGAACTCCAGGCCCGCTCCGAGGAGTTGCAGGTCCAGCAGGACGAACTCCAGCGCTCCAACGCCGAACTGGAGGAGAAGGCCTCCCTGCTGGCCTCCCAGAACAGCGACATCGAGGCCAAGAACCTGGAGATCGAACAGGCCCGGCAGGAACTGGAGACCCGCGCACAGCAGTTGGCCCTGGCCTCGAAGTACAAGTCGGAGTTCCTGGCGAACATGAGCCACGAACTGCGCACCCCGCTCAACAGCCTGCTGATCCTGGCCCAGTTGCTGGCACAGAACCCCTCGCGCAACCTGACGCCCAAGCAGGTCGAGTACGCGGGCATCATCCACTCGGCGGGCTCGGACCTGCTGCAGCTCATCAACGACATCCTCGACCTGTCGAAGGTCGAGGCCGGCAAGATGGACGTCGCCCCCGAGCGCGTCCCGCTGCGCAAGCTGCTGGAGTACGTCGAGGCGACGTTCCGCCCGATGACGACGCAGAAGAGCCTGGACTTCACGGTGGCCACCGCCCCGGGCACCCCCGCCGACCTGCTCACCGACGACTCCCGGCTGCGCCAGATCCTGCGCAACCTCCTGTCGAACGCCGTGAAGTTCACCGAACACGGCGGCGTCGCACTGCACATCGAACCCGCCGGGGACCGGGAGGTGCCCATCGGTGTCCTCCGAGGCGGTCCCGTCGTGGCCTTCAGGGTGAAGGACACCGGCATCGGCATCCCCCAGCAGCAGTTGGAGACGATCTTCGGAGCCTTCCAGCAGGCGGACGGCACCACCAGCCGCAAGTACGGCGGCACCGGCCTCGGCCTGTCCATTACCCGGGAGATCGCCCATCTGCTGGGCGGCGCCGTCACCGTCGACAGCACACCCGGTCAGGGCAGCACCTTCACCCTCTATCTCCCCGTGGCACGCGCCGACTTCGAGGAGGTGCTCGACGGCGGCGGCATGCCGACGGAGCAACCGCACCCCACCGACGGGGAGTTGACCCCGGCCCGTCGACCGGACACCCCCTCCACCGCGCATCCCGAGCAGCGCCGGCGCCGCCTCCTGGTCGTCGAGGACCGTCCGCGCGGACTGCTGACGCTCGTCGCCGAACGAGCGGTCGCCGACCTCGAGCCCGACGCCGACCAGCTCGGGGCGATCGACATCATCACGGCGATCGGCGCACAGGAGGCGGCGAGCACCCTGGCCGCCGAGCCCTGCCACTGCGTCGTCCTGGAACTCGGCATGTCCGACGACGAGGGCACACGTCTGCTGGAGGCCATAGAGGGTGACTCGGCGCTGGCCGGCGTGCCCGTGCTGGTGCACACCGGCCATCGCGTGGACCTGGCGCAGGAACAGACGTTGCGCTCCCGCGCAGCCGGCCGTCCGCTCGCCTTTCTCTCCAGCCTCGACGAACTGCGCGAACGCATCACCCTGCACCTGTCCGCCGAGGAACCCGGCGACGTCCTGTCACTGGTCCGCGCCGAGGAGTCCCAGCGCCCGGCCGCGCAGGTCGTCGAGGGCGCCTTCCACGGCCGTACGGTGCTCGTGGTCGACGACGACGCGCGCAACCTCTTCGCGCTGAGCGGGATGCTGGAGCTGCACGGGTTCCACGTCCTGCACGCCGACAACGGACGCAAGGGCATCGAGATGCTGCTCGCCCATCCGGACGTCTCGGTGGTTCTGATGGACGTGATGATGCCCGAGATGGACGGCTACACCGCCACCGCGGAGATCCGGGCGATGCCCCAGTACGCCGATCTGCCCATCATCGCCGTCACCGCGAAGGCCATGCCCGGCGACCAGGAGAAGAGCCTCGCGTCGGGCGCGAACGACTACGTCACCAAGCCGGTCGACACCGACGACCTCATCGGCCGCGTCCGGCGATGGCTGTCCGAATGACGGTCCGGCACACCGCCGCGCGCACCGGCCGAACATGTGGTGTCGCAGGACGCCCGAGCCGAGGAACAGGTCAACCGTGAGCAATCCCCGTCCGCCGGCCGAACCACCCGCCGAGGATCCGGCGGAGGACCCCGGCCCGCTGTCCGACAACCCGCCGGTTTCGATGCCCGCCGCCCGCGCCGACGCTCAGGCCGCCGCCACCGCTGGGACAGAGGTGTACGAGGGCGACGAGGAGGACCCGAGGGGAGCGGCAGCGCCTTCCCGCGTCGGCAGACTCGCGGCGACCGTGGAGCGACTGCGCCGCGAGGTGCGGACCGCTCACGCGGAAGCGGACGGACGTGCCCTGATCGAGCTGGCCAAGGGCATCCTCGTCGAGCGGCTCGGCTGCGGACCGTCGCAGGCGGCACGGCAGCTCGCCGAGCTGACCGAACAGGCCGGTGTGACACCCCTCGAGTTCGCCGTCGACGTCATCAACCAGGCAGCCCGCGACCGGCTCTCCGACGTGACGACCGCCCTCCTCGCGACCACTGCGGACCACAACGACACCACCGACCCTCCGGGGAGGGACTCCTTCGCCGTACGGCTGCGGACCGCCGAGAGCGGTGCGCTGGCCGCCCACGACGCCCAGGCCGTGGCCGACTCCCTGCTGGAACACGCCCTGACGCCGATCGGCGCGGAGGCCGTCGCCATCTGGGCGCTGGGCGCCGACGGCTCCCTCACGCTGGCGGGCAGCGCCGGATTCCCGGCCGCCGAGGCGGCCCGCTGGCGGTACGTACCGCCGGGCGTGGTGACGGTGGCCCGGCGCGGACTCGGTGAGCGAACGGGCCAGTGGATCGGCTGCCTGTCCGAGACCGGCCTGCCCTCCATCGGCCGGCACCATCACCCCGACGGCGGCCGGGTCGCCGTACCCGCGGGCACCGGCGGCCGGATCCACGGAGTGCTGGAGATCGTCTGGCCCACGCCGCTGGGAGCCCAGCCCCCGCAGATCGTCCGTCAGATCGAGGCCCTGGCCGAGCTGTGCGCCCACACGCTGGGGACCTGCGCCCCGCCCCGCCCCGAAGCCGACACCCGGCCCTGGCCCCGGCCGGACCTCACCGAGCTGATGGACCTGGCCGACGGCCTCCACGACCCCGCGCTGGTCCTCGTACCGCACCTGGACGCCACCGGGGACCTGGCCGACTTCCGCATCCACCACGTCAACACCCACTTCCTCGACCCGGCCGGCCGGCCGCGCGGCGCCGTCAACGGAGCCCTGTTCCTGGAGGCGTATCCGATGGCCGCCGGCGAGAGCGAGCTGTTCGAGCAGATCGAACGGGTCTATGCGACGGGCGAGCCGTTCCGAGCCCGCCGGATGCGGCTCACGGCCCTGGTGGACGACGTCCCGCTGGCCGCTGTCGCCGACATGAGCGTCAGCCGGCACGGCGGCAGCGTCCTTCTCGTCTGGCGCATGGAGGACGAGACCGCACGGCTGGCGAACCTGCTCCAGCACGCCCAACGCCTCGGCCGCATCGGCGGTTTCGAGGAGAACCTCCGCACCGGTGAGATCACCTGGAACGGCCAGCTCTACAGCCTCTACGGCAAGCCGTCCGTCAGCGGCCCGGTCCCGCTGGAGGAGCTGCCCGCCCATGCCCACCCGGACGACGCCGTCGTCATCGGACGGTTCCTGCGCACCCTTCTGCACCAGCGTCGTCCCGCGTCCGCCGCCTTCCGGCTCCAGCGGCCCGACGGTGTGACCCGGCACATCCGCGTCGTGGCCGAGCCGGTCCTCGACTCCGACGGTCGGCTGTTCGTCGTCCGGGGCGCCTACCAGGACATCTCCGCCCACCACTGGACGGAGGTCGCCCTCGCCGCCACCCGCGACCAACTCGCCCACTCCGAGCAGCAGGCCAGCGAACGCAACCGGCTCACCCTCCAGCTCCAGCACGCGATCATGCCCCCGGCGCAGGCCCCGCTGGAGGCCCCGGGACTGCGGGTCGCCGTTCGCTACCGGCCCGCGGAGACCCAGCACCTGGTCGGCGGCGACTGGTACGACGCGGTCGTGCTGCCGTCCGGGCTGGTGCTGCTGTGTGTCGGGGACGTCGCCGGACACGGGATAGAGGCAGCCACCAGCATGGTCGTCCTGCGCAACGCGCTGCGCGGGCTCGCCGTGACCGGCGCGGGGCCGGGCCAGTTGCTGTCCTGGCTGAACATGGTGGCCCACCATCTGACGGGATCGGTCACCGCCACGGCAGTCTGCGGCCTGTACGACCCCGACCGCCACACCCTGCGCTGGGCGAGGGCGGGCCATCTGTCACCCGTCCTGGTACGCGCCGGCGAAGCTGCGCCGCTGCCCTTGATCAAGGGCCTGCTGCTCGGTGCCGTACCCGAGGCGACGTACGAGGAACAAGAGGTCCAACTGGCCGTCGACGACACCCTGTTGATGTACACGGACGGCCTGATCGAACGCCGGGACCGGTCCGTCGAGGAATCACTGGCCCAGCTGCTGCTGGCCGCGCGCACGGTGTCGCCCACGCTCGACCAGCAGTTGGACCGCCTGCTCACCTACAGCAAGTCCGACACGGACGACGACACCTGCATCGTGGGCGTCCGGGTGACCTGACCGCACATCACCAAAAGGGGTGGGGGCACACCGGCGTTCGGTGTGCCCCCACCCCTTCCTAGGCGTTGCGGAGTGTTCTACCAGCGATACCAGCGGCCTCGCTGCCCGCCTGCTCCGGTGGAGCGAGCGAGGAATCCGACCAGCCAGATCACCAGGACGATCAGGGCGATCCACCACAGGGCCTTGAGGGCGAACCCGGCGCCGAAGAGGATCAGGGCGAGAAGCAGAACGAGTATCAGCGGAATCATGGTTATCAACCTCCGTCCCGCCGTGTGCCCCGTCGTGACCTGCGCACACCCTGAAAATTTAACTGTTTCTTATCCGCCGTTCGGGGCAACCGACGGGATTTCCCCCAGTCGGCTCGCGGGGCCTTGGAAGCGACCTCGCAGGGCAGGAATCCGGTCGCCGGGAGGTCTGCGATCGAGGCCGACGGGCACACGACGGGTATGAGGCGGGTTCGAACGGCAGGAAAACGGCAGGAAGGGGAGGCCGGTGACGATCAAGGCGATGGGCTGGGCGCATTCGTTTCCCATTTCGGGAGGTGTGCGCGCCGGTCGGCGGTGGACGCGAAGGCAGTTGGAGTCCCTGCCCTGGACCGCCGCCGAGCCCGAGACCGTGGACGCTGTCGTCCTGACGGTGTCCGAACTGCTCACCAACGCCCACATCCACGCACACAGCGACGCACGTCTGATCCTCACGTGGGACGGCGAATGCCTCCATGTGAGCGTCCATGACGAGGACCCGACACTGCCACGCCGGCGTGACCCGCAGCCGGGTGAGACCTCGGGGCGCGGAGTGAGCATCGTGCAGACGCTGGCGGACGGGTTGCAGACGAAGTGTCAGCGACACGGAAAGACGGTGTCGGCATGCTTCCGTCCCACCGGCATCGACCGCCCGCGCGGAAGGTGAGCCCCGCTCCGCTGGAAGCCGGTGTCGCGGGCAGGCGCGTGCGGATCATGTGCGGGCGCCGTTCCGTTTGAGGCCGGCGGGATGGGGGACACGGCCGGTCAACCGCCAGGCGCCCGCGCCCACCGCCCCCGGCGTCCGGACGGCCGCCGGGGGCGGTGACCCGTTCGGGCAGGCCGGCGAGTCCGTAGCCGCTACCGACGGTGTCCGTGCGGGGAAGGGCCGGCGGCCTCGATGAGCGTGGCGGACGGCCGGTAGTCGACGCGCACAGTCACAACAGGGTTCGTTCAACCGGCAACTCCGTTGCCACAACCGGCGGTCGGCGTCTTGGGATCAGCTGCGGCAGCGCCGTGTTGCGGGCCCCCGTACCCGGTGCGACGGTGGAAAGGGTGCTGTCGGGACAGTGCCCGGCAGGGACAGTTCCACGGGCGACGGGGCGCCCGTCGACGAGCGCCGAAGCGGCGCCCCCTTATTCGTGGCCCCATTCATCCGTGCCCCCATCATCCGTGCGCCGACACCTGGTGCCCGATGGCGCTGCCGCGGGCCTCGGCACCAGCGGCGCGCCCTCCACCGACTGGCGGAAGCACACAGAAAGCGGGAAATGCCATGGCGAACGGACCCTTGGACAGGCGCGCCTTCGGCGGGCAGCCGGACCGGCCCAACGGCTCCCCGGGGGGCCGGGGCGCGGAGTACACCGGTCGGTATGTGATCCTGCTCGACCAGGGTAATCAGGAGAGCGGACTGAGCGCGCTGCGTTCCGCCGCCGACATCGCGCCCGTGGAGCGCGTCCGGGGAGCCGAGACCGCCAACGTCGCCGAACTCCTCGAGAACCCCGACGTCTCGGTGCAGTTCGAAGAACTCGGCGCCGCCGTCGTCGAGGTGCGGGCCGACCAGCGCCACGCACTGGTGACCATGGCCGAGGCCGACCCCTCGATCATCGCGGCCGAGCCGGAGCGCATGGTCTACACCTCGGTGATCACCGCCCCGCAGCAGGCACCGACCGATTTCTTCCCGGCCTACCGCAGCGACGAGAGAGTGGTTGAACGCCACACCAACGCCGAGATCGCGGCGGCACAGGGACCGGCCCTCGACGAGGAGAAGTGGACCTGGGGCCTCCAGGCGATCCGGGCCAGCCTCTCCAGCCTGACCGGACGCGGCGTGAGGATCGCCGTACTCGACACCGGTGTGGACACCGACCACCCCGACCTCGTCGACCGCATCGAGGCGACGGCCTCCTTCGTGCCCGGCGAAAGCGTCGAGGACGGCCACGGCCACGGCACGCACTGCATCGGCACCGCCGCCGGTCCGGCCAACCCCCAGCAGGGGCCCCGCTACGGCGTGGCGACCGAGGCCCGGATACTCGCCGGCAAGGTGCTCAGCAACGCGGGCAGCGGCAGCGACGGACAGATCCTGGCGGGCATGGACTGGGCTGTCGCCCGCGGTGCACGAGTGATCTCCATGTCACTCGGCGCTCGGGTCCGGCCGGGAGAGCTGTTCCCCCAGACGTACGAGAAGCTGGCCCAGCGCGCGCTCGCGCGCGGGACGCTGATCGTCGCCGCCGCGGGCAACGAAAGCCGACGTCCCCAGCGCGTCGAGCCCGTCGGCCGACCCGCCAACTGCCCCTCCATCCTCGCGGTGGCCTCGGTGGACCAGGCGCTCACGACGTCGTTCTTCTCCTGCGGCGCCATCAACGGCGAGGGCGGCGAGATCAACATCGCCGCGCCCGGCAGGGACGTGCACTCGGCCGCCCCGGGTGGCGGGTATCAGGCGATGTCGGGTACCAGCATGGCCACGCCGCATGTCGCGGGTGTCGTCGCGCTGCTCGCCGAGGCCAACCCCGACGCCACCACGGCCGACCTCAAGTCCCTTCTCCTGTCCGGCGCGTTCCCGCTGTCGCAAGGGGTCGAGGAGGTCGGCTCCGGTCTGCTCCAGGCCCCATGAGCAGGCCCCCGCAGTCCGAACCGGTCGGAGTCGTCCTCGCGGTCGACCCCGACCGGTTCGCGGACGTGATCGAGGCCGCGCGCCAGGCCGGGTTGACGGTCACGGGTGAGCAGCCGACCCTCGGCGCGCTCTCCGGAACGATCGCCGAGGACCGGATACCGGCCCTGAGGGCGGTCGCCGGCGTCGAATCCGTCGACCGGGACCGAACCGTCGGCCTTCCGCCACCGGACTCCCCGATCCAGTAGATCCAGTAGCACGCGGGCGTGCGGTGATCAGTCCCAGTGGATGTCCGCCAGAGTCTCCAGCGGGGTCCGTTCGGCCGGGGCCTTGGACACGAGCAGCTTGTCTCCCTTGTGGAGGGTGGAAGGGAAGCGGACGCGGGCACGTTCCTCGATCTCGTCCAGCGTGACCTGGAAGACGCGGAACTCCTCGAGGTCCAGGGACTCGATCTGGACCAGGTTCTGGGTGAGCACGAACGCCTTGGCCTTCAGCTCGCCCCGTTCGGTGTACGTGATGACCTTCCAGAACTCCCGAGGGATTTTGACGCCACGGAAGACGTGGTCGTCGTCCTGGAAGACCGGACCCCCGAAGACGCTGACCTTCAGGTCGTCGACGTCGACATCGGCGAAGACGGCGTCCTCCAGCTTCCCCCACAGCCCGTTCCTGGCGCTCTGGTTGAAGTCGTCCATCTGCGGGGTGATGTTGGTGTAGAAGAACGAGTCGATGTTGGCCTTCTCCGCCTCCGGGAGGCTGCCCCACAGCAGATCGGCGCGGCGCGCTATGTGGCCGCGGTCGAGCCGGTTGGCCTCGTACAGCTCGTTGCCCACCTGCACGTTGGCCGGGAGCCGGGGGTCCTTGGTGAAGGGGATACCGGACCGGCTCAGCCGCTTGAGGGAGCCGCCGTCGATGTTCCACCCGACCCAGAACGGGAAGCGGCGCTTCTTGCTGAGCGCCAGCGAGAAGTGCGTGTAGGGGATGACCTCGGAGCCTTCGAGCCGCACGGCGTCGCCGCTGACCTCCGTGGTGAGCTGCGGGAGATCTATCTGCTCGCCCAGGAAGCCCGGGTCGTAGCCCCGCACCGCTGTGACCTCTTCCGGCGCCGGCCGTTGCAGGCTGATGTCGAGCTTCTCGAAGACCGAGCTCGACAGACAGGCCAGCGCGTGTTCGTCGGAGTCGCTGTCGTCCTCCCCGCCGAAGTGCACCCCGGCGATGATCCCGCTCGGTCTGCCGTTGCTCTGCTTGAACAGCCATACCGCGCCGGAGTCGCCCCCGCTGCTGATCTCGCCGTCCACCGCCGGGTTGTCGGCGTCGGGTCCGATCTCGAAGCAGCCGATGATCCGCTCGCCGACATCGCCCCCGTAGTCGATCTTGACCATGGTGTCGATGCGGCGGACCACGCCATGGGTCACCCCGGTGGTACGGCCGCTCTTGATCACCTTGTCCCCGAGTTCCGGCTCGCCCAACTCCTCGGGCACTACGTCGAGTTCGCAGATCTTCCGGTCGAAGTCGCGGCTCGGGTCGAGGGTCGCCACCGCACAGTCGCCGGCGGCACCGAGGTGGGACCGCCTCAGGACGCCGAGGCGGTTCAGTGAGACGCGGTTGTCGTCGAACTTGCCCGGCTGCACGACGGCCTCGCCGAGGTCGCCGTCCGGCCCCTGCAGGACGTGCCAGTTGCTGAGCACGTACGGGGTGCCGTCGGCCTTGTCGAACACGATGCAGCCGATCGTGCCGGCCGAGACGCTGACACCCCCGACACTCGCGCCGGGAACGACCGGGTTGAGGCGAGTCTTGCGCTCCGGCTTCCTGACCTCGGCCACCACGCGGAAGTGCGGCGTGTAGCTACGCTCGACAACGTCGGTGGGCACCTCGAAACCGTCCACCGTGATGGTCTGCGGTATTCGATTCGTGCCCAGCGCCTCCATCGCCTCAGGTGCGACCTTGCTGCTGACCGTGAACTGCAGGACTATCTGCTTCCCGCGCGTCCCGTTCCTGACCTTCTGTCCGATGCCGACGGACGACACGTTGGGATCCTTCAGCAGGTCCTGGCCGTGTGCGCGGATGTAGTGCCGGAGGGACTCGATCATCCTGTCCTGGGCGGGGGCCGACCTGCGGGGCGGCGTGGCTGTCTTCTTCTTGCTGTTGGTCACCATGAAATCAGCAAATCAGGCATATGTGGTATATGCCTGATTTGATCGCCCGAAAGGCGCCCTCCATGCCGTCCGGGCGTGCCCTGATCGTCATCCCACTGGTCCCAGTGATCATCGGCCGTCACTTTTCGGACCAGGGTTGTTGATTTCCGGACTGAACGCGAAACCGGACTTACGGATTTGGTCTGTACCGATCGACAATGGCTAGCATCGGTATTGGCTTGGCTCGGAGGGGTTGGCTCCGGTTACGGCGTCGTAAGGCTGAGCACACCACTGACGTTCAGGACCTCGTTGCACCCCTGCGCGCGCCGGCCGGTGGCCGGTGTGCCCGGCTTCGAACAGGTCACCTCGACGGTCACGGTGTCGTTCGCGGGGATCTTGATGGGGGTGACCCAGTGGTAGTCCTGGTTGCGGAAGGTCTCCAGCGCGATCGTGGTGATCTTGCGGTCACCGAACGAGAACGTCAACAACCCCTCGTCGCCCTGGAAGTTGGCGATGACGACGTCCGTGACCTCGAAGACGCTGTCGGCCGGCACCGTGTAGACACCCGGCTTGGTCTCCCCGGCGTTCGACTTGACCTCGATGGTCTGCGAGCTCTGCTGGCCGCCGCCGACGCCCCCGGCGCCGGTACCCGTGCCCGTGCCCGTGCCGGTTCCCGTACCCGTGCCCGTCCCGTTCCCGGTGCCCTGCCCCGGCGTCGCCTGTCCGCCGCCTCCTGGCGCGGTCGAGGGACCCCCTGCCCCGGCCTGCGGGTTCTGCCCGTCGGGCGTGCCGGACGACGGCGCGGGGCGCGGCTGGACCGCCTGCCTCGCCGCGTCCTTGGCCGCGCTGCGCACCGCGGGGCGGACCAGCGTGAACCAGGCCAGCAACAGTGCGAGCAGCGCCGCGAGCACGGCCAGCAGCCACTTCGGGAAGATCGGTATCTGGACGAACTCCGCGTCCAGCGGCGTCGGGGAGAGAAGCTCCTCGGGGCGCGGCAGGTCCGGCGCGGTCGAGTCCCCGGAGGCGCCGGTCTCCCGGGCCGCACCGGTCTCCCCGGCGTCGCCCGCCTCAGCGACCTCGCTCGTCGTCAGCGTGAACGGCCACACCACCGGCGAGCCGAACCACACCGGCTTGCCGGTACGGACCCGCAGGCCGACCTCCACCGACTCGCCGGGCTCCAGTTTCGGCCGCTGCGGATCGAAGGTGAACCCCAGCTCCTCGCCGGCCTGACCTGGCGTGAACTCCACCCGCACGGGCGTGTTGCCCTGGTTGAGCACCGCCAGCCGGTAGCGCCCACGCAGCCAGCCGCGCCGACGCCTGGGCGCCAGCTCGGTCTTCAGCTCGTGGAACTCCTCGATCCGTACGGACCCTTCGGGGACCCGTACCGACTCGGGATGCTCGGCCGGCAGCACCCGTACCGCGAACGGCCGTTCACCGGCCCGGATCTCGGGGGAGCGCGGCGGCGACAGAGTGATCGTCACCGTCTCGGAGGTGCCCGGGTACAGGGAGACGCGCGCGGGCTCCACGGTGCTCCAGGCGGCGCACTCCCCGACGACTTCCAGGCTGTACGCCTCGACGATGTCGCTGTCGTTGCGGACGGTCAGAGTGGTGGTGGCCGAGGAACCGGGGGCCACCGTCACGACCGGGATGTCGAGGCCCGGAGCGGGGCCGGAAGAGGCTGCGGAAAGCGTCACACGACCACGCTAGGGACGGGTGGGCGGCAATCGCGAGGGGCACGAGGGCAGTGTCCGGGCAGTCGTGATGCCCGCGCGGTGACCGCCGGCCCGTCCACCGACGGGAGCCATCGACGCCTCCCTCGGACTACGGTGCGCCGCCTTCCGGAGGCGTACCCCCCATGTCAACGTCCATTCTCAACCCCCGGTTCCCGCTGACCAGTTACCGCGAGTGCGCGGCCACAGAGCAGTGACCGCGCGCCAGGGACCACACACCGCCCCACATGCTCCGCGCAGAGGAGAACAGCCCCGCCATGTCATCCCCCGTCACCCACGACTACCCGGCCATGAGAAGCGGCCGTCCGGAGCCGGTCACCGTGGCCGTCTACGCCGCCGACCCCGTCCTGCGTGTCGGTGTCGTCCAGCAGTTACGCCAACGCCCCGAAACCACCCTCGTCGACGACGCGGACGCGGACTCGGCCCGTGTCTCGCTGGTGGTCGTGGACAACGTCGACGACGACGTGGCCGCGCTGCTCCAGCGACTGCGCCACAACTCCGCCACCCGCACCGGCCTGGTGGTCGGCAGGCTCGGTTCGGGCGCCCTGCAACGGGTCGTCGAGTGCGGGGTGACGGCGGTGCTGCGCCGCACCGAGGCCGAGCAGGACCGGCTCGTCCACCTCGTCGTGGCGCTGGCCAACGGCGAGGGCGTACTCCCCGGGGATCTGCTCGGGGAACTCCTCACCCACGTCGGCAGCCTGCAACGCGCCGCGCTCGACCCCCGGGGCGTCTCCCTGTCCACGCTCACCACCCGTGAGGCGGACATGCTGCGCCTGGTCTCCGAGGGCCTCGACACCGCCGAGATCGCCCGCAAGACGTCGTACTCCGAACGCACCGTCAAGAACGTCCTGCACGAGATCACCACCCGTCTGCAACTGCGCAACCGGGCCCACGCGGTCGGGTACGCGCTGCGCAACGGGCTCATCTGACCGTACGCAGCATGCCGCGGCGGGGAGCCGTGCTGCCCGAAAGCGCAGTGCGGGCTTCCCCCGGGTACGGCTTCGGCGCCCTGTCGCGGGGGACGGGGCGGGCGCAGGCTGGCCGGGGGAGAGCTGTGTGCCGTACCGAATAGTGAGGTGGAGCGTGACGAGTACCGCTGACGGGGGTGGGCGGTACCGCCTGGGCAGGATCGGGGCGTCGTTGCTGTTACTGGCGCCGCTGCTCGCGTTGACGGGGGCCTCGGGCCAGGGCAGCGCCGAGCCCGGGCAGCCGGCGGTACGGGCCGCCGGGGACACCCGGGTCGCCTACGCGGGGACCGGGCACCGCAGCCTCGGCGAGGTCGCGACCACCACCTCCAGCACACCGCTGTTCGGCACGGGCGCGACCCACTACGACACCCAACCGGCCGCGCTCGGCGACCAGTTGGTCTTCGCGAGTCGACGGGACGAGAAGACGCCGCAGATCTATCTGCGTGCGGCGGACGGCACCGTACAACGGCTCACCAGCGGCATGGACGCGGCGCGTCCCCGGCTGACGCCGGACGGCGCGTCCGTGGTCTTCGACGCGGGGACGGCGCAGCGCGACCTGTGGCTCGTACGGACGGACGGCACCGGGCTGACGCGGCTCACGGACACCCCCGCCGACGAGACGGCCCCGACGGTCTCCCCTGACGGGCAGCGCATCGCGTACACCAGCGACGCCGACCCGCTGTCCGGCACGCAGATCTACGCACGTCAGCTGAGCGGCGGCCCCGCGACCAGGGTCACCTCCCCGGCCAACGGGACGGCGAGCGAGCCCGCGTGGAACCCGGTGAACGACGACGCGAACCGGGACTGGATCGCGTACACCGCGACGTCGGAGGGCGTGGGCCGACTGCGGGTGGTCAACGCGGACGGGACCGGCGACGAGACACTGCTGGCGGGAGACCGGGCGCAGTGGCGGGCCCACTCGGTGGCCTGGCAGCCCGACGGGAACGGGGTGATCTTCCTCAGCCCCGAGATCACCTGTGAGTGCGAGGGCGACTGGGACCATGTGTTCCGCTCCCAGGCGCACTCCGACCAGGTGCCCTCCCTGGTGCTCAACGAGGACCGCGAGGTCCGCTCGCCGACCTGGGTCGGGTCCGTGGACGGCGGTCACGCGGTCGTCGAGCGCACCACGGCGGCCACCCCGCACATCGTGACGCTCCAGGACGTCCGCGCGGACGGCGTCGACCCGCGGGACCTCGGCCTGACGATCCTCAAGGAGGACCCGGCGGCCGACACCAACACCGACCCCACCAAGGACCCCCTGTTCCAGCCGGGCGACGGCTTCGACCCGTGGACGGAACGGCAGAACTACACGCCGGACGGCCGCCGCATCGTGGTGACCCGGTTCGAGGACACCCCGCAGGGCCGTGTCGAACGGATCTGGATCGCCGACGCTGACGGCTCGAACGCCCAGCCCATGCCGCTCGCCGGACGGGAACCCACGGACTGGGACACCGACCCCACGTTCTCCCCGGACGGCAGGTTCCTCGCCTTCACCCGCGCTCCCGGCGGCGTCGGACAGCCCAGCCGCATCCTGGTCGCGGACGCGACGACCGGCGCGATCACCGGGCAGATCGTCCCTCCGGAGGGCGAGGAGACCGGCCGCGACGCCCAGCCGACCTGGTCCTCCGACGGCACCACCCTCGCCTTCACCCGCAGCGAGGTGATCGAGGACAACGGCGGCAACAAGCACATCTGGACCGTGCCCGTGAACGACCTGGCCCGGCAGCGCGACCTGAGTGCCACGATCTGCCCCGGCACCTGCCAGGTCATCGACGACAGCCCCGCGTTCTCCCCGGACGGGCTCAGCGTCGCCTTCAACCGCAAGAGCGGCGGCGGCGCCGTCGACGAGCGCACCGGCATCCTGCTGACCTCGCTGTCCGACGGCGAGTGCCGGGTCCTGCTGCCCGCCGGTGCCGGGGACTGCAGCACCCAACTCCCGGACACCTCCCTCACCGGCCCGTTCCAGCCGCGCGACGCCGCCTGGTCGGCCGACGGCACCTCCCTGGTGCTCTCGTCCCGCGAGACGGTCGCCCCCAACAGCCCCGAGAAGCTGCGGACGCTCGACATCGCCACCGGTGAACTCACCTCCCTCACCTCGCAGTTGGCGGGCCGCCAGAAGGAACCCAGCGTCCAGCAGTCCGTGGACCTCACGGTCAGGGCGCCCGGCACCGTCCCGACCGTCGTCGTGGGCGAGTCCACGACGATCCGCGTCGACCTCGTCAACAACGGGCCCGCCGCCTCACCCGGCACGACCCTGACCGTGGCACCGCCGACCGGCGTCCAGATCACCGGCCTGACGTATCCAGGGGGGACCTGTGACGCCGCCTCCCTCCAGTGCAATGTCGGTGTCGTACCGCCTGGCGAGACCGTGCCGGTGACCGTCACCGTCACCGGGGTCGTCGTCGGGGACGCGCCCATCGACTGGTCGGTCACCGGGACCGTCCTCGATCCGCAGCCCAGCGACAACACCGGGCGGACCGTGGTGCCGGTCGGCGAGGAGCCGCCCCCGTCGCCTTCGCCCAGCCCCACACCCTCCACACCGCCCACCTCACCCACCCCCAGGCCCACACCGCCGCCCGCGCCCCCGGCGCCTCCCGCGCCTCCCGCGCCTCCGGCACCGCCCGCCCCCAAGGCAGGGCCCGGCCTGCGTCTCACCGCCCAGCCCAACCCCGGGTACGTCGGCGGGCGGGTCGTGGTGACGTACACCGTCCGCAACGGCCGCAACGCCCTCGCCACCGGGCTGCGGCTGCGGATCGGCCTGCCCGCGAACATCCCGGCCAACGGGCCCCCGGCGGGCTGCGACGCGAGCTTCGTGTGCGCGCTGCCCGACCTGACACCGGGCGCCAGCACCGTCGTACGCGTCGTCCTGAGCCCGGACAAGGCGCTCACCGCCCAGCTCACCGGGACGCTGACCACCACCGGGACCGACGCCGACCGGCGTGACAACACCGCGCGGCAGCGGCTGCGGATCCTCCAGCCACGGATCGTCGCGGTGCCGGAGATCGGCAAGCCCGGGTTCGTGACCTCGGTGCGCGGCAAGGACTTCCCGCCGGGAGTGCCCGTGCGGTTCACCTGGAAGCCGGGGATCACCGCGGCCGCCGCACCGACCGTGCCGCTGCGCGACGGCACCTTCATCGGGCAGCTCCTGATCCTCGCCAAGGACCAGACCGGACCCCGGATCATCACCGCCCGCGGCCCCGGGTTCTCCCCGGTGACGACCGACTTCCTCGTGGTCTCCGGGACCATCCAGCCGCCCGACGAGGTGACCCGCCGGTGATCCACGAAGTCGACGAAGGGCTGCGCCGTCTGCTCGCCGAGTCCGGTCTCGAGGCGTCGGGCGTCGAGGTCGTCTTCGACGCGCCCACCCGCGACTGGGCCGCGCGGCGCAGCGCACCCACCGTCTGCGTCTTCCTCCACGACATCCGCGAGGACGCCACCCGGCGCGGGAGCGGCTCGGGCGAGGTCTACGACGAGGACGGACACCTGGTCGCACGGCGCTCCCCGCCGCGCTGGTTCGACCTGACGTACCTGGTCACGGCATGGGCCAACCGTCCACAAGACGAACACCGGCTGCTGTCACAGGTGTTGACCACCCTGGTCGCCCACGACACGCTGCCCGCACGGCTGTTGACCGGCACACTCGCCGAACTCGGCCTGACCGTCGGGCTTGACACCGGAGGCACCGGGCTCGACGGCCCCGCCGCGTCCGACGTGTGGTCGGCGCTCGGGGGCGAGCTGAAGGCCTCGCTCGGACTGCGGGTACGGGCGCCGCTCGCCGGAGCGACCCGCGCGTCCGCGCCCCCGGTCACGGAGGGCCTGGTCGTACGGTCCGCCGCGCGGGGCGAGGACGGCGAGGCCCTGCCGGGACGGCGGCTGCGGTATCGCGAGGTGAGCGATCCGGGAGGCGACGGCTTCTCCGGACCACGGGAACGAGGAGCGGCGCCCGCTCGGCGTCGGCGAGGAGATCGGCAGCCTTGATGTACGGGGTCGAGGAGCGCGAGACCGTCGGCGCGGAAGCCCAAGTCATCGACAGGGACGGGGAGTTGTGGGATCGGCTGCGGCTCGTCGAGGAGCGGGTGCGGCACGCCGTCGCGGTACGCCGGGCCGGTGACCCCGATCCGGACGACCCGTACCGGGGGCAGTACCTCACCCCCGAGGCGGTGGACCGGATCCTGGACGGGCCGGGCGGACTCGACCTGCCCGCGCACGAACCGCGGGACCCGGACGCCGGTTCCGTGCTCGGCTCGCTCGCCGGACGGTTCGGGCTGTCGTCGCTCGATCTGGACCTGCTGCTGGTGGCCGTGGCGCCAGACCTGGACCCGCGGTTCGAGCGGCTCTACGGCTACCTCAACGACGACCTGACCCGGCGCCGGCCCACCGTCGGGCTCGCCCTGGAGCTGTGCGGGCTCGCCGGAGCATCGGCCGCACGTTTCCGGCTCACCCCCGGGGCGCCACTGGTCGACGCCGGTCTCGTGGAGGTCACCGAGCCCGAACGGCCGCCGCTGTCACGGGTGTTGGTGGTGCCCGACCGGGTCACCGGACATCTGCTGGGGAACACCGTTCCCGATGCCCGGCTCGCCGGGGTGCTGGGCGAGGGCCGTGCGGATCCGACCGCCGACGACGCCCAGTTGAGCCGGGCGGTGACCGCGGTCGGCACCGGACTCGTCCAACTCCGCACCCGTGGCGGCGACGCCGAGGGGCTGGCCGTCTCCGCCCTGCGTACGGCGGGACTGCGCGCGCTCGTCCTCGACGCGGCCGCCCTCGCCCGACGCGTCGCTGACATACCGCTGCTGGCCAGGGTCACCGCCCGCGAGGCACGGCTCACCGGCGCCGGGGTCGTCCTCGGCCCGCTGGAGGCACTCCCCGACGAACCCGGCGAACGGGCCCGTACCCTGCGGGAGTTGTGCGGGGCGCTGCGCGGGGTGCCGCTGTTCGTGTACGGCAGTGGTGGCTGGGACCCGGGGTGGGCGAAGGACACACCGGTCGTCCTGACCGTGCCGGTGGCGTCCGCGGAGCGACAGGCCGAGCGGTGGCGGTACGCGCTGGAGCGGGCGGCGGCCGGGATCGACGCCCCCCGCGACGCCGACGCCGACACGGAGTTCGGTACGGATGTCGCGGCCCTCGCCGACGCCGTGTCCGCGCATCGCCTCGACTCCGGGCAGGTACGGCGCGCCGCCGACGTGGCGGTACGTACGGCCGCTCTCGCCCGCCGCCCGGTCGGGCCCGACGATCTGCGGGCCGCCGTACGGGCGCAGAACGGGGCCGGCCTCGACCGGCTGGCCCGGCGCGTGGAGCCCGGCGTCGGCTGGGACGACCTCGTGCTGCCGCCGGCCACGCATCGGCGGCTGCGGGAACTCGCCCTGCGGGCGCGGCACCGGGAGCAGGTGCTCGGGCAGTGGGGGATGCGGCCCGGGGGCGGCCGGGGGCGCGGGGTGATCGCGCTGTTCGCGGGGGAGTCGGGGACCGGGAAGACGATGTCCGCCGAGGTCGTCGCCGCCGATCTCGGCATGGATCTGTATGTCGTCGACCTGTCCACGGTCGTCGACAAGTACATCGGGGAGACCGAGAAGAACCTGGAGCGCATCTTCACCGAGGCGTCGGCCGTCAACGCGGTGCTCCTCTTCGACGAGGCCGACGCGATCTTCGGCAAGCGCTCCGAGGTGAAGGACGCGCACGACCGGCACGCCAACATCGAGTCGGCGTACCTCCTCCAGCGGATGGAGTCCTTCGACGGGATCGCCGTGCTGACCACCAACCTGCGCGCCAACCTGGACGAGGCATTCACACGCCGTCTGGACGTCGTCGCAGACTTCGCCGTGCCCGACGCCGGCCAGCGCCTCGACCTGTGGGAACGGTGTCTGGGCAAGCGCCTGCCCAGGGCGGACGACCTCGACCTGATGTTCTGCGCGGACCGCTTCGAACTCGCCGGGGGCTCGATCCGGGCCTGCGCGGTGACCGCCGCCTACCTCGCGGCGGAGTCCGAAGGGCCGCTCACCATGCGGCAGTTGGTGACCGCCATCGCCCAGGAGTACCGCAAACTCGGACGGCTCGTCCTGGAGAGCGAGTTCGGCCCCCACCTGGCGACGGCCGTCGAGGCGTGATCCGGCGTCAGGAGCCGGTCGACATCCGGTCCTCCTCCCACTCCGGGTCGGAGTTGCTGCCCTGCGAGCCGAAGTCGATGCTCATGAACGGCTGCCCCGGCGACGCAGGCGCCGACGCGTCCAACATGTCGGTGTCCGACCCGCTGCTGGAGTCGGTGTCGCTGTCCGCTGCCGGAGCGGGGACGTCGTTCAGGGTGTAGGTGGCGGTGGCACCCGAGCCGGACCTGGTCACCCAGCCCGCGGTGATGTACGACTCGATCAGCTTGTCCCGGCGCTCCTTGGGGAAGTCCGAGCGGGTCATGCCCTGCCGGTGCGTACCGGCGGTACTGGTTCCGGCACCCGGGGTCTGCCCCTGCGCGCTGCTGTCCTCGTAGTCCTGGTACGCGAGGAAGGTCGCCTTGTCCTCGGACAGCGCCGCCAGGGCGAAATTCTGCATCTGGTCCTCGGTCAGCGTCGTGTTGCCGCCCAGGGCATCCTTCGCCTCGCTGTAGAAGTCGGCCGCGTCGCTCGGGTCCCGGCCCGCCCTCATCAGGTCGTTGACGTCCGGTTCGTTCTCCCACTGACCGTGGGGGACGGTGGTGGAGACGTTGTCGAGGAAGATGTCGATGCTGACCGGGATCATGACCCGGCGATGGTTGCCCTGGGCCGTCTCGTAGTGCACCTCGAAGCGGAGACTGCCCGAGCCCACCCCCACCATGGCCTTCTCGATACGGCGCCACATGCCGGTGCCCTGGTTCAGTGACCACTGGGGGACGATGTTCTCCGTGACGTCGCTGCCACCCACCTCCAGACCCATCACGTGGCCGCGGTCGTAGCCTGCCCCGCCGAACAGGTCCGCCCACACCTGCGTCTCGTTCGGCGCCCCGCGCGCACCCATCTGGCTCTTGTAGGCCGCGTGGAGAGCTTTGACCGCGATCGGGTTGGGTGCCTGCTTGCGGCCCTTCGTCGCCGTCGGGGTGACGGGTCCGGTCACCGTCCTGGGTCGCCGGACGGTGAGGTTCTGCGCATGTCGGGCGCCGGCCTTGGTGGGCGTGTAGTTGGTGACGACCGCGTTCTCCAGCGTGGTGGTGCTGGCCCGCTGCACCGTGTCCGCCGCTGCCGGGATCGCCTCGTGCCCGGCCTCCGGCGCACGCTGTACGTCCGGTGCCGGGCCGGACAGGACCCTGTGCGCGTTGGCCTCGGCGGCCCGCTCGAAGCGGTCGCCCGGATCCGACACCGAGAACCCGTGCCCGGTGTCGCTGCCCGACACCGGCCCCTGGCGCTGCTGGACGACATGGGTGAGCTCATGGGCGAGGGTGTGCCGGTCGCCGCCCCCGGCGCCGATGACGACATGACTGCCGGAGGTGTAGGCGCGCGCCCCGATGGCACGGGCCGAGCGGGCGGCCGCGGCCCCGGTGTGCAGCCGCACGTCGGAGAAGTCGGTCCCGAACCGGGCCTCCATGTCCTGCCGCACCTTCCCCGCGAAGGGTTTGCCGGCCGAGCGCAACACCTCCCGCACCCCGGTGTCGTGCTCTTCCGCCTCGGGCGTGGGCGTGGGGCGGACCCGGCGGGCGATCATGCCGGCCACGGCGGCGTTGCCCGCGCCGCGCTGGACGGCCCGGAGCACGTCGGCGGTGAGCGGGGGCGGAACTGCGGCGCCGCGCGACGGTGTCTCCCGGCGGGCGGCCGCCGGTCGTGGACCTTCAGCCTGCTCGTCGTGCGCCCTGGACGTCCGCACCCACTACCTCCTCGTCGGCCACCTCCGCCGAGCGACCGCTCGTCCGCTCGTCGCACAGCGCTCCGTGCCCAGAGTCGACCGCACGCGGCGGCAGGGTGTCCAGATCCCCGGGGGAGCCCCGCGGGTCACGGCGACCGTACGAAAAGGCAGCGGCGTTGCCCCGTTCATGTCCCCGCGTCCCTGCCGCACCAGCGGCCCCACCAGCAGACTCGGCCTGGACACAGGTGTGAGGGAGCCTGTGTCACATCCCCGGCCGGCGCCCGTCGTCTGGCACGCACGCTCGCCGCGTTGCCGGACCGCCCACGTGGCTCCGCCACGAGGACGCTCCGGCGCCTTGCGATCGCACGCACCGGACGACGGCCGCTGATCCGACCGGGGATGTGACACAGGCTCCGCAAGGAACGCGAAGGAGCCAACATGCCGACGTACCTCACCCCGGGCGTGTACGTGGAGGAGGTGCAGTCCGGTGCCCGACCGATCGAGGGAGTCGGCACCGCCGTCGCCGCGTTCGTCGGGTTCGCCGGGCAGGGGCCCTTCCACACGCCGACGCTGGTCACCAGCTGGGACCAGTACACCCAGCTCTTCGGCGGCTTCGTCGAGGGCACGTATCTGTCCCTCGCGGTCCACGGGTACTTCTCCAACGGGGGCGGTGCCGCGTACATCGTGCGGATCGGCGGCTCCTCCGACGCGGGCACGGACTCCGCCGGCCCCGCCCAGCCGAAGGCTGTCGAGCCCGTCGAGGTCGGCGGGTTCCTGGTCGCCGCCAAGGCCGGGGTGACCGGTGTGTCGGTGGAGGTCGCCGACGCGGACGGCGAGAACCCGCCCGAGGACCGCTTCAAGCTGCTCGTGCGCCGGGGCGACCAGGTCGCCGAGACGTACGAGGCGTCGTCCCGCAAGAACGTCAAGGGGTACCTGGTCACGCAGGCCCGTGCCTCCAAGCTGATCGAGGTCACCGAGCAGCGCGGCGCCCCGCAGACCCGTCCCGCGAGCCAGACCCTGGCCGTGCCCGACGCCCCGGCCGCGCCCGCCGCGAACGGCGGCGGCGAGGTTGTACGCATCGACCCGGCCGAGTACGTCGGCGACGCGGGCGCCCGTACCGGCTTCGGCGGCCTGGAGACCATCGACGAGATCACGATGGTCGCGGTGCCCGACCTGATGAGCGCCTACCAGCGCGGCGACATCGACGCCGAGGGCGTACGGACCGTGCAGCTCGCCGTCATCTCGCACTGCGAGCAGATGGGCGACCGGGTCGCCGTCCTCGACACGCCCCCCGGACTCAACGCGCAGCAGGTGCGCAACTGGCGTAACGACGAGGCGGGTTACGACTCCCGCTACGCCACCCTCTACTACCCGTGGGTGCGGGTCTTCGACCCGGCCGTCGGGCGCAACACGACCGTCCCGCCGAGTGGTCACGTCGCCGGCGTGTGGGCGCGCAGCGACGCCGAGCGCGGCGTTCACAAGGCGCCCGCGAACGAGGTGATCCGGGGTGCGGTCGACCTCGAACTGCGGCTCAGCAAGGGCGAACAGGACCTGCTGAACCCGATCGGCGTCAACTGCGTACGCGCCTTCCCCGGCCGGGGCATCCGGATCTGGGGTGCCCGCACCCTCTCCTCCGACCCGGCCTGGCGCTACCTGAACGTGCGCCGCCTCTTCAACTATCTCGAAGAGTCCATCCTGTTGGGCACCCAGTGGGTGGTCTTCGAGCCCAACGACGACCGCCTCTGGTCGTCCATCCGGCGCAACGTCACCGCGTTCCTCACCGAGGAGTGGCGCCGGGGCGCGCTGTTCGGCCGTACCGCCGAAGAAGCCTTCTATGTGAAGTGCGACCGCGACAACAACCCGCAGGAGTCCATCGACCAGGGCCGGGTCGTCTGTGAGATCGGCGTCTCGCCGGTCAAGCCCGCCGAGTTCGTGGTCTTCCGGCTGGCCCAGTTCTCCGACAGCACCAGCCTCATCGACGAGTGATCGACGAGTGAACAGCGGCCACCGCACAGAAGATCGCGCAGCAGAGCGCAAGGAAGGTTGACAGACAGCCATGGCAACAGGTGACGCTCTTTCCACCCACGTCTTCGGCGTACAGCTCGGCGGCTATCTCGTGGAGTCGATCCAGGAGATCAGCGGGCTGACCGTCGAGGAGGAGGTCGTCGAGGTCCGCCAGGTCAGCGCGGAGGGCAAGCAGATCATCCGCAAGCAGCCGGGCGCCCGGCAGGCCGGCGAGATCACGATCACCCGGGGACTCGACCAGAGCAGCGAGTTCACCACGTGGATCAAGGAGACCCTGAACAACGGGGCCGTCAACTCCGCCCGGCAGAACCTCACCATCGAGATCAAGGACACCGAGGGCAACACCGTCCGCCGGATCCAGCTCATGCAGGGCTGGGCCTCCAAGTGGGAGGGCCCCTCCCTAAAGGCGGGCGAGTCGGCCGCGGCGACCGAGTCCGTGACGATCGTGTTCGAGGAGATCATCGTCGAATGAGGCGCCGTACGGTCACGGCGGGCAATCTGGAGGAGATCCTCCAGGCGACGGCGCCCGCCACAGCACAGCCGCCGGAGCAGCAGGCGGCGCCCGCCGCTCCCGCTCCGGCACGCTCCCAGGACAGTGGCCTGCGCACCGAGTTCGAGTTCGAGCTGCCCCGCGGGTACGTCGACGAGGCCGGCACCGTCCACCGGCACGGCGTGATGCGCCTCGCCACCGCCCGCGACGAGCTGCGCCCGCAGATCGACCTGCGGGTGAAGGAGAACCCCGCGTACCTCAGCGTGGTGCTCCTGAGTCAGGTCATCACCCGGCTCGGCACCATCAGCGACGTCCACGCGGGCGTCGTCGAGCGGATGTACGCCACCGACGTCGCCTTCCTCCAGGACTTCTACCGCCGCGTCAACAGCGAGGGCCACACCCGCGCGGCGGTCACCTGTCCGCACTGCGACGGCGGCTTCGAGGTCGACCTCTCGGGTGGGCGCCTGGGGGAATCGTGACGTACGCGCTTCCCCGGCTGCGGGAGGAGATCGCGTACGTCGCCTACCACTTCCACTGGCAGCGCGAGGAGATCCTCGATCTGACCCATGAGGAGCGGCGGCAGTGGGTGGCCGAGATCGCCCGTATCAACACCCGGGTGAACGAAGGCGGTTGAGCAGATGGGATGGCGGGACTGGCTGCGGGGCCGGGCCGCCGCGCAGGGGGGTGCTCCTTCGGGTGCCCCGGCTGCCGGGGCGGGGTTCGGCGCGGATGGTTCCGGCGACGCGGTCTCCGGCGGGCCCGGTGGTTCCGCGTCCTCTCTGCCCGGTGACTGGGACGGAGGGTGGCGGCGTACCGCGCCGCCGACGCTCACTGTCTCGCGGGCGCCGCTCGGGGTCAGCGACGGGCTGACGTTCCGTTCCGGGCTGGCCGCTTGGCAGAACCCGTCGTTCGGCTCCCGGCTCGGCCACGCGGTGCTGGCCTCGGCTCCGGCGGGGCTGGTACGAGGGGTTGCGCGGCCTTCGGGGCCTCGGCCGGCGCCCGCTGGTGACGGGGGGCCGTTGCTGCTGCGGTCCGTGCGCGGGGATGGGGACGGGGATTCGGAGACGGGGGGCCCGCAGGAGCGCGGCCTTGCCTCCGGGGACTCTCGTACCGTGCCGCCCTCGCCCTCGCCCTCGTCCTCGTCCCCCTCGGCTGTCCAGCGGGCCGTGGTCCCTGGCGCGGCCGTGCGGCCCGTCGACTCGCCGGTTCCCGTGGTCCGGCGGGTGGCTGTGCTTCCGAGCGCCGCCGGCCGACCCGCGAACGATGCCGGTCGACGCACCGCCCCGGCGGCGTCGGAGGGCGGGCGCGCGGAGACCTCGCCCGACACCGGCGCGGGCACGTCCTCCCGGCCCCCCGTCCGGACCCGCCCGGCAGGGCCCTCGCTGACCGTGGCCCGCCGTCCGGTGGGGCCCGTGCGACGGGTGAGCGCGGTACGACCGACCGTCGCATCCGGCTCGGAATCCGAGGCACCGGCACGTCCCGATGTTCCCGTGCAGCGCGCGGCTTCTCGTGAGGAGAGTCCCCTCGGAGCGCCTCTCGGTGAACTGCCCGCCACGGCACGGCCGTTGGCGCCGAGTGACTCCACGTTCGACGTTGCGGCTGCGCCTGCGGCTGGTCCGGCGTTGCCTGTCGTGCAGCGTCAGGTGGATGGTGGGGGCGAGGGTTCCAGTGACGGTGCTCCGAGGAGGGTGGATCCCGGTAAGCCGGGCAACTCCTCGGTGTCACGCGGGGATTCCGGTGCTCGTGCCCGGGGCGGGCTGGGAGCGCCGATGTCGGCGTTGCCCGCCAGCGCCGAGTTGCCGGGGAGTCGTCCTCAGCGGCGTTCGGGGCCTGAGGCGTCGGTAGGGCCGGGTGACTCACCGTTGTTGGGGGCTGCGGCCGGCCCGGTTCAACGCAGTCTGGTGGGGTCCGTCGAGGAGGGGCAAAAGGCGTCGGCCACAGCGCCGTTGGTGGTGCCGTTGCGGACCTCGGCGTCGGCGGGAGCGGGCGCGGGGGAGCCTCGTACCGGGACCGATGGGGCGCCGGTTGTCGCTCGGGAGTCGGGGGAGGATCCCGGTTCGCGTTCAGGGAGTGAGCGGTCCCAGGAGCCAACTGGTGTGCAGCGGAGGGTGGTTGAGGGGGCCAGCCGTCAGGGGGAGCAGGGTTCCGGGGATCCGGGGTCGGGCGACATGGGATCGGTAGTGGTCACCCCGGCCGGGGCCGACTCCGGTCCGCAGGGGGTTCCGGGGCCGGTGGTTGTCGCTCGGGCCTTGGCTGAGGGACCAGGAGACGAGTCGGGGCAGGGTTCACGGCCGGCTCAGGGTGCCACTGGTGCTGTGAAGCCTGATGCTGAGGGCGCTGGTTCTGGGCAGCAGGCGCCTCGGGGATCCGCCGGGGCCCGGGATGTCGCTGGGGGCGGCTCGGGAGCCGGGCGGTCGCCGTCCCAGGGGCCGGTCGTCGTTCCGGCTGCGGGCGGTGCGGTTTCCGGTGGGCCGGGGGCGCCGGGACCGGTGGTCGTGGCCCGGTCCTTGGCCGAGGGCGCGGGGGGTGATTCCGGTACCGGTTCGCGGCGGTCTCAAGCCTCAACTGGTGCTGCTCGCACCGCTGGTGAAGCAGTCGGACGTGGTCCGCAGTCGTCTCCGGGCGGGTCGACGGGTCCTCGGGATGTCGCTGGGGGCGGGCCGGGGCCCGAGCCGTCCCCGTCGCAGGGGCCGGTTGTCGTCCCGGTTGCGGGTGGTGCCGATTCCGGTGGAGTGGGGACGCCTGGGCCGCTGGTCGTGGCCCGGGCATCGGCTGAGGGTGTTGGTTCCCGTTCGCAGGAGGAACGTACCCGGGACGTTACGGAGCCCGGCTCGCGGCGTTCTCCGGACCAGGCTGCCAGCGTACGTCGACGACCCCAGGCGCCGGGCGCACCGACCCCGGTGGTCGTGGCCCGGGCGGTGGATGCCAGTCCAGGTGTCGGCTCCGCTCGGCGTCGATCCGCAGACCCCGTAGGCCCGTTGGCCGGCGGCCGGGCCATCAACAGGGTTGTTGCTGATCCCGCCCCGACCCGCTCACCCCGCGCTCTCCCGCTGCTCCCCGCCCGCCCCCTGACCCTCAGCACCGGTACCGCGCAGGGCATGGCGCCGTCCGCTGCCCCGGCATCGAGCCGTCGACCGGTGGTGGCGGCACGCTGGCCCGCCGGTCAGGGCTCCCTCTCGCAGGGCACCCCGCCGCCACCGCCCGCACGACCGGAACCGGGCCCCTCGGCGTCGTACGTCCAACGGGCCCCGACCCCACACCCCGCGGCAGCAACTCCAGCCCCACACAGCCCAGTTCAGCGCGTCCCGCTGGTCCAACCCGCTCCTCCCCGCCAGGAGACACCCCCGAGGATCGTTCCCGCGCGGCCCCTGCCCGCGACCGCGCCGCAGGTGGAGCAGGCGCCGGCCGCCCCGGCGCCCGTGCCGGCCGTACCCGTGGTCGCGCGGCCCGCGACCGACAGGACGCCGGTCCAGCGCGACACGCTGACGCCACGGGCCACGCCGCACCGGGCCGACGTACAGCGGAAGCCGGAGGTGAAGACGGCCAGGGCGTCCGAGAGCGGCAAGGACGGCACTCCGCCGGACCCGGATCTGGACGACCTGGCGCGGCGGCTGCTCGACCCGGTGTCCCGGTTGCTGCGGACCGAGCTGCGGCGCGGCCGGGACCGTACGGGGCGCCCCTACGACGGCCGCCGCTGAGCCACGGGACAGAACGGATGACGGGAAAGACGGACGGATGACAGACCGATGACCGACAGCATTTTCGCGACGAGCGTGTACTTCCGGCTCGCGATCGGCGGCAACGACCTGGGCGCGTTCCACACCTGCTCGGGGATGGGCGCCGAGGTCGAGATGGAGACGTACGCCGAGGGCGGCAACAACGACTTCACCTGGCAGTTGCCGGGCCGGGTGACCTGGTCGAACATCACGCTGACCCGGCCGGTCACCGCCGACACGGCGAAGATCGCCCGCTGGTTGGACGAGACGCTGCGGCGGGTGGAGCCGAAGGACGGCGAGATCGTGGCGCTGCGGCCCGACCTGAGCCAGATCATCAGCTGGCAGGTCTTCGGGATCGTGCCGGTGCGCTGGCAGGGCCCGTCCTTCGACCCGGCGGACTCGTCGGCGGCGGTGGAGACGCTGGAGATCGCCCACCAGGGGCTGCGGCCCTCCTGAACCGACCGTCGCCGCACAGACCGCAAGAAAAAGACCGACCGCAGGAAAGACCGGCCTCAAGGCTAGAAGGAAAGGAGGTCCCGGCATGTCGCCAGCCCGCTCCAGCCGCGTCAGGGCCCAGTTGACGCTGAAAGAACCGCCGCCGTCCGTCGGCGCGAAGCCCGGTGGGACGATCGCGCGCCTCGACCTCCAGTTCAACCCCTCGACCCTGCAACTGAGCAAGTCGACCGAGTGGCGGCGCACCCCGTCCCGGATGGCCGGCCAGTCCGCGCTGCCCGAGTTCGTCGGCAGCGGCCCGCGCACGCTCAGCCTCGAGGTGTTCCTGGACGCCACCGCCACCCACGACAACTCAGTGGAGCAGGCGGTGGAGAAGCTGATGAAGGCCTGCGTGCCGACCCCGACCAGCCTGGGCCGCAAGAAGCCCGCGAGCCCGTGGGTGCGGTTCGAGTGGGGAACGGCACGCACGACGTCGTTCGACGGGGTGCTGTCGAGCCTGTCGGTGTCGTACACGCTGTTCGACGTGGACGGCAGGCCCCTGCGGGCCACCTGCTCGCTCACGATCGAGGAGGCAACCGTCGACCCGGCGGGCCAGAACCCGACGTCCGGCGCGCGTACCGCCCGCAGCACCCACACCGTGGTCGCGGGCGACAGCCTCGCCATGCTGGCCTGGCGGGAGTACGGCGACGCGACGGCCTGGCGGGCCATCGCGGAGGCGAACGGGATCGACGACCCGATGGCCCTCGTACCCGGCACCGAACTGGTGGTGCCGGGGCTGCGGGACTCGGGGGCGGAGGAGGAACAGTGGTGAGGGCGACGGTGGAAGGGTCTTCTTCGGGTTCTTGGGGGCGTCGTGGCTGAGCGCAGTGGGCGGGCCTTCGCCGCCGACCCCGTCATCGAGACGCCCGGCGAACTGCCGCCCATCTGGGCCGCGCAGGTGGTGAGTTGTGTCGTCGACGAGAACGTGGGCCTGCCGGACGCGGCCGTCATCACCTTCCGCGACCCCGACCACGAGTTCCTCGCGGCGACCGGCATCACCATCGGCACCCCTCTGCGGGTGTCGGTCGTGACCGTCTCCGGGCAGGCCCGTGAGCGGTTGTTCAACGGCGAGGTGACGGCCCTGGAGATCGACCGGGACCGTACCGGCTCCTTCACCGTCGTCCGCGCCTATTCCAAGGCGCACCGCCTCCAGCGGGGCCGCAAGGTCGTGGCGTACCGGAACATGACGGCGTCGGCGATCGTCCGCAAGGTCGCCGCCGGTGCCGGGCTGCCCTGCGGCACGGTCGACGCCGCGCCGATCACCTACAAGCAGCTCTCCCAGGCGAACGTCTCCGACTGGGACTTCCTGCAGTTCCTGGCCGGGGAGAGCGGAGCCCAAGTCCGCGTGGACGACAAGGGGTTGCTCCAGTTCACCAAGCCGAAGAAGGCGTCCGGCGCACCGGCCCCGACCACATCGGCCGTCCGTGACCCGATGGTCCTGGAGTACGGCCGCAACCTGCTCTCGCTGCGGGCCGCGCTGTCGGCCGCCGACGGCGCGGCCCAGGTGGAGGTGCGGGGCTGGGACGTCACCAACAAGAAACCCCTGGTGTCCCCGAAGCCGTCGGTCGTCAGCGACACCGTACTGCCGGGCCTGGCAGCGCAGTTGGCCGCGAGGTTCGGCAAGTCGAAGCTGACGGTCACCGACACCCCGTACCGAACCGCCGCCGAGACGAAGGCAGTTGCCGACGCCGTCGCCGACCAGGTGAGCGCCGGTTTCGCCGAGTTGGAGGTGGTCGCCGAGGGCAACCCACTCCTGCGGGCGGGCAAACCGGTCGCGCTCGGCAACGTCGGCAAGGCGTTCTCCGGGAAGTACACGGCCACCGCCGTCCAGCACGTCCTCGAACCGCACGGCGGCTACCGTACGACGGTCTGGGTCAGTGCCAGCCCCGACCGCTCCCTCACCGGTCTGGTCACCGGCGCCAACGCGCCCTCGCGCGGCCCGCGCATGCCCGGGCTCGCCATCGGGGTCGTCACCGACGTGCGCGATCCGGCGGGCGGCCAGCGAGGCGCCGTCAAGCTCAAGTTCCCCTGGCTGGACGACACTTACGTCACCGACTGGGTACGGACCGTGCAGTGGGGCGGCAAGGGCGGCGGCGGGGTGGTGAGCCCCGAGGTCAACGACGAGGTGCTCGTCGGCTTCGAACAGGGGCTGCTGGACAGCCCGTACGTCATCGGGGGCCTCTACAACGGCGTGGACCAGCCCTCCCCGCACGACGTCCCGCTCGTCGACGGGACGACCGGAAAGGTCAACCGGCGTTCCGTGGTGTCCCGTTCGGGACATCGGGTCGAACTGCTCGACGCGCGGGCGCCGGGCCCGTCCGGGCTCAGACTGCGGACCGCCGACGAGCGGCTCGAGGTCTTCCTCGACGACCGCCGCGACCGGATCGAGCTGACCGTCTACGCGCGCGGGAAACGGCAGTTGACGTCCGTCGTCCTCGACACGAAGGGCATCACCCTCGACGCCGGGCGCGGGGACGTGAGCGTGTCCGGGCGCAACGTGGACATCCAGGGGCGGGTCGACGTGAAGATCGGCGGGCGGAACGTGGGCGTGGACGGACAGAACGTGAATGTGAAGGGCAAGGCGAACGTCACCGTCGACGGCGGGCTGCTCGGCGTCCTCAAGGCCAAGCTGATCCGGATCAACTGACCCTGTACGGCGTGTACTTCACGCGTAATCCGCGCGCACGTCGCGTGTGTACCCAAGGAGAGTGACATGCCTGCCGCAGCCCGCACCGGTGACCCCACCAACCACGGCGGAGTGATCGCGACACCGCCGCCCGCTGCCGCGAGGGCCGTGATGACCGTGCTCATCGGCGGTCGGCCGGCCGCTGTCATCGGGAGCGTGCACACCTGCGCGATGCCGCCGCACCTGGCGTTGGGCCCCGCGAACGTGGTCATGCCGAACCCGGCCGGGCTCACCTCGGGCGTCGTGCTCATCGGCGGACTTCCGGCGGCGCGGGCCAGGGACCAGACGGCGTGCGGGGCGATGATCGTCAGCGGCGCACCCAATGTCCTGATCGGAGGCGTGTGATGCCCGATCGTGCTGTTCGTCGGGACGTGCTGAACGGAGACGGGTCGTGAACGAGCGCTTCATAGGCCGGGGTTGGGCCTTCCCTCTGCGCGTCGGCCCGACCGGCGGCATCGCCATGGTCGAGAAGGACCGGGAGCTGGAGGAGGCGATCCGGCTGGTCCTCGGCACGGCGCCCGGTGAACGCCCCATGCGCCCCGAGTTCGGCTGTGGCATCCACGAGTACGTCTTCGCTCCCGGCGACGGCGCCACCGCCGGCCGTATCGCCCAGCAGGTCCGCGAGGCCCTGGAACGCTGGGAACCGCGCATCGCCGTCGAGGACGTGGTGGTGGCCTACGACGCCGTCGAGGCCGGGACCCTCTACATCGACGTGCACTACACGGTGCGTTCCACCAACGACCGGCGCAACCTGGTCTTTCCCTTCTACACGATCCCCTCCGAGGAGGGGGCCGAGGAAATGGTCGCCGACTGATGGCCCTGCCCTCCCCGAACCTGGACGACCGGCGTTTCCAGCAACTCGTCGACGAGGCGAAGCGGTACGTCCAGCAGCGCGCGCCCGAGTGGACCGACCACAACGTCTCCGACCCGGGCGTCACCCTGATCGAGACGTTCGCGTATCTCGTGGACCAGTTGCTGTACCGGCTGAACCGGGTCCCGGACAAGAACTACACAGCTTTCCTGGACCTGTTGGACATCCGGCTCTTCCCGCCGACGGCCGCCGGCGCCGAGGTCGACTTCTGGCTCTCGGCCCCGCAGCCCGACACGGTCACCCTGCCCCCCGGCACCGAGGTGACCACGGCACTCGGCGAGACCTTCACCGACGACGACGCCGTGGTCTTCACGACCGCCCACGAACTCCCCATCGTGCCAAGCGAGTTGATCCGTCTGGTCACGGCTCCCCGGACCGGGGAGCAGACCGACCGGACCCGCACCCTCGACGAGGGCGGCGACGTACCCGCCTTCCAGCAGACGCCGGAACCGGGCGACGCCCTGCTGTTCGGCCTCCCGACCGCCGTCCCCCGCTGCATAGTCGCCGTCAACCTGGACAGCCGCGTCGAGGGCATCGGCGTGGACCCGCGCCAGCCTCCGCTGGTCTGGGAGGCCTGGGACGGGGCGCGTTGGCAGGAGTGCGAGACCGGTTCCGACACCACGGGCGGCCTCAACCGCCCCGGTGAGGTGGTCCTCCACGTCCCCGCAGGCCACACGGCCTCGGTCATCGGCGGCACACGGGCGGGCTGGCTGCGGTGCCGGGTCACGGAGCCCGAGCCCGGGCAGCCCTTCTACTCCGAGTCGCCGACTGTCCGCGAGGCACAGGTGTTCACCGTCGGCGGCACGATGACCGTCGAGCACGCGGAGACGGTTCTCGATGTGCCGCTCGGCACCTCGGAGGGGGTCGCGGGACAGTCGTTCCGGCTCCCTCGACCGCCCGTACTTCTCGACGGCGACCCGCCCGACGTGGAGGTGTCCTCGGCCGACGGCTGGCAACGCTGGGACGTGGTCGACCACTTCGGCCGCTCCGGCCCCGACGACCGGCACGTCCGCGTCGACGCCACCACCGGCGAGTTCACGTTTCCCCCCGCGCTCCGCGAACCGGACGGGACCCTGCGCCAGTGCGGCGCCGTGCCGTCCAAGGGGGCGCAGATCAGGGTGGCGCGCTACCGCACGGGTGGTGGCCCGGCGGGGAACGTCGCCCGGGGCGCGATCTCCGTCCTGCGCAGCTCCGTTCCGTACGTCGCACGCGTCATCAACCGCGAGGCGGCACGCGGCGGAGTGGCGGGCGAGACCATCGACAACGCGAAACTCCGGGCGCCCGAAGTGCTGCGCATGCAGGAACGCGCGGTGACCGCCGAGGACTACGAGATCCTGGCCCGCCAGGCGGCACCCTCGGTACGCCGCGTGCGCTGCCTGCCGGCGGGCGGGGAAGCGGGTGCGGTACGGGTGCTGGTCGTGCCCGACGCCGTGGCCGACGAGGGGGACGACCGGCTCCGCTTCGAGCAACTCATCCCCTCCGAACAGGTGTTGACGGCGATCACGACGACCCTCGACGAGCGGCGCCTGATCGGCACCCGGTTGGTGGTGGAACCGCCGGTGTACCAGGGGGTCACGGTGGTGGCCCGGTTCGCGGCGCCCGCGTCGGACACCGACCGGGTCCGCGAGTCGGCCCTCGACGCCCTGTTCCGGTACCTCAACCCGCTGACCGGCGGCCCCGACGGCACCGGCTGGCCGTTCGGGCGGCCCGTCCAGTACGGCGAGATCTTCGGCGTCCTCCAACAGGCAACGGGCAATGTGCTGGTGGAGGACGTGCGGCTGTTCGCGGCCGACCCGATCACCGGACGACGTGGGACCCCGACGGACCGGATCGACGTGGGGGCGGGGGCGCTGGTGTTCTCGTACCAGCACCAGGTGGTCGTGACGGCGTCGGAGCCGGGGGTCGGCGGATGACCCGCGCCGCCGTCCCCGGCCTGCCGAGCCGGTACCCGATCGGCGGGCAACTGCCCGCCCTCTACGCCGACGACGACTTCGCACAGCGCTTCACCTCGGGCCTCGACACCGTCCTCGCCCCCGTCTTCGCGACCCTCGACAACCTCCCCGCCTACTTCGATCCACGGGTCGCCCCCAGCGACTTCGTGGTCTGGCTGGCGTCCTGGGTGGGCGCCGAGGACGACCCTCGCTGGCCGCTCGCCCTACGTCGGGAAGCGGTCGCCCGCGCGGTCGAACTGCACCGGTGGCGCGGTACGGCACGTGGGCTCGTCGAGGCCCTGCGACTCACCCTCGGCGTCCACGCGGAGGTCACCGGCGACGGTGGCGCGGCCTGGTCGTCGTCCCCCGGCGCCGACCTCCCGCCCGCCTCGGCGGACGGTCCCCTGGTCCGCGTCCGGCAGGACGGGAACGCGAACATCGACCCCGCCAGGGTCCACGCGATCGTCCGGGCCATGTGTCCGGTCCACACCAACTGCCGGGTGGAAATCCTCCCCGGCCCGCCCACCGACGAAGGGAGGTGACCCGTGCGCGCGTGTCCCGTGTGCGGGGCGTCCAACGGGGCCACGGATGACTTCTGCGGCAACTGCGGGGCGTATCTGGGGTGGTCGGAGAGTACGGAACGGGGTTCCGGGTCGGGGTCGCCGACCTCGGATGCGTTGAGTTCGGGGTCTCCGGGTTCGGGTTCGTCGGGTTCGGGTTCTTCAGGCTCGGGGTCCGCGGGTTCGGGTTCGGCGGGTTCGGATGCGTCGGGCTCGGGGTCCGCGGGTTCGGGTTCGGCGGCTTCGGATGCGTCGAGCTCGGGGTCCGCGGGATCGGGATCGGCGGACCCGGACACGTCGGCCTCGGGTTCTTCGGGTTCGGGGGCGCAGACTTCAGGGACGTCGGGGCCGAGCACGTCGGGTTCGGATACCCCTGCTTCGAGTGAGCCGCGGTCGGGCGGCCCAGGTTCGAGTGGCTCACCTTCGCGTACCTCAGCGTCCAGCGGCCCGGCGTCCAGTGCACTTCCCTTCAGCTCCCAGGCCTCCAGTTCTCCGGCGTCCAGCACCCCCGCCTCGAGAACTGCCGCTTCGCGCACCCCCGTTCCGAGTACGACGGACTCGAGCGCGCCGAATCCGGAGGAGCCGTCCCGGGAAGCGACCCCGCAGACGCCGACCCGGACCACACCCCCGGCGCCCGCGACACCACCGTCCCCTGAACCGGCCTCACCGCCGCCGGCGCCGGCCGCAGAGGACCCCACCTCCACCTCCGTCACTCCGCCCCGCACCTCGTCATTGCGCGCCCGCCTGACGGGCCGTACCCGAGGCGGGGCCACGGAGCGGAGTACGACACCCACCCCCGCCGAACCGACACCCCCCACCACTCCCGCACCCCCTGCCCCCACCGCACAACCCCCGCAGGCACCACCTCCCGTGCGCCCCACCCTCAGCGCCCCAGGTCCGCGAACCCCCACCTCCACCCCCACCCCCACGCCCACCTCCGAGCCCGATCCCCCCGCCCCGATCCAGCCCGTACTCCCCGCAAAGGCAGCCGCCCCCCGCCCCACGCTCCGCCCCGTACCGGCCCAGGACGAGGTGACCGGCCCTCCCTGTCCCAACTGCGGCACCCCCAACCCCCCTGGTCGCCGCTTCTGCCGCCGCTGTGCGGCCGAGCTGACGGCGACCGCCCGCCCCGCAGCCCTCCCGTGGTGGCGAACGGTATGGCCCTTCCGCCCCCGCCGAGTACGAGCCAGTTCAGGCCGGGGAACGCGCCTCCTGGTGATCCTTGCCGTCGTGCTCGCCCTGTGCGCCGCAGCCTTCTTCTTCCTCCCCGCAGGCCGAGCCCTGTTCGAGGACACCAGGGACAAACTGGGCAAGGCCATCCCCATCACCCCGGTGGACATCAAGGCGACCACGGAAACCCGCGACCATCCGGCGGCGAACACGTCGGACGGAGTGAGCAACAGCTACTGGGGGGCGAAGTCCCCCGGCGCCTCGATCACGTACACCTTCCGCGCCCCCTTCCGTCTGGTGGACGTCATCATCACCAATGGCGCGGGCGCCACCCCGAAGGAGTACGCCCCCCAGGCCAGAGCTCTGGAGGTGGACCTCGAGACGACAACCGCCTCCGGCGAAAAGCAGACCAAGAAGCTGACTCTCAACGACAAGCCTGGCCCCCAGACCTTCCCCACCGCCGTCAGCGACGTGAAAACAGTCCGCCTCACCCTCAAATCCCCGGTGGGCCTCACCCAGGGCCGTCAACTGGCCGTGGCGGAGGTGGAGTTCTTCAAACGATCCTGAGGGCCGCAGGGCTCTCGCTCACTGCCACCGGTAGAACCCCTGACCGGTCTTGCGGCCCAACTCTCCGCGAGCGACCTTCTCCCGCAGCAGGCGCGGCGGAGCGAACCGCTCGCCGAGCGTGGCGTGCAGGTGCTCGGCGATGGCGAGTCGTACGTCGAGTCCCACGACGTCGGTGAGGCGCAGCGGGCCCATGGGGTGCCGGTAGCCGAGGCGCATGGCCGTGTCGATGGCCTCCGGGTCGGCGACGCCTTCCTCGACCATGCGGATCGCCTCAAGACCGAGGGCGAGGCCAAGGCGGCTGCTGGCGAACCCGGGCGAGTCCTTGACGACGACGTCCTGTTTGCCGAGGGCGTGCGTCCAGCGGACCGCGGCGGCCAGCGTCGCCGCATCGGTGTCGGGCGCCAGAACCAGCTCGACGAGGGCGGACACGGGCACGGGATTGAAGAAGTGCATCCCCAGAAACCGCCCGGGACGCCTCAGGGCCGCCGCGAGTTCGGTGACGGACAGGGCGCTCGTGTTGCTGGCCAGCACACATCCGTCGTGCACCACATCCTCGGCGGCGGCGAGCAACTCGCCCTTGAGAACCGCGTCTTCGAAGACGGCTTCGACGACCAGGTCCGTGTGCTGGGGCAGTTGGGTGACCGAGGAGACGACGGTCACCAGGTCCGGCACCGCGAAATCAGTCCGCCCGGCGAGCGTTCCGCGCTCGGCCGCCTGCCGAAGTCCCTTGGTGACCCGCTCCATTGCCGCTGCCGCCGTGGCTCCGTCGCGCTCCACCACGACCACCCGCGACCCGGCGGCGGCGAAGGACTGGGCGATACCGGCGCCCATCCGACCCCCGCCGATGACTCCCACCACGGCGGGTGGTGCTGCTGCCGAGGTCATGCCCGGCCTCCCTTCTTCTCCAGGAAACGCGTCATGCGCTCCTCCTTGTCCGGACTCTCGAACAGCACCGCCTGGGCGAGATCGTCGGCCAGTGGATGCGCCCCGTCGGCGTCTGTGACCAGCTTCGTGAGCCGCAGCGCGAGCATCGAGGAGCGGGCCATCCGGTCGAGCAGCGCATGCGCCTCCTCGACCAGCCGGTCCGCCGGTACGACGTCCAGGACCAGCCCGCAGGCGAGCGCGGCGGGGGCGTCGAGCACGCGTCCGGCAAGCAGAACCTGCTTGGCCACCGACTCACCCACCAGCTCGCGCAGCCGCCAGCACGCACCGGCGGCGGCGAGGATGCCGAGGCCCGGTTCGGGGTTGCCGAAAACCGCGTCCGTCCCGGCGATCCTGAGGTCGCAGGCGTACGCCAGCTCGGCGCCCCCGCCCAACGCCCACCCGGGCACGGCGGCCACGGTGGGCAGCGGCAGCCCGCGTACCCGCTCGAACAGGCGGCTGTTGATCCCCGCCAGCGCCTCGTCCCGCCCGCGCCGCCGAAGTTCACCGATGTCGGCCCCGCCGGCGAAGACCCCGCCGTGCCCGGTGAGCAGCAGAAGTCTCGGGGTGCGCTCCAACTCCTCGCACACCCGGTGCAGTTCGGTGATCATCCGGCCGTTGATGGCATTGCGTGCGGCCGGTCTGCGCAGGGTGACAACCACCCGGTCGGCACGCTCCTCGACCGTCAGCGTCTCGTACGACGTCGTCTCGTACGACGCGTTCCCGCGCGGGCTCACACCCGCTCCACGAGCATCGCCACGCCCTGTCCGACTCCGACGCAGAGGGTCGCGAGGCCCCGTCGGCCGCCCTCCCGTTCCAGTCGGCCCAACAGGGTGAGGAGGATTCGGGCGCCGGAGCAGCCCAGCGGGTGACCGAGGGCGATGCCTCCACCGTCGGCGTTGACGCGCTCGGGGTCGAGTCTCAGCCGTCCTACGACCGCCAAAGCCTGGGCGGCGAAGGCCTCGTTGAGCTCGATCGCGTCGAGGTCCTCGGCGCTCCAGCGCGCCCGTTCCAGGGCCGTGGTGGTGGCCGGCACGGGACCGAGCCCCATCAGGTGGGGCTCGACCCCGGCCGAGGCGGCGGTCACGACCCGGGCCCGGGGAGTCAGTCCGTAGCGCACCACCGCCCGTCCGCTCGCCACCACGAGGGCGGCACCCCCGTCGGACAGCGGTGAGGAGTTGCCCGCGGTGACGATGCCGCCCTGGCGGAAGACGGTACGCAGGCCGCTCAGCTGCTCCAACGTGGTCGTCGGGCGCGGCCCCTCGTCCTCGCTCACCTCACCGCCCGCGACCGGCACGGGGACGATCTCCGCCGTGAAGCGGCCCGCCGTCCGCGCGGCCACCGCCCGTCGGTGGCTGCGCAGGGCGAAGGCGTCCGAGTCCAGACGGCTGATGCCGTCCAGGGCGGCGAGGTTCTCCGCGGTCTCGCCCATGGACACGGTCGTGGTCGCGGGCAGGCGCGGGTTGGTGAAGCGCCAGCCGAGCGAGGTGTCGTGGACGTCGCCGGGCCGCGCCCAGGGTGTGCCCGGCTTGGCCATCACCCACGGCGCACGGGTCATCGACTCGACCCCGCCGGCCACGACCACGTCGGCCTCGCCCCCACGTATCGACTGCGCTGCCGAGGCGACGGCCGTAAGCCCCGAGGCGCACAGCCGGTTGACGGTGTACCCGGGCACGGTGTGCGGAAGTCCGGCCAGCAGTACGGCCATCCGCGCGACGTCCCGGTTGTCCTCGCCGGCCTGGTTCGCGGCGCCGAGGATCACCTCGTCCACGGCGTCGGCCGGTACTCCGGCGCGGCGCACGGCCTCGCCGACGACGAGCGCGGCCAGGTCGTCGGGGCGCACGGAGGCCAGCGCCCCGCCGTAACGGCCCTGCGGGGTACGGGCTCCGTCGATCAGGTAGACGTCGTCGGACATCGGTGTGCTCCTCGGTTGGGCCGGACGTTCGGTCGGTGGACGGGTGGCGGGCGCCCAGACATGAGGGCGGCGAAACGGGAAGGTAGGAGGGCTGGTCAGATGTCGGTGAGCAGGGTCGCCGGGCGCTCCACGCAGTCGGCCACGAAGCGCAGGAAGCCGCCGGCCGTACCGCCGTCGCAGACCCGGTGGTCGAAACTGAGCGAGAGCTGAGTGACCTTGCGGACGGTGAGCGCGCCGTCGACGACCCAGGGTTTGTCGACGACACGGCCCATGCCGAGGATCGCCGCTTCCGGGTGGTTGATGATGGGCGTGGATCCGTCGACGCCGAACACGCCGTAGTTGTTGAGGGTGAAGGTGCCCCCGGTCAGCAGGGCGGGTGGCAGGCTGCCGGTCCGGGCGAGTTCGGTCAACCGGGCGAGTTCCGCCGCCAGTTGGACGGTCGTGAGCCGGTGGGCGTCCCGCACGACGGGGACGACGAGACCCCGGTCGGTCTGGGCGGCGAAGCCCATGTGCACCGCGTCGAGGCGCACGATCTCCCGACGCTCGGTGTCGACGGTCGAGTTGAGCTCGGGGTAGCGGCGCAGACCGGCCACGCAGATGCGGGCGAGCAGGGCCAACAGCCCGACTCGGCGGCCGGGTTGGGCGGCTTCCAGCGCCCTCTTGGCCTCGAGCAGACCGGTCGCGTCGACGTCCACCCAGGTGGTGGCGTCGGGGATCTCGGTCCGACTGCGCGCCAACTTGTCCGCGACGGCCTTGCGTACGCCGCGCAGGGGGATACGGACGATGCCGTCGGCGGCAGCTGTTGGTGTGGGCCGGGTCGAGGCTGGTGCTGGTGCTGGTGCCGGCGCCTGTCGGGCGGCGGCCTGTTCCACGTCCCGTCGCAGAACGACCCCGGCCGGACCCGAAGGCGTCAGCGCGGCGAGGTCGATCCCGTGCTCGCGGGCCGCCCGCCGGACGAGAGGCGAGATGACGCGGGGAGCATGCGCCTCTGCCTCCTCCTGCCCTTCCGTCTCCGCCTCCGCCACCGGCGCCGGTGCGGGCGTCTCCGGTGCGGCGGCGGCCGTACGTCGGCGGCGACGGCGCGGCGCGGGTCCGTGCCCGGTGCCGTAGCCGATCAGGACGTTGCCCGAACCGGCCTGTTCCTCCTCGCGGTACCGCTCGGCGGCGGCGCCGGCGATGGCGTCGACGACGGCCGGTTCCGGTGCCGCCGGTGCGGTCGCGCCCACCGTGATCAGCGGCTCGCCCACCCCCAGCGGCGTGCCCGCCTCCGCGTGCAGCCGCAGCACGGTGCCCGCGAACGGCACCGGCACCTCCACCGCCGCCTTGGCGGTCTCCACCTCGACCACGATCTGGTCGATCGTCACGGTGTCGCCGACGGCGACCTTCCACTCGACGATCTCCGCGTCGGTCAGGCCCTCGCCGAGGTCGGGCAGCCGGAACACCTGTTCGTTCAGCGTCGCGGTGGTCATGCGACCGCTCCCTTCACCAGGTGCCGGGTGTCGGGCTCGTCGGCGAACTGCAGACGGTCGACGGCGTCGAGGACCCGGTCGACGCCGGGCAGATGCGCGTGCTCCAGCTTCGGCGGCGGATACGGGATGTCGAAGCCGGCCACCCGCAGGACGGGCGCGGCGAGGGAGTGGAAGCAGCGCTCCTGCACCCGCGCGGCGATCTCCGCGCCGACCCCGGCGAAGCCCTGTGCCTCCTGCACGACCACACAGCGCCCCGTCCTGCGGACCGACTCCGTGACCGTCTCGTCGTCGAAGGGCACCAGGGTCCGCAGGTCCACGACCTCCAGCTCGATCCCGTCCTCGGCGGCGGCCTCGGCGGCGGCCAGGGCCACCGGCACCGAGGGGCCGTAGGCGACGACCGTGACATCACGCCCCGGTCGCCGGATCGCCGCCCGCCCGAACGGCAGCGCCCCGCGCGTGGTCAGGTCGGCTTCCTCGCGCGACCAGTACAGCTTCTTCGGCTCGAGGAAGACCACCGGGTCGGGGTCGGCGATCGCGTCCCGCAGCAGCCAGTACGCGTCCTCGGCCGTGGCCGGGGTGACGACCTTGAGGCCGGGGGTGTGGGCGTAGTAGGCCTCGCTGGAGTCGCAGTGGTGCTCGACCCCGCCGATCCCGCCCGCGTACGGGATGCGGATCACCATCGGCAGGCCGATCCGGCCGCGGGTGCGGTTGCGGGTCTTCGCGACGTGCGAGGCGATCTGCTCGAACGCCGGATAGGCGAAGGCGTCGAACTGCATCTCCACCACCGGCCGGAAGCCGCCCATCGCCATGCCGACCGCGAGGCCGACGATTCCGGCCTCCGCGAGCGGGGTGTCGAAGCAGCGCTGCTCACCGAAGTCGCGGGTCAGCCCGTCGGTGATACGGAAGACCCCGCCGAGCGGGCCGACGTCCTCACCGAAGACGAGGACCCGTTCGTCCTCGCGCAGTGCGTCGCGCAGGGCGGTGTTGAGCGCCTGCGCCATCGTGACCTTGGCCATCGTCGTCAGTCCTCCTGGTCCTGGGTGGTGTCGGCGAGCTCGGCCGCCAACTGGGCACGCTGCTCGCGCAGTTGAGGGGTGGGCTCGGCAAAGACGTGCTCGAACAGCTCCAGCGGGTCGAGTGCCGAGTCCGCGTTCAGACCGGCGCGCACCCGCGCCGCCAGCTCCTCGGCTTCCTCCCGTACGGCCGTCACGACCTCGTCGGTGAGCGCGCCGCGCGAGCGCAGGTAGCTCTCCAGACGCTCGACCGGGTCGGCGGCCCGCCACTGCTCGACCTCGTCGTCCTTTCGGTAGCGGGTGGCGTCGTCGGCGTTGGTGTGGGCGTCCATGCGGTAGGTGTGCGCCTCGACGAGGACGGGACCGTGCCCGGCACGGGCGTGTTCGACCGCGGAGGTCAGCACCGCGAGCACCGCGACGAGGTCGTTGCCGTCGACCTGCTCGGAGCGCATCCCGTAGCCGATGCCCTTGTACGCGAGGGCGGGCGCCGCGGTCTGCCGGGCCAGCGGTACGGAGATCGCGTACTTGTTGTTCTGGACGAAGAAGACGACCGGCGCGCGGAGGACGGCCGCGAAGTTCAGCGCCTCGTGGAAGTCGCCCTCGCTGGTGGCACCGTCCCCGACCAGCGCCATGGCCACTCCGTCCTCGCCCTTGCGGCGCAGGGCCTCGGCCATGCCGGTCGCGTGCAGCACCTGGGTGGCGAGCGGGGTGCACTGGGGCGCGGTACGGGTGGCGGCGGGGTCGTAGCCGCAGTGCCAGTCGCCGCGCAGCAGCGTCAGTACCTCGACCGGGTCGATGCCCCGGGTGACCAGGGCGACGGAGTCGCGGTACGTGGGGAACAGCCAGTCGTCGGGGCGCAGCGCGAGCGCGGCGGCGATCTGGCAGGCCTCCTGGCCGCGGCTGGACGGGTAGACGGCGAGGCGGCCCTGCTTGGTGAGGGCGGTCGCCTGGGTGTCGAACCGGCGGCCCAGGACCATCCGCCGCCAGGCCTCGAGCAGGGCCTCGACGGGAGGCGCGGTGTGGTCAGCGGGAGGCCGGGCGAGCGGCGTGCCGTCCTCGGCCACGAACCGCACCGGCGTCAGGGAAGGCAGGAGGCCCTGGACCGTCTGGCGGAGGCTCTTCACGGACATGGAGGGCACTCGCTTTCTCTGGACACTTGACAGGAGAATGGTGGCCATAGCGGAATATGTGTTCAATAGCTCGGCCAAACCGGCGATGAACTGCCGAATCGAAGCCCCTGGGAGGACAAAGTGTCCGAGGAAACCACGCTGCCGGGGGCAGTGGCCGGACGAAATGCCGTCCCGCTCGACGACATCGACCGGGAGATCCTGAGCCGGCTCCTCCAGGAGGGCCGGATCTCGGTCCGCGCCCTCGCCGAACAGGTGCACATCTCCCGGGCCAACGCCTACACCCGCATCGGCCGACTGGTGGCCGAGGAGGTCATCACGGGCTTCACCGCGCAGCTCAACGCCCAGCGGGCGGGCCTGGGCACGAGCGCCTACGTGACGATGAGCATCGAGCAGAACGCCTGGCGCGACATCTCACGCGGGCTGCGCGAGATCCCCTACGTGGAACACATCTCCCTCGTCACCGGCGACTTCGACGTCCTGGTACTCGTCCGCGCCCCGGACAACCTCGTACTGCGCCAGGTCGTGCTGGAGAAGATCCAGGGGATCCCCGGGGTGCGCTCCACCCGGACCTGGCTCGTCTTCGACGAGGTGCGGGGGCGCGGCGCCGTCTGGACGGACTGACGACCGGCGCGGTCATACGTCGACCAGGTCGGCGGCGATCTCGAGCCGGACCGGTGCCGGTGCCGGGACGGGAGTCACCGGCGTCGCGTGGCGCCGGGAGCGCACCACACGGAACCGGCCGGTGACGAAGTGGGCGCCGGAGTCCGGCAGTTCGGCGAGGGCCGAGGACGGGTCGGCGGGCAGGTCGTCGAGGTTCTCCACCAGATGCACCCCCGCGTCCAGCGCCGCCGTCCCGGCCGCCGCCAGCACCAGCGGGTCGGTGGAGTGCACCGACGCGTACAGCGCGCCGTGCCGCCCCACGGTTCGGCGGAGAAGCGCGAGGCTGTGCGAGGTCGAGTCGGTGCCCACCAGGAAGGAGACGAGCCCGGGCCACTCGTGCGTGTACACGCGTTCGTCGCAGGCGCGCAGCCGCACCAGCAGCGGGCTGCGCAGGTCGGCGTACGGGAGGTCGGGACGGTCCACGGGGCCGGAGGCGTGCAGGACAGGGCCGTACCGCGCGGCATCCGTGAGGGCGTCGCGTACCTCGTCGGCGCTGATCGCGCCCAACTCCCTTGCCGCGCGGGCGGGATGTGCGAGCAGCCGGTCCACGGCGTCGCCGAGGTCGGCCCCGAGGTCCCGCAGCGTCTTGTGCCCCTCGTCGGTGCTGAAGCCCCGCTCCGGGACCAGGATGTTCTGCGGAGTGGTGCGCACCGTTCCGCTGCACCGGCACGAGGCGCGGGCGAGACCTCGCACCAGGCCCCGGTAGTCGTCGGTCGAGTCCACGACCACGGTGTTCAGTCCGGTCCGGTTGGCGAACACGGTGGCCTGGTGGGCGTGTTGCTCCAGCCAGTCGGCGAAACGGGCGGTTCCTGTGTAGTCGACGATGCGCACCGAGGGGTCCGTGGCCAGCCGCCGGTGCACCTGCCGTTCGGGTTCGGCCACGGCCAGGGTCACGAGGTCGGGGGAGTGACCGGCCTCCGCCAGCACCTGCCGGGCGACCCGCACGGTGATCGCCAGCGGCAGCACGGAGCGCGGGTGCGGAGCCACGACGACCGGGTTGCCGGTCACCAGACTGGCGAACAGGCCCGGATACCCGTTCCAGAGCGGGAAGTCGGGACAGCCGACCAGCAGCGACACCCCACGTGGCACCAGGCTGCAACTGCCCTCCAGCGGCTGCCCGCCCCGTTCGGCGCTCATCCAACGCAGGTCGGCGGGGACGCGTTCCGACTCGGCGAAGGCCTGGGCCACCACCTCCAGGGCACGGTCCTGGGCGCGCGGCCCGGCGGCGCGCAAGGCGCCCTGGAGGGACTGACCCGTGGTGTGATGCACCGCGAGGGCCAGCTCATGGCTGCGCGTGTTGAGACGGCGCAGGATCTCCACCGCGAGTCCGGCCCGCTCGTACGGTCCGGCGGCCCGCCACCCGGCCGCCGCGCTCCCGGCCGCCGCGACCAGCTCCGCGGGATCGCAGCGCGGGTAGTCGATGGCCAGAGCGAGACCGTACGGCGAAGACTCCGTGCGCACCCGGCCGAGTTCGCCGGGCTGCCCCAGCTCGAAGGGCCGCCCCAGCAGTGAGCGGAACACCTTTCCCCCGGTACGGGCCGACCTCATGCCCGCGTCGGCCGCGTCCCGGCAGGTCGCCTCGGTGAAGGGGCGACGGGACTCACCGGCGGCGATCGCGCGACCGACGCTCGACAGCAGCTCGCGGTGACGCTCGTAGGGACCGGCGCGCATGGCCGTCAGCCTCGTCGGCTCGCCGCGAGCGCGAGGAGGGCGTCGTTCTCCTCCGGCAGCCCGATCGTCACCCGGACCCCCTCGCCGGGGAACGGGCGGACCAGCACCTTCCCGTCGGCACAGTGCTCGGCGAAGCTCACGCTGTCCTCACCGAGCGGCAGCCACACGAAGTTGGACCCGGAGTCGGGCACCTCGTGCCCCAGGGCCCGCAACCGCTCGGTGACCCGCTCGCGTTCGGCGACCGTGAGAGCGGCTCGCCGGGCGACCTCCGCGCCCTCACCGAGTGCGACCACGGCCGCCCGCTGGGCGAGAGCGCTGACACTGAACGGCACCTGGGTCCGGCGCACATGCGCCGCGATCCCGGCCGGCGCGACACAGTAGCCGACCCGCAGCCCCGCCAGGCCGTACGCCTTCGAGAAGGTCCGCAGCACCACCACGTTCGGCCGGTCGCCGAGGAGGGCGAGACCATCGGGGACCAGGTCGGGATCGGCGTACTCCCGGTAGGCCTCGTCGACGACGATCAGCACGTCCGGCGGTACCCGGTCGGCGAAGTCGGTCAGGGCCCGCGCGCCGACCGCCGTGGAGGTCGGGTTGTTGGGGTTGCACACGAAGACCAGCCGGGTCCGGGCGGTGATCGCCGCGGCCATCGCGTCGAGGTCGAGGGCGTGGTCGCGCAGGGGCACCCGTACCGCCGTACCGCCCGCCACGGCGGTGAGGATCGGGTACGCCTCGAACGACCGCCAGCCGAAGACGACCTCGTCACCGGGCCCGACGACGGTGTGCAGCAACTGCCCGCACACCTCGGAGGAACCGGCGCCCACCGCTATCCGGTCCGGCTCGACATCGTGGTGCGCCGCCAGGGCCTCGACCAGCGAGGCTGCGTGCAGATCGGGATACCGCGAGACGCCGCCCGCGGCCTCCGCGAGGGTTTCGGCCACCCCCGGCAGCAACCCGTAAGGCGATTCATTGCTGGCCAGTACGACCGCGCCGGGCAGTTTGCGGCCCGGGACGTAGGCGGGCAGCTGGGACAGGGACGCACGGACACGCACCATGCTGGTCTCGCTTCTGCAGCGCTGGGACCCGAGGCCTGGCGAGGCCCGGCCGTCGGGCACTTGACAGGGCAAATCGTGCGGAGCGGACGACAGGCGCTCAACTGTTTGGGAAATTCGGCTACGAATCGCCGAAATCCGGAGGGCAGACTGGCAAACCGTCTTCCCGTGAGCCCCGCCGAGCCCCCGCCACGAGACGGACGGCACGCCCTTCAGTGGTCCTTGGCGTGGATACGAGGCGATCTCCCGGGCCATCCGTGACGGCCGGCCCGACGAGGCGGCCCAGGCCACCGGGGTGCACCTCGACAGGACCCTGGAGGACTACTGACGGCACCTTCAACGCCCGACCGCACCCCCCCCAGCCCGTCCGGCGTTTGAGGACAAGGCCCGTTCAGGGCCGTAGGGGGGTCTGGGGGCGCAGCCCCCAGGTACGGGATGGGACGGGTAGGGGCGGCGGGGGCGAAAACTACACGTACCGGTGGTGCGCGCCGAGACCGTGCCGGTACACCCGTTCGTTGCCATCGTCGAACACGACGAACACCACGCGGTCGAACCGTCCCGGATGCGCCGAGACCCAGTCCGCGACGGCACGCAGCGCAACCGGCGCGGCCTGCTCAACGGGATACCCGAAGACGCCCGTGCTGACGGCACAGAAGGCGAGGGTACGAATGGCCTCCACCTGCGCCGCGAGATCCAGGCACGCCCGGTACGAGGAGGCAAGAGCCCGCGCGTCATGCGCGCGTGGCTGCCCCTGGACGACAGGGCCGACGGTGTGCAGGACGTACCGCGCCGGCAGATGATAGCCCCGGGTGATCTTGGCCGTACCGGTGGGTTCCGCGCCACACTGCGCCGTGACGATCATCTGGCAGTCGTCGCGGAGGCGAGGTCCGGCGGCGCTGTGAATGGCGTTGTCGATGCAGGGATGCAACGGCCGGAAGCAGCCGAGCAGTTGGCTGTTGGCGGCGTTGACCACGGCGTCGGCGGCCAGCGTGGTGATGTCACCCCGCCACAGCACGACCTCGGTCGCGGCCCGGAAGGTCGTGCCGGGGAACTCCTCCTCGACCGTGGGCAGTCGAAGCGCCGAGAAGACGGGCCGCAGCTGCCGCTCCGCACCGAGGAGCGCGTCCAGTTCCCGGTCCGCTCCTTCCGGCAGCGGACCGGGATCACGGACAGTCAGCAGTGCGCGCAGCACCTTGCGGGCCGCGGCCGCGCCGACATCGAACCCATCGAAGTCATCGGAGCCGGCATCGGCATCGGCCAGGCTCCTCAGCGACTCGGAGCCCAACCCGAGCCGGGACACGGCTGGATCGGTGTTGAGCAGGCGCAGCGCCGAGCGCACATGCGCGTCCACCCGGGCGGCCGCGGCCGGGGCCGCCGTCGGGTGGAAGGGCTCGTCGAGGGCGACGGCTGACCGATAGGCGGTCAGAGGCAGTGCGTTGATCGGTGCCTCCGTCGGGGCGGAGCCATCGGTCTCGGCGCGGCTCGCGGTCATCGCAGGCTCCGGGTGAGGCGGGTGGACGAGGTATGGGGCGGGTGGACGAAGGGTACCGATGGCCGGGCGCCCGCACGTAGACGTGTACGGGGCCGGGCCACCAGCGGTTTCACATCTCTGCGAGTGCGCCGAGGTGACTTCTCCTCGTAGCGCCGGGTGAGATCAGAACAGGCCGTTGCCGTGCGGCAGTTCGGCCGGGACGGGTGCGATGACGTCCCAGTGCTCGACGATCCTGCCGTCCGAGACACGGAAGAGGTCGTAGTACGCGACGGTCACGCCGAACTCGCCCTCGGACTGCGTCAGGACGAACTCGCCCTCGGCGATGACCCTGTGGACCTTCTTGTAGACGAGGTTCTTGCCCTGCTCGGCCCACTTGGCCGCGGCCGCCCCGAAACCGTCGAGTCCGTCGGCGGCCTCGGTGTTGTGCTGGTGGTATGTCTCGGTGGAGATGTAGTCGGTGAGCACCGAGTAGTCGGCGCCGACAAGGACCTTCTCGGCGAACGCGACCACCAGGGCGCGGTTGGCTTCAGTCTTGTCGGTCTCGGTGACGGCGGCGGGCCCGTCGGTCTGGGAGCGGCCGGAGACGGTGTCCTTGACCAGCGGGGTCAGGGCGTCCCAGTGCTCGGCCAGCTTCCCGTCGGCGTCGACCCGGAAGATGTCGAAACCGACGAGAGGGTCCGGACCGAAGCCGTGGTAGGTGCCGTGCAGGGCGACGAGGTCACCGTCGGCGACGACCCGGGCACCGTCGTAGCTGAAGTCCCCGCCCAGGCTTCCGACGAGCCCGCGGAGGGCCTCGGGGCCGTCGGCGGCGAGCGCGCTGTGCTGCTTGTAGTCCGCGGCCACCCAGCGGTCCACGGCGGCGGGATCCTTGTCGCCGAACAGTTCACCGGCGGCCTGAAGGACGATGTTCTTCGCGTTGCTCATGACTGTCTTCCTGGTGAAGGGGCTGTGTATTCAAAATATGCCGTCGATGCCTGCTTCATCGGGGTGAATGGCGCCCTTCTATAGTCAGAAAGCGACATCCTTGTTGATGACGTCCGCGAGGGGCATGGCCGGGCGGCCGGTGAGACGGGGAACGGCGTCGCTGACGCCGTCGAGTTCTCCGGAGGCGATGGCCGTGTACGTGGACACCCAGGCGTCCAGCTGCCACGGCGGAGCGCCGTAGGAGGCGCGGGAGGCGTAGGCCTCCTCGACCGTCTCCTGCTGGTAGGTGACGGTGCGTCCGAGCTGTTCGGACAGGATGACGGCCGCCTCGTCCAGAGTGAGGGACTCGGGCCCGGTCAGGTCGTAGGCGGTGCCCGCGTGGTCGGCCGGCCGGAGCAGCACCGCTGCGGCGGCGTCGGCGATGTCCTCCTGGCCGACGAACGCGGCGCGCCCCCGCCCGGCCGGGCCGCGGATGACGCCGTCCTCGCCGACGAGGTCGGGGACGAACTCCGCGTAGAAGTTGTCCCGGAGGAAGGTGTACGCCAGGCCGCTCGCGCGGATGTGCTGCTCGGTGTGGAAGTGGTCGCGCGCCAGGGTGAAGGTGGCGTCGGGTGCCGCGCCGTAGAACGAGACGTACACCAGGTGCCGGACACCCGCCTCGGCGACGGCGTCCACGAACGCCTTGTGCTGGGCGAGCCGGTCGGCGCTCTCGGAGGCGGAGACCATGAACACGGTGCGGGTGCCGACGAGAGCCTCCCGCACGGCGTCCCGGTCCGCGTACTCGGCTCGCACGGCCACCGCGCCGGGAAGCCGTGGAGCCCGTTCCGGACTGCGGGCCAGGAGTCTCTGCGGGACACCCCGCTCGGCCAGCCGCCGGGCGACGCGTCCGCCGAGCCGGCCGGTGGAGCCGGTGACGGCGATCGTGGGGGCGGGTGTCTCGGATGCCTCGGGCATGGCGTTGTTTCTCTTCCTGTGGTGACGAGGGTGCGCTGCCGCCGCGTGTCAGGGACGGAGCCCGTGGAGCAGTTCGTCCGCTCCGAGGGGGACGGACCGAGCCCGTGGTCCGAGATCGGCGGGGACCTCGGGATGGCCGGGGTTGATCCGGACGAGCCGGCCCCGGGGGGTGTGGCGTACCAGGTTCTCCATGGGCCGACGGATCACGCCGGGGGTATTGAAACCGGCCCCGATCTCCAGCACGAGCAGGGCGCTGTCCGTGGGCGCGTCGTCGAGCCACTGGCCCAGCCGGTGCCCCGCGGGGAGGTAGGAGTCGTCGACGAACTCCGGACCGACCCGGATGTTGGGGAAGACGTCGGCCCCGCAGCGCGGACAGCGGGGCAGGGCCTGCGGGTCGGCAACCCGGCCGGAGTCGCGGTCGTAGGCGGCGAGGATCGCGTCGAGGAACGGTCTGCTGGGCCAGGTCTCCCGCGAGCACGGGACCGTGCACTGGAGGCGCCCGTAGTCTCCCTGCGGGGTGAAGACCCGGTCCGCCTCGAAGCCGTTGCGGGCGAAGAGGGCGTCGACGTTGGACGTCATCACCCAGTGGTCGCGGTCGCCGACCAGTTTTCTGAGCGACCGGTAGAGGGGATTGGGCTCGGGGCTGTAGCGGATGTCGTCGATGTGGACGGCCCAGTAGCCCCACATCATGTCCGTCGGCAGGGGTGCTCCGAGCAGGTAGCGCGAACGCAGACCGAGCCCGTACAGCGCCGGGAGCAGTTCCCGGAAGCGGTCGGTGTCGCCGTAGTCGTAGCCGGCGGCGGCGCTCAGGCCCGCGCCGGCCGCGATCAGGACGCGGTCGGCCTCTTCCAGCCAGGTACGGACGGTCTCGTAGGCCGACGCGGCCGGCGTGGCGGTGTTGTTCGCCGCCGGGGCGGGAACGTCGTCCACGGTGCTCACGGCGCACGGGTCCTTTCCGGTTGATTTCCTGTTTCCGCCAGGGACGCGTTCCGCTTCCACGGCGGCACGACCAACCTACGGAGAGCACAGGGAGAAAGCCGGATAAACTTCTGACCGATGATGGCCAAAAACCGACACGGATCGCCGCGCGAGATCCCGGAGATCCCGTTCGCCGCACCCGCGGGTACGCCCGCCGGGGTCGAGGTCATGTCACTGGCCGAGCTACGACGGCGCGTCCCCGCCGAGGCCCTGACCCGGCCGCAGCGCCCCGACTTCCATCACCTGCTCACGCTCACCGGGGGCGACCTCCGGCACGTCGTCGACTTCAACGGCTACGCCCTGCGGCCGGGATCGTGGCTGTGGGTGCGCCCGGGGCAGGTGCATCAGTGGGGCGACATCACCCAGGCCGAGGGCACGCTCATCCTCTTCCGGCAGGACGTGCTGGACCCGGCCACGGCGACGGCCGCCCGTGTCGACGACCCGCACGCACCCGTCGTCACCACCCCCGTCACCGCCGACGCCGAGGCGGTGACCATGGCCGCGGAGCACCTGAACCGTGAGTTCCAGGCGCTCGGCCGGCTGCCGCTCGACGTGCACATCGCGGCGCTGCGCCACCTTCTGGCCGTCCTCCTGCTGCGCCTTGCCCACCTCACCGTCCCGGTCGGCGGCCCCGCGCCGGACCCCGACGAGACCTATCTGCGGTTCCGTGACGCGGTCGAACGGCACTTCACGGCGACCCGCCGGGTGGAGGACTACGCGCAGCTGCTCGGCTATTCGGGACGCACCCTCGCCCGGGCGACCCTGGCCAACGCCGGGCTCAGCGCGAAGGAGTTCATCGACCGCCGGGTCGTGCTGGAGGCGAAGCGTCTGCTGGCGCACGGCGACGAGACCGCGGCACAGATCTCGGACCACCTCGGTTTCGTCACGGCCTCCCAGTTCAGCAAGTACTTCATGCAGCGGACGGACCAGACCCCGATCGACTTCCGCAGAAGGATCCGGGGACAGGCGACGGGCGAGCCGCATCCGGACCATCGGAGCGAGGGTCCGGACACGGCACCACCGCGATGAGGCAGCCGTCAGATTCGTGAGAACCGTCAGGCCTTCACACCGCCGAAGGGCGCCTGATTCCGCAGGTCAGGCCGTTGTCGGTGTCGTTGGCTACCGCCACGGCGTCGTTGTCGTCGACGAACGTCTCGGTGACGCAGACCGGCGCGAAGACCTGGTCCGGCCCGGGCAGGGCTCCGGGACGGTCGCGGCTGCTTCCGCGCACAGCCACGGGCGGCGCGGATGACACAGGCCCGGCCTGGAGACGACCTCCCGTCGCGCGTCCAACTCCCCTACGCGCGAAGGCGATTGCCCTGACGACGCGATGGGCCGACGTGATGGCGCTCAACTGCCGTACAACGCCGGGCGAGGGCGCCTGCCGCGCACTCCGGGCGCGGTCCCTCAGGGCTCCTCGAGCAGATGCCGAGCCGTGGCGATGTCGGTGATCAGCGCCGTGATCCAGCGGCCGCGTACCGCCGCGCGTACGGCCGTGTACTTGCGCTCACCGCCCGCGACGGCGATGCGGCGCGGGACCGTGCGCAGTTGGTCGACGGAGATGCCGATGGTCCGCTCGCCCAGTCCCGCGTCGACATGGACGCCGTTCTCGTCGAAGAAGCGCTGGCAGATGTCGCCCACCGCGCCCAGGGCACGCAGCCGGGCGATCTCCTCCTCGGCGACCGCGTTGCCGCTGAGCTGGAGCAGGGGGGAGGGTTCGAGGCTTCCGATGCCCACCAGGACGGCGCTGAGTTGCTGCCACGCCTGGCTCACCTCCACAACCGCCGGGTCCCGCAGCAGGGAGAGGCGGGCCTCCGCGGAGCCGACGAGTCCCGGTGCGCGCACGAACAGCGGGGTGGCGCCGGTGAGTTCGGCGAGGCGGGCGGTCAGACGGGTCGCCTGCACCTGACTCCGGGGGTCGCCGATACCGCCCATCAGCTGGACGACCTGGGAGGCGCCGGGGGCCTTGGCGGGCTGCATGGTCTCGACTGCGGCCAGCAGTGTCTCGCTCCAGGTCGAGACCCCGATCAGGTCGCCGGAGCGGAAGGCGGTCTCCAGATGGGTCGCGGCCGCCGATCCGAGCCCGCGCAGCAGCGTACGCGCGTGTTCCGGCTGGTCCTCGTCGTCGAGGACCACGACGTCGGTCAGGTGGTAGCGCTGGGCGAGGGCGTCCTCCACGTCGCTGTGGATGCCGGGCGGCGAGACGACGACGGTCCGGACCACGCCCTGGTCCGCCGCGGAGCGGAGCAGCCGGGAGACGCCGGCCTGGGACAGGCCCAGAGCGTCGGCGATGTCGGCCTGGCGCATGCCGCGCTCGTGGTACATGCGGGCCACGCGCACGATCAGTCGCATTTTGTCGACGGACTCGCCGCTGGTGAGGTCAGAACGCTGGGACACACCCCGCACCCTACTGATCTCCGGCCGCCGGGGCGGAGCCGTCATGTCGATATCGCCGGGCCCGGCGGCGCGGTGGACGTCGTCCTCGCCCGTGACACCGCTTCGTGCCAGGCAGCCAGACGGTGGGCGCGCCGCCCGGGCGACCACTCGGGGCGGTAGACGTCCGCCGCAGCCGTCGTAGCGGTCAGGCTCTCCTTGGTGGACAGTCCGAGGGAGCACCCCGCGAGGTGTGCCGCTCCCAGGGCGGACATGGCACGGGCGCGGGGGCGGCGCAGGGTGCGCCCGGAGATGTCCGCCTGCAGTTGCATGAGCGTCGTGTTGTCGGTGGGGCCACCGTCCGCGAGCAGGGTGGCGACCGGGGTGCCCGGAGCGTCGAGCCCGGCGACGACGTCCTCGACCTGGAAGGCGATCGATTCGAGGGCGGCCCGGGCGAGCTCAGGCAGACCGGCCGCGAAGGTGAGCCCGGAGACGAGCCCGGCGGCCCCGTTGTCCCACCAGGGCGCGCCGAGCCCGCCGAAGGCCGGGACCAGGTGCACGCCTGCGGCATCAGGCGCCGCCCTCGCGGCGAGGTCGCCCTCGTCGGTGCCGAACAGTCCGGCGAGCCAGCGCAGCGTGGCGCCGGAGGAGCGGATGTTTCCCTCAAGGGCGTAGGAGGGAGTGCCGTCGTCCCAGGCGATGGTCAGGCAGAGTGGTGAGTGTTCCGCCTGTGCCGGGGTGTCGATCAGGCCCATGACGGACGAGCCCGTGCCGTACGTCACCTTCACGCTGCCGGGTGCGAAGACGCCGTGGCCGAAGAGGGCGGCATGGGAGTCGCCCAGGACGGCGCCGACCGGGGTGCCGTCCGGCACCGCCGACAGCCCTCGTACGGCGGGGAACGGGCCCGTCGAGGCCACGATCCGGGGCAGTACCTCACGGGGTACGCCGAAGACGTCCAGGAGCCCTTCGTCCCAGTGCCGGGTGCGTACGTCGAGGAGCTGGGTGCGGGAGGCGTTGCCGATCTCGATGATGTGGCTGGTGCGCCCGCTCAGCTGCCACAGCAGCCAGGAGTCGACGGTGCCCAGGCACAGCTCGCCGCGCCGGGACCGGGCGCGGTCCGGGTCGTACGTGTCGAGGAGCCACTGCGCCTTCAGGGCGCTGAACATCGGGTCCAGGGGCAGGCCGGTCGTCGTACGGACCAGCGGGCCCAGTCCGTCGGCGAGCAGCTTGGCGCAGGCGGGTGCCGTACGGCGGTCCTGCCAGCCGAGGACCGGCCCGAGCGGCTGCCCGGTGGCCCGTTCCCAGAGCAGGCACGACTCCCGCTGGCTGGACACTCCGATGCCGGCCACCTGTGCGCCGTCCTGCCCGGCCAGGCACGCCTCGACGGCTCGTGTCACGCTGCGCCAGATCTCCTCCGCGGACTGCTCCACCCAGCCGGGGCGCGGATGTGCGGCGCCGATCGGCACCGACGCCGAGCCCACGACGGAGCCGGCGCCGTCGATCAGCAGGGCCTTGGTCGCGGAGGTCCCCTGGTCGACGGCGAGGAGGAGCGGGGCGGACGTCATGAGGCCGAGGATGGCAGACCGAGGGCTTCGCGCGCGGCACGGTGCATGGCGCCTGCGGTCAGTCCGAAGTGCTCCAGCAGTCCTTCGGGGCTGCCGGTCGGTGCGAAGCCGGACACGCCGAGCAGCCGCAGCGGGACGGGGGAGTGCTGGCCGGTGAGCGAGGCCACGGCCGCGCCGAGGCCGCCGCTGACGGTGGCCTCCTCGGCTGTGACGATGGCCCGGGTCTCGGCGGCGGCCCGCAGGATCGTGGTCTCGTCGAGGGGGTCGACGAAGGGGGTGTTGAGCACCCGGGCCGAGATGCCCTCGGCGGTCAGCCGGTCGGCGGCGATCAGCGCGCGCGGGACCATCGTGCCGATGGCCACGAGGGTGACGTCGCTTCCCTCTCGCAGGGTCAGCGCGCGCCCCGGTGCGAAGGGGGCGCCGGACGGGGTCACATCGGGCACCTTGAAGCGGGGCACCCGGAGATAGCTGGGCCCGTCGTGGGCGTGGGCCCAACGGACGGCGGCGCGGGTCTGGGCGCGGTCGGTGGGCACGACCACGGTGAGGTCGGCGACCGCGCGGAGCCAGGACAGGTCCTCCACCGAGTGGTGCGTGGGACCGAGTTCCCCGTACGCCATGCCGGGGCTCTGGCCGCACAGGATCACCTTGTGCCCGCTGTAGGCGCAGTCGGCCTTGATCTGCTCCAGCGCGCGGCCGGTCAGGAAGGGGCCGGCGGCGGAGACGAACGGTACGTAGCCGGCGTTGGCGAGGCCCGCCCCGACGCCCACCATGTTCTGCTCCGCGATGCCGACGTTGATCAGGCGGTCGGGGAACTCGTCGCGGAATCCGGCGAGGTTGCTGGAGCCCACCGAGTCGTTGCACACGACGACCACACGCCTGTCCTCGCGGGCGAGCGCGATGAGCTCCTCGGCGAAGGCCTGCCGGCAGTCGTAGGCGGGCGCATCGGCGAGAGGGTGGTCGGCCGTCTCGGCAGTCGGGTCGGTCATCTGGCTGGCCGTCCTCGCCGGGGAAGTGGTCTCGGTCATCGGGTCAGCTCCTCGACGGCGGCGCGTACCTGGTCCTGGTCGGGCACCTTGTGGTGCCATTCGGCGCGGTCCTCGATGAAGGAGACGCCCTTGCCCTTGACGGTGTGGGCGATGACGGCGACGGGCCGTCCGCTGGTCGAGGGGGCGAAGGCAGCGAGCAGGGCCGCGTGGTCGTGGCCGTCCGTCTCGCGCACCTCCCAGCGGAAGGCGGCCCACTTCTCCGCCAGCGGGTCGAGGCCGACGGTCTCCTCCGTCCGGGCTCCCTGCTGGAGCCGGTTGCGGTCGACGACGGCGTACAGCCCCGCCAGCTCCTGGTGTCCGGCGGTCATCGCCGCCTCCCAGTTGCTGCCCTCCTGCAGTTCCCCGTCACCGAGGACGACCACGGTCCGGCTGTCGTCCCCCCGCAGCAGGGCGCCGAGAGCGCAGCCGACCGCGACGGGAAGGCCGTGGCCGAGCGGGCCGGTGTTGGTCTCGACACCGGGCACCTTGCGGCGGTTGGGGTGCCCGTTCAGCGCGGACGCGGCGGTGGCGAAGCCGGCGAGTTCCGAGCGCGGGAAGTATCCGCAGTGGGCGAGCGTGGCGTAGAGGGCCGCGGCGGAGTGGCCCTTGCTCAGGATGAACCGGTCGCGTCCGGGTGCGTCGGGACGCTCCGGATCGACGTCGACGACAGCTCCGAAGAGCGTGGCGAGGATGTCGGTGACGGAGAAGTCGCCGCCGATGTGTCCCATCCCCGCCTTGTCGATCATGTCGAGAACCATGAGGCGGATCTCGGCGGACATGGCACGCAGTCGCTCGACGGTCTCGTGAGGGCGCTCGAAGGTGAGGGAGCGCCGTAGTCGGCGGTACTCCGCGGCCGCACCTGGATCAGCGGTCAACATCTGTGAATATCCATTCGGTGATTGATATCTATTACACCCGGATGGTGGAGGGTGCCTGCCGTGACCGTCAACCCCCTGTTGGAAGCCTTGACAGTCGGTCGAGTGCCGACCTAGCGTCCGGTCAGCTGAAAGGAAATAGAGTGAATAAAAATTCAGGAGGTCGAACATGAAGCCCGAGACGGCTCCCGTCGGCCGCACGTTCACCGGCGGCATGTGGACCTTCGGCCGGATCATCGACCGCTACGCCACCGACGGCTACGGTCCGACCGTGCCGACCTTGCGGGCCATCGAACTGGCCGCCGCGTCGGGCCAGTTGGTCGGTCTGGACCTCAACTACCCCTTCGACGGGGACGTGACCGTCGACGACGTCGCCAAGACCCTCACCGCGCACGGTCTGTCGGCGGTCAACATCACGCCGGTGATCTACGACCGCGGCTTCCGCAGCGGCTCGTTCACCAGCGCCGACGCCTCCGCCCGCACACGTGCCGTCGAACTCGCCCACGAGTCGGTCGAGGTGGCCGCCCGGCTCGGAGCCCGCTACGTGAAGTTCTGGCCCGGTCAGGACGGTTACGACTACCCCTTCCAGGTCGACTACGCCGAACTGCGCCGTCACGCGATCGAGGGGATCCGGGACGTCGCCCGGAACTTCCCCGACGTCACCTTCGCCATCGAGTACAAGCTCAAGGAACCCCGCAACCGTCTTTTCTGGTCGACGGCCGCCACCAGCCTGCTAGCCATCGAGCAGATGGGCGTGGACAACGTCGGCCTGGTCGTGGACTTCGGCCACTCGCTCTTCGCCAAGGAGAATCCCGCCGAAGTCCTCACGCTCGCCCACTCCATGGGCCGTCTTGTCGACATCGAGCTGGATGACAACTACCGGGAGTGGGACGACGATCTGACCGCCGGAGCACTCCACCTCGTGGAGACCCTGGAGTTCCTGCACGTGGTCCGGCAGATCGGCTGGGACCAGCCGCTGAAACTGGACCTCTTCCCCTACCGCGAGGACCCGGCGGACGCCGTCCGCGAATCCGTCGCCACCCTGCGCGCGCTGGAGGACAAGGCGGCCCGTCTGCCGCTGCCCGAACTGCGTGCCGCACAGTCCGCGCACGACGCCATGGCCGTCCAGCGCATCGTCCGCACGGCCCTGCTCGGCTGACCCGGCCCGGCAGTCGACCGGTCGTCCCACCCTCGTCTCCTCCGTACACCTCCACGTTTTCAAGGAATCAGGAATGCCCTACGGCCCCGAATCCGTCCTCGGCGACGTCCTGCGCGACAAGCAGGCCGAAGCCGTGGTGCGCAAGTACGTGCCCCGCCTCGACGACGAGCTGACGACGGTCCAGTTCAGATACGGAACGCTGCGGCAGCTCTCGTTCTTCATCGAGCGGCTGCGGACCGACCCCGAAGCCCAGGCCGCTCTCTACGCCGAACTCGCCGCCGTCCCCGAGACGGTCGTCGAACCGACGTCCACGGCCGGCGAGGCCGACGTCGTCCCGTCTCCCGATTACGAGTCGGCCGAGGTCCCCGTCGGCAGCGCCCGGTGCGTGCGACAGGAAGCCGCGACGCGGTGGCAGCCGTTCGAACTGGAACTGCACGGGCCCGAGCACGGCAACCCCTTCACGGACGTCGAACTCAGGGCGGAGTTCCGCCTCGGAGACCGCACGCTGACCGCGCACGGCTTCTACGACGGCGCGGGCACCTACCGCATCCGGTTCCTGCCGGACGAGGAGGGAACCTGGACCTTCCGTACCGCGAGCAACGCCCGCTCCCTGGACTCGGTAGAGGGCACTTTCCCCTGCGGCCCGGCCCGTCCGCACGACCACGGTCCGGTACGGGTGCACGAACAATTCCACTTCCACCACGCCGACGGCACCCGTTACTTCCCGGTCGGGACCACCGCGTACGCCTGGACCCACCAGGGCGCCGAACTGGAGGAGCAGACCCTCCGGACCCTCGCCGACTCCCCCTTCAACAAGATCCGGATGTGCGTCTTCCCGAAGTCGTACCTCTTCAACAGCAACGAACCGCCCCTGTACCCCTTCGAGGGCTCACCCGAGTCCGGCTGGGACTTCCGCCGGCCGAACCCCGCCTACTTCCGGCACCTGGAGGAGCGGATCGTCCAGCTCGGCGAGCTGGACATCGAGGCCGACCTCATCCTCTTCCACGCGTACGACCGCTGGGGCTTCTCCGACATGAGCCCGGTCGCCGACGCGCGTTATGTGCGCTACCTGGTCTCCCGGCTCGCCGCGCTGCCCAACGTCTGGTGGTCGCTGGCCAACGAGTACGACCTGCTGTGGTCCAAGAACACCGAGGACTGGCACCGGATCGCGGCCGTGATCCGGGCGCACGACCCGCACGGACACCTGATCAGCGTGCACGACTGCATCGAGATCTGGGACAACGACGCCGAGTGGGTCACCCACTGCAGCATCCAGAAGCCCCCGGCGGGAACGGCGGACTGGCGTTCCCAGTGGGGGAAGCCGGTGGTGCTCGACGAACTGGGCTACGAGGGCGACATCGAACAGGGCTGGGGGAACCTCACCCCTCAGGAACTGGTCCGCCGCTGCTGGGAGGGCGTGGTCCGGGGTGGATACGTCACCCACGGGGAATGCTGGCTGGCCGACGACGACGTGCTGTGGTGGGCGAAGGGCGGCGCCCTCAAGGGCGAGAGCGCGGCACGCCTGGGGTTCCTGCGCGGCGTCCTCGAGGAACTCCCTGCCGACCTGCCCGGCATCCAACCGCTGCCGTCGCCCTTCGACTTCCCGTTCGGTGGCGTCGAGGGGCGCCGACTGCTCGCCTACTTCGGCACCGGGCAACCCCGCCGACGGACCTTCCTGCTTCGTCCCGGCGTCCGCTACCGGGCCGACGTCCTCGACACGTGGAACATGACGGTCAGCGAGCTTCCCGGTACGTACGAAGGGGAGTTCACGCTGCCGCTGCCCGGCCGGCCGTACATCGCGGTCCGGCTGCGGGCCGTGGAGGACTGAGCATCCAGAGCGGGCCCGTACACACATGTGTGGGGCGACCGGTATGACACCGCGTCGCCCCACACCCATGCTTCCCGCTGACGGCCGCTCGCCGGCGGCCGCCTCTCAGGCTCAGGCCAGCTGTCGGACCACTGCCTCGGCGACCGCCCTGGCACTGCCGGGGTTCTGACCGGTGATCAGTCGGGAGTCCTCCACGACATAGGTGTCGAACGGCTTTTCGGCCGTGCTGTAGGACGCCCCCAGTTCCTTCAGCCGGTCCTCAAGGCTGTAGGGGACGGCGTCCGCACGCTGGGCGAGTTCTTCCTCACGCCAGGAGAAACCGGTCACGTTCTTGCCCCTGACCAGAGGCTCTCCATTGCTCAGTGTGACGTCGAGCAGGCCGCACGGCCCGTGGCAGACGGCCGAGACGATACGGCCGGTCTCGTAGAACCGCGCGATGAGTGTTTCCAGGGCCGAGCTCTGGTGGAAGTCGAACATCACGCCGTGACCGCCGGTCAGATAGATGGCGTCGTAGTCGTCGACCTCGGCTTCGGACACGGAGATGGTCTGCTTCAGCTTGTTCATGAACGCGCGGTCGGTGTACCGCTTGTCGGTTCCGAGATCGCTGAGGACGTTGTGGGCGAGGCTCTCCGGGTCGAGCGGAACGGGGCCGCCTTCGATGCTCGCGATGGTGACCTCGAAGCCGGCCTCTTCGGCGACATCGTAGAAATGGGTCAGTTCGCCCAGCCAGAGGCCGGTGCGGTAGCCGACGGTCTCGTACTCGCCGATGCTGGTGACGATGGCCAGAACGCGCTTGGTGCCGGACATGAATCCTTCTGTGGGGGAGGGGGAGGGGGAGGGGCGGGACAGGGGGTGTGTGAGTCTAATCAGAAGGGGATAAGCGCGAGGTGTGATCTCAGGCCGGACGTCCATGTCCCGTGACGTCCTCGATCCGCCACTCTTCCCGCCACTCGATCACCGGCATGTCCCCGTCGAAACGCAGCGGAAGCCAGACATGGTCGGCCACCGACGTGTCGAACTCCTGCGGCGGGAGGGACACTTCCGCCCCGCCGCGCTCCTTATCGCCGAAGTACCGGTGGAACGCCTCGGTCTGGTCGGACTCCTCCTCCGACAGATGGGGCAGCCATCGGTCGGCGATCGCGATGTAGAGGTCCGGGTGCGCCGGATGCCTGAAGACGGAGCTGATCTGCGACCGGAACGACGTGCCGCTCGCATCCGAGGGATGCGGGTCCCCGACCACCGTGTACGGCCCGTGGTAGGTGTCCGCCACCGCGACCTCGGAGCGGTTCGGGAAGTAGCCCGACGTACCGGAGGTGATCAGGTAGTGCCTGCCGTCGCGCCGGAAGTACGCGGGCGCCTCGCGCACCATCGGTGGGTGCCGGTGGGGGAAGTGCGTCGAGTAGTAGCCGGTGACGTCGGTGTACTCCTCGGTGAGGTCGGCACACACCAGCTCGCTGTGCACGCGCTCGAAGTAGTAGTAGCCCTTGCCGTCCACGGGGTCGACGACCAGGTCGAAGTCGCCTGCGTCCATGCTGAGCGGCCGGATGCCGGTGCGGACGATCTCGTAGGGGCCGAGAAGCGAGTCGGCGGTGAGGACCGTGGAGCGCTGGCTGCCGTCCTTGCCCATGATCTTGAGCCAGCAGACGTACTTCCCGGTGCGCGGGTGGCGGACGATGTGCGGCCGGTCGACGAACTGCGACGGGTGCAGCGGCGACGACGGGTCGTCGAGGACCGGGGGGATGATCAGACCGCGGTCCTCCCAGTTGTAGAGGTCAGTCGACGAGTAGCAGCGGATGCCCCAGGTCCAGACGTCACTGCCCGGCTTGGAGTGTTCCTTGTTCTCGCCGTACCAGTAGTAGGTGCCGTACTCGAACAGAAGCGAACCGCCGTGTGCCTGGATGCGCTTGCCGTCGGTGTCGAGCCAGAGCCGGCCCGGGCGGATGGAGTCGTAGGTCTCAGGCACGTTCGGTCACCGTCTCGGAGAGGAAGGCCCGCTGGGCGCTGGTGAGTTCAAGCGGCTCGCCCACCAGGTCGAGGGAGCCCGTGAGCCGCTGGTCGTCGGAGTCGAAGCCGAGGAAGAAGTCGACCTGCGCGGGTCCGACCGCGAACACGCGGGCGGCGTTGGTGTGGCCCAACTGGGACGCGGTGACGCGGAAGGTGACCCGGTGGGAGTCGCCCGGCGCCGCCTCGATCCGCTGGAAGCCCGCCAGTTGCTGCGCGGGCCGGGTGACACCGCCCTTGCTGTTCACCCGGACATAGAGCTGCACGACGGTGGCACCCGTCACCGGGCCGGTGTTGGTGACCGTGGTGGTGATCCGGATCGTCCCGTCGGTGTCGGCCTGTGTGTCGTGCGACAGGTCGCCGAGAGTGAAGTCGGTGTAGCTCAGGCCGTGCGCGAAGGGGTAGAGCGGCGTGGCCTCCAGGTCGAGGTAGTGCCGGTCGACGCTCGGGGGCAGCGGGTTGCGGTAGCCGGAGCCGGCCTTCTGGTGGTGGTGGACCGGGACCTGACCGGAGTGCCGGGGGATGCTGTACGGCAGCTTGCCGCTGGGGTTCGTCGCGCCGAAGAGGACCTCGGCGATCGCCTTCGGCCCGAACGGGCCCGCGTAGGACGCCATGACGATCGCCGGAGCGTCGCGGATCACCTCGGGCAGCGCGTAGGCACGGCCCTGCACCAGGACCACCACCAGGGGCTTGCCGGTGGCGGCGACGGCCTCCGCGAGCCGCGTCTGCGCGGCCGGCAGCGAGATGTCCGCCGTGTCGCTGGCCTCCCCCTCGGTGCGCTCGCCGGTGAACCACAGACTCGCACCGCCCAGGGCGAGCACCACCACGTCCGCGTCCTGGGCGGCCTTCACCGCCCGTGCGACCGCGTCGTCCCCCAGCGACCGGGTCAGCGTGCTGCCCTGCTCGGTCCGCACCTGCCCGGCGAAGTCGGAGATCTCCTCCGCGATCGAGCGGGCGCCGAACCGGTCGTGGACCAGCTGTTCGGGGTCGGTGGGTGTCACGAGAGCCTTGTACCAGGGGTCGGTGACGTCGTCGGAGCCGAGCATGTTGCCGAGCTCCCCGCTCAGCACGGCGTCCGTCGCCTCCCGCCAAGCCGCGTAGGTGTAGGTGGCGAACTGGAGCTTCGCCGAGTCCGCGTGCGGACCGACCACGGCGACCTTCACCCCGCCGGACAGGGGGAGGATGCCGTCGTTCTTCGCGAGGACCACCGACCGCCGGGCCAGCTCCCGCGACAGTTCCGTGCCCTCGGCCGCGACGGCCGCCACGTCGATGCGCTCCGCCGGATACGGGTTCTCGAACAGCCCGAGCTCGAACTTGGCCCGCAGCACCCGCCACACGCTGGTGTCGACGTCGGCGATGTCCGCGTTGCCCCGCCTGACCTCCTCGGCGAGCACCTGGCCGTAGCCGTACGGCTTGGGCATCTCGACGTCGAGTCCGGCCGTGATGGCGAGGCAGGCGGCCTCCGCGGGGGTGTCCGCCACCCGCTGGCGCTCGACCAGCTGGTCCAGGGTCATGTAGTCCGACGACACGAAGCCGTCGAAGCCGAGGACCCCGCGCAGCAGGTCGGTGAGCACCTCCCGCGAGGCGCCCACGGGGATGCCGTCCACGTCTCCGTAGGAGTTCATCACCGACCGCAGACCGGCGAGCTGGATCGCGGCCTCGAAGGGGTACGCGAACAGGTCCCTGGTCTGCCGCGCGCCCCCTTCGTACGCCGAGGTGTTGACGCCGCCGACCGGCAGGGCGTAGCCGAGGAAGTGCTTGCCGGTGGCGAGGACGCCCTGGCTCAGGTCGTCGCCCTGCAGACCGCGGGTGAAGGCGACACTGAGGGCGGCGGCCAGGTAGGGGTCCTCGCCGTAGGTCTCGTGGACCCGGCCCCAGCGGGGGTCGAGCGCCACGTCCATCACGGGGGACAGCGCGTGCCGCATGCCCGTGCGGATCATCTGGCGGCGGATCAGCTCGGTCATCTCCTGGACCAGATCGGGGCTCCAGGCCGCCGCCAGGCCCGTACCGGTCGGGAAGGACATGTGTCCGCCGGCGAGGAACCCGCTGAGCGCCTCCTGGTGGAACAGGAGGGGAATCCCGAGCCGGGTCCGCTCGACGGCCTGCCGCTGCATGCTCCCGACCAACTGCGCGAGCTTCGCGGGGTCGTCGGTGATGAGCTGCGCGACATGCCCCGGCGGGTTCCGCAGCCACTGTTCGGCCTCGTCGGAGTCCGAACCGTCGGCGCGGACCAGGGTCCACGGCATGACGGAGACGAGTTGGTGGCACTTCTCCTCGACCGTCAGCTCCCGCAGCAGCAGGGTGGCGCGTTCGCCGGCGGGCAGGCGCACGTCGCGGTGATCGTTGCTGGACATGTGCGTGTTCTTCCTGTGGTGCGGATCGGTGTCAGGCGGGGCGCAGGCCGAGGATCGAGTCCAGCCGCTGTTCCAGTGCCCTGGTCGCGGAGTTGACCTCGTGCGGCGCGAGGGCCTTCGGGAGCACGGCCACCGGCGAGTCGAAGTACGGAGCGAGACGGGAGGCGACGTCCGGCTCGCCGCCCGGGACGACACCGGTGTCGACGGCCGACGCCACGACCTGGGACCACATGCCCGCGTCGTCGAGCAGGTCGCGGACCGTGGCCACGGCGCCGGACCCTGTGTCACCGACCACAGGATCGGGCGCGTCCCAACGGTGGTCACCGTGTTCGACGGTCAGGGGCCCGTCGGCGCCGGGCAGATGCACGTGCGCGGTGGCCCCGACCGGGACGCGGACGGTAAGACGGAACGTTCCCGCGGCCCTCTCCCAGGCGACATGGGCCTCGCCGTACGGAGTGATGTGACGCGCCGACGCGGACGTCAGGTCGGCGGAGGGGCGCGGCTGGACGAGGATCTCGCGGTAACCGGGCGCGGCGGGCGCCAGTCCGGCGACCGTGCGGTGGAGCCAGTCCGCGACGGCGCCGAGCGCGTAGTGGTTGAACGACGTCATCCCACCGGTGTTGACACTGCCGTCGGGCATCATGCTGTCCCAGCGCTCCCAGACCGTCGTGGCACCCATCGTCACCGGATACAGCCACGAAGGGCACTGGGTCTGCAACAGCAGGCGGTAGGCGACGTCGACGTGTCCCGTGGCCACGAGCGCGTCGGTCACCAGCGGCGTTCCCACGAAGCCGGTGCTGATCCGGAACGCGTTCGCCCGCACCAGGTCCGCCAGCCGCCGCCCGGCGTGCTCGCGTTGCTCGGCGCCGGGCAGCAGCGCCCACTGGACGGCGAGGGCGTACACCGTCGGGGCGTCGGAGAGGATCCGGCCGGTCCGGGTGACATACGCGTGGGCGAACGCCGTACGCACCTCGGCCGCCAGGGCGGCGTACCGGTCGGCCTCGGCCGTGCGGCCGAGCACGCGCGCGGCCTCGGCCACGACCTCCGCCGAGCGGGCCAGGTGTGCGGTGGCCACGACGTCCGGGTCCGCCTTGGCGCGGGCGGCGTCCTCCGCGGGAGCCGTCGGGTCCAGCCAGTCGCCGAACTGGAAGCCGCCCGACCAGAGGCGGTCGGGGCCGGCCAGACCTGCCACATGGTCGACCCAGGCGCGCATGCTGGGCAGTTGACGCTCCAGGAGCCCCCGGTCGCCGGTACGCAGATACAGCGTCCAGGGGACCAGTGCGGCGGCGTCGCCCCAGGCCGTCGCGGCGGGCGACGGGGTCCGGATCACATCGGGCACCACGTACGGCACCGACCCGTCGGGCTGTTGCTCGGCGACCAGGTCCGCGAGCCATGAGCTGAGGAATCCCGCGCTGTCGAACAGGAACATGGCCGTGGGTGCGAACACCTGGATGTCCCCGGTCCAGCCGAGCCGTTCGTCGCGCTGCGGGCAGTCCGTGGGGATGTCGACGAAGTTTCCGCGCATGCTCCACACCACGTTCTCGTGGAAGCGGTCCAACAGGGCGTGGGAGGAGCTGAACCAGCCCGCGCGGCGCAGATCGGAGCCGATCACCACGGCGTCCACGTCCTCCGCGCGCAGACCGGGTACGCCCGACACCTCCGCGTACCGGAAGCCGTGGAAGGTGAGGGAGGGCTCCAGAGTCTCCTCGCTGGCGCCGGTGACGAGGTAGCTGTCGGTCGCCTCGGCCGAGCGCAGGGGGAGGGTGGCGAGTTCACCGTTCTCCAGGACCTCCGCGTGCCGGACCACGACCTCGGTGCCGGAGGCCAGACCGCGCACGCGCAACCGCACCCAACCCACCGCGTTCTGGCCGAAGTCGACCAGGGTGCGGCCACTGGGTGACGTCCACACCTTCTCCGCGGGCAGGAGGCAGCCGACCCGGACGGGCGGCCCCTCCGGGGCGACGAGGCGTCCGAGGTCGCCCGGCACCACCTCCACGGCGCTCGCGGTCGTGTACCAGCGTGCTTCGCGCCGGCGCAGGTCGGTGCGCTGGCCGTCGTAGAGGTCGTCGGCGAGCACCTCGCTCTCCCGCGCGGTCCAGGTGCCGTCGGTGGCGAGTACGTGCACCTGGCCGTCGGTCGTGGTGACCTCGAGCTGCGCCAGCAGGGCGAGCCGGTCGCCGTACAGGGCGCGTTCGGCGTTGAAGCCCAGGCGCCCGCGGTACCAGCCGTTGCCCAGCAGCACGTTCAGCTCGTTGTCACCCTCGCGCACCAGGTCCGTGACGTCGTACGTCTGGTAGCGCAGCCGGTGTTCGTACGCGGTCCAGCCGGGTGCGAGGACCTGGTCGCCGACGCGGTGACCGTTGAGGGTGGCGGTGTACAGGCCGTGCGCGGTGGCGTAGAGGCGGGCCTTGCGCACCTCGCCCGGCACGTGCAGGGCCCCGTGGAGCACCGGTGCCGGCATGCGCAGGCCGCCGATGTCCACCGGGCTGACGAAGGACGCGGACCAGTCGGCGGCGTCGAGCAGTCCGGCCTCCACGACCGAACGCTCGCTCCACTCGCTCCAGTGGGAGTCGTGGGCCACGCGTACGCGGACCGAGGCGAACTCACGGGATCTCAGCGGTGCGGCGGGCCAGGGCACCAGCACCTGGTCGGCGCTGTCGACCCGGTGGTGCTCGGTGTTTCCGCCGCGCGAGATCTCCACCTCGTAGGCGGTCTGGCGGTAACCCGCGTCGGCGTGCGGGATCGTCCAGGAAAGTCGGGGTGAGCCCGTGCCGATGCCCCGCAGCGGAGAGGGGTCGGTGAGGTGCTCGAAGTGGGGTGCGTGGGGAGCGGCTGCCACGGCCATGCAAGTCTCCAGACTTTTCAGGCAGTCGGTGACCGGGCCTGGAGCAGGCTTCGCGGCCTTGCCCAGGAACGCCCGCGCGCGGTGCTGAGCGCTGTGTGGCGGGCCGGTGTCGTATAACGTTCTACGCGTGCAGCGTAGGGAGCGCTGCTCGGGCGTGTCAAGGACGAGGGAGGACGTCGATCGATGGGGCAGTCGGCAAAGGCGGCGCTTGTAGCATGGCGCGCATCCACACCAGCTCTGCTGACGGGGGTCAAGAAGGGTGGGCTCGGACGGTGGAGCGCGATCGTCGTGCGGCCGTCAGAACGCGGATGGTGCCGCAGCCGTGTCGCGTGCCACCACGCGAGGTGCGACGACGTAGTGCACGGACTTGCCGCGTCCCTCGATGCGTTCGAGGAGGAGCTGTGCGCTGACGGAGCCGGTGAGCTCGCCGGACTGGTCGACCGTCGTCAGTGAGACGCGGCTTATGCGGGCGGCGAAGATGTCGTCGTAGCCGACGACCGTCAGGTCGGCGGGGACACTGAGGCCCTTGTCCGCCGCGGCCCGCAGCACTCCGAGGGCCGCTGTGTCGGCGCCGGCGAAGATCGCGGTCGGCGGTTGCCGTCGCGCAAGGAGTTCGGTCGCTGCCTCGTGGCCACCGACTTCCGAGTACGAGGTCATGACGACGTCCGGCTCGAGACCGTGGCGCCGCATGGCCTTCTCATAGCCGTGCCGGCGGGCGGTGTGCGAGAGCACATAGGGCTCCTGGAACGGGCCGTCGGGCATCGCCGTGTGCGCGATGCGGCGGTGGCCGAGTCTCACCAGGTGGTCCACCATGAACGCGGCGCCGAGACGGTCGTCGTTGGTCACGGTGTCCATGTTCTCGGGGGCGCCGTGCAGGGCCACCGCGACCGTCGGGATGCGGCCGGCGAGCTGTTCCAGCCAGTCCACCTCCACCCAGGGGGCGATCAGGATGAGCCCGTCGACCTGGCGGTCCACCAGCGCTTCCACACAGTGGCGCTGCCGCGTCGGCTCGGTTCCGCCGATCGCGATGATCTCTTGGAAGGGGCCTTCACCCAGCGCCGAACTGATCGACTGGGCGACCTCGGTCTGGAACGGTGAGGACAGGTCGGTCAGGACGACACCGACGGTGAAGGACTTGCCTCGCATGGCCCGCGCCCCGGCGTGCGGCCGGTAGTCGAGGCGAGTGATCGCCGCGGTGACCTTCTCGCGCATCTCCGCACTGACGCCGTACGCGTCGCGCAAAACCTTGGAGACGGCCGAGATCGAGACCCCGGCTTCCCGCGCCACGTCCTTGATCGTGGCGCGGGCGAGCGCCTGCTTGCGTCCCGGCTGCGCGTCGGTCATGCGGGGCATCCTATTTCAGCCCGCGCCGTACGGGAACGCGACGTCACAGGACCGCGATGCGTACCCGCAGCGGAGCCGTTCGGGCGAGGAGACGTGGCGCGGTCCGGCTGGTAGAACGTTCGCCAACACTCGCTTAGGATGCGTCCCATGAGCACTGCGAGGGGCGGGGGCTCCGTCACACAGGCCCAGGCACCGGCCCGCACTCGGCGAGTGACGATGCAGGATGTGGCGCGCGAGGCGGGTGTCTCCGTGTCCGCGGTCTCCAAGGTGGTGCGCGACGCCTACGGCGTGAGCGCGGAGATGCGGGAGCGTGTCAACTCGGCGATCGGGCGGCTGGGTTATCGTCCGCATGCCGGGGCGCGGGCGATGCGTGGCAGCACGTTCACGGTGGGCATGGTGCTTCCGGACCTTTCCTCGCCGTTCCCCACGGAAGTCGCCCATGGCGTGAGCCGGGAACTGGGTGACACGCCCTTCCAGGAGATCATCGCGCTGGGCGGCGTCGAGCCCGAGACACAGCGCAGGGCCATAGAGGCGCTGGTGGACCGCCATGTCGACGGTCTGGTCCTGGTCGCGCCCTGGCTCGAGCTGGCATGGATCGAGGAACTGGCCGTCCGCATCCCGGTCGTGGCCGTCGCCCTGCACGGAGCCCCGGGGAACTTCGACACCGTGATCAACGACGACCGGTTGGGCGTGGCCCTGCTCGTCGACCATCTGGCCGCGCTCGGCCATCGGCGGATCGCCCACACCGCCATGCCCGACGGCCCGTTCCGTGAGCCGTTCATGCTCTCCCACACGGCGCGTCGGCGCAGTTACGAGACGGAGATGCGCCGACGCGACCTGGAACCCGAGGTCGTCGTCACGTCGTACAGCGAGGAAGGCGGACATCAGGCCGCCCAGGAGCTGTTCGCCCGCGTCGAACCGCCGACCGCGATCCTGGCCGGTGCCGACGTCGCCGCGCTGGGCGTCCTGCGCGCGGCCGAGGAGCGAGGCCTGTCCGTCCCCGGTGACGTGTCGATCGTCGGCTACGACAACATCATGCCCAGTCGGATCGGGCGGATCTCCTTGACCACGGTGGACCAGTCGGGGCCGCTGACCGGATCGGTGAGCGCCCGACTGCTGCTCGAGCGCATCCAGGGCCGCAAGAGGCCCGTGCACTACGTCATCGCGCCACGGCTCGAGTCCCGCTCCACGGTGGCGGCCCCGCAGGCTGTGGAGCCCTGAGCAGGCGCCAGGGAGCCTTCGGTAAACCGTCCCGGGAGTATCACCGCCTTCGTTGACACGGGTGTGGGGGTCTTCCTAGCGTGAACGTGAAACGTTGCACATCCTGTGCCTACATCCTTGAGGAAGCCGTGACCCGCGCGCCGCACAGCCCTCGCGACCAAAGCCTCCCGCACTGGACCGCCCAGTGGATCGCCAGGCCCGTACCAGCGCCTCGACGGTGCTCGTCCCGTGGAACCTCGGGAGTACGGCGACCCTCGCCTCCTGAGCCGTCAGTTCCCCGCACTGCGCGCGTACGCCGACCACGCCCTTGCGATCGCCGAGGGTGCCGGATGGCTGTGGCCCCTGCACAGCTGGACCGACTGGCTGGCCCCCGGCCATGCCTTCGCCCCCGAGGGGGCGGCGCCGACCGGGACCATGATGGTCAAGCACCTCGCCGACCGGATGGCTCTGAACAGCGCCGAACTCGGGGAGGAACCCGCCCGGTCGACGTACGAGGCCGCCTCGCGCGCCCTCGCCCGGGCCTATCACGCGGCCTACTTCGACACCGGGAGCGGCTGTTACGCGGTGCCCGGTGTGGGATACCGGCAGACCCTGAACATCCTGCCGCTCGCCTTCGGCGCCGTGCCGGCCGAGCACGTCACGACGGTGTTCCGGTCTCTCGCCGAGGACCTGGAGCAGCGCACGGACGGGCACCTCGACTGCGGGGCCATCGGCGTGAAGTAACTACCGCAGGTGCTCAGCGCACACGGCCGGGACGACCTCGCCGTCACTGTCCTGACGCGCTCTGGCCGGCCCGGCTGGGACGTGTGGCGACAGGCGGGCAGCGACACCCTGTGGGAGGCGTGGGACCTCGATGCCCGCTCCCGCAACCACTTCTTCCTCGGATCCGTGTCCGCCTGGATCCAGCAGCGTGTGGGAGGCCTGACCGCCACCGCCGCCGGGTGGCAAACGTTCGACGTGAGCCCGCTGCGCGACGACCGCGTCACCCGGGCCGACACCACGCATCGCACTCCGCACGGCGAAGTCCGCCCCGCCTGGCGGCGGGCGGGGGAGCGGTGGGCAGTCCATGTCACCGTGCCCGCCGGGACGCTCGCCACCGTACGGCTGCCGGGGCACGAGCCGGTCGAACTCGGTGCGGGCAGCCATGAGGTGATCCGGTAGTCGGTCCGAGAAGAATTCGAGGCTCGTGTACGCAGTGTGCACGAGCCCCCACGCCGTTCGAGCGCCTGGGATCGTTCCTGCGTCGCCGCGGTCGACCCGGCCTCGGACAGCCGACCGTGCCCGGCCACCGGCGCATCGTCCAACCGCCGCCGAGTGCGCCGCCCCGTCCGTACCGCCAACGGCCATGACACCCCGTACGGGCCGACGGCCGTGTCCTGGAGACGCGAGGACGGACGGTTCCGGCTCCATGTGGAGGTTCCCGTCGGGGCCGGTGCCGGGCCAGGCGTCGGCCGGCGATCGTCGCGGTGGCCGTGGTCACCGGGGTCACGCCGCAGGGCGAGGCAGAGGCCGCGGGCAAGGTCAGGCCGTATCTCGACGCCCGGCCTCGTCCATCCATCGCCCAGGCACTGGCTCCGCCGGAGAGCTTCGGCTCCCTGCCGAGCTGGAAGCCCGGATCGCCGCCGACCTCGGCGACTGGGGCTCAATTGACGGATCTCCGCGGCGTGACGGCGTCCGGCACGTACTCACGCGGCACGCCGAGCGCACGCACCGGACGTCGCTCGTTCTCCCCCGCAGATCCATCAGGAGAGCCCCAGGGCCGTTTTGGAGACCCCGGCAAGGCGCCTTTTCCCCGCATACCGCCCCGCGTCCGCGCACCATGAAACCCGAGGTGCGCGCCGGTTCGGAGCGCACCAGGGGTGCGCGTCCTCGTTCCCGAAACGTGACTTCTCGCCCTGCGCAGTCTATTGACGCTCGAGTTTGCCAGAGTTACGGTCCCGTTCGTAAAACGTTGCACACGCTGTGCGGTGTCTACTTCCTCCACAGCTACCCTTCTCGCATCACTTTGCCCTAAGGGGTCATCAATGAGACGCACACTTCCTCTCGTGACCAAGACCGTTGCTCCGCTGGCCGCGGCGGCCCTCCTGCTCACCGCCTGCACGGGTCAGTCCAGCAGCAGCGGCGGCGGCGATGCGGGCTCCGGCGGAACCGGCAAGGACAAGCTGGTCCTCGGCCTGACCGCCGACATGACCGGCTGGGACCCGTCCACCGCGCCCGACTACCAGGCGTGGGGGTACGAGGCGGCCTACGACACCCTGACGGAGTGCAACAAGGACGGGAGCCTCGCACCGGCCGCCGCGACGAGCTGGGAGATCAGCGCCGACAAGAAGTCCTTCACCGCCCACCTGCGGTCGGGCATGAAGTTCTCCGACGGCACCCCGGTCACCGCCGAAACGGTGAAGGAATCCTTCACGCCGCTGGCCAAGACGGCCTCGGACCGCTACGGCGGCATCAAGTTCGACATCCCCGACCCGCGGACCGTCACCATCACCTGGCCCGACCCCCAGCCCCTGATGAGCACCCGGATCTGCACCATCGAGCTGGTCTCGGCGAAGTACCTCGCCTCCAAGAGCAGGAACACCGCCCCGGTCGGCTCGGGCCCGTACACCTACGACGCCAAGGCGTCCACCGCCGGCTCGGTCTACGTTCTCCGGAAGAACCCGGACTTCTACGACGCCAAGAAGTACCCGTACAAGACCCTTGAACTGCGCGTCCTGAGCAGCGCCACCGCCGCCCTGAGCGCGCTGAAGACTGGGCAGATCGACGGCACGGTCGTCACGGCCGACACGTACAACGAGGCCAAGAAGACGCCGAACGTCAACGTGCTGGCGCTCGAGTCGGGCGTCACCGCGATGATGCTCACCGACCACGAGGGCAAGAAGATCCCGGCCCTCAAGGACATCCGCGTGCGCAAGGCCATGAACATGGTCTTCGACCGTGGACTCATCGCCTCGAAGCTCTACAAGGGCCTGGCGTCGCCGACCTACCAGTTCTTCAACAAGCAGGGCGCGGCCTATGTGAAGGGCAGTGACCCGTACCCGTACAACGTTGCCGAAGCCAAGAAGCTGATGAAGGAGGCCGGCCAGGAGAAGGGGTTCACCCTCACCCTGCCCACCATGGAGGGCCAGGCGTGGACGGTGCTGCTGCCGTACGTCACCCAGCAGCTCGCCGAACTGAACATCAAGGTGGAGACCAAGACCCTCACCGGCGCCGACGCCATCACCAACCTGCTCAGCGGTGACTACCCGGCCCCGATGTGGACGGTCGGCGCCAACGCCGACTCCATCCAGGACATCTCCATCGGCGTCATCCCGGCCGGCTACTGGAACGTCTCCCACCAGCCCGACGCCACGGTCGAGAAGTACTGGAAGACCATCGTCAACGGCAGCGACAGTGAGTCGAAGGCTGCTCAGCAGGCCATCGGCAAGTACGTCCTGGACAACGCGTGGTACGTCCCGCTGGTCAACCCGCAGGTCTTCTACGCGTACTCCGACAGCGTCAAGATCCCCGAGTCCACCGACCCGAACGACGCGCACCCGATCCTGCGCGACTTCAAGTGATCGACACCCCGTTACAGCCCGAAGCGGCCGAACAGAACCCGAAGAGGACGAGGAACGGACCCTGTCATGCCCGCACTGCTCCTGAGACACCTGGCGCGCGCCTCCGGCATCTTCCTGCTGGTGACCTTCTCCACCTTCTGCCTGATGTACGGCAACGGAGAGGGCGTCGCCAGAGCCACGCTCGGCATGAGCGCGTCCGCCTCCGACGTCCATCGTCGGATGGTCGAGCTCGGCCTGGACCGGCCGCTCCTGGTGCAGTTCGGTGACTGGCTCGGCGGGGTCTTCACCGGTGACTTCGGGCAGTCCTACCTCACTGGTCAGTCCGTGGCCGGGGCGCTGCAGGTCCGTGTCCCGGTCACCCTCGCCCTCACTCTGATCACCCTGGTCCTCACCGCCGTCATCAGCGTGGTCCTCGGCGTGGCGGCGGCGGTGCGGGGCGGCTGGGTGGACCGGATGGTGCAGTTCCTCTCGGTGCTCGGTACGGCAGTTCCCTCCTTCATCATCGCGATCGTGCTGGTATTCACCTTCGCCGTGCACTTCAGAGCCTTCCCGGCCACCGGATACACCTCGCCCGAGATCAGCTTCGGCGGGTGGATCTCCTCCGTGACGCTGCCGGTGCTCGCCCTGCTCATCGGGTCCGTGGCGAGTGCCGCGGTCCAGTTCCGGGCGGCGTTCCTCGACAACCTGGGGCGGGACTACGTCCGTACGCTGCGAGCCCGAGGCGTCCCCGAACGCGGGGTGCTCTTCCGCCACGTCCTGCGCAACGCGGGCGGCCCCGGTCTCACCGTGCTCAACCTGCAGCTCATCGGCACCCTCGGTGGCGCCGTCTTCGTCGAGCAGATCTTCGCCCTGCCGGGCATGGGCCAGCTCGGCAACCTCTCCGCCCAGGCCGGCGACGTTCCCATGGTGATGGGCACGGTCCTTGTCACCATCGCGATCGTGATCGTCGTCAACATCCTCGGTGACCTGGCCACCATGCTCCTGAACCCGAAGGCGAGGATCCGATGACCGTGCCCGACGTCCCGGTGCCCGACGCCGGCACCGCGGCTTCCTCCGTCGCCTCCGCGGAACGCTCCCTGTTCGTACGGCTGTTGCGCAATCCGCAGGCGGCGATCTGTCTCACCTTCGTCGTCCTCATCGCGTTCGTGGCGATCTTCGCACCGCTTCTCGCCCCGTACAGCGCCACCTACACCGACCTCGAGGCCGTGGGCGCCCCCGCCTTCAGCACGGGGCACGTTCTCGGTGGTGACGCGGCCGGGCGCGATGTGCTGTCCCGCCTCATCTGGGGCACCCGGCAGAGCGGGCTCGCAAGCCTCATCGTCCTCGGTGTCTCGCTCGCCGTCGGGGCGGTCAGCGGTCTGGTCGCGGGCTACTACCGGGGTCGCTTCGAGACCGTCTCCGGCTTCGCCACCGACGTCGTCATGTCGCTGCCCGGCGTTGTCCTGCTCATCGCCCTCTACTCCCTGACCGGTCCGGACATCCCCGTCGCGATGGCCGTGTTCGGCCTCCTGGTCGCTCCCGGCTACTACCGTCTGGTGCGCGGTGTCGTCCTCGGCGTACGCGGAGAGCTGTACGTGGATGCCGCCCGGGTCGTCGGCCTCTCCGACCTGCGCATCGTCGGCCGCCATGTGCTGTGGGCGGTGCGGGTGCCGATCGTCATCCAGAGCTCCTTCGTCCTCGCCGCGGGCATCGGTATCGAGGCCGGTGTCACCTTCCTCGGCCTCGGCGACAGCAACGCGGGCTCGTGGGGTGTGGTGCTGCAGAAGGCCTTCGAGGACATCTACAACAACCCGCTGGGGATCGTCTGGCCGGCCCTGCTGATCAGCCTCACCATCCTCGCGCTGATCCTGCTCGGCAACGCTCTCAGCGACGTCCTGCAGGCATCGGCCCGCAGCAAGCCGGTGACGGCGCGGCAGCGCAGGGCGGCGCTCGCCGTCGGGGGGATCGCCGTGGGCAAGCCCGCGGACGACGCACTCCTGTCCCTGCGCGGCATCCGCATCGCCTACCCGCAGGGCGACGAGATCCGCGAGGTGGTGCACGGCGTCGACCTGGATGTGCGGCGCGGCGAGATCCACGGCCTGGTCGGCGAGTCCGGCTCGGGCAAGTCCCAGATCGTTTTCTCCGTGCTCGGCATCCTGCCGCGCGAGGCCCTCACCCTCGCCGGAAGCGTCCACCTCGACGGCGTGGACCTGCTCGCCGACGAAGGCCGGATGCGCGCGGCCCGCGGCCGCCGTATCGCGTACGTCCCCCAGGAGCCGATGTCCAACCTCGACCCCTGTTTCACCATCGGCCGCCAACTCCTGTACTGGCTGCGTGCGTCCAGCGACCTCGGGATCGAAGAGGCCCGGGAACGGATCGTCGCCCTGCTCACGCGGGTCGGCATCAAGGATCCCGAGCGTGTGATGGGTCTGTATCCGCACCAGATTTCCGGTGGTATGGCCCAGCGTGTTCTGATCTGCGGCGCGATCGCCTCCGAGCCCGAAGTGATCGTCGCCGATGAGCCGACCACCGCGCTCGACGTCACGGTTCAGGCCGAAGTCCTGGAACTGATGCGTGAGTTGGCGCGCGAACGCGGCCTCGCCATGATCATTGTCACCCACAACCTGGGCGTGGTCGCCGACCTGTGCGACACCGTCAGCGTCATGAAGGACGGACGGATCGTCGAACAGGCCGCAGTGGACGACCTGTTCGAGTCGCCGCGCGAGCCGTACACCAAGGAACTCCTTTCCGCCTCCCGCCGCGTCGAGCTGATGGAGATCGAGACCCCGTGACCGAGCCCGTATCCGACACCGCACCGCTCCTCAGGGTCGAGGATCTGGTGGTCCGTTTCGCCGATCGCCGGGGCCGTGGCAAGACGGTCATCGACGGTGTCAGCTTCGACATCGCCCCCTGTGAAACCCTGGGCCTGGTCGGCGAGTCCGGCTCCGGCAAGACCACCATCGGCCGCGCGATCCTGGGCCTCACCCCGGTCAGCGGCGGCGAGATCACCTTCCGCGGCGAGGTCATCAGCAACGTCTCGCGCGCCCGCCGGCGGAAGATCGCCAGCGATATCCAGGTGGTCTTCCAGGACCCGTACTCGTCGCTCAACCCCGCCATGACCGTGGGCAGCATCCTGGTCGAACCCCTCGACGCGGCCGGCGTCGAGGGCGGAGCGGCCAGGATCCGTGAACTCCTCGACGCGGTCGGCCTCCCCGCCGACGCCGCCCGGCGCTACCCGCGCGAGTTCTCCGGCGGCCAGCGCCAGCGCGTCGCCATCGCCCGTGCCCTGGCCCTCGCCCCGTCGGTCATCATCTGCGACGAACCGACCAGCGCCCTGGACGTCACCACCCAGGCCAAGGTTCTGACCCTGCTGAAGAAGATCCAGGACGAAACCGGCGTCGCGTACATCTTCATCAGCCATGACCTCGGAGTCGTCAACGACATCAGCGACCGCACCGCAGTCCTGGACGGGGGCAGGATCGTCGAGCTGGGGGAGTCCGCCCAGGTCGCGACGGCGCCGGTCCACCCCTACACCCGCAAGCTCCAGATGGCGGCACCGGTCGCGGACCCGAAGCGACAACGCCTCCGCCGGGCGAAGCGGCTGAGTCTCGCCACCGACGAGGGCACCGGCGTGCCCGAGACGACGGACGCCTGCTGACACACCGCCGTGCCCGACGGCCCGCGTACCCCTGAGTACCGGCGGCTCCCCGGCATGTCCTGTCACTGACGGGGGTGCCCGGTATCCGCCGGAGACCCGCCATGCCCCGCACGGCGCGGAACCCACATCAGCCTCCAACGAACCAGCGCAGCACCTCCCCTCCCAGGAGAAGCACATGACCGTACGACGACCCTCCCGACGTGATTTCGTCCGCACCTCGGCGGCAGGCACCGCCGTCGTGCTGGGAGCGACCCCGCTGCTCAGTACCCCCGCCTCGGCCGAGGCACGCCCGGTGTGCGCGGCGAGCGGCCCCGGCGGCCCCTTGCAGATCACACCCGACTGCGACGACCCGACGTACAACCGGCCCGTCATCGACAGCGAGGAGGACCTGACCTCCCCCGTCCGGCACCGCAAGGTGTCCGGCCACTTCGAGGGCACGTCCAAGAAGTTCACCATCTACCTGCCGCCCAAGAAGCAGTGGCAGGGGAGGTTCTTCCAGAAGGTGTACCCCACCCAGGACGAGCAGGCCCCCGACGACGTCGTCGCCTTCGGCGCGGCCAGCGGCGGGTACGTCGTCCAGACCAACGGAGGCATCGGTTACCGCGTCGAGGCGGCGGCGGCCAAGTTCTCCAGGACGGTCGCGGCGAAGTACTACCGTTCCAGCCGGCGGATCTACGGATACCTCTACGGCGGCAGCGGCGGCTCCTACCAGACCATCGGCGCCATCGAGAACACCGTGGGCGTGTGGGACGGAGCAGTGCCGTTCATACCAGGCAGCCCGGTGTCCATCCCGAACAGCTTCACCGTGCGCGCCCTGGCCAGACTCGTGCTGCGGGAGAAGGCCGCCCGCATCGCTGACGCGGTCGCCCCCGGCGGCTCGGGCGATCCCTACGCCGGGCTCAACGGCGTCGAGCGCGCCATGCTGCGCGAGGTGTCGAGCATGGGTGTTCCGCTCCGGACGTGGGAGGACTACTCCTACGTACTCAAACTGCCGGTGGACCCCGACAATCTGTTGGGGTTCGTGGCCGTCGTGCGCAACATCGATCCCACGTACGCAGACGACTTCTGGTCGAAGCCGGGCTACCTGGGCACTGAGCGGTCACCCCTCGGCGACCTGGTCCGTGCCGCGCGGATCGATCACACAGCCACCATCACCGAGGTGCGCCGTGACGCGGACAACGTGCCGACAGCTCTGCTCCTCGACAGCGTGCCGTCCACACCGATCAGGACACCCCTCGACTTCACGGTCCGCGGTGCGGATGGCACGACGAACATCGGCACGCTGACAGGTTCGCTGGACGTCACCGCCAAGGTGTTCACCCTCGCGGACGGAAACAGCGCGAACGTCCTCGACGCCCTCGCCGCCGGTGGCAGGTTCCAGTCCGACAACCGCTGGTTCCTCGCCTTCCACGCCTACCACCGGCATCAGGTCCCGACCCGGCCCGGTTTCCACACCTTCGACCAGTACCGAGGACCGGACGGACAGCCCCTGTACCCGCAGCGGGCGATACAGATCGGCCCGCTCATCTCCAAGAGCACCAGCGACGGCGGCACGCACACCGGCAAGGTGAACGGCAAGGTCATCGTGGTCGCCAACCTGCTGGACTGCGATGCGTGCCCCGTGCCCGCCGACTGGTACGGCGCCCAGGTGAAGCAGGCCATGGGCGACCGCTTCGACGACACCTACCGGCTCTGGTACAACGACAGCGCCGACCACCTGGAGGGTCCCACCACGGGGGCACGCGCGACCCGGCTGGTCGATTGGAACGGCATCCTGGAGCACGCGCTCCGCGACCTGAGCGCCTGGGTGGAACAGGGCAAGCCACCGGCGCGGACCACCTCCTACCGCATGAGCGACAGCCAGATCGCCGTGCCGTCGCGGGCCCGCGCCCGGCTGGGTGTCCAGCCCGTCGTCGACCTCACGGTGCACGGCCGGGACCGGATCGAGGTCGCCGCCGGACGGCCGGTCGTCTTCCGGGCCAGGATCGAGGCGCCCCCGAAGGCCGGCCGGATCGTGTCCACCGAATGGGACTTCACCGGATCCGGAACCTTCACCGCACGCACCTGCGGCCCCGCGCGGGAGACCGTGGAGGTACAGGCCGCCTTCACCTATGACAAGCCTGGCACGTACTTCGTGGCACTGCGCGCCACCGCTCAACGCGAGGGCGACGCGCACACGCCGTTCGCCAGGGTGCGCAACCTGGGCCGGGTACGGGTCGTCGTGCGCTGACCCGGGTGCTCATGCCGGGGCTCCTGCCAGTTGCCGCGCACACACCCGGGCGATCCCGTGCCCCTCGCACCCTCGCACCCTCGCATCCTCGAGAAGTCAGGACCAGCCATGACAGCTCCGAACCCGCACCCGGCCGCACCGCTGCTGCCGAACCCGCTGATCCCCGGCTTCAACCCGGACCCCAGCTGTGTCCTCGTCGACGGCAACTGGTACCTGGTCACCTCGTCGTTCGAGTATCTGCCGGCGCTGCCTGTCTACCGCAGCACCGACTTCGTCACCTGGGAACACATCGGCAACGTGGCGACCCGCGAGGAACAGGTCGGCGTCGCGAACGTGCCGGACTCCGGGGGAGTGTGGGCCCCGACCATCCGTCACCACGACGGCCTCTTCCATGTGATCGTCACGGTGGCCACCAGTCCACGCGGCTGCGTCGTGTTCACAGCCGCCGACCCGGCCGGTCCCTGGAGCGACGGCACCACCCTCGACGGAATCCTCGGCATCGATCCCGATCTGGCCTGGGACGAGACCGGCGCCGCCTACGTCACCTACAGCGGCCTGCACCTGGACGGGACGACGGTCGTCGAGAACCGCGGCATCCTCCAGGCCAGGGTCGACCTCGCCGAGGGACGGGCGCTGGAGGAACCCCGGGAGCTGTGGTCCGGCACGGGACTGGTCGCGCCCGAGGCACCGCACCTGTTCCGGCGCGGCGACCACTGGTACCTGATGATCGCGGAGGGCGGCACCGGGTACGGCCACGCGGTGAGCGTCGCCCGGGGGACGAGCATCGAGGGGCCGTTCGAAGGCGCCCCGGGCAATCCGGTGCTGTGCGCCTCGGGCACCGACCGCTCAGTCCAGTGCACCGGCCACGCCGACCTGGTCCGGGGCCCGCACGGCGAGGACGTCCTGGTGCTGCTCGGCACACGCCTGGCCGGCAAGGCCTCGCCCCTGGGACGGGAAACGTACGTCACCGGCGTGGAGTGGGTCGACGACTGGCCGTACCCGGCGCCCGTGGAGGTGAACCCGCGCCCGGAACCACTGGACGAGTATTTCGAGTTCGCCGACCCGACCTCCCTGTCCGACCCCGGCTGGCTGGCGGTGGGCCGGGCCCCCGCCGACGTCGCCTCCCTCGACGCACGACCCGGTCACCTGACCGTGAGCGCGGGCTCAGGCGGCCTGGACACCTTCAGGCCCGACTTCGTCGGCCGCCGTCAACGCCATCTGAGCAGCGTGTTCGACGCCTGCGTCGACCCGGCGGACGGCAGGGGCGGCCTCGGCCTGCGCTTCGACGAGCGGTACACGGTCACGCTGGTCGCCGAGCGGGCACCGTCCGGCGTCGGCCTCCTGGTCACGGCACGAGGCAGCCTGCCCTCGCTGACCCAGACCTGGACCACCGAGGTGCCGGGCCACCAGGTGCTCCTGCGGCTCGAGACCCGTATCCCCGAACCGCACAAGGTGCCCTGGCTCCCGCCGGGCGACACGATCAGGCTCGCCGTCGTGGACGAGTCCGGCACCGAGACAACACTCGCCGAACTGGACGGCCGCTTCTGGTCCGTCGAACTGGCGTCCCCCTTCACCGGCCGCGTGACCGGCGTGTTCGCCGAGCACGGCACCGTCCACTTCACCGACTTCCGCTACCACGGAGAGGGTTCGTCATGACCCCGCCGCCGCGCCGCGTCCTGTTCGGCGCGGCCTACTACCACGAGTACCAGCCGTACGACCGTCTCAAGGACGACCTCGATCTGATGGCCGAGGCCCACTTCACCGTCATCCGGGTCGGCGAGTCAGTCTGGTCCACCTGGGAACCGGAGAACGGCCACTTCGACCTCGACTGGCTCCAGCCCGTCCTGGACGGCGCCCACGAGCGCGGCATCTCCGTCCTCCTGGGGACCCCGACCTACGCGGTGCCGCCGTGGCTCGCCCGGCAGTACCCGGAGATCGCGGGGGAGCGGAGCACTGGCCGGCGCATCCCCTGGGGCGCCCGGCAGGAGGCCGACATCACCCACCCGGCTTTCCGCTTCCACGCCGAGCGGGTGATCCGCAGAATCCTCGAACGGTACGCCGGCCACCCAGCGGTCATCGGATTCCAGGTCGACAACGAACCGGGCAACGAACTCCTGTACAACCACGGTGTGTTCCAGCGCTTCGTCGACCATCTACGGGCGAAGTACGGCGACGTGGAGAACCTCAACCGCGCATGGGGCCTGGTCTACTGGTCGCACCGGCTGGCCACCTGGGCCGACCTGTGGACGCCCGACGGCAACGCACAGCCTCAGTACGACATCGCGTGGCGGGAGTTCCAGGCCCGGCAGGTGAACGAGTACATCGCCTGGCAGGCCGGAATCGTGCGGGAGTACGCGCGCCCGGAGCAGTTCGTCACCACCTGCATCGACTACGGTCGCCCGGCGGTCGACGACGACACGATGACCGACGCCCTCGACGTCTCCTCGGGCAACGCCTACTACGAGACACAGGACGCGCTGGCACTCCCCGGCACGGACGTCCCCGTCCGGCACCCGTGGAAGGCCATGGGCCCGCGCGGGCTGTACCTGAGGGCCGACCGCATGTACTCCTCCCGCCAGGAGCCCTTCCTCGTCACCGAGACGAACGCGGGCGGCGTGGGCGGCCCGTTCGAGAACCGTCCGCCGTACGACGGGCAACTGCGCCAGGCCGCTTGGGCGTTCGTGTCCCGGGGAGCGCGGATGATCGAGTACTGGCACTGGCGCACCCTGCACTTCGGCGGCGAGACCTACTGGGGCGGTGTGCTGCCGCACAGTGGCCGGCCCGGCCGGATCCACGCGGAAGTGGCCCGCATCGGCGCCGAGTTGGAGGCGGCGGGAGACCTGGTGGTGGACCTGGTCCCGGACGCGGACGTCACCCTGGTCTACTCACGCCCCACCAAGTGGCTGATGGAGAAGTACCCGCCGCTCGCCCACCCGGACGGCAGCCCCGACCCCGACGCGTACGACGCCCTGTTCGACCCCTTCCACCGAGGCGCGTTCGACGCCCGGCTCCAGGCGCGCGTCGTGCACGCCCGGGAACTCGCCGACACGCCTCCCGAGCAGACGGCGCGGCAGCACCGGGTGTTGGTCGTGTCCGGCCTGTACCTCACCGACGACCGGACGCTGGACTGGCTCGGGGCCTACGCCGAGGCGGGCGGCCACCTCGTCCTGGGGCCGCGCACCGGGTACGGCGACGAGGAGGGCCGCGCCCGCACCGACGTCATGCCGGCCCGGCTGGCCACAGCAGCGGGCGTGCACTACGCGGAGTTCGGCAATCTGAACGAGGCGGTGCCCGTCCTCGCCGCCCACGCGGCGCTGGCGACCGGTGAACCGATCGCGGCCACCCGATGGGCCGACAGCCTCGTCGTGGACGACGCCACCGTCCTGGCGCGGTACGACCACCCCCATCTGGGCCGGTGGCCGGCCATCACCACACGCAGGGTCGGTGAGGGGCGCATCACCTGCGTCGGCACCGTGCCCGACGAGAATCTGGCCCAGGCGCTGCTGGCGTGGGCGTGTCCGTCGTCCCTCGACGCCTGGTCCGGCCTGCCCGCGAGCGTGACCCGCACGAGCGCGACGGCGCCCGACGGCCGTCGCGTCCACTTCCTGCACAACTGGTCCTGGACACCGGAGCCCGTACGGCTTCCCCGGGAGTTCCGGGATGTCGTCAGCGGTCGGCCCTGCGGGGAGGGCGAGTCCCTCGGACTGGGGCCATGGGACGTACGAGTCCTTGTGGAGAGCGGCGAGGGCACACCCGGGACGGGACCGCAGCGACAGCCGGCTCGCCAGTCCCTTTCGAACGGGCCTCGCTTCGGGCTGCCCCCCGGGCCGATTCCCACCTCCCGTCGCCAGAAGGAGCGTGATGGATCCAGTCACCGGACTTGAGGTGAGCGTCATGTCGGCGCGGCAGGGACTCGTTCTCGAAGACCTTGGCGCGGGTGAAGGCGTAGGGAGCCGTGTGTGCCGTGGTGGGCCGTTCACGCACGGCGGCCCGAGCAGGTCCGGCGACGGGGTCGGCCGGGGTGCCCCGGCACCCGCCGTAGGCGGCCGGAACCCGGCGCCCTGGAGACCGACGAGCGGGCGCGTCTCGCCCCGGGCCGTGTCGTCACCGGGGACTCAGTCGGTAGAACTCGGTCGCCGTGTCGGCGAGGATCGCCCGGGTCTCCGTCCCGGAGCAGTCGTGCAGCAACTCCTCGACGGTGGCCGCCCAGGCGTTCCAACCGCCGGCGAGTCGGCAGACCGGCCAGTCGGAGCCGAACATGAGCCGCTTCGGGCCGAACGCGGAGAGCAGGACGTCCCACACAGGCCGGATGTCCCCGATCTCCCACTTCTCATGGTCGGCCTCGGTGACCAGCCCCGACATCTTGCACCGGACCTGCGGGTGGCCGGCCAGCAGACGGATCTGCCGCTCCCAGTCGGTGAGGTCGCCGTCGGCGATGGGCGGCTTGCCCGCGTGGTCGAGGACCAGCGGCAGGCCGGGAACGCGCTCGGCGAGCCTGATCGCCTGGGGCAGTTGGTGGGCGCTGATCAACACGTCGTAGCCGAGGCCCTGGTCACGTACTGTGCGCAACCCCGATTCCACGACGGGCCGTTGCAGCCAGCCGGGGTCGGGCTCGCCCTGGACGATGTGGCGCACGGCGCGCAGACAGGAGCCGCCGGGCCCGGCGCGCAGTGTGTCGAGCATGTCGCCGATGGCCAGCGAGGTCAGGTCCACCCAGCCGACGACACCGCCGATCAACGGGTCCCGCTCGGCCAGGGCCAACAGCTCGCGTGTCTCGGGCAGGGACGCCACACACTGGACGACCACGGTCCGCTCCAGGCGCCGGCCCGAGATCGTCCGGGTGGCGGTCATCCGCAGGTCAGTCATGCCGAAGGACCGGCGGATCGGCCCGTGTGTCGTTTCGTCCAGCCAGGGCTGGGGCCGCCGGTCGAGATTCCACACATGGTGGTGGGCGTCGACGAGGCCGTAGCACGGGCGGTCAGACACGGGCCGCGCCCGCGTCGTCGCAGTCGTTGCGGAGAGCGCCGACGGAGGCGGCGAGGCGAGCTGTCGAGCGCGCGGAGGACGACATTACGGCACTCCTGAAGGAACGTCCGAAGGGGTACCAGTTGCCTCGCGAGCCGCACGGCGTCGGCGCGAGTCGCGGAGTGATCGCGGGGCTGGTGCTGCGGTGACTGTAGACGGCATCGGTCGAGCTGGCAACTCATTGCTGGGATGTATGAGGTGGGCTCACGCTTGCCCCTGTCCACTGTCGACGACGTATGTCAGGTGTCCGAAGGGTGCCCCAGAGCCACGAGACGCGACTCTCCGGCGAGTCATGGAAGACGTGGGTGAGGCACCCGAAATCCGCGTTGCGGAATCTCCGGTTATCGCTAACACCCCTGCTACGTACGGGTAACTAGAGAAAGCGGAGTTCAACGGGCTGGCGTCGTCACCGGTCCGGGCGGGGCCGCGTCCCTTTCCCGGGCTCTCGAGTCCCCTGCCGGAAGAATCGCGACGAAAGGACTCTTGTCATTTCCTGTCATGTCGCCGTAACGTCCTCGCAGCTCGGGAAACATCCCAGCAATCGGAGGTCGGTAGGCGTCGAAGCCCTCGCTCTCGCGCTCTCTCCCGTCAACCGTTCGGCACATCAGTTGCCCTGGAGGTCTCGTCATGTCGAGAGCGATCAACAGACGGCAGTTTCTGGCCGGCACCACCGCCGTCGCGGCGGCCGCGGTCGCGGGCGGCGTCTTCGGCTCCGGCCGCGCCCTCGCGGCACCGGCCACCTACACGCCCACGTGGGCCTCGGTGAACCAGCACCCGGCGGCTCCCGAGTGGTTCCAGGACGCCAAGTTCGGCATCTACTTCCACTGGGGTGTCTTCAGCGTTCCCGCATACGACAGCGAGTGGTACCCGCGCAACATGTACTTCAACAACAGCGGGGTCAACAAGCACCACGTCGCCACCTACGGCACCCCGTCCGCGTGGCCGTACCACAACTTCATCGACGGGGCGAACGACAAGGCGGGCAACTTCACCCAGTTCGCGCCCAGGCTGAAGTCGGCCGGCGGCAACTTCGACCCCGACGAGTGGGCGCAGCTGTTCGTGGACGCCGGGGCGCGGTTCGCCGGGCCGGTCGCCGAGCACCATGACGGTTTCTCCATGTGGGACAGCCAGGTCAACGAGTGGAACTCGGTCGACAAGGGCCCACAGCTCAACCTGCTGAAACTGTTCACCGACGCCGTCCGCGCGAAGAACCTCAAGCTGCTCGTGTCGATGCACCACGCCTACAACTACCTCGGCTACTTCCAGGCCGTCCCGGCGCAGTCCGACCCCAGCCTGAAGAAGCTCTACGGGCAGCTGGACAAGGCCACGGAGGACCAGCTCTGGTACGACAAGCTCAAGGAGGTCATCGACCTGGCCGAGCCGGACATCATCTACCAGGACGTCCACCTGGACCAGATCGCCGAGACGCAGCTGCTGAACTTCCTCTCCTACTACTACAACCAGGCCAACTCCTGGGGCCGCGAGGTCATCGCCACCTACAAGGACGCCTTCAACGGCCACGGCGAGGTCTTCGACTACGAGCGCGGCGGCCCCGCCGACATCACGTCTCCCTACTGGCTGACCGACGACAGCGTCTCCAGCTCCAGTTGGTGCTACACCGAGGGCATCGGCTACTACACGGCCCAGTTGCTGCTGCACGCCATGATCGACCGGATCAGCAAGAACGGCACCGTCCTGCTCAACATCGCGCCCAAGGCCGACGGCACCATCCCCCAGGGCCAGCGCGACATCCTGGTGGGCATCGGCGACTACCTGAAGCGCTTCGGTGAGTCGGTGTACTCGACCCGGGCCTGGACCGCGTACGGGGAAGGGCCGACCAAGATGGGCGGCGGCACCTTCATGAACCCGAGCGCCGGCACAGCGCAGGACATCCGCTTCACCCGCAACAAGGCGAACACCGTCCTGTACGCCACGGTGCTCGGCTACCCCGGCAGCTCACTGACCGTCAAGACGCTCAGCTCCAGCCGTATCGACCTGGGCTCGCTGACCTCGGTGAAGCTGCTGGACAGCACGGCCGGTACCTACATCGACCTCCCCAACCGCACCCAGGACGCCACCGGGCTCAAGGTGACCCTGCCGTCGTCGGCGCCGTACTCCGCACCCATGTACGTACTGAAGCTGACCTTCTCCGGCCAGATCCCCACCCTGCGGCCGGTCGACGGCGCCCTGGTCTTCACGGACGTCAACTACGGCGGCACCTCCGCCACGCTCGGCCTGGGCGACTACACCGCCGACCAGCTCGACCTGCACGGGGTGCCCGCGCTCTCCATCTCCTCGCTGAAGCTCGCGCCGGGCCAGCAGATCGTCGCCTACTCCGGCGACAACTTCACCGGCACCCAGTGGACCTTCACCGCGGACAATGCCGACCTGCGGGTCACCGGCCAGAACGACCGGATCACCTCACTGAAGGTGCAGTTCAACCCCGCGACCTACCTCAAGATCATCAACTACACCGACGGGCTCGCCCTGGACAGCGGCGGCAACGTCGCCGACGGATCCGCCCTCAAGCAGTGGCACTGGTTCGACAGCGGCAACCTCCAGTGGCAGGCGGTCGAGGTCGGAGGCGGCTACTACAAGCTGGTCAACCGGACCAACGGCATGGTCGCCGACAGCTGGGGCGCCACCACCAACGGCGCCACCTGCAAGCAGCTGGCCTGGAACGGCCACACCAACCAGCAGTGGAAGATCACGCACCGCGGCGACGGCCAGTACAACATCGTCAACCGCACCACGGGCAAGCTCCTGGACGGCGGCGGCAACGTGCCCGAGGGCTCCGTCACCAAGATGTGGGCCTGGGGCAACAGCACCAACCTGCAGTGGACCATCAGCCCCGTCTGATCCCTCCCCCCTCATGACCCGGCGCGGTGTCGAACTCCGGCCCGCGCCGCAGGCAGACGACCCCGATAACAAGTGAACAGGGATACCTCCATGACCATGAGACAACCGCTGCGCCGACTGAGCGCTCAGGCCGTCGCACTGACGCTGGCCGTCACGGGCGGGGTGGCGGTCCTCGCCGCGGCGCCCGCGCAGGCCGCGAGCAGCACGATCGGTGTGACCCTGACGACGTCCGACCTGAGCCAGGCACTGACTCCGCAACCGGGCATCGCCCTCGGGCCGGTGTCGTCGGGCAGTGTGAACCTGAAGGTGGACGACACCCAGTCGTTCCAGACCATCGACGGCTTCGGCGCCGCCTTCACCGACACCTCCGCGTACCTTCTGCAGAACAAGCTCAACGCCACCACCCGCGACCGGGTGATGCGTGATCTGTTCACCCGCGGCTCCGGCATCGGACTGTCCCTCATGCGGACACCGATGGGCTCCTCCGACTACACGGCCACACCCGCGGGCAGCCCCGGCACCTACTCCTACGACGACAACGGCGGCGTGGCCGACCCGACTCTGGCGAACTTCTCCACCGCACACGACGACGCCTACGTCATCCCCATCATCAAGCAGGCCCAGGCGCTCAACCCGTCGATGAAGCTCTTCGCCAACAACTGGAGCCCGCCGGCCTGGATGAAGACCACGAACACGATGCTGGGCACGAACAACGGCACCCTGCGCTCCGACATGTACGGCCCGCTCGCGCAGTACTACGTCAAGTTCCTCCAGGAGTACAAGGCCAAGGGCGTCGACGTCTGGGGCGTCACCCCGCAGAACGAGCCGACGATCTCACCGTCCACGTACTCGGCGATGCTGTGGCCCGCGGGCAACGAGGCGACCTTCATCGCCGACAACCTCGCCCCGGCACTCCAGCAGGCGGGCCTCTCCGGCACGAGGATCCTCGCCGGGGACGCCGACCACGTGGACACCAACTACGCCAACACGCTGATGGGCAACCAGGCGGCCCGCGACGCGATCTACGGCACCGCGTGGCACTGCTACCAGAACGACCTCGGCAAGATGACCACCATCCACAACTCCTACCCGGACAAGCGGCTCTACGAGAGCGAGTGCTCCACCGGCCCCGGCATCGCGCCGATGAACGCCGCCCAGCTCGCCCTGGAGTCCACCTTCAACTGGGCCAACGGCGCCCTGCTGTGGAACCTGGCCCTCGACACCAACGGCGGCCCGAAGATGGGCGTCGGCTGCACCAACTGCACCGGCCTGGTCACCGTCGACCAGGCCACCGGCAAGGCCACGTACACCGACAACTACTACCAGCTCGGCCAGTTCTCGAAGTTCGTCGTCCCCGGCGCGACCCGGATCGGCTACAGCGACGGCGGCGGCATCTGGGCGCAGGCCTACCAGAACCCCGACGGCGGCCAGGTGCTGGTCGCCTACAACAACAACTCCTCCGCCACCACGTTCACCACCACGTGGAACAACGCCGGATCGTTCTCCTACACGCTGCCCTCCCACGCCACGGTCACCTTCACCCGGGGCGCGCAGACGGCCGCAGGACAGATCGTCGGCCAGGGTTCGAACCGGTGCCTGGACGACACCGGCAACCCGGCCAACGGCATCCAGCAGAACATCTGGGACTGCACGTCGGGCAGCGCCAACCAGCAGTACACGTACTCGGCGAGCCGTGAGCTGCAGGTCGCGGGCAAGTGCCTGGGCGCGTTCGGCAACGGCACGGCGAACGGCACCAAGGTCGTCACCTGGGACTGCAACGGCGGCGCCAGTCAGAAATGGACCTTCCACGCGGACGGCAGCGTCACCAACGACCTGTCCGGCCTCTGCCTCGACGTGACCGGCACGGCCACGACGAACGGGTCCAAGGTCCAGCTGTGGACCTGCACGGGCGCCACTAACCAGAAGTGGTCGGCCTCCAGCGGGGGTTGAGCCGAACGAAGCGAGGCTGGGCCGCGGGGTGGACCTGCTGCCCAGCCGGGCGTCCGCCGTGACCGACGATACGCAACACTCTCTATACGACGGTGGCCGCGAGCGGCCATGCCCCGCGGTCCAGCAGATCGAGGACGAGTGCGGCGATGTTCCACGCGTCGTCCTCGCCCCGGTGATGGCGTCCCTCGAGCGGTAGTCCGGCGATCTGCAGGGCGTGGCTCATGCCGGGTTTCCTGCGCAGCCCGTAGGCCGTGGTGAACACGGCCTTGGCGTTGGTGTGGGTGCGTTCCGTCGGGTAGCCGAACGGGTAGGCCACCCCGTCGGCCTGGCTCTGCCGGGCGAACTGCCGACGGTCGTACTCGCCCCAACTCGCCCAGGGGCGCTCCCCGGCCCCGTGCTCCTCGACGAGGATCCGGCAGGCCTCGGCGAAGGTGACGCCCTGTTCCACCTCGGCTTGGGTCAGTCCTGTCAGTTCGGTGCAGAACTCGCTCACCGCCGACCGGGAAGGGCGGACCAGGACACGGTGCCGGGACACCCGGCGCCGTGCCGTCATGTCCACGACGGTGAGGCCGATCTCGATGATCTCGTTGACCGACCCGGGCGGCGGCGGTCCGTCCCAGCAGGTGGCTTCCACATCGATGACGTTCAACAGGGCGGATTCGTGGAGCATGGGCCGAGAGTAGGGATACGAGCCGGGTACGGCACCTCAATTACTCCCTGATGGCGGCGAGAACGCGAACGCCGTCACCTCGTCGGTGCACTCCCCCCACTCCCGGAACACGCACTGTGCGAGTGCCGCTTCGGCTCTGGGCGCGGTACCCGTACTGGCGTCGTCGTACACCCAACTCTCGGTACTGCGGAAGGCAACGCCTCGGACGGCGTGGTGAACCCCGTCGGCTGTCGACACACAGCAGTTGAGGGTCGTGTTCGACGTGGAACTCCACAGCGAATCCTGTCCGGGACCCGAACAACACGGCGACCTCCCAGCACTGACGTCACGCCCATCACGACTGAACCCTACTGATCCCCGGTCAGCACGACCGACCGGCCGACCGTCAAGCCGTCGGCGACGCGCTGCACCGCGTCCGCCGCCCCGTCCAGTGGCACGCGTTCACTGACCATCGGCCTGATCGCTCCCCGCGCGGCCAACTCGGTGAGCTGGTCGTGGCAGTGCTGGACCAGTTCGGGGTTCTCGGTCCGGTAGCGGCCGGTGTAGAGGCCGAGGATGGAGTAGTTCTTTACCAGGGCGTGGTTCAGGGCGGGGCGCGGGACGGTTCCGCCGGCGAAGCCCACGATCACGATGCGGCCTTCGAAGGCGACGACCTTGGTGGACTGCGCGTACGCCTCGCCGCCTACCGGGTCGTAGATCACGTCCGCGCTCTGGCCGCCCGTGGCCTCCCGAACGGCTGCGACGACGTCCTCTGTCAGTCGGTCGATGACGACGTCGCACCCCAGTTCCCGCGCTGCGGCGACCTTCCGCGGCCCGCCCGCGACGCCGATGACCCTGGCCCCCGCGGCCTTGCCGAGCTGTACCGCGGCGCTGCCGACCCCTCCGGCGGCGGCGTGGACCAGCAGGGTTTCCCCCGCCCGGAGCCGGGCCCGCCGGTGCAGCGCGAACCAGCCTGTCTGATAGCCGACGTGCAGCGCCGCGGCCTCGGCGTCGTCGAGCGCGTCGGGCGCGGGCAACACGTCGACGGCCTCGGCGAGCGCGTACTCGGCGAACGCGCCGTGCGGCAGCGCCGGGGTGGCGATGACCCGCCGTCCGTCCTCGGTCTCGCCGCAGAACTCCAGGCCAGGCGTGAACGGCAACGGTGGCTTGATCTGGTACTGGCCACGGCACAGCAGAGCGTCGGGGAAGTTGACGTTCGCGGCGCGCACCTTCAGCAGCACCTGCCCGGCACCCGGGACCGGCCTTTCGACCTCCACGAGCCGCATCACATCGCTCGGCTCACCACTCACGCTTACGTGCCATGCCTGCATGGAGACCTCCCGGAACCGCACCTTCCGCATCGGTCGGCCAGAGTCGCAGAAGGGCACCGTGGTGACAAAGCGGGTGGAGTGTTTTGAGACGCGGCGGAACATCGACCTCTTCGACCCATTGACGCCGGTACCCGGTCGGCGGCACTCTGTATTCCGTCATACAAAGTTCATCCCCAAGAAGCAGAGGTGTGACGTGGCCGGGCTCGACCTTCGGGTGAAGCAGGACAAGCTCGTACGGGACAAGGTGGTCGACGCGCTGCGCGCGGCCATCCTGGACGGCGCCTTGCAGCCTGGCCGCAGACTCACCGAGCGGGAGCTCACCGAGCTGACCGGCGTGAGTCGTACGTCTGTGCGCGAGGCGCTGAGGCGGCTGCAGGCCGAGGGACTGGTCGAGGAGTCGCCGAGCCGAGGTCTGCGGGTGAGTATCCCGAGCGAGGAGGAGATCGAGCAGATCTACGAGATCCGCGCCGAGCTGGAGCCGCTGGCGGTGCGTCTGTTCGTCGAGCGGGCCTCTCAGGAGGAGGTGGACGCGCTGGGCTCCGTCGCTCACGAGGTGACCCCGGGTGGCGACGGCAACAAGGACGTGCTGGACCGTTTCGACAAGATCCTGCTCGACGGCTGCCGCAACCCCATGCTGGCGGAGCTGCTCGGCGGCCTCTACAGCCGCATCCACGCCCTGCGTCGGGTCTCGGCCGCCACCCCGGGCCGGATGAGCGTCACCAAACAGGAGTACGCCGATCTCGTCGAGGCGATCCGGCGCGGTTCCGCCGCCGACGCGGCGGAGGTGGCCCGTCGGCACGTCGCCGCGGCCAGGGCGTCCGCGAAGGTCGCGATGACTCTGCTGGAGCAGGACGCCGACTGAAGCTTCGAGGGTCGGCGAAAAGGCCGAGAGTACAAGGAAGTGCAGCAATGAGTATGGACACCGTCGCCCCGGCGATACCGGACCTGTCGGACCCGGCGACCTTCGCCTCCCGGGTGCCCCATGAGACGTTCGACGCGGTCAGGCAGCTCCCGGGGCTGTACTGGCAGCCCGCGAAGGCGGGCACCCGTAACGGCGGGTTCTGGTGCCTCACCCGGCACGCGGACATCGCCGAGGTCGAACGGAACCCCGAGCTCTTCAGCTCCCGGTGGGGTCCGTTCTTCCCGAGTCTTCCCTCGTCGGAGACCGAGTTCCGGCACAACATCATGTACAACGACCCGCCCGTGCACAGCCGGCTGCGCCGGGCCGCCGCCCGGTCCTTCGGCCCCCGGGTCATCGCCAACTTCGACGGCTGGGTGCGCGAGATCGTCGTGGAGGTGCTGGAGGACATCGCCGCCCGCGGCGACGTCAACTGGGTGGACGACGTGGCGGCCGTCATCCCCTCCCGCGTCATCGCACGCGTGATGGGAGTCCCGTACGAGGACCGTCAGCGCATCGTGGACTGGACGCTCGCGATCTTCGACGCCGCGGAGCAGCCCGACGGCGGCGCGTCCACCATGGCGCTGCTTCCGGAGGTCTTCGCCTATCTGGACCAGCTGCGAACGGACAAGCTGCGGGCTCCCCAGGACGACTTCGCCACCGTGCTCGCCCAGTGCGTAGAGCGGGGCGAGATCAGCCATCCCGAGTTCCTGCACTACCTCAGCCTGCTCCTCGTCGCCGGGTTCGAGACGACGCACACGGTGATCGCCCAGTCGATGCGGCTGATCCTGGAGGACCCGCGGATCGCCGACGCCACCCGCGAGGCCGTCGACGTCGGCAACCTCAACGGGCTGGTCGACGAGTTCCTGCGGTTCGTCACCCCGGCCATGAACATGGCCCGCACGGTGACCCGGGACACCGACTTCCACGGCACGCCGATGCGTGAGGGCGACCTGGTCCAGATGTTCTTCACCGCCGCCAACCGTGACCCGGAGGTCTTCACGGACCCGCACCGCTTCGACCCGCGGCGGACCGCGAACGAGCACATGGCCTTCGGCAACGGCCCTCACCACTGCATCGGCAAGAACCTCGCCAAGCTCGAACTCAGGATCCTCTTCGAGGAGATGCACCGCCGAGGCATCAGCTGCGCCCCGAACGGCGAGCCCAGACGCGGCTGGAGCACCTTCATCAACAAGCTCCTGTCCATGCCCGTCACCGTCACCGTCGCCACGGCCGACCCGCAGGAGGCCCGCTCATGAGCACCCTGACGGACGCCGTCGTCGTCGTGACCGGCGGCGCCACCGGCGTCGGCCTGGCCCTCGCCCGAGAAGCCGCGGCCCGCGGTGCCCGGGTGATGATCGCCGACGTCGAGGACGCGAGCGCGGCGGTGGAGAGCCTGCGGGCCGACGGTGCCACAGCGGAGTGGCTGCGGACCGACACCACGGACTATTCGCAGGTCAAGAAGTTGACTGAGGCCACTGTCGATCGGTTCGGCGCGGTCAACGTCGTGTGCAACAACGCCGGTATCGGTGTTGCCGGTGCGCTTCAGGACGTGGACCCGGCGCAGGCGAAACGTACCTTCGAAGTGAACGTGCTGGGCATGTTCCACGTCGTCCACGCCTTCGCCCCGCTGCTGAAGGACGCGGCCGCGCGAGGCGGGCCGGCGTACATCCTCAACACCGGCTCCGAGCACTCCCTCGGCGTCCCGCCCCATGTGATGCCCATGAGCACGTACACCACGTCGAAGTACGCCGCGCTCGGCCTCACCGACACCGCGCGCCGCGACCTGAAGGACTTCGGCGTCGGCGTCTCCCTCCTCACCCCCGGCTGGGTCCGTACCGAGCGGATCAGCGCGCTCGTCGCCGCCGATCCCCACGCGGCGGCCGCCATCGAACCCTTCGCCCAGGAGCCCGCCGAGGTGGCCGCGGCAGCCTTCGACGGTCTGCTCAAGGGCACCGCGGTCATCGCCACCAACCCGCACAGCCGCGCCTTCGCCATGGAGCACGCGCGCGACCTCATGGCCGACATCCAGGCACTTCCCCTCCTGGACGGCCCGGACGACCACGCCCACGACGGCACCGGCGACGCGTCGAAGTGCCCCTTCTCGCAGGGCTGAGCAGCACTCCTTCGCCGCCCGCGCCACTGGACGCGTGAGACCACTGGACGCGTGAGAGTCGGCGCTCGAGCACACCCCCATTTCGTTTCTCCGCATCACCCTTCACCCTCCCGCGATCGGCGGCCGGGCAGCGGAAACCCGCGCCTCACGGCCCCTCGCGTCAGCCCGTCATTCCCTCGGATGACCACAACCCAGGACCGAACCATGCCTGAACGAAGGCAAGTTGCGATCGTCGGCGTCGGCCAGACCGACTTCGGCGCCCTCTATGCCAACAAGGACGCCCAACGAGACGCCTACGCCCTCGGCGCCGAGGCCCTGCGCCTCGCCCTCGACGACGCCGGCCTGCGCAAGGACGAGGTCGACGGCCTCCTCACCGCCCGCATCCACTACGAGCACGGCGCCCATGTGCTCGGCATCCCGACTCCCCGTGTCATCAACGCCCTTGAGGGATCGGGCCGGATGAGCGGCGTCGCCGTCCAGCACGCCGTCTCCCTGATCGAGACCGGCCAGGCCGACGTGGTGGCGTGCGTGTACGGCAACAACGGCCGCTCCGTGAAGATGACTTACGGCGGCGCCTACACCGACAGCCCCACCACCCGCTACGACGCGATGTACGGCATGACCTCCCCGGGCGCGTACGTCGCCATGATGTACCGCCGATACATGCACGACTACGGCGTGCCCGACGGCGCCCTCGCCCCGATCGCCATCAACAACCGCCGTAACGCCGCCCTGAACCCGGTGGCCGTGATGCGCGAGGAGATCACCGAGGAGCAGTACCTGGGCTCCCGCCACATCGCCGACCCGTTGCGCCTCTACGACTACTGCATCATCAACGACGGCGGTGTCGCGCTGATCCTCACCACCGTGGACAAGGCCCGTGACCTGGCCAAACGCCCGGTACGGGTGGCGGCCACCGCGGCGCGGGCCAGCGTCGGCAACTTCTACACCAGCACGGACTTCTTCCACTCCGCCTCCCAGGACGTCGCCCGCCGGGTGTACGCGGAGTCGGGCTACGGCCCGCAGGACATGGACTGCCTGCAGATCTACGACAACTTCACCCCCACCGTCCTGTTCAGCCTGGAGGGCTTCGACCACGCGCCGCGCGGCGAGGCCTGGAAGTGGGCGAGCCCGGACCGTATCGCCCGCGACGGCGAGATGCCGGTCAACACGGCCGGCGGGCACACCGGCGAGAGCTACATGCAGGGCTGGGGCCACCACGTCGAGGCCGTACGCCAGATCCGTGGCGAGGCCGGCCCCCGCCAGGTGCCGGACTGCGACGTCGCCCAGTACATCTGCGCCTCACCCATCGTCACCTCACACGTCCTGGTCGGGGAGTGAGCCACCCATGGACAACCAGAAACTCCTCGAGATGCTCCCGCCGGTCACAGACGCCAACCGCGGCTTCTGGGAAGGCACCCTCGCGGGTGAACTCCGCCTCCAGTACGGCGAATCCGGCACCCCTCGCTTCCCCGAGGCCCCGGTCGACCCGGTGACCCTCGGCACGGACTTCGAGTGGCGCGCGGCCGGCGGCAGGGCCACGTTGTGGTCCTGGATCGTCATGCACCAGAAGTACTTCCCCGCCTTCGCCGACGAGGTGCCCTACCTGGTGGCCTTCGTGCGGTTGGAGGAAGGGCCGTACCTGATGACCACCCTCGTCGACCCGCCCGAGAACCTGGAGTGCGGGATGCCCCTCGAGGTCGTCTTCGAGCAGCTCTCCGACGACCGGGCCATCCCGAAGTTCAAGGTGGTCACCCCATGACCGCTCCCATGACCGCCCCCGCGACCGAAGAGGTCGTCCTGCTCGAGCACCAGGACAACGGCGTCTCCCGCATCACCTTCAACCGTCCCGCCAAGCGCAACGCCATGAACCGTGCCGCACGCGTCGGCATCGTGCGCGCCCTCGACGAGTGCCGTGGCCGGTCCAAGGTGATCGTCATGACCGGCAACGGCCCCGCCTTCTGCGCCGGCGTCGACCTCAAGGAGGGCGATGTCAGCACCGGGGACGCGGAACTCGACCGGCGCAGCGAGTGGGCGGCCGTACAGGAGGAGATCCGCGACCACCCCGCCGTCGTCATCGCCGCGGTCAACGGCACCGCCCTCGGCGGCGGTTCGACCCTGATCAACGTCGCCGATCTGGCCGTCGCGGCCGACGAGGCCCTGATCGGGATGCCGGAGATCGGCTTCGGCCTCTACCCGACCCTCGCCGGGCCCGCCGCCCAACTGCGGCTGCAGCCGAAGCACGCGGCCTGGCTGGTGCTCACCGCCGAACGCGTGAACGGCACCACCGCGGCCGAGTGGGGCCTGGTCAATCTCTCCGTTCCCCTGACGGAACTCGACACCGCGGTCACGGCTCTCGCCGAACGTGTCGCCTCCTTCGACGCCACCGCGCTGGAATGGTCGAAGAAGGCCCTGTGGAAGATCCCCGGCGAGATCTCCGAGTGGACCGAGGCCATCGCCTACGGCCATGAGGTCGCCGCCGAACTGCGGTCCCGCAGCACCGCGTTGGCCGAGGGCCTGGGCCGGTTCCGGGCCGGCGAGCGCAACCCGGGGCAGGGCTGATGTCCGGGCAGCGCACCTTCCGGGTGGTCGAGGTCACCGAGTCGGTCGCGGGAGCGGCGTGCGGACGCCTGCTCGCCGCCCTCGGACACGACGTACTGCTGTGCGAGCCACCCACCGGGGCGCCGTTGCGGGCCAGGGAGTTCACCTTCGCGGCTCTGGGCGCCGGAAAGCGCAGCGCCGTACTGAGGACCGAGCAGCTCACGGCCGGCGAGACAAGCCCGCTGACCGACGCCGACGTGCTGATCACCGACCTCTCACCGGCCGCGGCCGCCGCGCAGGGACTGGACGTCGACAGCCTTCGGCAACGGTTCCCCCGGCTGGTCATCGTCTCGCTCACCGCCTTCGGGCTGACGGGGGAGTACGCCGAGAGCGTGGGTGACAGCCTCCTGGCGGAGGCGTACGGCGGACTCGCCACCATGATCGGTGAGCCGGACCGGCGTCCGCTCGGCCTCGGCGGTGAACAGGCCGCCCACTCGGCCGCGTTCGTCGGCCTGTACGGCGCCATGCTCGCCCTCCGCGACCGCGACCGCACCGGACGCGGGGACCTCGTCGAGGTCGCTCTCAGCGATGTCGCCGCCTACATGGACTGGAAGAGCGACGTCCTCCACGACCTCGGCGGGGGAGTCCCGAAGCGCGCGGGCTCCTCACAGGGCGGCTGGCGCGTGGTGCGGGCCAAGGACGGCTGGGTCGGAGTGATCTTCCAGGCGCAGCAGTGGCCGGCTGTCGTCGAGCTCTTCGGCGATCCGCGCCTGAGCGCACCCGGCCTCGACGACCCCGAGCAGCGCGCCGGCCGCTCCGAGGAATGGTGGGGCGTGATCGCCGAAGCGGCCGCGAGTCGCGAGGCCGTGGAGCTCTACACCGAGGCCCAGCGCCTCGGACTGCCCTTCGGCCATGCCGCCGACGCCGAGGACCTGCTGGCCGACGAACAGCTCCGCGCCCGGGGCTTCGTCCTCCCGCCCGGCAGTCGGCGCAGGGACGCTCCCGTGGTCGGCCTTCCGTGGACCGTGCCCGGCGTGTCCCCGACCCCGGCGCCGGCACCCCGGCTGGGCGAACACGACGGCAGCCTCACCGTCCCGCCGCGACCGGCCCCGGTACGCACACCGCTCCCGGCCCCAGCCGCGTTGCCCCTGGACGGCCTGGTCGTCCTCGACTTCGGCACCATCACCGCCGGGGCGGCCACCAGTCGGCTGCTCGCCGACTACGGGGCGACCGTCATCAAGATCGAGTCGCACGGCCGCCCGGACCCGTTCCGTAAATGGGTGATGCCGGGCAGCGCCGAACAGGCGGACGGCGGTCCGCCCCCGCCGTCCCCGATGTTCGCCTCCAACAACGCGGGCAAGCGCGGCCTGAGCCTCGACCTGAAGACGGCAGCGGGCCGGGCCACGGCCCACGAGCTCATCCGCAGGGCCGATGTCCTCGTGGAGAACTTCCGTGTGGGCGTGACGGCCCGGATGGGCATCGACTACGAAACCGTCCATCGGCTCAACCCCGACCTGGTCTATCTCTCCCTCTCGAGCCAGGGCGTCTTCGGACCCGAGGCCGCGTACGGCTCCTTCGGCTCGACGCTGGATCTGCTCTCCGGGCTCGCGGCCGTCACGGGTTACCCGGGGGAGCGGCCCATGTGGTCGGGTGGCGACGTCAACTACCCGGACCAGGTGGTGTCGTTCATCGGCGCCGCCCTGGTCGCGGACGCCGTCACCAGCGGCCGGCGCGGCATCCATCTGGACATCTCGCAGCGGGAGGCCGTCGCCTGGACCCTGGCCGACCAGCTCGGCGAGTACGTCTGGACGGGCCGTACGCCCGCACCGGACGGCAACCGCCGACCCGGCGCCACTCCGCACGACACCTACCCCACAGCGGAGCCCGACAGCTGGCTGGCGATCGCCTGCACGAACGCCGGTCATCGGCGGGCGCTGGCCGAGGTGATCACCGCACTGCCCGGACATGAGCCGGAGGACTGGTGGCTGAACCACCAGGACACCGTCGATGCCGTGATCTCGGAGTGGACTGCCCGGCGCCCCCGGGACACGGCCGTGGCGGAACTCCGCCGCGCGGGTGTCCCGGCCGTACCCGTGAACAGTGCCGCGGACCGCGCACGCGACCCCCGCTACCGCGAGCGCCGAGCGGCACTGCGCGCCCCGGAGTGGCTGAAGGGATTCCCCCTGATCCTGCACGGCCACACCCCGCCCGACCCGGCACACGCCCCGGCGCTCGGCGAGAACGCCGGGCATCTGACGGACGACGCCCTCGACGAACTCGTGGCCGGCACCGCGCGACCGCCGTCCCCCCGCTGACCCTCCCCGCCCTCCCCCCTCCCGCACCCCGTACCCCGTACCCACACCCCGCTCAGGAGACCGCCATGCCCCGTGTCGTGTTCGTCCGCCCGGACGGAACCAAGCAGGAGACCGAAGCCGCCGACGGAGCCACCGTCATGCAGGCCGCCACCGCCGGCCTGGTCCCGGGAATCGTCGCCGAATGCGGTGGCGAGCTGTCCTGTGCCACCTGCCATGTCTTCGTCGACGAGCAGTGGCTCGGGGCGCTGCCCGCGCGGTCGCAGGACGAGGAGGACATGCTGGAGGCGACCTCCGAGGAACCCACCGACGCCAGCCGACTGTGCTGCCAGATCACGCTGGACGCCTCGCTGGACGGCATCGTCGTCCACGTCCCCAGGACCCAGAAGTAGCACCCGGTCGGAGCACATCATGCAGACAGAACCCATCGCGAACGACCGCGTGGTCGTGGTCGGCGCCGGTCAGGCCGGCGCGGACTTCGTCGCCGCCCTGCGCATGGCCGGCCACCAGGGCCCGGTGACCCTCCTCGGCGAGGAACCCGGACACCCGTACGCCCGCCCGCCGCTGTCCAAGGCGTACCTCTCCGGCAAGGCCACAGCCGAGGACCTGTACATCCGGCCGCCCGCCATGTACGAGCAGCAGGGCATCGACCTGCGCACCGGCACCCGGGTCACCGCGATCGACCGGGCCGCCCGCCAGGTGGTCCTCGCCGACGGCGAGCGGCTGCCGTACGGACACCTGGTGCTCGCCACCGGCGGACGGGCGCGCAGACTGCCCGTCCCCGGACTCGACGACGCGCCCAACGTCCACTACCTCAGGACCCTCGCCGACGTCACCGCCATGCGGCCCCGTTTCGTGCCGGGCGCACGGCTGGCCGTCGTCGGCGGCGGCTACGTCGGCCTCGAAGTGGCCGCGGTCGCCCGCCGGCTCGGTCTGGACGTGACGGTCCTCGAAGCACTGCCCCGCGTCCTGGCCCGGGTGACCGCGCCTCAGGTCTCCGCGTTCTACCAGCGGGTGCACACCGAGGAGGGCGTGGACATCCGCGTCGACACCGCGGTGACCGGCTTCGCCTTCGCCCCCGACGGCTCGGTGGCCGCCGTGGAGCTGAAGAGCGGCGAGCGGATCGACACCGACATCGTCCTCGTCGGGATCGGCCTGGTCCCCGCCACCGAACTCGCCGAGCGGGCGGGCCTCGCCGTCGACAACGGCATCGTCGTCGACGAGCACTGCCGTACCGAGGATCCCGCCGTCCTCGCCATCGGCGACTGCACCAGCCACCCCTGTGGCGAGCACGGCGGACGCCGACGGCTGGAGTCGGTGCCCAACGCCTCCGAACAGGCGCGGACCGCCGCCGCCACCGTGACCGGGAACCCACAGCCGTACACCGCCGTCCCGTGGTTCTGGTCCGACCAGTACGACGTCAAACTGCAGACCACGGGCCTGTCCACCGGCTATGACGACGTCGTCGTGCGCGGCACCACCGAGGCCGGACGTTCTTTCGCGGCCTTCTACCTCAAGGACGGCCAGGTCCGCGCCGCGGACGTGATCGGCAGCCCACGGGACTTCACCGCCGCCAGAAAGCTGGTCGCGGCACGTGCGCGGGTCGCCCCGGAGGCACTCCGGGACATGTCGGTCCCCCTCAAGCAACTGCTCTGAACCACTCAGATGGGAAACCGAGACATGACAGACCAGACGGCGGCCCCGGCGGCCTCCTCGGGCCCGGAGCGCTTTCCGGCCGGGCTGGACCGCGACTACCTGATGCTCATCGACGGCGAGTGGGTCCCCGCCTCCGGCGGCGAGACCTTCTCCTGCGTCGACCCCTACGAGAACCGTTCCTGGGGCCGCGTCCCCGCCGCCACCGCCGAGGACGTCGACCGGGCCGTACGCGCGGCCCGCCGGGCCTTCGACGAGGACGGCTGGTCCCGCACCCCCGCCTCGCTCCGCGCCGGACTGCTGCGCAGGCTCGCCGACCTCGTCGAGGAGCACGCCGAGGAGCTGGCGGTCGCCCAGGTCCACGAGAACGGCAAGCTCCTCAGCGAGATGCTGCCGGGTGCGCGCGCGATGGCGGCCCACGCCCGCTACGTGGCGGGCCTCGCGGAGAACCACCACGGCGCCACCCTCCCCGCCCACCCCGGCTTCACCGCGTACACCGTGCCCGAACCGGTCGGCGTCGTCGCGGCGATCACCCCGTGGAACTCACCCCTGACCCTGCTGTCGTGGAAGCTGTTCCCAGCGCTCGCGGCTGGCTGCACCCTCGTCATCAAGCCGTCCGAGGTGACCCCCACGTCCACCCTCCGGCTGGCCGAACTCTGCGAGCGGGCCGGCTTCCCCAAGGGGGTCGTCAACGTCGTGACCGGCTTCGGGCAGCCGACCGGCGCCGCGCTGGCCGGACACCCCGGCGTCGACAAGATCGCGTTCACCGGCTCCACGGCGGCGGGCAAGGCCATGCTCAGCGCCGCCGCCCCCCGGGTCGGGCGGGTCACCCTGGAACTGGGCGGGAAGTCACCCAACATCGTCTTCGCCGACGCCGACCTCGACAACGCCGTGCACGGCGTCATGGGCGGCATCTTCGCGGCGACCGGGCAGACCTGTATGGCCGGCTCCCGGGTGCTGGTCGAGGACGCCGTGTACGAAGAGTTCGTCGACGCCCTGTCGGCCGCCGCGGACAAGCTGGTCCTCGGCGACCCGCTCGACCCGGCGACCGACGTGGGCCCGCTCGCCTGCCGCAACCAGTTCGACAAGGTCCTCGACTACGTCGGCATCGGGCAGTCCGAGGGTGCCCGGCTGGCGGCGGGTGGCGTACGGGACACCTCCACCACGGAACTGGCGCGCGGCCTGTTCGTCCGGCCGACCGTCTTCGCCGGAGTCGACAACTCCTCGCGGCTCGCCCAGGAGGAGATCTTCGGGCCCGTCGCCGGTGTCGTGCGGTTCAGCGGCGAGGACGACGCGGCGCGGCTCGCCAACGACGTCGACTTCGGTCTCGCGGCCGCCGTGTGGACCCGGGACGTCGGCCGCGCCCACCGCATGGTGAGGCGGCTGCGCGCGGGCACGGTCTGGGTCAACGCCTACCGCGTCGTCCACTACGCGGTGCCCTTCGGCGGGTTCAAGCAGTCCGGCATCGGCCGCGAACTCGGCCCAGACGCGCTCGACGACTACACCGAGACCAAGTCCGTCTGGATCGACGAGGGCAACCCGCAGCTGTTCGGCCGCCACTGAGCCGTGGCACCGGAGAAAGAGAGCTTGATCACCGTGCTCGAACACCAGCACATCTACATCGACGGCGCCTGGCGCAGCCCTTCCGACGACCAGGTGACCGAGGTGGTCAACCCGGCCACCGAACAGGTCGTCGCCACCGTGCCGGCCGCCACGGCCAAGGACGTCGATGCCGCCGTCGCCGCCGCCCGCGCGGCACTGCCCGCCTGGTCCCGTACGACCCCGGCCGAGCGCGGGGTCTTCCTGGACCGGCTCCACCGAGGTCTGGTGGAGCGGGCCGACGAGATCGCCACCACCGTCACCGCGGAGATGGGCGCACCCCGGCGACTCGCGGAGCGGGTCCAGGCGGGACTGCCCGTCGCGGTCGCCGAATCGTACGTACGGCTGCTGGAGACGTACGAGTTCGAGGAGCGCGTCACCACCTCGCTGGTCGTCAAGGAACCGGTCGGCGTCGTCGCCGCCATCACCCCCTGGAACTACCCGCTGCACCAGGTCGTCGCCAAGGTGGCGGCGGCGCTGGCCGCTGGGTGCACCGTCGTGCTCAAGCCGTCCGAGGTGACCCCGCTCGACGCCTACCTCCTCACCGAGGTCCTCGACGCGGCCGGTCTCCCCGCGGGTGTCTTCAACCTCGTGCCCGGCACCGGCTCCGTCGTCGGGGAGGCACTGGTCGCCCACCCGGACGTCGACATGGTCTCGTTCACCGGGTCGACCCGCGCCGGCAAGCGCATCGGCGAACTCGCGGCGGCCACCGTCAAGAAGGTCGCCCTGGAACTCGGCGGCAAGTCCGCCAACGTCATCCTGCCGGACGCCGACCTGGACTCCGCGGTCCGCGCGGGCGTGGCCAACGTCCTGAGCAACTCGGGCCAGACCTGCACGGCATGGACCCGGATGCTCGTCCACAGGGACTCCTACGAGCGTGCCGTGGAAGTGGCCCGCGAGGCGGCCGAGAGCACCGTGGTCGGCGATCCCGCCGACGAGCGGACCCAGGTCGGCCCGGTCGCCTCCGCGGCCCAGCGCGACCGGGTCCGCGCCCACATCGCCGAGGGCATCGACCAGGGCGCCCGGCTGGTGACCGGCGGCGTCGAACCGCCGGACGGCCTGCCCACCGGCTACTACGTCCGCCCCACCGTCTTCGCCGACGTCACCGAGGACATGACCATCGCCCGGGAGGAGATCTTCGGCCCGGTCATCGTCCTCTTGCCGTACGCGGACGAGGAGGACGCCCTGCGGATCGCGAACAACTCGCTGTACGGCCTGTCGGGAGCGGTGTTCTCGGCCAGTGAGGAAAGGGCCGTGGCCTTCGCTCGCCGTCTGGACACCGGGATGGTCCACATCAACGGCGCCCGACTGAACCTGATCGCTCCCTTCGGCGGGTACAAGCAGTCCGGCAACGGCCGTGAACTGGGCGTCCATGGTCTGGAGGAGTTCCTCCAGGCGAAGGCGCTGCACCTTCCGGCGCCGGCGGCAACAGGAAGGGCGACGCCATGAACGTTCCTGACTTCCCGGTCGCGCGGAGTCTCCTCGCGGACATCTGGGACTCGCTCGGCGGAGAGAAGGAGGCGCTGGACCGTGTCCGTTTCGAGGGACAGGGCGCGCTGCGGTCCCCCTTCGCGGTCACCGACCTGGCCGCGGCGTCGTTCGCCGCCGCCGGACTGGCCCTCAGCGAACTCGTCGCCACAACTGGCGCCGGGGGACCGGAAGTTCGGGTGGACCGAGCCCTCGCCAGCGGTTGGTTCGATTTGCCGGTCGGTCCTTCCCAGCCCCTCGATCCGTCGGCCCGGCAAGGCGTTCCGCACACCTGGATGTGCGAGTTCCAGACGGCCGACGACCGGTGGCTGCGCGTGCAGGCGACGTTCCCGACCCTGCGTGCACGTATCGCGCGAGCACTCGGCACGGCTGAGGACACGGCCGCGTTCGAGGCGGAGATCCGCAGGCACCCCGCCGAGGACATCGAGCGGTTCCTGGTCGACGCGGGCGCCGCTGTCGCCGTCAGTCGCTCGGTCGAGGAATGGCGCGGCCACGCCCAGGGTCGCGCTGTGGCCACGGAGCCCGTCGTGCGCATCGAGAGCGGCGACACGGGCGACGACACCTGGAAGCCGACGCCGGGACGCCCCCTGGCCGGCATCCGTGTGCTCGACCTGACCCGGGTCATCTCCGGACCCATGGGGACCCGGTTCCTGGCGGCCTGCGGCGCCGAGGTGCTGCGTCTCGACCGTCCCGGCTCGGACGAGAGCAGCGGGGTCTTCGGGCGGGGCAGCGACATCATGCTGGGCAAGCGGTGGGCGCTCCTCGACGTGCGGACCCCGGACGGCCGGGAGCGGTTCCTCGAACTCCTGGCTGAGGCGGACGTGCTCGTCCACGGATACCGCCCCGGCGGACTGGACAGCCTGGTCGCCCCCGCGGTCAGGGCCGCCGTACGGCCCGGCCTGGTGGAAGTGGCGCTCAACGCGTACGGCTGGACGGGCCCCTGGAAGGACCGCAGAGGCTTCGACACCCTGGTGCAGTACAGCAGCGGCCTCGCCGACGCGACGACGGCCTGGGCTCTCGCCGACCCGGAGCACAGGACGCCGATCAACGCGCTCGGCCGGCTGGTCGACGCCGACCGTCCCCGTCATCTGCCCGTCGAGGCACTCGACTTCGCCACCGGCTACCAGATCGCCGCAGCCGCGATCCGGGGCCTGACGCGGAGAGTGGCAACAGGTGAGGGCTCCGTCTCCCGGCTCTCCCTCGCCCGGACCGCCGCGATGCTGGTCGGCGCGGGCCACGTCGCGGAGGAACCGGAGATCCGGCTGCCGCTCGACGGGCCGTACGAGGACCGCGTCCAGGTCAGTGGTGACGGCCGTCCGGTGAAGCGGCTCCGGTTCCCCGTGGCGGTCGAGGAGACCCCGCTGTTCTGGGAGCGCCCGTTCGAAGCGGCAGGCTCTTCCGCGCCTGTGTGGTGCACCACGGGTTGATCCCGGTTCGCTCGCGCTCGTCCGACGGCTGGACGGGCGTGAAAGCGGGCCACGGCGGGCCCGGCGCCGCCGCCTTCACGGCACCCCTCGGGGGCCCGCCGCGGCTTCCGCGCGGAGCGTGGCACGTGCCTCCGGGCGCCCGTCGCCGCGTGCACGCTGTCGCGGGGGCTGTCACGGGCACGGGTCGCCTCACCGCGTGACGCGGGGGAAGAGACGTTCGACGGCGGCGACCAGGGCGGCGCGGCGAGCGGCGAGGGACGGATCCGCCGCCTGTTCCGCCGCTACGGCGCCGATCTCGGTCTGGGCCGCCCAGGTGGTGGCGATCTGGTTGACCAGGGCGAGGACGTCGACCGGGTCCCACTCCGGAGCGAGCTGCCCCGCCCGCTGTGCCTCGCGCAACTGGTCGATCTTGCGGGCGACGGTCTCCCGGATGGTTTCGGCGCCGGACGGGGCGTCGGTGTCGGCGAGTTCGAGGCGCCCCCAGGTGATCAGACGGTGGTGGTCGGGGCGGGTGACGGTGAAGTGGTCGAACATGCGACCCGCGTAGCCCGGCAGATCGGCCGGGTCCATGCGGGTGGCCTCCGCGACCCGGATCAGTTCGCGCAGGGAGACATGGGCGTAGAGCGCCTCCTTGCCTCGGAAGTACGCGTAGACGCGTTCCTTGCTGGTATTGGCCTGCTTGGCGATGCGGTCCACCCGGGCACCGGCGATTCCGTGGCGGGCGAACTCGTCCGTGGCGGCGGCGACGATCCGCTCACGGGTGGAGTCGGCACTGTCCGGAGCGGCGGGCTCGGAGGTCGAGTCGGTCGAGGTCGAACGAGGCATACGGCCAGGATAAGGGGCCGAACTGTTTGGTTTGGAATTATGGCGACCGAGGTCTAGGCTCAAACCAAACAGTTCGGTTTGGATCGCTGCCGGGCTGGCACTCATGTCTGGAGAAAACTCATGCAGCACCGCGACCTCGGCTCCCAGGGCCTGCGCGTCTCCGCGCTCGGCCTCGGCACCATGGGAATGACCGTCGCCTACGGCTCCTCGAACGACGACGAGAGCACCGCCACCATCCGCCGCGCCCATGAACTCGGCATCGACTTCTTCGACACCGCCGAGTTGTACGGCCTCGGCACCGGCAGCAACGAGATCCTGCTCGGCAACGCCGTGAGGGGCTTCCGCGACGAGGTGGTCCTGGCCACCAAGTTCGGCTTCGACATGACCGCGCAGCAGATCGGCGCCGGCTTCGACAGCCGCCCGGAGAACATCCGCAAGGTCGCCGAGAACAGCCTGCGCTATCTCCGGACCGACTACATCGACCTCTTCTACCAGCACGCGGCCGACCCCGACGTGCCGGCCGACGAGGTCGCGGGCGTGGTCGGCGAGCTGATCGCCGAGGGCAAGGTGAAGTACTTCGGTCTGAGCAACGTCGGCCCGCAGTACATCCGCCGTGCCCACGCCGTCACCCCGGTCACGGCCCTGCAGTCCGAGTACTCGCTCTTCGAACGGGGAGTGGAGGAGAAGATCCTGCCGGTCGTGCGGGAGCTGGGCATCGGCCTGGTGCCGTACTCCCCGCTGGGCCGCGGCTTCCTGACCGGCGTGGTCAAGCCCGCCGCCGAGTACTCGGCGGACGACATGCGCAGCTGGGACGAGCGCTGGCAGGGCGACAACTTCACGTACAACCTGAACGCCACCGAGCAGCTCCAGAAGCTCGCCGCGGCCAAGGGCATCACCGCCGCCCAGCTCGCGCTGGCCTGGCTGCTCGCCCAGGGCGACGACGTGGTCCCGATCCCCGGCACCCGCAACGCCGACCGCCTGGCGGAGAACGCCGCCGCGGCCGACGTCGAACTCACCGACGCCGACCTCGAGCAGATCAGGCAGATCCTTCCCCAGGGGTCGGCGGGAAGCCGGTACCCGGCCGCCATGCTGGCCACGATGTCGACCGACTGACTCCGAGTCGAACCTGCCGGAGGGGCGTTCGGCCGTCAGTGTTTCCGACGCCCCTCAGCGGATCCCGACACAGCCTCGTCACGGCGGCGAATCCCGCGTGGACGAGACGATCCGACGGGGAGTCAGCGCACCGTCATGGCTACGGCCGCGGTGATGCCGACGGTGAGGATGATGACGCGCAGCGCGGTCGGAGGCAGCCTGCGGCCCAGTCGGGCGCCGAGCACTCCGCCCAGTGTCGAGCCGACGGCGATCAGACCGGCAACGGTCCAGTCGATGTCGGTCGCCGTCAGGAACACGAGGGCGGCGACACTGTTGACGATCGCCGCGAGCACGGTCTTGGTGGCGTTGAGCCGCCGCAGGCTGTCGTGCAGGAAGCTGCCGAGCAGGCCTATCAGCAGGACACCTTGGGCGGCGCCGAAATAGCCTCCGTAGACGCCCGTCGCCGCTACACCCAGCCATACCGCCGGGCCGCCGTTCTCTCGGTCGGAGGGCTTCTCGCGCAGTCGGCGGTTGAGGCGGGGCTGGAGAAGGATCAGCACACAGGCGGCCAGGATGAGCAGCGGCACCACCGACTCGAAGGCGTCGGCCGGGAGTTCCAGCAGCAACAGCGCCCCCAGCAGTCCGCCGGTGGCCGAGGCGAGACCGAGGCGGACCAGACGGCGCCGTTGGCCCTCGAGCTCGCGGCGATAGCCGTAGGCGGCACTCAGGACGCCGGGGATGAGGCCGAGGTTGTTCGACACGTTGGCCAGGACGGGCGGGTATCCGAAGGCGAGCAGGGTCGGGAAGGTGATGAGAGTCCCCGAACCGACCACCGCATTGAGGGCCCCAGCCGCTATGGCGGCCACCGTGATGGCCACGGCCTGCCAGATGTCCACGCCTCGTCCTTCCATCCGTTCGGCCTGAAGTATGCGCCCCCAGTCAGCCAAAATGGCTCAACATCCGATGTATTGAGAGATCCGCTCCCTTCTCTGCCGTCTACTCCGGGAAAAACTGCGTGAGTTGACGCTGTAGCCCTATAGACATCCCATCTATGTCGCGGCAAAGATGACGTGTTCCTCGGAGGACTCGAAGAGGTTCCACTTCCCCTGTGTCGACACCCATGGCTGGGAGATCTTGCCGTGCCCCATGCGTCCCACCCGCAGCGTAGAAGCGTCCTGAAGTTCGGTGGCGCCCTCGCCTTCGCGCCCCTGATCACTCAGCCGGCCGGCGGCACCCCTGCGGGGCCGGCCTTCGCCGCCGCTTCGGCCGCTTCGGCCGCGTCGGCGGCAGGCCGGTGGCCGACCCTCTCGCGCAAGGCGCTGAAGTACTCGGTCCCCGCGCTGGACTGGCAGTCCCAGGCCCTGCCGATCGGCAACGGCCGTCTCGGCGCCATGCTGTTCGCCGACCCCGACCAGGAGCGCATCCAGTTCAACGAGCAGAGTCTGTGGGGCGGGGTCAACAACTACGACAACGCGCTCGCGGGCAAGCCCGACAGTGACTTCGACACCGGTATGACCGGCTTCGGCTCGTACCTGAACTTCGGCGACGTCGTCGTCACGTTCGCCGACCGTGCGAAGGTCACCGCTCCCGGTGGGCCGTACCGCACCTCCGGATCGGAGGGCGTGGAGATGTCGTACGACGGCAGCGCGAGCACCAAGTGGTGCATCGACGGGCCCGGTTCGAGGGTGCAATGGCAGGTCGAGCTTCCCGAGCCCGTCGCGGTCGCCTCCTACCGTCTGACGAGCGCCAACGATGTGCCGCAGCGCGACCCGCAGGAGTGGACCCTGTCCGGTTCCGCCGACGGCGCCGACTGGACCGCGCTGGACAGCCGGACCTTGGCGGCGCCCTTCGAGAGCCGTTTCCAGACGAAGGAGTTCACCTGCGCCACCAGCGGGTCGTACCGCTTCTACCGGTTCGACTTCGTCCCCAAGGCAGGCGTCAGCCACTTCCAGGTGAGCGAGATCGGTCTGACCGGCGTCGACCTCGGCGGCGGCGCGCTGTACCTGTCGTCGCCGAGCGGGCACTCCGAGGGATCGCGGGCCGGGGCCGGATCCCGGGCCACTGACATCTCCTCCTCGGCGGACAGCGATCCGGCCACCGTCTGGCGGGTCGCCGACGCCGCACCCGCCGTCGTCTGGCAGGCCGACCTGCCCCGCGCGGTCGCCGTCACCTCGTACACGCTGACTGCCGCCCCGGACCGTCCGCAGGACGACCCACGCCAATGGACGCTCGACGCGTCGCAGGACGGGCAGGCCTGGGTGACGCTCGACACGCAGAACCCCGGCGCGCCCTTCGCCGGCCGCGGTGAGAGCCGGACGTTCCGCATCACCAACAGCACCGCCTACCGCGCCTACCGGCTCACGTTCACTCCCGGCGAGGCGTCCACCGGTTTCCAGATCGCCGAAGTCGTACTGGAAGGCAGGGGGTTCGACACGCGAACGCAGCGCACGTTCGTCGACTACCAGCGCTCCCTGGACTTCCAAAAGGGCGTCCATGTCACCCGCTTCGGGACGCCGGGGCGGCGCGTCCGGCGGGAGGCCTTCGCCAGCCGGTCCGCAGACGTCATCGTCTTCCGGTACACGTCGGACACCGAAAAGGGACTCTCCGGCGCCATCTCCCTGACATCCGCACAACAGGGTGCTCCGACGGCCGTCGACGCCGACGCCCGGCGGATCGCCTTCAGCGGAGTCATGGGCAACGGCCTCAAGCACGCGTGCACCGTCCAGGTCGTGGACACCGACGGCGACTTCCGCGCCGACGGACCGGCCCTCCGGTTCAGCGGCTGCACAAGCCTGACCCTGCTGCTCGACGCCCGCACCGACTACAGGCTCGACGCCGCCGCCGGATGGCGCGGCACCGATCCCGAACCGGTCATCGCCAGGACACTCGACAAGGCGAGCGCCCAGTCCTACCGGAAACTGCGCGAGAAGCACACCGCAGAGACACGTGCGCTCATGAACCGCGTCTCCGTCGACTGGGGCACATCCGACGACGCCGTCATCGCCCTGCCCACCGACTCCCGGCTCGCGCGCTACGCGTCGGGTGCGGAGGACCCGACCCTCGAACAGGCGATGTTCGACTACGGCCGATACCTGCTGATCAGTTCCTCGCGCCCGGGCGGCCTGCCCGCCAACCTCCAGGGCCTGTGGAACGACAGCAACTCACCGGCCTGGGCCTCCGACTACCACACCAACATCAACATCCAGATGAACTACTGGGGCGCCGAGACGACGAACCTGCCGGAGTCCCACGAAGCACTCGTCGAGTTCATCAAGCAGGTGGCGGTGCCCAGCCGCGTGGCGACCCGCAACGCCTTCGGAAAGGACACACGCGGCTGGACCGCCCGCACCAGCCAGAGCATCTTCGGCGGCAATTCGTGGGAGTGGAACACCGTCGCGAGCGCCTGGTACGCACAACACCTCTACGAACACTGGGCGTTCACCCAGGACAAGAAATACCTCCGTACCGTCGCGTATCCGATGATCAAGGAGATCTGCGAGTTCTGGGAGGACCACCTCAAGGAGCGCGAGGACGGACTGCTCGTCGCGCCGAACGGCTGGTCCCCCGAGCACGGGCCGCGCGAGGACGGCGTCATGTACGACCAGCAGATCATCTGGGACCTGTTCCAGAACTACCTCGACTGCGAGGCGGTGCTCAGGACCGATCCCGCCTACCGCGCCAGGGTCGCGGACATGCAGGAACGACTCGCGCCGAACAAGATCGGCAAGTGGGGCCAGTTGCAGGAGTGGCAGGAGGACATCGACAGCCCGACCGACATCCATCGCCATACCTCACACCTCTTCGCGGTCTACCCGGGTCGCCAGATCACACCGAAGACACCCGACTTCGCGGCCGCCGCCCTCGTCTCGCTCAAGGCCCGGTGCGGCGAGAAGGAAGGTGTTCCGTTCACGGCCGCGACGGTGTCGGGTGACAGTCGCCGCTCGTGGACCTGGCCCTGGCGGGCGGCCCTCTTCGCCCGCCTCGGCGACGGGCAACGCGCCCAGATCATGCTGCGCGGACTGCTGACGTACAACACGCTGCCCAACCTGTTCTGCAACCACCCGCCCTTCCAGATGGACGGCAACTTCGGCATCTCCGGCGCCGTGACCGAGATGCTCCTGCAGAGCCACGACGACGTCGTCCACCTGCTGCCGGCCCTGCCCGACGCCTGGAAGGCCAAGGGTTCCTTCACTGGGCTCCGCGCCCGCGGCGGCTACGAGGTCAGCTGTGCATGGCGGGACGGGAAGGTCACGTCCTACAGGATCGTCGCAGACCGGGCGCGGAAGAGAGGGGACATCACCGTGCGGGTGAACGGCGTGGACAGGAAGGTGAAGCCGATCAAGTCCTGACGGCGGCAAAGGGGAGGCAGGCGGCAGCCACGGGGTCATGACGCCTCGCGGCGGCGGTTTCCTGGTGGGCGCCGGCGTCTGTTGTGCTGTCGTTCAGCGGGCCGTTCCTGATCCGCTCGTGGCCTCTGGAGCCGCGTCGAGGGTCCAGGACGGCCGGTCCGCGTCGGGTCTTCCGTCCGCCAGCCGCCGTCCTCGCGTTCGGGGCGCAGCCGCCATACGGCCAGCAGTCCGGTGACGGCGAGCAGTGCGGCTGTCACCAGGAACGCGGCCCGGTACCCGGCTTCCACGGTGGCGGCGGTGTCGACGATCCGGCCGACGGTCAGGGGTGACAGCACTCCGGCGAGGGCGTAGACGAAGGCCAGTGCGCCGAGCACGGCGCCGCGCTGGGGTGCGGGTGTGATCCGGGCGCAGGCGGTCTGGGCCACGGTCATGATGACGTTGGCCAGCGCCATGGGGCCGAGCATCAGCAGCACCTTGAGCCAGACGGCGTCGGTGAGGGCGAACAGGGCCACCGCGCCGGCGGCCAGGCACATCAGCGCTCCGGTGCCCGCGCCGAGTGGTGGCCGGGTCCTGCGACGGGCCAGCAGTCCGTGGCCCACCAGGACCACGCCGTTGGCCAGTGCCGCGAGGGTCACCACGGTTCCGGCCTGGTGCAGGCTCAGACCGGCGACCTCCTCCAGATAGTCCGGCATCCAGGTCAGGCCGGCGCTGAGCATCCAGTACGCGGCGAACGCGCCGAGTGCCGCGCTGAGCCAGGTGCCCGACAGCAGGATGCGCCGGTAGGGGACGAGGACCGTGCCCGCGTCTTTGCTCTCCGGCGAGCCCGGCGAGCCCGGCGCGTACGGGCCCTCGGCGCCGCGCAGAGCCCAGTACCCGGCCCACACCAGGCCCGACAGCCCGACCACGCCGAAGGCCCACCGCCAGCCGAAGCGGTCGATGACCAGGGTGAGCGTGGGCGCGGCGACAGCCACCCCGGCGGCGGCGCCGGTCAGCAGCACGGCGGTGGGCAGGGTGCGCTCGCGCTGCTCGAACCAGCCGTGCAGATGATGGGTGGCCAATGGTGTGGCCGGTCCCTCGGCGGCTCCGAGCAGTACACGGGTGGCCACCAGCGTGCCGAATCCGGCCGCCGACCACAGCATCGGCAGTTGGGCGGCCGCCCACAGCAGTGCCAGGACGAGCAGCAGCACGGTCGTCGGGACCTTCCGCGTCAGGTACGACATCGCCAGAGCCGACACGCTGAACAGGGCGAAGAAGGCCGCCGAGGCTGTGCCGAACTCCTCGCGGGTCAGCCCGAGATCGTCCATGATCGGCTGCGCGGCCAGGCCCATCACGGCCTTGTCGGCGAAGTTGACCAGCATGAAGCCGAGCAGGGCCCAGGTCGTGCGCCAGGCCGTGGTGTGCTGTGTCATAGGGGGACGAGGCTCCTTCGCGCAGTCGTGTCACCGCCGTGACGCCGATCCTGCAGGCCGCAGGCCCATGAGGACACCCCTGGGCATCACAGTCGTACGAGCCCACTACTGTGACGGATCACAATCAGCGGTGAGGTGGGCCATGACGCATGACGAACACTCCGAACCGGCGTCCGACGGCCGCCCGCAGCAACTGTCCCCCGCAGCGGCGGCGCTCGCCGCCCGCTGCGAGTCGCAGGTCAACGAGCTCGCCCGGCGCATGGCCCGAGGCGTGTTCGAGCAACTGAGCGGCTATGCCGAGCTGCCGGGTGACGTCAAGGACGTGGAGATCGCCGCGACGGCTCGGCACGCCGTACGACTGTTCCTGCGCGGCGCCGCCGAGGCGTCCGAGTGGGACTCGCTGGAGTACTTCCAGGAACGCGCCGCCCAGCGCGCCGAGGAGGGCATGCCGCTCCACCTTCTGCTGCGCACCTACACCCTGGGCGCACGGGAACTGTGGCGGGCCCTGCGAGAGGTGGCCGGTCCCGGCGAGCAACAGGCCCTGGCCGAGCTGACCGAGGCGCTGTTCACGGCCGCGGACCGAGTCGTGGGCGCCGTGGCGGAGAGCTACCTCGATGAGCAGGTCGCCCTCGCCGCCGAACGCCACGAGCAGCGCCGCACGCTCGCCCGGGCCCTGCTGGACGGCAGGCCGGTCATCGGCGCGCCCATGCCGGACGGATCTGTGCTGGTCCTGTGCCTGCGTTTCGGCACTTCGGGGGTCATGGGCCGGCCTTCCCCCGTCACCGTCCGGCGACGGCTTCGGCGCGTTCAGGGGGCGTTCGACCGCGCCTTCGGCACGGAGGTGCTCGCCGTGCTCGACGGTGACGGCGGGCATGTCGTCGTACCGGGAGTGACCGAACCACCCGGTCGGCTGAGGGAGTTGCTGCGTGAGACGGCAGGACCGGAGCTACGGCTGGCAGCCGCTGTCGCGACGACGGTCGGCGACATCCCGCGCGCCGCACGACTGACCTCCGAGGTGATCAGGGTCGCGGCCGCCTGCGGTGTGCGGCCCGGAGTGCACCGGCTCGAGGACGTGCTGCTGGAGTACCACCTCTCCCGCCCGAGTGAGGGCAGCGCCCGCATTGTCGCCATGCTCGCCCCCCTCGCCGACCGCCCCGAGCTCGTCGAGACCCTGCGCACCCACCTGGAACAGCGTCAGGACCGCCGGGCCACCGCCCGCCTGCTCAACCTGCACCCCAACTCCGTGGACAACCGGCTCGCCCGGATCCAGGACCTGACCGGGCTGGACCTCGCCGACCCCCGGGATGTGGCCCTGGCGCTCGCGGCCCTGCTGCTGCGTGACGCCGACCCCGGTGTCACGGAGTGACGAGGGCGAAGTCCGGGTCGGGTGACTCCAGCAGGGAGCCGAACATGATCAGAACGTGGGCGTCGCCGTCGAGTGCCACGGCCCCGCCCATGATCTCGTCGGCGAAGGTCGTCGCCCCGCCGAGGACCGCGTTCAGGGTGGTGCGGGCCAGCCGCAGTACCACGGCGGGCCGCTCGCCGCGCGGGGCGTCCCCGCGCATCGGGGTGAGCGCCCCGTTGGACAGCAGCAGCGTCCACACCTCGCCGGTGTCGGTGAACTCCCAGCGCAGCAGCAGGCGTCCGGCCTCGGCCGCGCGAGGCCCGTCGATGCGTACGGCCATGGACTGGAAGACCTGCTCGGCGGTCAGTGCGGCCAGGACATCGGGCGCGTTGGGCGTCGGCGTCCCGAGGATGCCGTCGCGCAGCTCGGCGGCGCCCATCAGGTAGAAGTTGCGCCACGGCCCGGACTCGGAGCCGTGCCCGAGCCGCTCGAAGGTGTCGGCCTGCAAGGCGCGAGCCTCGTGATGCCCGGGTTCGGCGAACAGGACATGGGCGAGCACCTCCGCGACCCACCGAAGGTCCCCGGCCTCGTACGACGCGCGCGCCTTGGCGACCACCGCGTCCGCTCCGCCCATGAACTCCACGTACCGTACGGCGGCTTCGGTGGGCGGGTGCTGCCACAGGTGGGCCGGGTTGCCGTCGAACCAGCCCATGTAGCGCTGGTAGACGGCCTTGGCGTTGTGGCTGAGCGTGCCGTAGTAGCCGCGCGCGTGCCACGCACGGGCGAGCGCGGGCGGGAAGGACAGTTCCTCGGCGATCTCGGCCCCGGTGTACCCGGAGTTGATCAGCCGGACGGACTGGTCGTGCAGATAGGCGTAGGCGTCGCGCTGCTCCTCCAGGAAGCGGATCGCGCGCTCCTGGCCCCAGATGGGCCAGTGGTGGGAGGCGAAGACAACGCGGGTGTCGTCGGCGAACAGCCGTACCGTCTCCGTCAGATACCGCGCCCAGGCGCTGGGGTCGCGCACCAGCGCCCCGCGCAGGGTGAGCACGTTGTGCAGGGTGTGGCAGGCGTTCTCCGCGACGCACAGCACCCCCAGATCGGGGAAGTGGAAGTTCATCTCCGCCGGAGCCTCCGTGCCCGGCGTGAGCTGGAAGACCATCCGTACCCCGTCGACGGTCTCCACCTGCCCGGTACGGGTGATGTCGACCGTCGGCGCGATCAGGCCGACGCTGCCGGTCGACGTCGTCTGCCCGAGCCCGCAGCCGATCTGCCCGGCCGGCCCCTTCGGCAGCGCGGCCCCGTACATGTAACCCGACCTGCGGGCCATCGCCGTTCCGGTGAAGACGTTCTCGGCGGCGGCATGCTCCAGGAACCCGGACGGGGCGAGGACCGGCACCCGCCCGGCCGCGACCTCGGCCGGATCGACGACGCCGCGGACACCGCCGAAGTGGTCGACATGCGAGTGGGTGTAGATCACTCCCGTCACGGGCCGCTCGCCGCGGTGCTCCCGGTACAGCGCCAGGGCGGCAGCGGCCACCTCGGCGCTGATCAGCGGGTCGATGACGACGACACCGCGCTCGCCCTCCACAAAGGTCACGTTCGACAGGTCCAGGCCGCGCACCTGGTAGATCCCCGGCACGACCTCGTACAGCCCCTGCCGCGCCACGAGCCCGCTCTGCCGCCACAGCGAGGGATGCGCGGTCGGCGGACACTCCCCGTCCAGGAATCCGTACGCGTCCGCGTCCCACACGACCCGGCCGTCCGCGGCCCGCACTACGCCGGGCTCCAGCCGGGCGATGAACCCCCGGTCAGCGTCGGCGAAGTCCCGTTCGTCGTCCCAGGCCAGGCCACCGCCCCAGGGCTCGTGCGCGCTGCCGGTCATGGTCGTCTCGCTGCTCGTCATGGTCATCGATCCTCACAGTCCCGGGCGGACGGTGCCTGATGACACATCACAGAAAATCCGCTGACGCGTCACAACGAGCAGCGGGTACGGCAGGCGGAAGATCCACTCTCAAGAGATCCTACGTGTAGGGGTTTTCGGAGGGTGAAAGTGATCTCCAGGCTTGGTGTGACCCTTGGAAATGCCAGCTTGCTGTGCTGTTTTGCTTGAATCTCGTCTCAGCTATAGACGCGGCCACCCTCGTGCTCCTATAAATCCATCCGATGTCTTCTTCGGGGCAGCGCGGAGCGCGGCCGCCACGTCGGCATGCCGTTCCTGACGTCCTGTCACCCCTCCGCTCGACACACTCGACACATGGAGCCGCACCATGTCCTCCGACTCCCTCAGCAGACGCTCTGTGATGAAGGCCGCCGCCCTTGCCGGAGGAGTCGCGGCCTTCGGCCTGCCGCAGGTCCTGTGGCCCTCCACCGCCGAGGCGTACACCGTCCCCTCGAAGATGGACTGGTGGTACCAGGCGAGGTTCGGGATGTTCATCCACTTCGGGTCGTACTCGTACCTCGGCCAGGGCGAGTGGGCGTTCGACAACCAGCAGTGGAGCAAGGCGGACTACCAGACCCGGGTCACCCAGAACTTCGCCCCGACCCGGTTCAACGCCGCCACCATCGCCGAACTGGCCAAGAACGCCGGCATGAAGTACCTCGTGATCACCGCGAAGCACCACGAGGGCTTCGCGATGTGGGATTCCAACGTGCCCGGCTTCACCGACACCACGGGCACCAAGCCGTACAACCTGCACGACTACACCGGCGTCCAGAACGACCTGCTCATGGACCTCAAGACAGAGTGCGAGAGCCGTGGCATCAAGTTCTGCCTGTACTACTCGATCCTCGACTGGAACCACCCGTCCCAGACGGACCGTCACGAGGGCGGTCTCACCACGATGTCCTCGCAGACGGCCCGCACCGCCTACATCGCCGACCTGAAGGCGCAGCTGCAGGAACTGCTGGACCGCTACGACCCGGCCCTGCTGTGGTTCGACGGTGACTGGTTCGACGAGCCCGCCGGCCCCACCCTGGAGGACTGGTGGCTGACGTCGGACGGCAAGGACCTCTACGACTGGCTGATCGCCCGCAAGCCCGGCCTCATCGTCAACGAGCGGGTCAAGCGGGACCACGGCCTGGGAGACTACGCGGTCGCGGAGTTCGGGGTGCCCAGCACGCCGATGGGCCGGCCCTGGGAGCGGTGCGCCACCATGAACGGCGCCTGGGGTTACGACGCGTCGAAGGAGAACTCCTACAGATCGGTCACGGACATCGTTCGGGAGCTCGTGACGGTCGTCTCCCGGGACGGCAACCACCTGCTGAACATCGGCCCCAAGGGCGACGGTTCGGTCAGCGCGGGAACCCAGACCGTCCTGACCGGCCTGGCCTCGTGGATGTCGACGTACAGCGACAGCATTCACGGCACCAGCGGCAGCCCGTTCGCCGCGGACCCCGCCTGGGGGACGGTCACCAAGAAGAACGGCAAGCTCTTCGCCCACGTCTTCACCTGGCCCACGAACGGGCAGTTGCGAATCCCGGCGATCGACAACACGGTCAGCCGCGTCTACCTGCTGAACAACCCCTCGGTCTCGCTCCCGTACACGGTCACCGACCAGATCAATGTCACCGTCCCAGCCGCCGCGCCGAACGCCATCGACTCCGTGGTGTGCGTCGAGGTGCAGGGCATGCCCGTGCGGGTCTCGGCGACGGTGTTCCAGAACGTCAACTACGACGGTGCCCGGGCCGTCCTGCAGCTGGGCGGCTACACCTCCTCCCAGCTGTCCGCCGCAGGCCTGGGACCTGCCATGATCTCCTCCCTCCTGGTGCCCGACGGCTACCAGGTGACGGGCTACTCCGGTGACAACTTCACCGGCACCGCCTGGACGTTCACCTCGAACACGCCGGACCTCCGGGTGACCGGCAACAACGACGTCGTCGCCTCGCTGAAGGTGACGTTCAGGCCCGACAAATACCTCCGCCTGGCCAACGTCACGAACCACCTGGTGCTGGACAGCGGCGGCAATGTCGCGAGCGGTTCGAACCTGAAGCAGTGGGATTCGGTAAACAACGCCAATCTCCAGTGGCAGGCCATCGAACTCGGGAACGGCTACTACAGGCTCGTCAACCGCACCAACGGCATGGTCGCCGACGGCTGGGGCGCCACCGCCAACGGCGACCCGGCCCGGCAGAAGGCCTGGGACGGCGGCAACACCCAGCAATGGCAGATAGTCCACCGAGGCCAAGGCCAGTACTCCATCGCCAACCGCAGCACGGGCCTGGTCCTGGACGGCGGAGGAATGGTCGCCGCAGGGGCCGTGACCAAGCAGTGGACGTGGCAGCAGAGCACCAACCTGCTGTGGACGATCAGCCCAGTCAGCTGACTGGTGCCACCCCGGGGGGCACGCCTGGGTTGTGCGTCGGCGGGCGCTTACGAGCCGGTAGGCGCCCGCAGTGGCACGGGCAGTGCGAGATCGCGCGAGACAATACCGGCGCGCTGAGGGCCTCACCTCGCGATGGCGCAAGCTCCCGCTCGGGAGATCGCTGCGATCGCGGATGCCCGGCCGGCGGCGTGCCGGGCGAGGAGAAGGGGCGGGCAGGTGCCCCAAACGGCCGGTAGCTGCGCAAGCGGCTCAAGAGCACAGCTTCGCGGTCACATCAGATGCGGCGGTGCTGAAGGGAGCGCCGCCGGACAGCAGGTTGCCGTTGTCAGGCCGACTGGCCTACGAAGCCGCTGGCGGCTCCTCGCCTGCTGCCACCGAATCTTCGGGGCCGCGAAATCGCCGCCACGCATCGCGCGCTCGTCCGGCGGAATCGATTACGTCGGGGACCTGGTCCAGTAGCCCCTTCAAGGCGAAGAGCACCACCGAGAGCACGCCTGTGATGGCGAGAACTAAAAGGATCGCCGCACCGTCCACCGATCCATACCTTCCCTGTCCTGGGCCGGATCGGGTGCGTAGCAGCCTCGATCAACCCCCGTGTAGGCAACTATGCTTTGACGCTTCAGATCTGATGGACCGTCTGGTACTTGTCCAAGATTTCGTGTGCCTGACCGGCCATCCGGTTCTCAGCGCGGGCGCGGGCGATCTCCGCGATTTCCTTGGGCGAGAACCCCAGCTTGCGCAGGGCGTTCAGGGCAATGCTGACCACGTCCACCATCTCGCGCGCGGCAGCCTCGCGGTCGCCAGCGGCCAGGTGAACCCTGAGCTCGTCGAACTGGATCTGGATTGCTTGCTCGAAGTGGGAGATCGGCTTACGGCTGATCTCGTCCTGCGCTTCGACCCAGGCGTCCCAGACCCCCTGAAACGGCCCCAACTCATCCGACATCCCGCGACCTCCCAGTGTCTGCCGTGCGCCTTTGCCAACTCCTAAGGTGCCCCAGTAGCAGGGGGCATGAAGTGAGCACACAGCAGCCAGCGGCTGCACGGCGACCCTTCTGTGTAATGGTACACAGAGATCTGTGGGTGTCTACTGGCTCGAGGATGCAAGTCTGCGCAATCCATCAAGGTCAAGCACGGTGATCTCCTGCCGCCCCGTAGCGACCAGCCCTTGCTTACGGAGATTCCGCAGTACGAGGGCTACCGCTTCGCGGGAGGCGCCAACTCGGCTTGCCAGATCCTGTTGGGACAGCGCCACATCGATCTCCCAGCGCCCGTCAACTTCCTGGCCGGCCTCCACGACCAGGCCAAGCAGCATGCGTGCGAAACGGTGTGTGACGTCGAGACGGGCGAGCGAAGCCCGCTCGTCGTCCGACTCGCGTCGGCGCAGGATGGCGCTTCGATACATTTGGGGCCAGAGATGGTACTTGTCAACGAGCTGGACGAGATCTTCAGCCGTGACGTCCAGGCCTACGACGCTGCTGACCGCTTTGACGGTGGCTGATCGTGGCTCACCCGTCAAAGCGCCCTCGTCACCCATCAACTCGCCAGGTCCGCGGACAGCCAGCAGCACTTCAGAGCCGTCTTCGGCCTCCTGCATTACCGCGACATTCCCTTCCTGAAGGATCAGGATGGAACGGGAGGGCTGCCCCTCCCAGAAGATGACGTGCTTCGCGGGGAACTGGACCCTGACTCCCAGCGCTTCCAGTTCCTGTCGCTGCTCTGTTGTCATCGCCGCGATCACGTCACTAGTCATGCCGGTGAGTGTAGTTCTGCGCAGAGGAATGTTCCGAAATACCCAATGCTGAGATCAGTGCCCGCGTCGGGCATGGCCTGCCGCCGACAGGGCTCCGGCGACCGCGTGCCAGGCGGCGCACCATGATGCCGGCCATCGCCCAGCGGATTGTCGTCTCGGAGCGGGCGAGGCGATGGTGGGCGGTGATCGAGGGAAAATGTGCGCTCGACTGCCCACCGCTTCGGTGGCATCTGCAAGCCCAGCTGACCGGGGTCTTCGCGGACGATCTCCAGCTCGCGGCCGAGCATCGTGGCGGTCCAGTCGACGAAACGTTCGGCAGAGCGCTGATCTGTCCATATCTTCTGACGTGCGGGTGGCCGAATCGGTCCACACCGGCGATCCACGGCCGCCGTCGCGCTCCTGGACGCTCGCCGCGACCACGTGCACGGCCAGTAATAGACCGAGGGTGTCGGTGACGATCAACCCTCTCGGGCGCGCCGCTGCCGTTCGTCGGCCTTGCACGCGGGGGCCTGTTCCCTGAAGCACAGGCCCCCGCGTAGCAGAGATTCAGACTCGGTCGGCGGCGATGAGGAGGTACTGGAAGGAGCCGTCCTTGTACGAGTTGATGAACGCGTCCTCGATTCCCGTGACCAGCGAAGACGTTGCCCGCAGCTCCCAGTAGGGCAGGGTGTCGGGCGTGAGATCGATGACCGACTGGGGGACCAGGCGATTGTCGGCCATGGCACGCAGGTACTCCCTGCGCGAGTGGATGTTGCACTCGAAGTGCGCGTTGATCTGTGAGACCCACTTCGAAGGCTGGCCGTAACGGGGGTTCCAGCAGCCGGTGATGGTCACATAGCGGCCGCCGACCTCGAGGATGCGGGAGTGTTCCGCGAAGAGGTCCTGCAGGTCGACGTACATGCTGGACTCGTTGTTCCACGAGGCCGCGGCCTGACCGGTCTCGAAGGGTGTGGAGAGCATGTTGCAGACCCGGGCGCGGACATGGTCCTGGATACGGAGTTCCCGGGCACGCCGGTTGGCGAAGTCGGCCTGCTTGGCCGACAGCGTGACCCCTTCGACCTTGCATCCGAAGCGTCGGTGCGCCATCACCATCGACCCACCGCGCCCGCAGCCGGCGTCCACGAGAGTGTCGTCGCTCCCGATGTCGCCGAGGTGCCCCAGGAGGAGATCCGCCTGCGCCGACTCCAGGCGGTGGAGCTCGGCGATCAGCTTCTTCTCGCTCTCGCTGTCCTCGGCGTCGCCGAGCGCGGAGTGGTCGACCTCGCCGATGCCGTAGTGGTGGTGGTAGAGACCGTCGACATCGCCGAGACGCAGGTTGACGGGCCTGGCCTCCCCGTCCCAGTAGCGGGCGATGTCTCCCTGGTAGGGAGACGCCGGGCCGGGGATACGCACAGGAGCGTCGGTGGCGGTGAGTTCGGTGCTGGTCGTGCTGCTCACAGAGGAATCCATTCTTGCTACCAGAAATCGGGCAGGCTGTATCGATAGGTGTTGGTCTGGTGCCAGTGGTGGTTGCCGTCGACCCACGCGGCCACGCCTCGCAGGAAGCGCTGCACACTCGGGACGGGACAGTTGGCGGTCAGGGCTGCGGCTTCGGCCTCGAAGGCGCGCATGAGGTCGTTGTGGACCTCGACCGACTTCAGATAGGCGTCCCGGTCGGAGAGGCCCTCACGTTCGGCGATCACGACGGGCAGGTTCAGGTGCCGGCCCGGAGCGTCGAGTTCCTTGGTGTACGAGTACAGGTCGTTCACGATGGTCGTCGCGTTCCCCGCGAGCGCGATGACCTTCTGCATGTCGCCCTGGGCGTGCAGGTCCATCGGCAGTTCGTAGCCGCCGACGGTGTCGGTGATGGTGGGGCAGGGGCGGAAGTTGTTGAACTGGCGCATCGCCAGGTACTCCCACACCTCGGGTACGTGGTCCAGCTGTGCCCAGGCGGCTTCGGCGAGATACCCCATGTGCAGCCGGGCCATGTCGTGCCGGAACCGGTCGCTCTGGGAAGGGGTGGCCGCCTGGGAGAAGTAGCTCATGGCGGAGCGGTAGGCGCGCCGGGGCGCGTCCGCCTCGAGCGACTTCGCCCACTGCCCCTGGTACTCCCCCGTCGTGTACACGGGGTCGAGTGCCGTGTGCGCCAGCAGAAGGCGTTCGCCGAGGCCGACGGGCGAACCCCCGTGGTCCTCGCAGTAGTAGTCGTCCACCGCGTTCTCGGCCACCATCAGACGGGTGGCGATCATCAGGTGGTCGACGGTGGGTGCGTCCGGATGGCAGCCGACCATGTAGCGGCCCACGGAGAAGCCGTCGAACTGCTCCTCCAGATCCTTGGGATACAGGGAGACCTCGTCCAACGCCCAGGACTTGATCCTTCGGCTGACCTCTTCGACCCGCTTCGGGTCGGGCTCGGCCACCTGATGGTGGTAGAGACCGGGGATCGGCCTGCCCTTCGCCGTGGCCGCCGACGGCTCCGAAGGCGTCGGCGGCTGCTCCCGCGGGATCAGCCGCAGGCCCGCCGTGCCCAGGCCGCTGGGGCCGCGCAGGATCCGTTCCAGGCCGGGGATCGGTGGCGGCACCTCGGCTGTCGGAGCGTCGGGGGGCAGCGGTGCCGGCACGGTGAGCGCGGGTGCAGCCGGCGCAGCGGGCAGGGCCGGCGCACCGGGCGACTCGCCGGTGGCCGCCTTGACATCGCAGGCACGGGCCGCGGCTTGAGCGAGGACATGAGCCCCGAAGTCGGCAGCGGCCACCGGCAGGCTCGACTGCGGAGGGGTCGGCTCGGGCGCGGGCATCGATGGCTCCTTTGTTGGCGTCTGTCCTGGGGTGTCGGGCCCGCTACCTGGGCCGGCGGGCGATCTGCACGTCCTCCAGGACGCCGACCGCGTCCGGGACGAGGATGGCGGCGGAGTAGTAGGCGCTGACGAGGTAGGAGGTGATCGCCTGCTCGTTGACGCCCATGAACCGCACCGACAGGCCCGGTTCGTACTCGTCCGGCAGACCCGTCTGATGAAGCCCGATGACACCCTGGTTGTCCTCGCCGGTACGCATACAGAGGATCGAGCTCGTCATCTCCCTCGTGATGGGAATCTTGTTGCAGGGAAGGATGGGCACCCCGCGCCAGGCCGGGACCTGCTGACCACCGAGGTCGACGTGGTCCGGATAGAGCCCGCGCGCGTTGAACTCACGCCCGATCGCCGCGATGGTCCTGGGGTGCGCGAGATAGAACTTCGACCCGCGACGGCGGCAGAGCAGCTCGTCCATGTCGTCCGGGGTCGGCGGGCCGGAGCGCGTCTGAATACGTTGCTTGAAGTCGGCGTTGTGGAGCAGACCGAACTCCCTGTTGTTGATCAGCTCGTGCTCCTGGCGCTCGCGCAACGCCTCGACGGTGAGCCTGAGTTGCTCCTTGGTCTGGTTCATCGGCTCGTTGTAGAGGTCGGAGACCCTCGTGTGGATCCGCAGGATGGTCTGCGCGACCGAGAGTTCGTACTCGCGGGGTTTCACCTCGTAGTCGACGAACGTGCCGGGCAGATCGTGCTCGCCGGTGTGGCCGGCCGACATCGCGATCTCCGCCTCGCCGCGGTGGTTCTGCCGTTGGCGGGGAAGGGACCTGAACCTCTCGATGTGGTCCCGGAGGGCCGGCGCCATGGACAGCACGGCCTCGAAGTCGGCGCGCGACAGGGTGAGCAGGGTGCCCGAGGTCACGGCGGTGGCGGTGTGCTCCCAGGGGGCGTGCCCGTCCAGCAGGGCGTGGTCGCCGAACCGGTCACCATTGGCGAGTACGTCCAGGGCGACCTCGTCGCCGTACCCACCGACGGAGGTCCGGCTGATGCGGCCGTGGGCGATCAGGTGGAGTCGGTCCGCGGGGGCGCCGCGCTCCACCAGCGTCTCGCCGACCCGGAAGTCCCGTTGGACGCACCGATCGGCGAGGGCGGTCAGTACCTCCACGTCGTCGAAGCCGCGCAGCATGGCCAGTTCACCGAGTTCACGAGGAATCACCCGGACATCGGCGCCGTCCTGGACGAACTCCACGCTCCCGTCGCCGACGGTGTAGGTCAGGCGACGGTTCACCCGGTAGGCCCCGCCCTTGGCCTCCACCCAGGGGAGCATCCGCAGCAGCCAGCGAGAGGTGATCTCCTGCATCTGCGGGGCGGACTTGGTGGTGGTGGCGAGGTTGCGGGCGGCCGCCGTGCCCAGGGATTGCCGGGGCGGCTCCAGTTGCGCTTCCGGGCTCGAGTCAACAGTCATCGGGCGAGCTCTCCTTGCTCAGGGCGGTGAGGGCACCTGTATGGGCTCGTCGGACCAACAGGAGAAAAGGGGGTATTCAAGGGGGAATCCGTCCAGATCCAGGTGAACAGTAGTGGCCACTTCGTCCTGTGGACCAAGGAAAGCGGGCGACGTTAACTCGATACGATGATCGCGCCCCGCACGATGTTTGCCCGGCCGTCGACAGGGTTCGGCCGACGTGACGGGCGGCGTGGCCCCGGCGAGCGGCCGGTCGGCTGCAACGCTGGGGACCGCGTGTCGAGGTGCCGCGGAAGTTCCGTACCCCCAGGCCGTCTTGAACGCTCGGGCGTCGGCTCCTACCGCTTCTTGCCGGGTCGGTAGTCGGCGTTGGGGATGACCACACCGGTGAGCAGTCGGTCGGGGCCGACCTGCCAGGCCCGGATGATGGCTTCCGGGGGTGCGTGGTCGCCGTTGACCCGTTTCCCGTCGATCTCGTAGACCCAGTCCTCGCCGGGCTCGCCGTGCAGGGCTGCCTTGACCAGTTCGTCAGGCACGTCGATGCCCGCCCGGTCGGCCGCCTCCATCGCGGCGATCCGCCACTGGAGCGCGTCCCGCACCTCCTCCCAGCCCAGACCTGTCGCGATGTCGAGCGAGCGGCGACAGCACTCCGCGGCCTCGGCGAACCGGTCCTGGGCGCGCAGGACGAACGACATACCGGACAGGACGCGCATCTCGCCGGACAGGTCATCGAGTCGCCGGTATCCGTCAAGAGCCTCGGTCAGGACGGCGTACGCCTCCGGCAGCCGGTCCGCCGACCGATAGACGTCCCCGGCGCGCACGAGGACATCGGCATGGTCGGCCAGCCGCGCCGGATCTGCCGCGGCGCGGCGCCCGCTGTCCACGATCAGCTTCTCGATGTCTCTGACTTCCTTGCGCAGTTTCCTGTTCATTCATCCCCCTGTCGGTCTCCGGCTCTCACGGTCCTCGGTGCACATACGCTGCCCAGTCCACAGGGTGGGCCCGCTCACGCAGCTCGTCGAGCGTCTCGTGCAGAGCGCGCGCCGCGCTGTCGGCGTCCAGTTCGCCGCTGCGGGAAAGCCGGGAGTAGACCGCCTCGGCCATCTGCGCGGCGTACCGGTCCTCGATGTGCCACTGGGTCGCGACCACGTGCCGGTAGCCGACGAGTTGGAGGACCGCCGACAGGTGCAGTGCCTCATCGATGAGCCGGCCGCTGCCCAACGTCGTCATGCACGCGGACAGGTACGCCAACTGCGCCCCCTCCAGGCGCCGGTCGGCGAGATCGAGAACGGTGAGCGGACCATCCGACAGCACGATCCCGGTGTGCAGGGGCCGCTCGGGATCAGGCTGTGTGTGCCCGGCCAGGTGCAGCCACGAGTGCTCGGTCAGCGCCCGCAACACCGCGGTGCGGGTGGCTTGTGACCCCGTCCGGACGTCAGCCGCTCGGGCGGCACCACGGCGGTGAGCCCGGCGAGCTCCTGGCGTACCTCGGGCAGCGTGGGCTGCCGCCCGTCTCCCTCGGCCACCCCGACGGCAAGCACACGGGCGGGTGCCGTGTCCGGGTTGTGCCGGGCACGCAGCAGCGCGCTGAGCCCGGAGACATAGGAGGGCACGACCCGTCCGGGCACCGACCGGGTCGGATCCGCGCCGGAACCGTAGTGACCGGCCGCGTGCACCGGCAGGAAGGTCAGCGGTCCCGTCGGGCACCACCACAGGCGTGGCAGTGGTTCCGCCGGCGTGCCGGTGAACCCGAGTGCGTCGAGCACGGGCTCGGTGACCGTGTCCCACAGCCAGGCCAGCATGTCCACCAGTTCCTCGCGGAAGCGCTCGCGCACGAGGAAGTCCTTCGGACCCCTGAACTGAGCCGCGTAGGACAGGGACTCCAGATAGGTGTTGCACCTCTCCAGCGCGGACTCGTGGCTCAGCCCGATCAGGGGCACCAGGGTCACCTGCCCGTCCGCCACCACCAGCGCGTCGCAGCGGTCCTCGGCGACGTTGAGCCAGACAACGGGGCCCTCGTCGGAGGCGTGGCGCAGCCGGTCGAAGGGCACGGGGGTCAGGAAGTCCGTCCAGCCGGGGAGGCCGCGCACCTCCTGCACCGTCACGTCCCAGAGCCTGCTCAGCCGCGTCCGCTCCTCGTCGTCCGCGGTGTCGCCGTCCAGTCCCCGGCGCGCGGCGTGCAGTCGGTCCACCAACTCAGGTGCGGTCACTGCCAGTTCCGACAGGTCGGACCGCAGACGCAGGCTCTGGCCCCAGAGCACCGAAGTGCCCTGTTCGAGCATTTCGACAGCGTTTTCCAGCCTGCCCAGGCGTACCGCGACGGCCGCTGCCACGCTCGCCAGGCCGCGCACGTTCTCCAGTGCCGATTCGCGGCTGACCCGGTCCAGGCCGTGCCAGGCGATGACCTGCAGCAGGTCGACCGCGGTGTGCAACGCGGTCAGGGCCGCGTCGGCATCGCCCCGGCGTTCGGCCGTCCCCGCCCAGACGAGCGCCGTCGTCAGCCGCAGCCTCGGCGCCGCCGTGGTCGAGAAGACGACGGCGCGGAGCACTTCGAGGGCCTCGGCCAGGTCGGCGTCAGCGCCGTCGCGGTCGTGCCTGCGCAGCAGGATGTTGCTGAGATTGGTCAGATGCCGTCCCATCGCCGGATCGTGCGGCGGGGTGAGGTCGACCGCACGGCGCACCAGGGTGATCGCCTCGTCCAAGTCGGCGTCGTTCCCGGCGTGTTCGAACCGGTCGTGCAGGGCGGACGCGAGGTTGGACAGCACGACGGACCGGCCCAGCGGATCCCCCGCGTCACGCTCGACGGCCTCCCTGTAGAGCCGGATGGCTCCGTCGAGATCATCTCGGTCGCCGGACCGTTCGAAGCGTGCGTGCAGGAGGACTCCGAGGTTCGAGCGGACGGGCCCGTATGCGGAGCGGCCAGGGTCCAGATGTTCGACGGACACTTCGGCGGTGTGGATGGCCAGGTCGAGGTCGGCGTCCTTGTCGGTCCGGAGGAAGTGCAGGCGCAGGGCCATGGCGAGGTTCGCCATCCGGCTCGCCCAGTCCGGATCGTGGGTGGCGGTCTTGTTGACCGCCTGCCTGCTCGCCTTCAGTATCTCGTCCAGGTCGGTGATCGCACCTGCTCGTTCGTACCGCGTGGTCAGTAACCCGCTCAAGTCGTCGAGCAGGCTCGCCAGTTCCACGCGGGCCGGACGTGCGGTGATCAGCAGGCGGGTGAGCGCGATCGTCTCGTCGAGGTCCTCGGGCGTGCCGCGCAGCCGGTGGCGGACCGACAGCAACTGCCGCAGCCTGCCGGTGACTTCGGCCCAGCGCGGGTGGTCGGCGGGGAAGCCCGGCTGGGCCCGTCGGCCGGCGGCTATGGCGTCGTCGAGGTCCTCGGGCCGCCCGGCGAGTTCGAACCGCGTGACCAGAGCCTCGGCGAGGCGCATCATGTCGGTGGGGCCGGCGGCCGGGCCCGCGCTCAGTGCTCGCTGCCGTGCCACGAACTCGTCGAGTCGGGCCGGATCGACGACCGGCCGCGATGCCACAGACGACTCGCGCGCCTCAACTCCCGCGCGTGGCCGCCCAGTCAGTCGTGCCACCCAGTCGCGCACACCGATCATATTGCCATCATCCGTTACTACACTGGTGAAGTTCCACGTATGCGGGGGAGGACGAGGTTGATGCCGAGCGAGCCGGCCGCCGCCGAGACAGTCGATGTGCCCTACCAGGTGAGCACGGCGTACCGGTGGACCGAACGTGCTTTCCGCCTGATCGAGTCGGGAGGGATGCGGGCCGGCGTGGTCGTCGGCGGGGGAGTGGTGACGGCGACCGTCGGTGGCCCGTGCCCACGGTGCGGGCATCAGTTCGTCGACCGGCAGGTCGGCCAGGCGGTCACCCCGGTGAGGGGCGGACACGGCACGGAGCCCCTGCCGCCGACAGTGGTCATCGACGTCAGTTGTGGCTGCGGCGAGCCCCACGAAGGCGCACCCGAGCAGGTCACGGGATGCGGCGTCGCCTTCCGGGTCCAGTTGGTGCTCGACGCGGACGATCCGGACGAGGCGGCCCCATGAGCATGCCGCCGCGCTACCGGGCCCTGCTGCCCGACCGCCCGCCCACGCCCTCCGATCTGACCGAACGGGCCGAGTTCGAGCGGCTCATCGACGACTCACTGCCTCGGGTGCAGGACAGCGCGGAGAAGTGGCGCAACGGCCTTGCCGCGTTCATCACCCTGGTGACCACCGGTTTTGTCATCAAGGGACGGGACGTGGTCGGCGACATGCCCGTCGGCTGGCGGATCGCCATCACGACGCTGGTCGCGCTCGGCCTCGCCGCCAGCGTGATCGGGCTGTGGCAGGCGCTGGCCGCCCAGGCGGGCGGTCGCTGGCTGACGCTGACCCTGGCCGATGTCCACGAACGGTACGGATCGGTCCGGGCCCTCCGGGTCGCCGCCGCCCGCCGCGCCGGGGCCAGGCTCGACGTCGCCCGTGCCGCCGTGGCCGTGGGCCTGGTGTGCCTGTTGGCAGGGGTCGGCCTGACATGGTGGGCCCCCGCACCCACGGCCGCCGCCTCCCCGCCCTCCTACCTGAAGGTCGAACACGGCTCCACGGCAACCTGCGGCGTCCTGAGATCGGCCGACGGCGGGATGCTCCGCCTGACGGTGGCGGGAAGGCACATCGCCGCCGTCATCCCGATGGCGCAGGTGAGCAACTTGTCCGTGGTGACTGCCTGCGGCTGAGGAGGCCAGTCCGACGACGAGCAGGACAGCGTCGATCGCCGCAGAGTGCGTTGTGGCTGGTCGCGCAGTTCCCCGCGCCCCTGAAAGACAAGAGCACGGGGCGCAGCCCCTGCTCTTGGGGGCGCGGGGAACTGCGCGACCAGCCCTCACCGGGCCGCACTCAGCCTGCCGGTCAGCCTCTCTCGGCGGGGAGTCGACCGCGTGATCATTGGCCGGTCACGTTGGCGGTGACCATTCGGAGCAGTTGCTTGATGGTGGCGTCCTGCTCTGCGCTCAGGCCCATCGCGTCACCGATCGCGACAGGAACCGTGCGGGCCCTGTCCCGGAGTTCGATACCGGCCTCGGTGAGGTGGATGGCGACAGAACGCTCATCATCGGGACGCCGCTCGCGTCGCAGCAGGCCCGCCGCCTCGAGGCGCTTCAGGAGCGGTGACAGTGTGCTGGACTCGAGTTGGAGGGCCGCCCCCAGGCTGCTCACCGAGATCGAGTCCTGTTCCCAGAGGACGAGCATCACCAGGTACTGCGGGTAGGTCAGTCCGAGCGTGTCGAGCAGAGGCCGGTAGCGGGCGGTGACCGCCCGGGAGGCGGCGTACAGGGCGAAGCACACCTGGTCGTCCAGGATCAGCGACCCCTCGGGCCGTTCTGCGGCGGTTTGTTCCACGATGCGGCTCCTGGTGTCCGTGCTGATCATCGACGTCGACCACGTTACCGTCCAAGTCTCCTCGATTATATCGAGCCCTAATAAGTTGCGCACGATCTAATGGCTCGCTACTCTTCTGCTTGTGCCACCGCTTCCGACCGGGACTACCGTCGGGAGTGCTCCGCGGCACCCGTACCCAGGAGGTCGCCATGACCGACACCAACGCCCGTCCCGTGCTCGAACCCGCCGCCCAGTCCTTCGTCGAGGCCACCGCGAACCCGCCGTACCTGTTCGACCTCGGTCCGGTCGAGGGCCGCAAGACCGTCGACGAGGTCCAGTCCGGTGACATCGCCAAGCCGGACGTCGACGAGGAGTGGGTCACCGTCTCCGGGGGGCCGACCGGCCGGGTCCGCGCCCGTGTCGTCCGCCCGGCCGGAGCCACCGGCACTCTCCCGGTGATCCTCTACATCCATGGCGCGGGCTGGGTCTTCGGCAACGCGCACACCCACGACCGCCTGGTGCGTGAACTCGCCGTCGGCGCGGGCGCGGCCGTGGTCTTCCCCGAGTACGACCTCTCGCCCGAGGCCCGCTACCCGGTCGCCATCGAGCAGAACTACGCAGTCGCCCGCTGGATCGTCACCGACGGAGCCGCCAAGGGCCTCGACGCCACCCGTATCGCCGTGGCCGGAGACTCGGTCGGCGGCAATATGAGCGCCGCGCTCACGCTCATGGCCAAGGAGCGGGGTGACGTCCCACTGGTACAGCAGGTGCTGTTCTACCCGGTTACCGACGCGGCCTTCGACACGCCCTCCTATCACCAGTTCGCCGAGGGCTACTTCCTGCGGCGCGACGCCATGCAGTGGTTCTGGGACCAGTACACGTCCGACGAGAAGCAGCGCGACGAGATCACCGCGAGCCCTCTGCGAGCCTCCGCCGAGCAGCTGCGCGAGCTGCCCCCGGCCCTCGTGATCACTGCCGAGGCCGACGTCCTGCGCGACGAGGGCGAGGCCTACGCCAACAAGCTCCGCCAGGCCGGCGTACCCGTCACCGCGGTCCGCTACCAGGGCATCATCCACGACTTCGTCATGCTCAACGCCCTGCGCGAGACCCAGGCCGCCGAGGCCGCGATCAACCAGGCGATCCTCACCTTGCGCACGGCCTTCGGTACCACCGGCCGGATGTGAACCACCGCGAATCGCAGGTATGGCGGCCGCTCCGGCTGCCTGGGCAGGACATCTAGGGACGCATCAGACCGACCTGCTGTGCGGTGAGGAAGAGGTCGGACCCGCTGTCCATGCCGGTCATGATGTGGTGGGCGATGGGGCGGAACCGGGAGGCCTCGGTGATGGCGATGACGAAGCGCAGCATGCCGCGCGCCTGGGCGGTGCGGTCGGTGCCGCGGACGCCGAGGTCCCTGAGGCTCTCCTCGAGGCCGGACCCGCTCAGGTCGACGGCGGTCAGCGACTGGTTCGCGACGCGGGCGAGAGCGTCGTAGCCCTGCTTGCCGAGAAACCAGTTGTCGTCGGTGACGTCCTCCTTGTCGGGGACGTCGGAGACGAGGTTCAGGGCGAAGTCGTGCGGGGTGTCGCTGGAGACGAACCGCACGACGCGGAAGTCGCTGAGCCGTACGGTCGCGTGCAGAGTCGGGACCGTGTTGCCGCTGCTGATCACGATGTCGGCGAAACCGCGGCCGTCGGTCGAGGTCTCGGCGAGGTTCCGCAGTTGGTCGAGCATTGTCAGATAGGTGTCCGAGCCGCGGTTGATGTCCCAGCAGACCTGTGGGAAGTTGACGCGTTTCCTGCCGGCGACGGTCTCGGTACCCCCGGTCGGCAGCGCCATCACCAGGAATCCGAGCAGGACGGACAAGGCGACCGTGATGAGGACGCTGGTGGGCATGGAGTGCTCCGGGTTGTTCGACGCGCTGGGGTGTCACGACCGACACTCACCGCCGAAAGGTTGTTTGGCAGGCCCCTGTTGCCGCCGCGTACAAATAAAGAAGCCGGTTTAGGGGCCATTTGCCCGAATCTAGGGCGGCAGCTGCTTCACGTCGCGGCTCGCCGCGCACGTTTCGCGGAGCGACGGCGGCGGTCAGGCCACGGCAGGGTGAAGCAGGGTGTAGGAGTCACTCGCGCGGCAGCAGGTCGAGCCACGCGCGCTCCATACCCGGGCCCGGACGCGAAGGCACCTCGGGAGCCGTCCGCGCCGCGATGGATCTCGGGGGCCGTATCGCCCTACCGGTCCCGGGGCGCATGGTCGGCTGTCGTGGAACGACGACCATCCATCCGGGGCTGTAGGAGTTCGGCACCGGGAAACGTTGCCAGTCGCGCGCCCAGCGCGGTGGCTTCCCCAAGCGGAGGACCAGCGCACTGGGTCGCGCCGGGGAAACCGTCTCAGAGACAGTGCAGCCCGCGGTGTGGGCGATGGGAATCGTCGAGGTGTTCCCTGCGAGGACACATGGCGGGTGAACCCCGTGTTCGCGCAGCACGGCGGCGATCCTCTTCCAGTCGCCGCGGGCCCGCTGCTGGATGCTCGCATGAGTGTGGACGAGATCGACCTGGATGCCCACATGCCCGAGGAGTGCCAGGGTGAGCACCGCGGCTGTCGGCAGCGAGCGGCGGGCGCGGGCCCGGCGGACGACGGCGAGGAGCCCGACAGCGGCGGGAAGCGCCAGCAGGGCGTAGGCCGGCAGCAGGAACCGTGGCGCCGCGTAGGGGACGAGGAAGAGATACGGCGCCGCCGCGGCCACCGCGACCGCCACCGCCAGCCACAGCGGCGCGGTGGACCGGCGCGCCCGGCGCTCCGCCCACAGTCCCAGGCCGACCAGCAGCGGCAGCAGCACCCACCACTCCGTCACAGGCAGCCGTACGCTGTCGCCCGTGCAGGGGCGACACAGCAGCGGGCCGTCCAGCGCGGTGAGATGGGCGCCCAGGGTGAAGACGGCCCGCAGGCCGCCCTGGACCTCGTCGGCCTCCGCGAGCCGGTTCCGCACTCCGCCGAACCGCACCTCCGCCTCGACGATCCATGGCAGCGCACCTGCCACGAGTCCGGCCGCCACGGCTGACAGACGCCCCCGGAGGCGGCCGTGGCCGCGCAGTGTGGGCATCAGCAGGGCTGCCAGGAGCAGCGGCACGGCGACGGCCACCCCGTCATTGGGTCGCATCAGGGTCACCATCGCCAGGCCTGCCGCGACACCCGCGTACCGGGGGCGCGGCGCGAGGAAACAGCCCACCGCGGCGGTGGCACCCGTCGCGGTGTAGTGGTTGGGCATCGCGGAACCGGCGTAGAACAAGGTGATCCACAGGCTGCCGTACAGTCCGGCCGCCACCCACACCGCCGCCGGGCGACGCACGATCCGCAGCCAGGGCCGGAATCCCAGCCAGAGTGCTCCGCCGGCCAGCAGAAGCAGCCACACCCTGAGCAGCACCGTCGAGTTGCTCCACGAGGCGATCGGAGCAAGCAGCAGGGGGACCCCGCGGGTACGCGGGGCGCTGAAGGGGGTCGCGGGACCGTACGGTCCGAAGCGGCTGGCGTACACGAGCTCGTCCCAGCCGAGCCGCAGTGTGAGCGGCACGAGGACGGCCGACAGCAGACAGAACCCGGCGGCCACGATCCACAGCATCCGCTGCGCCGAGGCCACCGCGCGATCCGTGTTCATCCGGCCCGGCCCGTCGGCCGGGCCGGGTGGTGGCTGTTGCGTTTCCGCTGCGGAGATCATCGCTTCGGGGGAGGACATACGCTTTTCCTCGGTGGCTCAGAGTGCCGGGATCCGGCCTGACCGCACCGACACTGGCAACCGGAAAGTTGTTTGGCACCCCTCTTTTACCAGGTCAGACAATCCTGTGGACGGTTCTCGGTTAGCGACCCACCTCTGATGCTGGTCACACAGAGTGTCCACGCGGCTGTCGTGGTGGCTGTTCTGCTGCGTTCCGCGTTGGGGAGGTTGAGGGCCGGTGCGCTGTGACACCGGCCCTTTCGCACATCGCCGGCTACAGGGCGACGACCTGCCATTCCTGGTTGGTCCCGCCCGTGTTGGGCCACTGGACGATCGCGGCGCCGTCCGCGGTGGAGGCGTCCTTGACGTCGGCGCACCAGCCGTTGCCGACGTTGACCAGGCGGTAGTAGCCGCTGGTCGCGGGGACCAGGTTCCACCACTGGTTGCCGGAGTCGGTGTCGCTCGGCTGGTCGAGGGCCGCGCCCTGGGCGGAGCCGCCGGGACTGTCCAGGACCTTGCCGCTGCGGACGTTGGACAGCCGGTAGGAGCCGTCGGTGTTGGCCAGCAGCTTCCACTGCTGGTTGGTGCCGCCGGTCGAGGGCCACTGGATGACGGCCGCCCCGTCGGCGCTGGAGGCTCCGTTGACGTCCAGTACCTTGCCGCTCTTGCGGTTGACCACCTTGAACGTGCCCAGGTCCGCGGCGAAGGGCCGGTCGTGGACCTCGAGGTTGCGGATGGAGGCCCAGGCCCCGGAGGGCAGCCCGGTGACGGTCACCCGTATGTACCGTGCCGAGGCGCTGAACATGGCGACCTGGACCTGGCTGGTGCTGGTGGTGCCGGTTCGGTCGGCCAGCATGGACCAGTTGCTGTTGTCGGTGGAGCCCTCGATCCTGTACCGGTAGTTGGTGGCGTCCAGTTCCCAGGCGATCCGGGCGCCGGTGAGCGACCTGGTCGCCCCCAGGTCCACCTTGAGCCAGTTCCCGGTGTTGCCGTTGCCCGCGCACCAGCGGCTCGAGGTGGAGCCGTCGACCGCCTTGGCAGCCGTATTGCCCTTGGAGGTCTCCTCGCTGCTCGCTGTGGCGGTCCTGCCGGCGGCGATGTCGGCCGGCTGGACCGTCCGGTCCAGGGTGACACCGACGACGCTGTCCTCGGGGATGCGGGTGCGGTTGATGCCGGTGACGGTCACCTTGCCGCTGCCGTCCACGCTGAACGGCAGGTCGGTGCCCGACGCCACGTCGAAGACCCGGGTGACCGTCGCGTCGCCGATCTGAGGGGTGGTGAAGGAAGTGCCGCTGTAGCCGGGCAGCAGGTGGACGTAGAAGGTCTTGTCCTTGTATGTGTAGCCGTACTGGCCGTCGACCGGGTTCCACGGGCCGCCGCGGGTGCCGTACACGGCCGCCCCGCACGTGGTCAGGAAGGAACCGATCTGCCGTACCAGGGACTGCTGGGCACTGGGGACGGCGCCCGTGCGGTCCGGGCCGATGTTGACCAGGCACGTCATGTTACGCACCCAGGCGTTGACCAGGATGTTCATGGCGTTGCCGAAGCTCATGACGCCGGAGCCGGCCCGGTAGCCCCAGGCGCCGCCGATGGTGAACGTCTTCTCCGACACCTTGCCGGTGCGAATGGCGCCGCTCGGGACGGAGGGGCCCTCCTCGCTGGCGAAGTCACCGATCCAGCCCGCGCGCATAGTGGTGACGGCATCGCCACTCGTTGGCCATGTCGCGGAACTTGCCGGGCTCCCAGAAGAAGGCGGCGTCCGCATCGGAGCCCTGCTGGCCCAGCCAGCCGCCGTCCCACCAGATGTCGTCGATCTTGCCGTACTGGGTGACCAGCTCCTTGACCTGCTGGTACACCTCGTTCTTCATGATCCGCGCGTTCTCCTTGTGTGCGGGATCGGTGGTGTAACCCCAGGCGTTGGGCAGGCAGTTGGTGCCGCGGACGTCGTAGTAGCCGGGGTAGCGCCAGTTCAGGGGGGAGAAGTACAGGCCCACCTTCAGTCCGGCATCGCGTACGGCGGTGACGTACTGGCCGACGAAGTCCTTCTGCAGGGGGGCCTGCCCGGCGTGCCAGGCGTTCGGGTGGGTTCGGCGGTGGCGAGCGTTGTGCCATCGGGGTTGGTCAGGACCCCGGCGAGCGGATTCGTGCGCCAGGCGCGGGTGAGCGTCGAGGCGAGGTCGAGGGTGTGGACCGTGCCCCCTTCGAGATATCGCAGCAGGGGCCGCGAGGAGTCGAAGGCGAGACCGGAGAGCAGTTCGTTGTCCAGGGAGTGCCGGAAAACGGGGGCGCCGCCGCTGGGCAGACGCCAGACTCTGATGTCCTGGCCGCCGCCGGTCGCCAGGAACGAGCCGTCCGAGCTCACGACAGCCCCGAGGACACCCGGGTGGGCGACGTCGGCGAGCTCTCGCCCCGACGTGGTGTCCCAGACACGCGCGCGGCGGCCCTCGGTGAGAGCGACGAGCCGGCCGCTGCAGAGGCTGAGGCTGAGGCTGGTGCTGTCACCACAGACGCCGCGAGCGCTCGACCAGGCACCGGGACGCACCCTGCCCGTGGAGGTGTCCCAGAGCTGCGGGGACCGGCCGCGCAGGCAGACGGCCAGCAGCCGGTCGCCGTCGCCCGCCGCGTCGGCGAGCCGCCGCGCACCGCCGGCCGACGGCGTCCGGAAGACCAGTTGGCCGTCGGCGACGGAGTACACCTCAACCCGGCCGTCGACCAGGTTCTTCGCCAGGTAGGTGCGGCCACTCGCCCCGAAGCTCACGGTGTACATGGGCGGCAGGGGATCCCCGATCCAGCGCCTCGTTCGGGTGTTCCACAGCCGCTGGGTCCTGTCGGCGCCCTGGATGACGAGCACCCGGTTGCCCGGCCCCGCGGCGAGTATCGCCCCGTGCGGTACCGGCCCCGAGGCGATACGGCGATGGGTGCCCACATCCCACGTCCGCCAGGTGCTGTTGTCGCTGGTACTGAGCAGGGTGCGCCCGGATGAGTCGAGGAACCGACTCGGGGTGTCACCGGGCGCCGGGTCGGTGAAGTTGTCCAGTTCGGGCTGGGCCAGTGCGCCCAGCAGGCCGCGGCGGGACTCCGGCAGCGGAGAAACGCGCCATGCGGCGACACCGAGCAGCATCGCGGTGCGCGGGTCGGTGGTACGCAGCGCGTCAGCGACCGCGGCCACCCGGCGGGCCGCCGTGTCGGTGGTCTGCCTCTCACTGTCCTGACGCAGTCGCACGGCGATCAGGCCGACGACCAGGGCCACCGCCAGCACGGCGCAGAGCGAGGCCGTGAGTGTGCGGCTCCGGCGCCGGGCCCGGGTGGCGGCCCGCTCCTCCGTCGTCCGCTGCTCCGCCGCGGTGACGAGGAAAGCCGTCTCCTCGGACGTCAGACCGTCGTAGCCGCGTCCGTCGCCCGCGAACACTTCCTCGGCCCGCGCCAGGCGGGTGCCCCGGTAGAGCGTGCCCGGGTCGCGGTCGTGCTCCAGCCAGGTGCGGGCGGCATCGGTCAGCTGCCGGTGGTGGCGCAGCCGCTCCCGGTCCGTGTCGATCTACTCGCGCAGCCGCGGCCAGCCAGTGATGAGCGCCTCGTGGGCGAGCTGCACTCCGCCGTCGTCGCTGGTCAGCAGCCGCGCCTGGGTCAGCCGCCGGGTGACGGCTCGTACTTCGGGGTCCTCCCATCCCGCCATCTCCTCCCAGCTGAGCGGGCGGCGCGTGTCGGCGTTGCCCTGGCCGGGCTCGACCATCCGCAGGAGCAGGTGCCGGGCAGCGTGCGCCTGCGCCGGTGAGAGTTCTCCGTACGCCTCCTCGGCGCTGACCGCGATCGCGCCGCGCACCCCGCCGGCCGCTTCGTACGCGGCCAGGGTCAGCATCCGTCCCTTGCGCCGCCGCCAGGTCTCCAACAGGGCGTGGGACAGCATCGGCAGTCCGCCGGGCTCGTCGAGAACGTCCTCGACGATCCGTGCGGTCAGTGTCCGCTCCACGATGAGCCCGGCCGCCTGCGCGGGACCGATCACCGCTTCGCGCAGTTCGTCGGCGGTCATGGACCTGACCATAAGCCCGCTCCCGTGCAGCGCCTCCGCCAGTCGCGGGTGCTCGGCGCACCGCGCATAGAAGTCGGAACGTACGGCGATGAGCACGCGCAGTCGGCTTTCCGGGTCGCGCGCGGTGAGCAGAAGGTCGAGGAAGCGGTCCCGCTCGGCGCGTTCGCGGCAGAGAGTGAAGACTTCCTCGAACTGATCCACCACCACCCAGCTCTCCGGATCGTCGGCCTTCGGCGTCAGCAGATGTCCGTAGGTCGTAGCGGGCCGAGCTCCCGGGGTGAGGATCCGCAGCACCGCCTGATTCCCCTCCTGCGCGGTCTTCTCCCGCAGCAGGGGGATCAGACCGGCCCGCAGCAGAGAGGACTTGCCGCTGCCGGACGCCCCGAACACCACGGCGAAACGGGACCCGCACCCCGGCTCTCTCAGCTCGTCGATCAGTCGGTCCCGGCCGAAGAACAGCGCGTGGTCGTCCGGCTCGAAACGTGCGAGGCCACGGAAGGGCGGTGCGGCGTCGGCATCCTCCTGCCTTCCCTCTCCAACCAGCGCCTCGGCCTCCGCCCACCGTGCCTCCCACGGAGCGGGATCCACCCCGCATGCCCGGACGTACGCCTGGAACACAGCCAACGACGGCAGTCGCTCGCCGCTCGCCGCTTTCGCCAGGGTCGTCACCGAGAAGCCGGCCTTCTTCGCCATGGTCCGATACGACACGCCCCCCGCCGAGGAACGCAGCTCCCGAAGATCGTGGGCCAGTCGCTGCACGGGACCGGCTGCCGGGTCGACCGGTAGTTCGGGACGTCCCATCGCGAAGCCTCTTTCACCTACAAGAAAACATGCTGATCAGCGGTCCAAGATGGCTCGCGCTAGGCAGGCATCCTCGGCCCCCGACGCGGAAGCGAGGAACTCCGGTGTCGCTCAGGGGGTGTGCTCACTTGTGCCGTCGTGGGCGAGTTCGGTGAGGGCACGGTCGAGGGTGTGGGTGAAGAAGTCGACGGCGGTGGGGTCGATGCACAACGGCGGCTTGATCTTGAGGATGTTGAGGTGGTCGCCGGTGGGCTGGACGATGACACCGAGGTCGAGCATGCGGTCGCAGAGTTCGGCGGTCTCCTCGGTGGCGGGTTCCAGAGTGGTGTGGTCACGGACGAGTTCGAGACCGAGGTAGAGACCGGAGCCGTGGACGGCGCCGATGATTCCGTGGCGGGTCGCGAGAGCCTGGAGCCCGTCCTTGAGCCGGGCGCCGGTGCGCACGGCGTTGCCTTGGAGGTCCTCGTCCCGGAGGGTGTCCAGGACGGTGAGGCCGGCGATGCTGGAGACGGGGCTGCCGCCGGTGGAGGAGAAGAAGTAGCCCTGGTCGCGATAGCGGTCGGCGATGGCGCGGGTAGTGATGACGGCGCCGAGGGGATGGCCGTTGCCCATGGCCTTGGCGACGCAGACGACGTCGGGGACGACCTGCTGCTGCTCGAAGCCCCAGAACCAGCTGCCCAGGCGGCCGTAACCGACTTGGATCTCGTCGGCGATGGCGAGTCCCCCATGTCGCCGCACCGCCGCGTACACCTGCTGGAGGTAGCCGTCGGGCAGGGCGACGCCGCCGGCGTTGCCGTAGAAGGACTCACTGAGGAAGGCGCCCGCCGGGTGACCGGAGGCGGCCATCCTGTCGATCACCTGGACAGCCTCGGGGGCGTAGTTGCCGGCCTGTTCGTCGCGCCAACGCCCCCGGTAGGAGTTGGGCGAGTCGACGGTGTGGACCCAGCGCGGGCGGGTGGCGAGTGCGTTGGGGTTGTCCTGGAGGGAGGTGGAGACGGCGTCGGAAGCGTAGGTCCAGCCGTGGTAGGCCTCTCGCAGGGCGACGACCTCGTGCTGCCCGGTCGCGCCGATGGCGAGCCGAATCGCCAGGTCGACCGCCTCGGAGCCCGAGTTGACCAGGAACACCGTGTCCAGTGGGTCGGGCAGCAGCGCGGCGAGGCGCTCGGCGAATTCCACGACGGCGGCGTAGTGGAAGCGGGAGTTGGTGTTGAGCTTGCGCACTTGCCGCGCGACCGCCTGTTCGATGCGGGGGTGGGCGTGGCCGAGCGGGGTGACGTTGTTGACCATGTCCAGATATGAGCGGCCCTCGGTGGAGACCAGGTGGTGCCGCCAGCCGCGTTCGATGCGCGGCGGGTTGTCGTAGTAGTGCTCCTGGACCGTGGCGAATACGGCGTCGCGCCGCGCGAGCAGGTCGCCATCCGGCGCGCTACCGGCGGCGGGCAACCCGATGAGCGGGGTGGGATCGGCGGTGAGCGCGAGCCAGCCGGCGGCGTACTCGGGCCGCACGAGCGCCGGGACCGTGGGTGCGCCGGGCTCCTGCAGCGAGACGTGGACACGGGCGCCTGCGGGCAGGGCGACCAGCGGTTCACCTGCGCGCAGGGGAATGTCAGTGGGCGGGATGGGGGCGACGGTGTCGGGGAAGGACAGGTGCAGCACGTGGGGGCCGAACGTGACGGCCGCGTGGCCGGGCACTGCCGCGAGCAACTCGCCGTCGCCTGGCGCCTGCAGGACGGCGGGGCCGTCGAGCCACAGGTCGACACCGGTGGCGATGGTGGCGGGTGAGGCGGTGGACAGGGCCGGGGCCGCGGTGAGCCGCGCCTGGCCGTAGTGGGTGGCGACGGTGGCAGCGCCCTCGGAGAGCAGGGCAGCTGCGAGGTGGTCGTCGGCTGCTTCGGCCAGCCAGGCGCCGTGGTCCGTGGTGTCGGACCCGACGGACAGGTCGAGCACTGCGATACCCGCGGGGTCCAGTTCGGCCAGCACAGGAAGTGCGGGCTCTGCCGGGGTGACCCGGTCGTGGATCAGGCCGAGCGCCTCGGTGATCAGGTGGGTCATCACCGCGGTCGGTACGGCGGTGGCCTGCTGGAAGATGCGCCACTCCCGGTCGAGGGCGGCATGGACGTAGGCGTTGTCGCCGTCGACGGCGGCCTGGTGACGGCCGCTGACCACAAGGGTGGCCGCCCGGAGTACGACCAGGGGCCACAGAGCGGCGACCTCGAAGGTGGAGAGCGGGCGGATCTCGTGGAAGGCGCGGACTGCGGGCAGGACGTTGTGCGGTTGCACGCCGTCGTGGTGGAGAACCGAGGACAGCGATACAGCCAGCTCGCACACGGCCCAACTGTCCGTCAAGTCACCCAGGTCGATGATCCCGTCGGGCAGCGGCAGGGTGCTGTCGGGGGAGCGGACCAGGTTGTCGTCGGTGAGGTCCAGATGCACGGCCTGGCGAGGGAGCCGGTCGGCGACCTCCACCACAGCGGCCCAGGCATCCGTGGTCGCCGCCAGTACGGCAGACCTGCGCTCGGCCTCTGCGACGTGGTCCAGGAGTCGCGCGACCACTCGGTCCGCGTGGCGGGGGTCCCACTGCAGGACCCGCTCCAGCCCCGGATGCTCGAAGGACCGGAGGGCGTTGCTCACCTGGCCCGCGACGCGGCCCATGGCCGCAACCGTCCGGGGAGACAGATGGCGCGGGCCCGAGAGTGTCCCACCGGGCAGGTACCGCAGAAGGCGGGCAGTGACCGGGCCGCCGTCGGCCGGCACGAGGGCGATCCGGCGTTTGCCCCCTGCGTCGCGCAGTACGGTCGCCAGGCGCAGACCGGGTTGACTGTCGGCGATCAGGTCGGCGGCCATGTCCTGGGCGTCGATCTCGGTCGCGGTGAAAGCCGGGTTCGCGATCTTGAGAACCGCTACGGGCGTCCCCTGTGCGGTCAGCAGGAAGTTGGCGTCCTGCTGGCTGCCCAGTGACTCGGCCCGGACCGTGAGACCGAAGTGCTCGGCGGCGATCCGGCCGGCCTCGTCGGCCGTCAGCCGCGGGGCCGGCAGGGCCTCGTGGGTGAAGAAATCGACGGTGGGTGACTTGTCGTACGTCATGCCGGATCCTCGGCTGTTGGGAAGGAGAGGGGATGAATGCATGACGGCCGGCCACTCGTGACATCAGGCCGACGTGCTCAGGTGACGTCCCACAGGAAACGGTGGGTGTGGATCCCGAAGTACGGGAAGCTCTCCACCGCCGCGATGCCCTCGACGGGGCGCACGACGTCGTTGACGAAGTCCAGCAGGTCATGCGGACGGCGGCACACGACCTCCGCGAACAGGTCGAAGGTGCCGGAAGTGAGCACGGCGTAGACGACCTCGTCATGGCGTGAGAGCTCGTCGGCCACCGCACGGGGATCACCGTCCACGCGTAGGCCGAGCAGGGCCATGGCCTGCCCGCCCATGCTCATCGGGTCGGTGACCCCGACGACCTGCACCACCTTGGCGTCGATCATCCGCTGCAGCCGCTGGCGCGCAGCCGAGGGCGACAGCCCGACCTTCGGCCCGAGGTCGGCGTACGGGATCCGCCCGTCCGCCTGCAACTCCCGAAGGATCGCCCCGTCGATTTCGTCCACAGTCCTCACCTCCCGATGTGCTCAAGCAGCAAACCATGCGATGGAATCGTGCGCAATGACTTCCCGCAGCACTCGAAACGCGTGTTCTGGATGTTGAATCACGCGTGGGTGGGCAGGCTCGATCCATTGTTGGCCGGCCGCAGGTTGCCGTGCGGCGGGTCAGGCGGTGGACGCCTGTTCCGCCGGGGCGAACGGACGCTCGTACACCTCGCGTTGCGGGCGCTTGTGGAAGCGGCCGCCTGTGTGGACCCTGCCGAGTGCGCTCGTCGCGCGGGCCAGGGTATCGAGGTCCTCTTCCGCCACTACGCCACGTTCCGGGACGGCGTTCGAGAGCAGGCCAACCGCCTCATTGAGGAGTCCATGCAGGAGTGGGACCGCGTCAGCCAGAGCGCGGAGTCTGAAGGGTGAGGCGGGGTTTGGTCCGTGACTGGTCCGGAAGTACTGGTCAGGAGCGGGACAGCGGTGGGAGGAACTGGGAGTTATGGCGTAGGTCGGTCCGTGCTCTGGGTGGGCCGAGAGGAAGGCGCCTGGTGGGCAAAAGCCCAGTTCAGGCGCCTTTTTTCGTGCCTCTGGAAGAAGCCCAGCTTCTTCGGCGAGTACGACACCAGCAGGTTCTTCGTCTGCTGGTGGTACACGGCTCGCACGCAGTTGACCAGCGAGCGAAGAGCCGCTCGACGACCCGAGGGCACGTTCGTCGAGCTCGTCGTCGCTCGACGGCCGGTGCCTGTCCACGGAGGTGGTCGTCGGCGGCTTCACCGGCGGCTCATCGGTCCGTGGACCTCGGCTGGAACCGTTCCCTTCGACTGGTTCGACTACGAGCGCCTCACGGACTTGAGTCCGCTGCTCAGGTCGGCTCAGGCAGGGAGCGCACCGTCGTCTCGTCCGCGCGCGATGCTGCCACCGGAGCTCCGTCGCCGGGGGCCTGGGGAACCAGTCCGATCAGTGCGGCACCGAGGATGCCGGGGACGGCGAGGGCGTAGAAGTTCCACTGGAGCGCCACTCCCGCCCCGATGATGAGCCCGAGCAGGGGCGGGGCGAGCATCGAGCCGATGCGGCCGAAACCGAGCGCCCAGCCCATCGCGGTGGCGCCCATCCGCACCGGGTAGTACTTGGAGACGTAGGCGAGGACGAACGTCTGCGTCCCCATGGCCCCGACACCGCCCAGCGCGACGGCCGCGTACAGCACCGCCGTGGGCAGCCGCAGGCTGAGCAGAATCACGGCCACGCCGGCCAGGAGATAGGTCGTGACGATGATCGGCTTCGAGCCCAGCCGGTCGGCGGCCAGGGAGATGAGGAGTTGGCCGACGACAGCGCCGAGGTTGAACATGAGCAGGAAGCCGAGTGCGGAACCGGAGGAGTAGCCGGCCCGGCGCATGATCTCCGGCAGCCAGGTGTTGTATCCGTAGATCATGAACAGGCACAGGCAGGACATCACCAGGAAACACAGGGTCGCCAGAATGTAGTTGCGTGAGAGCAGGGCCTTCACCGGCGACATGCCGTCCGAGTCGGTTCCGGTGGGAGCCTGCGCCGACGCGGGAACTGCCTTCTGGGTGTCTCCCACAGGGATGTTCCAGCGCCGGGCTGTCTTCTCCGCTTCGGCGTGCCTGCCCTTCGCCTGGAGGAAGGCGATCGACTCGGGCAGGAACTTCAGGGCCACCGGCACGATCAGGACGAGCGGGACGAGGCCGAGCAGGAACATCGCCTGCCAACCGAACCGGGGTATCACGAACATCCCGGTGAAGGCGGCGATGATGCCGCCCACGGGAAAGCCGCTGAAGATGATCGCGAAGACCAGGTTGCGTGCCTTGGGGTGCGAGTACTCACCGCTGAGCGCGGAGGCGGTCGGCAGTACGCCACCGAGGCCCAGGCCGGCGAGGAACCGGAAGATGCCGAACACCTCCGGGGAGGTGGCGGTCGCGCACAGGCCGGTCATCACCGAGAACCAGGCCAGACAGCTGATCAGCATCCTGCGCCGGCCCAGTATGTCGGTGAGCGTGCCCACGGTCGTGGCCCCTATGAGCATGCCGATGAGAGCGAAGGAACCGATCAGACCGGCACCGGCAGGGGTGAGGTCCCACCGGTGCTCGTGGAGCAGGGACGGTATGACAGCGCCGTAAATGACCACGTCGTATCCGTCGGCGACGATGGCGATCCCACAGATCGCGAGGACCAGCAAGGTCACCGGAGGCCAGGTGGCTTTGCCGCCACTTCCTCCGCGGCTCTCTTCGTGCATGACAGTTCCTCTCACTGGGCTTTGTCGGTGGGGTCACTCGTGCGTTGAATGCGGCGTGCGTGGGTTCGTCGGTGGCAGTCGCAGGCCGACCGGAGCCGTGCAGGGGCACGGGCACGGAGGCTGCGGGCACACGCAGCCCGGATCACCGAGCCTCGTTGAGGCGATGCCCTGACTGCATCGCCTACAGCTCGTCTTGCACCGCTAAGTGTGCACACTATTGAGGGGCTGTAAAGGGTTGCGTACAGGAAACGGCGGTGAGGTATGCGGTGCGGGCGGGGCGGGGGATGCCGCTCGATGGTGGGCGCGTGTGAGCTGGAAATCGTTTGACACCCCAGTTGGGGTGCGGCGCGTGCTCACATTTGGGTCGCGGCTCGGGAGTCCCGGGCCGACGTCAGGCGCGCATCACTCGAAGGGGTAGGTGTATGCACATCAGGTATATGCGCATTCGGGGGTGGACGTCTCAGGCGCCCAGACCCCGGGAAATACCGCGGGCGGCCAGCACGACAGCCGGTACCAGCAGGTGTGTTCGGGCGTCGGCGCCCACCACGGACAGGGCTGCGACCGCGCGGCCTTTCGCGTCGGTGACCGGCGCCGCCACCGAATAGGCGTCCCCGCTCATCTCTTCGCGTACGACCGCCACACCGGTCCGACGGCACTCCGCCAGCGTCAGACGCAGTGTGGCCGGATCGGTGATCGTCCTGGGCGTGAAGCGGGCCAGGCCGTCCCGCACGACCTCGGTGAACAGAGCCTCGCCGGCGTGGGCCAGCAGCACCTGACCGACGGCGGAGGCGTGAAGGGGCAGCCGTCCCCCGACCTGGGACACCACCGGAACAGCTCCCGCAGCGGAGATCTTCTCGACGACGAGGGCGTCGGCACCGTCCAGGACGGCCAGCTGCACGTGCTGTCGTGTGGCGGCGTGCAGATCCTTCATGATGGGCATCGCCCGGACGCGCAGCGGCAGTCCCCGCGGGTTGAGCGTGCCCAACTCCCAGAGGCGCAGGCCGATGACGTAGGTGCCGCTCGGCAGGCGTTCCAGTGCTCCCCATGCCGTGAGTTCGCCGACCAGCCGGTGGGCGGTGGAGTGGCGGAGGCCAGTGAGGCGGCAGATCTGGGCGAGGGCCAGCTCCGGGTGGTCCTGCGTGAACGCGTCCAGGATCGCCAGGGCCCGGGAGGTGACCGTGCGGCCGGGGTCCTTGCTGTTGGCCGTGGCGGTTCCTTTCGCCGTGTTGGCGGGCCTTCCGCCTCCGTCATTCTCCGGTTGGCGGCTGCGGGGGGCAGGAAGGTGTCCGTTCAACGGACATCGTACTGACCGTCGTGGTGTCCGGCCCGGACTCTCTCCTAGTCCGACGGCCGAAAGGAGTCCACATGGGCATGACCGGGACGATGGAGGGCGGCGACCATGGCGCCGAGTCGCAGCCGTTTCTGCGGTTCAATCACGAGAGCCTGCCCCAGCGGGTCTGTTTCGCCTCGGGTGAGGCGGCGGCACGGGTACGGGCCGAGGCGGAGCGGCTCGGTGCCTCGCGGGTGATGGTGATCGCCGCAGCCACGGAGGCTGAGCCGGCGCAGACGGTCACCGCGGATCTGCCGGTCGTACTGCGGTGGGACGAAGTGGTGATGCACGTTCCCGTCGAGGTGGCCGAGCGGGCCCGCGCCGCGGCGGCCGAACACCGGGTGGATTTGCTCATCAGCGTCGGTGGTGGTTCCACCACCGGCTTGGCGAAGGCGATCGCGCTGACCAGTGGGCTGCCGATCGTCGCCGTCCCCACCACGTACGCGGGCTCGGAGGCCACGAGCGTCTGGGGTCTGACCGAGCAGGCACGCAAGAGCACCGGAGTCGACGCACGGGTCCTGCCGTGCTCCGTCGTGTACGACGCGACGCTGACCGTGTCCTTGCCGGTGCCGATGAGTGTCGCGTCGGGGCTGAACGCGCTGGCGCACTGCGTGGACGCGATGTGGGGCCCCCGCGTGGACCCGATCGATCAGACGCTGGCAGGAGAGGGGATTCGCGCGCTGGCCGCCGGGCTGCCCGCTGTGGTCGCCGACCCGGCCGGTCTTCCGGGCCGCGAGCAGACGCTGTACGGGACGTACCTGTCCGCGGTGGCGTTCTCGTCGGCGGGTTCGGGACTGCATCACAAGATCTGCCATGTCCTGGGCGGCAGGTACGAGCTGCCGCACGCCCAGACCCACGCGGTGGTGCTGCCCTACGTGCTGGCGTTCAACGCACCCGCCGCCCCGCAGGCCGAACAACGGATCGCGGCCGCCTTCGGTGCCGGTTCGGCGCTCGACGGGCTGGAACGGCTCCGGCGTGAAGTGGACGCGCCGAAGGCATTGCGCGACTACGGGTTGCGGGAGACCGAGGCCGACGACGCCGTGCAAGCGGTCCTGGACGTAGTACCCGACGGCAATCCGCGTTCGGTGACGGCCGAGGACGTTCAGCGCCTGCTCCGTGCGGCATGGCGGGGTGCGGACCCGCGAACGATGACCGCCGCGACGACCGACGACTCGACCACCACCACTCGATGACCACGACGCGATGACGAGGAGAACTCATGGGGAGTGAGACGAACGGGGCGGCCGCGCAGCCGGCCGCCGAGCAGCAGGCACGTGAGCAGGCCCTGGTGGACAAGGTCGTGGCCTCGTTCGAGACCACCGAGGACCCGCGGCTGAAGCAGCTGATGCGGGCGCTGACCCGGCACCTGCATGCTTTTCTGTGTGAGGTGCGGCTGACCGAGGCGGAGTGGGAGGCAGCGATCCGGTTCCTCACCGCGGCCGGGCACATCACCGACGACAAGCGGCAGGAGTTCATCCTGCTGTCGGACGTGCTCGGTGCGTCCATGCAGACGATCGCGATCAACAACGAGGCGTACGCGAACGCGACCGAGGCGACGGTGCTCGGCCCGTTCTTCGTCGAAGGCTCACCCGAGATCCCGCTGGGCGGCGACATGTCCTTCGGCGCCGCCGGACAGCCGTGCTGGGTCGAGGGCATGGTCACCGGCACCGACGGGAAACCGGTTCCGGGGGCCCGCCTGGAGGTGTGGGAGGCCGACGAGGACGGGTTCTACGACGTCCAGTACGACGACGACCGCACCGCGGCGCGGGGCCATCTGTTCAGCGACGAGAGGGGCGACTACCGGTTCTGGGCGATCACTCCGACCCCGTACCCGATCCCGCACGACGGTCCGGTCGGCGCGCTGCTCGCCGCGGTGGGCCGCTCCCCGATGCGTGCCTCGCACCTGCACTTCGACGTCCGCGCCGAAGGCAAGCGAACCCTGATCACCCACATCTTCGTCCGCGGCGACGAACTCCTCAGCAGTGACGCCGTGTTCGGGGTCAAGGACTCGCTCGTCCACGACTTCGTGGAGCATCCCGCGGGCACGCCCGCTCCCGACGGCCGCGATCTCGGGGGCCGGTCCTGGTCGAGTGTCCGCTTCGACATCGTCCTCGCTCCCGCGGACGCCACGGGGCCGGGGCTTCCTTCAGCCGACAGGAGCCGGTGAATGATCAACGAGACAAACAGACGAGCGCCCGGCCCGCGGGTGGCCGTGGTCGGCGGCGGAATCGGCGGTCTCGCCACCGCGGCGTTCCTGCACCGGGCCGGGATCGAGGCGACCGTGTACGAACAGGCGCCCGCCCTCACCGAGGTCGGCGCCGGCCTCGTCGTCTCCCCGAACGCCGTGCGGCTGCTGCGCAGCCTCGGCCAGCTCGACCGCTTCCGCGAGCGGGCGGTGCCGCTGCGGATCGGGTGGGAGTTCCGGCGCTGGGAGAACGGGCGCGTGCTGTTCTCCCAGGCACTCGGTGAGGAGTGCGAACGGCGCTTCGGAGAGCAGAGTTACGTGGCGCACCGAGCCGATCTCCTCGCCGCGGTGCGGGCCGCGGTCCCCGAGGCGTCGCTGCGGCTCGGGTCCAGGCTCGCCGGCCTGCGCCGACTGGACGAGGGTGTGGAGCTGGCGTTCACCGACGGCGCACGGGAGGTCGCCGACGTGGTCGTCGGCGCCGACGGCGTCCACACCACCGTGGGACATTACGTGACCGAGGCGGGCTCACCCCGGTTCTCCGGCATCTGCGCCTGGCGATGCCTCATACCGGCCGAGAAAGCACCGGAGTTCGCTCGCCGCCCGGTCCAGACGCTGTGGCTCGGCCCCGACCGCCACCTGGTCCACTACCCGATCTCCGCTCGCGGACAGATCAACATCGTCGCCTTCGGGCCGGCGTACGACTGGACGACGGAATCGTGGTCGGCCGAGGGGCGGATCGAGGACCTGCGCGCCGAGTTCGCCGACTGGTCCGACGACCTGCGAGCACTCCTCGCGGCCGCGGAGCGCACCGGTCGGTGGGCCTTGCTCGACCGGGACCCGCTGCCCCGCTGGACGAAGGGACCGGTCGCACTGCTCGGCGACGCGGCACACCCGATGTTCCCCTTCTTCGCCCAGGGAGCGGCACAGGCGATGGAGGACGCCGCCGTCCTGGCGGGTTGTCTCGCCGCCCGGCCGGAAGACCCCGCTGCAGCGCTCAGCCGCTACGAGGGCGTACGTCGCCCGCGCGCCACCAGGGTGCAGCAGATGAGCCGGGGCAGGGCAGACAGCAACCACCTGCCCGACGGCCCCGCTCAGCAGGCCAGGGACGCCTCGTTCTCGAGCGCGGACCCCTTCGCCCACAACGGATGGATCTACGGGCACGACGCCGAGCTGTCCGTGCGGGAAGCAATGGCGGCCGGCTGAGCCCACTTCCCCGGCGAACGGCGACGGGCCGGCCAGGGGCGGTGGTAGCCTTGCCGGAAATATCACCTATGTCTTGTTGCTCAGTGGTGGAGACCTGACCGCCGCCCCCGCTGTGCACGGGTGAGCGGGAGGCGCGGTGACGGCTGAGAAGGCTGGCCCCGTGAGCGATGCGGAGCAGCACGAGTGGCTGCCATCCGGACCCCCGGTGGCTGCGGGCGAAGACGTCTGGGGGGACGGTGATCGGGGTACGGAGGCGCTCGACCTCGTGCTCCGACAGGCGACGATGTGCTTGGGCGGCCTGGGCGCCCTGGTGCACCGGCACGACCGTGCCACCGGTCGGCTGCGCCTGGTCGCCGTGAGTGGGCTCGCCCGGGCAAGCGCGGGCGAGTGGGCCGATCTGTCCGACGAACAGGACGTGGCGCCCGCGCACGCCTTGCGGCACGGTGGCTACGCCTGCGTCGCCGGGGACAGCCTGGGCACCGGAGCGGCCGGCACAGCGGCGGTACCCCTCCCCGGAGCGGACGGGCCGGTCGGTGTGCTGTCCGTGCTCACGGCAGGGACCGGCGAGCCGGACGAGGTGCAGCGGGATCTGCTCGGTGTGCTGGCGGGGTGGGCCGGTGGGCGCCTCCGTGGCGGGTCCGGGCCGTCACCAGGGCCGGTGGCCGGAGCCGAGCGGTCCGTGCGGGTGGGTGAGCTGACTGTCGCGCTGGCCGAGGCTGTCACATCGCGCGACGTGGTGAAGGCCGTCGCCGAGTACGTCCTGCCGCCCTTCGGGGCCGACGGGCTGGTGTTCCAGATCCTCGAAGGCGGCCGCCTGAACGTCGTCGGCGCCGCCGGGTATCCCCAGGAGTTCCTCAGCCTGCTCGACGGGATGCCGCTTGCCGCCCATGCACCCGTCCGCGATGTACTGCGAACCCGTATCCCCCGGTTCATCGAGGCGAAAGAGGAGATCTCCCGGCGCTACCCGACGATGAGGAGAGTGAACGAGGCGTCACCGAAGGAGGCGGTCGCTTTCCTGCCCATGATCGCCTCCGGCCGCGCCATCGGCCTGTGCGTGGTGTCGTTCAGCCGGCCGCGTTCCTTCAGCAACGAGGAACGCACCCTGCTGACGGCGCTGAGCGGTCTGGTCGGTCAGTCGCTGGAGCGGGCACGGCTGTACGACGTGGAGCACGCCCGAGCCCAGGAACTGCAGCGTGGCCTGTTGCCGAGAACGCTGCCCCGCCTGCCCGCCGCCCGCGCCGCCGCCCGTTACCTGCCCGCGGGGCGCGGCGAGGAGGTGGGCGGCGACTGGTACGACGTCATTCCCCTGTCCGCCGACCGGGTCGCCATGGTGATCGGCGATGTGATGGGGCACGGCATCGCCGAAGCGGCCACGATGGGCCGGCTGCGCACGGCCGTCCGCACCCTCGCCGACCTGGAGATGCCCCCCGACGAACTGTTCAGCCGTCTCAACGACCTGGTCGCCGAGTTCGGCGAGGACTTCTACGCCACCTGCCTGTACGCCGTCTTCGATCCCGTCGCCCGCACCTGCACGTACTGCCTGGCCGGGCACCCGCCGCCGGTCGTCGTGCACCCCGACGGCGGCCTGCACAGTCACGACGTCGTGCCCGACCCGCCACTGGGCGCGGCCAAGCCGCCTTTCGAGACGCACCAGTTGCGACTGCCCGACGAGAGCCTCTTCGTCCTGTACACCGACGGGCTCGTCGAATCCCCGGCACGGGACGCCGACCAGGGAATGGCGCAACTGCGGCAGATCCTGTCGCGCACCGCGGCAGGCGCCACCTGGTTCGGGGCCGCCGACGAGGACGGGGACGTCCGGTTCCTGGAGGAGTTGAGCGACACAGTCGTGTCGGGCCTGTTGCCCGACCGCGAGCAGACGACTGACGACGCCGGCCTGCTCATCGTGCACGCTCGGTGCACCGCCGCGAGTGATGTCGCCTCCCTCGAACTGCCCAACGATCCCCGCGCGGCCGGACAGGCCCGCGCATACGTCCGGGAACAACTCGGTGCATGGGGGCTGGGAGATCTCGTGTTCACCACCGAGTTGCTGGTCAGCGAGTTGGTGGGCAACGTCGTCCGGCATGCCAAGGCCCCCGTCCGCCTGCGTCTGCTGCGCAGCCGCTCACTCATCTGCGAGGTCTACGACGGAAGCCTGACCACCCCCCGCATTCGCCACGCCGGTTACACCGACGAGGGCGGACGCGGCCTGCAACTCGTCGCCGCCCTCTCCCGGCGCTGGGGCGCCCGCTATCTCCCCGACGGCAAATGCATCTGGACGGAGCAGGACCTGCCGCCCACGTAGCCGCCGGCGCCGCGCACCGTCCGGCGGGGTTCAGCAGTCGATGGTGAGGGAGGCTCCCACTACGCGGGAAACGCACGCGCACAGCGCCCGGCCCTCCCCGCGCTGACGTTCCGACAGGAACACGTCCCGGTGATCGACCTTGCCGGACACGTCCAGTATCGACACCCGGCACAGGCCGCACTCGCCGCGGCGGCAGTCGTACATCATCTCCACGCCGGCGGCCTCGAGAGCGTCCAGGAGGCTCGTGCCGACGGGTACCTCGAAGCTCAGCCCGCGCGCGGGAACCTCCACGTGGAACGCTTGCGCGGGGACGGCGCCGCTCGTGCCGAACGTCTCGAAGCGGAGCCCGCCGGGTGGCCTGGCAGCCCGCTCCCACGCCGCTCGAACAACGGTGAGCAGCCCGATCGGACCGCAGACGTACAGCACGCCACCCTCCGGGACCGACGCGACGACCTCATCGGGGTCGACGAAGGTTCCGTGCCTGTCCTCGACGACCGTGATCCTGCCGGGGTGTTCCCGCTCCAGGTCGTCGGCGAAGGCCATCTGGTCGCGGGACCGGCCGGCGTAGACGAGCCGGTAGTCGGCCCCGCGCGCTCGGAGGGCGTGGGCGAGCCCCACGATGGGGGTGATCCCGATGCCGCCTGCGAGGAGCACGCTCGACAGGCGCCCCGGGCTGAGCGGGAACTCGTCGATCGGGCCCGCGAAAGTGATCTCCGAGCCGGGGCGCAGGTCGTGCATCCACCGCGATCCGCCGCGTCCGTCCAACTGGAGGCGTACGGCGATGCGGAGCAGACCGTCGTCCTGGCCTTGGTCGACCAGCGAGTAGGAGCGTGTCTCCGGTCCGCCCGGCAGGGGAACGGTGAGGTCGATGTGGCTGCCCGGCGGGACCGGCCGGACGGATCTGGACGGGCGCAGCACCAGTTCCACGATGCCCGGAACGAGTTCGGTGCGTGTCACCACGACCGCGCTGTCGGCGGTGCCGGTCATGCCTTCTCCCTCGTCGTCGCCGCGACGGCAGCCAGGCGGGTCGGGGCTGTGCGGTCCCGTCCCTGCTCCCGTGCGACCTGCGCGTCGATGATCCGGCGTACCCACATCCCGCCGACATCGATGTTGAGGTTGTAGAACTCGTGCCCGGGGTTGGCCTCGATCGCCCGCTGCTGCGCGTCGAGCATGTCGGCGTCCTGGCCGAAGACCCGCGAGACGCTGTTACGCAGCAGGGTGGTCAGACTCTGGTCGTGGAGGTGGTAGTTGCGGGTGAAGGCCCAGAAGTAGTGGCAGGTGCCGGCCGCGGCGGGGGTGACCGTGTTGAGTACGTATCCGTTGACGCCGGCGCTCCGGTCGCCTTCCGGGGCCCCGGTTCCGGTCGGCGCGACACCGACGTCGATGGTGATCGTCGAGGGAGCGGTGAAGCGGATGACCTGCCACCGGTCGACGGGGCCGTCGTAGGCGGGATTCTTGCGGCGCAACTGCATGGCCAGGAAGGGCGGCGCCTCGATGCCCCGCATCCACCGGGTGAGCGTGACCGAGTGTTCGTCGTGGGCGACGTCCGGTCCCGCTTCGGAGAGTTCGTCGCTGGCGAGGCTGTCGGCGTGCAGGAACTGTTCGTGGGTGAGGTCCATGAGGTTGTCCAGGACCAGCCTGTAGTCGCAGTCGAGGAGGATGCTCTCGCCGTCCCCGGCCCACTGCGGATCGTCGTTCCAGTGCAGATCCGGGACGAGATCGGGATCGGCCGCCACGGGGTCGCCCAGCCAGACCCACACGAACCTGTGCCGTTCCACGACCGGGTGGGAGGCGACTGCGGCGGAGGGGTTGAGTGTCTCCTGCGCGGGCATCCGGGTGCAGCGGCCGTTGGGGCCGTAGGCGAGGCCGTGGTAGCCGCAGACCACCTCGTCACCGTGCAACTCGCCCATGGACAACGGCACGAGACGGTGCCAGCAGGCATCGGCGAGCGCCACCGCCTCCCCGGACGCGGTGCGGTACAGCACGAGCGGGCGGTCGCAGATCGTGCGTGGCAACAGGGCGCGACCGACTTCGGTGTCCCATGCCGCGGCGTACCAGGCATTCAGCGGGAACATGAGTTCTCCTCGTCTGGTTGTCGGCGCACTACGGATGGAGACCGACAACGGTGGCCGGTTCGCTCGGAAGTGGTGCGCCGGGAGTGGTCCGGTGGCGTCCGTTCGGCGACGGCCGACGAGAATGCGGACCACGGTGCGGAAGGCGTGCTCTCACCGGAACGCTAAGCACAGCGGAGGAATGAATCCAATGAATGCTGGAAATGCTGGGCAATCACATCGTCAATGAACCGCGCGCATCAGCTGTTTTCGCAGCCACACCCGTCCGGGGTCGCCGGCGGTGCGCGGATTCCACACCAGATCGATGCCGAGCGACGGCAGCACAATCGGCGGCTCCATCACCCGGAGCCCGTGCTGGGCCGACAGCTGCCGAGCCAGCCGACGCTGCAGCAGCGCGATCATGGGTGTGCCGCTCACCATCGAGGGGATCATGAGGAACTCGAAGGCGACGCAGCGCACGTGGAGATCGGGGAGCAGCTGGGCCAGGGCGTGCTGAGCACCGACCCGCCCTCCTTCCCACTCGAACACGACGTGAGGCAGCCGTGCGAGGTCGTCGACGGTGAGCGTCGCGCCGATGCGGTCGTTGCCCGCGTCGGCGATCACGACCCAGTCCTCGTGGTAGAGCCGTTCCCTCGGCAGCGTCGTCGGCACGGTGTCGGGCAGCAGCGTCACGTCCGCGGTCGCGTCGCCGCGGGTGAGGTCCATGGCGGAATCAGGCGGTTCCAGGTGCAGGCGGACACCTGGTGCGGACACGGCGAGCGCGGCGTTGAGGGCCGGAAGGACGGTCAGGGCCGATGCGCTGGTCGCGGCGATGCGGAAGGTGCGGTCCGAGGTCGCGGGATCGAACGTCGGAGGCGTGAGTACGTGGTGGGTGGCGGTCTCCAGGATCAGGTTGACCGGTCCGACCAGCGCGCCGGCGCGCTCGGTGAGAACGTAGTCGCGGCCGACCCGGACGAGCAGCTCGTCGCCGAGTGTGCGCCGCAGCCGCTGGAGGGCGTTGCTCATGGCCGGCTGGGTCAGGCCGACCGCCACGGCGGCGCGGGTGACGCTGCGCTGCTCGAGGAGGGCGGCGAGCAGCGGGAGCAGATTGAGGTCGACTCGGTGCAGGCCGGTCGCGGTGTTGGTCGCTCGAATGTGGAAGTTCACGCTTGATATTCACCTCGCCCATGTATCGCATACGACATTCCTATTCGACGGATCACCGGCACGGTATTACCGTCCTGGGTATCGACAGGACCAAGTCCATGCCGTCCCGTACTCGGCCGTCGGCAGGCTTCTTCGACGCGTTCCACGCCCTCTTCGCCGACCTGGTCCGATTCCTTTCACGACAACCCGACCGAGGTTTTGCATGCCGACAATCGAGACGGACAGAAGCGAGCTGCGTCAGCTCGTCGAGGACTGGGCACTGTGGCGCGACGCCGGAGACTGGGAGCGGTTCGCCACCGTGTGGCATCCCGTCGACGGCTGGATGACGGCCACGTGGTTCCAGGGCCCGGCAGCGGACTTCATCGCGACCAGCCGGGAGGGCTTCGACAACGGCGTCAGCATTCTCCACTTCCTCGGCGGTCACACCGCCGATGTCCTCGGCGACCGTGCCGTGGCCCAGACCAAGATGACCATCAGTCAGCGGGCTGAGATCGACGGGGTCGAGGTCGACGTCGTCTGCACGGGGCGCTTCTACGACTTCTGCGCGCGCCACGAGGGGGCGTGGAAGATCGTCCGTCGCCAGCCGATCTACGAGAAGGACCGTCTCGACGTGGTCGATCCGTCCGCAACGCTGAGCCTGGACCCGCTCCTGCTGGGCCGCTTCCCCGTGGGGTACCGCCATCTCGGCTACCTTCAGACGAAGTCCGGCTTCACGGTGAAGACCGGGCTGCCGGGCCTCAGGGGTGAGGTCGTGCAGAGGCTCTACGAAGAGGGCGCGAAGTGGCTGGCCGGCTCGAGCACTCCCGGTGATCCTCACTGATCGGCCTCACTGATGTGTCGGCGGGGCGCCTGCCGGGCGTAAGTCCGGCTCAGGCGCCCTTTGTCGTGTGTCTGCGGAAAGCGGGGTGCTGCCCTCTCCCGGATGTTCTCTCCCAGCCGGGTCGGCGGGCCCCGCAGCAGCAGTGGGCCCCGGCGGGACAACCCCTGGGGACGACTGATCCGCGTCGTCACCGAGGGTGTCCCGCCGGGGAGGGGCCGGAACCGGGTGCCGTTACGCGTCCCAGTCCTCGGCGCGCAGGGTGAGTGCCACGCGCCCGAGGCAGTTGTCGTCCTCCATGTAGCGGTGGGCGTCTGCGGCGCGGGCGATGGGGAACGTGCGGTCGACGACGGCCCGGAAGCCGTTCTGCACCTGCGTCCACAGTTCCGCCACCGCGGCCGGGTTGCCGGTGCGCACCCCGATGATGCGGTGGCAGTCGGAGTACACGCGCCGCAGGTTGATCTCCACCTGGCCGCCGAGGAAGGCGCCGGAGGTGACCACCGCGCCGCCGCGGGCCAGCGAGTCGATGGTGGCGTTCCATACGGCCGGGTCACCGAGGTTGTCGACGGCGATGTCGACACCGCGGCCACCGGTCGCCTCGCGCACCCGATCCACGAAGTCCGGCGCGTAGGTGTCGAGCACGAGGTCGGCACCCGCCGCGGCCATGGCCGCGCGCTTCTCCGCCGAGCGGGAGGTCGAGATGATCTTCGCTCCCAGGTGCTGGGCGTAGGCGGCCGTCGTGGAACCGAGAGCGGAGGAGGCGCCCTGGACGAGTACCCAGTGTCCGGGGCGGAGTCCTGCCTGGGCCATCTGGTTGGCGGCGACCGCGCCGAGGAGTGCGAGCGAGGCGGCCATCGCGGCCGGAATGCCGTCCGGGACCTTGTGGACGTTGCCCGCCGGCACCACGCAGTACTGCGCGTAGGCGCCGGGGCGGTGGGTGCCTATCACGGTCAGAGCGTCGCAGACCTCCTCGCGGCCGTCGGCGCAGTAGGCACAGGTGCCGCAGGCGACACCGGGCAGGACGGCCACGCGGTCGCCGACCTCGACGGAGCCCACCCCCTCTCCCAGTTCGGCGACCGTGCCTGCGTGGTCCGCGCCCAGGATGTGGGGCGGTTCGATGGTGGCGTAGGGGTGGTTGCCGGCGCGTGCCGTCAGGTCGAGCAGTCGGCCGATACCGACCGCGGCGACCTGGACGAGGACCTCACCGGGACCGGGGCGCGGGGTGTCGACCGTGGCCTGCTCCAGGACGTCGGGCGGTCCGAACCGGCGGAACAGCATGGCTCGCATGGTCGCGGTAACCGGCAGGGCCTGCGACCAGCCGAGCTCGGAAAGTGTCAACGTGTCGCTCATGACGCCACCACCCTGTTCTCCAGGCGGCCGATCCGCTCGATCTCGATGACTATGTCATCCCCGGGAGCCAGGAACTCCCCGCGCGGTACACCGCAGCCGGCCGGAGTGCCGGTGAGGATGACGTCTCCGGGTTCCAGTCGGGTGATGCGGCTGGCCGCCGCGATCACCTCGGGGATCTTCACCATCATCTGGGCGGTGGAGGAGTCCTGCTTGAGCACCCCGTTGATGCTGAGCTGGATGCGCAGATCCTGCGGGTCTGCGATCTGCCAAGCGGGCACCAGTCCGGGGCCGAGCGGGCAAAATCCGTCCTGCCCCTTGTGGCCGACCCAGTCGAAGGTGAACGGCTCGGCGACCGGCATGGGCAGCTTGAGCCGGTCCCGGGCCGAGACGTCGTTGGCCGCCATGTAACCGGCCACATGCGCCATGGCCTGCTCGGGCGAGAGGTTGCGGCCGCCACAGCCGATGACGACGGCCAGTTCCGCCTCCCAGTCGACGCGCGCGCCGGGGTAGGAGGGCAGCGGCACCGGGTCCCCCGGCCCCGTCACGGTCGTCGTCGGCGGCTTGAGGAAGAAGTACGGGTCACCCAGCTCGTCGGGGCGCTCACAGCCCATCTCGGCGATGTGGTCCCAGTAGTTGGCGCCTGCGCAGATCACCTTGTTGGGATACGTCAGCGGCGGAGCGAGACGGGCGCCCGTGACGGCGTCGGACACGGCCGGCGTCCAGTCGCGCAGGAGTGGAGTGAGCGACTCCCAGCGGCCCAGCACCTCCATCAGCGTGAGGCCCTCGGTCCCGGGCGGCCCCTGGACCACGGTTCCGTCGGTGTACGCACCGACGGCTACTTTCTCCGAGTCGTCGACCCGGTACTGCACCAGCGACCATTCAGGCGGTGTCATGTTTCCTCCGACAGGTGGCTCTCTAAGCAGGAGCACCATAGTGCATACACTTTGAGAGAGGAAGGGTGAATCTCGGGGTGCGCGGCAGTCGACGGCGGGAGGCGGGACGTGCCTGCGTGACCTGCGGTCGGAAACGGTAAAAGCTTTCCCCGGACGTCTGGACGCCTGACCCAAAAGGTGTACACACTTAACTCGGTGTCCGTGCTGGATGCGGGTTCACCGGAACCATGAGGAGTGCACATGTTGCGTGTCAAAGGTCTCCTGCACTACGGACTCCAGGTGCCGTCACTGGAGACCGGGGCGAGCTTCTACGGCGCCTTCGGGCTGGAGACCGCGGAGCGCGGCAACGCCGTGGTGATCCGCTGCGACGGCCGGGAGCAGGACCAGACGGTGCTGACGGAGGGGCCGGTCAAGCGGCTGCACCACGTGGCGTTCGCGGTCGAGCCGGACTCGCTGCCCGAGTGGCATCGGCACCTGGAGGGCCTTGGCCTGAAGCTGCTGGACGCGCCGGCCGAGGTGCCCGGCGGACTGTGGTTCCGCGATCACGAAGGGAACCTGGTCAACCTCCGGGACGAGGGGATCGCCCCTTGGCGTGAGTTCGGCACCACGGACGCGCAGGACGCCAACGTCGGTGACCGGGTCCGCCGCGTCGACCAGGCCCGCTGGCTGACCGCGACCGAGGAGACCCGCCCCCAGCGTCTCGGCCACATGCTGATCTTCAGCTCCGATGTGAGCGCCTCCGAGGCCTTCTACACCCGCACGCTCGGGCTGCGCCTGTCGGACCGCATCATCAACGGCGGCCCCGTTTTCATGAACTCCGGTCCGGGCGACCACCATGTCTTCGGCTTCGTCCCGGGGGAGTACCCCGGCCTGCACCACTCCAGCTGGATGGTGTCCGACATCGACCAGATCGCCAGGGGTGCGCGGAAGATGGCAGACGGGGGCTACACGAAGGGCTGGGGCCTGGGCCGCCACACCCTCGGCTCGAACCTCTTCCACTACATCCAGGACCCCTGGGGCAGCTGGATCGAGTACTCCAGCGACATGGACTGCATCACCGAGGACTGGCAGCCGAGCGACTGGGACTGCCCGGAAGCCATCTGGGGCCCCGGGGCGCCGCCGGCCGACTTCATCACCAACCAGGAAGCCAAGCCCGCCTGACCGTCGTCATCGTGTGCCTGCCGGAACGACCGGAGCCGACGGCTTTCCGCCCCCCCCTGTCCTCTCACTCAAAGGAAGCGTTCATCCCGTGCAACGGAGCATGACTACCGAGCTGAGTGCGCTCCGCCCACCCGGCGAGCCCACCCGACAGCTGACTGTGGGTGTCTTCCCCGGCGCCGGCGGCGTGCATTACTACCACGCCGTCGACTCCGGGTACTTCCAGCAGGCAGGGCTGGAGGTGAACCTCGTCCAGGTCGTCTCCTCCGACCAGCAGATGGCCGGCTGGAACGACGGCAACTTCGACATCATGCACACCTCTCCCGACCACCTGCTGCGGGGGCTGCTGAAGCGGGACCCGGTGGCCGTCCGGGCGGAGGGCATGGGCGAGCTCGCTGTTCACCGGCGCCCCGGAGCGCCGCTGCCGACGGACCGGTGGGCGGTCGACAACGCGCAGAGCGCCTTCGCGTTCGTCCTGCGCGCCGTGCTCGCCGACGTCGCCGACTCGCCGGTGACAGACGACCAACTCGTCCCGGTGGGCGGCACGTTGCAGAGGTTCCAGGCCTTGCCGACGGGCGCTGTGGACGGGACCACACTCCACCCGCCGTTCGACGCCCTCGCCGACGAGAAAGGGTTCCCGCGCGTAGGCGGCCATCTTCAGGTCGCACCCGATCTCATCACCAATGTGGTGGTCGCCCCGCGTGAGACCGCCACCGCGTGGCACACCCGCGCCTATGCCGAGGTCTGCCGTATGAGCACCGAGGAACTGCTGGCCTCAGGCGCACCGGCCATCGAGGCCGCTCTGCTGCGGCACGGCCTGCCCCAGGCCGGCGTCGGGGCCGCGGTCCCCGGCCTCCTCGGGCCCGCCGGCCTGTCGACCCCACCCGAGGTGACCCTGCGCGGCATGGAGGCGGTGGCCGGCCTGCGCCGCCGCTTCGCGCCGGACTGGCAGCCCGCCTGCTCGCTCACGTCCCTGATCGGCCCCGGTACGGGGCGCTGACGCGCACCGTCGCGCAGGCGGAACTCCCACTCGAGTACGTACGGGAGCGCGCGCGATCCGTACCGATTTCGCGCTCGTACATGCGGCCGAGGGTGACCGGCACGGCAACCTCGTCTCGGCAAGTCGTCGCGCAACTTCGACCCCGCCGCGGCGATGGCGGGACGGGTGAGGAGCGCCGAAGTGGAGGCCGGCGTGTAGTCCATGTCGTCGACGCGGTCCACACGCCGGCCGGCGATTACGGCGGCGCTCTGGCGGCCGTACGCCCCGACGAACCGGCCGCCCGCGTGGGCCATCGCGCTCGGTAACGCCTGCGTCGCCGTGGCGGGCGTCAGTCGAGTCGATGACCCGAGTACGGCTCGGCGTGTCCAGTGGGGAAAGCCCGGTCGTTCTTGGGCAGGACGTAGGGCACGCGGGACAAGCACGGCGTCAGCCGGCAGGCGCAGGACGCCTTCGCGCGCGCCAGCCATGAGAAGGCCAACGCAAGGGCGAGCCCGTGTTTCCTCGCCCGCGACCTGCGAGTCACTGTCCGGGCCACCCGGCGGGCCTAGGCCTGCCGGGTACAGCAGGTGGATACAGTCGTGGGTTGTCTGAGCCTGGCTGTAGGCAGGCAGGCGGGACAGCGCTGGGAACTGAACGGGTTGCGGTATCAGCTGCATACACTCTGGGTAGACTCGCGGCGTGAGCAGGAGTAGAAGCGAGTCGTTTGAGGAACAGCGGTCGGTCGACACCGGCGGCGAGGTGCAGGCCCCGCCGGTGCCGCCGGGCGAAAGTCCCGCAGCCGCCGCGGGCGGACGCCGCCTGGCCCTCGACGTACATGGGCGGCTGCGCGCCATGATCCTCAGCGGCGAGCTGCCGCCGGGATCGGTGTTGCTCCAGGCCGAGATGGCTCGGAAGCTGGGCGTCAGCCGCACGCCGATGCGCGAGGCGTTTCGGCTGCTCCAGGAAGAGGGGCTCATCGACGCGCGGCCCGACCAGCGAGCCCGGGTGCGGGCGGTGGATCCCGAGGACCTGGATGCTGTCTACGGGGCTCGCATCATGCTCGAAACGCTCGCTGTCAGCATGACTGCCAAGTCGCTCACGCACGAGGAACTCCAGCACATGAGCGACGCCCTGAAGCGGATGAAGGAGCTGGCGGGCGGCGACCGGCCGGACGAGTGGCAGGCAGCTCACAGGGATTTCCACCGCATCGCCACCCGGGCGGTGGGGCCGCAACTGCAGCGCATGCTCGCGTCGCTCGGCGAACACAGCGAGCGCTACATCCGCATCGCTCAGTTGGGCGCGCCCGGCTCATGGGGCCGGGCACACACAGATCATGAAGCGCTCCTGGCGGCACTGCGCCTCGGTGACCCGGCCGAAGCCGCACGCTCCATCGCCCGTCATCTGGCTCGCACAGCGCTGAGCGTGCTGGCGGACGTCGCACCCGAGTACGAACCCGCGGCTACTCGGACGGCGCTGGGAATCGCGGGCAACGGTCAGTCCTGACGCCAGATCTGCCCTCCCGGTGACGGCTCTGCCGGGGCGGGCGATGGGGCGGCTGTGCGGCCGCCGGCATCCGTGACAGCACAGGCCGGTCATCAGGAAAGATCAGCCTCGGCCAGGGTCTTGAGCAGCCGCAGTGCCGTGGCCCTGTCCTCGGTGGGCAGGGCATCGAGCATCTGCTGGTTGATGCGCTGGGCGGGCGGGATGAGCTGGTTCAGCAGCTGTGAACCGTCCGGTGTGAGGCAAAGGACGGTGCGCCGCCGGTCTCGCTCGTGGCGCACCTGCTGTACGTAGCCCTGGTCCACCAGACGGCGGACGATGACGTTCACGGTGGACCTGTCCAGCGAGGACTCCTCGGCCAGGGTTCGCTGGTCCAGCTCCGGCCGTCGGGCCAGGGTGTTGAGCACGGCGAACTGCTGGGAGGTGACCTCACGGGAGACGTGTGCGGCCCACAGGGCGGTGTGGACCTGTTCGCAGCGCCGGATCAAGTAGCCGATGTAGGCGTCGAGTTGGAGTGCCTGAACCATGCGCTGTCCAATCCCCGCCCACTGCGGTGCCACTCCGGTGGAGGCACTTCGCGCAGGTGGAGAGTGTAGTGACCGGAGCGGCGCATGGTGATCAGGGGGCAAGTGCGGACGTGTTACCGGGCCGCTGGGCATAGGGGATGGCGCAACTGGCGTCGACTCCTACCTCCAGCCGGCCGATACGGTCGATCTCGAGGACGACCCGGTCGCCGTGGGCGAGCGGCCCGACGCCGGCTGGAGTCCCGGTGGCGATGACGTCGCCCGGGTACAAGGTCATGACCGAGCTGGTGTAGGCGATCAGTTCGCTGACGCTGAAGATCAGGTCGGCCGTATTGACCTGCTGGCGGGTCACGCCCCCGACGGCGCAACGCAGGCCGAGGCGGTCGGGATCGGGCACCTCGTCCGCGGTGACCACCCACGGCCCGAGTGGGGTGAAGGTGTCGAAGGACTTGCGGGTGGAGCGGTCCTCGCCGGAGCGCACCGTGATGTCGAGGACGCAGGTGTAGCCGAACACGTACGAGAACGCGTCGTCGACGGGTACCTGGGAGGCGGTACGGCCGATGACCACGCCGAGTTCGCCTTCCTGGTCGGTGCGCTTGTCGCTGTAGGGGAGGCGGATGTTCTCGCCGGGGCCGATGACGGAGGAGTTGGCCTTGAGGAACACCCCCAGGTCGGCGATGGAGGTGGTGTACTCCATTTCCGTTTGGTGGTCGCGGTAGTTGACGGGCGCGGCGACGATCTTTCCGGGGCGGGGCAGGGGCGCCTGAAGGCGTGCGGTCGCCAGGGGGCTGCGGGGAGCGGTCTCCAAGGACGGTCTGGGCGTTCGGCCGGCGGCGTGGGCTTCGATCCAGGCCTGCAGCGCACCCCCGGAGTGCCGGGCGTCGTCACCGAGAGCGTCGGTGACGTCGAGCAGGTCATCATGATCCACGACGCCCAGCCGGCCGTCGTCGAAGAGTGCGAAACGCATCGGGGTTCCTCACGGGAGTGGGGCGGAGGGCGAAGGAAAGATCAGGCTTCTGGATCTGCGGGCTCACAGCGGTACAGGCCCAGGGAGTTCATGACGGGCTGGTCGCTGTAGGAGAAGAGCACCGCATCGGCGGATGCGGAGGTGTTCAGATGCCGGTAGGCGGCCCAGCCGGGTACCGCGAAGGTGTCGTGCCGTGCCCAGTCGAGACGGGTTCCGTCGACGAGGGTGGCCCCCTCTCCTCGTACCACGTGGAAGATGGTGGAGGCCGTGTGGCGACGGCCTGCTCCTTCGAAGCCCGGGCGCAGCCTCTGGACGCGGCAGCCGATGGTGGGCATCACGGAGCCGCCGGTCCAGGGATTGGTGTATTCCAGAACGATGCCGTCCACGTCGCTGCCCTCAGCGCTGTCGGCGATGGCGTCGAACGCCCGCTGGGTCTCCGCCCAGGTGTAGCGAGTGACCGGCGAGTTGGGACCTTCGGAACTTTGCCAGGCCGGGTTGAGGCGGCCGTGAAGGAACTGGCGGCTTCCGGCGTCATCGGGGCGGGTGACCGGCTGAAGCCGCTCGGGGTACTTCTCGTAGAAGCCGGCTTCGAGCGCGTTGACCAGGGGATAGTCCAGGGCGTCCAGCCAGATCATGGGGGCGTCCCCGGCGTGGGTGTGGTCGTGCCAGGTCCAGCCGGGGGTGAGCAGGAGATCACAGGGGCTCATGTGGACGCGTTCGCCGTCGACCGTGGTCCAGGCACCGCTGCCTTCGATGATGAAGCGGAAGGCATTGGAGGTGTGCCGGTGGGCCTGGGCGGTCTCCCCGGGGAGGATGACCTGAAGTCCCGCGTAGAGGGTGTTGACCGTGGCAGGCGGGTCGGTGAGGGCGGGGTTGACCAGCATCAGCACCCGCCGCTCGGCCTCTTCCAGGGACAGGGTCTTGGAGAAGTGCAGCAGAGGGGGACGCAAGCCGTGCCAGCTCCACACGAAGGGCACTGCACGGCTGCGCGGCTGGGAAGGGAAGAGGTTGCCGTAATGGCGCCACAACGGTGCCACGCCGTGGCGAGGCAACTCGTCGTAGACAGGGTCGGATGACATGGCGGCTCCAAATCACTGCTGTCGGACCGCTGCAGGCGCGGACTGAGCGGGGTCAGAGGTCCGGGGGTACCTCAGGTTGTCTGTGTTGCGAAGATGTGGAGGACCGGAAGTCCGGCGACGCTGCAGCGCGCCCGAACCACAGCGCGCCCGACCACAGCGCGGCTGAAAGCTCCCTGTGGCCGCCGCTGATGTGCCGCAGCCGCCCGGCGAATGCACGCCGCCCAGGCCGCCATGTCCCGATGAACGCCTCAGCGGGTCCGGACAGCGTCACCTCGCGTCCGGAACGGGCAACCGACTCCGCGCCCGTCGAGACGATGCCGCACCCACCGCAGCCGGCAGGTGCAGGACCGGCATCGACGAAACCGTCCGTACACCAATCATTGGTGTACGGACGAAATTACGAGGATCTCGCGGTCAGGTCAAGGGGTACCCGCTGCGCGGCGAGCAACAGCGGGGGCGGCGCGATGACGACGGCGATGGTGCGCGTGACAGTGTCGGCGATCACAGTTCGCGGCTGATGTCCCGTGTCACGGCGAGCAGCGGCTGGGCCAATTCGGTCAGCCGGGCCTTTGGGCAGCGGGCGGACGGTGCCGCCACGGCGATGGCGGCCACGGCCGCACCGGCGCGGTCGAGCACGCACGCACCGACCGCGTTCACCCCCCGCTCGCTCTCCTGGAGGTTGCAGGCCCAGCCGCTGCGGCGGATCCTCATCAGCTCGGCGGTCAGGTGTTCGATGTCCGTCGGTGCCTTTGCCTCGGCGCCGGGGAGCCCGTTGGGGTAGAGGGCGCGGAGCCGCTCCGGCGGCAGCTCGGCGAGCAGGGCCTTTCCGCCCGAGGTCACGTGGGCGGGCAGGAGCGCGCCGGTGCGGTGGCTGACGCGGAGCGCCTGCGGTCCCTCCACCCCGTCCAGAAACCGGGTTCCGTTGCCTTCCAGCACCATCAGGTGGGTGGTCTCGCGCACGGTTTCCGCCAGCCGTTGCAGGTGGGGGCGGGCGACGGTGATCAGGTCGGGGGGCGGTGTCGCCTGGCTTCCCCTGATCGCCCGCAGAACCGGTCCCGGCCGGTAGACCTTGTGGCGGTCCTGTTCGGCGAACCCCTCGAAGACGAGCATCGCCAGGACCCGGTGGGCTGTCGACCGTGCGACGCCGAGCTGGTCCGCGACGTCCACTACGCGCAGCTCGCCGCGCTCGTGCAGCAGTCGGGCGGCGCGCAGAGCGTTGCCGGCGGCGCTTACCGGATAGGAGGGGCTGTCCAAATTCTGCATACAGGAATCCTACCTCTCAGGGATTCCGTTAGGAGAAACCGAAGCGTAACGTCGGCGTCCTCGAAGAACTGTGCACACTTTGATCGACCTGTAAGTGTGCGGCCTGGAGGCTGAAGTGACCGACATGCCCGTCGAACAGATTGAGCAGAAGCTTCTCGATGAACTGTATGCAGATTTCGAGGATGCGAGCCTGATACCTCTGTGGACCCAGCGGGGCGACCTCATGCCGATGGCGCCGCAGCCGGCCGCGATCCCGTACCTGTGGCGATGGGCGCGGCTGCTGCCGATCGCCGAGCGGTCCGGGCAGCTGGTACCGGTGGGACGGGGCGGCGAGCGCCGCGCGATGGCGCTGTCCAATCCGGGGCTGCCGGGGCTGCCGTACGCCACTCCGACACTGTGGGCCGCGATCCAGTACCTGGGGCCGCGTGAGGTGGCTCCCTCGCACCGGCACAGCCAGGGTGCGTTCCGGTTCGTCGTCGACGGCGAGGGCGTGTGGACGAACGTCGACGGCGACGCGGTGGCGATGCGCCGCGGCGACCTGCTGCTGACGCCGAGCTGGGCCTTCCACGAGCACCAGAACGTCACCGACGCGCCGATGGCGTGGATCGACGGCCTCGACATCCCGCTGGTCTCCCAACTGGACGCCGGTTTCTTCGAGTTCGGCCCGGACGAGCTGTCCACACGCGCCACGCCGACGCGTTCGCGCGGTGAGCGGCTCTGGGGCCACCCGGGTCTGCGCCCGATCGGTCAGCCGGACCGGCCCAACTCGCCGCTGACTGCCTACCGTTGGGCACACACCGACGCCGCACTCACCGCCCAGCTGGAGCTGGAGTCCGAAGGGGTCCCCGGTGTGATCGAGCCGGGGCACGCCGGAGTCCGCTTTTCCAACCCGACCACGGGCAAGGACGCCCTGGTCACGATCCGCACCGAGATGCGCCGCCTGCGGGCCGGCACCCGCACCGTCCCGGTGCGCTCGGTCGGCTCGGCCGTCTGGCAGGTCTTCGACGGCGAGGCGACCGCACACGTCGGCGACAACATCTTCGACGTCACCAAGGGTGACCTGTTCGTCGTCCCCTCCTGGTGCGAGGTCACGCTCACCGCTCGCACCCAGGTCGACCTGTTCCGCTTCAGTGACGAACCCGTCTACGAGGCACTGGGCCTCGCCCGTACTTCCCGAGGAGAACAGAAATGAAGCTCGCCACCATCCGAATCGACGGCACCACACGCGCCGTCCGCATCGAGGGGGACACGGCGGTGGACCTGGCCGAGGGCGACCTGGTGGACTTCCTGCGCCACCCCGACTGGTCCGCACGGGCCGCGGCCGCCGACGGCGAACGGTACGAAGGCGCCCTGGACTACGCCCCGGTGGTCGTCGCCCCGGAGAAGGTCGTCTGCGTCGGCCTCAACTACCGCAACCACATCCTGGAGATGGGTCGCGAGCTGCCCCAGTACCCCACCCTTTTCTCGAAGTACGCACGGGCGCTGGTCGGCGCGTACGACGACGTGATCCTGCCCGCCTCCTCCACGCAAGTGGACTGGGAGGCCGAACTCGCCGTCGTCATCGGGGCCGAGATCCGGCACGCTGATCCGGAACAGGCACGCGCCGCGATCGCCGGATACACGGTGCTCAACGACGTCACCGCCCGGGACTGGCAGTTCCGCACCGCGCAGTGGCACCAGGGCAAGACCTTCGAGGCCACGACACCCATCGGTCCCTGGCTGGTCACCGCCGACGATCCCGCGGTCGCTGCCCAGGGCCTGAGCCTGACCTGCGAGGTCGACGGCGACACTGTGCAGAAGGCCGACACCGGGGACCTCGTCTTCGACCCCGCCACGCTCGTCGCGTACCTCTCCGAAGTGGTCACGCTCGCTCCCGGCGACGTGATCGCCACGGGCACCCCGGGTGGTGTCGGGCACGCCCGCACCCCGGCCCGTTATCTGCGGGACGGCTCGGTTCTCGTCACCCGGATCGAGGGGATCGGCGAGTGCAGCAACACCTGTCGCCGGGAGCGCCGGTGAGCGGCAGGCCGACGGCGATGCTGGAGTGGGTGGCCAAGGGCACGGCCGCCTTCGAGGCCGATGTGCACTGTCTGACCGGCCTTGGCCTCGCCGGCCCCTCGTACCTGCCCGGCTGGAGCCGGGCGCATGTCGTCGCGCACCTGGCCCGCAACGCCGACGCGCTGGTCAACCTGCTCATGTGGGCCCGTACCGGCGTCGAGACCCCCATGTACGCGAGTCCCGACCAGCGTACGAGCGAGATCGAGGAAGGGGCTCGTCGCCCGCCCGGCGAGCTGCGCGCGGGCCTGTTCGAGGCGGATGGTCGCCTGGCCGAGCAACTCGCCGCGCTGCCCGACGAGTGCTGGGGTGCGACTGTCCGGACCGCCCGGGGGCGCGAGGTGCCGGTCTCCGAGGTGCCGTGGATGCGGGCGCGGGAGGTGTGGGTGCACGCCGTCGACCTGAACGTCGGCACCAGCTTCGACGACGTTCCGCGCGAGGTGTGCGCGGGGCTCGTGGACGACGTGGCCGCCGGCTTCCGTGCCCGCACGGACTTCCCTCCTGTCGAGCTACGGGCCGAGGACAGCGGCCGAGCCTGGCTCCTGGGCATGCCCGGCGGCTCGGACCCGGTCGTGGTGACCGGTGATCTCCCGAGCCTGGCCGCCCACGCGACCGGGCGCCCCGTGCCCGGGCCCCTGTACCCCGTCGGCGGTGGGTCGGTACCGGGACTGCCCGCGTGGTTGTGAACCGGAGAAAGGCCGTGGTCTTCGAACGCAACCGTCCCGACGACACATTCGGCTTCGGCGTGGTCTTCTCCGACGCCACACGCGACGCCATCGACGCCGGCGGCCCCGTCCTCAGCGAGGCGCTGGAGAAGCACGGCCGGCACTGGGACGAGATCGAGGTACGGGTGCACGGCGCACGCGAGCGCGTCGGCGGGATGGGCATGGGCCGCAGTGGTACGCGCGACGCTGGCGAGCGCCAAGTTCATCTGGTTCGCCACCAGTTACCAGTTCGACGGGCTCACCTTCGTCCACCAGGACGGCCCGCACGGTGTGTTCGCCGCCCACGCCTGTCCGATCAGTGAGTCACTGAGCACCTTTCATCGTGGAAACCGACGCCGCCTCGTGGACAGCGGCGGGCCTTGACGCGTTCGACCCCGCAACGCCGCCCGGTCCGAGCGATGAGAAGACCAAGACGTACCTGGAGGACCTGTTCCGCGAGCAGATCGACGGCCGTCCGCTGGTCGGCAACAACTCCCGCTGGACCAACTTCGCCACCTGTACGGCACGGTCGTGGCGGGGCGGGACATGGGTGGCGCCGGGCGACGCCGCGCACACCGCGCACTTCTCCGTCGGGTCCGGCACCAAGATGGCCATGGAGGACGCGGTCGCGCTCGTCGAGGCGCTGGCGGAGTCTCCCGACAGCGTGGCCGGTGCCCTGGATATCTACGAGGAGCGCCGCCGCCCCCAGGTAGGCAGCATCCAGAACTCGGCGCGGCCCAGCCTGTCGTGGTGGGAGCACTTCGGCCGCTACGTCCGGTCCTTCGAAGACCCGGTGCAGTTCGCCTTCCACTTCCTCACCCGCAGCATCCCGCGCGGGCAACTCGCGGCACGCGACTCGGCGTATGTGCGTCACGTCGACGGCTGGTGGCAGGACCGCCATGGCGCGCCTGCGCTCCGGACACCGAGGATGGCCTGCCGGGCTCGTGCACGGCCTGCCCGCCGCAGTCATCGGCCCGTACGACGACGACATCGCGACCACGTTCCTGCTGTCCGACCGCGCCGACCTCGTCGGAGGCACCAAGTGACGCGGCGAGTGGCCCCTCTGGACCCGCTGTTCGCGCCGCGAGCCATTGCCGTGCTCGGCGCTTCGGCTACGCCGGGAAAGCTCGGCGCGGCGATCACCCACTCCCTCGCCTCCTTTCCGGGACCGGTGATGAAGGTCAACACCGGCCGCCCGGACGCCGATCGGGGTGCGCACCCGAGCGTGGCCGCAGCCGCCGAAGTCCACGGCACCCGACCTGACCTGGTGATCTCCTGCATCCCGGCTGCCGTGACCGCCGCAGCCCTGAGCGAGGCTCGCTGCCGCGGGGGCACGTGCCGCGCTGATCTGCGCGGGCGGGTTCGCCGAGGCGGGCGGGGAGGGCGTGGCTCACCAGCAGGCGCTGGCCGAGGTGGTGCGGGAGACCGGCATGCGCGTCCTCGGGCCCAACACTTCAGGCATCCTCGTCCCGCACCAATGGTTCACGGCCAGTTCCGTTCCGGGCGTGGCGGACATCGAGCCCGGCCCGGTGGCAGTGGTGGCGGCCGGCGGCGGGGTGAACCACGCGCTCGCGTTCGCCCTGGCCGAGGCCGGCATCGGCCTGCGGCTGGGCGTGGGTCTGGGCAACAACGTGGACATCGACCAGGCCGGCATCCTGGACCACCTGGCCGAGGACGAAGACGTCCAAGCCGTCGCCCTGCATGTCGAGACCGCCGTCGACGGCCGCCGGCTGACCGCGGCCGTACGCGGCCTGGCCGAACGGATTCCCGTGGTGGCCCTGGTCGTCGGCCGCAGTGACATCGGCGGACTTCGCCCGCTCCCACACCGGAGCCCTGGCCACCTCCTGGCGCGTGACCAGGGCGCCCCTGCGCCAGGCAGGGGCCGTCCTCGTCGACGCCGTCGCCGCGCTCAGCCGTGTACGGCTCCCCGCCCGCCCTCGCGCGGGCGTCGGCCTGGTCACGGCGCAGGCCGGACCCGGGCTGTTGCTCACCGACAACCTGCGCTCCCACGGAGTACGGGTCCCGCCGCTGGTCGAACGGACGGTGAAGGAACTGGGCGACCTGCTTCCCGCGCTCACGTACCAGCGCAACCCGGTCGACACCGGCCGCCCTTCCGCCACACTCACCCAGGTCGTGGAGCGGGTCTCGGAGGATCCGGACATCGACGTCACCGCGGTGTACGGACTGCTGGAACCCACCGCGGTGGACCTGGCGGCGGCTCTGACCGCCGCTTGCACCCCCACCCCGCTGGTAGCGGTGATCGGCGGCCCCGCGGAGCAGACGCGACAGACCCGCCGGGAATTCGGCGACGCCGGTATCCCGAGCGCCGTGTCACCGGCGGCCGGGGCGACCATGATCCGTGCCCTGGTCGAGGACGCGGTGATCCGCGCCCGCCTGGAGGCGGCGGACATCAAGCAAGGTGTCCGGCAGCACCGACGAGACGGCTCATCGGTCGGACCAGAAGCGGCGCCCCGGCATGCGGACGCCCGCTCGCACGTTCGCTCGCTCGCGCGCCCGCCGCCGAACGCGACGAGCAGCGTCAGGGCCTGCCCTCGATCAATCGGGCGGACCCCAATACACCGAAATACATTGACGTCTGCGTCGAAGTGAACCGGCTCAGGAAGCGCCGGCCAGGCTCAGTCGCGGTTCTCCCAGAACAGTCTTTCGTTCCTGTCCGGATCAGTAACGATCCGTGACCTGGAGTCAAGCCACATCGTGGCGCGGTCGGTCAGGGTGTAGGCGGGCCATCGCGGCACACCCGTCGCCGTGGGACGGCCCGTGTGGGCGAAGCCCGCCCACAGTTCGCTCATCTGCCGAGCGGTCGCCAGCCGTTCCGGCGACTGATCGGAGCTGAAGATGGAGCCAAGGTCCTTGTCGGTGTTGGCGAACTTGAGGTTGATGTCGGAGGCATGCGGTGAGCCGACGGGGAAATCGGTGCCCGGCACCAGGGTGGGGCTCGGGTAGGCGAGCTGGTACATGAACACGGGCGCGGCGTGCTGTGCCCGTTTGGCCTCCGCGATCTTGATCGCGTCGCGCCAGATGGGCGAGGTGGTGATCGCGAAGTAGAGCTGTGCAGGCGTCGCGCCGGGCCGCGTCGCCTGGAAGGTGCTGATGATCCGGTCGAGCTCGGCGCCCTGATAGGTGCTGCTCAGCCTGGTGCGCAGGCCGGCCTCGTCGATGCTGAAGATGTCGCGCGGCCCGAACAGGCTGAAGAACACCGTCTCGTCGCGGCAGGTGCCGCACATCAGAGGCTTGTCGGCCGAGAAGGGCGCGGCGCCGTCGGCGAAGGGGTGGAGAGGGATGACGGTGCCGTCGACGAAGGCGCCCAAGCCGGGGAAGGATCCCGGGTCGCCCCACGGCGGGACGCCGTTGCCGGCTTCGGACTGCTGGATCTCCAGCAGCCGCGCGGCCGGGATGTCATGGAGGCGGGGAATGTCCGCCGTGGTCAGGCCCAGCAACTCCAGTGTGTGCCTGGCCCGGGCGGTGGCACCGTCGCGGGTGGGGAAACGCAGAGGCGCGGCGCTCTCGATCGAGGCCTTGCGGAACAGGGGCGCGGCGGCCGGCATGGTGTAGACGGCCGCGGTCTTGGCGCCACCGCCGCTCTCGCCCCAGACCATGATGTTGTCGGGGTCGCCACCGAAGTTCTCGATGTTCTCCCTGGTCCAGCGCAGCGCGGCGAGAATGTCCAGCATCCCCTGGTTGGCCGCGTAATCGCGGCCGGCGAGATCGCCCAGGAACAGGTAACCCAGCAGGCCCAGCCGGTGGTTGGACTCGACCACCACCACGTCGTAGAGCTGCGCCAGGTGGGTGCCGTCCTGCCCGGTGGCGGAGCCGGAACCGATCATGTAGCCGCCGCCGTGGTTGTAGAACATCACCGGACGCCGCCTGCCGTCGGCGGCAGGAGTCCAGATGTTGAGGTAGAGGCAGTCCTCAGAGGGAGCCGGCATCCGGCCGTTTCCGCCCGGCCCCATCTCGCCGCCCGCCACCTGGAACGCCGGGTTGGGAAAGCTCACCGCGTCGCGTACACGGGACCACCGCGCGGGCGGCTGCGGGGCCTTGAACCGGAGCGCGCCGAGCGGCGGCGCGGCGTAGGGCACGCCGAGAAACTTGGCGATGCCGTCCTCACGCCTCCCACGTACCCTGCCGTAGCAGGTCGCCGCCACGACTGTGCTCGCAGCGGGCCGCGCATACGCCGGTAACTGCACACTCATGGCGACGACCGCGGACAGCGAACCACCGATCATCGTTCTGCGGTTCAGCGCCGTGCGGTTCATTTCCGAGCCCACCATCAGTCCTCCTCTTTCGGCCGACTGCATCCTGAAACGTTTCAAATTCTGACCTGGGTATGCCCGACTTGATCTGTGGTCTTTCACGCGAAAGCGGTTAATGCCGCTCTTCGAGCGCAGAGCTGACACGAGTAACGATGTGCGGGAGAACGGTTGCTGCGCAGGAGTCTGCCCGTCCCCGGTCCCGGGGGCGAGGCGTTCGAAGCATTGTCCCGGTTTCGGACCGCGGGGACGGCAAAGGCAGCCGATGCCTGGACCCGACAACTGATCCGGACTCTCCATGAACTTCCGGGAAACCACGGAAGCGTTTCCCGGCGGCGTCACCGTCGTGACCACGGTCGACGAGAACCGGCTTTCGCGTCCAGCCCAGACGCTGGGTCATCGAACGCACCCTGGGCTGGCTCATGCACCGCCGCCGCCTGGCCCGCGACTACGAAACCCACTTCCACCGATCAACAGCCATGATCCAACTCGCCTCCATCAACCTCATGACGCGCCGCCCCGCTCATGAAGCCACCCCGAACTGGCGCGACAGCTAAACCCAATTGACGGACAAGTAAGCGCGTGAGGCCGCTCTGGCCCTTGACGAGCACGCCCTTGACCGGGCGAAGCGTCCCTTCGATCTACGCCACGCAGGCATCTCGTTCTGCTTGGCCTCTGGAGTCGATCCTGCCGAGTGCGCGCGCCGGGCCGGACAAAGCATCCAGGCCCTCTTCCGCTACTGCGCCAAGTTCCTGACGGAAGCGCGGAACCATGCGAACCGGCTGATCGAGGGTCCCGGAACTGCTGGTCAGGGCTGGGATACCAGTGGGGGATATCGGGAGGGAAGGTGCATCTCGACTGACCGCTCAGCTGTGCGCTACGGAGGGCGCCTGATGGGCATTTTGCCTGTTCAGGCGCCCTTTCTTGTGTCTAGAAGAAGCCCAGCTTCTTCGGCGAATACGACACCAGCAGATTTTTCGTCTGCTGATAGTGCTCCAGCATCATCTTGTGCGTCTCACGCCCGATCCCGGACTGCTTGTAGCCGCCGAACGCCGCATGCGCCGGATACGCGTGATAGCAGTTCGTCCAGACCCGACCCGCCTGGATCGCCCGGCCCGCCCGGTAGGCGGTGTTCATGTCCCGGGTCCACACACCCGCCCCGAGGCCGTACAGCGTGTCGTTGGCGGTCTTGATCGCGTCGTCGAAGTCGCCGAACGACGTCACGGACACCACCGGTCCGAAGATCTCCTCCTGGAAGATCCGCATCCGGTTGTCGCCCTCGAAGATGGTCGGCTGGACGTAGTAACCGCCCTTCAACTCGCCGTCGTACTCGATGCGTTCGCCACCCGTGAGGATCCTCGCCCCCTCCTGTCGGCCGATGTCCAGATACGAGAGGATCTTCTCCAGTTGGTCGTTGGAGGCTTGGGCGCCGATCATCGTGTCCGTGTCGAGCGGGTGGCCCGGCTTGATGAGCTCGGTGCGGGCGACCGCGGCCTGGAGGAAATCGGCGTAGTTGCCTCGTTGCACCAGCGCCCGGGACGGACAGGTGCACACCTCGCCCTGGTTGAGGGCGAACATGGTGAAGCCTTCGAGTGCCTTGTCGCGGAAGTCGTCGTCCGCGGCCCACACGTCGTCGAAGAAGATGTTCGGCGACTTGCCGCCCAGCTCCAGGGTGACCGGCTTGATGTTCTCCGAGGCGTACTGCATGATCAGCCGCCCCGTCGTGGTCTCACCAGTGAACGCCACTTTCGCGACGCGCGCACTGGACGCGAGCGGCTTTCCGGCCTCCACCCCGAAGCCGTTCACGATGTTCACGAGACCGGCCGGCAGCAGGTCCGAGATCAGGCTCATCCAGTAGTGGATGGACGCCGGTGTCTGCTCGGCGGGCTTGATCACCACCGCGTTGCCCGCCGCGAGAGCGGGCGCCAGTTTCCAGACCGCCATCAGGATGGGGAAGTTCCACGGGATGATCTGGGCCACCACGCCGAGCGGCTCATGGAAGTGGTACGCCACCGTGTCGTCGTCGAGTTCGCCGAGCGACCCCTCCTGCGCCCGGATCGCCCCCGCGAAGTAGCGGAAGTGGTCGATGGCGAGCGGGATGTCGGCGGCGAGCGTCTCGCGTACCGGCTTGCCGTTCTCCCAGCTCTCGGCTACCGCCAGTGCTTCGAGGTTCGACTCCATCCGGTCGGCGATCTTCAGCAGGATGTCGGACCGCTGGGTCACCGACGTGCGGCCCCACGCCGGAGCCGCCGCGTGCGCCGCGTCGAGCGCGCGCTCCACATCCTCGGCGGTGCCCCGCGCGATCTCCGTGAATGGCTGCCCGTTCACCGGACTCGGGTTCTCGAAGTACTGGCCCCGAGCCGGCGGCACGTACTCGCCGCCGATGAAGTGGTCGTAGCGCGCCTGGTAGGAGACGATCGCGCCGTCGGTACCGGGCGCCGCGTAACGGGTCATGCTGGCTTGCCTCCTTCAGCAGAGCCGCCCGCCGTTGGGCCGCTCTCGCCGCGAGGCTAGAAGCGGCGAGGTTGCAGGCAGGTTGCGTGCGGATACCCGGGGGCGAGTAGGTGAGGGGCAGGGGCAGAGCACGGGCGCGTGACGGTACGAGGGACGCCGCGGCGTGGGCTGTGGCGTGCCGACTGCCCGCGTCAGCCTCGGGGCGCGCCGAGGTGCGGGGCCTACGCCTCCGGGGCGTCGGCCTCCCCGCGCGGGAGGTCGGATGTGGGCTGTCGGGTGCCGTATCCCTCCGTCAGCGCCGGACGGTCAGATGCGGCCAACCCCGGGGCACCGCCTGTTCCGACTCCAGCTCGTCCAGGCGGGCCCGTATCGCCGCCGTGGGTCGCACTGCCGCGAGCGCACGCCATACGTCGAGGTCGTCCTCGCCCCACGGCGCGTGGGCCCAGTCGGCCAGCAGGTCCGGGTCCCGGCGGGCGATGAGCGCGCTGCGCAGACCGTCGGCGAGTCTCCGCCGCAGCCGAGCCACGGCCGGAGCCCGTGAACCGGGTAGCAGCGGACCTGCATACGCCCGCACCGCCGTCGTGACGGCGCCCGCCTCGATCGAACGCTCCACCACGGCGATGTCCGACTCGACCGGCACCGTCAGTCGGTACGGGCGGGACGCCAGCAACCCGGGAGCCAGGACGCGGCGCAGCCGGGCCAGTTCGGCGCGCAGGGTCACCGGCGTCACCGACTCGTCCTCGTACAGCGCGCACAGCAGCTCGTCCCCGGTCAGCCCTTCCGGGTGGCGGGCGAGCAGCACGAGGAGTTCGCTGTGCCGACGGCTGAGCCGCAACGCCCGTCCGGCGGCGAGCAGATGAGCCTCGTCACGGCCCAGCGCGGTCAGTTCGAGGGCGTCCGGCGCGGGGCCGACAGGGGCGAGCAGAGCCAGCTGGGACTCGGCGGCCCGGGCCACCGCCTGTACGAACCCGAGGCTGTGCGGATGCGCGAGCTTGTTGCGGCCGGTGATGTCCACGGCACCGAGCATCCGCCCCGTGCGCGGATCGTGCACCGGGGCCGCCGCGCACGTCCACGGCTGCACCTGCCGGATGAAGTGCTCGGCTGCGAATACCTGCACCGGCCGGTCCACGGCAACCGCCGTACCCGGCGCGTTGGTTCCCACCGCCGACTCCGCCCAGCGGGCTCCCGGTACGAAGTTGATCCGCTCCGCCTGCCGCACGGCTGAGGGATGCCCCTCGACCCACAGCAGCCTGCCCTGCGCGTCGCACACCGCGAGCACCTGCTCGTCATCCGCGGCGAACGTGCCCATGAGCTCACGGAACAGAGGCATCACCCGGGCCAGCGGATGCTCGGCACGGTAGGCGCCGAGGTCACCGTCCACCAGTTCCACGCTCGCCGTGCCGTCCGGCCCCACCCCCGCCCGGGCAGAGCGTATCCAGGAGTCGGCCACCACGGTACGCACCGGCCGTGTCACCGTCCCCGCCGCGGTGAACGTCTCGTGGGCGTGACGCAGCACCCGATCCCGCTCGACGGGATCGGCCCCCGGTTCCAGGGCCACCCATGGGTCGGTCAACTGGGCCTCCCGGAAGGCGATGCGGCTGGTGACATCGTCACTCGGGGGAGCGGGACGGACAACCGTTTCGACAGGGTCGACCGAACGACGGCACCACCGGTCGGTTCAGGCGGCGTTGACGAGACGTATGTAGCGCGTCCAGTCCCAGTTCGGACCCGGATCGGTGTGATCGGTGCCGGGCACCTCGTAGTGCCCGATGATGTGCGCGCGGTCCCTCGGTATGCCGTAGCGCGTGCAGATCGTCGCGGTCAGCCGTGCGGACTTTTTGTACAGGGCGTCCGTGAAATAGCCGGGTCGGTCCACCCACCCTTCGTGTTCGATGCCGATGCTGCGCAGATTGTGGTTCCAGTCGCCCGCGTGCCAGGCGACATCGTGCTCTCGGACGCACTGGGCCACATGTCCGTCGCCGGACCGTACGACGTAGTGCGCGGACACCTTCTTCTGCGGGTGCTGGAAGACGGCCAGGGTGTTGGCGTAGGACGCCTGGGTCACATGGATGACCACGAGGTCGGGGACCCGGATCTCCGGAGGGCCGGACGCCGTGTAGTTGGCGGTGGTCGCGGGCTCCCAGGTGGCGAGCGGGTAGTCGAGGGAGCGGGGTTGGGCGCCGACCCGCGGAGCGGGGAGCAGGGCGTAGGCGCCGGCGGCGAGCGCGGTGCTCTTCAACAGCCGCCGTCTGGTGGGAAGGAGTCTGGTCCGTTCCCTCTGTGAGTCGCTCATCGCTGCCAACTCCGTTCCGCGGAAGGTGAATGGGTGAGGTGCGCACCAGTCGTGGCCACGACGGCCGGGCGTCACGTGGATCACGCTACGGGGCTGGGCGGCCGGGCAGGGAGGGCCCACGAATTTCGGTGGATGACCGAGCGATTGTGGATAACTCGGTCACCCCCACGGGTGAAGTTGCTCGAGGTGCGGCGGAGTGAAGCCGGTCGGGCCCGTTCAGCCCCGTCCCGCCACCGCGCCCGGATCGTCCAGAACGGCCCGCACCACCGAGTGCGCGGCGCCCAGCAGCGGGCCCTCCGGTCCCAGCCGTGACACCGACACCGCGCAGGCGGGGCCGGCCGTCCGCCGGTCCAGTTCCGCCTCCAGCGACGGCAGCAGCCACGGCGCGAGCCCGGACAGCGCACCGCCCAGGACGACCGTCTCCGGGTCCAGCAGATTGACCGCCCCGGTCAGCGCGATGCCGAGCGCCTTGCCGGCCCCGTCCAGGGCCCGCCGTACGTCCGTGTCGCCCTGGGCGGCGCGCTCCGCGAGCAGCCCGACACGGTCCTCGCCGGGCTCGACACCCGCCGCCCGCAGCACGGCCTCCTCGCCCGCGTACTGCTCCAGGCAACCGCGCCCGCCGCACGCGCACTCCGGACCCTCCGGACGAACCGGCACATGCCCCAGCTCGCCCGCGAACCCCCGTGTTCCGCGCAGCAGCCGTCCGTCGACGACCACCGCCGCGCCGATGCCGATCTCGGCGGACACGTGCAGGAAGTCGGACGGGGTTCCGTCCCCGAGCCAGAGTTCCGCCAGCGCGCCGAGGTTGGCCTCGTTGTCCACGGTCAGTGGGAACTCGACCGGCAGCAGCGCGCCGAGATCAGTGTCGTGCCAGTCGAGGTTGGGGGCGCGGACGACGGTGCGTCCGTCGCGGGCCACGAGACCGGGCACGGCGACGGCGAGGCCGGCCGGCCAGAGGCCTTCACGTTCTGTCTCCGTGACCACCTGCCGTACCAGCCCGATCAGGTCCTCGATCACCGGTTCGGGTGAGCGCCCGCGGTTCGCGCCGTGGCGCACCGCGCGTGCCCGCACCTCACCCCGTAGATCGACCGCGCAGACCGCGAGATGGTCGACACCGACCTCCGCGCCGATCCCTGCCGGACCGCGCCCGCTCACCGCGAGCGCCGATCCGGGACGCCCGACCCGGCCGGGCCGCTCGGGACCCAGCTCTTCGATCAGCCCCGAGCCCATCAGCTCGTCCACGAGCGTCGAAACGGCCGCCCGGGTCAGTCCGATGCGTGAGGCGACCCCGGCACGGGACAGCGGCCCCTCGGCGCTGACGGTGTGCATCACCCGCGCCAGGTTGCGGCGGCGCATGCCGTGCTGGGTGTCGGGCAGCCGTGCGGCGGCGCCGGGTGGACGGGCCTCGTGCAGGGGTGCGGTCATGCCTCCGTCAGTCCTCCGTGGGTGTCCTCGAGCCGACATCAGTGGACGGACGTACCTACCTCCGTCCACGGATGTCGGGCGGACGTCGATGGATGTCCGCTCGACTCCGTCGGATCCTGCCCGTCCCCGGGGTCGGGGTCGTCAGCCGACGTCCGTCCCCCGCTCCAGCAGCGGCGACGCGTCGGAGAGTACCCCGGAGATCCGGTCCAGTGTCGCCTGGTCCCGCTCCACCGCGTCCAGGACCGGCCCCCGTGCCGTGTTCCAGCGGCGGGCGACCGCGGCCGGGTCCTCGCCGGTCAGCAGCCCCGCCGCCTGCGCCGCGGCGCCGAGCGCGACCAGTTCCTTGGCCTCGGGCACCTGGACCGGCCGCCCGGAAAGACGGCGTACGGTCTGCTGCCAGGCCTTGCCGCGTGCGCCGCCGCCGATCAGCAGCAGCGGCGCCGAGCGGTCCGCGTCCGCGTCGAGCACCAGATCGAGGGCGCCGAGCAGCGAGTGCACCGCCCCGTCGTACGCGGCCTGGAGCAGCTGGCCCCCGGTCGTGTCGTGGCGCAGCCCGTGCAGCAGGCCCGAGGCGCCGGGCAGATTCGGGGTGCGCTCCCCGTCCAGGTAGGGCAGGAGGGTGACGCCCGTGCCGGGTTCGACGGCCTCGCGGTCCAGGCCGAGCAGCGCTGCGACGCGGTCGACAGCGAGGGTGCAGTTGAGGGTGCAGGCCAGGGGCAGCCAGTCGCCGCGCGCGTCCGCGAAGCCCGCGACCGTGCCGGTCGGGTCGGCCGGCCGGTGTGTCGAGACCGCGTACACCGTGCCGGACGTGCCGAGGCTCAGTACCGGAGTGCCGGGGAGCAGCCCGAGCCCCAGCGCGGCGGCGGCGTTGTCCCCGGTGCCCGCAGCGACCAGGGTGCCCTTGGAGAAGGGCAGGTCGTGGCCGTCGCGGACGGTTCCGGCCACCTCGCCCGGGCGAACCACCCGAGGCAGCAGGGCGGGGTCGAGCCCCACGTGCGCGAGCACCTCAGTGTCGTACGTCTCCGTCCCGGAGGCCCACCAGCCGGTGCCGGAGGCGTCGCCGCGGTCGGTGGTGCCCTGGCCCGTGAGACGCTCGGTGAGGTAGTCGTGGGGGAGCCGGACGGCCTTGACAGCGCGGACCGCCTCCGGCTCGTGCTCGGCCAGCCAGGCCCACTTCGTGACCGTGAAGGACGCACCGGGCACGCTTCCGGTGCGTTCAGCCCAGGTCTTCGCGCCGCCCAGTTCCTCGACCAGCCGGCGGGCCTGTGGCGCCGAGCGCACATCGTTCCAGAGCAGCGCCGGACGGACCGGCTCACCATGGGCGTCCAGGGTGACGAGTCCATGCTGCTGGCCGCCGATCGACACGGCGGCGGCTTCGCGCGCCGCGTCACCGCATTGGCTCAGTGCCTCGCCCAGGGCGTTCCACCACTGCCGCGGGTCGCTCTCGCGGCCCGCCCCGGTGGTGACGGTGTGCGACGCCTGGCCGCTCGCCACCACCTCGCCGGTGGCCGCGTCGACGACCAGCGCCTTGGTGGACTGGGTCGACGTGTCCACGCCGACAACGAGCGGACCCTCGGCTGCTGACATCGAGCTCTCCCTCTTCCGCGGCTCCGCGGGATCTGGCCTGGTGTTTTCCGGTGTCTGTCCGGGTCGCGGGGACCCGTTCCCACCCTCAGTCTCTGCTCAGGGACAGGTTGTCTCTTCCCAGAGATGCTTCCGCATACTAATTTGTAAACCGCCATGACGAAATAGTCGGAGCAAACGCAAGGAGCCGCGGCATGAACTACCAGCCCACCCCCGAGGACAGGTTCACCTTCGGCCTGTGGACCGTCGGCTGGCAGGGACGGGACCCGTTCGGTGACGCCACCCGTCGGGCGCTCGACCCGGTCGAGACGGTGCAGCGCCTGTCCGAGCTCGGTGCCCACGGAGTGACCTTCCACGACGACGACCTGATCCCCTTCGGGTCCTCGGACACCGAGCGCGAGTCGCACATCAAGCGCTTCCGCCAGGCCCTCGACGCGACCGGTATGCGCGTCCCGATGGCCACCACCAACCTCTTCACGCACCCCGTCTTCAAGGACGGCGCGTTCACCGCCAACGACCGTGACGTGCGCCGCTACGCGCTGCGCAAGACGATCCGCAACATCGACCTCGCGGTCGAACTCGGCGCGGAGACATATGTCGCCTGGGGCGGCCGGGAGGGCGCCGAGTCGGGCGCCGCCAAGGACGTACGCGTCGCCCTGGACCGGATGAAGGAGGCCTTCGACCTCCTCGGCGAGTACGTGGTCTCGCAGGGCTACGACCTGAAGTTCGCGATCGAGCCCAAGCCGAACGAGCCGCGCGGCGACATCCTGCTGCCGACGGTCGGTCACGCCCTGGCCTTCATCGAGCGCCTGGAGCGCCCGGAGATGTACGGCGTCAACCCCGAGGTCGGGCACGAGCAGATGGCCGGGCTGAACTTCCCGCACGGCATCGCCCAGGCCCTGTGGGCGGGCAAGCTCTTCCACATCGACCTCAACGGCCAGTCCGGCATCAAGTACGACCAGGACCTGCGCTTCGGCGCCGGTGACCTGCGGTCCGCCTTCTGGCTGGTCGACCTCCTGGAGAGCGCCGGTTACGCGGGCCCGAAGCACTTCGACTTCAAGCCGCCGCGGACCGAGGACCTCGACGGCGTATGGGCCTCCGCAGCCGGCTGTATGCGCAACTACCTCATCCTGAAGGAGCGTTCGGCCGCTTTCCGCGCCGACCCCGAGGTCCAGGCGGCCCTGCGTGCCTCCCGTCTGGACGAGCTGGCCCAGCAGACGGCGGCGGACGGCCTGCAGGCCCTCCTCGCGGACCGCTCGGCCTTCGAGGACTTCGACGTGGACACGGCGGCCGCGCGCGGGATGGCCTTCGAGCAGCTCGACCAGCTCGCCATGGACCACCTGCTGGGTGCGCGCGGCTGAGTCGCGTGCCCGGGGACGCCCGTCTCCGACGGGTGTCCCCGATCAACTGCTGTATACAACTGTGCTCCGGTTGATTCCCTGTGACCGGCCTTCAGGCGGATTGCTCCGGAATCATGCGGTCCAGGGCATGAGTCCGTATCAACTTCCGCGTGGGGGTCGCGTGTCGACCGGTTCGCGGCGACTCTTGACGGTATGGCCATGCCGCCCGTACCGCCCCAACCGCCCGGGCCGCCGGGGAACAATCCGCCTCCGGGCGGTGGCTTCGGGCCACATCCCGGAGGCTTCGGCCCGCCCTCAGGGGGAGGCTACGGAAGCGGGGGCCACGGCCCTCCTCCGGGAGACAACTGGCCGCCCACGCAGGGTGGTGGCGGCTGGATGCCGCCGGAGCCGCCCGAACCGTCGGACGGCCCCGGAGGACACCGAGGACCCGGCAGGCGTCCGAACCCTCTGTTCATCCTGATCACCGCGGTCGTCGTGGTCGCAGCCGTAGTCGCCGTGGTGCTCATGGCGTCCGGCGGCAACGACACGCCGGACAAGAACCCGTCAGGGAACAGCCCCAGTTCGAGCCGTACCCCCGATCCGTCGTTCAGCATCCCGACCGCACTGCCCACCAAACTTCCCACGTTGCCGTCCCGGCTCCCCACCAAGCTCCCGTCCGGGTTCCCCACGGAGCTGCCGAGCGAGTTCCCGAGCGACCTCGAGTCGCTCATCCCGCTGGCGGGCGACGCAGTGCCGTACTACATGCTGCGAACGGGCGACTGCTTCAACACCGATGCCACCCACCCCGGACAGGCCGCCAAGCGCGCGTGCGACGCTCCACACGACGCCGAGGTCGTGAAAGTGGCCGAACTCGAGGGCGGTTACGCGACGGACGCCGCCCTGAAGAACGCCGCCACCGCCCTGTGCCGCCCTGCTCTGGAACGTCAGGCGGCCGGACAGCCCGCCGACACCGTGACGGGCAGCCTGGTGCAGTATCCGGACACCGCGGGCTACCGGGTGGGCATCGACAAGGTCGCATGCAGCCTGGCCGCCGAACCTGGCTCCGGCGTTCGCAAACTCACCGCGCCGTTGACCTGAGATTCCGGTGACCCTAAGCAGGATCCTCCGCGGTCGTGTGTTCCATCGTTGCCAGCGCGGTCGCCGGGTCATGGGCCGCCTCTCCGGCCGGCGCCCAACGGCCGCTCTGCTTCCGGTACGGCCACCATCGGCCGTCCTGCCCGAGGCGCAACTGGCGGTCCGCGCCGACCACCGTCCACCGGTTGCCTTTTGCACGCAGCGCCGGCCGCTCCTCGTCGTCCCAGGCCGAGTCGAGCGCGGCACGCGCGCGTGCGAGCCGTTCGCCCTCGACTGTCCACCCCTCATCGAGGACCGACAACGCGCCCGCACCGCCGAGCCGCCAGGCACGGACGGCCGCCGCCAACTGCTCCCGGCTGCGCCCCGATCCCTCGGCGAGCCGGTCCGAGACGGTCTGTGAACAGCCGTTCGCTGCCAGCCGGACGGCATCCTGGTCCACTGTCAGCTCGGCCTCGATCGCGCGCTGTTCATGACCGGGCCCGAGCGCCTCGGCGAGCAGTCGATGCGCCTCCACGGCTGTGCGCGCGATCAGGAACTCCAGAGCGTCCGGATCGACCCCGGGCGCGGGCGGGACCTCGGTGTCCAGAGCCGGTGGTGTCCCGGGTGCGTCGGGCAGCCGGGGCAGGGCGGGCGGTGACGGCAGGAGGGCTCCGTACGCGAACGCCTCGGCCGCGTCCACGCCCTCAGGGGCCGCGGACCCGGCCGGGGGAGCGGTGCCACGGCTCTGTATGTCGTCCAACAGGGCACGTTCGCCGCGTCCGCGCATCAGCAGCAGAACGAAGGGGTCCTGGTCCAGCAGCCGCGCCACCTGGTAACAGAGAGCCGCCGTGTGGCCGCAGTGGTCCCAGGCACCGCAGTCGCACTCCGGCTCCAGATCACCCATGCCGGGCAGGAGGTCGACTCCGGCGGCCGCGGAGTCCTCCACCAGGTGTGGGGGCATGTCCCGGTCCAGCAGAGCCGCGATGTGGCCGACCCGTTCCACGGCCATGTCCACGAAACGGTCCCACTGTTCGTCGGACAGCTCCTGCAGCAGGACGTCGGAACGGTGCGCGGTGCGATCGCTGTCCTGGACGACGGCGGTGATACGTCCCGGCCGCACGGACACGGCGCCCACGGCTCCCGCACGCGCGAGCCGCCGGCCCGCCCGTACCTGTTCGGAGTCCAGCGCGGCGTCCTCCAGCGACTTCAGCCAGACACGCCCCCACCACGTCTCCGCGAATCCGCGCCCCCGTGGCGGAGGCAGCGCGGCGAAGGTGCGCTCCGTATCGGCGCCGGACGTGCCCAGTTCGTGTACGTCGACGTCGACGTCGACGTCGTGGTCGTGACCGCCACCCGTGTCACCGCTGTGCCGGCCTCGGTTGTAGTGGTCCCGGTCTTTCTGGTTCATCGCGCGTCCCCTCGCAGTCGCACCAGGTCGGCCAGTTCGGTGTCCGTCAGTTCTGTCAGCGCCGCCTCCCCGGAGCCGAGGACCGCGTCCGCCAGCGCCCGCTTGCGTGTCAGCATCTCGGCGATGCGGTCCTCGATCGTGCCCTCGGCGATCAGTCGGTGCACCTGCACGGACCGGTTCTGGCCGATGCGGTACGCGCGGTCCGTGGCCTGGGCCTCGACCGCGGGATTCCACCAGCGGTCGTAGTGCACGACATGCTCGGCCCTGGTCAGGTTCAGGCCGGTACCCGCCGCCTTCAACGAGAGCAGGAAGACGGGTACTTCGCCCTCCTGGAAACGCTCCACCATGGCCTCGCGTTCCGCGACGGGCGTCCCGCCGTGCAGAAACTGGGTGGGTACTCCGCGGGCCGCCAGATGCTGTTCCAGGAGCCGAGCCATCCGTACGTACTGGGTGAAGACCAGAACGCTCGCCCCCTCGGAGAGGATGGTGTCGAGCAGTTCGTCCAGCAGTTCCAGTTTTCCGGAGCGTCCCGCGATCTTCGGCCGGTCCTCCTTGAGGAACTGCGCCGGATGGTTGCAGATCTGCTTCAGACCGGTCAGCAGCTTCACGATCAGCCCACGTCGGGCCATGCTGTCGGCGCCCGAGATCTCCGTCAGCGTCTCCCGCACCACGGCCTCGTACAGCCCCGTCTGCTCCTTCGTGAGCGAAACGGCGCGGTCGGTCTCCGTCTTCGGCGGCAGCTCGGGGGCGATACCGGGGTCCGACTTGTGCCGACGCAGCAGGAAGGGGCGGACGAGCCGGGCCAGACGCTCCGCGGCGGCCGGGTCCTGGCCGCCCTCGACGGACTGCGCGTAGCGCGAGCGGAAAGTGCCGAGCCGGCCCAGCAGCCCCGGCGTCGTCCAGTCGAGGATCGCCCACAGCTCTGACAGGTTGTTCTCCACCGGGGTGCCGGTGAGCGCCACACGTGCGCGTGCGCCGATGGAACGCAGCTCCCGGGCCGTCTCGGAGTACGGGTTCTTGACGTGCTGCGCCTCGTCCGCCACCACCATGCCCCACGAGGTCTCGGCCAGCCGCCGAGCGTCCAGCCGCATCGTGCCGTACGTGGTGAGCACGAACTCTCCGTCGGCCAGGGCGTCCAGACTCCGCCGCGCTCCATGGAAGCGGCGCACGGGTGTACCGGGCGCGAACCTCTCGATCTCGCGCTGCCAGTTGCCCATCAGGGAGGTCGGGCAGACCACGAGGGTGGGCCCCTCTGCCGACTCCTCGGTCTGCCGGTGCAGATGCAGCGCGATCAGTGTGATCGTCTTGCCGAGGCCCATGTCGTCGGCCAGACAGCAGCCGAGCCCCAGTGACGTCATCCGGGCGAGCCAGTTCAGGCCCCGCAGCTGGTAGTCGCGCAGCGTGGCGGCGAGGGCCGCCGGCTGGCCGACCGGGTCCTGCGCCTCCGGGTCCGAAATACGGTCCCGGAGGCTCGCCAGCCACCCGGTGGGCCGCACCTCGATCCGGTGCCCGTCGACCTCCGTGGAGCCCGTCAGGGCGGCGCTGAGAGCGTCGACCGGTGTGAGCTTGCGGTCCTGCTGCGCATGGGCGCGGCGGACTTCCCGGGGGTCGACGAGGACCCACTGGTCGCGCAGCCGCACCACAGGGCGGTTCGCCTCGGCGAGTCGGTCCAGCTCCTCGCGCGTGAGCTGCTGGTCGCCCAGTGCGAACGACCAGTTGAAGGTGAGCAGTGCGTCGGCGGACAGGAACGACGGCGTGTCCGAAGAAGTCTTCCCGGGACCGGTGTCGTCGTCGGGCGGGCCGACGACCGCGCGGGCCGTCAGTTTGCGGGCCAGTTCCTTGGGCCAGTGCACCTCGACCCCGGCGGCGAAGAGGGCGCGGGCGCCTTCCCCGAGCAGTTCGGTGACCTCTTCGGCGGCCAGTTCGACGGCGTCCGGCACGACCGCCGACAGCAGGGGGCTGAGTGGCGGCCAGGCGCGAGCAGCGCGACGCAGCGCGAGCAGGGCGTCCATACGCGCGCGCGTGCCGAAGGCGCTGCCGGGAGCGCCGGTCCCGGCCCATACGTCGACCGCGTCCGCGACAAGTCCGGGCTCGCTCACGCTGTGCACCTGAACCACGGCCCGGAACCTCGGGGCAGTCTCGTCCGGCCCGTACGCCGCCAGCCCCGGCACCTCGACGCGCAGCGAGATCCGTACGCCCGCGTCGTGCCCGGCGGCGACCTCGGCGGCCCACGCGCGCTGCTCCGGCATGTACTGGGGTTCCCGCGCCGCGTAGGCGGCTCCGCCCGCGGCGAGTGACGCGGCGGGGGAGCGGGGCAGTGCGTCGGCCACCGCGTCCAGGAAGGCGCGCAGCAGCCGCTCCGGGTCGGGCAGCCTCGGTGGCTCCGTCCCCTCCGGACCCCCCAACGGCACGGCATGCGCGTCCGGGGGCATCGCGGCTGCGAGTTCGCGGACGCGCTCCACGTCCGGCGCCGTCAGCGGACCTGCCCGCCAGGCGTCGTGGTTCCCTGCGGAGAGGCCGGGCAACAGCAGCCCTCGCGCGACCAGTTGCAGGGCCAGCACGGCAGCCGACCCCCAGAACGCCGTCGCCCGATGGGTCTGTGTGGCGGCACGCGCCCGCGTGAGGACCGGCAACGCCGCGCGCACCGGAAGCAGAACAGCGGGCACGCGGGTCCGCTCGACACCGTATTCCGTCGCCGCCACCACGGTCAGCTCGTCGACGGTCCCGGCGGCCACCGCGGGTGGGGTCTCGCCGGGCCGCCAGAACGCCACCCGACCGGCGCGGGCCGGCTCACCGGGCAGGAACACGGCACGGCAGCCGGCCAGTTCGGAGATCTCGGACGGTGTTGCCGCAGGAATCCTCTGCACAGCGATGGCATTCCTCAAATTTGACTACCAGGTTCGAGTCGCCGAGGGTACAGCACGGTGGCCGCCTGCCCGGCGAGCCGAGTGGTGATCTGGGTCACTTTGCCCGCGGGGTGTCGTCAAGCCCCTGCCGGGCCGACGGTGCGCGCCTACTGCCGTGAGATGGGTATTGCCTGAGGGTGGGAGAGCCCCTCAGGGGCGAGTAGGGGTCGCTTCTCAGGGACGTCTCAGGGTCGCGATCCGGAACCGTGAAAGGCGCGGGCCCGTTTTTCACAGCAGAGAGCGGCACTGGCCGCGAAGGAGGCGACACTCATGTCGAGGAATGCGAAGATCGCCGCAGGGGGCGTGGCAGCCGGGCTCATCCTGTTGATCTGGCTGCCCTGGTGGGCAGCGCTGCTGATAGTGCTGGGAGTTCCGGCCGCCGCCTATTTCACGCTCGACCCCGCTCAGCGGCGCAGGCTGCGCCGCGTCACCCGTAAGGAGATAGGCCGCTGAGGCGCCACCGTCCGGCGGCGCGCGCGTCCCACCCTGCCTGACGACCCGCGCGGCTCGCAGGGGCGATCAGCGTCGTGCCCATCGCCACCCGGAAGCACAGGATCCGGGCGGCGTCCGTCGGCGGGGCTCAGTTCGGGCGTACCGCCATTTTGTCGAGTGCCTCGAGAAGTCCGGGCAGCTCCGGGCCCCGGCCCACCGGCAGCACCTCTCCGGGCTCCTCGTCGAGCAGCACGAAGGCGATGTCGTCGGTCCTGGCAACCATCGACCAGCCGGGACCGTCGGCGCGCAGTGTCCGCGCGTCGCCCGGAGCGAAGGAGGAGCGGACCCGGCCGAGGGGCGGAGGCGTCTCCACATACGCGCGTGCCTCCGCGAGAACACGCCGGATGCCGGCCCGGGGCCGGTTCACCTTGGCATCGGTCTGACCAGGGGCGTCCGCTGCCGGGGCCACGCCGTCCACTGCCAGGGCGACGCCGTCCTCGGCCGGGCCCGCGGTGCCCTGGGCGTGATCGGCGTCTTCCCCGGCCGAGTCCGGCTCGCTCGCGGGCGTCGGCGGCCTGCCGCCCGGAGGGCTGAAGTCCTCGTCGCTGAGCTGCTCACGCCAGATCGCCCACTGGAGTGCGATCTCGTCTGCTCCCAGACGCCGCTGCGCCGGGCCCCACGAGGTGGTGTCCGGAGGAGCGAGTGGCGGCAGATCGGTGAGTTCGGGGCCCGGGTCGTGCGGAGCGGGCACATCGGGAGCCGCGACGGCGACGGCCAGCGGCCAGCCGGGCAGGGCCGCGACGACGGTGTGTTCCTCCGGCGACAGCTCGTACTCCATGCCGCAGTCCCACGAGGCGATCGCGACCGCGACCAGGGAGACGTCGTCGATGACCACCGTCCACCGCGCGCCGTCGCCGTCCTGGCCGAGTACCAGCCCGTAACCGTCGGCGAAGGGCGCGAGGCCGAGCGCCGCACATGCCTCCGGATAGTCGTCGCCCAGCACGCTCGGGAACTGCGCGGGCGTCAGCAGCACCGCGGTGAGCACATACAGCGCGTCGTCCGCGGTGGCGACGGCTCCCTCGTCCGTCTCTGCCATCCCAGCCTCCCCTTCGGTTCGTCCATCGGCGCGCACCCTATTCCGAGCGGAAGGCAGTTGTCACGAGTCCCCCCACCCGGAGCTGCTGCTTTCCTGCCGGGCAGGGGGGAATCGACCGGATGTACCCGCTTCGCTCAGGCCGCAGGCAGACCCAGGAGTTCCCGGGCCACCGTCCGCGGCGACTCGTCACGCTCCCTGGCCAACGCGATGACAGCACGGCACGCCAGCTCGTTCACCCCGAACGACAGCGCCTCCGGAGACACCCAGGCCACGGCCTCGTCCATCCGATCCTGGTCGTCCTCCGCGCACGCCGACACATACACGGCTGCGGCCTCGAAAAGGTTGTGGCGACGCTTCTCCCGCCCCGTGCTCTCTTCCGAGCGCCAGGAACGGAGAAATCTGGTGAACGATTTGTGGATACCGCCGAACATGCCGACCGCCCTTCCCCCTGTGTGGATGCCACGGTTGGTCGTTCATCTGCTGCTGTCCAACGTAGAGTCGGAGTTCCGGCGGCAGAAGAGGGCACATGCGGTACGGCGTTCCGCACGCCCATGACCGCGCCGGTCACGGCAGTCGTACGGCCAGTGCCAGAAACCGTCGGTCCTCGTCCACGTACGACGTCATGCGCCAGCCGGCACCGGCCAGCAGCGGACCGAGAACAGCCTCCGCACGCAGGTCGTCCGGGGTGATCCGGCGGCCCTGACGGGCGGCCAGCGCGGCCCTGCCGATCGGGTGGAACAGCGCCAGGGTGCCGCCGGGACGTACCACGCGCGCGAGTTCCCGAAGATTCGCGGCCGGATGCGGCAGGTGCGCGATCAGTCCCGCCGCGAACACCGCGTCGAGGCACTCCGACCGCAGCGGCAGGACGGCCGCGTCGGCGAGCAACAGGTGGCCGTCGGCGCCCCGTCCGGCGCGTACAGCGGCCTCGAGCATGGCCGGGGTCAGATCCGCGCCCAGGACCACTCCTGAGGGCCCCACGGCGGCCCGCAGCGGCGTCAGGGCGCGCCCGGTGCCGCAGCCGGCGTCCAGTACCCGGGCCCCCTCGCGCAGGCCCAGTTCGGCAACCGCGGCGGCGTAGGCGGGCCCGTCGTCGGGGAACCGGAGGTCCCAGTCGGCCGCACGGGCGGAGAAGAAGTCCTGCACATGTGTGTGGTCGGCTGTGCGGTCGTCGCTCATGATCCGCATGATCCCGCACAGACGAGAAATACCCCACTGCGCACACGTTCGAGCTGGACGCGATCGTTCAGGCGCAGTTCCCTGCCATATTTCACTACCTTTCGAAATGCGCCCCCTTCGTGCGACCGTGCCCCCACTAGCGTCCCGTGGTCATGGGACACCTGGACCACGCCGCCTTCGGCTGGCTGACCCCCGTACTGTCATACGTGATGGCCTGCATAGGCGCCGCCCTCGGGCTGCGCTGCACGGTCCGTGCGCTCGGCGCGACCGGGCGCTCGCGCCGCAACTGGCTCCTCACCGCGGCCTCCGCGCTCGGCACCGGCATCTGGACCATGCACTTCGTGGCCATGCTCGGCTTCAGCGTCGGCGGCACCGACATCCGCTACGACGTGCCGCTGACCATCCTCAGCCTCCTCGTCGCCATGGCCGTCGTCTCCGCCGGAGTGTTCGCCGTCGGCTACGGGCGCGACCGTGCCCGCGCGCTGTTCGTCGGTGGGCTCACCACCGGGCTGGGCGTGGCGAGCATGCACTACCTCGGCATGGCCGCGGTACGGCTGCACGGCGACGTGACCTACGACCCGGTGCGCGTCGCGCTCTCCGTGGTGATCGCGGTCGTCGCGGCCACCGCTGCCCTGTGGGCGGCGCTGAACATCAAGTCGCCCATCGCGGTGACGGTCGCCTCACTCGTGATGGGGGCGGCCGTCAGCAGCATGCACTACACCGCGATGTTCGCCGTACACGTGGACGTCGCGCCCTCCGGTGAGGTGCTGCCCGGGGCCACGGCGATGCAGTTCATCTTCCCCCTCGCCGTCGGCCTCGGGTCCTACCTCTTCCTGACCTCCGCGTTCGTCGCGCTGTCGCCGACGGCCGGCGAACGCGAGGCATCCGCGTCCGCCCAGCGACCGGTCGAGAGCGTCACTGCCCGCCAGAGCACGCACGGCCCTGCGCGGCCCGCGTGACCGGACCCGAACCCACCCTGAGCGAGGAGGCCATGCGTACACCCCGTAGGACAACCCCAGCCGCCCCCGGGACGACGCCTTCGCCCCCGGTGCGCGGACGCCGCGCGCACGCAGGCCCGCCGGCCGACGAGGGCTCCGAAGAGTTCCCCGGAGCCCTGTCGGACGAGATACCCACGCGCGCGGGACGCTGGCGCCTGCGACCGGGAACCGTCCGTGCCAAGATCGTCTGTCTGCTGATGGTGCCGGTCGTCTCGCTGCTCGCCCTGTGGGCGTACGCCACCGTCACCACGGCCCAGGACGTCGCCCGGCTGCGGCAGTTGCAGCGCGTCGACTCGCAGGTACGTGCCCCGGTCGCCGCCGCCGTCGCCGCGCTCCAGGCCGAACGCGTGGCCGCCGTACGCCGGGCGACCAGTCCGAACGCGGTCCCGGCGGAAGACCTCAAGGCACTCGGCGAGCGCACCGACCGGACCGTCGCGAAGCTGCGGCTCGGCGACCGCAACACCGTGGCCGACGGCGAGGAGCTGCCCGCAGGAGTGGCCGACCGCCTGGAGACCTTCGTCGCCGGTGTCGAAGAGCTGCGCACTCTGCGTGTCTCGGTCCTCGAACGCCGTACGGGATGGTCCGAGACGTACGCGCGGTACACCAGCGCCATCTCGGCGGCCTTCGCCGTGCGCGGCGCGCTCACCGGCATCCAGGACGCCGAAGTGGGCTCCGACGCGCGCGTGCTGCTCGAATTCTCCCGTGCGGGAGAGGCATTGGCCCAGGAGGACGCCGTCCTCGCCGGGGCGCGGCTCGCGGGGCGCCTCGACGGCCAGCGGCTGAGGCTGTTCACCGGGGCCGTCGACACCCGCCGCACCCTCCTCGAAGCCACCGCCTCGGACCTGCGCGGCCCGGAACGAGTGACCTGGCGAAAACTCGCGGCGGACAGCGCGTACGCCACTCTGGCCGCCGTCGAGGACAAGGTTCTTGGCACCCGGCCGGGCGTCAGGGCGATCACCGGCGCGCCCGAATCCACCTGGACCAAAGCACGCACCCGCGTGCAGGGCGGCATGCGGGCCATCGAGGCGGACGCGGGCCATGACGTCGCGGACCGGGCCGACCCCTTCACCCGAGGCCTGCTCACCCCGGCCGGCGCGGCCGTGCTGTTCGGCCTCGCCGCCGTCGCCGCCTCCCTGGTGATCTCCGTACGCATCGGACGCGGCCTCGTCGTCGAGCTGGTGAGCCTGCGCAACAGCGCCCTGGAGATCGCCCGCCACAAGCTTCCGCAGGCCATGCTGAAGCTGCGAGCGGGAGAGGAGATCGACATCCGGGCCGAGGCGCCTCCCGGACCACCCGCCGAGGACGAGACCGAACAGGTCGCGGAGGCACTGGGCACGGTGCACCGCGCCGCCCTGCGCGCCGCAGTGGAACGCGCGGAACTGGCCAGCGGCATCTCCGGGGTCTTCGTCAACCTCGCGCGCCGCAGCCAGGTCCTCGTACACCGCCAACTGAGCCTCCTCGACAGCATGGAGCGCAGGTCCGACGACCCGAACGAACTCTCCGACCTGTTCCGGCTCGACCACCTCACCACCCGCATGCGGCGTCACGCGGAGAGCCTGATCATCCTTTCCGGAGCGGCACCCGGTCGCGCCTGGCGCATGCCGGTCTCCCTGACGAACGTGGTCCGAGCCGCCGTCTCCGAAGTCGAGGACTACGCGCGCGTGGAGGTACGTCAGTTCCCCGAGGCATCGGTCGAGGGCACGGCGGTCGCCGACCTCACACATCTCCTGGCGGAGATCGTCGAGAACGCCGCCCAGTTCTCACCCCCGCACACCAGGGTGCGCATCACCGGTGAGCCGGTCGGCAACGGCTATGCCGTGGAGGTGGAGGACCGGGGACTCGGGATGGGCAAGGAGACCCTGGCCGAAGCCAATCGCCGCATCGAACAGTCCGAGGCGCTCGACCTGTTCGACAGCGACCGGCTCGGCCTCTTCGTGGTCAGCAGGCTCGCCGCCCGCCACGACATCAAGGTGCACCTGCGGACCTCGCCCTACGGCGGCACCACCGCGGTCGTGCTGTTGCCCAAGGCACTGCTGCACAGCGGCGCGGCGGACCGTTCGCCCCGTGCCGCGGTGGACCGGGAGCGAGCCGTCGAACGCGAATACGCACGCGTGCCCGCTGCCGCCGCCCCGCCCCAGGAACCGGTCCAGGCACCGGCGGACCGCCCCGCGCTGGTCGCCCCGGCGCAGGCGTCGGCGGAGACCGCCTACGAAAACCCGCCGCCGGGAGTGACCTCCCTGCGGCTGCACCGTCCGCCCGACGACGCCGGCGACGAGGGGGAGTCGGACGACCTCCCGCGACGCGTCAGGCAGGCGCACCTCGCCCCCCAACTGCGCGAACAGCGCCCCGAGGAGCCGACCCGCCCGCCGGACTCCCGCAGCGAGGACAAGCGCACCCCCGAGGCCGTACGGGACCGCATGGCGGCCTACCACGACGGCTGGGTGCGCGGCGGCGGCAGGTCACCCGGCCGCGGAGCCGGACCGGGCGCCAAGACCGGCAGAGACAGCAGCGAAGGAGACCGCTCATGATCAAGGACCCGAGCACGAGGGCCGAGCGGCGGTCCGGCGAACTCGACTGGCTGCTGGACGACCTGGTCCTGCGCGTCAGCGAGGTGCGGCACGCCGTGGTGCTGTCCAACGACGGACTCGCGGTGGGGGCCTCCACCGATCTCCAGCGTGAGGACGCGGAGCACCTCGCAGCCGTCGCCTCCGGCTTCCACAGCCTGGCCAAGGGCGCCGGACGGCACTTCGGCGCCGGTGGCGTGCGCCAGACCATGGTGGAGATGGACGACGGCTTCCTGTTCGTCGCCGCCGCGGGCGACGGCTCCTGCCTCGCCCTGCTCACCGCCGTGACCGCCGACATAGGTCTCGTGGCATACGAGATGGCACGGCTGGTGAAGCGAGTGGGCGAGCATCTCCGCACGGCGCCGCGAGCAGCGGCGCGCCCGCCCGCCGCCGGATGAGGCGAGAGGGCTGTCCGTACAGATGACCGAGGACACGACAGGCACCCCGCAGGAGCCGGGCAGCCAGTGGTACGACAACGAGGCCGGGCCCCTCGTCCGCCCGTACGCCATGACGGGCGGACGTACCAAACCCGGCCCCACGGGGGTGCGCTTCGACCTGATCGCGCTCGTCACGCTGGACACGGGCGCGCCCGCCATGGACGACGACACCGCACTCGGACCCGAGCACCGGGCCCTGATCGACCTCTGCCGCACGGAGACGCAGTCCGTCGCCGAACTCTCGGCGGGCGCGGACCTTCCCGTAGGGGTCGTGAGGGTGTTGCTGGGTGACCTGCTGGAGCTGGGATGCGTCACCGTCAGCCGGCCGGTACCGCCCGCGCAGCTACCCGACGAACGCATTCTGCGAGAGGTGATCGAAGGGCTGAGGGCGCTGTGACGAGGACGCACAACCACCCGGACCACGCCGAGTTGTCCGGCACCTTAGAGAGAAGTGATCGATGGTCTCCGAGCACTCCGACGCCACGGACGAGGAAATGTCGGCCCTGGCGTTGAAGATTCTGGTCGCCGGCGGATTCGGCGTGGGCAAGACCACCCTGGTGGGCGCGGTCAGTGAGATCAGGCCGCTGCGCACCGAGGAACTGCTGAGCGAGGCAGGTCAGTTGGTGGACGACACCGATGGTGTGGACCAGAAGGTCACGACGACGGTCGCCATGGACTTCGGCCGCATCACCATCCGCTCGGGTCTCTCCCTGTACCTGTTCGGCACGCCGGGCCAGGACCGTTTCTGGTTCCTGTGGGACGAACTGTCCCAGGGTGCCCTCGGCGCCGTCGTCCTCGCGGATACGCGGCGGCTGGAGGACTGCTTCCCCGCGGTGGACTACTTCGAGCACCGGCACATCCCGTTCGTGGTGGCGGTCAACTGCTTTGCCGGCGCCCGTTCCTACGGAGCCCAGGACGTGTCACGGGCCCTGGATCTCGACGCGGGCACGCCGGTGGTGCTCTGCGATGCCCGCGACCGGGACTCGGGCAAGGAGGTGCTGATCCGGCTGGTCGAGTACGCCGGGCGGATGCACACCGCCCGGCTGCTCGACTCGGTGAGCTGATGCGCGACGTACCCGGCTGAGCGACAAGACGTCTTCCGCGCCATGAACCTGTCCTCCTTGCTCCGCGGGCGGCCGTGGGGAAGGCTGACTGACCGGATCCTTCGGCTTGGAGGACCTGCCGCACGGGGAGATCACAAACATGGCTCAGAATCAAGGACTTGGCTGGCTGCTGGACGATCTGACCGAGCGTGTCGAACACATACGACACGCCCTGGTCCTGTCGAACGACGGACTGGTGACAGGCGCCAGCACAGGACTCCGACGTGAGGATGCCGAGCATCTCGCCGCTGTGTCCTCGGGCCTGCACAGCCTGGCGAAAGGCTCGGGACGCCACTTCGGCGCGGGCAGGGTACGCCAGACAATGATCGAGTTCGACGACGCGGTGCTGTTCGTCACGGCGGCAGGCACCGGTAGCTGTCTGTGCGTGCTCGGGGCCGCGGAGGCCGACATCGGCCAGATCGCCTACGAGATGACACTGCTCGTCAACCGGGTCGGCGAACACCTCGACGTGGATGCCAGGCAGCCCGAGCACATTCCTACTTCGGACTCCTGACCTGCGTAAATGGTGCCCCGGCGGGAGTTATCCACAGGTCTGAACCGTCGGGCGCCGAACCGGCTACGGTTTTTCCCGAGGCCGGCGCACACGGCGCGGGCCCATCCACTCCACGGGGGAGACCGACCATGTCCGCCACCGGCATCACACAACCCGCCCGAACCGCCGCCGTCGCACCGGCCACCAGCACGCTGCGCATCCCCGGGGCTCCCGGGACACCGGGCACTCCCGGCGCGCCTCTCGCGATGAGCCGTGCCGCACGCGAACTGGGTCTCAAACGCCGTGAGTTCGACCTGGCAGTACATCTCGGGTGTGTCCGGACCGTTCCGGACGAAGGAGGAGGCGGCCGACGCGTCGGCCGAGACGAGATCGACCGACTGCGCCACGACCGACGGTTTCCCGAAACGCTGCGCGAACGCGTCCGAGCGGTGGGCACGGCGGACGGCGCGAAGCTCATGGATGTGGCTCCCACCCGGTTCACGCGCCTGGCGCGGCTGGGACTGGTGACGCCGGTGAATTTCTATCTCAACCGCTACCGGGCGGTGGTCTGGCTGTATCTCGCCGACGAACTACGGCAGTTCGCGGCAGCCAAGGAGACCGTTCCTCTGCTGACCGGCCGTACGCCTCCGAGGTTGCGGGACCAACTCGAGGCAGGACTTGACCTCAGGCCCCGCAACTGGCGAGGACGACAACTGGGATTCCTTCTCCGGCCGACCGACGATCCATGGGCGCGAGCAGGGGTCGTGGCATCCTTCCTCGACCCCTCGCAGATCGCGGACATCGTCAAAGACCCATACGAACGTGCCCACTTGAACCGCTTTTGGCCGCAGCGGCCGGCCCACGGAGTGCCGGGCTCACCTGCCGCCCGACTGGCCGAACGGATCATGACGGCGGGCGACCCGGACGAGATCGGCTGGCTCCGGGCGGACCTGACCAAAACCCTGGCCGAGGCCCGCGACCACAGGGCCGCTCCGCGCCCCAGGTCGGAACAGGCCCCGTCCTGCTACCAAGGACTCGAGCAGGAGGACGCCGTAGCCGCGCCCCCGCAGCAGGAGAGCCGCCCCGGGACGTCCGCGCAACCCGAGGCACGCGAGCAACTCGAGGCACCCGAGCGAACCCGCGGCCTGCTGAGCCGCCTGCGTGCCAGAAACACACGACCCGCGCGGGACCGCAGGCGCGCCGCGCGAGTCTGAACCCGAGGACTCCTCAGTCCAGCTTCCGGAACAGCCCCTCCTGGACGACGGAGACGAGCAGCCTGCCCTCGACGTCGTAGATCCGGCCGCGGGCCAGACCGCGCCCGCCCGTGGCGATGGGCGACTCCTGGTCGTACAGGAACCACTCGTCCGCGCGGAACGGCCGGTGAAACCACATGGCGTGGTCCAACGAGGCCATGTCGAAGGTCCGCGGGCCGAACAGGGGCTCCACGGGGAGTCGGACGGCGTCCAGCAGCGTCATGTCGCTGGCGTACGTCAGCGCACAGGTGTGGACGAGCGGGTCGTCCCCCAGCGGGCCGACCGTGCGCATCCACACCGCACTGCGCGGCTCCAACTGCTGGACCTCCTCGGTGGTCCAGAGCAATCGGTCCACATAGCGGATGTCGAAGGGCTGACGGCGCGCCATACGCTCGAAGTGCTCGGGCAGCGCGCCGAGATGCTCCTTGATCTCCTGGGCGACGTTCGGGAGGGACTCCGGATCGGGGACCTTCCGGGCCGGCGGCAGCTGATGTTCGACGCTGCCTTCCTCGGGCTTGTGAAAGGAGGCGGTGAGATTGAAGATCGTGCGGCCCTGCTGCACCGCCGTGACCCGCCGGGTCGTGAACGACCGGCCGTCCCGGACCCGTTCGACCTGGTACACGATCGGCACGCCCGGCCGGCCCGGGCGCAAAAAGTACGCGTGCAGCGAGTGCACCGGACGCTCGCCGTCCGTAGTACGACCGGCGGCGACCAGCGCCTGGCCGGCCACCTGCCCGCCGAAGACCCGCTGGAGGGATTCCTCGGGGCTTCGGCCCCGGAAGATGTTGACCTCGATCTGCTCCAGGTCCAGCAGGTCGACGAGTCGTTCGGCTGCGTTCGTCATGGGTGTGATTCTCCTGTGCTCACAGCTGCCCGACGTCGGTGACCTTGACCACGGCACGGCCCTCCGCGTCGGAGGCCACGAGGTCGACCTCCGCGCTGATGCCCCAGTCGTGATCCCCGTTCGGGTCGGCGAAGATCTGCCGGACGCGCCACAGCCTGTTCTGCGGCTCCTCCTCGATCATCAGCAGCCGGGGGCCGCGGGCGTCGGGGCCGGTGCCGAGGTCCTCGTACTCGTCCCAGTACTTGTCCATCGCCTCGCCCCACGCGTCCGCGTCCCAGCCGGCCTCCGCGTCCAGCTCGCCCAGCTCGTTCACCTGGTCGAGCGCGGCGAGCTCGACGCGGCGGAACATGGCGTTGCGGACGAGGACCCGGAAGGCACGCGCGTTGGCCGTGACCGGCTTGACCTGGTCGGCCTTCTCCTGGGCCTCCTCGGCGGTCATCACCTCCGGATTGGCGAGCTGCTCCCACTCGTCGAGGAGGCTGGAGTCGACCTGGCGCACCATCTCGCCCAGCCAGGCGATCAGATCCTCCAGGTCCTCGGACTTGAGGTCGTCGGGGACGGTGTGGTCGAGGGCCTTGAAGGCGCCGGCGAGATACCGCAGCACGATGCCCTCGGTGCGGGCCAGCTCGTAGTGGGACACCAACTCGGTGAACGACATGGCGCGTTCGTACATGTCACGGATGACGGACTTGGGGGACAGAGGATGATCGCCGACCCACGGGTGGCTCTTGCGGTACGTGTTGTAGGCGTGGGAAAGCAGTTCCTCCAACGGCTTCGGGTACGACACGTCCTGGAGGCGCTCCATGCGCTCCTCGTACTCGACGCCGTCCGCCTTCATCAACGCGACGGCCTCTCCGCGCGCCTTGTTCTGCTGGGCCGCGAGAATCTGGCGCGGGTCGTCCAGCGTGGACTCGACCACCGACACCATGTCCAGCGCGTACGACGGGGACTCCGGGTCCAGGAGCTCGAACGCGGCCAGCGCGAAAGTGGACAGGGGCTGGTTCAGCGCGAAGTCCTGCTGCAGATCCACCGTCAGACGCACGATGCGTCCGGACGCGTCCGGCTCGTCCAGCTTCTCGACGACACCGCCGTCCAGGAGCGAGCGGTAGATGGCGATCGCACGCCGGATGTGCCGCAACTGCTGCTTGCGCGGCTCGTGGTTGTCCTCCAGCAGGTGCCGCATCGCGTCGAACGCGTTGCCGGGGCGCGCGATCACCGACAGCAGCATGGTGTGGGTCACCCGGAAGCGGGAGGTCAGCGGCTCCGGATCGGAGGCGATCAGCTTCTCGAAGGTGGTGTCGGACCAGCCGACAAAACCCTCGGGTGCCTTCTTGCGAACCACCTTGCGGCGCTTCTTCGGGTCGTCGCCGGCCTTGGCGAGCGACTTCTCGTTCTCGATGACGTGCTCGGGCGCCTGTGCTACGACGAAGCCCGCCGTGTCGAAGCCCGCGCGGCCCGCCCGGCCGGCGATCTGGTGGAACTCCCGCGCCCGCAGGGTCCGTACGCGATTGCCGTCGTACTTCGTCAGGGCCGTGAACAGGACCGTGCGGATGGGCACGTTGACGCCGACGCCGAGGGTGTCCGTGCCGCAGATGACCTTCAACAGGCCCGCCTGGGCCAGCTTCTCGACCAGCCGCCGGTACTTGGGAAGCATGCCGGCATGGTGCACGCCGATGCCGTGCCGGACGTAACGGGACAGGTTCTGGCCGAACTTGGTGGTGAAGCGGAAGTTGCCGATCAGGTCGGCGATCTTGTCCTTCTCCTCGCGCGTGCACATGTTGATGCTCATCAGCGCCTGCGCCCGCTCCACCGCCTGCGCCTGGGTGAAGTGCACGATGTAGACGGGCGCCTGCCTCGTCTCCAGCAGCTCCGTCAGCGTCTCGGTCATGGGCGTGAGCTTGTACTCGTACGACAGGGGGACCGGGCGGGTCGCCGAGCGGACCACCGAGGTGGGGCGGCCGGTGCGGCGGGTGAGGTCCTTCTCGAACATCGAGACGTCGCCCAGCGTCGCCGACATCAGGATGAACTGCGCCTGAGGCAGCTCCAGGATGGGGATCTGCCAGGCCCAGCCGCGGTCGGCCTCGGCGTAGAAGTGGAACTCGTCCATCACCACCTGGCCGACATCCGCCTGCTTGCCGTCGCGCAGCGCGATGGACGCCAGCACCTCGGCCGTGCAGCAGATGACGGGGGCATCGGAGTTGACGGACGCGTCGCCGGTCAGCATGCCGACGTTCTCCGTGCCGAAGATCTTGCACAGCTCGAAGAACTTCTCGGAGACCAGCGCCTTGATCGGAGCCGTGTAGAAGGTGACCTCGTCACGGGCCAGCGCGGCGAAGTGCGCACCCGCCGCGATCATGCTCTTGCCGGAGCCGGTGGGCGTGGACACGATCACGTTCGCTCCGGAGACAGCCTCGATCAGCGCCTCCTCCTGGTGCGGGTAGAGCGTGAGACCGCGCTCCTGGGCCCACGACTCGAAGGCTTCGTAGAGGGCGTCGGGGTCTGCGGTCTGCGGCAGCTGATCGATGAGGGTCACGACCCCATCTTGCCTGCGATCCCAGGTGAAGGGGGAATCGGATGCCCGTCCGAAGATCACGGCCGCTACGCTGTGTCGCCGACGGAGCGTCAGCGCACCCGGTCAACTGGACAGCGGCGTACGAGGAATAGGGCGGAAAACGGCCATGATGGGACCAGCACACTCACTCTCGGGGGCCGCTGCCTGGCTCGGTGTCGGAGCCGCCGCGGCCGCGGCGGGCAAGCCGATGCCCTGGCCGGTAGTCCTGGTCGGTGCCCTGATCTGCGCCGGTGCCGCACTCGCCCCGGACCTCGACCACAAGGCGGCGACGATCTCGCGTGCCTTCGGACCGATCTCACGCGGACTGTGCGAGATCGTCGACAAGCTGTCCTACGCCGTCTACAAGGCGACGAAGAAGCAGGGCGACCCGCGCCGGTCGGGCGGGCACCGGACGCTGACGCACACCTGGCTGTGGGCGGTCCTGATCGGTGCGGGCGCCTCAGCCCTCGCGATCACCGGCGGCCGCTGGGCGGTGCTGGCACTCCTCTTCGTGCACATCGTGCTCGCCATCGAAGGCCTGCTGTGGCGGGCGACCCGCGGCTCCAGCGCCGACATCCTGGTCTGGCTGCTGGCCGCGACCAGTGCCTGGATCCTGGCGGGTGTGCTGGACAAGCCGGGCAACGGCTCGGACTGGCTTTTCACCGACCCGGGGCAGCAGTATCTGTGGCTCGGGCTGCCGATCGTGCTGGGCGCGCTGGTGCACGACATCGGGGACGCGTTGACGGTGTCCGGCTGCCCGGTCCTGTGGCCCATCCCGATCGGCCGCAAGCGCTGGTACCCGGTCGGACCGCCGAAGGCCCTGCGGTTCCGGGCCGGAAGCTGGGTCGAGCTGAAGGTGCTCATGCCGGCGTTCATGCTGCTCGGCGGAGTGGGCTGCGCGGCGGCGCTCAACTTCATCTGACGCCGACTGCTGGGACAGCCGTCTCGGCTCCGGCCGGCTCAGCCCTGGACGTCCCCGCCGCCGTAGCGCCGTTCGAAGGCGGCGACGCGGCCCTCGGTGTCCACCGTCCGGGCCTTGCCGGTGTAGAACGGGTGGCTCTCCGAGGAGATCTCCACATCCACGACCGGGTACGTCTCGCCGTCGTCCCACTCGATGGTCTGCTCGCTCGTCGCGGTGGACCGGGTCAGGAAGGCGTATCCGGCGGCCCGGTCCCGGAAGACGACCGGTTGGTAGGCCGGCTGCTTGTCCTGCTGCATGCGCGTACTCCTTGGTCGAACCGTAGGCCTCGCGAGGCCTTTGCTTCAGGGGGACGGTCAGCCGGACAGGGCGTCCTCGTCGACGATGTGCATCGCGGCCTCCTCCGCGGAGGCCGCGGCGCCGTCGATGCCCACGTCGGTGGCGATCAGCCCGCTCTCCTCGTCCTCGTGCGTACCCTCGTTGGGAGCTACCAGTCGGCCGGAGCGGGCGGCGCCCACCTCGTTGTCCAGCGGCTCGCCGTCCGTGCCCGCGCAGTCGCCGATGCCGTCGCCGTCCGATGCCGAGATGTCCGGCAGCTCCTCCGCGAGGCGTTGGTCCAGGGTCTCGCCCTGTCTGCGCTCCGCCGCCGTCACACCGGTGCGTTCCACCGCCCAGGGCCGGTCCGGAGGGGACCAGCCACGGTCGAGAGGGTCGTCGACCCCGTCGGTGACCAGGGTGTCCTCGGCGTCCAGGAGGCCCGCGTCGTCCTGGACCTCGGATCCGTCGGGTTGGTAGACGTCGTCTCCCCATCCCTCGTCACTGTCCACGGGTACCTCCAGGTGGGTGCGGACCGACCCCGGCGCCGCCCACAGGAGCGGGCAGCCGCCTCCAGCGTTCCACCCGTCGACGGGACCGCGCAACGGGACGAGGCCGACCAGGCCCCGCCCCGCTGTCCGATCACCGGTGTGTCACCCGTGCCACGACCGCCACAGTGCCGCGTACGCCCCGTCCGCCGCGACCAGCTCGTCGTGGCTGCCGAGCTCGCTGATCCGGCCGTTCTCCACGACGGCGATGACGTCCGCGTCATGGGCCGTGTGCAACCGGTGGGCGATGGCGACGACCGTACGGCCGTCCAGGACCCGGGCGAGGGACCGTTCCAGGTGGCGGGCCGCCCGGGGGTCGAGGAGCGAGGTCGCCTCGTCCAGGACCAGCGTGTGAGGGTCGGCCAGGACCAGCCGGGCCAGGGCGATCTGCTGGGCCTGTGCCGGGGTGAGCGCGAACCCGCCCGAGCCGACCTCGGTGTCCAGCCCCTCGTCCAGCGCACGGGCCCAGCCGTCCGCGTCGACCGCGCCCAGTGCCGCCCACAGCTCGGCGTCCCCGGCGTCCGTGCGGGCGAGTAGCAGGTTGTCGCGCAGGGAGCCGACGAAGACGTGGTGCTCCTGGTTGACCAGCGCCACGTGCGAGCGCACCTCCTCGGCCGGCATCTGCGACAGTTCGGCGCCGCCCAGGGTGATACGGCCGGTGCGGGGCGCGTAGATCCCGGCGAGCAGTCTGCCCAGCGTGGACTTGCCCGCGCCCGAGGGGCCGACCAGGGCCAGCCGGGTGCCCGGCGCGACCTCCAGGGACACCTCGCGCAGCACGTCCACGCCCTCCCGGTAGCCGAAGTGCACCCGGTCCGCGTGCACGTCCCTCCCGTCCGGGGCCAGCGAGGGGTCACCCGCGGCCGGCTCGATGTCCCGGACCCCGACGAGCCGGGCCAGCGACACCTGGGCGACCTGGAGCTCGTCGTACCAGCGCAGGATGAGGTTCACCGGGTCGACGAGCATCTGGGCGAGCAGCGCGCTGGTGGTCAGCTGGCCCACGTCGATCCAGCCGTGGAGCACGAAGACCCCGCCGACCATCAACACCGAGCACAGCACCGTCACATGGGTGGCGTTGATGACCGGGAAGAGCACGCAGCGCAGCCACATCGTGTAGCGCTCCCAGGCAGTCCACTCCCTGACCCGCTGGTCCGACAGTGCGATCCGGCGTTCACCCAGCCGTTGGGCCTCGATGGTCCGTCCGGCGTCCACGCTCTCCGCGAGCGCGGCGGCGACAGCGGCGTAACCGGCGGCCTCCGAGCGGTAGGCGGAGGGGGCGCGGCGGAAGTACCAACGGCAGCCGACCACCAGCAGCGGCACGGCGAGGAGCAGGGCCGGTGCCAGCGGCGGTGCCGTGACGACGAGCCCGCCGAGCAGCAGAGCTGCCCACACCACGCCGATGGCGAGCTGCGGAACCGCCTCACGCATCGCGTTGGCGAGGCGGTCGATGTCGGTCGTGATGCGGGAAAGCAGATCACCTGTGCCGGCCCGCTCCAAAACACCCGGCGGCAGCCCGACCGCCCGGACGAGGAAGTCCTCGCGCAGGTCGGCCAGCATCCGCTCGCCGAGCATCGCACCGCGCAGCCGCACCTGCCGTACGAACACGGCCTGCACGACCAGCGCGGCGGCGAACAGGCCGACGGTGAGCTCCAGATGGAGTTCGCGGGCGTCGTCCGAGACCCGCTCGACGAGGTCGCCCAACAGGTACGGGCCGACCATCGAGGCCACCACGGCGACCGTGTTGACGGTGACCAGGAGCAGGAAGGCACGCCGGTGCCTGCGGAACAGTTCGGCCACGTAGGCGCGAACGGTCGAGGAGGCGCCGACCGGCAAGGTGCTCGCCGTGGTCGGGGCCGCCGGATCGTACGCCGGTGGCGCCACGCCGATCATGCCGTCTCTCCGATTTCCTTGAGTTCTGCGAGTTCTTCCATGTCACCGAGGTCGTCCAGGTCGGGGTCGAGGGCCGTCTCGTCCTCGGTCTCCCGGGTCACCACGGCCCGGTACCGCGGGTCCTTGTGCACCAGTTCGCGATGCACACCGACCGCGGCGACCTCGCCCTCGTGGACCAGTACCACCCGGTCCGCGTGGTCCAGGAGCAGCGGTGAGGAGGTGAACACGACCGTCGTGCGGCCGGCGCGCAACTCCCTTACCCCGTCCGCGATCCGGGCCTCGGTGTGCGAGTCGACAGCCGACGTCGGCTCGTCGAGCACCAGCACCTCGGGGTCCGTGATCAGCGACCGCGCCAGCGCCAGTCGCTGGCGCTGCCCGCCCGAAAGTGACCGTCCGCGCTCGGTGATCCGTGCGTCCAGCGGATCCTCGGCGCCGAGCGACCCCTGCACGAGCGCCTCCAGCACATCCCCGCACTGTGCGGCGGCCAATGCCGCGCCGGCGCTCACCCCACCCGAGGCGGGCACGTCGAGGAGCTCACGCAGCGAACCGGAGAGCAGCACCGGGTCCTTGTCCTGGACGAGGACGGCCGTGCGGGTACTGGCAAGCGGCAGTTCGTCGAGCGGCACTCCACCGAGGAGCGCCGAGGTGCCCTTCTCGGAGGGGTGTCCGCCCAGCCGCTCCGCCAGCAGACCCGCTGCGTCGGGATCGCCGCACACCACGGCGGTCAGACACCCGGCGGGTGCCAGCAACCCGGTCGAGGGGTCGTACAGATCACCGGCAGGCACCACGGCCTCGCGTGAACCCGCCGTGTCCGTGGCCCGCTCCAAGGACAGCACCCGCGCGGCCCGTTTCGCGGAGGGCCGGGAGAAGGAGTACGCCATGGCGATCTCCTCGAAGTGCCGCAGTGGATACGTCAGCAGCATGACCGCGCTGTACACGGTGACCAGTTCGCCGACGGTGATCCGGCCCTGCCTGGCCAGGTGCACACCGTGCCAGACGACCGCGATCATCAGCAGACCCGGCAGCAGCACCTGTACCGCCGAGATCAGTGCCCACATACGGGCGCTGCGCACGGCCGCGTGGCGCACCTCCTGCGAGGCCCGGCGGTAGCGGTCGAGGAAGAGTTCCTCGCCGCCGATGCCGCGCAGCACCCGCAGTCCCGCGACGGTGTCCGAGGCCAGTTCGGTCGCACGGCCCGCCTTCTCGCGCTGGAAGTCGGCGCGTCGGGTGGCCCGGGGCAACAGCGGCAGCACGGCGAGCGCGAGGACCGGGACACCCACGGCGACGACGATGCCCAGGGCGGGCTGGTAGACGTACAGGCCGACGCAGACCAGGACGACAGTGAGGGCGGCGGCGGTGAACCGGGAGAGGGCCTCGACGAACCAGCCGATCTTCTCCACGTCCCCGGTGGAGACGGCGACGATCTCACCGGCCGCGACCCGACGGGTGAGGGCCGAGCCCAGTTGGGCGGTCCTGCGGGCGAGGAGCTGCTGGACGCGGGCGGCGGCCGTGATCCAGTTGGTGACCGCGGCCCGGTGCAGCATGCTGTCGCCGAGCGCGATGGCCCCACCGCACAGCACCATCAGCCCGCCCGCGAGGGCGAGCCGGCCGCCCGAGCGGTCGACGACTGCCTGGACGGCGAACCCGACGCCGAACGGCAGTCCGGACACGGCCACGAAGTGCAGCAGTCCCCAGGCGAGAGAGGTGATCTGACCGCCGAGCTGGTTGCGGAAGAGCCAGTACAGGAATCTGGGGCCCGAGCGCGCGTCCGGCTCACCAGGGTCGGGGTACGGAAGGTCTTGGATCTTCATGACGTCCCAGTGGCTCGCATCTCGCATGAGGGGGTGGTTTCGGGGGTGACTGTGGGGGTTACCAGAGGCCGGGAGGCCTACAACGGGCCGTGAAAGGTTCGCGTCACTGCGTGGCCGAAGGCAAACGGTTTTCCGGCAAGAGGCGTGGATTCGGCCCGATTGGCGGTTGTTCGCCTCATTGCCGTGCGGGGCCGACTGCCCGTAGAACACCGGCCATGAGAAGCCGGATCATCATGTCCATGCTTGCCGGAGCGACCCTCCTGGCGAGCACCCTCCTCGGGGCGGGCCCCGCCCAGTCGGCAGTGGCAGCGGGGGCTGCCCGGCCGGTCGACGTGCCCGCCGAGTTCGGCACCGACTGGCACGACCCGGTCACCGCCGCCCCGCCCGTCACCAGGCCCGTCGGCACCCCGTCCTGCGAAGTCACCGTCGCCGAGGCCCAGTTCAAGGACTTCACGCCCTACGAGGGCACGTACACGCCCCCGAGCGGATGCGGCGCGAGCTGGAGCAAGGTCGTGCTGCGGATGGACGGCAAGGTCAAGGGCCGTCAGTACGACCGGCTCGGCTACCTTCACATCGGCGGCGTCGAAGTCCTCCGTACCTCCACTCCGCAGCCCTCTCCGGACGGCATCGCCTGGTCCGTGGAGAAGGACGTCACGCGCTACAGCGACACCCTGAGCAGGCCCCAGCCCGTCGAGATGCTCATCGGAAACGTTGTCAACGACACCTACACCGGCATTCTCGACGTCAGGGTCACCCTGACGTTCTACGCGGGGAAACCCGTCGCGAAGAACACCCCCGACCGCGTTCTCACCCTCCACGACGGCACCCTCACCACTCCGCGCAACAGCGAACGGATCGTCGCCGAGGTGTACGCGACCGGTTCGGGCGGCGGCTGCGAGGAGTACTGGTACCTGACCGTCCCCGACGCCGCTCCCTACTCCTGCAAGGCCACGGACGGCCCGTACCGGGAGGTGCAGATCAAGGTCGACGGACAACTGGCCGGAATCGCCGCCCCGTTCCCGACCGTCTGGACCGGCGGCTGGTCCAACCCCTTTCTCTGGTACGTGGTTCCGGGGCCGCGCGCCTTCGACATCAAACCCATCGAATACGATCTGACCCCCTTCGCCGGGCTTCTCAACGACGGCCGCCCGCATGATGTGCGGGTCTCCGTCGTCGGCGTCCCGGAGGGGCAGGCCGGCTGGAACACCCCCGTCAACGTCCTCGTCTGGCAGGACGCCGGGCGCGCCCGGGTGGCCGGCGGCCTCACCGCGCACCACGCGAGCGGCCTGTCCAACTCCTCGACGTACACACCCGGTTCGGCCGACGAGCAGCACCGTCTCGACACCGAGGGCGCTCACCGGCTCACCGTCGCCGGGTATGTGGACACCTCGCACGGCAGGGTCGTCACCACCGTCAGCCGCGTCCTCGCCAACACCTCCGTGCACCGCTGGACCGACGGCGAGAACACCGACGGCCTCACCGCCACCTGGACGGACGCCGAGAACGTCACCGTCGACGGACGCGGACCGGCCAGAACGACGCGCACGCAGCGGACGTACACCATGGACGGCACGACCACGCTCGGCGCGGGCGACCGCCTGCGGACCGTGCTGACGCTCGGCGACCGGGCGGCCGTCACCGAGACATCGGCCGGGCGGCGCACGGCGTGGTCGTGGCTCGACGACACGTACGCGGGCGACGCGACGTATACGGCGAATGTGCCGCGCGACCAGCGCCACGCCGTCGGGACAACGAGCGAGCGCTACCGGCTCCACGGCTCGGCGGGATGCCACGACCGTTCGCTGGTGACCGTGCAGGGGGTGCTGACGGAGGACCGGAACCGCTGCTGACAGTGCTGTGAGCGCGCTGTGGGGGCGGCCGATGATTTACACGGCCGTCATACGCAAGTTGCAGACGGCGCGAACAGGTCCTCAATAGTGTGTGCGACGCGGAAGTGCTTTTCCGCATCCCAGAAACCCCCTGGAGGAGTGCTCGTGCCGCAGTCCGTACCGTCCCTGCCGCGACGCGTCGCACGCATACTGCGTACCTCACTGTTCGCGCAGGTCGCTGTCGCGCTTGTGCTCGGCATCGTCGTCGGCAAGCTCTGGCCCGACGTGGCCACGGATCTCAAACCGCTCGGCGACGGTTTCACCCGGCTCATCAAGACGATCATCTCGCCGCTCGTGTTCTGTGTGGTCGTCGTCGGCATCGCCAAGGCCGGAGATCTCAAGGCGTTCGGCCGGATCGGGCTCAAGGCCCTGATCTGGTTCGAGGTGGCGAGCACGCTCGCCCTGGTCATCGGGCTGCTCGCCGCCAACGTCGTCCAGCCCGGCTCGGGCATGAACGTCGATCCGTCCACGCTCGACACCTCGGCGATCGACGCGAAGACGGGCGGCGGCTCGCTGCCCTCGACGACCGAGTTCATCGTCAACTCGATCCCCACCAGTTTCGTCGGCGCCTTCGCCGAGAACGAACTCCTCCAGGTGCTGATCCTGGCCTGCCTGGTGGGCGCCGCGCTGCTCCACCTCGGCCACACCAAGGTGCCGAAGGTGCTGCCCGCCATCGAGCAGGCCCAGGAGATCATCTTCGCGGTCGTCGGCTTCATCATGCGACTCGCCCCGATCGCCGTGTTCGGCGCGATGGCGGTGCTGATCGGTCAGTACGGGCTCGGCGTGATCGAGACGTACGCCAAGCTGATCATCCTCTGCTACGCGGCCGCCGCACTGTTCATCGCGCTGCTCGCCGTCGCTCTCAGGATGGTCACCGGCCTCAGCCTCTGGAAGTTCCTCCGCTACATCCGTGAGGAGATGCTCCTCGCGCTCGGCACCGCCTCCACCGAGTCCGTGATGCCGCGCGTGATGCTGAAGCTGCGCAAGGCCGGTGCCCGCGACGACGCCGTGGGTCTGGTGCTGCCCACGGGGTACTCCTTCAACCTCGACGGCGCGTCGCTCTATCTCTCCATCGGCACCCTGTTCATCGCCCAGGCCGTGGGCGTGGACCTCAGCCTCGGCCAGCAGATCACCGTGGTTCTGGTGCTCATGCTCACCAGCAAGGGCATGGCGGGAATCCCCGGTTCGGCCTTCCTCGCCCTGTCCGCGACCGCCTCCTCGCTCGGGGCCATCCCGGCCGGCGCGGTCGCTCTGCTGCTGGGCGTCGACCGGATCATGGACTCGATGCGCGTCGTCACGAACCTGCTCGGCAACTGCGTCGCCGTCTTCGCCGTCTCCCGCTGGGAGGGCGCGCTGGATCTGGAGCGCGCGAAGAAGGTGCTGGACCGGGAGATCGTGATCTCCGACGAGGACGACGAGGGCGACGAGGGCGCAAAGGTGGCCGTGGTGAAGGAGCCGCTGGAGTCGGCGGTCCCGGCCCAGGCGTCCGACACCAAGGAGCCCGCGGGCTGACCCGCGCCGCTCAGACGGGCTGTGGGCCTCCTCCGGTGACACACCGGAGGAGGCCCACAGCCCGTTTTTCTGTCAGCAGTGCCGCGCGGGCGGCCCGCCGGCGCCGTCCATCAGCGTGTCCAGCAGTCCGCCCAGTACCGCGCGCTGCTCGTCCGTCAGCGGCGCGAGGACTTCCTCGGCCGCCGCGCGACGCGCTCCACGCAACTCGTCCAGCGCCTTACGGCCGACGTCCGTGAGTTCGATCCGGATGACCCGGCGGTTGTCGGGATCGGGCACCCGGCGCACCTTGCCGCTCGTCTCCAGCGCGTCCACCAGTGTCGTCACCGCCCGGGGGACCACCTCCAGTGCCTCCGCCAGATCGGCCATCCGCGGCGGCGAACCGTGGTGCTGGAGGTGGCGCGAGAGGGTGCGCAGCAGCCGTGACTGGGCCGGGGTGATGCCGACTCCGCGCTGTTCCAGGTGGTGCTTGTGGATGCGGTGCAGACGGCGGGTCAGGCTCAGCAACTGGTCGGCGAGCGGACCGTCGGCGTCGGGGGAACTCATACGGGAACAATATCAGGATGCAGTTCATTGTGAACATAGGTAACTATGAGCTAAGCTCCGCCAGTCGTCATCATCACCGGTTCTCCCGAAGGAGCCCATGAAACCCGAACAACCCGCCTGGACGCCCTCCGCCGACTCGGTGGACCAGCCGCACCAGGCCCGCCGCATCCTGAAACTCTTCCGCCCCTACCGCGGCCGACTCGCCGTGGTCGGCCTGCTGGTGGCCGCGGCGTCCCTCGTCTCCGTCGCCACCCCCTTCCTGCTGAAGGAGACCCTCGACGTCGCGATCCCCGAGGGCCGCACCGGACTGCTCAGCCTGCTCGCGCTCGGCATGATCGTCAGCGCCGTCCTCGGCGGTGTCCTCGGTGTGCTGCAGACGCTGATCTCCACGACCGTCGGCCAGCGCGTCATGCACGACCTGCGCACCGCCGTCTACGGCCGGCTGCAGATGATGTCGCTCGCCTTCTTCACCCGCACCCGTACCGGCGAGGTCCAGTCCCGCATCGCCAACGACATCGGCGGTATGCAGGCCACCGTCACCTCCACCGCGACCTCGCTGGTCTCCAACTTCACCAGCGTCGTCGCCACGATCGTCGCGATGGTCGCCCTCGACTGGCGGCTGACCATCGTCTCGCTGCTCCTGCTGCCCGTGTTCGTCTGGATCAGCCGGCGCGTAGGCAACGAACGCAAGCGGATCACCACCCAGCGCCAGAAGCAGATGGCCGCGATGGCCGCCACGGTCACCGAGTCGCTGTCGGTGAGCGGCATCCTGCTCGGCCGCACGATGGGCCGCGCCGACTCGCTCACCCGGTCCTTCGCCGCGGAGTCCGAGAGCCTGGTCGATCTCGAGGTGCGCTCCAGCATGGCCGGCCGCTGGCGGATGGCCGTCATCGGCATCGTCATGTCCGCCATGCCCGCCGTCATCTACTGGGCCGCGGGGCTCGCCCTCCAGTTCGGCGGCCCGTCCGTCTCGATCGGCACGCTCGTCGCCTTCGTCTCGCTCCAGCAGGGCCTGTTCCGGCCCGCCGTCAGCCTGCTGAGCACCGGCGTCCAGATCCAGGCCTCGCTCGCGCTCTTCCAGCGCATCTTCGAGTACCTCGACCTGCCCATCGACATCACCGAGCCGAAGAACCCGGTCCACCTCGACACGGTCAAGGGCGAAGTCCGCCTCGAGGACGTCGAGTTCCGCTACGACGACAAGAGCCGCCCGATCCTCGACGGCGTCGACATCACCGTCCCCGCGGGCGGCAGTCTGGCGATCGTCGGTCCGACCGGCGCCGGCAAGTCCACGCTCGGCCACCTCGTGCCCCGGCTGTACGACGTGACGGGCGGCCGGGTCACCATCGACGGCGTCGACGTCCGCGACCTCGACTTCGACACGCTCGCCCGCGCGGTCGGCGTCGTCTCCCAGGAGACGTACCTCTTCCACGCCACGGTCGCCGACAACCTGCGCTTCGCCAAACCGGACGCCACCGACGAGGAACTGCACGCGGCGGCTCGCGCGGCCCAGATCCACGACCACATCTCGTCGCTGCCCGACGGCTACGAGACCGTCGTCGGCGAACGCGGCCACCGCTTCTCCGGCGGTGAGAAGCAGCGCCTCGCCATCGCCCGTACGATCCTGCGCGACCCGCCCGTCCTCATCCTCGACGAGGCGACCAGCGCCCTGGACACCGGCACCGAACACGCCGTCCAAGAGGCCATCGATGCCCTGTCGGCCAACCGCACCACGCTCACCATCGCGCACCGGCTGTCCACCATCCGGGGTGCCGACCAGATCGTGGTCCTGGACTCCGGGCACGTGGCCGAGAGGGGCACGCACGAGGAACTCCTGCGCCAGGACGGGCGCTACGCGGCTCTCGTCCGCCGGGATGCCCAACTGGAGCCGACTGGGTGACGTATCTGGTCGAAAAAGATGAAGATATGTCGGGTTTGTGACCTTCTGCGGGTTACCGTGCCCGCATGCAGATGAACACTCCGTCACGGAACACGATTCGCCTGACGCGCCGTGGCCGGGCCGTCCTCATCGCGACCGGAGCCGTCGTCGCGGCCACCGCCGTGGCGGTGCCGCTGCTGAGCGTCGACAGCGAAGGGGACCACCGGCCGACCTCCCTCCTCATCCCGGAGGGCTGGCGCTCCATCCAGGTGTACGAGGCGGTCGACAAGGCCCTCGCCCTGCCGGCCGGGAGTACCAAGAAGTCGCTCGCCAAGGCCCGGCTGAGACTCCCGAGCGACGCAGAGGGCAACCCCGAGGGGTATCTCTTCCCGGCGACCTATCCGCTGAAGGAGAAGGCCACGCCGGAATCCCTGCTGTCGGTCATGGTCGACACCGCCAACCAGCGGTTCGGCGGTCCGCCGGTCACCGCGGGGGCGCAGCGCAACGCCATGAACGTCTATCAGGCCGTCACCATCGCGAGCATCGTCCAGGCCGAGGCTGCCGGCAAGCAGGACATGGGGAAGGTGGCCCGGGTCGTCTTCAACCGGCTCGAACGCGGGATGCCGCTCCAGATGGACTCCACGATCAACTACGCGCTGAACAGGTCCACGCTGAGAACGACCGCCGGCGATACCCGGTTGAACAGCCCGTACAACTCCTACCTGCGCATGGGTCTGCCGCCCACGCCGATCGCCAACCCCGGTGACGAGGCGATGCGGGCCGCCATCAACCCGACGCCGGGCGACTGGCTGTACTTCGTCACCGTCAAGCCCGGCGACACCCGCTTCACGGCCGACTACGCAGAACACCAGCGCAATGTCGCCGAGTTCAACAAGAACCAGAAGAACCGGAAGAATCAGAAGAACGAGAAGAGCGATCAGAACCAGAAGAGCCCGGCCCGTGGCCAGCAGAGCGGGCCGCCCGCCAAGTGACCTGACGGGCGGCACAGCGGCACGGGACGTCAGACAGCGGCCGGCTCCTGGTCGAGCAGCCGTCTGATGTCCCGTACGGCCGCCCGCCCGGCCCGGTTGGCGCCGATGGTGCTCGCCGAGGGACCGTAACCGACCAGATGGACCCGCGGATCCGTGACCGCGCGCGTCCCCTCGACGCGGATGCCACCGCCGGGCTCACGCAGTCTGAGCGGCGCCAGATGGTCGATCGCGGCCCGGAATCCCGTCGCCCAGAGGATCACGTCGGCTTCGACGCGCTGTCCGTCGGCCCACTCGACCCCGTCCGGGGTGATCCGGTCGAACATGGGCCGCCGGTCGAGGACGCCGTCGGCGAGGGCCTGCCGGATCGCGTCGTTGAGGGGCAGGCCGGTGACCGACACGACGCTCTTGGGCGGCAGTCCCTGCCGGACCCGCTCCTCGACGAGGGCGACGGCCTCCCGCCCGAACTCCTCGGTGAAGGGCCCCTCCCGGAAGACCGGCGGACGCCGGGTCACCCAGGTGGTCGCGGCGGCGTACGGCGCGATCTCCATCAGATGCTGGGTACCAGAGGCCCCGCCGCCCACCACGACGACCCGCTGCCCGGCGAACTCCTCGGGCCCCGGGTACTGCGCGGTGTGCAACTGGCGCCCGCGGAAGGTCTCCTGGCCCGGATAGCGCGGCCAGAACGGGCGGTCCCAGGTGCCCGTGGCGTTGATCAGCGCACGTGCCGACCAGACACCGTCCGAGGTCTCGACGAGCAACCGCCCGTCTCCGTCGCCCTCGCGCACGGCACGTACCTCCACCGGCCGCCGCACCCTCAGCTCGAAGGCGCGCTCGTAGGTGTCGAAGTACTCACCGATGACCTCGGAGGAGGGCCGAGCCGGATCGGCGTCCGTCAGTTCCATGCCGGGCAGCGCGTGCATCCCGTGCACCTTGCCGTACGTGAGCGACGGCCAGCGGAACTGCCAGGCGCCACCGGGACGCGGGGCGTGATCGAGTACGACGAAGTCACGCTCCGGCACGAAACCGGTGCGCTGCAGGTGATAGGCGCTGGACAGGCCGGCCTGACCTGCGCCTATGACGACGACATCGACTTCTTGTACGCCCTCGCGTACCCCGGTGTTGTTCACGCTTCTACTAACCAGGGAAGGGGTGCGGATCTTCCCCGGCCGCCGGTCCGCGGCATGCAGCCGTCCCGGCTCATGACTCCTTGCTGGGGCGCGGGGCGGTGGTGGACGGAGGCAGGTCGTCGTTGAACCGCCGGTCCACGTACTTCGCGAAGTCGACCTTGTTCGGGATGAACTCGAGGCTGGTGAACGTGTCCGCGATCTGCTGCTCGGACGCAACGAGCGCGTCATCGATCGCCACCGGGATGCGGGTCGCGTTGGACCGGTTCACCGAGGCGAGCGCCACGTCGTACGGCAGCCCGGTGTCCTTCGCCCACACCTTGGCCCATGCTTCCGGGTGCGCGTACACCCAGTCCTGGGCCCGCCGCAGCCGCTCCACGAAGTCCTTGACGGCGGCGGCCTTCTTGCTGTCCGCCAGTGCGGAGGGCGCCGCCACCTGGAAGTTGAGCCCGTTGACCACCCCCACGCCGTCGGCGAGGACGCGCCCCTGCCCGCCCTTGAGTATCTGCGAGGTGTACGGGTCCCACACCGCCCACGCGTCGACGCTGCCGCTGGTGTACGCGGCCAGCGCGTCGGCCGGCTGGAGGTACTTGACCTTGATGTCGTCGAGGGTGAGCCGGGCCTGCTTGAGCGAGGCGATCAGTTGGTAGTGCGCGGACGAACCCTGCGCCACGGCAACGGACTTGCCCTTCAGGTCGGCGGCCTTCCTGAGCTTCGAGTCCTTGGGCACCAGGATGGCCTCGCCCTGGGGTCCGCCGCGCAGGGCGCCCACCACCGTGATGTGGGAACCGGCGCCGGCCGCGAAGACCGGCGGGGTGTTGCCGACGCTCCCGATGTCGACGGCCTTGGCGTTGACGGCTTCGAGGAGTGGCGGGCCGGAGGTGAAGGTAGACCACTTGATCTTGTAGTTCAGGTTCTTGAGTTCCCCGGCCGCCCGCAGTACGGCCTCCGAACCGCCCTTCTGGTCACCGACGTTGAGCGTGAGGGACCCCTTGCCGTCGGTATCACTGCCGGAGCCGAGCGAAGAGGCGGCAGAGCTGCCGCCGCAGGCGGAGGCGAGGAGGGCGAGGGGGAGGAGCAGTCCGGCGGGGACGAGGTGTCGTCGCATGGTGTCGTCGTTCCGATCGTTCTGTTCGGCTGGGGCGAACCCCAAGGGGAGGTGGGGGCGCGGGGGTTCAGGCGGCTTCGGCGGCGGTGTCGACGCCCAGGCGTTCCAGGAGCCGGGCGCGCAACTCGGCGAACCGGGGGTCGGTCAGGTCGCGCGGACGGTCCAGGTCGACCGTCGTCTCGTACGCGATGACGCCCTCGTCCATCACGAGCACGCGGTCGGCGAGCAGCACCGCCTCCTCGACGTCGTGCGTCACCAACAGGACGGCGCAGCCCCGGCGTTGCCAGAGTTCACCGACCAGCCTCTGTGCCTTGATACGGGTGAGCGCGTCCAGGGCGCCGAACGGCTCGTCGAGCAGCAGCAGGTCCGGCTCACGCACCAACGCCCTGGCCAGTGAGGCGCGTTGGGCCTCGCCGCCGGACAGCGTCTTGGGCCAGGCGTCCGAGCGGTGGCTGAGGCCGACTTCCGTGAGTGCCTGCTCGGCGACCTCGCGCCCGGGCTTGCCGGGCAGCCCGAGCAGGACGTTGCGCCACACCTTCTTCCACGGCATCAGCCGAGGCGCCTGGAAGGCGACGGCCTTGCGGCGCGGTACGAGGACGGTGCCCTTGATGTCGCGGTCGAGACCGGCGAGGATGCGCAGCAGCGTGGACTTCCCGCAGCCGCTGCGGCCGAGCAGGGCCACGAACTCGCCGGGCCGGACGTCGAGTTGCAGGTTGTCGATGACGGCGCGGCCGTCGAAGGACCGGGTCAGCCCGTCGACCCGTACGGCCGGCGAGGTCACCGTCCGGTGAACGTGGGTCGCCATTGCAGCAGCAGCCTTTCGAGGGAGCGGACGACGAAGTCGGCCAGCAGGCCGAGGAACGCGTAGACGATGAGGCAGACCACGATCACGTCGGTCCGCAGGAAGTCCCGCGCCTGCACCATGAGGAAGCCGATACCGGAGTCCGCGTTGATCTGCTCGGCGAAGACCAGCGCGAGCCAGGCGATGCCGAGCGAGTAACGCAGCCCGGTCATCGCCCCGGGGAGCGCGCCCGGCAGCACGACATGCCGGACGAGTCCCCACCGGGACAGGCCCAGTGACTCCCCGGCCTCGATCAACTGGGCGTCCACACCGCGGATTCCGGCGTAGACGTTGAGGTAGAGCGGGAAGGTCACGCCGAGGGTGATGATCGCGACCTTCGGGGCCTCGCCGATACCGAACCAGATGATGAACAGGGGGATCAGACCGACGAACGGCACGGTCCGCAGCATCTGGACCGGGGCGTCGACGAGATCTTCGCCGACCCGGAACAGGCCCGAGACGAGGGCGAGTCCGGTGCCGATGACGGTGCCGAAGAGCAGTCCCAGCGCGACGCGTTGGAGCGAGGTGCCCATCGCGTTGCCCAGCGAACCGTCGGCGATCAGATCGCTGCCGACCTCGGCGATCCGCCCGGGCGAGGCGAGGATGTCGGAGGTCAACACGCCGGTACTGCTGAGGAGCTGCCAGAGGGCCAGGAGCAGAAGGGGGCTCGAGGTGCGGCGCAGCCAGCGTGGGACGCGGGTACGGCGTGTGGAGGTGGGGACGATGGGTTCGAGGTCCGGAGCGGCGTCGCGCCCGATGTCGCCAGATGGTGATTTACCGGATATGTCGGGTGCGGGGGAACCGGGTGGGGCATGGCTGATGCTCATGAGTGCTCCACGAGGAGGAGAGCGACCGGAGAGGGGGTGTGCCTCGGCGCCGCCACGTCCGAGCTGGATCAGGGCAGATCCCGGACGTGCGGGTTGGGCGGTGCCCAGGCGGGCTGGAGGAAAGGGGAAAAGGGCGTCAGCAGCCGCGGCGACACGCGGCGGAGGCCACCCGCAGCAGGTCGATGTGACCGCGCGTGGTGAGCATGGCTGAACGCAACATGCCGCTGAAAGTAGCCAGGTGGCGCGGTCGCGGTCAATGGTGTCTCACGTAATGGTCCTGGCATGTCAAGGGATGGAAGCGGGATCGGGTGTGGCTCCCGTTCGCCGGGTGATGATGGGTCACATGTCCAACGCCTTCACCACCCGCGTACTGAACATCGCCTCCGGCACCCGGGAGACGGTCGTCGACCTCACCCATGACTGCGAGACCTTCCTGAGGGAGGTGGCGGACGGGCGCGACGGTCTTCTCAATGTCTTCGTACCGCATGCCACCGCCGGAATCGCCGTCATCGAAACGGGCGCGGGCAGCGACGACGACCTCCTCGCCGCGCTGCGCACCCTGCTCCCCGCCGACGACCGCTGGCAGCACCGCCACGGCACCCCGGGCCACGGCCGCGACCACGTACTCCCGGCCCTCGTACCGCCGCACGCCACGTTGCCGGTGCTGGGCGGGCGGCTGGAGCTGGGGACCTGGCAGTCGGTGTGCCTGGTGGACACGAACGTCGACAATGCGAACCGTCAGGTGCGACTTGGCTTCCTGGGCTGAATATGGTCGAACGCCTCGGTGCGTTCCAGGTAACGGTGGGGCAGTCCGAGGTAGGCCCGGCAGCCGGACGGGGAGACGGGCTGCCGGAGGGGCCGGCGCGCATGCTCACCAGGGGGGCGTGACCGGCGGCGATGGCGGCTTCGGCGGCGATTCGGGCTCGTCCTGGCTCCATGCCTTGGTGACGCCGTCGAAGGAGTCGCTGAGGAAGCGCACCAGACTCCGGAACCACTTCACCCCCCAACCTCCGGTTTCGGAGTCTGGTGCGCTGTCGACGGAGGCGGCCCCGGCGCCGGACGAGAGTCCCGCGCGGCCATCGTGAGGACCACTCGGTCCGCGTCCAGGGGCAGCTGGTACGGCTGTACGCCCAGGAGGTCACGGAGAGCCGAGCCGATGGCCGCCACCGGGAGGATCACCGGTGGCTCGCCCAGGCCCTTGGCTCCGAACGGTCCGGTGTGCGAGTGGTTGGTCTCGATGAAACTCGTCCAGGGCGATCTCCACGCCGTGGTAGTAGAAGGTGGGCTCGCCCAGTCCGAGGAAACGGGCACCCTGCAGGGCGGAGCCTTCGACGGGGGCAAGCTCTGCTCGGTATCGACCGGTCGCGACCACCGGGCCGGAATGCAGGTGAGCGGACGCGGACACCTCGGCGAGGGTCATGCCGGTCTCCGGTGTGCCCTTGACCTCGACACGCCCTTCGCGGAGCACCAGGTCGGCCGGGTCGACTCGAGCAGTCGTGACGCTTCGTTCCTGATCTGTTCGGCGACGGCGCGAGCGGCGAGGACCGTGGCGTTGCCGGTGGCGAACATGGTGTGGCTGCCGCGGGAGCCGGAGTCGTAGGGGGCGTCCCGGGTACTGCCGGACTTCAGGACGACGCGGTCGGGCCGCAGCCCGAGCTCTTCGGCGACCATGCTCGGCAGGGCAGTTGAGATGGCGCCGGTCCCGATCTCGGTTCCGCCCGAGGAGAGCGTCGCGGTGCCGTCCTCGTGCAGTTCGACGGTCGCGGCCGACGGTGTGCCGAGGGTGGACCACCATGCGCAGGCGAGCCCGTAGCCGCGTCGCAGGTGGTCGCCCGGCGCGACGTCGGCCTGCCGCGCTTCGAGCAGGCCGTTCAGCTCGGCGCCGAGACCAAGAACCCTGGCTGGAACATCCCGTTCGCGCTCCTTCACAACCCCGTCACCGGCCGGGAGCAGACGTGGGGAGAGCTGGAGCCGGTCGACGGACCGAAGCGGGTCGTCATCGTCGGCGCAGGGCCGGCCGGCATGGAGGCGGCCCGCACCGCCGCCATGCGGGGACATGACGTGGTCCTCTTCGAACGCGACCAGCGCATGGGCGGCCAGGTCAACCTCGTCATGACGATGCCGAAACGCGGCAACTTCGAGGAGGTCATCCTCTGGTTCGAACGCCAGCTGCCGAAGCTCGGGGTGGATGTCCGACTCGGCGTGGAGGCTGACGCGAAGACCGTCCCGTCCGAGTCTCCCGACGTCATCCTCGTCGCCACCGGGTCCACACCCTTCGTGCCGGAGGTGACCGGCGCGAACCTCCCGCACGTGCACACCGCGCGAGAAGTCCTCGCCGACGACACCGTGGCCGGCAGGAACATACTCGTGTTCGACGTCGGCGGCCGGGCAGCAGGGGCTACCACAGCCGACCACGTCGCCGCCAAGCGACCCAACGTCAGGTTCGTGACCGGAATGGAGACCGTGGCCTCCGAAATATGGATGGTGTTCGTCGCGAGAGGCGCGTGTACAGGGAGGGGGTGAGCGGGGATCGCTGGTTCCCGGCGCGCCGGGTCGGGCGCGGGGCACACGGCGTGTCTGCCGGGCTTGGTACGCCCTCAGTGGCCTGTCGGCGCGGCGTGGAGGCGGCCGGCCAGCTCCTTGATCTCGGCGGGGCCGACCCGGCAACAGCCGCCGACGAGGGACGCGCCGGCGCGGAGCCAGGAGGGTGCCAGCTCCGCGATCTCGTCCTGGGCGCCGAGCCAGCCGCGGGTTCCGGCGTCCCAGACGCCGCCTCCGTTCGGATAGACGACGCCGGGCACTCCGGTGACCAGGTCCAGCGCGGCGGCCGCGTCGGCGGCGGGGGCGCAGTTCACCCCCGCGGCGATGACGGCGTCGCTGCTCCGGGCCAGGGCGAAGGCCTCCGTCAGCGGCTGGCCCGCGCTGGTGGTCGTCCCACGGATGCTGTACGAGAGCCAGGCCGGGATGCCCAGGCCGTCCAGGGCGATCAGCACGGCCTCGGCCTCCCGCAGGTCGGGGATGGTCTCGACGGCGAAGACGTCGGGGCCCGCCTCGGCCAGCGCCTCGAGCCGGGGCCGGTGGAAACGGGTCAGCTCGGCCACGGTGAGGCCGTAGTCGCCCCGGTATTCCGAGCCGTCGGCCAGCATCGCGCCGTAGGGACCCACGGACGCCGCGACCCAGCGCCTGCCGTCTCTCTCGGCTGCGGCGGCCTCGCGGGCCAGGGACACGCTGCGTCGCAGCAGCGTGGTGGTCTCGGTGCGGGAGATGCCCAGCCGGGCGAAACCTTCGTAGGTGGCCTGGTAGCCGGCCGTGATGGCGACCTGGGCGCCCGCCGCGAAGTAGGCGCGGTGGACGGCCGCGATCGCGTCGGGGTCGTCGCGGAGCAGGCGGGCGGACCAGAGGGTGCCGCTCAGGTCGTGGCCCTGGGCCTCCAGCTCGTTGGACATGCCGCCGTCCAGGACGAGGGGACCGGCGGCCAGGGCGTCGCGAAAGGTCGTCACAGCACTCTCGTCACGAAGTCGCGGGTTCGGGGGTGGTCGGGGGTGGTCAGGATGCGGGTGGGCGGTCCGGATTCCAGGATCCGGCCGTCGTCGAAGAAGACGACCTCGTCGGCGACCTCGCGGGCGAAGCCCAGCTCGTGGGTGACGACGAGCATCGTCATGCCGTCGGCGGCGAGGCCGCGCATGACGTCCAGCACCTCTCCGACCAGTTCCGGGTCGAGGGCGGAGGTCGGCTCGTCGAACAGCATGAGCTTCGGCCGCATCGCCAACGCGCGGGCGATGGCGACCCGTTGCTGCTGGCCGCCGGAGAGCTGGGCGGGGTAGGCGTCGCGCCGGTCGGCCAGACCGACCCGGTCGAGGAGTGCCAGCGCCTCGCCGGTGACCTCGGCACGGGGGCGGCCCGCGCCCACCGGTCCCTCGACGACGTTGGCGAGGGCCGTCAGGTGCGGGAAGAGATGGAAGCGCTGGAAGACCATGCCGATGTGACGACGCTGCCGGGCCAGGTCACGGCGGCGCAGTTCGCGCAGCCCGTCCCGGTACGGCTCGTACCCGATCGGTTCGCCGTCCACCAGGATCCGGCCGCCGTCGGGCCGCTCCAGACGGTTCACGCACCGCAGGAAGGTGGATTTTCCCGATCCGGAGGGCCCGATCACACAGGTGACCGTCCCGCGCGGTACGGAGAGGTCGATGCCGCGCAGCACTTCCCGCCCGGCGAAGGACTTGCGGACGCCGGTGGCCTCGATCATCATCGGCTGCTGCCCTTCGCGAAGTGACGTTCGAGGTAGTGCTGGCCGACGTTCAGCAGGGTCGTGACGGCCAGGTACCAGATGCTGGCGACGATCAGCAGAGGGATCGTCTGGTAGGTGCGGGAGTACACGATCTGCACGGAGTAGAGCAGTTCCGCGTAGGCCAGCACACTCACCAGGGAGGTCGTCTTGAGCATGGAGATGGTCTCGTTGCCGACCGGCGGGATGATCACCCGCATCGCCTGGGGCAGGACGATCCGGCGCAGGGTCCTGGCCCGGGACAGGCCGAGCGCGTCCGCCGCCTCCGTCTGCCCGTGGTCGACCGAGACGATTCCGGCCCGGATGATCTCGGCGAGATAGGCGGCCTCGTTGAGACCGAGGCCCAGCAGGGCCGCGGCGAAGGTCGTGATGACGGAGTTCGCGGGGACGCCGCCGATCGCCGGCAGGAAGGGCAGGTGCAGCGACAGTGTGGGGTACAGCGCGGAGATGAACCCCCAGAACAACAGCTGGACCAGGAGCGGGGTGCCCCGGAAGAGCCAGATGTACGCCCAGCTGACGGTCCGCGCGACAGGGTTGTCCGACAGCCGCATGAGCGCCACCACGATGCCCAGTACGAGCCCGATCGCCATGGCGGCGGCGGTGAGTTCCAGAGTGGTCAGCAGGCCGGTCATCACGGTCCGGCTGAACAGCCAGGCGCCGACCGTGTCCCAGCCGAAGCGGGGATTGGTGATCAGCGACTGGACCAGGGCCGCGGCCAGGAGCAGGACCACGAAGGTCAGCACCCACTGGCCCGGCCGGCGGCGCCGGTAGACCGGCAGCTCCTCGCTCATGAGGCCGCGTTGATCTCGAACTTGTCCAGGGCGCCGGACTCGAGGCCCCACTTGGCGAGGACCTGCTGGTAACCGCCGCTCGCCTTGAGGTCCTCCAGGGCCGACTTGAGCAGCTCGGTCAGCTCGCTGTTCTTCGGTACGGCGATACCGAAGGGCGCGTTGCCGTAGGAGTCGCCGGCCACTTCCAGCTTGCCGCCGGACTGCTTGGCGGCGTAGGCGGCTACCGGCGAGTCGGCCAGGGCGGCATCGGCGCGGCCGCTGGTGACGGCGAGGTTCACACCGGTGCCGTCCGGGAAGGTGCTGGCCTTGATCGCCGTCTTGCAGGTCTTCGCCCGGGCCGGCAGGTCCACCAGCGCCTGCGTGGACCCCTTCGCCACGGCGACCGTACGGCCGCACAGGGAGTCGCCCTCGGGCTTGAGCGCCTTGGGGTTGCCCGACGGGACCAGCAGGGACGTGCCCGCGTCGAAGTAGGTGACGAAGTCGACGACCTTCTCCCGCTCGGCGGTGTCCGTGAAGGACGAGACGCCGAGCTGGTACTTGCCCGACTGCAGGCCGGGCAGGATCGAGTCGAAGGGCACGTTCACGATGGTGACCTTGACGCCGAGGACCGTGCCGAGGGCCTTGTCGAGGTCGGCCTCGGCGCCGATGACCGTCTTGTTGTCGGAGGCGAAGAAGTCCATCGGCGGGTAACTCACGTCGCTGGCGATCTTGATCCCGCTCGCCTTCAGCGTGGCCGGGACCTTGGCGGCGAGCGCGGCGTTCTCCGTGATCGGAGCGGCGGAGGAGGCGGCGCCGGACGGCGTGCCGGCGGAGCCGGCGGTCGGCTCGGAGGGGTCGGCGCAGCCCGCCAGGAGAAGCGTCGCGGAGCCGAGAAGGATGAGCGGGCGCAGAGCGGACAAGGCGTACTCCGCAGCAGCGCCCGGCTCTCCACACCCCACGGCCCGGCCTCGGCCGCGACGGCCAGCAGATCCGCCCCGGCCCGGAACTCGTGCCCGTCCCGGGCGAGCGTTCCGGTGCCGACCAGATCCCGCAGCAGCCGCGAAGCCTGCCCCTTGTCCAGCCCGCTCTCCTCCGCCAGCCGGACCACACCGGGCCCCCCTCGACTGTCGAGCTCCCCGCGAACCACCCGTTCCGCAAGCCCAAGTCCTCGAGCCAGTGCGCCCGTCGCCACGTCCATGCGCCGGATGCTACAGAGCCCGGCGGAGCCGGTCGGCGCCACGACCGGGGTGATCGCGGAGGACCCCGATCACCTGACGGGCGCGGCCGGAACGCATGATGGACGCGTACCGCGGTCCGGCCGCGCGGTGGCGTCGGCGGGCTGTCGTGGTCAGGGTGTTCTCCTCGCCCGTGCCCTCCAGCTCAGTGCGGCGGCTCTGGCCAGGTGCAGGTGCGCCCGTTCCTCGGGTAGTCCCGGCCCGCGCATGCGGACGTGGTGGAGATGCAGCAGGTCCGGGAGCAGGTCCTGGACGGGCATCGTCCCGGCACCCTCGAGCGTGCTGCGGTAGGCGGTCAGCGCGGCGCGGCGTGCCGACCAGCTCGCGGTGACGCGAGCGTCCAGCGCCGGAGTGCCTGGGGCCTGGGGGAAGGCGGTCGTCAGGGCGATGGTCTGGTCGTAGACCGCTCGGGGTGGGGCGCTTCTGTCCGTGTGGGCGTGCCCGACCAGCCAGCGCATCGCCTTCGCGTCGTCCCCGAGCAGGCCGACGGCGATGTCCACCATGCTCGCGGCGATCACCGCACGGACGTCGGGAGCGTCCCGCCCGGCCTGCGCGGTCAGTTGGGCGAGGACGGCTGCCGCGTCGGCGGCGAAGTACTCTTCGGCCGCTTCCAGCGCCGCGGGGCCGCCGAAGCGCGTGGTCTGTGGGTAGTAGGTGTCCAGGCTCGCGTGCGTGATCAGGCCCGCGTGCCGAAGCCGCCGCGTCCACTCGCCGAGCTGCCCGACAGCGGTGCCGAGTGAACCGGGTGCGCAGGTCAGACACAGACGTAGGTGGTCGTCGGGATCGCGGTGACGGACGAACCACCAGCGGGGCTCGCCCAACTCCCTGAGAAAGGACGGCAGATGGCGGGTCAGGAGCGCGTCCTGGCGGTCGCGGTGTCCATGCAAGCTGATGGAGAGCAGGTTGCCGCAGCCGGGCAAGCTGCCGTACTCCGGACCGACGACGTCGCCCGATGCGCGGACAGGTGCGCGGGTCGGGCCCGCAGTGGCCAGGGGTATGACGATCTCGTGGGCGCGCCCGCCGGTCCAGCCCAGGTCCCCGGGCTTCGGCGCGGCACGTAGCAGTGCCCTGCCGTCGCGTTCCACGTGCGTACGGAGCAGGACCCGGTGCGAGGGCTCCGCCAGGTCCAGGTTCATACGCCGGTCTCCGTCACCCAGGTACACGTGCTGGGGCAGGAGAACGTCACGACGCCATTCGGCCAGGGCCTCGTCCCACCGAGGCCACGGCGTCCGCACGCCGGGCAGGTCGTCGACGCCGAGTGTCCAGCGGGCCGGCGACAGTACGGTGCGCCCGTAGTGCAGCGCGGGGAGGAACGGCAGGCTGGACACGGCCGCTCCCCACGAGAACCCGGTGCACGGGACGGCCAGTGCCACCGGTGCCTCGAGCAGGAAGCGGGCCAGCGGATGGGTGTGCTGGGTCAGATCCACCGCGTTCGGCAGCATCGTGTGCACCGGGCGGCGCCGGGAGACCGAGATCAGGTGCAACCGCTCGGCATCGGCGGTCACCGCCAGGTCCGTCACGGGCACCTGGTCCATGTCCGGGCCGTGGTGTTCGCCGAGGGGGATCACCACCTCCGCGACCTGCGGGGCGTGCGCGACGTTCACCGAGCGCATGTACAGCGGGGCGGCACTGATCTGCGCGATCAGCGCGTCCTGCTGTACGCCGGGCAGACCGGCGTACACATCGGTCATCCGGCGGCGGTCCTCGGCGTCGAACAGATGGAGAAAGCGCCCGGTGGCCGTACCGGCCGCACGGGCCACCCCGACGACGTGCAGCGTGAACTCCCCTTGTGCCAGGGCGGACATGCTCGCGGCGTGGATCCGCGCGGTCACCTCGGCGCTCGGCTGCACGGGTCTGCCGGGATCCACCACCGCCAGTTCGTCGATCGCGGCGTCATCGAGTCGGATGTGGTGGCGACGCCGCGCCGCGGCGGCGTACGCGAGTCTCAGCAGCCGGCTGTCGCGGGCGGTCAGCGTCGGGCCCGCCGAGGCTGCTGTGGACGCGGCCGCGGACCCGAGGTAGCCGGCCGGGTAGCCGAGGAGGTCGATGGCGGTCAGAACGGGTACCACCGCTCCCGAGCCGTAGCGCTCCAGGAAATGGCCGTGCCAGGCAGTCCATCCAGGGCTCAGCGCCGCCCGGGGTGCCAGGCGCGTGAGCACCGCGGCGGCCGAAGCCGCCTCCTCGGCCACCGACTCCGGGATCACCAGGTCCCAGTCCAACCGCAGGTCGAGGGCGAGCGCGGGTTTTGCGGTGGGACAGAGCCGTGTCATCGCGGCCGTCACTCGTGCGCGTTCGGCGCCGGCGCCTGTGGGGGTGACGGTGGCATCGTCGTGTCGTGTCAGTGCCGCCGCGACCTCCCGCAACTCGTCGGCTTCAGCGGCGGGCAGATGCTGTATCTGTCCGAGCAGGGTGGTGAGGGGATCGGAGGCCGTGACTGCGGGACGCAGACTGGTGATCAGGAATCGCTGGCGTACCAGGTTCGCGAGCAGGTTCTCGATCGCGGTGGGCGATGCGGCAGGGAAACCGCCGGAGAGAGTTTCGGCGAGGACCGTCCACACAACCGGCGCCTGTGCGATGTCCATGGCCATGCGGATCGGTCCGGTCGCGCGTATCCCCACGTGCACCGGGCCACCGTCGTTCGTACCGCTTGCGCGGTGCTCGACCGTCAGGCGTCCGTCGCGCTCGAACGCGAGGCTGGAAGCCCGCAGCGTCAACTGGGGCCGGAGCTCAGGGTGTTCCTCCAGCCGGTCGACAAGAGCCGCGGTCCATGCCGCCTCCGGTCTGGTGATCGCCCGATGCCCGGTGCCCGCACGCAGCATGGGAGCGGCCCCTGTGCGGGCGGCCGCGACCCCGGCGAACAGACCGAACGGAGTGGCACGTGAGCGGGCGCGCAGCAGGTAGCGCACCACCGAAACCACCGCGCGCCGCACGGCGAGGTCCGCCACCGGCTCGCCGACACATATCTGACGCACCCGTCTCGCCAGGTCCGGGCTGGAGAACTCGACCGCGGTGGCGAAATCGGTTGCCTGCCACGTCTGTTGAAGCCATGCCCGCCACGACTCCTGGTGCGCGGACGGGCCGGTCAGGTCGGGCCAGACCATCGGCTGGTCGGGATGCCGGACCGCCGCCCGGACCACGGCCGCATCTACATGGCGGTACAAACAGCCTCCAGCAGCACAACGGCGTTGACCTCGACCTTCGATCTTCCCAAAGCGCGCGGTGGCAGAGGCGATTATGAGTCATGGTCATTTGGCGCCGTTGCTGCGCAATCCGATGCTGCGGAGTCCCCATAAGGTGCTGACCTGGGAGAATGCCGTCCATTCCAAACGACGACGTTTGGGCTGTTGTCGCACGTGCGGTCTGGCTAGCATGGGGCGCCGCACACGGCAAGCGGCACATTCCCAGCACGTTTGCGAAGGGGAGAAAATCATGACTGCTGCATCTCCTGAGAAACTCGCCGACGAGGAATTCGGTGAACTCGAAGAACTCCAGGTGATCGATTCCAGCGAGCTGAAGCTCGGCGCGGCCTACCACACGTACACCTACATCGCGGCGGAGAGCACGGAGGACATCCCCGAGTAGGACGCCCGGTAGCAACGGCCGACGGCAACTCTCCGACGGACGAGACCGGTTGAGACGAGGAGGCAGGTCGTGCCGTCCAGCCGGTCGGTGGGACGTACCCGCACCGACGTCCTGTTGATCTTTCCGCCGCAGACCGAGGCCAGGTTCTTCCCGTATCTGAGCCTGCCGTACCTGACCGGCCACCTGCGGCGCCGGGGCCGGCTGGTTCACCAGGCCGACCTGAACATCGCTGTGCTCCACGAACTGCTGCGTTGTCCCGCGCTGTTGGACGACGCGGTCCGCGCCCAGGACACGGGGGACGACGACGGTACAGCCGTGAGCGACTGGTATCGCCGAGCGGTGGCCGACGTCTTCGCCGCGCACATCGGCGAGTTGCGTGCCCACGTCCTGCACAAGGAGTCAGCAGGCGAGCTGGGCCCCGACCGCGCGGTCCGGCTCGCCACCCTGGGCCTCGAACTGCTGGTCCGCGACACCTTCCTGACCCGGACCTGGGACGACCTCGGACGGCTCGACGATGCCGTACGCCGCGCCGCGGACGAGCCGCCCGTCGCGTCCGGCGTACCGGTCGAATCGCTGCACCGCCTGGTGACCGGCCTGCTCGGCCGGCATCGCCCCCGCGTGGTCGGCCTGTCCGTGGCGTTCTTCAGCCAGCTCGCGCCCGCGCTGCTGATCGCCGCCTGGGTCCGGCGGCTGGCGCCGGACACCCTGATCTGCCTGGGCGGCCAGCAGGTGATGCTCCGTCACGACAGCCTCGTCCGGCTGCCCGGAGTCCGGGACACAGTCGACGCCCTCTGCACGACCGCCGGAGAGGAGCCGCTCGAACGCTGGCTGGACGCGCTGGACGGGACGGTTCCGCTCGCCGCCGTGCCCGGCATGACCTGGCTGCCACGGTCCGATGCCGGGCCGCGCACGGGTCCCGCGGTGACCTTGCGCTTCCGTGACCTCGGCCCACCCGACTTCACGGGACTGTCGTTCCGCTCCTATCTCAACGACGCCCTGGAACTCGCGATCGTCACATGCGTCGGCTGCTTCTGGGGGCGCTGCGCGTTCTGCTCGTACGGCAACCGGTCGCTTCCGCAAGGCGGGTACCAGCAGGGCACCGCGACCCAGATCGCCGACGCCGTGGAGTCCGTGGTGCGTGCCACGGGCACCCGGTACGTGTCGGTCGCGGACGAGAACACCAACCTGCGGCTGATCCTGAAGGCCATGCGCGCGACACGCGAACGTGGCATACGGGTCCGGTTCGGCGTCCGCAGCCGACTCGAGGTCGTCCTGACCGACCCGGCGTTCTGTCACGACCTCGCCGCGGTCGGCTGCGCGATGATCTCGGTCGGCTACGAAGGCACCACGCAGCGCCTGCTGGACCGGATGGAGCGGGGCGTGCGCGCGGCCGACTACCAGCGGATCCTCGACAACCTCGCCGCGGCGGGCATCACCGTCCGGTTCACCGTGATGGGCCAGGTCCTGGACGAGACACCGGACGAGTTCGAGGCATCCCTGCGCTTCCTCGTCGACAACGAGCGGCGGATCGGCATCGACGCGCTGGAACTGATGGTGGCGGAGCCCGGCAGCAGACTCGTGGCCGGCCCGGAGGACTACGGGCTCGCTCTCGACCCGTCGGACCGCCTGGCGGGCAACCCCGAGCTCAGCTACCTGGCCGGCCGGGTCGGCCACCCGCTCGCGGTCCCCGGCGGCCCAACGCGCACCGAGGCACTGGACCGGCTGGTGCGGATCTTCCACACCGTCAGGCCGGGCCGCACGAACGCCTCGACACCCTCCAGCCCCGCCCCGGGCGACCATCGCGCGCCCGCCGTCGCGGCCCTGCGTCCGCACACATGGGTACGCACCGTGCCCGAGCACGCCGACGACCGTACGGCAGACCGCCTCACCCTCGCCGATGTCGTCCGGGAGCGGTTCTACGCGCTCCCGCGAGGCGACGTGGAACAGCGCGCCGACGGTCTGCTCACGGCCCGCACCGACCGTGGCGGCCGACTGCTGGCCCGCCTGGCCGACGCGGCAGCGGGCACCCCCGACCCGGCCCGTGCAGCCGACCCGGTCCCCTCAGCCAGGAGCTCGTCATGACGCAATCGCCGCGGACCGCACCCGGCGGCGCCGGAACCGCCACCGTCACCGGATCCCCGCGTCGGATGGGCCTGGGGGTACTGATGGACATGCCGTGGGGCGGCGGACGCCTCGGCAGGCGCGGGATCGGATTCGTGGAGAGCGACGACGGCGGCGGAGACACCACCGACCGGGTCCGCGCCTTCCTGCGCCGCCACGGCGGCGACTTCGCCTACTCGGCCCTCGCGTTCCAGCCGCGCTCGCGCGCCCGCGTACAGACGGTCGACTACGTGCGTGCGTACGACCGATTCTTCGAGGCGTCGCCCGCCGGGTCGGCCCGCGCCTTCCACCAGACCGAGCTGAACATGGGCACGCCCGAGCGCTACGACCGTCGCCCGGCCGCCGAGTTCACCAACGAACTGGCCGCCCGCTACGGCTTCTCCTGGGTGGTCGAGGACCTGGGCATCTGGAGCCTGCGCGGCATACCGATGCCCTATCCGCTCCCGCCGCCGCTGACCGAACCGGGGCTGGAGATCGCCACCCGGAACGTCGCGGAGGCGGCCCGGCTGCTCGATCCGCCGCTGCATGTCGAGTTCCCCGGCTTCACCGAGGGCGGCTCGTTCGTCCTCGGGCACATGGACGCCTTCGACTACTTCGCCCGGCTGGCACAGGACGCCGACGTGTGGGTGACGCTCGATGTCGGCCATCTGCTCAGCTACCAGTGGCTGAGAGGACGTACCGGAAACAGCATGTACGACGGGATCGAGGCGCTGCCCCTCAGTCGCTGCCGGGAACTGCACCTTTCGGGCTGTCAGATCGTGGGAGGCAAGTTCCGTGACCTGCACCACGGCGTCCTGCTGGACGAGCAGGTGGACCTCACCGAGTACCTGCTGCCGCGCTGCCCGAACCTCCTCGGGGTGACCTACGAGGACCCGATGTACCGCGAGGACGGACAGCTGGTCGAGAAGTCCCGGCGCAACTACGCGCGGCTGCGGGACATTGTCGCCGCCTGGCAGCGCGAGGAGGTGGCGTGAGCACGGTGGAGCCGGGCGCGTCGCTGGACGGCGAGCGGCTGACCGACCTGCTCCTGCGGCTTCTGCTCGACGCGGACCTGCGCTCCCGGCTCGCCGAGGAGGGCGCCGAGGCCGTGGCGGCGGATTCCGGCGAGCTGGAGTGCCTGGCCTCCGTCGACCTGGCCGAACTGGACACCACCGCGCGCCGGTTGCGCTCCCAGGTGTGGCGGCCCGGCAGCGGAGGCAGCCTCGCGACCACGTTCCCGCGCAGTCTGCGGCTGCTTGAGGACGCCGGTGCCACCGAGGCCGGCCTGCTCACCGGATTTCTCGGCTCACCGCACTTCGCCCGGTTCCGGCTGATCCCGTACACCACCCCTGGGTTGTCCTCGGAGGAAGCGTTCGCTTCCTACCTGCTGGACGGCGGCGGGGCAGGGGAGCTGCGCGACACCGTGACCCACGAGCTGATGATCGCCCTGTTCACCGCTCTGACGTGCGAGCAGCCGCTGTCGTTCGTGATCGAGGCGGAGGGAATCGTCCCCACCGGCCGAGGCCACGCGGCCCTGCGCGCGTACGCGTCGGCGTCCGTCGCCGCCTGGGGGACTATCCCGGGGGAGCGGGCCGGCGCGGGAGGCACCGAGGTCACGGAGCGCGCCGCGAGCGCGGAAGCAGTGGAATACGCGTACTTCACCACGTCCGCCGGACTGGCTCACGGCGTGGTGTCCGGGCGGGTGGCGGCGGCCTTCGAGGCCGAACCGACGGCCCGGCGCGAGACCGCGCGGCGCGCGCTGGCACGCCGCGGACTGTGGTGACGGGGAGGAACCGCCTTGCACATCGTGTTGGTGGACATGCCGTGGTCGTCGCTCGACGCGCCGTCCCTCGCGCTCGGCATTCTCAAACGACGGATCCTCGACGTCTTCCCCGACGGAGCCGCGGACATCGAGGTGGTGCACGCCAACCTCGACTTCGCCGACTGGGTGGCCGCGCGTACGGAGTACGGCTTCGAGGAGTACGAGTTCTGCGCGAACTCCTATTTCTCCGGACAGAGTGAGTGGATCTTCTCGGCCGCGCTCAACGGCCGACCCCGCTGGCGGATGGCGGAGTTCACCGAGCACTTCGACGGGAAGATGCCGGAGCGCATGCTGGCCAAGGCGCGGGAACTGCACGAACTCGCGCCGCTGTTCGTCCGGGAGACGGCTGCCAAGATCGCCGCCACGGCACCGGACGTGGTCGGCTTCACCACCACATTCGCGCAGAACGCGGCCACCCTCGCCGCGGCCCGCGTGGTCAAGGAACTGGCACCCGGCACCACCACCGTCTTCGGTGGCGCGAACTGCGACGGCCCGCAGGGTGCCGCGCTCCACCGCAACTTCCCCCAGGTCGACTTCGTGGTGCGCGGCGAGGGCGAGATCGTGTTCCCCCGGCTGCTCACCGCGCTCCGTGACGGTGACGCCGACGACCTGGCCGCCATCCCCGGCCTGTGCCGCCGCGATGCGCAGGGCCGGTCCGTGGCCCATCCCATGGACGCCGCCCCGCTGCCCCCCGGAGCACTGGTCACCCCGGACTACGGCGACTACTTCGAGCGGCACGCGCGGTCCACCGCGGGCGGCTGGGTGGAGCCGCGGCTGGTGGTGGAGGGCTCGCGCGGCTGCTGGTGGGGCGAGAAGCACCACTGCACTTTCTGCGGCCTCAACGGCTCGTTCATGGAGTTCCGCAGCAAGGACCCACGGCGGTTCGTGGAGGAGATCCTCGGCCTGGTCGAGCGCCACCGCGTACTCGACGTGTGGGTCACCGACAACATCCTCGACATGGCCTACCTCAACTCGATGGCCCCGCTTCTCCAGGAGTCCGGGTACGACCTGCGGCTGTGCTACGAGATCAAGTCGAACCTGCGGCGCGAGCAGCTGGCGACCCTGTCCGCGGCCGGCGTCAGCTACGTGCAGCCCGGCGTGGAGAACCTCAGCAGCCGGGTGCTGAAACTGATGGACAAGGGGGTGAGCGGCTGCCAGAACGTCCGGCTGCTGCGGGACGCGGAGACCACCGGCGTCAACCTCAGCTGGAACTACCTCTACGGCTTTCCCGGGGAGACCGAACAGGACTACGACGAGATCATCGACCAGCTGCCCGCGCTGCACCACCTCGGACCACCGGCCAACTCCACCCGTCTGAAGGTCGAGCGGTTCAGCCCCTACTTCGACCGGCCGGAACTGGGCTTCGGCGAACTGCGCCCCGCCTCGCACTACCACCACATCTACGACCTGCCCACGGACGAACTCGCCGACCTGGTCTACATCTTCGACTCACCGCACCAGGGCATCGCCGACGACTGCCTGAACCGGCTGCGCGCGGCCGTCGCCAGTTGGACGCGGGCGTACCCGCGCAGCCGTCTGACCCACTGCGACCTCGGCGGACACATCGTCCTGGTCGACACCCGGCCGGGTTTCTCCTGGCGGCTCCTCGACCTCACCGACCCGCTCGAAGTGACGGTGTTCCGGCTGCTCGACACACCGCACAGCCCGGCGGCGCTGCTGCGCAAGGCCGCCGCCCGGTGCGCGGACGCGGGGGAGCCGGCCGGAGAGGTGACAGCGGAACGCCTCACCGGGTTGCTGGCGCGTTGGAGCGCCCTCGGCCTGGTCTTCGCCGAGGGCGGCCAGTACGTCCAGGTCGCGCCCGCCGTGGCAAACCAGGACCTGCTGCGGCTCGACGCCGACGGGCTCAACGGGCACGGACTGCACGGGGACGACACGCCGCTCGTCCCCGCCTTGGCGGTCCCGGCAGGGGGAGACATCCGATGAAGCCGGAGCTGACTCTGTGGAAGGACCGCGATCCGGCGGCCATGCGCCTGCCGGGCATCCGCTGCGGCACCCTCGAAGGGCCGCCGGGCGACCCGGTGGACGCCGTCGAACGACTCGCCTCCGACGGCGTTCAGTTCGTCCAGGTGCACGAGCCCGTGGACCTCACCGATCCGGACGGCGCGTCCGCGGTCGCCGTCCTCCTCCTCGTCCGGGAACTCACCAGCCACGGCATCGCGGTGGACTGGACCCTGCGCATGGCCGACCCGGCCCAGTGGCGGGCGCTGAGCCATCTCTACCCCCCGACAGCCGTCTTCCGGGGCTCCACGGGAGAGGAGAACGACGAACGCGTGGTCACCGCGTGGCGCGGCTCGTTCCATATCGCCAAGTGCGGCTACCGCCGCGGCCCCGGTTTCCTGGAGATCCGCGACCACCGCTGGGGCTCCTTCCGACGCCTGGTCGTCCACGCCCCCCGGAGCACGGCGTTCCAGGGACTGCTGGACGGCGTCCCGGCGGTCGCGGCGGCGTCGACGGAGCGGGCCCTGGAGCGCTACCTGCGCGAAAACCTGCTCCATCGCGCCGGGCGCCACCTGTGGTGGACGCCGTACCGCCTACGACGCTGGCCGCTCAGCACGACGATCCCGTAGGAACCTCTCGACCCACCGGTCTGTCAACTCGTCGGCTTGACGCCTGATCCCCGGAGCCGGCACCGACTCGGGCGCGCCAACACCGAGGAAGTCGAGGCAGCCCAGCAAACCTGCCTCGTAGTCCGCGACCAGGTCCTCGTAGACGACGACATGCGGGACGACACCGTGCCTGCCGAAGTAGTCCTCCCAGACCGACGCGTCGCGGTCGAGCAGCCGCAGATGCCGGCGGATCTCCTCATAGCTGTACCGGGGAGCGGCGCGCGCACTCCCCTCCGGCAGAAGGGTCCCGTCCAGGATCCAGACACCGGTCTGCTCAGCCATGGTGTACGAGACCGCCTGCCGCAACCGGTCCCGGCGTTGGATCCAGATGTACCGGGGTGCCTGGAGGATGTCGTCCGGGTCGACCTCCAGGCTCCCGAGGTGGCCCGCGTGGATCCGCAGCCCGAACACGCCGTTGGGGCTGGTCCGGCACGTCATCAGTCGCCGCACATAGCCCGTCGCCAACTCCTGCGGATCGCCGGAGTCGAATCCCCACCGCTCGAAGTAGTCCAGCACGAAGGCGTCGGCGAAGTAGTCCTCGGCGAAACCGGCCAGCCCGGTGTGCCACAGGGCGCGGGCCAGCATGTTGCTGCCGCATCGTGGGGTCGACGCGAGCACGTAACGGACCGGCGGCAGACCGGAGAAGGGCGGGAAGTCGAACTCCGGAGAGTTGGTCCGATAGCGCAGCGCCATGGGAACACCTTCGTGCCCGGCACCCGTGGTTGCCACCGGCTCCGTCGGGTTCCGGACACGGTCACTACAGCGACCCGCCCCGCATGGCACCGGCTTTCGCGGAGGTGCGGGGCCGCCCAGTGCTACGGGGACGTGGACGGGTGCGGCGAGCGGAGCACGAGCAGGGTGATCTCGCTGGGGGCGAAGACACGGAACGGCGGGCCCCAGAAGCCGGTGCCGCGGCTGGTGTAGAGGAGGGTGCGGGCGCCGTGACGGCTGAGGCCGGCGAGGGCGGGCTGGTCGAGGCGAACCAGGTGGTGGAAGGGCCAGATCTGGCCGCCATGGGTGTGGCCGGAGAGCTGGAGGTCGATGCCGGCTGCCGCTGCCCTGTCGACGAACTTGGGCTGGTGTGCCAGGAGCAGGACGGGGAGGTCTGGGTCTGTGCCGTCCAGGGCTCCGGCGAGGTGGGCGCGATGGCCTGCCAGGCCGGAGGACTCGGCGGTGACGTCGTCCACGCCGGCGACCACGAGGGTGTCGCCGCCGCGTTCGAGCAGCAGATGACGGTTGCGCAGCGGCTCCCAGCCCAGCTCGTCCATCAGGTCGACCCAGCCCTGGGCCTCGCTGTAGTACTCGTGGTTGCCGGTGACGTAGACACGGGCGTGGGTGGCTCGCACGGTACCGAGTGGGGCGGCCTGGGCGCGGCGGCGTTCGGCCGTGCCGTCCGCGATGTCGCCGGTGTGGCAGACCAGGTCGGCCTCCAGCGTGTTCACCGTCTCGCACACCCGCGCCGACCAGCGGGCGCGGTCGAGCGGGCCGTAGTGGGTGTCGGTGATGAGGACGACACGGGTGCCGTCCAATCCGGCGCCCAGGCGCGGGAGTTGTACGTCGAGCCGGCGCACGCGTGGCAGGCGGCGGGCTTCGGCGTATCCCCAGGCGAGCAGTACGGCGGTTGTGCCGAGGACGGCCCAGGTGACGATCCGGGCCCGGTCCTGACCCTCGCCGACGCCGGCCACGGTCAGCGCGAGCCGCAACAGGACACCGAGCAGAACGGACCAGGTGAACAGAACCCAGCTGGTGCCCAGCAGAGTGTCACCGACGATCGCCGCCCAGTCCTGCTGGCGCCGGCCGTGACCGCGCGCCATCGTGAGCGGCATGGCTGTGAAGCCGAGGAGGAACAGGGTGGTGCCGGCCAGGGTGACGGACAGGGGCCAGTGCTGGCCGGTGTGCAGGAGCATCCAGCAGGGCACGGCCCACAGCAGGACGGGGGCGATCAGGGGGAGGTAGCGCATCAGGCGGAGCAGTCGGCTCTGCCGCGGAGCCCCCGTTTCGCTGTCGGCGGGTCGGGTGTCACTGGTGTCGGTCACGCTTCCCCTCTCTGGCCAGGCTTCCAGTCTCGCGCACTGTATCCGGTCCCCTCCGGCCGGTCCGAAAATGACTCCGCGCGGTTGCACCGTGTGATTTGGACGAGCGCTTCCCCTGCGCTGCATGAACGTTGGACGGCCCCTAACCGCTCCCCAGCGAGGGTGGAATCACCAACTTCACCTGGGAGAAGGAGCGGAGAGCCGACCTCGGCGCCCCCTCCCCGAACTCCCGGGCGGACACCGCTCAGGACTGTAAGGGGCAGACTCATGGGTAACGCTGTGCGACCGCAGCGCAGGGCCGTTCTCACCGGAGGACTCGCGGCGGCCACCGCGGCCGTGCTCACCGGCTGTTCGTCGAAGACGAACGGCTCCGACACGGCGAATGCGGCGCACGCCGCCGCGGCCTCGCCCAGCCCCTCCGCGAACGCCGCGCCCCGGCCCGACTCCGCCCGGACGGCATACGCGAGGCTGCTGGAGGGCAACAAGCGCTGGGTGAGCGGGCAGTTGCAGCACCCCGACCAGGACCCCGCCCGGCGCGCGGCCGTCGCCCCCGAGCAGAAGCCGTACGGTGTGGTCGTCTCCTGCATCGACTCCCGCGTACCGCCGGAGCTGGTCTTCGACACCGGCATAGGCGACCTGTTCGTGATACGCACCGGCGGGCAGGTCGTGCAGCCGGTGGTCGTCGGCTCCATCGAGTACGGGCCCGTCACCGCGGGGTCCCCACTCATCGTCGTCCTCGGGCACCAGAACTGCGGCGCCATCAAGGCGGCCTACAAGGCGCTCAAGGACGGTACGGACCTGCCGGGCAACCTGCAGTCGATCGTGGAGGCCCTGCGCCCGGCCTACAAGCAGATCGCCAAGGTCAAGCACGCCGACCCCGTCGACGCGATGATCCGTGCCCACGCCAATCTGACCGCCGCCGACCTGCGGTCCAACGCCTCGCTCGCCCCCCTGGTGAAGAAGGGCGACCTGACCGTGGTCAGCGCGTACTACTCGCTCGACACGGGCCGAGTGGAGACCCTGACCGGAGCACCTTCCGCCTGACCCGCAGCTCTGTCCCGACCTGGTCCGACAGTTCCCGCCGTCCCGAAGGAAGGCGGGAACTGCCGTGTGCCTGTGTGCCGTTGGCTTCGGAGCAATCGTGCTTCTTTTATTGACAACGGAAAAGAATCAACCGTACGTTCCGGCCATGCGCTCGACCTCGCCCTCCGAGACGTTCCCGGCCCATACGCCCGCCGCCGCTCAGATCTTCACCATCGTGCTCTCCCACGGCCCGCTCACCCGGGCGGAGATCGCCCGCAGGGCCGCTCTGTCTCCGGCGGCGGTGACCAAGGCCGTCCGGCCTCTCCTCGACAACGGCTACCTCTTGGAGGACGTCGAGGAGGAGCATCGGCAGGCGCTCGGCCGCCCGGCCAACCCGGTTCGGGTCGACGGTGGTCGTGCGCTGTTCCTCGGGGTCAAGGTGACGGGCGACGAGATCATCGCCGTCCTGACGGACCTGTGCTGCCGGATCAGGGTCGCCCGGCACGCCCCGCTCGATGACCGACGACCCGAGGGTGTCCTCGCCACTCTGAGCGGGCTCGTCCTCGGACTGCTCGCCGACGCCGAGGGGTTCGGGGTGCCGGTCAGGGGTGTGGGCATCGCCGTCTCCGGCGATGTGGACCGCGCCGAGGGCATGGTGCGGTACTCCCCGTTCCTCGAGTGGCGGGACGTCCCGCTTGCCGACCTCGCCGCCATGACCCTCGGTCTGCCGGTCACCGTCGACAACGACGTCCGCGCGCTCACCGTCGCCGAGCAGTGGTTCGGTGCGGGCGTGGGTCTGTCGGACTTCGCGCTGGTGACGGTGGGGGCCGGTATCGGCTGCGGTCTCGTCGTGGGCGGCCGGGTGGTCTCCGGCGCGCACGGTGTGGCCGGTGAGATCGGGCATCTCTCCCTCGATCCGGCGGGCCCCAAGTGCCATTGCGGCAACCGGGGTTGTGTCGAGGCCATCGCCTCCGACTCGGCGATCGTGCGCGACGTGCGGACGGAGACCGGGGTCGACGTCGCGGACGCCGCCCAGGCGCTGGAACTCGCCCACCGGGGCGACCCCGGAGCCCGCGAGGTGTACGCGCGGGCGGGCGCCGCCATCGGGCGGGCCATCGGATCCGTGGTGAACCTGCTCGGGCCCGAACGGGTGATCATCTCCGGTGAAGGGCTGGCCGCCTACGACCTGTTCGCCGAGCGGATCCGGGACGCCTTCGCCGCCTCCGCCTTCGGCGCCGCCGCGCGATGCGACGTCAGAACGCGCCCGCTGCCCTTCGAGGAGTGGGCGCGGGGAGCGGCGGCGACCGCCATCCAGTCCTTCATCCGATCGGATCCGCCCCAGGGGCAGAAGTTGCAGGGGTGACCCTGCGGAGTCGAATTCGTGAGGAGGTTCGCACGGCCTTCTGGGTGTCATGCCCACGCCATAACCCATCTGTGTTCCGGAGGTAACCGCCCATGCGGATGTCCCCCTTCCGTGCCCGTCGGCCCGGTAGTGCCCTGCTCGTTCTCACCCTCACCGGAGGCCTCACGGCGTTCACCCCGGCTGCCTCCCCGGACTCCGGTTCGCCGATACCCGCGGCCAAGCCGTACATGGGCTGGACGAGTTGGAGCATGCAGTCGTCCAAGTACCCGGGGCTCAACCCGGACGGCGACTACAGCTATCTCACCGAGAAGAACGTCCTCAAGCAGGCCGACGCCCTCGCCGCCAAGCTCAAGCCCTACGGCTACGAGTACGTCAACATCGACGCCGGCTGGTGGCGCGACCTGGACTGGAAGCCCCGCTTCGACGCCTACGGCAGACAGGCCGCCGACCCCGGCCGCTTCCCCCGCGGGATGGAGGCCGTCGCCGACGACCTCCACGCCAAGGGGCTCAAGGCGGGCATCTATCTGCCGGTGGGACTGGAGAAGGAGGCCTACGGCGAGGGCCGGGTTCCCGTCTGGAACGCCGGCGACTGCGTGACCGCCGACATCGTCTACGACGACCTGCGCACCACCAACGGATGGGACAGCGCGTACAAGATCGACTTCTCGCGGCCCTGTGCCCAGAAGTACATCGACTCCCAGGCCCGGCTGTTCGCCGACTGGGGTTACGACTTCCTCAAACTGGACGGTGTCGGTCCCGGCTCGTTCAAGAGCGGCGAGAACTACGACAACGTTGCCGACGTCGCCGCATGGCAGAAGGCCATCGCCGCCACCGGACGGCCGATCCACCTCGAACTGTCCTGGTCCCTAGACATCGGCCATGCCGCCGACTGGAAGCGGCACTCCAACGGCTGGCGCATCGACACCGACGTCGAGTGCTACTGCAACACCCTGGTCACCTGGGAGAACTCCGTCGAGGACCGCTGGGACGACACCCCCGCCTGGACCCGCCACGCAGGCCCCGGCGGCTGGAACGACCTGGACTCGCTGAACGTCGGCAACGGTGAGATGGACGGGCTCACCAAGGCCGAACGGCAGAGCTACGCCACCTTGTGGGCCGTCGCCAAGTCGCCCCTCTACGCCGGCGACGACCTGACGCGCCTCGACTCCTACGGGCTGTCCCTGCTCACCAACAGGGAGGTCATCGCGCTCAACCAGGGCGGCACACCGCCCGCCCGGCCGATCACCCCCTCCGACGACCAGCAGGTCTGGGCGGCCGAGAACCCCGACGGCAGCTTCACGGTCGCCCTGTTCAACCTCGGGGACGCGCCCGCGTCCGTGACCGCCGACTGGTCCGCCCTGGGCTTCTCCGGCAAGGCCAAGGTCCGCGACCTGTGGAATCGCGAAAACCTCGGTACGTACAAGGACAAGGTCACCCAGGCGCTGCCCACGCACGGCTCCCGGCTGTTCACCGTCACCCCGCAGGGCCCGGCGGCGACGAAGACGGCCTACGAGGCGGAGTCGGGAGCCAACTCCCTTGCCGGCAACGCCTCGGTGGCCGACTGCGGAGCCTGCTCCGGAGACAGGAAGGTCGGCAATCTCTACCTCGGCGGAAAGCTCACCATGAACGGCGTCACGGTTTTGAGGGCGGGGCGGTACGTCGTGGACATCGCCTACGTCAGCGGCGACGCGCGTTCCGTGCGGATCTCCGCCAACGGCGGCGGCGCCACCAGCCACAGGTTCCCCTCCACGGGCGACTGGGGGACCGTCGAGACGGTCGCCGTACCGCTCAACCTGAAGGCCGGCGCCAACACCGTCACCTTCGACAGCGGCGACGGCTACGCCCCGGACATCGACCGGATCGACGTACCGAACCCGTCCTGACGGCCAACCACCCAGGGAGCGCAACCAATGGACACCTCACGCCCCGATTCGCCGCCGTCCCTCCCCAGCCGACGCGGACTTCTCTCCTTCGCCGCCGTCTCCGGAGCCCTCGCCGCCCTCGGCGGAACACCCGCCTTCACCGCCTCCGCCGCACCCGCGCGACCCGCCGGGTCCCCGATGCTGCCCGAGGGCACCTCCACCCGACTGTGGTGGCAGGCCCCCGCCGACGACGGCTCGATGATCACCCAGGGCCTGCCCGTCGGCAACGGCCGCCTCGGGGCGCTCGTGAGCAACGATCCCGGCCGGGAGCGACTGTTCGTCACCGACGCCACCATGTGGACCGGTGGTCTCAACGCCACCCTCGACAACGACGGCCAGTTCCCGTACGGGCGCGCGGACTTCGGGTCGTTCACCCTGCTGGCCGAACTGACCGTCGACATCCCCGACCACGACCTCTCGGCCGTCTCCGGCTACCGGCGCGCCCTCGACCTCCGCCAGGGCCTGGTCACCGCCTCCTATGTGCGCTCCGGTGTGACGTACCGACGGCAGATCTTCGCCAGCGCCCCCGACGACGTCATCGTCCTGCACTTCACCCAGGACGGCGGCGGGCGCTACACCGGCGCCATCAGCCTGGACGGCACCCACGGGGAGACCACCACGGGCGTACCGGCGGACCGTTGCGTGTCCTTCGGCGCGGAGTTGCCCAACCGGCTGCGGTACGGGGCGGCCGTCACCGCGTACGGCAGCGGGGGAACCGTCTCCGTCGACGGCGCGCGGATCTCCTTCCGTGACTGCGGAAGCCTCACGGTGATCGTCGCCGGGGGCACCGACTACGCGCCCGACGCGGCCAACCACTACCGAAATCCGTCGCTCGACCCCCGAAAACTCGCCCGCACCAAGGTCCTTGACGCGGCCCAGCACTCCGTGACCACCCTGCTGCACACCCATGTCGCCGACCACCGAAGGCAGTTCGAGCGTATGCGGGTGTCGCTCGGCGCCTCCACCGCTCAGCAACGCGGTATGGACACCTGGGAGCGGATCAGGGCACGCCACACGGACGACACGCCCGATCCCGAACTGGAGGCGTCCTACCTGCAGTTCGGTCGCTATCTCATGATCGCCGGATCACGGGGCGGTCTGCCGCTGAACCTCCAGGGTCTGTGGCTCGACGGCAACGACCCGGACTGGATGGGCGATTACCACACCGACATCAACCTCCAGATGAACTACTGGATGGCCGACCGGGCCGCCCTGTCCGACTGCTTCGACGCCTTCACCGACTACTGCCTGGCCCAACTGTCCTCGTGGACCGAACTCACCCGCACCCACTTCAACGACCCCCGCAACCGCTACCGCAACTCCAGCGGGAGGATCGCCGGTTGGACCGTCGCCATCTCCACCAACATCCACGGGGGAATGGGGTGGTGGTGGCATCCCGCCGGCAACGCCTGGCTGTGCAACTCCCTCTACGAGCACTACGAGTTCACCCAGGACCGCGCCCATCTGGCCCGTATCCACCCGATGCTCAGGGGGGCCTGTGAGTTCTGGGAGGCGAGGCTGCTGACGACGACCGTCACGGACCCGGCCACCGGCGAGGAACGGGAGGTCCTCGTCGCCGACAGCGACTGGTCGCCCGAACACGGCCCGCTCGACGCCAAAGGCATCACCTACGCCCAGGAACTGGTGTGGGCCCTGTTCGCCAACTACCGCACTGCGTCTGCACTGTTGGGCAGCGACAGCGCCTACGCCCGGACCGTCGCCGGCCTCCAGAAACGGCTCCACCTCCCACACGTGAGCCCCAAGACCGGCTGGCTGGAGGAGTGGATGTCCCCCGACAACCTGGGGGAGACCACCCACCGGCATCTGTCCCCCCTCGTCCAGTTGTTCCCCGGCGACCGGATCCGCCCCGACGGCTCGACGCCCGAAGAGATGGTCGAGGGCGCGAGAGCGCTGCTCACCGCACGCGGCATGGAGAGTTTCGGCTGGGCGAACGCCTGGCGCAGCCTGTGCTGGGCCCGTCTGAAGGACGCCGACAGGGCCTACCGGCTCGTCGTGAACAACCTGCGGCCCTCCGCGTCCGGCAGCAACGGCACCGCGCCCAACCTGTTCGACATCTACCAGGTGGAGCAGGGCCGCGGCATCTTCCAGATCGACGGGAACTTCGGCACGCCCGCCGCGATGATCGAGATGCTGCTGTACTCGCGCCCCGGCCATGTCGAACTGCTGCCCGCCCTGCCCGAAGCCTGGGCCGAGTCCGGGTCGATCACGGGCGTGGGCGTACGCGGCGGCTTCACCGTGGACCTGCGCTGGAAGAACGGCAGACCGACCGAAGTCACAGTGACAAGCGTCGGCGGCCGTACGACCACGGTGACGTACGGGGCGAGGACACGGAGACTCACCCTGTCACCCGGCCGGTCCGTGACCCTGCGCGACCTGGGGCGGTGAAGCGATGCGTCGACACACTCCCCGCCTCGCGCGCCCGCTGAAAGTGCTGCGGAAACTCACCCTGCCGGTTGTTGCGCTCACCGCCGCCGCTCTGCTGCTGACCACGACGGCGACAGCGGCCCCTGCCCCAAGTGCCGTACCCGTCAGGCCTGTTGCTTCTGCCGCGACGCACGAGATCGTCACCTGGGGTGCGAGCGCCGACCGTATGGGCGAGGCCGCCTCGGACCGTGGTTACCGGCTCGTCGTACGGACCAGCGCCGGAGGAACCCGGCCACGCGTCCGCCTCTCCAACGCCTTCGGCGACCGGCCCCTGTCCATCGGGCGGGCATACGCGGGAGTGCAGAAGGAGGGCGCGGCCCTCGTCCGGGGCAGCAACCGGCCGCTGTCGTTCGGCGGGGCGCGATCCGTCACCGTACCCGCGGGCGGGACCGTGCTCAGCGATCCGCTGCCCGGACGGCTGCCGGCCGCGACCGCGCTGGTGATCAGCCTGTACGTGGCCGAGGCGGGCGGTCCCGCGACCGGGCACGGCATGGCGATGCAGACCTCCTACACCACCACGGGCGACCACGCGGCGGAGGAGGGCCCGGACAACTGGACCGCGACCACCGGCTCCTGGTTCTACCTGGACGCCGTCACCGTACGGACCACCCAGGCTGTCGGAGCGGTCGTCGCGCTGGGCGATTCCATCACCGACGGCTGGCAGTCCAGCACCGACAAGGACCGCCGCTGGCCCGACTACCTGGCCCGCCGACTTCAGAGCGACGCCGACAGCGACATCGAGGGAGTTGCCAACGAGGGGATCTCCGGCAACAAGGTCCTCGCCGACGGGGCCGGGCAGAGCGCACTGAACAGGCTGGGGCGGGACGTGCTGTCCCATCCCGGTGTACGCACGATCCTGCTCTTCGAGGGTGTCAACGACATCAAGGCGCACACCGGTGTCACGGCCGCGGACCTGATCGACGGCTACCGCCGGATCATCGACCGCGCGCACAGCGTGGGCGTGTGTGTCGTCGGGGCGACGGTCGGGCCCTTCAAGGGCTGGTCCGAGTGGGACGCGCCGGCCGAGGCCGTACGGCGCGAGGTCAACGAATTCATCCGCTCCGGCGGCGAGTTCGACGCCGTGGCGGACTTCGACCGAATCCTGCGCAGCCCCTACGACCATGAGCGGATCCTGCCGTTCTTCGACAACGGCGACCATCTGCACCCCAACGACACCGGTATGCGGGCGATGGCCGACGCGGTGCGCATCGAGGACCTCTCCTGCGCTCGCGACACCCCCTGACCCTGAGTTCTCCCCGCCCCGCCTCTACAGCGGGGCGGGTGAGGAGGCCCCCGGGATCAGCAGGCGCGGGCTGCCCGTGCCATCGGCGGGCACGCTCCACAGGTCGCTGCTGCCGACCTTGCCGTCGGCGGGGAGCGAGTAGGCGACGGTGTCGTTGTCGAGCCAGGTGGCCTGGTCGTCGACGCTGTGGCGTTCGGCGAGCGCCGTCTCCTTCAGGGTGCCCAGGTCGAGGACGTACTCGTGCCAGAGGGCGGTACGGGACAGGACCCGCTTCTTGAAGGCGACGCGCGTCCCGTCCGGGGAGAGCGAGGGACACTCCACGTTCTCGGTCAGGGTGGTGACCTTGCGCTCGGAGAGCGAACCGCGGACCAGGTAGGTCTTGTTGCCGGTGTTGAGGGTGGCGTAGAAGGTGTCGTCGTCGGTGGCGAAGGTGACGCCCCAGAAGTTGATGTCCGAGGCGCGGTAGGACTTGCCGTCCAGGACGACGGAGAACGTCTCCAGGCTGGGCGTCAGCTTCATGGTGCGGGTGTCCAGGACCGAGGTCCGGGTGGAGAAGAACGCGGACGCGTAGGACTCGCCGGAGACGAAGACGGTCCAGGCGACGAAGCGGCCACTGGGCGAGACCCGGGCCCGGCTGGGGGTGCCCGCGAGCGGATAGGTGCGCACGGTGCGGAGGTCGGCGTCGAGGAGCAGGGCGCGGTTGCTCTGCTTGAGGACACCGGGGACGGACTGGAGGCAGACGCCCGTGCCGGCCGCCGCGTAGAACCGGGCGCACTTCAGGTCGGACGCGGTCCGGCCCGCCCCGGGGTCGGTGGACGGGACCGAGGCGACCGCGGTGCGGTGCGGTCCCGAGGCCGCGTTGACGAAGGCCAGGCGGCTCTTCTGGTCGAGCGTCAGTTTGCCCGTGCTGACGGCGGGGCCGCCCGGCTGGGACTGGTTCGCCCGGTCCGCGCGGTCGGCGGCGTTCAGGACCACGCCGGTTGCCACGCCCGCGAGGATCAGCACCCCCGTGACGAGTATGAGCAGGCGGCTGCGCAGCGATGTCATGTGGATCCCTGGGACATGGTGACGGTGGTGGTCATCGGGTTTCGCCCGCCGGCCGCAGTACCACGCCCGCGACGACCGCGCAGCACAGCAGACCGATCGCCGACCCGGCCAGCGCCGGACCGTCGCCCCACATGGTCCAGGCGGCGCCGAAGGCCAGCGAGCAGCAGAACCGGGCCAGGGCCTGGCTGGTCCCGACGATGGCGAGGCCGCTGGCGCGCAGTTGCTCGGGCACGATGTCGGCCAGGGCGGCCGGAAGCACGCCGTCGGTGGCCGCGTAGAACAGGCCGTGCAGGGCGAGCACGAGGAAGGGCAGGGCCGGGGTGGCCGGGGCCCACAGCAGGAGCGCGTAGCCGGTCAGCAGACTGACGTGCCCGGCGAGGAACACCGTGCGCCGCCCGATCCGGTCGGCCAGCGCGCCGAGGGGTACGGCCAGCAGCAGGAACACCGCGGCGGTGCCCAGCGGCAGCAGTGGGAACCACTCGTCGGCGATGCCTGCGCGCCTCTGCAGGAGCAGATAGACGAAGGCGTCGCTGACCGTCGTCAGGCCGAGCAGCGCGGCGCAGCCGGCGAGCGCCCGCAGCCGTGGCAGCCGTAGCAGCGCCAGCGCTTCGCGTACGCGCACGGGCGGTTTGCCCGCGACCGTACCCGCGTCGGCCGACCGGGCGTCTCGCCGCCTGCCGGGGACGAACAGCACCAGCACGAGCACACCGAGGACCGCGACACACGCGCTGACGCCGAACACGGCGTCGTAGCCGTCGGTCGCCGCGCGCAGGATGAAGAAGGCGGCCAGCGGGCCGAGCATCGCACCGGTGGTGTCCATCGCCCGGTGCACGCCGAAGGCGCGGCCCTGTTTCTCGGACGGGGTGGACAGGGAGATCATCGCGTCGCGCGGGGCGGTGCGCAGGCCCTTGCCCGTGCGGTCCAGGGCGAGCACCGTGCCGAGTGCTCCGACGCTGCTCACGAGCAGGAGCAGCGGCTTGCACAGCGCGGACAGGCCGTACCCGAGCCCGGCCATCAGCTTGTGGTTGCGCACCCGGTCGGCGAGATGGCCGCCGGTGAGCTGGACCAGCGCGCTGACGCCGTTGTAGACACCGTCGAGGGTGCCGAACACCAGCGGGGTGAAACCGAGCGTCGAGACGAGATAGAGCGGCAGAACGGCGGTGACCATCTCCGAGGAGATGTCGGTTATCAGGCTGACCGAGCCCAGCACGAGCACGACCGGGGCGACCCGGTGCCCCGGTCCGCGTCTTCGGCCCTGTTCGCTGTCCGCCTCTGCGGGGGCGGAACGGTCGGTGAGATACATGATCGAGTTGAACTCCAGGTGCGGTGCGATCAGTTCTGCCGGCTGCTCTCGTCCCGTAGCCAGGTGCCGAAGTCCTGGGCCCGGATCGCCTTGCCGGCCCTCCGCCGGGCGGCGACCGCCGCCGCGAGGAAGACTACGACACTCATGAGGAGCTTCGGATCCCTGCGGACCAGGGCTTTCAGATCCGCCGCGCTCGTACGCGCCGAGGCCTCCTCCGGCGCCTGGTGCTGTTCTACCTGGGCCGTGGAGACCGCGGCCCGCACCCGCCGTTTCATCAAGTCCGGCCAGGTGCGCGGCGGGTGGACCACGACACTGGCCCCGTCGACCACGAGCCGCTCGTGCGGGGCGAACGCCAGGGAGGCCGCCAGGTCGTCCGCCATCAGCGGCGGAAGCGCGGCGATCCGGGCGTGCCCGGCCTTGGAGACCGCGATGACACCCCGGCCGAAGAGTCCGGCGCGTACGGCGGGGAGCTGCTGCCACACCCGGTAGTAGGCGCGCACCCGCCAGGCGCAGCCGGCCAGCGGGATCCGCCGCTCGGGGGCGGTGGCGAGGATGTCCGAACTGTCGTCGTCCAGGGGCTCGGTGAGGGCCCGGACGTCGGCGCCCGTGATCACGACGTCGGCGTCCACGTAGACGCGCGGGAAGCCGCGCGCGTGGTCGTCTCCCGCCCGCAGCGCGGCGTGCTTCGAGGGCGTGGGTATGTCGACCACCCGGACGCGCGGTCCGCGGGCCGCCGCGACACGGGCGGTGTCGTCGGTGCAACCGTTGCACACGACCACGATGTCGGTCTCGTCCTCGGCCGGGCCGGCCAGCAGCGAATCGAGGAGTCTGCCGATGACTTGCCCCTCGTTGTGGGCCGGAATCACGATGCTCGTCACGTGGGCAGTATGCCGTCAGTGTCACTAATGCGATGTGTGTTTCGTTCAACCGTTCCCGTCGCCGCGTTCTGTGGTCTAGATTGAGTGCCGCCGGACCGGTTTGGGTGGGGAACTTGTCCTTGACTACATGTCATGGTGCGGCATTTTGCACGGATTTGAACTTGTACGAAAATACATGCCGGGGGGCGTGAGGCGGTTGGGGAACCGCTGCAGCTCCCTTGCTTTCCAGTGTCGCTGTGTGGAGGGCACTTCGATCGGGGGGTAGCCGCGCATGTGGTGGGGGGAGCATGGCCATTGAGGTCACGCATGAGCAACTGGTCGTGGGGCGCAGGAGGCCGGAGGCTCGCCGAAGACATTGGGATCAGAAGTATCGATTCGCCCTGCTGGTCGCGGACGGTTTCGCAGCCGTTGTCGCGGCCTTCTTGATCCACGCGGCCTACGGTCGCTGGGCGGTGGCCCTGGTGCTGCCCCCGGCCTGGATCCTGGCCATGCTCGTCCATCGCTCCTACGACCGCACCGCCCTGGGTCTGGGGACCGAGGAGTACCGAAGGGTGCTCCGGGGCGCGCTGGCGCTGCCGGCGCTGGCCGCGGGTGCGCACTATCTGCTCGTGCACGACGAGGGGCTCCTCCATGACATGATCATGGCTGCGCTGCCTGCTCTCGCGATCGCGCTGACGGGCCGCTACGCGCTCCGCCGCCGCCTCCACCGAAGATGGGCACGGGGCCGGGACCGGAGCGCGACACTGCTGGTCGGGCCCGCTCACGGCATCGTGGAGCTGGTCACCGTACTGCGGCGCGGCGGCGCACAGGAACTGCAGGTCGCCGGCGTGTGCCTGAGCGACCCGAAGAACCGGGCGGAGATACACAAGTTGGGGCTCCCCGTCCTCGGTGGCGTGGGCGACATGGACGACGTGGTCCGGGTCATGGGCATCGGCACCGTGGTCGTACTGCCGTTCCCCGACTCCGACGCCTCCGTCCTGCGCCGGATGTCCTGGACCGCGGCCGTACAGGGGGTCGACTTCCTGCTGGCCCCCGTACTGACCGACGTGTCGGCGTCCCGGCTGGCGGTACGCCCCACCAACGGGGTACCGCTGGTGCGTATTCAGGCGCCCAATCTCACCCGGTTCTCCCGGCTGCCCAAGGAGATCCTGGACCGGTCGCTCGCGGCGGTGCTCCTGGCGCTCCTCGCGCTGCCCCTGCTGGTGATCGCTCTGATCGTCCGGCTGGACAGTTCGGGGCCGACGCTGTTCAGGCAGCAGCGGGTGGGCCGCTACGGCGACCACTTCACCATGTACAAGTTCCGCACCATGCGGCCGGATTCGGAGTCCCTGCGGGCCGAACTGGAGCACCTCAACGAGAACAGCGACGGCCTGCTGTTCAAGGTGAAGGAAGACCCCCGGATCACCCGGGTCGGCTCGGTGCTGCGCCGTACGTCGATCGACGAACTGCCCCAGCTGATCAACGTGCTCAGCGGGCACATGTCGCTCGTCGGACCCCGCCCGCCGCTGCCGGAGGAGGTCGAGGAGTACCCGGCGGAGGTCAAGCGCCGACTGCTCGTCAAGCCCGGCCTCACCGGCCTCTGGCAGGTCAGCGGCCGCTCCGACCTGCCCTGGGACGAGGCGGTCCGGCTCGATCTCGGATACGTGGACAACTGGTCGATGGGCCTCGACCTGGAAATTCTGGCGCGCACCGGGTCCGTCGTGGTGCGCGGAACGGGGGCCTACTGATGGACCGAGGGAAGAGGAACCAAGTGACGCAGACAGACGAGCCGTTGGGCGTCGCGGTCGTCGGGGCGGGCTACTGGGGTCCCAATCTCGTCCGCAACTTCCAGGCCAGCGAACAGTTCCGGCTGCGCTGGCTGTGCGACCTCGACGTGGACCGCGCCCAGCGGGTCCTCGGCGGCTACTCGACCGTCCAGGCCACCGCGGACTACGCGGCCGTCCTCGCCGACCCGTCGGTGCACGCCGTCGCCGTCGCCACACCCGCCGGCACCCACCTCGACATCGCCCTGGCCGCCCTGCGCGCCGGAAAGCACGTCCTCGTGGAGAAGCCCCTCGCGGCCACCTACGCCGACGGGATGCGCCTGGTCACCGAGGCGGAGGAGCGCGGGCTCACCCTGATGTGCGACCACACCTACTGCTACACACCCGCCGTGGGCCGCATCCGCGAGCTGGTCCGCTCCGGCGAACTCGGCGACATCCACTTCGTGGACTCGGTGCGGATCAACCTGGGGCTGGTCCAGAAGGACATCGACGTCATGTGGGACCTCGCCCCGCACGACCTGTCGATCCTGGACTTCATCCTCCCCGACAACGTCGAGCCGGTCGCCGTCGCCGCCCACGGGGCCGACCCGATCGGCGCCGGACAGGCCTGCGTGGCCTATCTGACGCTCCAGCTCAACACCGGGGCCATCGCCCACGTGCACGTCAACTGGCTGTCGCCGACCAAGGTCCGCACCACCATGGTGGGCGGCGCCAAACGCACCCTGATCTGGGACGACCTCAACCCCGCCCAGCGCGTGGCGATCTTCGACCGGGGCGTGGACCTGGCCGCGCCCCAGGAGATCGGCGCCGACGAGCGCCGGGACATGCTCGTCTCGTACCGCTCGGGAGACATGGTCGCGCCCGCCATCGGCGAGAAGGAAGCGCTGCGCAGCATGGTCGACGAGTTCGGCGACGCGATCAGACAGCGCCGGGCACCCCTGACCGACGGCCGGGCGGGCCTGCGGGTGCTGGACATTCTCGAGGCGGCCTCCCGGAGCCTGGAGTTCAAGGGCGCGGTCGTCGGCCTGCGTGCCGGACGTTGACGTACCCATTCACTGAGAGGGCAGGGCAGTTGAGCAGCGTACGAGGCAAGAAGATCCTGGTCACCGGGGGAGCGGGCACCATCGGCTCCAACCTGGTCGACCTCCTGGCCGAGGGCGGCGCACGCGAGATCGTGGTGCTGGACAACTTCGTCCGCGGACGCCGCGCCAACCTCGCCAAGGCCCTGCCCAGCGGGGTCGTGGAGATCGTCGAGGGTGACATCCGGGACGCCGCCACCGTACGGAAGGTCACCGAGGGCGCCGAGCTGGTGTTCCACCTCGCCGCGATCCGCATCACCCAGTGCGCGCAGGAACCCCGCCTGGCCAACGAGGTCATGGTCGACGGCACGTTCAACGTCCTGGAGGCCGCCGCCGAGGCCGGAGTGGGCAAGGTGATCGCCTCGTCCTCGGCGTCCGTCTACGGCATGGCCGAGACCTTCCCGACGACCGAGCGCCACCACGCCTACAACAACGACACGTTCTACGGCGCGGCGAAGGCCTTCAACGAGGGCATGCTGCGCAGCTTCCACGCCATGTACGGCCTGGACTACGTGGCGCTGCGCTACTTCAACGTCTACGGGCCCCGGATGGACATCCACGGCCTCTACACCGAGGTACTCATCCGCTGGATGGAGCGCATCGAGGCGGGCGAGCCGCCGCTGATCCTCGGCGACGGCACACAGACCATGGACTTCGTCGACGTACGGGACATCGCCAGAGCGAACGTGCTGGCCGCCGAGTCGGACGTCACCGACGAGGTGTTCAACGTCGCCAGCGGCACGGAGACCTCGCTGCGTGAACTCGCCGACGGCCTGCTCGAGGCCATGGGCGCCGCCGGCCTGGAGCCGGAGCACGGGCCCGCCCGCGCGGTGAACGGCGTGGTCCGGCGGCTCGCGGACACCAGCCAGGCCGCCGACCGGCTCGGCTTCACCGCTCGGATCGACCTGCGGACGGGGCTCAGGGACCTGGTCGAGTGGTGGCGGGCCGAGCGCGCCGCCGACGCCGCCGCAGAGGAGGCGGCCAAGTGAGCGCCGACCGTATCCCGGTGATGATCCCCTGGCTCGGGGAGGAGGAGGCCAAGGCCGCCTCCGACGCGGTGCTGTCCGGCTGGGTCGCCCAGGGCCCCCGGGTCGCGGCCTTCGAGAAGGCCTTCGCCGAGCGGGTGGGCGCCGAGCACGGCATCGCCGTCAGCTCCTGCACCACCGCCCTGCACCTGGCACTCGTCGCGCTCGGACTCGGACCCGGCGACGAGGTCGTGGTGCCGTCGCTGTCGTTCATCGCCACCGCCAACGCGGTGCGTTACGTCGGCGCCGAGCCGGTGTTCGCGGACGTCGACCCCGCCACCGGCAACCTGACCGCGGCCACCGTGGACGCGGTCCGCACCCCCCGCACCAAGGCCGTCCTCGCCGTCCACCAGGGCGGCGTCCCGGCCGATGTGCACAGCCTGCGCGCCGCCTGTGCCGACTGGGACCTGCCCCTCGTCGAGGACGCGGCCTGCGCCATCGGCTCGACCGTCGGCGGCAAGCCTGTCGGACAGGGCGCGCTGATCGCCGCCTGGTCCTTCCACCCCCGCAAGCTCGTCACCACCGGCGAGGGCGGCATGATCACCACCGACGACGCCGAATGGGCGGCGCGCCTGCGCCGGTTGCGCGAGCACGGCATGAACGCCTCGGCGGCCGAACGGCATTCGAGCAGCAAACCGGTCCTGGAGAGCTACCTCGAGGTCGGCTACAACTACCGGATGACGGACGTCCAGGCCGCGATCGGCCTGGTCCAGCTCGGCAAGCTCGACGCGATGATCGCCCGCCGCCGCGAACTGGCGGCCCGCTACGACGCGTTGCTGCGGGACGTCCCCGGACTCACCCCCGTACGCGACCCCGAGCACGGGCAGAGCAACTTCCAGTCGTACTGGGTGCTGCTGGACGAGGACTTCCCCGTCGGCCGGGACGACCTGCTCGCCGCGCTCGCCGAGGCCGGCGTCTCCGCCCGGCGCGGGATCATGGCCTCGCACCTCGAACCGGCCTACGAGGGCCACCCGAGCGCCCCGCTGCCCGTCACCGAGCGGATCAGCCGCGACTCGCTGATCCTGCCCCTGTTCCACACGCTCACCGAGGCCCAGCAGGACCGCGTCGTCGCGGCACTGCGCGAACAGGCCCGTGGATGAGCGGACTTCTGATCATCGGCGCGGGCGGCTTCGCCCGGGAGACCGCACAGGCCGTACGGGACGCGGGTGACATCGAGCTGCTCGGGCACCTCGACGACAACGCCGACCTGCACGGCACCGAGGTCGACGGCGTGCCCGTACTCGGCGGCTGCGACCTCGTCCACGACCTGCCCGAGGCGCGGGTCGTGATCTGTGTGGGCAACCCCCGGGACTACGCGGCCCGCGCCCGGCTGGTGCGCAGGCTGGCCCTGCCCGCGGACCGCTACGCCACCGTGGTCCACCCGACGGCGTCGGTGTCGGCGACCTCGGAGGTCGGCCCCGGCTCGGTGCTGCTCGCGCACTGCGTGCTGACCGCCGCCGTGCGGGTCGGCGCGCATGTCGCGGTGATGCCGCACGTCGTCCTCACCCATGACGACGTGGTCGAGGACTTCGCCACGATCGCCTCCGGCGTCCGGCTGGGCGGGGGAGCGCGGCTGGAGCGGGGCGCCTACGTGGGCTCCGGCGCCCTGGTCAGGGAGGGCACGGTGGTCGGCGCCTGGTCGCTGATCGGGATGGGAAGCGCCGTGCTCGGTGATGTACCGCCGGGCGAGGTCTGGGTGGGGAGCCCGGCCCGACGGCTGCGCGAGGCGGCGGCGCCCGCGCTCGACGAACTGTTGACACAGCAACTGGGGGGACCAGTCGCATGAACCAGATTCCGTTGGTGGACCTGAAGGCGGCCCACCAGGAGGTCGCCGACGAGGTACGGGCCGGATTCGAACGAGTCCTGGCCAACACCGCTTTCATCGGCGGCGACGAGGTGAAGGCGTTCGAGCGCGAGTACGCCGACTTCGGCGGCGTCGCGCACTGCGTGGGCGTCGCCAACGGCACCGACGCCGTCGAACTCGCCCTGCGCGCGAGCGGGGTCGGGCCCGGCGACGAGGTCGTCATACCCGCCAACACGTTCATCGCCACCGCGGGCGCCGTGGCCCGGATCGGCGCACGGCCCGTCCTCGCGGACTGCCTGCCCGACACCTACCTCCTCGACCCACAGGCCGCCCTGGACGCGGTCGGCCCCGCCACCCGCGCGGTCGTACCGGTGCACCTGTACGGACAGATGGCCGAAGTGACGAAGCTGGCCGCGCAACTGCCCGACCACGTACGGGTCGTCGAGGACGCCGCCCAGTGCCAGGGCGCCACCCGCGACGGCCGGACCCCCGGCAGCGGCGGGATCGCGGCGACCAGCTTCTACCCGGGCAAGAACCTCGGCGCCTACGGCGACGCGGGCGCCGTGCTCACCGACGACGAGGAGTCGGCCGGCCTGATCCGCGCGATCGCGAACCACGGCGGCGTCGCCAAGTACCGCCACGACGTACCCGGATTCAACAGCCGGCTGGACGGCCTGCAGGCCGTCGTCCTGCGGGCGAAACTGGCGCGGCTGGCGGACGGCAACGCGGCCAGGCGGGCGGCAGCGGCCCGCTACGACGAACTGCTCGCCGAACTCGCGTTCGCCGGACGGGTCGTGCTCCCGACGACGGACGCCGACAACGCCCACGTGTGGCACCTCTACGTCGTGCAGGTCGCCGGCGCGGACCGTGACGACATCGTCGGCAAGCTCAACGCGGAAGGCATCGGCGCGGGCGTGCACTACCCCGCCCCCGTCCACCTCACCGAGGCATACCGGCATCTCGGCCACGCACCCGGCGACTTCCCCCACGCCGAGAGGGCGGCGGACCGGATCCTGTCCCTGCCGCTCTTCCCCCAAATAAGCCCCGATCAGCAGCAGCGCGTCGTGGAGACGCTCGCCAGGGCGCTCCACAGCTGATCGGCCCCCACATTCACGATTCACGCTCCACCCCCGACTTTCAGGGTCGGGCCCTGCACAGCACCGCTGAGAGGTACACATGAACAGATGGAGCAGACGGATCCGGGGCGGGCGCCTCGCCGTCGTAGCAGCGTTGATATGGGCGGTGCTCCCGCAGGCCCTGCCCGCGCAGGCGGCATCCGATCCGTGCGGAGCCGGCTCGAACCCGGTCGTCTGTGAGAACTCCAAGCCGGGCAGCCCCATGTCCGACTGGTATTCGCCCAACTCCTACGGTGACATCAAGGGCTTCACCACCAAGGAGAGCGTCCAGGTGGGTGACACCGTCCAGTTCAAGATCCAGTCGCCGGTCCCGTACCACGTGGAGATCTACCGCCTGGGCTGGTACGGCGGCGACGGCGCGCGCATGGTGTCGACCGCGGCCCAGGCGGCGGTGACCTACCCGGCCAACTACAGCAACAACCCCGCCGGTTGCACCACCAAGAGCAGCACCGGCCTGGTCGACTGCGGCAACTGGCCCGTGACGGTGAACTGGACGGTTCCCAGCGACGCCGTGTCCGGCCTCTACATCGCCAACCTGACGCAGAACGACGGCGACGGCCTGATGCCGTACCCCTTCGTCGTGCGCAAGGACTCCAGCACCTCCGACATCGTCGTGCAGACCAGCGACCAGACCTGGCAGGCCTACAACGACTACGGCGGCCAGGACCTCTACGGCGGCGGCGGCCCCGCGCCGGACGGCCGCGCCTACGAGGTCAGCTACAACCGGCCGCTGGACATCGGCGGCGACAACGGCATCTACGGCTCCGAGTTCATGATGCTGTCCTGGCTGGAGCGCAACGGCTACGACGTCAGCTACCTGTCCGGCGTGGACGTGTCGACCAACGGCGCGACCCTGCTGCCGAAGCACAAGGTGTACCTGTCCTCCGGCCACGACGAGTACTGGACGCAGAGCCAGTACTCCAACGTCCTGGCGGCCAGGAAGGCCGGCGTACGACAGGCCTTCTTCAGCGGCAACGAGGTTTTCTGGAAGACCCGCCTCGCCGCGAGCAACGACGGCACCAACACCGCGAACCGGACCCTGGTCTGCTACAAGATGACCAAGATGGTGCAGGGCAACGGCATCGCCGACCCCAGCGGCACCTGGACCGGCACCTGGATGGACCCGACCAGCACCCAGTACGGTCAGGCCTACCAGCCGCCGAACATCCTCACCGGCTCCATGTTCCAGGTGAACGGCTCCCGCGACGACGCGATCACGGTCCCCGGCTCGTACGGCAAGAACCGCATCTGGCGCAACACCTCCATCGCCAACCTCACGGCGAGCCAGACCGCCACCTTCCCGACCGGCACCCTCGGCTACGAGTGGGACAGCGACCTCGTCAACAGCACCAGGCCCGCCGGAGCGATCGCCGTGTCGTCCACGACAGTGGACATCAACGACGGCAAGTACCGCCTCGACTGGGGCAACATGTACGGCAACGGCACGGCGACGCACCATCTCGTCGAGTTCCGCGACCAGGACTCCGGTGCGCTGGTGTTCGGGTCGGGGACCGTGCAGTGGTCGTGGGGTCTCACCAATCTCCCCACGTACGACCCCGATGACGCGGTGGTCACCGAGGACACCCGGATGCAACAGGCGACGGTGAACATCTTCGCCGACATGGGTGTCCAGCCGCTGACCCTGCAGAGCAACCTCGTCTCCGCCACGGCCAGCACCGACACCACCGGCCCGGCGATCACCGTGACCAGCCCGGCCTCCGGGGTCACCGTCCCGGCACTGAAGCCGGTCACCATCACCGGTACCGCAAGTGACTCCGGCGGCGGTGTGGTGGCCCGCGTGGAGGTGTCCACCGACGGTGGAACCACCTGGAACGCGGCGACCGGACTGACGTCCTGGACCTACAGCTGGACGCCGACGGCCCCGGGCGCCGCGTCCATCAAGGTCCGCGCGGTCGACGACAGCGTCAACATCGGCGCCGTCACCACCCGCCCGGTGACCGTGGGTCCGCAGGCCTGCCCCTGCACCATCTGGCCCGCCACGGCCGTGCCCGGCACCATCAACGCGGGTGACGGCGGCCCGCTGGAGCTCGGTGTCAAGATCCGCACCACGGTGGCCGGTTCCATCACCGGCGTCCGCTTCTACAAGTCACCCGCCAACACCGGCACCCATACCGGCAGCCTGTGGAGCGCCTCCGGCACCCGCCTGGCCACCGGAACCTTCACCAACGAGACGGCCTCCGGCTGGCAGCAGCTGAACTTCGCCACCCCGGTGACCGTCAAGGCCAACACCACCTACGTCGCCTCGTACTTCGCCCCCAACGGCGGATACTCCTACGACGGCGGCTACTTCTCGAACAGCGCCGCGGGACTGGCCCCGCTCACCGCGCTCCAGTCCGGCACCGACGGCGGCAACGGCGTCTACCGCTACAACTCGACCAGCGCCTTCCCGTCCTCGGCGTCCTCGGGCAGCAACTACTGGGTCGACGTGGTGCTGGACACCTCGACGGCCAGTACGACCCCGCCCGCCGTCACCTCGACGTCCCCGACCTCGGGGGCGACCAGCGCGTCCATCACCGCACCGGTGTCCGCCGTCTTCGACCACGCCATCGACGCCGACACCCTGACGTTCACCCTGAAGGACCCGAACGGCAACACCGTGCCGGGTGTCAAGACGCTCCCCGCGTCGAACCAGGCGATGTTCACCCCGTCGACGGAACTGGAACTGCACACCACGTACACCGCTTCCGTCCAGGCCGAGGACCTGTGGGGCAACGCCATGACGGCGCCGGTGACATGGTCGTTCACCACCAGTTCCACACCGCCCGCGGTCACCTGCCCCTGCACCCTGTGGAACACCAGCACGGTGCCGGCCAGGACGGCCGTGACCGACGACCCCAACTCCCTCGAACTGGGCACCAGGTTCCAGTCCTCGGCGAGCGGCTGGGTCACCGGTGTCACCTTCTACAAGGGCGCCACCAACACCGGCACCCACACGGGCAGCCTCTGGGCCGCCGACGGCACGCTCCTCGCCTCCGGCACCTTCACCGCCGAGTCCGCCACCGGCTGGCAGACGATGACGTTCGCGAACCCGGTGGCGATCGCCGCCGACACCTCGTACGTCGTCTCCTACCACGCGCCGAACGGCAACTACGCGGTGGACGGCGGCTACTTCGCGTCGGCCCACAAGTCCTACCCGCTGACCGCGACCGCCGACATCAGCACGGCCCACAACGGGCTGTACCGGTACGGCAGTGACGTGGCCTTCCCCAACGGCTCCTACGGATCCGCGAACTACTGGGTCGGCCCCGTATTCACCGCCGACGACCCGTCCGCGCAGCTGGCGACGTCGACCACCTCCTCGGAGACGTCCACCTCGACGCTGGCGCGTACCGCCGACGCGGCACACGCCCTGGTCACCGCGGTGCCCAGCACGGCCAAACTGTCGACGGTGAAGGCCTCGGTGACCATCCTGCCGGGCGCCAAGGCAGCGGCCGCAGGGAAGCTCAAGGTCAAGGCGGTCCTCTCCTACAACCGGGCCACCCACAAGGTGTCCGTCCATCTGTCCACCCCGCTGCCGGACGGCACGCGGTTCAAGATCACGGTCATAGCCAAGGACAAGCAGCGCCACACGGTGGCGACGCGGGTCTGGAGCCTGACCAGCAAGACCGTCCGCAAGAAGAACTGACCGATCACAACCCACCGGCGGTGGCCTCCCGCACGTTCGCGGGAGGCCACCGCCGGGGATTGGCCTTCCCACCGATGAGTACCGTCAGTGTTGTCATCCCCTGCTACAAGTACGGCCATTTCCTCGCCGACTGCGTGAGCAGCGTCCTGGACGAACAGGACGGCGTTGACGTCCGCGTACTCATCATCGACGACGCCTCGCCCGACGACTCGGCGGAGACCGCGCTCAAGCTCGCCGCCTCCGACTCGCGTATCCAGGTCCGCGTCCACGAAAGCAACAAGGGCCACATCGCCACCTACAACGAGGGCCTCCTCGAGTGGGCCGACGGCGACTACGTAGCCCTCCTCTCCGCCGACGACCGGCTGGTCCCCGGCGCACTGGTACGCGCCGCCGCACTCCTTGACGCCCATCCGGAGGCGGGGTTCGCCTACGGCCGCCCGCTGCGCTTCCAGCACGGCGGCCCGCTGCCCAAGGCCCGCACCAGCGGCACCGGTTCGGTCGTCTACCCCGGGCACTGGTGGCTCGAGCGCCGCTTCCGCGAGGGCACCGGCTGCATCACCTCGCCCGAGGTCGTCGTCCGCACCAGCCTGCAGCGCGAGGTGGGCGGCTACGACCCCGAACTTCCGCACGCCGGCGACATCGAGATGTGGATGCGGCTCGCCGCCCGCGCCGACGTCGGCTACGTACGCGGGGCCGACCAGGCCTTCTACCGCGTCCACGGCAACAACATGTCCACCACCGACTTCGGCGGCCAGCTCGACGACCTCCGCCAGCGCCTCGTCGCCTACGACTCCGTCCTCGGCAAATGCTCCGACCTGCTGCCCCAGGCCGACCGACTGGCCGGCGCGGTGCACACCCGGCTCGCCCGCTTCGCGCTGCGCCGCGCCTACCGCGCCTACGACCGGGGGCGCACCGATGTCGTACCGGTCGACGAACTCGTGGCCTTCGCCCAGGAGTGCCTGCCGGAGTACGAGTCACTTTCCGAGTACCGCGCACTGCGGCTCAGACAGCGGATCGGAGCGAAGACGATGCCGTATCTGCAGCCGCTGGTGTGGTCGGCCGTGGCCGAACGCGGGCGGGAGTGGCTGTGGTGGGAGTCGTGGAAGCGCCGCGGCATCTGATGGTCACGATCGACCCGACAACGTCGGCCGACCCGTGGCGCGGTACCCCGGGTCACCTTCGGGACTCAGCCCGCCACCGGGATCCCGCCGACGTCCCGGACCGCGTCCCGGGAGCCGTCCTTCCCGTCCTTCCTGTTCCTGCGGCGCAACGCGTACTGGTCGAACCACAGCGCGCTCAGCAGCGCGGCGGTCGCACCCAGCAGAGCCGTACCGGCCACCGCCCGGCTCTTGGTGCCCTGTATCGGGGCGGCGCTGGGAGCGACCAGGACGGAGGCGTTGATCCGCGCCCCCGCCGAGATCCCCTGCGCCTCCTGGACGTCCGCCACATGCTTCGCGTAGACCTCGATGATCCGGCGGACCGTCGTGTCGGCCCCGACCGGGTCGGCCCCCCGCGCCTGCACCTGCAAGGAGGGGATCAGATACGCGGGTGTCGCGCTGGTGCCGCTGTTGCGCGGGATCAGCTGATACCTGCCGTGGACACCGGCCGATCCCAACTCCTCGCGCCCGGCGGGCGACTCGAGTTGCTGGATGACCCCGTACGAGAGGGTGGCGAGCGGCGGTTGGAGGTTCGTCAGCTGGTTGGGCTGGTTGCCCGTCACCGGCGGCTTGAGGACGACGACCGCCGAACTCAGGTACTGCGGCGCGGGGCGGACCACCGGATAGGCCGCGGCGGCTGTCAGCAGGAGCGCGAGCACAAGCACATACCAGCGGCGGAGCAGCGCTTCGGCGACATCACGGGGCGACACGGGGATTCCTTCCGTCGGCACCGATCCTCGCAGGCGCGGGGACAGATCGCCACCAGATCACGACGCCTATGCTGGGCCGGAGCCCGGACGCACGGTCACGCGGCAACGGGCCGGGGGGAGAAACCATGAGCCTTGGCGACATCTGGGCGATCATGTGCAGGCGTTGGTACTTCATGGTGCCCCTCACCCTGCTCAGTCTCTTCGCGGGCGGATATCTGTACCGGACCATCCCGGTGTCCTACGAGTCGCAGAGTTCCGTCACCCTGCTCGACTCCACGGCGGTCGCCGATCTGGCCCCGACCTTCGGCAACCCCATATCGAACGCGGGCGGTTCGCTGGTCGTCACGGCCGACGTGCTGATCAGAACACTCCAGTCGAGCGACGCGGCCAAGGAACTGCACTCCCGTGGCGTCACCGACCGCTACACGGTCGGCTTCGCACCCGAGGCCGACAGCCCGCTGCTCACCCTGGGCGTCACCGGCACCGACCGGGCGAAGGTGCTGCGGGAGACCACCACCCTCACCGAGTTCACCGGGGAACAGCTCAAAGCACTGCAGGCCGCCTCCAAGGTCCCGGCGAAGTACTCGGTGCAGGCGACGCCGGTCGTGCTGCCGCAGACCCCGGTCTCGCAGTCGAAGGCCCGGTACCAGAACATCGCCTCCGTCCTCATCGTCGGGATGGTCAGCGCGTTCCTGCTGTCCATCCTGGCGGAGGGCGTCGCGGTGGTACGCCGCAGGGGACGAGCCCAGGCCGGATACATTCCCCGACGCCATCGCCGGGCCGCCCAGCCCCCCGAACCGGAGCCCAGGGGCCTGCTGGTACGGCGCCTGGACGCCACGACGATTCTCACCGGCTATCTGGTGCTGGCCTTCTTCGTCCCGTCGAACCTCACCCTGCCCGCGCTGGGCGGCGTCGGCACCCCGGCCAACGTCTTCGCGCTGCTGGGGCTTCTCTGGTACCTCGCGACCTGGCTCGGCGGCCGTATCCGTCCCGCCGAGGGCACCCGCCTGCCACGCGTGGCGATGTGCGTACTCGCCGCGGCCGTACTGCTGGCGTACCTCGCGGACGCGACCCGCGACAGCTCCCACGAGGAGGTCCTCGGGGCCGACCGGGGGCTCATCGGGCTGGGGGTGTGGGTGGCGCTGGTGGTGCTGGTGTCGGCCGGCATCCAGGAGCGCAGCCGCCTGGAGACCCTGATGCGCCGGCTCGTCGTCCTGGGCACGGTGGTCGCCCTGATCGGGTACTACGACTTCTTCGCGGCGACCAACATCGCCGACTCCATCCACATCCCCGGCCTGCAGTCCAGCACCGCCGGGATCAGTGCCATGGACCGCGGCTCGTTCACCCGGCCGCGCTCCACCACGGCCCACCCGCTGGAGTTCGGCGGGATGCTGGCCATCCTGGTCCCCTTCGCCGTCCACCAGGCCTTCGATCCGGTACGCCGTCACGCCGGCGCGCTGCGCCGCTGGGGCCCGGTGGCGATCATGGCGGGCGCGCTGCCGCTGACGGTGTCCCGGACGTCCATCATCGGCGCGGCCATCGTGATCCTCGTGATGGTGCCCCGCTGGAAGCCGGCGCGTCGCTGGGCCGCGATCGGGATCATCCTGACCTCGGTGGCCGGCTTCAAGGTGATCATTCCCGGGCTGATCGGCACGATCACCAACCTTTTCGCCACCTTCTTCGCCGGGTCCGACAGCAGTACCCAGGCGCGCACCGTGAAGTACAGCGCGATCGTCCCGTACCTCGAGGAACACCCCTGGTTCGGACGCGGGTTCGGCACCTTCACCCCCGACCTGTACTTCTTCACGGACAACCAGTACATGCTGACCCTGGCCGAGATGGGGCTGGTGGGGCTCGTCGCGCTGCTCGTCCTGTTCGTCACCGGGATCCACACCGGCGGTGCCGTCCGCCGCCTCGCCCGCACCGACTCGGACCGCGAACTCGGCCAGGCGTTCCTCGCCTCGGCGCTGGTCGCCCTGGTCATCAGCGCCACCTTCGACGCGCTCAGCTTCCCCATGTACGCCGGGATGTTCTTCCTGACCCTGGGGGCGGGCGGCAGTTACCTCGGCTTCATCCGCAAGGAGGCGGCCGAGGCGCGGGCAACGGCAGCGGCAGCCTCCGCGATCCCGGCTGCCCGTACGCCGTCCGACGTCAAGCTCCCCCAACTCGTGGAGTCCCGATGAGTCCCGTCGCCGTCATCGTCGTCACCTGGAACAGTGCCTCGGTGCTGCCCGGCTTCCTGGCCGCGCTGCCCGACGGCATGGCCGGCCTCGACTGGCGGCTGGTCGTCGCCGACAACGACTCCGCCGACGACACCGTCGAGGTCCTGCGGACACTGGCCCCCGACGCCACGATCGTCCAGACCGGCCGCAACGCCGGGTACGCGGCCGGCGTCAACGCGGCGCTGGGTGCGGCCGGTGAGTACGGGACCGCACTCATCTGCAACCCCGACATCCGGATGCGGGAGGGCTGCGCGAAGCGCCTGGTCGACAGTCTCGGCGAGGGCGTCGGGATCGCCGTACCCCTCCTCTACGAGGAGGGCAGCGACACCCCCCACCACTCCCTGCGCCGCGAGTCGAGTGTGACCCGCGCACTGGGCGAGGCCCTCATCGGCAACACCCGGGCCGGACGGTTCCCCCGGCTGAGCGAGCTCGTCACCGACCCCGCCGCGTATCGGCGGCCCACGCGCGCGGACTGGGCGACCGGCGCGCTCATGGCCATCTCGGGGGAGTGCGTGACGGCCTGCGGCCTGTGGGACGAGTCCTTCTTCCTCTACTCGGAGGAGACCGAGTACTGTCTGCGCGCCCGGGACCGCGGATACGCCACGCAGTTGGAGCCGACGGCCGAGGCGGTACACCTGGGAGGCGACTCCCAGGTGTCCCCCCGCCTCTGGACCCTCCTCACCCTCAACCGAGTCCGCCTGTACAGCCGACGCCACGGCCCCCTGGCCACACTGGCCTTCCGCACAGCGGTCCTCCTCCGAGAAACCTCCCGGGCGGCACTGGGCCGCCCGGCCGCCAGAGCAGCAGCATCCACCCTGGTCCGACCGGGCGCCCTACGAGCCACACCGGGCCCGTGACAGCGCAGCGCCCCAAAAGGGGCGCGGGGAACTGCGCGACGGGCCACGACGGCGCCGCACCCGGCCGCCAACACGCCCCGGCACCCCCTCAGCCCAAACAGCTCCGGGCCCGTGACAGCGCTGGGCCCCGGCGGCGCCCCAAAGGGGCGCGGGGAACTGCGCGACCAGCCACAATGCCGCCGCACCCGGCCGCCAACGCCTACACACACCCCCTCAGCCCACACCACCCCGACGTCGGCACACCATGGCGACGAAATCGTGCCCCAAAACAGGAAGGACCGCGTCCTCCAAAGCAAAACACCGCTCCAACAGCGCCCGCGTCCCCGCCTCCTGATCAAGGAAGTTGTGCGCGATCCCCGAGAACGCGATATGCAACACCGTCCCCCCGTACGGCCGCTCCTCCACGACATCGAACTCACGCCGCAGGCCCGGCAGCAACGCCCCCGCGTCAACCGCCTCCGAGGGATCGTCCAGCACCATGGAAAGCCTGCTCGGCCGCACCACCCGGCGCTTGACACGGCCGTCCGCCAGTCGCCTCCGCTCCTCGGGCAGCTGCGCCAGCAGCTCGTTCGCCGCCTCCAACTGGCCGTCGGTCCACTGGAACCGGGTCGGCCCGACGAACTCGTCGACCACGAACGTGCCGTCGGGCTCGAGCAGTTGGGCCAGCCGGGGCAGGGTCTGATCGAGGTCGTCGAAATGGTGCAGCGACTGCAGACCGAGCAGTACGTCGAAGCGTTCCCCGTCGCTGGTCATCCGGTTGACGTCACTGACCCGGAAGCGCAGGACGTCGGCGAGGCCGTGCTCGGCGGCGGCGCGGGTGGCGAAGTCGATCCGCTGCTGCGCCACGTCCACGCCCTCCAACAGGCCGAACGCGCCGGTCTTCGCCCACAGCAGTTCGTTTCCGCCGGTGCCGCATCCCAGCGACAGGCCGCGCAGATCGGTGCGTGGCGCGAAGTGCTCGGCGGCCACGTACTCGGGAAAGGAGGTTTCGGGATCCCCGGTCATCAGAAGGTTCCACCGTCTGACGACCGCCGGTATCGCCCACCATTCGGTGAGCGAGGGATCGACCCGGGACCAGTGCTGAACGACTCGCGCACCGCCACGCACCCGTAACTTGGCCAGTACCGGGTCGAGTTCTAATCGCCGTACTTTGCGCAGTAACCGGTCCGCGTCATGTCTGTTGATCAGGTTGTTCAGCATACGGGCTCCGTTCTGACGGCTATGAGTGACTTCGGGGCACCGAGCACCCGCTCGCTGAGGAGCACCGAACCGGGGAACAGATAGCGCATCTCGGTGCGGGTCAGCAGCTCGATGTTGATCACCGCGTCCATCGCCGACTCAGGACTGTCGGGACGGCTGTGGACGAGCGGCCAGCGCCGTACGAGACGGGCCCTGGCGGCGAGCGGCAGGAACTGGAAGCCGGGAGCCACGAAGTGCGGCTCGACGGGGAAGTAGCGGTACGGCGTCTGGATCCAGTGCAGCGGGGCCAGCGACTCGACGGCCGCGACGAACTTCCGGCGCTGGCTGTGGCCGCCCACGTGCTCGATGGTCGAGTTGGAGAACACCAGGTCGTAGCCGCCGGTGGCGCTCAGTTCGGCGGCCACCGCCTCGTCGGTGACGTCGGCGACCTCCGCGGTGATCCAGTCGGGAAGTTCGGCGGGGTGTTCCGCCAGGTTGATCAGGTGGACGTGCTTGGCACGCACCGGTGCGCGCAGCCACATCTCGGCCGTGCCGCCCAGGTCCACGACGCTCATGTTCTCGATACCGGGGAAGCAGCGCCGGAACCGCTCCCAGCGGGCGATGCGCATGCGTTCGCCCAGCGAGCCGGGCGCGTCGACGAACTTGTTGCGGAGGGCGCGGGAGCGGGCCATGGGATCAACCACCTGTAGTCGGAACGAGCGGGGAGCAACGGTTGGCGGGGCCGGCCGGATTCATCCGGCTGTCACCACTGGGTGTAGAAGCTGGCCGGGTTCATCAGATACCGGACCGTGGGGTACGGCACATGAAGGACCCGGTGCCTTCGGCCGTACCGGCGGATCAGCTCCCAGTCCTCCCGGGGCATCACCTCCGGTGTCCGGCGCAGGCGGCTGAAGTGCAGGGAGCTGTTGCGGCGGGCGACGAAGGCGTTGGTGTCGAGGAAGGACTCGCGGGCCGCCCTGCGCCGGTCGAAGGGCACCGACAGAACGTCCTGTTCGCTTCCGTCGGGCAGGACGCGCCGCAACGCCGTGTAGACGCCGGCGGGTCCGCCGGGGGAGTCCAGGACCGCCAACGCCCGTTCCAGATGGTCGGGTTCCCACAGGTTGTCGTCGTCCAGGAACGCCACGTACCGCGAGCCGCTGAGGCGGATGCCCACGTTGCGCACCACCCCCGCCACGCCGGTGTTGTGCGCCAGAGACACGGCGAACAGCCTTGGATCGTCCGGGAGTTCGGGCAGCCCGGCGCCGTCGTCGACCACGATGACGACCTGGTCGCGAACGGTCTGGTCCAGCGCCGAGCGCACCGCGGCACGCAGCGCCTCGGGACGTCGGTGGGTGGCGATCACCGTGGCGACCAGCGCGGTGGGCGGCGACGGCAGGGTGGCGGCCAGCCGTCGGGTCTCGGCGTCCTCGAGCCTCCGCAACCGCACCGCGGTGGGCGCCAGCAGGACCTTGTTCCTGACCTCGAACAGCACCAGCCAGCCGAACAAGGCCTTGAGCAGCGTCCAGGGCGCCCGTGCGACCCGGCGCGCGGCGCCGCTCACGACGCCGGCTCCGGCTGGACCAGGCGGCCGTCGGACATCCGGTTGTTGCGCCACACGTTTCCGGCGCCGTCCGCGTTCCAGTGGGCGACCACGCCGTATCCGCCGGACGCGGGGTGGTACTCGGTGGAGAAGATGTTGTCGGTGACCCTGATCCCGGTGGCGCCGGTGCTGCCGCCGTAGAGGGCGTACGCGCCGCCCGCTATCCAGTTGTCGTCCACGGTGACGTTGCGGACCACCCCGGTGTCCGCGAACAGGCCGATGCTGCCCGACGCCCCCTGCTTGAGACTGGTCGGGTTCAGCAGGGTGTTGTGGCGGATGATCAGATGCCCGGTGTTGCCGCCGCCGCTGATCACCGTGTTGGTGTGCTGCCACTCACCGCCCAGGTTGATGAACGGGACGATGTCGTGCACGTAGTTGTCGTGCAGGTTTCCCTGCCCCATGGACAGGGCGTCGCCGAACACCGACACGTCGCACCAGCCGACCTCGATGGAGCTGACCCCCATGTTCGACACCGCGTAGTCCACGCCGCCGTTGTCGGGGCCCTTGCCGGGCACCGCCGTGATGGTGGAGTGCAGGACCTTCAGACCGCTGTACCCGGGCCGCAGGTTGATGCCCCACCAGCTGTCCGAGGTGATCTTGGTGTCGATGACGGTGACGTTGTTGGCGTAGATGTCGAGCGTGCCGGTGATGTCCCAGCCCCGGATGACGAGCCCGTCGGTACGGATCGCCCAGTACCCGGTGTTGTGGGGCTTGAGGGCGATGCGCGGACCCGTGCTGTCGGCGTCGGGGAAGCCGCAGTCGCCCGGAGAGGCGCACTTGGTACGCGCCGCCGGGGCGGCGGACGCACTGCCGGCGGCTTTCGGCGGGGTCGGTTTGCCGGCCGGGGTGGGCTTCTTCGCGGGGGTCGGCGGCGCCGTCGGGGACGCCGAGGGGGAGGGGCGGACCGTGGCCTCGCCGACCGTCGCCGACGGAGTGGCACTCGGTGACGGCGACGACCTGCTCGTACGGCAGGTCGGCCCGTCGTCCGTGCAGCCCTGTGACGTGGACCGGTCCGGTCCCGAGCAGGCCACTCCCAGGACCGCCAGCAGGGCCGCGAGCAGCAGTCCCGCGAGGGAGTTGCGGCCGATGCGCCGTGACATCAGGTCACCTCAAGTCCTTCTGGGCGGGCCGGACCGGTGCGGAGGACCGGTGCCGGCCGCGATGGGGCCGGTCGCCGCGGCCGACGCCGCGCAGGAAGTCGCGGCTGGGCAGGACGCACAGCGTGTAACCGGCCAGGGCGATCGTGCTGATGGCGAGGAGGGCGAGCCGGCCGTCGCCGAGCAGGCGCTGGAGGCCGAGGACGATCGCGGCCATCACGGCCCCGCCGAAGAAGGGCCACGCGCAGGCCATGGCGATCCGGCCGGCCCCGATGCCACCCCGGCTGAGGGCGACCAGGAACACCGGCACCACCAGGCCGCCGGCGACCAGGACATGGGCCTGGGAGACCCCGACGATGCCGTTCGTATGGGCGGCGACGAGCAGCACCGGGATCAGGGCCACCAGCCACAGGCCCTGCACCATGAAGAGCGACCGGCGCTGCCCGATGGCGACCAGACAGTCGTACGCCAGTTCACTGCCGATACGGATCAGGCCGAGCACCATCAGCCAGGGCAGCGCCGAGGCGGCGGGCCCCCACTGGCTGCCGTAGATCGTCTCGATGGCCGGCTCCGCGAGACAGGCCAGCAGGACGCACAGCGGGACGGTGCCGGTGACCACCACGCCCAGTGCCCGGCTGAAGCCCTGGGCGAGCGCCTGCGGCGATTCGGCCAGCCGGGAGAACCCGGCGAAGGAGACCCGGCGGGCGGCCTCGGAGATGATCCGCACGGGCCAGCCGGACATGTTGAAGGCGAGGACGTAGTAGCCCAGAGCCACGTTGCCCAGCGTCGCGCCGACCACCATGGTGTCGACGTTGACCACCCCGAGGGCCAGCATGCTCGCCCCCGCCAGCGGCAGCCCGAACCTGAGCAGTGCCCGGGCCTGGTCGGGGTCCCAGCCGAACTTCAGGGTGCCCGGCGCCGCCAGGGCACAGCCGATCAGCGCCACGACGTTCCCCGCCACCGCACCCCAGGCGAAGCTCATCGCGCCCCAGCCCGCGAAGGCCAGCAGCAGCGTCACCGCGGTGCTGGCAACGAAGTTGAGCGCGTCGATGATCATCCGCTTGCCCTGGGCGAACTCCCGGGTGAGGAAGCCGGCCGGTACCTGCGCGATCCCGTCGATCACCACGCACAGGCACATCACCCGCAGCACGCCCGCCGCGTCCGGCGAGCCGAGCAGGCCCGCCACCGTGGGCGCCGCCGCGAACAGCGCCACGTACAGCAGGCCGCTGGACAGGGCGCTGAGGGTCAGCACGGTCGGCGCGAACCGCCGTGCGTCGCCCTCCCAGCGCACGATGGCCAGGCCCACGCCCAACTCGTTCGCGGACAGCAGGACCAGCAGCACCGTCTGGGAGATGCCGTAGACGCCCCACTCCGCCGGGCCGAGGGCGAAGCGCGCCAGCAGGATGCCGGTCGCGAAGTTGCCCAGCCGCATGACGACCGTGTTGATCAGGCTCCAACGGGCCGCCGAGCGGACCTTGGTGCCCAGGGAAGCGGGCGCGGGCGGAGCGGGAGTGCCGCTCGGTTCAGCGGTCTCGCTGTCCGGTGTGCGAACGCTGTCCATGAGTCGACTCCTCGTCGAGCGGCTCGGCGGCGGGTGCCACGACCGTCGTGGTCCGCCCCGCTCTCGGCTCCGTGGCAGATCTGTTCCCGGCGGACCGCGCCCAGGCGGGCGGGGTGCGCAGAGCGATCGTCTGTTCCGCGACCGACTCCTCGGTCACCGACCGGGCGGCGGTGACCCGGACCTCGGCCGCCGGCGCCGGCTCGGGGACCTCGACCGGCGGTGCGGCCTCCTCCGGTTCCGCCGCCGGACGGGTCCGGCGGCGCGCCTCCACGTAGAAGACGGCGACCAGGCTCAGCACCAGGCCCAGGCCACCAGCCATGATCATGTACTCGAGCCGGGTCTTGGTCTGAGCCAGCGGCGGCTGCGGGACCACGATCGTCATCATCTGGATCATGGCGTTCGGTGCGACCTTCTGCTGTTCCTGGAACTGCTCGAGGCGGTCCTTGGCGTACGCGGTCAGAATGCGGTCCGAGGCCAGGGTCTTGGCCCTGCTGGTGCCGGTGACCGTCAGCCACATGAGCGGCCCCTGGGCGTTGTCCGCGATCTTGGCCTCGAACGTACCGGTGGCACCGCGGGATTTGAGCTCCCGGACGGAGTCGTCGGAGTTGAGGTTGCGGGCCAGGCTGTCGGCCATGCCGGTGAGCGAGGTCTGCGTGCTGAGGAACGGATTGCCGCCGTAGGCGACAGTGGCCTTCGGGGAGTTCAGCAGCTGCACCGTGCTCTGCGACTGATAGGTGACCGGAACCAGCATCACCACGGCGGCCACCAGACCGGCGGTCAGCAGCAGCCCGGGCAGCAGGACGTACCAGCGCCTGCGCGTGACCCGGAAGATCTCAGCGAGATCCATGGCGGTCCCCCCTTACGGCCAAATGTTCAACTACGGCCAAATGTTCAACGAGCATGTGTTTCAAGCGGATCATATGGGGAATGTGCGGTCCGCGGTTCCCGGCTGGTCGGTCGGTCTGAGCCGGGTGCTCGCTGTTCCCCCTTCCAGCAGCACATCGGCGATCCGCTCGCTCGCGCGGCCGTCCCACAGCTCGGGCCTGCGAGGCGCCGGCGGAGCGTCCAGTACCCCGTTCATGGTGGACACGATGCGCGCCGGATCCCTGCCCGCCAGCACATTGGTGCCCTGCTCCACGGTGATCGGCCGCTCGGTGTTGTCCCGCAGCGTCACACACGGCACGCCCAGCGCGGTGGTCTCCTCCTGAACCCCACCGGAGTCCGTCAGCACCACACGCGCGGAGTCCTGCAGAGCGATGAAGTCCAGGTATCCGGCGGGCGGTACGAGCCGGATGCCACCCGGCACCCCGATGGCGGCCAGCCGCTCCGCCGCCCGCGGATGCACGGGCAGTACGAGCGGGAGGCGGCCGGCGATCTCCCCCAGGGCCTTCAGCAGCCCGGTGAGCACCTCGGGGTCGTCCACGTTGGCCGGCCGGTGCAGGGTGACGAGACCGTACTCGCCCTTGGTCAGGCCGTGTTCGGCCAGGACGGCCGAGGCCCTGGCCCGCTCCAGGTTGGCCAGCAGCGTGTCGATCATGACGTTGCCGACCAGGTGGATCTGGTCCTCCCGGTAGCCCTCCGCACGCAGGTTGTCGACGGCGTCGGGGGAGGGGGCCAGCAGATAGTCGCTGACCCGGTCGGTGGCGACGCGGTTGACCTCCTCCGGCATGCTCCAGTCGCGGCTGCGCAGCCCGGACTCGACATGGGCCAGCAGCGGCCCCGCCTTGGCGGTGACCAGGGCGCAGGCCAGGGTCGAGTTGATGTCGCCGACCACGACGACGATGTCCGGGGACACCTCGCCGATGAGCGGCTCGAACGCGGTCATCACCCGTCCGGTCTGCTCGGCGTGGCTGCCCGACCCGACCCCGAGGAAGCGGTCGGGCGGACGGATGCCGAGGTCGGCGAAGAACACGTCGTTCATGGCCGGGTCGTAGTGCTGGCCGGTGTGGACGAGGATCACCTCGGCGCCCCGGCGTTCCAGGGCGTCCATCACCGGTTTGATCTTCATGTAGTTGGGGCGCGCGCCGGCGACGCAGACGATTCGCGGCATGGTTCAGAGCACCTCGATCGTGGGTCCCGACGACAGCCGCCGACGGCAGTCGAGGACGAAGGGAGCGTGTTCGGCCACGAGTTCGTAGTCGAAGCTGTCGTGGTCGGTGAGCAGGACCACCACGTCTGCGGCCGCCAGCTCCTCCGGGGTCGGCTCGACCCGCACCAGGCGGCTGTCGACCGGCAGACTCTCGACCACGTGCGGGTCCGCCGCCCTGACCTGGGCCCCCATGTCGAGCAGCAGCTGGGAGATGCGCAGGGCGGGCGACTCGCGGGCGTCGCCGGTGTTCTTCTTGTACGCGAGGCCGAGCAGCAGGATGCGCGAGCCGTTCACGGACCGGCGTCTCTCGTTGAAGAGGTCGCTGATGCGGCGCGCCACGTACTCGGGCATGTGGTTGTTGATGTCGTTGGCCAGCTCCACGAAGCGGAAGCTCTGGCCGAGTTCGCGCTGCACCCGCCAGGACAGGTACGAGGGGTCGATCGGCAGGCAGTGGCCGCCGACGCCCGGTCCGGGCGTGAACTTCATGAACCCGAAGGGCTTGGTGGAGGCCGCGTCGATGGCCTGCCAGACGTCGATGTCCAGATGGTGGGCGAACATCGCGATCTCGTTGACCAGCGCGATGTTCACATGCCGGAAGGTGTTCTCGAGGAGCTTGGCGAGTTCGGCCTCCTTCGGCGAGCCCACCGGCACGGTGGTGTCGACGAGTTGCGCGTAGAAGTCCTGAACGGCCTTGAGCGAGGCCTCGTTGACCCCGGACACGACCTTCGGTGTCTCCTGGAAGCCCCAGACGGCGTTTCCGGGGTCGATCCGTTCCGGGCTGTACCCGAGGTGGAAGTCGACGCCCGCGGCCAGGCCCGAGCCGTCCTCCAGGATCGGCGCGAACAGCTCCTGGGTGGTGCCGGGATAGGTCGTCGACTCGAGCACGACGGTCGCCCCGGGGCGCAGATACCGGGCGAGGGTGACCGCCGAGTCCTTGATGTAACGGAGATCGGGAGTGCCCTCGTGCAGCGGAGTCGGCACGGTCACCACGGCGACGTCGAACCCGCCGCAGTCGCGGGCCGAATCGCTCGGTCTGTACGAGCCGTTGTCCAGAGCCGCTCTGATCCGCTCGGAGGAGACATCCTCGACGAAGGACTCACCGGCGGCCAGTGTCTTGACCCGGCGGGCGTCGACGTCGTAGCCGATCACCTCGTGTCCGACCTCGGCGGCGCGGATGGCCAGCGGCAGGCCGACGTATCCCTGTCCGACCACGACGACGCGCATCAGTGACTCCTGTTCGCGGAGGCGGTTGACGGGGTGGGCCGTACGAGCTCCCGCGCCGTCATGAAGAGGAAGGCAGCATTGGTGGTGAGGTAGCGCCGGCCGAGGCGGCGCGGCTCCTGCAGCGCGCGGTAGAGCCACTCGACTCCCAGCCGCTGCCAGCTCTCGGGGGCCCGCTTGGTGATTCCCGCGAGGATGTCGAAGGAGCCGCCGACGCCGTGCACGACGCGGGCGCCGGTGCGTTCGCCGTAGGCGGCGGTGAAGATCTCCTTCTTCGGCGAGGTCATGCCGAGGAACAGCATCTGGGCGCCGCTTTCGGCGATCGCGCCCGCGATGGCTTCCTGCTGGGAGTCGTCGAAGTAGCCGTTGCGGCTGCCGGCCACCTTCAGGCCGGGGAAGCGGTCGGCCACCCGGCGCAGCATCTCCTCCAGCACCTCCTCCTTGGCACCGAGGAAGTACACGGACATGCCCGCCGACTCCGACTCCGCCAACAGCCGCAGGAACAGGTCGATTCCGGCCACGCGTTCCGGCAGCGGGGCGCGCAGCACCCGGCCGGCCCAGACCACGGCCTGTCCGTCGGCGACGACGAGATCGCAGCCCGAAACGGCGTCCGCGAGGCGCTGGTCGCGCCGCATGTTCACCAGCTTCGCGGCGTTGACCACCCCGATCTCCAACTGCCGCCCGTCACGGACCGCTTCGAGGCAGCGCTCGACGGTCTCGTCCATGGTCAGCGGATCCAGTTCGACCCCGAACAGGGTCTGACGCCCACTCATATTCGTCCCCCCTGCCAGGCGTGGAGCATCCAGCCGAATTCGTACGGCCGGCATTCGCGGTCCACCGAGAGGGGGCGGTACACCCGGTCCAGGGACTTCAGCCGGAGGCTCGGGGCGACCCGGGTGCCAAGGCCCCGGGCGGCGCGCACGGCCTTCTTCGGGTCGCCCCGGTAGACCTTGCGCCAGGTGACGCCGAGCTCGTCGAGGATCATCGGTTCCTCGTGACCGGCGGCCAGTTCGGGCACGTCCGTCATCCAGCGCAGACCCTTGCGGATCGACGCGCCGAAGTCGCTGCCACCGGCGTCGGTGAGGTCGAACAGCGCGGTCGGCGCCATCGCGTGCTGGTGGACGCTGTAGACCGGGTAACCCTCAATCACACCCCCGGTGCGGGCGTCGTAGTGCCACCACCACTGCCCGCCGTCGCCCTGCAGCTCGCAGATGCGGGCCGCGCACGCCTCGGACGCCGCCAACGACTCCGGATCGCCCGCTCCTTCACCGCTGGCGTGCGCCAGGGCCAGGGCCTGGATCGGGTACGTCTGGTCGGCGAAGCAGCTCACATGCGACCGGAACCAGGGCACCAGGCCGGGCGCGGTGGCGTGCGGGAAGAGCGGGCTGTTGCCGATCCGGGCCCGCAGCAGGCGGTCGCGAGCCACGGTGAAACGTCTCTCCACGTCCACCGTGTGGCGAGCCGCCGCCAGGGCGGACAGCACCCAGGCCGCCTCCACGGTGTACTGCGGCCGGCCGTCCTCGTCGAGGGCGTCGACCCGCGCGAGGGCGTCGGACAGCTTCGGATGGTCGGTCTCGGCGGCGGCCCAGGCGATGAGCGCCGCGTCACCGAGGTTGGTCACCGAGGGCAGCGACTCGACCAGCAGACCCGCGAACTCCTGGGCCGTGTGCCCGCCGAGCACCGCGCGCTGGCGGTCCTCGGGCAGGAAACGGGCGCCCAGCACGGTGATCGCGGCGTACCGGGTACTGGTGCCACGCCGCTCGAGGGTCCAGGAACCGTCGGGTGCCTGTCGCCCGGCCATGGTGAAGACAAAGGCTTCGCCCCCGGGAAGAAGCATCGACGGAAGCCCCGACTCGGCGACGGCCAGCAGCCGTTGGGCGAGCGGAAGCAGCGTCGGTTCCTCATGACCGAGCGCTGCCAGACGTGTGATGGTCATGGTTTGGGCACACCAACCCCCCTGTGGGTCCTGTGTTCTGAGCAGACTGGTGATCACCGCGGCACGAATGGGCACACGGCGGAAGGCAGATGCCGGACGCCGGACGTCAGGCGTCAAACATCAAGCGTCGAAGCGGTTGTCGCTCCTGGCTCTGGGCACAGGCGTGTCCACCCGGTAACCCCCCCTGGGCACTGGTTCGTGTGCTCATTGTGCTGTGTCTGCATACTTCGCACACATGTTATGCCTGTAGATGTTCGAAGATTTGCGTTTTGTGGGATGTGGGCGTCAGGCCCGCTCCACGAGTTCGCCGTCCTTCTCGTCGTACAGCGCGCCCGTCTCGGGGCACTCCCACCCGCCCGGCTCGCCCTCCCGCTCGGTCAGTCGTACGCCCGCCCGGCCGACCCAGCCGATCCGGCGCGCCGGAACTCCGGCCACGAGTGCGAAGTCCGGCACGTCCCGGGTCACCACGGCGCCCGCCGCGACGAGCGCCCAGCGGCCGATGCGAACCGGCGCCACACACACCGAACGGGCCCCCACGGACGCCCCTTCGGCCACCACCACCGCCACGGCCTCCCAGTCGCCGCCGCGCTTGAGCCGGCCCTCCGGGTCGACCGAGCGGGGGAAGTAGTCGTTGGTGAAGACCGCCGCCGGGCCGACGAACACCCCGTCGCCGAGCACCGCCGGTTCGTAGACCAGCGCGTAGTTCTGGAGTTTCACGTTGTCGCCGATGCGTACGCCCGGGCCGACATAGGCTCCCCGGCCGACGATGCACCCGCTGCCCAGTCGGGCGTCCTCCCGTATCTGGGCCAGGTCCCAGACCGTGGTCCCGTCGCCGATCGTGGCCGTTTCGTCGACCTGTGCGGTCGGCTGGATCCTGGAACTCACCTGGTTGAACCTTTCTGCTCAGGGGGCAACGACCGTGCCTTCACGGGATCACCATACTTATGCCGAATCGGCGGACGACGGGGGCAGTATCCGGTCGTACCCGACTGCATCCGGTCGTAGGTGTCCTGACGGCGGGTCGTCGTTTCACAGAATGCGCACAGAAGTTCATCGGATCTTTAAGTTTCAAGCGCTACGCTCGGCGGCAGTCGAGTGGCCGATGGCGCCCACACGCCCGGTGCTCGCTCCCCCCACAGGCACAGGAGACCCGGCGTGCAAGACGGCGACGTAGTGGTGATCGGCGGCGGCTATGCCGGCGTACGGCTGGCGAAAAGACTGGACGAGACGGCTCGCGTCACGCTGGTGGACCGCAAGGAGGTCTTCTTCCACCGTATTGCCTCCCTGCGCGCCGGAGTTCACCCGGAATGGACCGTCACCCCGTTCATTCCGTACGACCGGCTGCTGCGCAACGGCCGGGTGGCCGTGGGCAAAGCGGTCCGCGTCGACACCGACGAGCGCCAGGTGACGCTGGCCTCGGGCGAGATCCTCCCGTACGACGTGGTCGTGATCGCCACCGGCGCCGACTACCCGGAACCCGCCCGGTTCACCGGTACCACCGTCGAAGAGGCAGCCCAGTCGTTCGCCGCCCACCAGCGGAACATCGCCGCCGCGGAACATGTCCTCGTCGTCGGCGGCGGGCCCTCGGGCGTCGAACTCAGCGCCGAGATCCGCCTGGCCCGCCCGGACGCCCGGGTCACCCTCGCCCACTCCGGGCCGGCGCTGCTGCACTCCACGGGCAGCGAACGGGCCGGGAGCAGGGCCCGCGCCTGGCTGGAGGCGCATGGCGTGGAGGTCCGGCTCGACTCCTTCATGTCGCCCGGCAACGACTTCAACACCTATCGCGACACCCGCGGCAACATCATCGACGCCGACCGTTCCTTCTGGGCAACGGGCACCACACCCAACACGTTCTGGCTGCGCATGGCGGGACACAGCGACTGGCTGAACTCCTCCGGGCATGTGAAGGTCGACCGGACGCTCCGCGTCGAGGGCCGGCCGGACGTGTTCGCCGTCGGTGACGTGAACGACGTCAGCAAGCTCAAGATCACCCCCGTCGCGCTCGCCCAGGCGGACCTCGCCGTCCACAACATCCGGGCCTACCTGCAGAGTTCCGGCAGGCATCGCAAGCAGCCCCGTCTCTACCGGCCGGTCCACCGCAGCCCGCTCGTCGTGCCGTTCGGGCCCGCCGACGGAGTGACCATGGTGCCCGTCCCCGGCGGCGAGACCGCGGTCCTCGGCGGCCGTACCGCCACCCTGGCCAAGGCCAAGACCCTCATGACCCCCTACATGCGGCGCCAACTCGGATACACGGCCGCCTGAGGCCCCCTCCGGGCGGAGGAGTGGAGAGGAAGTGAAGGCCTCGCGGGGGCCGTGTGGAATTGCCTGCGGTAAATTCGCGAACGCGGGTCGCGCCCCCGTTGTTACTGCGCTGTACCCCTGAGGTAGGGTCCCCCCGTTTCCAACTACCGGCTGAACGTAGTCCGGTACGGGGAGTGTTGGAGGGGCGGCGAGACGATGAATTCTCAGTGGGCCGACGGCGGATCCGTGGACCTGGACGGCACACGGCTGGAGGAGCTGACACCTGAACCGCTGCTGACCAGGGACTACGAGACGCGCCCCTCGCTCGTGTACGAACGGCTGAGGCAACAGCACGGCCCGGTCGCACCGGTCGACCTGCTCGGCGTGCCCGCCTGGCTGGTCCTGGGCTACCAGGAGTCGCTCCAGGTCCTCCAGGACGACGACGGGTGGCCGAAGGGCCTCGAGAAGTGGCGGGCCCGCTCGGAGGGCCGGGTGCCGGCGGACTGGCCGCTCGGACCTTCCCTCGAGGTCAACCATGTGCTGATTCAAGGCGGTCCCGGCTACCGCCCGTTGAGGGCCGCGTGGGACGTGGCGCTGAAACCGTTCCAGGACCCGGGCCACCCCCAGGCGCGGGCGCTGAAGAGGGCGGTCACGGCCTACTCCGACGAACTGATCACGTTGATGGGGCAGGGCGGTGGCACCGGCCTTGCCGACCTGTCCGCCCAGTTCTCCCGGCCCCTGCCGCTGATGGTGGCCAGCCGTCTGCTCGGTTTCCCCGGTTCGCAGGGCGACGACGCGCTGATGGACATGTGGCGGGTGCTGGACGCGGGTCCGGACGCGGAGCCCGCCCTGGAGCGGCTGCTGGCGACGCTGGCCGAGCTGGCGGAGGCGAAGCTCAGGACACCCGGCGACGACTTCCCCTCGTACCTGATAGCCGCGCACCCCGGACTCTCCGTCGACGAACTGGCCCGGGAGCTGTTCATGCTGCTGGGCATGACCTCCGACCACGTCGGCATCCTCGTGTCCAACACGGTGGTCGAGGTCATCTCGGGCGAGGGCACCGTGCGGGCCAGCCTCTCCGCGGGCATGGTCAGGGAGACCATGAACCGCGTGGTCATGCGCAAGCCGCCGCTGGTCAACTTCGTGCCCCGCTTCGCGGCGAAGGACACCCGGCTGGGCAACTACACGATCCGCGCGGGCGACCCGGTGTGGGTCTCCTCCGCCGCGGCGCATGCCGACCCACTCTTCGCCAAGAACGTGTGCCCGAGCACCACGGTCAGCACCCGGGCCCATCTCTCCTGGGGCGCCGGCCCGCGCCAGTGCCCGGCGCGCGAACTCGCCTCGACGGTCGCGGCGGTCGGAGTGGGCCGCCTGTTCGAACGGTTCGTCAACCTGGAACTGGCCCTCCCGGTCGACCAACTCCCGTGGCGCTCCTCGCCGTTCATGCGAGGCCTGCGGTCTCTGCCCGTGCGGTACGAACTCGCCGCGCTGCCCGAGCAACGGCTGGCGTACGACCCGGCGACACAGCCGGCCGAACCGGAACTCCCGGACCCGTCGGCCCGCCAGCGCTCCTCGCTGTGGCGCTACCTGACGGGCCTGATCCGCACCGGCCGTTGAACGAGGACGACCTCCCCCGGCGCTGCTGGACGCGCGCCGGGGGGAGGCGAAGCACCCTGGCCTGGTGGCCTGGTGGCCTGGTGGCCTGGTGGCCTGGTGGCCCGGTGGTGCGGTGGTGCGGTGGTGCGGTGGTGCGGTGGTGCGGTGGTGCGGTGGTGCGGTCGTCCGGTGGTCCGGCGGTGATGCCGTCGCCCCATGTTGTGGTCGCTCGGGCGGCGCCCGTCTGAGCCGCCGGCTCAACGAACCGCTGTCCGACCAAACCACCGGGGGTCAACTGCATCGCGTCGCCGGTTCCGGTTTGCTGGCCGCTGGCCGCAGGCCGCAGGGCGCCAGGGGAGGGGGCCGGGGGTCCAACTCCCCGCGCTCACCTGTTCCCGCTCCCGCTCCCGCTGCCGCGCACGCGGCTCGCCGCTCAGGTGCCGTACACCGGTGCAGGTAATGGCGCTTCGGCGAGCAGACCCCGTACCGCCGGACCGACCTCGGTCGGCGTCCAGCGGCGGTCGCGGACCCGCCGCGGCCCGTGCTGCCAGCCGTCGGCGACGCCGATCACCCCACCCTCGGCCTCGAAGACGCGCCCGGTGACGTCCGCCGAGTCGGCGGAGGCCAGCCACACCACCAACGGGGAGACGTTCGCGGGGTGCGGGGCGTCGAAGCCGGACTCCGGTGCGCGCATCTGCTCGGCGAACGCCTCGACCGCCTCCGTCATCGGGGTACGCGCGGAGGGGGCGATCGCGTTCACGGTGACGCCGTACCTGGCCAGTTCGGCGGCGGCGATCACGGTGAGGGCCGCGATGCCCGCCTTCGCGGCGCCGTAGTTGCCCTGGCCGACGCTGCCCAACAGCCCGGCACCCGAGCTGGTGTTGACAACCCGGGCGTCGACCGCCCGACCCCGCTTGCTCAACTCCCGCCAGTACGCGGCAGCGTGCCGCAGTGGTGCCGCGTGCCCCTTGAGGTCGACTTTCAGGACCAGATCCCAGTCCGCCTCGGTCATGGAGACCAGCATCCGGTCGCGATTGATGCCCGCGTTGTTCACCAGCGCGTGCAACGTGCCGAACTCGTCGACGGCCCGCCCGACAAGCCGCTCCGCGTAGCCCCAGTCGCTGACGTCACCGAGATCCGCGACAGCGATGCCACCGGCCGCCACGATCTCCTCGGCCACCGACTTCGCCGTCTCCCCGAGGTCGTTGACGACCACGCGTGCACCTTCGGCGGCCAGCGCTAGGGCATGTTCGCGCCCGAGCCCCTGTCCCGCGCCGGTGACGACGACGATCCGGTCCTGGCAGATTCCGTTCACGTGCCCGCCCCTTCTCTGACGATGTCCGCCACCCCGGTGAGCCCGAGCCGCCGGGCGATGGACTCACGGTGCTGTGCGGGACCGCCCCAGTCCGAGGCCAGGGCCCAGGCCCGCTTGGCGTACAGATGGAGGTCGTACTCGGTCGTGTAGCCCATGGCGCCGTGGCACTGGATCGCCGTACGGGCCGCCTGCCGTGCCGCTTCCGAGGCGAGCACCTTGGCCATCGACGTCCGTACGGCGGCCTCCGGGTCCCCCGCCGCCTGCGCCCAGCCCGCAGCGAGGACCGCCGGCCGGGCGAACCGCACCGCCAACTCCACGTCGGCCAAGGCGTGCTTGACCGCCTGGAACGAGCCGACCGGGACGCCGAACTGGTGCCGCTCCCGGACATGGGCCACGGTCAGTTCGAGCATCCGCTCAGCGAGCCCGACCAGCAGGGCTGCCGTGGCCAGCACCCCGCGTCCGTAGGCGACGGCCAACTCGGCGGGCCCCTCGGCCAGCAGCAGTCCGCCGCCCACGGGCGTCCGGACCCGGGCCAGTCGCCGGGAGCCGTCCACCGAGCCGACGGGGTCGATCTCCACCTCGTCGCGCGCGTACAGGCGCAGTCCGTCGCCGACGGGTACGGCGATCAGGTCGGCGCGCGCGGCGAAGGGGACCGGGGCCCCGGGGGCGAGGGACACCGTGAGCAGCGCCGAGCCGCTCAGTACGGCCGGGAGTTGCGGAGAGCCCGCAGCGGCGAGCAGGGGTGCGGCCACGGCTATGGTCTCGGCGGCGGGCACCGGCAGTCCGCTGCGGCCCAGGGTCTCCATCAGCGGCGGAAGCGCGTTCTCGTCGAGGCCGAGACCCAGGTTTTCGGGTACCAGCGGGCCGGTTACACCAACCCCAGCCAGGGTGCGCCACACGGCATCGACGCTCTCGGCGCGGCCACCCGGCCACCCCGCCCGGATCTGTTCGGCACCGGCCTGCTTGGCCAGTACCTCTCCGGCGGCCTCGGCGAGAGCCGCGTCCCGTTCGGCTACGGCGAAGCGCATCGCGTCCGGTCACCTCCTCGGCAGGCCGAGCAGCCGCTCGGCGACGATGTTGCGCTGGATCTCGTTGGTCCCGGCGTAGATGGGCCCCGCGAGGGAGAAGAGGAAGCCTCGGCTCCACGGTCCGTCGATCTCGGCTTCGGGCCCGAGCAGTTCGGCGGCGCTCTCGTGCAGGGCGATGTCGAGCTGGGACCAGAACAGCTTGTTCAGGCTGGACTCGGCGCCGACCTGCCGCCCCTCGACGATCGAGGTGACCTGTTCCAGGGTGAACAACTCGTAGGCCTGGGCCTCGATCCACGACTGCACGACCCGGTCCCGATGCGCCACCCCCAACCCCGCCTCTGCCCCGTTGGCCCGCGCCAGGTCGAGCAGCCGGTCGGCGGTGTGCAGAAAACGTCCTGGGGAGCGCAGCGTCAGCCCGCGCTCGGACCCGGTCGTCGCCATCGCGACCCGCCAGCCCTCCCCGACCCCGCCGAGCACCTCGGTGTCCGACACGAACACGTCGTCGAGGAAGACCTCGGCGAACCCCTCGTCGCCGTCGAGGCGTTCGAAACCGCGGACCGTCACCCCGGGCGCGTCCAGCGGAACGAGGAAGTACGTGAGCCCTCGATGCCGCTCCGCCTCCGGATCCGTACGGAACAGACCGAACAGGTGTGTGCAGAAGGCGCCCCGGGTCGTCCAGGTCTTCTGGCCGGTCAGCCGCCAACCACCGGATGTCTCGTCACGGACCGCCCGGCTGCGGATGCCGGCGAGGTCACTGCCCGCTCCGGGCTCCGACCAGCCCTGCGCCCACAGATCCTGGGCGGCGGCCATCCTCGGCAGGATGCGCCGCTGCTGCTCCTGCGTACCGAACGCGAAGACGGTCGGAGCGAGCAGGAAAATGCCGTTCTGGGTGACCCGGGCGGGTGCGCCGGCCCGGTGGTACTCGTCCTCGAAGACCAGCCACTGCCACAGCGAGGCGTCCCGGCCGCCGTACGCCTCGGGCCAGGACACGACCGACCAGCGGGCCTCGAACAGCGCCCGTTCCCACTCCAGATGGGCGGCGAACCCCTCGCGGGTGTCACCGGACGGCAGCGGAGTCGTCGGCACGTTCGCCGCGAGCCACTCCCGTGCCTCCTGCCGGAATGACTCCTCCTCGGGGCTCCAGGTGAGATCCACGGCTCATCCTTCCCCGTCCGTACGGCCACCGAAGGTGTCGCGGACCTCGGCGGCGATCCCCGAGAGGTTGATCTCGAAGGTGAAACCCTGTTCGTAGCGGTAGCTGCGCTTGACGTCCCACAGGTCGATTCCGTTGAAGGCTTCCTTGGCGGCGCGGATCACCGCCGGGTTCTTCCCGGCGATGTCGGCGGCGACCGCCAGGGCCCGGTCCCGCAACCGGTCGGCCGGGACCACGTCGAACACCGAACCGAAAGCGTGCAGTTCGGCGGCGGACGCGGTGGCGCAGGTGTACATCATCGCCCTGGCCCTGTGCTGAGGGACGAGACGGGACAGATGCGTCGCGGCGCCCAGCGCACCCCGGTCCACCTCGGGCAGCCCGAAGTAGGCGTCCTCGGCGGCGACGATCACGTCCGAGTTGCCGACCAGGCCGATCCCGCCGCCCAGACAGAAGCCGTGGACCGCGGTGATCACCGGCACCGCGCAGTCGTAGACCGCGGCGAACGCGGCGAAGCAGCCCCGGTTCACCCCGATGACGGCGGCATGACCGGTGTCGGCCTGCAACTCCTTGACGTCCACACCGGCGTTGAAACCGCGCCCCTCGGCGCGCAGCAGCACCACCCGTACGTCCGGGTCGCGGCCGAGCCGTTCGACCGTCCGCGCCAGCTGGTACCAGCCTCCCACCGGGAGGGCGTTGACCGGCGGACAGTCGACGACGACCTCGGCTATCCCGCGCCCGTCCACGGTGGCCTTGATGATGTCGGTGCCCATGGGTTCTCCCAGTGTCGGGGGGGCGGTCGGCCGTGGTCACCGTTTTGCTCCGCCGGTGGTCAGTCGGGTGAGGACGGCGTCGGCCTCCATGACGATGCGTTCGACGAGTTCGGCACAGCTGGGCAGGTCGTCGATGACGCCCGCGACCTGGCCGGAGGCGAGGGTGCCCAGGTCCGTCCGGCCGTCGACCATGCTCGCGCGCAGCATCATCGGGGTGTTCGCCGCCATCACGACCTGGGACCAGCCCAGTTCGTGACCGCGCCGCATGGCGAGCCCTTCGCGGACCAGGTCGGCCCATGAGGTGCCGGAGATCTTCCGGAACGTGACGGCGTGCCGCAGGGAACGGACCAGTCGCGCGGGTGCCCGTTCCCGCAGGAGCCGTTCCACCGCTTCCGTGCGCAGTACCCGCTGGGGTATCCCGTCGAGGACTGGGGTGACGACGGTGTCGGCGACGCCCCGCTTGAGGTACTCGGCCTTGACGGAGTCACGCACGGTGCTGTCGCTGGTCAGCAGGAACCGTGTGCCCATCGCGATGCCCACGGCCCCCTGGGCGAGCGCGGCGACCAGCCCCCGCCCGTCGCGGAACCCGCCGGCCGCGACGACCGGGATGTCTACGGCGTCCACGACCTGCGGCAGCAGGATCGAGGTGGGTACGCCCCCGGTGTGACCGCCGCCCTCACTGCCCTGCACGACGACCGCGTCCACCCCCCACGCCTGCACCTTCTCGGCATGGCGGCGCGCGCCGACCGACGGGATGACGACCAGCCCGGAGTCCTTGAGTTCGCGGACAACGCGTTCATGGGGCGCGAGAGCGAAGGACGCTATCTTCACGCCCTCGCGCACCAGGAGGGCGCCGCGCTCCAGGACATCGGGGGAGTCGCCGCGCATGTTCACGCCGAACGGCGCGTCGGTGCGCTCCCGGACGGCGCGGACGGCGTCCCTGGTCTCGTCGAGGGAGAGCGTCGCACTGGCCAGGATGCCCAGCCCACCCGCCGCCGCGGTGGCCGCCGTCAGCTCCGGGCCGGACACATACCCCATGCCGGTCTGCACGATCGGGTAGCGGACGCCGACCAGGTCGCACAGCGCGGTGTGCAGGGCGGGATGGACGGGGGCGGTGGGGGCGCTCATGCCGGATCTCCTTCTCGCGTTGTCGCGCCGCGCGCCGGGGCGGTGAGTCCCGGCTGCCGAGGGGTTGTCGGTCGACGAGGGGTTGTCGGTCGAGCCAACGTAACCTAACAATTGTTTGCTAGGTAAGACTCCGAACGGGTGGCGGCGCGGGAGGAACAACTGATGGGTGACAAGTCGATGTCCCTGGCGGACTTCGCGGGCACCGTCGAGTCGGGCATGACGATCGGTGTCGGCGGGTGGGGATCGCGCCGCAAACCGATGGCACTGGTACGCCAACTCCTGCGCACGGACGTGCGCGACCTGACCGTGGTCACCTTCGGCGGGCCGGACGTGGGGCTGCTGTGCGCGGCGGGCCGGGTCCGCAAGCTGGTCTACGGCTTCGTCTCGCTGGACAGCATCGCCCTCGACCCGCACTTCCGCGCCGTGCGCGAGCGGGGCGGCGTGGAGACCGCCGAGTACGACGAGGGCATGTTCGTCACCGGTCTGCGGGCCGCCGCGAGCCGGCTGTCCTTCCTGCCGACCCGAGCCGGCCTTGGCTCCGACGTCCTCACGATGAACCCCGACCTGGTGACGATCGCCTCGCCGTACGCCGACGAGGAGTACGTCGCGATGCGGGCGCTGCGGCTCGACGTGGCCCTGGTGCACGTCAACCGCGCCGACCGGGCCGGCAACGCCCAGTACCTCGGCCCGGACCCGTACTTCGACGATCTGTTCGCGATGGCGGCCGACCGCTGCTACGTCAGCACCGAGCGGATCGTGGAGCCGGCGGACCTGCTCGCCGCCGGACCGGCCCAGTCACTGCTGATCAGCCGGCTCTTCGTCAACGGCGTGATCGAGACACCCCGTGGTGCCCACTTCACCTCCTGCGCACCCGACTACGCGCGGGACGAGGCCTTCCAGGCGCACTACGCGTCGGCGGCGCGCGACGCCGACTCCTGGAAGCTTTTCCACAAGACCTTCCTCGACGGCGACGAACAGGCCTACCACGAGGCCGTCGCCGAGTTCCACGCCCACCGCGAAGAACAGGGGGAGGGGCGATGACGGAGATCACCCGGGCCGAGGTGTGCGCCGCCGCCTGCGCCGACGCGTGGCGCGATGCCGGGGAGGTGCTCGCGCACACGGCCGGTGTGCTGCCCTCGATCGGGGCGCGGCTCGCCCGCCTGACGACCAGCCCGGACCTGGTACTGACCGACGGCGAGGCCTACTTCATGAGCGATCCGCCACCGCTCGGCCGGACAGCGGCGGACGGGGGCGTCGTCGAGGGCTGGGTGCCCTATCGGCGGGTCTTCGACGTCGTCGCCAGCGGCCGGCGGCAGAGCATGATGGGCGCCAGCCAGATCGACCGGTACGGGAACCAGAACATCTCCCTCATCGGCGACTGGCGTCGCCCCACCCGCCAACTCATCGGCGTACGGGGCGCTCCCGGCAACACGGCCAACCACCGCACCGACTACTGGGTGGCCAGACACACCCCGAAGGTCTTCGTCGAGAAGGTCGACGTGGTCTGCGGGGTGGGCAACGACCGGGCGCGCGGCACGAAAGGGCTGCGCTTCCACGACCTGGGCGTGGTGATCACCGACCTCGCGGTCCTCGACTACGGGGACGACGGACGGCTGCGGGTACGTTCGCTGCATCCCGGCGTCACCGCGGCGGACGTGCAGGCGAACACCGGCTTCGAACTCGACGCGAACCGCGCCCCCGCGACCCGGCTGCCCGACGAGACCGAACTGCGGCTCATCCGCGAGGTGGTCGACCCCCACGGCCTGCGTGAGCGCGAGGTGAGCGTGAGGTGAGCCGGGGCGCAGGGCCGTAGAACCTCAGGTGCCCCGGGTCATCTCCCGGTGAGCAGCCGCCGCGGATTGGCGACCCGGAAGGCGTACGCGGCCGCACCCCCCAGACCGAACCCGGGGTTCAGCGGCGGCTGCGCGTAAGGCCGGTCCGAGCCCTGGACGACGGCCTCGGCGCCCAGGGCCCGGACGGTCGCGTCGACGGCGCGAGGGCCGTACGACGACGTGTCGACGAAGACGCCCGGGTCCACGTCCGCCTCCGCGCCACCGCCCCGGGCGGCGAAGCGCTCCCCGTGCAGCGGGGCGAGCCCGGCCAGCAGGGCGAAGCACACGCGCAGGCCGGGATGGCGGGGCCGGCCGAAGGCGCGGAAAGCGAACCAGGCGGCGTGCATCTGCTGGACGTAGGGAACCATCGCCGGCCACCAGCCCGGTCCCGCAGACTCGGCCGGCGCCGGTCCGGGATGGACGAACAACGGCAGGCCGCGCTCCTCGAGCAGGTCGAGGAGCGGGGCGCACCGGGCGTAACCGGCCGCGTCGGCAAGGGCGTTCGCCGGGAGCTGGAGGCCCGCGAACCCGCGGTCGAGGTCCTTGGCCGTCGCGTTCGCGTCGACGTCCCGCACACAGGCGGCGGCCCACGCGCTGAACGGTTCCGGAAGGGCCGCCGAGCCCTCGTGATACGCGTCCAGCAGGGGCCGGGCCGCGGCGGCGGGCAGCCACTCCACGCCGATCGGGGAAGACAGTGAGACGAGCACCCGGCCGAGGCCGTCGGCGGCGGCGAGTTCGGCGCGGCCGGCGATGTTGTGGTCGGCGGGCGGGACGTCGAAGGGCGGCTCGCCGTGGAGGTGCAGGGTCCAGCCGTCCAGGAACGGCGGTTCGCGGCGGGCGCGCAGGGCTGCCACCAGCGAGGGGGTCCACAGATGCTGGTGCACGTCGACGCTGGTCATGCCGTTCCTCCCGCCGGGGCTGACGATTCTCCCAGGAGCGCGTGCGGTGCGCCCCCGGACGTCGTCGCACCCCAGGATGCCCGTGCCCGGCCGCCATGTCGTCCACCCTGTCCGACATCCGAGCGGCCGGGGCCTGGACCAACGCACGCGTACCAGGGAAGTCCTGTCGAGTCATCAGGATCAAACAGAGTCCTACAAGATTCTTGCTTAGGCTGTGTTCGAAGTCCTAGGGTGAGCCTGGCTCGGCAGCTCCCACTGTCACCAGCAGTTGTGTGCTGACCCCATAGCAACTCCCGCACCGCCCAGGTGGATTGAGCCGCCACCGATGACCACAGCGCTGCCGGATTCCGGGTCGGTTTGTCAACAGTAACGAACATGATCTGACGCGCCCTCAGTCCGTGCATCGCACAGTCGTACCGAGGAAGGCCACGGTCATGCCGCACCCCCACGAGTTCGCCGTCAGCCGCCGCCGTCTGCTGGAAGGAGGAGCCGCCGTTCTCGGCGCGCTCGCCCTGTCCGGCACGGCGGCCGCCCACCGGGCCACCGCCGCGGGCACGGCCGAGGCCACCCCAGAGTGGAACGGCCACATCGACGTCTTCCGCGTCGGCACCGAACCCGCGCACACCACGCTGATGCCCTACGCGACCGTCGCACAGGCCCTCGCCGCCGACCGCACCCACTCCCCGTACCGGCAGAGCCTCGACGGCACCTGGAAGTTCGCGTACGTCGACCGTCCCGACGACCGGGCGAAGGACTTCTACCGCACCGACGTCGACGACCGTTCCTGGGACACCATTCCCGTCCCGTCCGCCTGGCAGCTGCACGGGTACGACAGCCCGATCTACGTCAACATCGACTACCCCTGGTGGGGCGCCAACGGCCGGGGCGAGGAGGCGCAGCCGCCGGCCGCCCCGACCCGCCACAACCCGGTGGGCCAGTACCGCCGCACCTTCACCCTCCCGCGCGACTGGGCGGGACGCCGTACGTTCCTCCACTTCGAGGGCGTCAAATCGGCCCACTACGTATGGATCAACGGCACACTCGTCGGCTACCACGAGGACTCCTACGACCCCTCCGAGTACGACATCACCCCGTACCTGAAGCCGGGCGCCAACCAGATAGCCGTGGAGGTCTACCGCTACTCCGACGGCGACTGGCTGGAGGACCAGGACATGATCCGGCTGAGCGGCATCTTCCGCTCGGTCTACCTCTACTCGACACCCGCCGTACGCCTGCGCGACTTCCGCCTCGACACCCCGCTGAGCGACGACTACACGGCCGCCGAACTGTCGGTCACCGCGAACGTGCGGGACTACGGAGGCAAGGGCGCCGGCCAGTACTCCGTCGAGACCCAGCTGTACGACGCCGGCGGGCACCCCGTCTGGTCGCGTCCGCTCCAGCAGACCGTCGGGCTCGGCGCCGGCGAGGAGAAGTCCGTACAGGCCGCGAAGGCCGTGCCCGCGCCGCGTCTGTGGTCGGCCGAACACCCGAACCTCTACACCGCCGTGCTCCGGCTGCGCGACCCCGCGGGCAAGGTCATCGAGACCCTCTCCCACCGGGTGGGCCTGCGCGAGTTCGCCCTGAAGGACGGGCTGATGCGCATCAACGGCAAGCCGGTCTCCTTCCGGGGCACCAACCGGCACGAGATGCACCCCGTCCATGGCTCGGCCCTCACCCGCGCCGACATGGTCGAGGACATCGGCATCATCAAACGGCTCAACATCAACACCGTCCGGACCTCGCACTACCCGAACAACCCCCTATGGCTGGAACTCGCCGACGAGTACGGCCTGTACCTCGTGGACGAGACCAACCTCGAGACCCACGGCGTCCGCGGCGAGTACCCCGGCAACCACGCCGAGTGGACCACGGCATGTGTGGCTCGCGCCCAGAACATGGTCCACCGGGACAAGAACCACGCCTCGGTCGTCATCTGGTCCCTCGGCAACGAGGCGGGCGGCGGCACCACGTTCAACGCCATGTACGACTGGATCCGCTCCTACGACACCACCCGGGTCATCCAGTACGAGGGCGACGACCGCCCCGGGATCAGCGACATCCGCTCCGAGATGTACGACAGTCCCGCCCGCGTCGAGCAACGGGCCAAGGACACCAACGACACCCGGCCCTACGTGATGATCGAGTACTCGCACGGCATGGGGAACTCGAACGGCAACTTCAAGAAGTACTGGGACCTCGTCCGCCGCTACCCGGTCCTCCAGGGCGGCTGGATCTGGGACTTCGTCGACCAGGCCCTCAGCTGGCCCACCCCGACGCGCAAGCTGCTCACCGAAACCGGGCCCAACGCGCTCCACGGCGAGATCATCGCCCCCGCCGGCACCTTCACCCGCGACCAGGGAGTCTCCGGCGGCACCGTCTTCGCCCGCGACAAGAGCCTCGACCTCACCGGCTCCCTGACGCTGGAGGCGTGGATCACCCCGCACTTCCTCGGCTACCACCAGCCCGTCATCGCCAAGGGCGACACCCAGTACGCCCTGAAGCAGTCGGACCGGGGCCTGGAGTTCTTCATCTACGGCGGCGGCCAGTGGATCAGCGCGTACTGGTCGCTGCCCGCCGACTGGACCGGCAAGGAGCACCACATCGCCGGTGTCTTCGACGCGGCGGCCGGCACCCTGACCCTCCACGTCGACGGCGTGGTGCGGGCCACCAAGAACACCACCCAGCGGCCCAGCAACAACACCGCCTCCCTCGCGCTGGCCACCGACATCGACAACCCCACCCGCGAGTTCAGCGGCACCATTCGCCGGGCCCGCGTCTACGCCCGCGCGCTGACCGCAGCCGAGCTCGCCTCCGAGAGCCGTGGGGCCGGTGACGAGGGCGTACGGTTCTGGTTCGACGCCGCCACCGCCGGCCTCACCGAGAAGAAGCCCCGCGACAAGACGTTCTACGCCTACGGCGGCGACTGGGGCGACAACCCCAACGACGGGGCCTTCGCCGGGGACGGCATCATCACCGCCGACCGCCGGCTCACCGGCAAGTCCGCCGAGGTCAAGCGGATCTACCAGGCGGTGCAGATCGCGGCGGGCTCGGCACCGGGCACGGTCACCCTCACCAACGAGTACCTCTTCACCAACCTCCGTGAATTCGACGGACGTTGGGAACTGGTCGCCGACGGAAGCGTGGTCCGGCGCGGCAAGCTGACCCGGGCCCAACTGGACGTGGCGCCCCTGTCCAGCAAGACCATCACGGTGCCCTTCGAACTGCCGGACGACCCGGCGCCGGGCGCGGAGTACTTCCTGGAACTGTCCTTCACCACCAGGCAGAGCACGAAGTGGGCCAAGGCCGGCTTCGAGGTGGCCCGGCAGCAACTCGCCCTCGACGCGGCAAGCCCCGCCGTCACGCCGAGGCCGCTGACCAGGGTCCCGGCACTGCGCCACGAGGACGGCGACACGTCGGTCACCGTCAGGGGCAAGGCCTTCTCGGTCACCGTCGACAAGGCGACCGGCGTGATCACCTCGTACAAGGCAGGCGGTACCCAGCTGATCGAGGCCGGGCCCACCCCCAACTTCTGGCGGGCGCCCACCGACAACGACCGGGGTAACGGCCAGCACACCCGCAACCAGATCTGGCGCGACGCGGGTACCCGGCGGGCCGTGACCGGTGTGAGCGTGCGCGCTCTGCGGGACCGGGCCGTCGAGATCAAGGTCGCCGGCACCCTGCCCACGACACCGGCATCGACGTACACCACGACCTACACCGTCTTCGGCAACGGTGAGATCAAGGTCGACAACACCCTGCACCCGGGTGCCGCCTCGCTGCCGTACATCCCGGAGGTCGGCAACATCCTCCTCCTGCCCGGCCGCCTCGACCGGCTGCACTACTACGGCCGCGGCCCCGAGGAGAACCACTGGGACCGCAACAACTCCACCGATGTGGGCCTCTACTCCGGCACCGTCGACGGGCAGTGGAGCGGCTATCTGCGCCCGCAGGAGAACGGCAACAAGACCGACGTCCGCTGGATCGCCCTGACGGACCGCAAGGGCACCGGCCTGCTGGTCAGTGCCGAGCCGCTCCTCGAGGTCAACGCCTCGCACTTCACCCCGGAGGACCTGTCGGTCGGGGCCCGCCACGACTACCAGCTCACCCCGCGCGACGAGGTCGTCCTGCGCGTGAGCCATCGCCAGATGGGCGTCGGCGGCGACAACAGCTGGGGCGCGCACACCCACGACGAGTACAAGCTGTTCGCGGGCCGCGACTACTCGTACAGCTACCGGCTGCGTCCCCTGACGGACGTCGACGAGGCGATGGCGGCCTCACGCCGGCCCACGGCGGTGGAGTTCACCGACTAGCACGGCCGAGCGCCACTTCCGGCCGCTCCGAGGGCGTCACCCTTTCGCCAGGGTGGCGCCCTCAGCCGACCTCGTAGTCCCCAGCCGTCAGTTCGCCCGGGAACGGGCCGCCAGCACGGCGATGTCGTCCTCGGCGGGGGCGTCCGCGAGCTGGGCCGTAACGTCGTCGAGGATGACGTCCAGGGAGGCGCGCGGGGACAGCCGCAGCCGGGTGAGGCGGCGCAGCGACACGTCGATGTCCTCGCCGCGCCGCTCCACCAGGCCGTCCGTGTAGAGCAGGAGCACACAGTCCGGGACCGTCGGGTGGGTCAGCGTCGTGTAGCTGCCGAATCCGGTGCCCAGGGGCGGGCCGGACGGGACGTCGACGAGGGCGACCCTGCCGTCCGGGGAGAGGACGGCGGGCGGGAGGTGACCGGCGTTCGCGTAGGACACCGTGCGGTGGACGGGGTCCTCCAGGGCCAGCAGACAGGTGGCGACCCGGTCGAACCCGGAGTCGGCGACCGTGCGATCGGCGTGGGTGAGCACCAGGTGCGGGGGAAGGCCCGCCAGGGCCAGGGCGCGCAGCGCGGAGCGATAGTGGCTCATGGCGACGGCGGCCTCGACCCCGTGCCCCATGACATCCCCGATGACGAGCAGGTTCCGCCCGTCGGGCAGGGGCAGACTGTCGAACCAGTCGCCTCCGATGAGGGCCACGTCGTCGGCGGGAAGATAGCGGAACGCGGTCGGTGCGCGCGGGTTCGGGGGCCCGGAGATGTCGGTGAGCAGCGCGTGCTGGAGCTCCAGGGCCATGCTGTGCTCACGGGTGTGCAGGGCGGCCCGTTCCAGGGCGCCGGCGGCCCGCTGCGCCAGCTCGAGGGCCACCGACACGTCGTCGACCGTGAAACCGGGGGAGTCGAACGCCCGCACGAGGGAGAGGGTGCCCAGCGGGCGCCTGCCCGCGATCAGGGGCAGTACGAGAACAGAGTGGATGCCGAGGCCCTGGTATGCGTCGGCCCCGTCCGCATGCACCACTCCGGACTGCTGCTCCTGCCCAGGGACACCGTTGCTCAGCCAGGGGAGCCCCGCGTCCAGGCACGCGCGGATCTCGGTGCCCGGCGGATAGTCCAGGATGTCGCCGACACCGGCCAGGGCGAGCACGGCGTCCTTGATGCCGGGCACCGCCGCGAGGGCCGCCCGGCGCAGCCGCAGCACTCCCGGGGGCGGCAGGTGCGGGCCGGCCTTCCCCTCGAGGTTCAGCTCGACACCGGCCGCGTCCGCCAGGTCCGGCACCATGAACCGGGCCAGCTCGACGCAGGTCGCCTGCACGTCCGAGGTGGTCCCGATGCGCGCGGTGGCCGTGTCCAGCAGTGTCATCCGGCGGTGCGCGCGCTCCAGCTCGTCGACGTGCTGCTGCGGGGCGCTGATCTCCAGGAAGATCCCGGCGAGTCCGAGAACGCGGCCCCGCTCGTCCTGGAGCCGGTGGTAGGTGGCGTGAAAGGCACGGCGGGTGAAGGGCGAGTCCGCGCGGGTGTGCCCCGTCCCGACGAGCTCACGGGGCTGCCCGTCGTACAGCACCTGTCGCAGCACGCCCTCGGGCCGGTCGACGTCCGGCGACGCCTCGGCCAGCGTCCGCCCCAGCAGCTCCTGCTCCGACAGGCCGCTGATCCGGACCATGTGCGGGTTGACGTAGAGGAAGCGCAGCTCCGTGTCGAGGATGACGATCCCGGCGGCCGTGCCCTCGACGAGCTGACGCAGCAGCCCGTACTCCCCGACCAGCCGCGGCAGGTCCCCGGCGGCCGGCCCGGCGAGCAGCGCCTCGACGTCGTCGAAGAGCAGCGGCCGGTAAGCGTCCATGGCCACCGCACCTCTCGTCGTCGTGGCGCTTGCCGTACGGCAGAGACAATGATCGGCGAGACGGAGGCGCCGCGCACGTCGGGACCACCGACGGGCGCGTCCGGTCTCCCGGGAACCGTCCTACCTACCCTGCTGCTGCCGCTTCGCCTGCTGGTCCTGATGCAGCTCCTTGACGCGCGCAGCCTCCTTGCGCACGTCGACGTGCACGGAGCGCTCCTTGCGGAGCCACTCGGGGTCGTCCTGCTTCAGGGCGTCGATCTGCTCGGTGGTGAGGGCCTCGGTGACCCCGCCGCGGGCCAGCCCCGCGATGGAGACGCCCAGCTTCGACGCGACCACGGGACGGGGGTGCGGGCCGTCGCGCCGCAGGTCGCGCAGCCAGGCCGGCGGGTCGGCCTGCAGCGCGGTCAGCTCGGCGCGCGTGACGACACCCTCCTGGAACTCCGCGGGGGTGGCCTGGAGGTACACACCCAGCTTCTTCGCCGCGGTCGCGGGCTTCATGGTCTGGGAGGTCTGGTGCGTCGTCATGCGGTCAAGAATATCGAGCGTATGAACCGGCGCCGACCACGACGGACGGGGCAGGTAGCCTGGCGCGGTGACTGGCTCGGAAGATTCCCCCGCGTTTCGGCTCGCGTACGTCCCGGGAGTGATCCCCGCCAAGTGGGTGCGGATCTGGAACGAGCGGCGAACCGACGTCCCCCTGACCCTGCTCCAGGTGCCCGCCGCCGACGTCGGCGCTCTGCTGCTGACCGGAGACGCCGACGCGGGCCTCGTACGGCTGCCGGTCGACCGTACGGTGCTCAGCGCGATCCCTCTCTACACCGAGACCTCGGTGGTCGTGGTCCCCAAGGACCATGTCGTGGCCGCCGTCGACGAGGTGACCGCCGAGGACCTCGCCGACGAGATCGTGCTGCACCCTCTCGACGACACCCTCGCCTGGGAGAACCTCCCCGGCCGCCCCGCGCTCGAGCGCCCCGCGACCACCGAGGACGCCATCGAGCTGGTGGCGGCCGGGATCGGTGTCCTCGTCGTCCCCCAGTCCCTCGCCCGCCTCCACCACCGCAGGGACCTCACCTTCCGCCCGGTCACGGACGCGCCCGAGTCCCAGGTCGCCCTGTCGTGGCCGGAGAACCGCACGACCGACCTGGTCGAGGACTTCATCGGCATCGTGCGGGGCCGCACGGTCAACAGCTCACGCGGCCGCCGCGAAGAACCCCAGCCCAAACAGCCCAAGCCCAGGAAAACCCCGAACACCACAGCAACAAAGGGCAGAGCAACAGGCAAAAACCCCCGATCCAACAGCACCCGCCAGAACAAACCCCGCCGCGGCCGCTAAGAAGGACCGAGCCCTGAAGATTCGCCCGGACCGGACGTCGTCAGAGGCGCGGGGAACTGCGCGACAAGCCCCCACCGGCCCGCACCCGAAAACCGTCTACCCCCCCGGCGCCAGGCAGCACCGCGAAGCAGTCCTGAACCGGGTCCGCCACAGGCGAACCCGACTCCGCTGCGATCTCGACGTCGTACAGCCCGACCGGCAGCACACCCCGCCCCTCATACCGCCCGGCGGCCACCTCCCCCAGCACCAGAGAAACCCTCTCACCGTCCTCCCGTGTCACCGCGGCGAGCAACCGCCGCGGCGGCCGTCCGCCGCCCACGACCCGGGCACGCAGAACCGCCGGCCCCGTGTCGACGTACGCGTCCTCGACCTCGCTGCTGATGGCCGGCGGCGCCACCCGCGCGACCGAATCCGACGCCCCGCCCACGTCCAGCGGCCCGGGCGACTGGAGACGGACCAGGGGTTCGAGGAGCTGGCCGGTCAGTACGCGCGGCGACTGAAGGGCGCTGTGCGCCGCCGGAACGAACCGGCAGCGATCCTCCGGCAGCGCGGGCGGCATCGCCGACACTCGGGGGACCACACCGTCCCCGTCCGCCAGAACCGGCGGCACCAGCGCTCCCGGCGGCTCGGCCGAGCAGACCACCCCGTGGCCGTTCCAGCGCGCCGACTGGAGTGTGCCGCTCTGCCGGGTGCCCACGAGAGGCAGCGTCACATGCTGGTGCGCGTACGCCGGAAAGTTCTCGGCGTTGTACGCCGCTGCCGCCGCGATCTCCCGGTGGAAGCCCAGGCCGTCGCCGACCAGATCCCGGCGCACCCCCGGCAGCGGCGCCGCGTCCTCGATCCGGATGTGGCCCGCCCCGGTGTCGATGACCGAGTAGACCGGCAGAAGCTGGTGCACCGAGGGGAACCCTCGCGCCAGGCTCCGTACGCCTGGCAGCGGCCGGAAGCCGCCGGTGAGCGTGTCCAGCGCGCGCACCGAGCCGCGGTGCGGGGTGCCCAGGGTGATCAGCGCCCGGCAGTCCCGCCAGCCGCCCAGCACCTCGACGTAGTAGCGGGCGATGAGACCACCCATGCCGTGGGCGATGACGACGGCCTTCGCGTCTCTTGCGCCGGTCCGCTCCCGGAACTCGGCGACGTGCAAATCGATCGTCTCGGCCAGCCTGCGGGCGTGCACCCGGTTGTCCAGCCGCCAGTCGTACGGGAACGTCAGCAGCCCACCGCCGGGACCGTCCGTCACGGCGAAGTGCCCGCGCACCCAGTCGACGGTCCGCGCGTACCCCTTGGTCCGCGACAGGCCCGGCAACACGGCGACGTCGGGAAACAGCCGTGACGCCCTGACCGACGAGGTGTCACCGGGCAGCGTCAGCGGATGCCGGGCGGTGTCCGGATCCCTCAGCTCCGCCAGGGACTGGAGCAACGGCTTGCCCGGCGCCCACAGCGGGCCCGTCGGCCCGTCCAGGACACTGCCCAGGATGCCCGGGACCAGGACGATCGGATGTCTCACCGGACAACGCACGGCTCTGCCCCCGGAATCCGGATGTGGAGGCCCCAGGTGCCCACCCCCGTGGAGCACCCGGGACCTCCGCCTCGATACCTCGGACCAGTACCGAGGAGACAGGGAAGACACGGAAGGCGGGAGAGAGTCCCCAATCTGATCCTCAATGTTTTCTCCGTACGTTCGACGGGACGCTCCGTACGCCTTTTGGGTCAGCTTTGTCCGAACTCGCCGACAAGGGGAGAGATCCGGTGTTGCCAGGGCATATTTGGCAACACCGAGCAACAAGCGGGCGAATGCATGCAGTTGGGGGTCGCATGGACGACACGGCGAACGGCGTGACGCGGGAAACAGGAGAATCCGGGGAACCGGGGGAGTCGGGGGAGTCCGGGGAATCGGTGCGGTTCGGCCGGGAGTTACGACGCCGACGCCTCGCCGCCGGACTCTCCCTCGCCGATCTGGCTGGGCTCGTGCACTGCAGCCGGGGCTACCTCAGCCGTATCGAGAACGGTCATCGCCGGGTCACCCGCGAACTCGCCGAAGGATGCGACGACGCACTGGACGCCAAGGGACAACTCCTCGACCTGGCAGCCGAGTTACGCGGCGACACCGCCGACGTACCGCCCGCTCGGGCGACTTCGGCCCGGCGCACGTCGTCGCCCCGCACCGCCGTCGCCACCGCGGCCCAACCCTCCCGATACGGCGCCGAGTTCGACCGGCTGCTGCACCGCGGCGACACCAGCTACCTGGCCGGGCGCATGGAGGAGGCGGACGCGTACTACCGCCAGGCGTACCAGTGGGGCGCGGACAACCCCGAGGCACAGGCCGTGGCCGTCGTACGGCGGGCCCGTCGCTGGTCCGACCCCGGCCGCGTCGACCACGAACTCCTGCACCTCGTACGGGAAACCCTCGCCGCGCTCAGGACGCGCGAGGGCAGTGAGGCGGCCGGGATGCGGCTGCGGCTCGGCGCGCATCTGGCAAAGAAGCTCTCCATGTCCGTCAGCGAGGACACCGCCTGGCCGGGCGCCGGGCCCGAACGCGGCGCCGACCTGGCCCGGCGGACCCTCGAGGGGCTCGCCACCGGCGGCCAGGACGACGAGACACGCTGCGAGGTGCTCACCGAGTGCCGGTGGGGCCTGTATGACTTCGTCCCGGCCATCGAATCGCTGACCATCTCCCTCCGGCTGCGGGACTGCGCCCTGCGCGCCCGCTCCCCGTACTTCCTCGGCGAGTCCCTCGTCGCGCTCGCCATCGACCAGCTCCGCGTCGGCCGCGTCCACGGCGCCACGGGAACGGTCGCCGAACACCGCAGGCACGCGGCCCGTACGCGCAGCACCCTGGCGCGCTGGCAGCAGTGCACCCTGGACACCCTGCTCGACCTGTGGTGCGGCCGGTTCGACTCCGCCACCGACTGGATCTTCGGCGAGTCGCGGGAGATCGTCGCGGGCCTGGAGGCGGACCTCGCCGTACCCGCCGACACCTTGCTGCAGACCCGGCTGGGCCAGGTGTACTGGCTGCTCAGGGAGCAGGGCAGGATGGCTGAGCTCTTCAGCTCGGGGCTCGCCGACGGCGTCGAACGGCACGGGTACTTCCCTGTCTGGCGGGCCGGGTTCGCGCTGGCCCGCTGCGAGGTCGGCGACCATGACGAGGCGGCCGACCGCCTGCTCGCCTTCCTCCGCGAGACCGCCGACTGCGCCTCCCTGCCGCCGCACGGCTGGTCCGTACCGGCGCTGGTCCTCCTCGCGGAGGTCTGCGCCGGACTCGACGCACGCGGCGGGTATGACGCCGAACTCGCGCGCGCCGTACCGGTGCTGCGCGAGGCGCTCGCCCGCAGACCGGCGGGGATCGCGCTGGCGGGCTGGCCTGTGGTGCTGGTCGGCCCGACGGAACGCGCCATGGGCCTGCTGGCTCTCGCCGAGGGCGACACGGCGACGGCCCTCGGCCACTTCCACCAGGCCGAACGCCTGGTCGTCGGCAGCTCCCCACCTCAGACGGCCCGCCTGAGAGCGGACGAGGCCCGGGCCCTCCTGCGCCAGAAGGACGGCGCCCGCCGCCCCGAGGCGGTGGGGCTGCTCCGCGCGGCCCTGGCAGGAGCGGAGACGAACGGAATGCGGCGCCTGGCCGCAGAATGCGCCGACCTGCTCACAGCACAGGCCCCGACCCTCCCCGAACAACAACTTCGACCACGGCCCTGACGGGTGACCCGACCCAGGCCGACTTGACGACTCCGACCGAGCGGTTGGCCCGCGTTGTGGGGTGGGTCGGCTGGGTTGTGTCTGCGGCTCGGTGGGGGTTTTCGCGCAGTTCCCCGCGCCCCTGGAGTGGGAGCGGCTGCTCGCGCGTCTGCGGCTGGGCGTTGCCCACGGCCCGCGCGTCCCGTTCCACCTCACCCCGCTGCGGGCAGTCGTGCCGCTGGATCGGGCCCGGTCCGGGCCCTACCCCCTGCGGACCAGCCAGTCGTATGTCGTCCTCGCCGTGAACTCCCGTTGGCCACCCCGCAGGAGCAGCTCCGCCGTCGCGAACTCGGGGGCGTCCGCCTGTGCTGTCAGGTACGGGATCGCGATACAGCGCATGCCGGCCGCGTGCGCGGCGGCGGCGCCCGGTGCGGCGTCCTCCAGGACCACGCAGTCCGCGGGGGCCGCGTCGAGGCGGCGTGCGGCCTCCAGGAAGACGTCCGGTGCGGGCTTGCCCCGAGCGACCTCGTCGGAGGACACGACGGTCCGCAGATACGCGTCCAGGCCCGTACCCGCCAGGATCGCGTCGATGGCTCGCAGCGTGGCACCCGAGGCCACCGCCATGGGAACACCGTCCCCCGCCAGCAACTCCACGAACTTCCGCATCTCGGGATAGACGGAGGTGCCGGCCCGGGCCAGCTCCAGATACCGGCGGTTCTTCTCCGCGAGCAGTTCCTCGACCGGCGCGCGCAGCCCGTACCGCTCACGCCAGAGGGCGACCGTCTCGCGCATGCTGATGCCCACGGACTCCTCCTGGTCGGCCCAGGTGAAACCCGTGACGCCGTACGCGGCGAGCGTCTGCCGGCTTGCTTCGAAGTAGTTCGGCTCGCTGTCCACGAGTGTTCCGTCGAGATCGAAGATGACCGCGGTGGTGCCAAGAGTGCTCATGGCTCTCAGGATGACAAAGGGATGAGGAACGGGGCCGTCGCGGGCCACGACCCGCGCCACCCGCGCGCACGGCCGAACGGGAACCGCCGTTGGGGCGCGTGCGACTCCCGGTCGCGCCGCCCGTGCATCCACTCAACCCCGTACGCGCCCATAAGCGCCCTGCGCACCGGGTACTCGCGTCCCTTCAGCGACTACCGCGCCCGCGAGATTGGTCTAGACCGATAGGGTACTGTCGCCCCGACCGATCCGGTGGCCGGGAGGGGACGACAGTGGGGCAACAGCGAGCGTTCATCGGCTCGTTCACGGCGGCAGGCGGCCCAGGGGTGCTCATCGCCGCCGTGGACGACGACAGCGGCGCGCTGACCGTGCTCGGCGCGACGGACGACCTGCCCGACCCGTCGTATCTCGCCCTGGCCGCCGACGGAGGCATGCTCTACGCGGTCAGCGAGACCGTGGAAGGCACGGTCGCCGCCTACCGGGTGAGCGGCGACAAGCCCGAACTCGCCGGGCCGCCCGTGCCGGTCGCCGGCAGCGGGCCCACCCACCTCGCTCTCCTCGCCGGGCATGTACTGACCGCCAACTACGGCTCCGGCAGCGTCTCCGCGGTGCCCGTCCACGCCGACGGCACCCTCGCCGACGCCGCGTCCGACGTGCGCCGACACCAGGGCTCGGGCCCGCACCCGACCCGTCAGCGCGAGCCGCACGCCCACCAGGTGCAGCCCGACCCGAGCGGCCGATGGGCCGTCTGCGTCGACCTCGGCACGGACTCCGTGCACGTGTACGCCCTGCGCGACGGCACCCTCGTACCGCACCTCGAGACCGCGCTGCGCCCCGGCTGCGGGCCGCGTCACCTGGCCTTCCACCCGGACGGCTCGTACGCGTACGTGCTGAACGAGCTCGCCCCGACCGTCACCGTCTGCCGCTGGGACGCCGCCGAGGGCCTGTTGACGCCCCTGCGTGAGACGCCGGTACTGGCGGGAGCCCCGGCCGGCGACGCCTACCCCTCGGGCATCGTCGCCTCGCCCGACGGACGCTTCGTGTGGACCGCGACACGCGGCCAGGACGTCGTGTCCGTGCTCGCCGTCGACGACGCCGGAGCCGCCCTGCGGCTGGTGGACACGGTGCCGTGCGGCGGCCACTGGCCCCGCGCGCTCGCCGCCTCGGACGGCTTCCTGTACGTCGCGAACGAGCGCTCCGGGGATGTGACCTGGTTCGGCCTCGACCCAGACACCGGCATCCCGCGCCGGGCCGGTTCGGTCGCCGTACCGGCCGCCTCCTGCGTGGTCTTCGGCTGAGCCGACGCCCCACGTGGCCCACGGGCCGGACACGCCGAGGGCCCGCTCCGGGCGAGGAGCGGGCCCTTCGGCGTACCAGATGCCTTCGCCGTACGGGGATGCCGTCGGCGTCAGCGGACCGGGGCGCCCTGCGGCTGCTGCGGGGCGATGCCCAGCGCCGTCGTGTACTTGGCCAGCGCCAGCTTGCCGATGGCCGGGTAGGGGCCGAGCGCGTCGGAGGAGGCGCAGCCCGCCTCCTTGGCCGCGGCCTCCAGCAGGCCGGCGTCGATCTCCGGGCCGATCAGATAGGGAGCGAGCGCGAGATTCTGCGAGCCCGAGGCGCGCAGCTGCTCGGCGATGGCCGCGATCGAGCCGTCCTGGTCGAGGGCGGCCGCCATCACCGGCACGGCGAGCCGCGCGGCGAGCAGCATGCCCGTGATACCGGCCGCCTGCACGGCCTCCTCGCCGCCCACGGAGGCCAGGATGATGCCGTCCGCGGCGGTCGCCACGGTGAACAGACGGGCCCGGTCGGCGCGCGCGAGGCCCGCCTCGGACAGCCGTACGTGCAGGCCCTCGGCGAGCAGCGGGTGCGGGCCGAGGACATCGGTCAGGTCGGCCGCGATACGGCTCTCCATGACGGCCTGGCGGACCTGGCGCAGCAGCGCGTTGTCCGGACCGGCGAGCAGCGGCACGACGACGGCCACGGGCCCCTCGGGCTGCTTGACGTCGACACCGGCGGCAAGGGCCTGCTCGTAGCGGGCGGTGCGCTCCTGCGCGGAGTGCGTGAGCACGGACTGGAGCGTGGGGAACTCCGCGTCGTCACCGTCGAGGTACCCGATGCGGGCGTCGAGGCCGGGGAGCTCGGAGCGGGCGATGCTCACGACCTCCTCGGCGAGGCTCCGCGTGGCGGGGCTGGGCGCACCCGGCACCGCGAGGACGAGCGCAGGCGCCCCCTCGGGAGCCGCCAGTGGCTCGGGGCGGCGGTGCCGGCCCGGCTGGCGGGGGCGCGGCATTCGTACTGGCAGGCCGGCGGGCCCAGTGGGGGAGCTCATGGCGCCGCATGTTACTGGCTTATTGGGCTCCCTTGTTCGGGGAGGGGGCAGGTGAGCGGTATCCGTCCGCTTTTGTCTGATGAGTTACGTACGGAGCGGAAGCGGTCGGTACGTGATGACTTCCCGGCCGGGGCTTTGCCTGTTTGTGTGGGCTCCGGTGTGTGCCAGTAGGGTGACGGATCGTGGCACCACGACCCTTGCATGAACTTGTCGAAGCGGGCTGGGCGAAGGCTCTCGAACCCGCGGCCGAGCGTATCGCCGCGATGGGCGACTTCCTTCGGGCCGAGATAGCGGCGGGCCGGACCTATCTGCCGGCCGGGGCGAACGTCCTGCGGGCCTTCCAGCAGCCGTTCGACGACGTCCGTGTCCTGATTGTCGGTCAGGACCCCTATCCCACCCCGGGGATGGCGATCGGACTGAGTTTCGCCGTGTCCCCCGAGGTGCGTTCGCTGCCGGGCAGCCTGGAGAACATCTTCCGTGAGATGCACTCCGACCTGGGGGCGCCCAGGCCGTCGAACGGTGATCTGACGCCGTGGACCAAGCAGGGCGTGCTGCTGCTGAACAGGGCGCTGACGACGGCTCCGCGCAGCCCGGCGGCGCACCGGGGCAAGGGCTGGGAAGAGGTCACCGAGCAGGCGATCCGCGCTCTCGCCGCCCGGGGCAAGCCGCTGGTGTCCATCCTGTGGGGGCGTGACGCGCGCAATCTGCGGCCCCTTCTCGGGGAACTGCCCTCGATCGAATCCGCCCACCCGTCCCCGATGTCGGCGGACAGAGGCTTCTTCGGCTCACGCCCGTTCAGCCGGGCCAACGACCTGCTCGTCAAGCAGGGAGCCCAGCCGGTGGACTGGCAACTGCCGTAGGGGACGGCCGGGGGCCGCCCGGTCGGGCGGGCAGCCGGGCGCCGGCGGTTCCGGGGCGGGCGGTTCGGGGGCGGTGACACCGGCGTGACGCCCCGGTGACGAGGCCCCTGCGAGAGTCCGGCCATGCCCAACCGAAGCACTCCCTCGTGCATGGACTCGAACGGCCCCGCCCGGTGAGCGCCGTCGTCGTCGAGGCCATGAACTCCGCCCAGGAGTGGACGGCGCTGGAGCCGGACGGAACCCGCCCGTCGACCGAGCTCGCGATCCGCGACGACTCCACCGTCGTCGGCTACGGCCCGGACGGGGTCAGCAGCCGGGTCACAGGGACGACAAAAGCCCTCGGACATCTGCTGCGCCGCACGATCGCTCCCCTGGACATCTCCGCCTGCTCGGAGCTGCGGCTGTCGCTGCGGTCGAACCGGCGGGCCGGTACGGGTGGCGGGCCGTTCTTCCTGGAGCTGAGCCTGGGCTCCGCGGGCAGCCCCCTCACCGATCCCGGCAACACCTGGCACCGGCTGCTGCCCGTGCGCGCTCCCCACCGCTGGGAGACGGTACGGATGGCCATCGACGATCTCGACACAGCCGTCTCCGGCGCGCTCACCCAGATCCAGCTCCGCTGCGTCGACGCCACCGCCCCGCTGACCGCCCACCTCGACGACATGGTGGCGGTACGCCCGCAACTGCTCGCCGACACCGACCACGCCCTTCTGGTGAGGCTGTCCGGGATCACCGTCGGCACCGGCCCGGTCGGCGTGGCGATACGCGCCGCCGGCCAACCCCTGCCGGACGCGCCCGCCCTGGACGTCGTGCACTTCGACACGCAGTTCGCCGCGGAGCGGGCACTCGACGGGCAGCGGGTCGTCGCCCACACCGACGGCGGCGCCCGACTGGCCGACTACGGCGACCCCTTCGACCTCGACTACGCGATCAGCCCCGTCGCCCAGGACCGGGCCGACCAGGCGGCTCTGATCGAGGCCGTGCTCGATCGGCTGGCCCCGCTGGACGAGCTGGCCGTGAACGGTGAGCGGCTGCCGGTCGAGCTGGTGCGACTCGCGGGAACGGACCGGATCGGCGGCGCGCCGGAAGAGGTGCCGGTCCTGGTCTTCCGGGTCGGGGCGCGGCGGGCCGCGACCGGCGGCGGCCCCGTCCAGGTGGTCAGCGACGTACGCATCGAACCCCACCAGTGGGAGGCGCTATGAGCAGGACGACCGAGGACGAAGCGACGTCGACGACCGGCGGCGAGGCGGCCACGACTCTCGTCAACACCTGTGACAGGCCGGTGGAGTTGCATCTCGGGGACGCGGTGGTCGTGCTGTCGCCGCTGGCCCGCGTCGGGTGCGCGGCCGAGGACCTGGTGAGAGGCCAGGTGCGGGAGCTGTGCCGCCGAGGGGTGCTCGCCGTACGCGTCACCGAGCCCGAATCCGCCCCGCAGAGCGCGGCGCCGCCGGTCGACGAACAGTCGTCGGCCTCCGGCGCCCCGCCGAAACGGGCGCTCCGACACAGCCCGGCACGAGCCCGGCGCACAGCGCCGTCCGACCAGGAATAGACCCGGCGGTCCCACCCCGGACGGCCAAGGAGGAGACCCAGCGATGGCCAACAATATCGGCGTCAATGTCGTCGAAGTGGACGGCACCGGCTCGCCGTCGATCACGGGCGCGGCCGTCTCGGTCGGTGCGTTCAACATCGTCACCCAGCGCGGTGTACCGAACGAACCGGTCCGGATCACCGGCTTCACCCAGTTCGTCGAGCGGTTCGGGCGCCATGTCACCAGCGGCTACGGCGCGTACCTGGTGAAGGGCTTCTTCGACAACGGAGGCCGCACCGCCTACGTCAACCGGATCATCGACCCCGCTCCCGGTACCGGAGCGGTGGCGGCCACCCGCACGCTCAACGGCGCCGGCAACGTCCCGAGCCTGGTCGTCGAGGCCGGTTACCGAGGCAAGGCGGACCCCGGCGGCTGGGGCGGCGGTCTCGCGGTGCGGGTGCGGCACAGCGCCGGGGCGGTCACCCGGCTCGCCGAGACCGCGAAGGCGTTCGTGACCGGGTCGGTGATCGCCGCCACCATCGACATGTCGGCCTTCCCGAAACTCGCGGTGCGGATCGACGGTGCCGGCACGCCCACCGAACTCACCTTCGCCGCCTCGGACTTCACCAACCCGGCCGCCGCGACCCGGGTGGAGATCAGAAACGCGATCAACCGGCAGACCCATCTGCTGACGGCCGCCATCGGCGGCGCCGGCACCAACCAGCTCGTGCTGACCTCCACCGGGGAGCAGGCCGCGCTGACCGGTGAGTGGAGCGCGCTGCAGGTCACCGCGGCCAACGCCGCCCTCGGCTTCACCGTCATGGCCCAGCCCGTCCAGGGCACCCCGGCGGCCCTGACGGCCGGCGGCACCACCCTGGCGCGGGCGCGTGACCTCACCGCGGGCACCACCGTGGTCGTCGGCGACACCGCCGGGACGGCACCCGTCCAGGTGAAGCTGCTCACCGTCAACGCGAGCACCGGCGCCGTCACCTGGGCACCGGCGCTGTCGAATCCCGGAGCCTTCACCGACCTTCGCAAAGTGACGGTCTCCGCCGCCGAGTTCGACCTGCTCGTCGCCGTGGGGGGCGCCGACGCCGGGCATGTGGTCGAGACCCACACCGGTCTCACCATGGAGAGCGACCGCCCCAACTACGCGGTCCGCGTGCTCAACCACGAACTGACCGGTTCCCGCCTCGTGCGGCTCACCGACTCCGGCGGGCCGGGCACCAACGCCGACCGGCCCGCCGACACCGGGGGCGCGTTCCTGCTCCTGGAGGGCGGCAACGACGGTCTGCCCACGGCGAACCACTTCATCGGCGACCAGTCCGCGCGCACCGGCTTCCACGCCTTCGACCCGTACGACGTCCAGCTCGTGTGCGCCGAACGCACGGACACCGCCGTCGCCTCGGCGGGCATCGCCTACTGCGAGGGCCGGGGCGACGCGATGTACGTGGGCGCCGTTCCCGAGGGGTTCGTCGGGGGCGGCCAGGCGGTCGCCTACGGCCAGGCTCTGATGACGAAGAAGTCGTACGGGGCGCTGTACGGACCGTGGATCGTCGTGCAGGACCCGATCGGCGTCGGCGACAACCCGCGCAAGTCGATTCCGCCGACCGGCCACGTCATGGGGGTCTTCGCCCGGATCGAAAGCGGACGCGGAGTGTGGAAGGCGCCGGCGGGGCAGGAGGCGAACCTGCTCGGCGTGCTCGACGTGGAGACCCGGCTCTCCGAGGCCGACCACACCGACCTGGTGGTCAACGGGGCCGTCAACGGGATCCGCCCGCTGCCCCGCGAGGGCATCGTCATCGATGCCTCCCGCACCCTCAGCAGCGACCCGCGCTGGCGGTACGTCAACGTGCGGCTGCTGTTCAACTTCGTCAAGTCCAGTCTGCGCGACGGACTGCGCTGGGTGAGGCAGGAGCCCAACCGCGACACGCTGTGGGACGCGGTCAAGTTCGGCACGGTCACCCCGTTCCTGACCGGGCTGTGGCGGCTGGGCGCGTTCGGCACGGGCAGCCCGGCGGAGACGTTCACCGTGATCGTCGACGCCACCAACAACCCACCCGATCAGGTGCAGCAGGGACTGCTGAACATCGAGGTCTATCTGTATCCCAACAGTCCCGCCGAGACCGTCGTGATCACCGTCGGCCAGCAGCCCAGCGGCGCCTCCGTCAGCGAGGCGTGAGCCCCCACCGGAATTTCGAGGAGCAGCCATGCCCAGAGTGGGCGACTTCTACGAGGGCCTGAGGGCCGACGAGTTCGTGATGATGATCGACGGCACGGTGAGTCCGGGAGTCAGCAAGATCTCGGGACTGAGCGAAGGCTCTCTGGACACCATCGAACAGGCCGACGGCGCCACCGGCCATGTCTACAAACTGGCCGCCGCCAAGCGGACGTTCCAGCCGCTGACGATCGAACGCAGGGTGGACGGCAGCGCGGAGGACAAGAGGTTCCTCGACTGGTTCCGCCAGACCTTCCGGCTCGACACCACGCGGGGCGGCTCCACCGTCCGCAAGAACGGAATGATCATCAAGCGGCACTTCGGCGAGGACGTGCTGAAGTTCGCTTTCTACGGAGCCTGGGTGAAGTCCTCCGCGTTCAGCGACATGGAGGCCGGCTCCACCGGCCTGTTCATCCAGACGATCGTGCTGGAGATCGAGGAGCTCGAACGCGTCGACTGACCGACGCACACCGCTGTGACGCCGCCCTCTTTCCGCCCCCAGGACACCTCAACTCCGTAGTCCTCAGGAGGTTTTCACCATGACCACCACCGCTCAGCCCTACGGCGGAGCCCTGCCCGAGGGCCTCGCTCCGCCCTTCTCCGAGCCGCCGCCCTCCGCCGCGGGACCCCGTGGCGCCCGCGAGATCGAGGTGACGCTGCCCGTCGGCCACACCGACGAGGACGGTGCCGCGCACCGGCAGGTCACCCTGCGCAAGATGACCGGCCGCGACGAGGCACTGCTCGCGGATCCGGCGAACCAGCGCAACGGCGGCCGACTGGTGACAGCGCTGCTGCACAGCTGCATCACCCGGCTCGGCGACAGGACCACGCTGCGCAGGGCCGACATCGAGTCGATGTACTCCGTCGACCGCAACTACCTGCTGATCAGGCTGCGCAGCTTCACCTTCGGCCCCGAGCTGTCCGCAGCGTACGGCTGCCCCTCCTGCGGCGAACGCTTCGAGCAGACCGAGGATCTTGACGCGCTGCCCACGCGGATGCTCGCCGACGGTGAACAGCCGGAGGACATCGTCGTCGAACTGGATGACGGATATGTCGACCGGGACGGCAGCGTGCACACGTCGATGACACTGCGCCTCGCCCGCGGCAGCGACGAGTCGGCGGCCGCTCCGCAGATGCGCAAGAACGCCTCACTCGGGAAGAACGCCCTGCTCTCCCGGTGCCTGAAGTCCTTCGGTGACATGCCCGTGCACCGGCTGGAGGCGCTGGGCCCCAAGATCCTGGCCGACCTCACGCTCACCGACCGACGGCTGATCGACCGGGCGTTCAACGACAGTGCGCCCGGCGTCGACCTGATCCGGGAGCTGGACTGTCCGGCCTGCGGGCACGAACTGCGGGCCAGCCTGGACATGACCAATTTTTTAACTCCGGAGTAGGGCTCGACGAACTACGCCGCGAAGTCTTCTTCCTCGCCTATCACCTGCACTGGCCCTGGTCGGAGCTGATGGACATGGAGTCGGCGGAGCGCCGTGCCTACGTGACGCTCCTGGTCGAGCAGATCGACCGGGAGAACGCCCGGGTGGAGTCCATCCGCGACCGGTGACCCCGGCCCCCGACAAGAGGAAGGGAGGTGAGCGCGCATGCCCATCGCGATGCTGCTCGTACAGAAGCTGGCCGGCACGTTCGGCACGGCGGTCAAAACACTGACGCCGTGGATCACGATCGTCGACCTGGAGTCCACGATCGTGGCTCGCTCCCGCGGTGCCTTCCTCGTGCACTGGTTCGGCCCCCGTCTGCCCCTCGACGGCCTGAGCCTGCGGGTTCGCCTGGTCAACCTGCGTGAACTGGAAGCCCAGTTCCGGGCCGCGCGACAGTCGGTACGGACCAGCGCCGACGGGCCGAATCTCACGGCGCCGGTACTGGGCTTCGCCGGGGCCGTCGCGGGAATGCTGCTCAGCCCGATCAACACGGCGGTCGTGGCAGGACTGCTGCTCCGGTTCTCGGACGGCAGCGTCAAGGCGATCGCCAAGGCGCTGGCCCTGCTCCTGTACCCGCTGGCCGTGCTGGCGGCCCCGGTGCTGATCCACTTCGTCCCGGCGAGCGCCGGCGTGATCGGCCGCATCGCCAAGGGCACGGGCACGCTCGTGGGCGGCGGGCTCCTGGCGGCCGGCGCGGCGTTCCCGGTGGCCGCCGCGCTCGGCGACCGCCGCGAGGTGCAGGCGCTCTACGACCTCGGCGGCGCGGCGGCCCGGATCGCCAACGCGACCGTGGACCTGCTGGACCAGTTGCACGGGCCGCGCGAGGCCGTCCGCAACCCGTTGCTGCGCGACCTGCTGCGCCTCGGTGACAGGCTGGCGGCACTGCTGGCCCAGGCACTGGGCGTGGCGGCGGTGGTCGTCGTCGAATTCGGGCCGCGGCTCGAACCGGCGGTCAGGAGCCTGGTCCGGCTGGGGGACCTGGCATCGGCGGTGACCGCCACGCTCGGCACGGTGGCGGACGGGCTGAAGGACCGCCTGCGGGCGCTGGCCGAGGGCAGCGCGTCCGTGCCCGCAGTACTGGCCGACGCCGGCCGGGTGGCTCGGCGGATGCTGGTCAAGGCGGTCCGCGCGATGAGCCAGCAACTGGACCTCGTCATACAGGCGAGCCGAACTCCCTGGGAGCTCCTCGACACGACCCTGTCCGCGTACGGCGAGAACGTTCTGGTCTTCGTCGGCAAGCTGTTCACCGATCACCCCGTCGCCCGGGTGTTCCTGGCCCTGCGGGCACAGGTCCAGGCGATCAAGGAGGCGTGGGCGGAGGCCGGACCGAAGGCCACACCCACACCGGGCGTCCCGATCCAGATCCCGCCGGGGGTCGCCGCCCGGATGTACGGCCTCGGGCAGTGGCTCAGCAGCCCGCCACCCTCGCCCAAGAACCTGGTCCTCAACGCGCTGCCCAAACTCCCCGACGTCCCGGACCTTCCCGCGCTGCCGGGCCTTCCGGACACGGCGGAACTGCGCAGCAAGGCCGGCGGGGACGCGGTGCCGCCACTGACCGGCCGCGCCATCGAGGAGGCCGCGAAGGGGTGGGGCCTCAGCAGCTACGGGGGACGGCCCGCCGAGCTGAGCGCCGCCGCTCGTACCGCCCTGTCCAGGACGGAGCGCCGACTGGGCGTGTTCGCCGCCCAGCGGCGGGCCATGGACGCGGCCGGTGACGCTCCGGCGCTGGTGGTCCTGCTGAACCTCCAGCAGTTCGAGCGCGTCCGCGCCCTGTTGACTCCCGTCGTCGAGCAGGTCCTGCCGCCCAGGATGCGGGCCACCGTGCTGCCGAGGATCGCGGGGGTGCTGACCGCGATCGACCAGGAGCACCAGGAGTTCCTGGACCGCAAGGGCACCGGAACCGGCCCTGCGGGACAGGCCGACGGCGACCTGCACCCCGTGCTCGACGTGCCCTCAGGGGCGCGGCTCGCACCGGTGGTCAGGACGCTGCGGCTGCGGATGCCGGGGGCCGACCCCGCCGCCGTACGACGCTTCCAGAACCTGGTGACCGAGCGCCTGCGGCGTATCGAGTACCCGGTCACCGGTCCGCTGCCGCAGCGTGCGGGAGGGGCCTGAGATGCCGGTCGATCTCACCGCCGTCGCCGCCCGGTTCGCGGCAGCGTTCGCCCTCCAGCTCAAGGGCGCGGCCATGGCACAGCTCGCCATCGGGCCCGTCCTCACCAAACGTAAGGCCGCCGCCGTACTGGTGGAGCGCGCCACCAGGCAGTACCCCGTGCTCCGCTTCGAGGGCGACGCGCTGACCCTGAGCCTGGCTCCCGGGCAGTCGCTCACCGGCCTCGAACCACCGCCGTCGCTGGGAAGCTCCCTCGCGCAGGGTGGCCTTGACTTCCTCCACGGCATCGCCCGCGCCACCGCCCCCTTCGCCGAGGACTCCCAGGACACCGCCATCACCCGGCTCCTTGGCGGAGCCGAACGGGCCCTGCGGGACATCGAGGAGGCCGTGCGACGTTCGGCAACGCCCACAGCGCGGATGTTCGATCCTGGCCGGGCCACCGCCTCCGACCTGTTCGGGTCGGCCGCGCTCGGATTCCGGGCGGCGGCTGAGGCAGGCGGAACCGGCGGCGCCCTCGACCGGTTCCGCGGACAGATCGAGGGGGCCGCGAAGGCCCTGCAACCGCCCGCGCGGCCGGACGACGCCGCCGCGGCCAACTCGGCCGCGGTCGGCGGCACTTCGCAGCCGGCGACAAGCACTGTCGGACAGCCGGAGTCCACCGGTCGCGAGCAGTCCCTGCCCGCTGGTCCCGACCTGGCGCAGTCCCTCGACGAGAGTGCCCGGCTGCTGACCGCCGGCCTGCTGGGCACCATCGCGGGGCCCGCGCTGCTCTCCGCCCTGCTCAACGTGGCGGCCGGCATCCTGCGAGCTGTCGCGGTCGACACCCTCGCCGAGGCCGAGCGGACGGTGCTGGACCTGCGCCGTACCGCGTTCGAAACCGCCTTCACCGAGCTGAGTGGTCTCGCGCGGCGGGGCAGCGCGCTGGCCATCGGCGCCCACGGGGTCATCGCCTCCAACATCGCCTTCCAGCTCAGATTCGCCCAGCTGTTCTTCAGTACGGTGTCCTCCGGCGTGGCCGGCTTTCTCACCGCGCTCAGCGGCTACCTGGCCGACATGGTTGCCCTGCTGAACGCCGTTCCGGCGATGCTGACCGCGTTCACCGCGTTCGACCTGACCAAGCTCTGGCAGTCGAAGCTGGGTGACGTGGTCGGCTGGGTGGTGGACTTCTCCCTGGACGATCTGCTCGACGCCGACGGGCGGCGCCCCAACTCCCTGCTGCACCTGCAACTCTCCGACGCCGTCCTCGACGCCAGGGTGCTCACCCTCGGTCTCTCCGACACCCTCGCCCACGCGCAGGAGCTGGTGGACGCGCTGTTCGGCTACAACAGCAAGGGCTATGTGACGCCCGAGCTCGTCGAGACCGCCCCCCTCGCCTTCCGCTCCGCCTTCCCGAACCTGGCCGACGGCCTGTTCGGCGGCGGCCGGGGCCGGCGCGTCACCGACGCCGTCGACCGGCTCGGGTCCGCGGTGCGCGGCGGGCTCGGGGGCGCCCTCGAATCCGCCGGCACCGCCCTGACGGGGCTCGCCGCCGAGTTCGCGGCGGACGCCGCACGGGCGGCCCGGCTCGGCGACGGAGGGCCGCTGACCGGTCTCGGCGAGCGGTCGGCGCACTCCGCCGACCTCGTCCTCCGCCCCGAGGTCACGGCCTCGCGCCCGGCCCGCGGAGCCCTGGACCCGCTCGCCGGGAGTTTCGAATCCTGGCTGGCCGGTGGCGGATTCGCGCTCCTCGGCGAGGCCATCCCCGCCTACGTCGGCCAACTGGCCGCGTACTGGGAGGCGCGGCTCACCGAGACCACGGAGCTGACCGGTCAGGCGCTGCCCACCTCACCGCACATCCTGCGCCGCCGCGCCCTGCTCGAAGCGGTGGAGGTGCCCCGCGTCCTGCTGCGCGCCACGCCGGGCCGTGAACTCGACGAGACGCTGGCCGACGCTGTCGCCGAACAACTGGCGACAGCGGTGCGCGGTGCCTACCGGACCGGACTGAGGGAACTGGCGGCACGGGCCGGAACGGGTGGCCGCCGACATGGGTGAGGACGTACTGATCGGCCAGCTCGGGCTGCTGCTGACCCAGACCAGATCCGCACGGCGGGCACTGGAGGACATCGAACGCGCCACATCGAACTACGGCACGTTCAACTTCACCTCCGTGGTCACCGCGGGGCCGAAGTTCGGCGCCCCGCCGATGTACGACGGCGCCCTGAAGGTCCATGTCGTCAACATCTCCGACCTTGCCCCCGGCGGCGGGTTCGGCGCCTTCCTCCAAGGGCTGCTCGGCGGGGCCGGTGCCTTCGTGGGCAACCTGGTGGGCGGATTCGGCGGCAGCCTCATCTCCTCGCTCGCGATCCCCAACTATCTGGACACCATCAACGAGATCGCCACCCGCGTCGAGCGGATCCTGAAACTGCTGGGCGTGGGCGAACCCGCCAAGCCCGATCCGGCGGCAGCCGCCGTGAAGGCGGGCAAGACGGCGGCCACGGAACCCGCGCCGCAGACCGCGGCGGCCGTCGAACCGGCCGGGAACCAGGTCGCCCGGATGGACAACCTGCGCGGCATGCTCGACGGCATCACCGGTGTGTTCCGCGCCGCGTCCGGCAAGCCCCCGCAGAAAACGGAGGTGGCGAACGCCCCGCTGGGCACCGACGCGCAGAACTGGCTGGCCCTGGGGGCCCGCGCCCAGGGGATCGTCGAGTCGCTGTCCCGCCTGGTGGACGGACTCGTCCTCACCCTGCCGTTGCTCCTCGGCGCGTTCGCATGGCTGATCACCCGGCTCGTGGACATCCGGCAGGCCATCGCGGAGACCCTGGCCTTCGTCCTGCGCAATACCCTGCTCCTGCGCGGCTCCCTCGCCGTCATCGCGTTCGACACCCTCGCCATGGTGGCCCGGATGGCGGCGAACGTCGTGGGCATCCTGGCCAAGGCGCTCGACGGCATCCTCACGGCGGTCTTCGACACCGTCCGCGAGGCACTGTTCGCCACCATGGACCTGGCGGCGGCGCTCGGCACGTCGGTCGCCTCGACCGTGGACAGACTGCTGAACTGGCTCGTCCCCGCCGTGGACACGATTCTGCGCAACTTCGCCGATCTGCGCGCCTTCCGGGTCCTGACCCATGTCGTCCGGATCCTCCCTGCGATCATCCCGCCGCTCTACGCGCTGGCCAACGACAACAAGGCGTTGCCGAAGAACCAGGCGGACGCGCTCACGAAAGCGGCGGAGCTGCCGTTCCTCGACGCGCTGACACCCGGCAAGCCCGGGGCCACCGGAGCTCCGGTACTGCCGCCGCCCGTCCCCGACTTCGGCGCGGCCCTCACCGACCAGAAGAGCCGGGACGCTGTCACCGCCCAGTTCGACCGGCTGAAGCAGGTGACCAGAGATGGTGTGCGCACCGTCGCCGGGGCCATGCAGACCACCATGACCGACCTCGCCGTGCGGGCCGACACCGGCGCGCGGGCGGAGGCACGGTTGTCGGACTCCGTACTCGACCGGGGCCTGGAACAGGTCCGCAAGCGCTCGGTGGAGCTGGCGGGCGCGCTGGTCGTGGGCGAGACGGTCGAGCCGGACAGCAGGCTGAAGAAGATCGCCGACGCCTACGGGGCCTGGATGACCGGCGGCGGCATGGACGCCCTGCTCAACCGAATCACCGACCACTTCACCGGCGAACGCGGCCGCAAGGGGGTACCGGACGCGATCACCAGTGCCGGCGCGGCCGCCCGGCCGGCCGCGACCATCCGTATCGACGAGGTGGTGATCGAGGTGGGCGGTGCCCAGGCGGCGCCGGGCTCCGCCGCTCCCGCCCAGCCCGCCGCGCCCGGCCCGCTGGGCGTCTCCGACCTGCCCTTCCCGCCGTCCGCGGACCGGGACTACATGGAGCACGACGCCCGGATGCGCGCCGACTACGCGCTGCGCGGTGGCCGCGGCCTCGGGCCGCTGCCCCTCTAGACGAAAGGAACGGGAACAGACCATGGCACGGACGACCGGCTACCTCGCCAACGTACTGAACGTCCCTCCGCTGATCTTCCGTTTCCAGTTCCACCCGGAACTGCTGACCGAGAAGAAGAGCTTCGGCTACCGGGAGACCAACGACTTCGGCAAGTGGGACTTCGACCAGACCGCGAGTGCCACGGGCTTCGGGAACGTCTTCGGCATCGTCGACGACCTCAAGGAACTCGGCAGCCGGCTGGTCAACACCAAGGCCCTCGAGGCGGAGACGGGCAAACCCCGTACCTTCGCCCTCGACTTCGCCCTGGACGCCAGGCCGCTGCCGGACCTGCCGGTCTCCCAGCCCGGCGTGCCGGTCGAGGGCGACGACCGGTTCGGCGGCCGGATCGAGCCCAGCCTGGCTGTGCTGCGCTCGTTCATGAACCCCAGCTGGGACCCGGCGAGCGACCTGCTGGCCTGGGTCACCGGGCACAAGGGGTTCTGCCCGCCGGTCAAGCCCCCGGTGTGCACGCTCAAGCTCGGCGGCATTGACCTGGACTGTGTGATGACCGACCTCAACATCAAGATCACCAAGTTCAAGCCGGACCTGACGCCCGAGCGGGCCGAGGTCAGCGTGTCGCTGAGCGAGCAGACCCACTCGCTGTCCACCAGCCTCGACGCCATCGGCCGGCTCGTCGAGGTCGCCAAGTCGTACGGACAGCTCGACGGCTCCGACTGGATCCAGGCGGCCCCCGGGGCGGGCCTCGTCCAGAACATCTTCGAATTCTGACCGGAACGGACCCACGCATCAGGAGGAGACGGCCATGGCCGTATCGATCACATCCCGGTACCGCGGGCTGGAGGTCTACGACGCCCCGGACGCCACCGGGGCGGTGCACCCCACCGTGGCGATCCGCCGCCATGTCCCGCCACGCGCCGACGGCGTGGATTACCACCACCGGGTCACCGGCGTCGAGGACATCGAGTACCTCGCGTGGCGGTTCCACGGCGACAGCGAGATCTGGTGGCGCATCGCCGACGCCAACCCGACCGCCTGCCCGCTGGACCTGCGGCCCGGTGACGCCCTCTCCGTGCCCACCATCTCCGGCTTCGGCCGGATCGACCGAGAACGGATCCTGTAGATGGCATCGCCAGGTGACGACGCGGCGTTCGTCGACTTCCAGGTCAGTGTCGACGGGACGAAGGACAGTTGGGTGCCGGTCTCCTCGGCTGTGCAGTCCGTGGACGTCGAGGACAACGACCGGCTGACCGACCAGGCCGTCATCGTGCTCGACGACAGCACCGGCATGCTCGCGCACGCGTCGTTCGAGGGACTGCTGACCCGGGTGACCGTGGGCTGGCAGGCCGAGCACGCCACCGTGTTCGAAGGCGTCATCCGCAGCAGCCGGATGCTCGCCCTGCCCGGCGGGCAGGGCTGCGAGCTCACGGCGTTCGACTTCAGCTACTTCATGAGCGGGCGGGCTCTGGCACCGGACGAGTGGAAACCGGGTGAACGGCTCAGCACGGTGATCGACCGCCTGGTGACCCGGACCGGGAACCGGATCCGCACGGCGGAGATCCTCCCCGTCCAGGACCGGGTCATGGACGCGCACCGCCCGGTGGGCCAAGTGGGCGGCACCGAATGGCAGTTCATCCTCGGACAGGCCGAACTGCAGGGCTGCCTCGCGTTCGTGGAGTTCGTGAGCAAGGACGACGTGTCCAAGTTCTACTTCCTGCCCATCAAGTCGGTCGCGGAGAGCAAGCCCGTCGGCACGCTGACCTACTGCCAGGGCACGGGCAGCCTCCTCGAATTCTCCTTCGAGCGGGTCAGCTCCGGAGCGCTGGCGCTGCGCGAGGCCGGCGCGATGGACCCGGCGACCGGCCAGGTCGTCGAGCAGAAGGCACCCGCCGAGCCGCCCAAAGACCCGGTGCCGCCCCCCGCAACCGTCCGCAACCGGGAGGCGACCGTCGCACAGAAGCGGGCGATCGAGGCACTGACGGAACTGGGGGCCAAGGCGGCGGCCACCCTCGTACGTCCCGTCGAGCACCTGGCGGGAGAGGCCGCCGTCGCGGCCACGGCCGTGCAGGTCGAACCCGACCCCACGCGCCGGCTCGGGCTGAACGGTCGCGGGGTGGCCATCGGCAACGTACAGCTACGGGCCAAGTCGATGGTCACGATCAAGGGCGTCGCGTCGTGGGCGGAGGGCGACTGGTACCTGACCAAGGTCAACCACGTGTACTCCCGGGTGCGGGAGAAGGACCGGGTCCGGTCCTCGTACCACACCAAGTTCACGGCGACGAGGTGAGCACATGCCTACTGACGGACTGAGCCGGCACATGGGCAGGTACTACGGCAAGTACCGGGGCGAGGTGGTCGACAACAACGACCCCAAGAACCAGGGCACCCTCACGGTGCTGGTGCCGACAATATTCCGCGGGACAGCGGTCGCCGCCGCCGCGTGCATGCCGTACGGGCACTTCTTCGTGCCGCCCGTGGGCGCCCGGGTCTGGGTGGAGTTCGAAGCGGGGGATCCGCAGTCGCCGCTGTGGGTCGGCGTGTGGCACCCGGAGGGCTCCACCCCGCCGGAGACCCAGGTCTCCCCTCCCGAGCGGCGGGTGATCCAGACCCGCTCGGGACACACCATCGAGATCGACGACACCGAGGGGGAGGAGCGCGTCCTCATCCGGCACAGCGGCGACGCGTTCGTCTCGATCGACCACAACGGCAGTGTTCTGCTGGCCAACCAGCAGGGATCGCACCTGCACCTCGACGCGGAGAACGGCACCACGACCCTCGTCGAACAGCACGGCAACCACCTGGTGATGGGGGAGAAAGGCACCGCCCTGGTCAATCCGGACGGCACCACCCTCAACGTCGCCGGGGACACCGTCCATGTCAGTGCCGCCAAGATCGTCCTGGACGCGACGACCGTGGCCGTGGGCAGCGGAGCGAGAGAGGCGGTGGTGCTGAAGTCGGGGTTCGAGGCGCTGTGGAAGGCCGTGGTCGCTCACACGCACCCGACGCCGCAGGGGACGGCCACGGCGTCCTTGGACCTGGCGACCGTCCTACCGAAGCCCGGCACGCACTTCAGCAGCGCGGTGGTCGTCAAATGACCAGCCGCTGCTCGTTCCCGGCCTTCCCGGAGATCCCGGTACCCGTACCGGCGTTGCCGGGGCTGCCCACGGTTCCCGAACCCCCGGCCCCGCCCGTCCTCGAAACGCCGGTGCTTCCCGGCCTGCCCGCCCCACCCCTGCCGAAGATCGCCGTGCCCCTTCCCGCGGTGCCGGGACTGGCGGCCGCACCCGCGCTTCCCGCGCCGCCGAGCCTCGCACTCCCCGCGCTGCCGGGGCTGCCCGCCCCACCGGTCCCGGAGATCCCCGTGCCCCTGCCCGCCGTACCCGGTCTGCCCGCGGCGCCCTCGATTCCGGCGCCGCCGCACCTGCCCGCACCGCCGCCCTGCCCGCTCGACTGACCCGTTCCACCGAGCTCGCTCCACCGACTCCGTACCGATCACCGAACGAGGAGGACACCATGCCCGAAGCCGCGGGAGCCGCGTTTCCGTTCCGGATCGATCCGCGCACCGGCGGGGTCGCCTGGACCACCGGCTTCGACAAGGTCCGCGAGGACCTGCGGATCCTGCTGCTCACCCGGCTCGGCGAACGGCCGATGCTGCGCGAGTACGGCACCCGGGTGCACTCGCTCGTCCACGAGCCCGCCGACGACGTCACCGCCGACCTGCTGCGCAGGCAGGCCCACGAGGCCGTCGTGCGCTGGGAACGGCGCATCGTCGTCACCCGGGCCCATGTCAGCCATGACCAGGGCGAACTGCGGCTGGCGCTGGACTACATCCACGCCGACCAGCCCGTGGGCGGCCAGATGATCGTGCCGCTGGACTGACCGCACCCCGGCACGCACCTCGGGACACCCCGACTGCCGCTTCGCAGACAGAAGAGCAGACAGAAGAACCGATCCAGGAGCCCACCGTGACCAAGCCGCCCGCCACGCCGCCGGCCATCGACTACACCGACAAGGACTTCCGGTCCCTGCGGGACGCCATGCTGCGGCTGGCCCGGCTGCGGCTGCCCGAATGGACCGACGAGTCGCCCGCCGACCTGGGCATGCTGATGGTCGATCTGTTCGCCTACGCGGGCGACGTGATGCTGTACTACCAGGACCGCATCGCCAGTGAGCTGTTCCCCGGCACGGCCACCGAGCGGCAGAGTGTGGTCGACCTGCTCCGGCTGATCGGCTACGAACTGTCCCCGGCCGTCCCCGCCGTCGCCGACCTGCTGCTGACCTTCACCCGCCCCACGACCGCCCAGCGGGTCAGGGTGGCACACGGCACCCGTTTCGCCTCCCGGTCGCAGGACGGCGCCGCCGTGCTGGAGTACGTGTATCTGGGGCCGGACCTGGACCTCGACCTGCTCTCCGACCAGCTTCGGCCCGGCGATGATCCGGACCTCGGGCCCGTCGTGCACTACGACGGGCTGCCGGTGGAGCAGAGCGTCGCCGTCGACGACGTGGTGCTCGGCTCGTCCACCGGCGAACCCAACCAGACGTTCCGGCTGCCGGACCCGACCGTGGTGGTCGACTCCGTCGTCGTACAGGTCAACGAGGGCGCGGGCTGGGTCACCTGGGACCGCAGGGACAGCCTGCTCTTCGACATCTCCGCGGACGGCAGGGCGGTGTTCTCGCATCCGGAGGCCCGGCACTACCAGCTCCTGATCGACGGCACCGGCACCGCGCATGTGGTGTTCGGCGCGGGGCGGCGTCCTCCGGTGGGCCTCAGCAACGTCCGGGCCTCCTACCGGGTGTGCCGGGGCGCGGCGGGCAACCTGGGAGCGGGGGCGATCACCCAGCCGCTGACTCCCGTTCCCTCACTGCGTGCCGTGGTCAACCCCCAGGGCGCGGCGGGCGGTGGCGACGCCGAGCGCACGGACCACGCGGCGAAGTACGCCCCGTTCGCCTTCCGTTCCACCAACCGCGCGGTCACCACCAGCGACTACGTGGCGCTCGCCCACAGCACCGGCACCGTCGCCAAGGCCCGGGCGTACAGCGCCTCCTGGAACCGGATCGACCTGTACGTGGCCCCGGCGGGCGACTCCTTCCGCCCCGTACCCGAGGCACTGCGCCACCGGCTGATCGGATACTTCGAGGACAAGCGGATGGCGGGCACGCTGGTACGTGTCCTGGACGCCCAGGCCGTGCCCGTGGACATCACGATCGAACTCCTCACCGACGAACGGTTCGTGAGCGACGCCGTGGCCAGCCATGTCGAGACGGCCATCGCGGGCCTGCTGGCCTTCGACCGCGTGGACTTCGCGCAGACCCTGTACCAGAGCGACTTCTACGCCGTGGCCGAAGCGGTCCCCGGCGTGCTGTCCTCGACGATCACCACATTGCGCCGGGCCGACCGGCCGCCCGCCGACCTCGACGCCGAGCTCGCCCGGCACAACCTGCCCCCGCTCGCGGAACTCCCGCCATTCCTGCGGGAAGCGGCACTGTCGAACATCGCGACCGAGGGCCGTATCGACATAGGGGAGTTCGAGATCCCCGTCCTCGGCGCACTCGACGTGCGGGTCAGGACGGGGGCGGTATGAGAGTCGACGCGTTCACCGCGACGGCCGACCTGATCGGCCGGCGTGTCCTGGTGAGCTGGACCTTCGTACCGGAGCCGGGGGAGAGCGTCGCCGTTCCGCCGCCGGTCGCCCTGCGGCGCAAACTGCGCGACTTCTCCTTCCCTGGCGTGCCGTCGAACGGCGCCGATCCCTATCTCGTCCACGACAGCGCCGCCTTCCCGCCAGCCCCCGTGCCCGGAGTGCTGGTCGTACGGGATCTGCCGGACCGTGACTGGACCGAGGGCGCCGAGCGCGTCAGGGAGCAGACGGTGACCGTCGCCGAACTGGTCACGGGCGCCCCGCGCGAGATGGTGCGCCGAACCGTCCGCACCGTCTTCGCCGCCGACCGCCGGGTGCTGCGCCACGAGGTGGACCTCCTGGACGTCGGCGGGCCTGGCACGGAACTCGACCCGGGCACGACCTACTACTACCGGCTCGAGACCCCCGGCCGGCCCGGCGAGCCGCTGCTCGCCACCGCCACCCCCGGATCGCCCCACGGACACAACCGCACCCTGTACGAACTGATCCCGGAGGTGTACCGCCGCCACGACACGGTCACCCGCCCGCCGGACGAGGGCACCGGACTGCTGCCGGAGGCCGCCGGGAAGGGCGGCCAACTGCGCAGGTTCGTCGACGTGTTCGGCGCCGGACTCGATTCCGTGCGCAGTTCCGCCGAGGGCCTGCGATCACTGCGCGACGTGACATCGGTGGACGCGCGGTTCCTGCCGCTGCTGGCCGACTGGATCGGCTGGGACCTCACCGCCGACCAGGACATCGCCCGTCGGCGCAACGAGATCGCCACCGCTCCCCGCCTGTACGCGGCCGTGGGCACCATGCCGGGACTGCGCAGCGTCGTCGACCACTACACCGGCTGGTCCACCCGGGTCACCGAGTTCGTCCAGCACCTGTCACGAACCGGGAACCCGCCCCAGTACAACGTCTTCGCCGCCGTACGCCGGCCCGACCCGGCGGGAGGCCCCGAACCGGTCTGGGCGGGAGCCGACGACGCGGCGCCCGTTCTCGGCTTCGCGCCCCCGAACGACCGGGCGGTGGGCACGCAGGCCCACGCCGCCGAGCTGACCGGGACCCTGCGCGAGCCGTTCGCCCTGCACCCCGGTATGACCCTGACCGTGGCCGTGGACGGGGGACTTCCCGCCACCCTCACCTTCGGCCCCGGCGACTTCGCCGACCTGTCCGCGGCCACCGCCGGCGAAGTCGCCGCCGTGGTGGACCGGTTGGCCGACGGGCTGCGCGCCGAGGCGGTGGGCGGTGTCCTGCGCCTGCGCTCACCGTTGCAGGGCCCCGACTCGCGGATCGTGCTGGAGGGTTCCCCCGCGGGGCTGGTCTCCCTCGACGGTGCGCCGCGCGGCCGGATCGCCACCGACCTGGACCCGCTGGGACGCCTGTGGGTCGCCCACGCGGGCACGATCGGTCCCGGCACCATACAACCCCGGCTGACCTGCAAGGCCCGGCTGCGCGGGCGCTGGTACGACGGTCAGCAGGTCGAGGACCGGCCCGTCGCCGCCCAGGCCGACCCCGCGGTGGTCGCGCTGCCGGACGGGCGGCTCTGGCTGTCCTGGGTGGAACATCCCGACACGCCCGCGGCCCGGCTGCGCTGGCGGGTCGGCACGAGCAGGCCACTGACCCCGGCGCGGCTGCGCGGCGAGACCGCCGCCCCCTTCCGGCTCGTCCCCGGCACCCGGATGACCCTGACCGGATACGGAGCCACCGAGGTGTTCACCGTGCACCCGGCCGACTACGCCGACCCGGGGGCCGCGACCGCACAGGAGGTCGTCGCCGCGGTCAATGCCCAGTTCGACGGGGTGAGCGCGGCCGCCGCGGCGGACGGCTCGCTGGCCCTGCACACCACCGCGACCGGCCCTGGAGTGGTGCTCCGCGCGGACCTGGCCGAGTCCACCGCGGCCCGCGCGCTCGGGTTCGGCGACCGGCGCATGATCGGCCGGGGAGGCTGGGAACCCGAACTCGACTGGCAGCCGGCCGCAGAGGTGGACACCGTCGACCCTGGGCGTCTCGCCGACTGCACGGCCGTACTCGATCCGCAGGGGGCCGTCCGGCTGTTCTGGAGCACGCACCGGCAGGGAACCTGGCAGATCGCCCGCGCACGCTGGGACGACTCGCTGCTCGTCGCCACCGCCGCCGGAGTGGGCGTCCTGCACGGCGACGGCAGTTGGCGGTCCGTCACCGCCGCCGACGGCCTGCCCAGCAACGACGTACGGGCCACGGCCCCCGACGCGGACGGGTCCACCTGGTACGCCACCGCCGCCGGCGCCGCCGTGCGCACCGGCGGCACGCTGACGGCCCTGACCACAGCCTCCACCGGGGGCGGGCTCGTCGACAACGACGTACGGGCGGTCATGGTGGCCCGCGACGGAACCGTCTGGTTCGCCCACGCCCAAGGGGCCAGCGGGCGCCGCCCGGACGGCACCTGGACCACTCCGAGCACCCCGCAGGACGGCCGGCACCTCGCCGTCGACACGGCGGGCCGGGTGTGGCTCGCGACCGGCAACGGCCTCGTCCGCCTGGGCCCGGCCGGAGAGCACCGCGTCTTCGGCACCGCCGACGGACTGCCGGCCGCCGACGTCCGGCACATCGCCCCCGCCGCCGACGGCTCGATCTGGGCCACCACCGGTCTCGGCATCGCCCGGATCACCCCCAGCGGCACGGTGTCACCCGTCGACCTGCCCACGGCCCTGACCGGCCCGGACGGGGGTACGACCCCACCGGCCGAGGTCCGCGACATCCGCGCCGTCGCCTTCGCCGCGGCCCCGGTCGGCGTCCGGCCTGAACCCGGACAGACCGGAACCGCGTGGATCGCCACCGGAGCCGGCCTCGCCGAACTGCGCCCCGGGGGCACAGCCGTGCTGCACACCACCGCCGAAGGACTGCCGGGCAACGACTGCCACGCCGTGTCGGTCGCCCCGGACGGCGAGGTCCGGGTGGGCACCACGACGGGACTCGGCCGCCGAACCCCGGCCGGTGTCTGGCGGCGCGTCACCTCTGCGGACGGACTGGTCGGCGACCAGGTACGAGGCCTGCACGGCCCGTGGTCCGCCCCACAGTGGTTCGTCCCCGCCGGGCTTGCCGACCGTGAGCCGCATGTGGTCGGCGACGGCACCCGTCTGTGGCTGACCTGGGCGGAACGGCAACCCGAGACGAGCAGCGGCGAGAACTGGTGCGTCCGGCTGCGCCACTGGACACTCACGTCCGGCTGGTCCGTCCCGACCCAGGTCACCGGTCCTCCGGCGCCCCCGGCCCGGGCCACCGACCGCGAACCCGCTCTGTCCCGCCTGCCGTCCGGCGGTCTGCGGGTGTACTTCCGCTCCGACCGAGGCGGGGGCCGCCGTCTCTGGTCGACCGACCTGGACGCGTCCGGTACGGCAGGGCCGCCCACCCCGCGACTGCCCGGAACGGCGTCCGACGGCCACCCCGCTCCGTTCACCCTGCCCGACGGCAGCGAGTGGCTGCTGTTCCGCAGCGACCGCAACGTGGCCCTGGGCAGGCTGGGCGGCGGCATCCCGGGCCCGGACGACACCCGGACCAGCCGCCGTGCCCCGGAGGAGGCATCCCTGCGGCGGTTCGCCGGATCCGTGACGGCGATCCCGGCCGACCTGGACCGCAACCGCGGCCGGGCCCGCTTCGGGGACCTCGGCGACTACACCCCGCAACAACCCCGCGGGGGGCCGATGTCGGCGGACGAGGTCTACACCCCGGCCACCATCGGGCTGTACGTCGACCGGGGACCGGCCGGGCGCCCGCTGGCCCGCCGGGACGCCGAACGGCTGCGTCAACTGCTCGAGCGGTTCCTGCCCGTGAACCTGCGCGCCGTGATCATCCTGCGGTCCACCGAGCTGGAGGAGATCGTCTTCGCCCCGGGCAACGAACTCACCGACTCCTACCAGGACGACTACCCCTTCGCCGAGGTGCTCCCGCCCCTGGAGGAGGCCACCGCGGTGGCCCTGCCCGGCTGGCAGGTCTTCCTCGCCGGCGACGGCGGCAGCGTCGCGGTCGACCTCGACAACCCCGTCACCCTGCGCCGGCGTCTGTGGTGGCCGCCGTTCACCTGACCGGCGCCTCGACGGCCCCAAACCCGAATCCGCACGACCCGAACCAGCACGACCCGAACGGAAGGACGCGAACGAAGATGACCACGACAGGTCCTCGGCACGACGGCGCCGAACACCCGGCCGCCGCCCTGCGCGGACAGTACCGGGACGTCCTGCGCGGCCCGGACGGGCGGGTGCGCTGGGACCGTGGCTGGCAGTCCAACGCCATCGTCGGCGACTGCCGCAAACTGCTGGCGTCCTTCATCCGCGGCACCCCCGCGGCGAACGGCCTGATCGGACTCCAGGTGGGTGCCGGGCTGAGCCAGTGGGACAGCACCGGTCCGCCGCCCGCGACCAGCGGCCAGACCGCGCTGGTGGACCCCAACCCGTTCCGGCTGACCACCCTCCAGATCGACTTCCTGAACGCGGGCGCGGTGTCGTCGACACCCACCAACCGCCTCCAGGTCCTGGCGACCTTCGGCCCGGGCTTCCCGCCCTGGCCCAACGGAAGCCATGTCACCGGCAACCTGCGCGAGTTCGGCCTGGTGGCCCAACTGGGCGGCTCGGCCGTCCTGATCAACTACGTGACCCATCCCGTCATCGCCAAGGACCGCGACAGCACGCTGGAGCGGACCGTCTGGCTGACGTTCTGAGGAGCGCTCCATGGCGATCATCACACCGAGCACCTTCGACCCCCTGCGCCGCTACGCGAACGTACGCCTCCAACAGGGCGTCCCTCTCGTCGACGCGGATCTCAACGAACTCGACGACGTCCGCAAGTTCGAGCTGCGCGCCCATCTCAGGTGGTACGTCGGCGACGGCGTGCCCGAGGGCAGCGACGGGTTCCGGATCGTCGGCGGACTGGACAACGACTTCACCATCTCCGCGGGCGTGCCCATCGCGCCCGCGAACACCGCGCCCACCGACCAGGGGCTGCGCCATGTCGGCCGGATCCTCGTCGACGGCCTCGACGCGATCATCCCCGCCGATCTGCGCTACTCCCAGCAGCCGTTGCACGCAGGCCGTCCCGGTGCCGCGGCCCTGGCCGGCCGGCTCGGCGTCCCGGTGACGCCCGCGCTCACCACTCCCTCCGGGCCCACCCAGTTCCTCGTCTACCTGGACATGTGGGAACGCCTGCTCACTCCCGAGGAGGAACCGGACCTCATCCACCCGGGCATGGGTGTGGAGTCCTGCGCGCGGATCGTCCGCGAATGGGTCGTACGGGTCAAGGCCGGGTCGGTCCTGCCCGTGCCCGGGGCGACCGATCACATCCCCGCTCACCTGTACTACCCGCTGGCGCGCCTCAACCGGCGGGGTGGCCAGGCGGCCGTCACCGGCGCCGAGATCTCCGACCGCCGTGAGCGCCGGCTGCTGACGCCGCCCGCGCACCTGCTCACCGACGTCCTCGACGTCGCCGACCCCGCCGCCTACCGCCGCGGTGAGGGGCGACCCCTGGTCAGCCTGCGCTCCGCGATCAACTCCCTGATCAAGGGCGAGCTCCCGGCCTCGCCGGACCTGGCGGTGTCCCCGGCCCCGGAGCCGGACTTCATCCGCAGGGCCGCCGTCGCCGACACCGCGGGCGGGCTGGTGGTGGTCTGGCAGTCGCAGCGGGCCGGCGGAACCACCCTGCAGGTGGTCGCCTCCCGGCTCGACCGCTCGCAGCCCAGCGCGGGCTTCACCCAGGCGGCGATTCTCACCACCGGTACCGCCGTCCACCAGGAGCCCACGGCGGTGGCACTGCCGGACGGTGAACTGCTGGTGGCCTACCAGACGGGGTCGTCCATCGGGACGGGGGCCGACGTGCACATGAAGCGGGGCCCGTTCAGCCGGCTCGACACGGCGCAGCAGGAGGACGTCGGAACCACGACGAGCTCCGCCGACACCCTTCCGCACGCTGTCGTGGCCGGGGACTTCGCGGTCCTCTTCACCCATCAGTCGGCGGCGGGACGCTGGTTCTACCGTCGGTTCGACCACGTCGCCAAGACCTTCGTCGACCTCCAGCCCGTGCAGTTGCAGGACATCGCCGCCTCGCAGCAACCCCTGCACGCGTCCGTGGCGGACGGCATGGTGTGGGCGGCCTACACGGACGGGACCAACCTTCGGGTACTGCGGCTCAACCCCGCTGCCTCCCCTGGCCAGGGGGTCGACATGACCGGTTCGACGCCGGCGCCCGCCTCGTCCAATGCCTTCGTCCTGGCCCACAACGCCACCAACGCCCGGGTGTTCTTCGACAGTGGCAGCACGCTGATGGAGTACGTGTGCACCAACGGCGTCTGGAGCAATCCGGTGGCGGTCGCCGGGGCAGGCGGGGAGAAGCAGCCGAGCGCGACCGTCGATGCCGAGAACACGCTCTATCTGCTCTCGCAGCGTCCGGCGACGGGCGGCGGCAACGAGATCGTGCTCCGCAGACGCCGCAACCTCGTGACCGACGTGGGCGGCCCGCTGCGGCTGACCCTCGACAACGCCGACAACGCCAAGCCTTTTCCCGTCTTCGTGCCGGGCCAGGGCATCTGGATGTTCTGGCAGACCAATCGCCTGGGCAACAACGACATCTTCGCGAAGTGCATCGTGCCCACGGTCTGAGAGCAACCGGCGCGAATCCGCACCATCCGACGGCCGCGCGGTCCAGCGCGTCCACGAATTCCATGACCGGACGATTCTCCCAAGGAGAGAGCATGCCGTTTCCCGGCGTCAGCCAACCGACCCTCGACCACTATCGGATAGACAACTCCAAGGCCTTCCTCGCCAACTTCGACCTGGACGTCGACGGCGGGACCGCCACGGGTTTCACCATCACGTTCCCGGACACGGCACCGGCCGCAGGGCTGACCGTCACGCTCAAGCCGCCGCCGTTCACCAACAATCCGGACCCGGCGCCCGTAGCCCTGTGGCCCGTGCCCAACTCCCCGGTGGTCAGGGGCGCCTACACCATCACGGTCTCCAGCGAGCCCGCCACTGATCCCACCGCCCTCAACGTGGAGATCTTCAACAACGCCGGTGACTTCAACCAGACGTGGGAACTGCGGGCCAAGGTGTCCGCACCCATCGACTGGACCCTGAACTACGCGATCGTCGGCACCACGAACATGCACTACCTGGCGAGCGACCCGCGCGCCGAACTCCAGGGCACGCCCGCCACCATGCGGGAACAGGAGCCGATCACCCTGCACTCGGCGGACGCGACCCAGGGCACGGTCATCGGCACCCTGCCCGCGAGCCTCGCGCCCACCTACCGGTGGCGCCACGAGCACCCCATAGCCATCAGCGACCTGCCCAGTCCGGTGCTGACCGCCCGCGACTACGACATGAAACTGCCGGGCGTCTACGAACCGCAGACGATCCGACTCGTCACCGACGTCGCCTTCGGCGGCACGACGCCGAACAACACGGCGTTCCTGACGAGCACCAGTGACCCGAACGAACTCACGGTGAGTGCCCGCCCCCAGCACGTCGTCATGGTCCTGGACCGTTCCGGCAGCATGGCCCTCGACTCCCCGAGCCGCTGGAGCCGGGCCGTGGCGGCAGCCCGGGTCTTCACCCACCTCTACGCGGGTGCCAGGGAACACGTGCACGGCGACGACAGCCTCGCCATCGTGACCTTCACCGACGAGCAGGGCTGGCACGGAGGCAGTCCGTCGAACCTGGTCAAGACCATCATGCCGCTGACCAAGATCAGCGAAGCGAAGGACATCATCAAGACGCTCAACCTGGAGCAGCCCCTCAGCCTGACCCCGATCGGCGACGGACTCGTCCGGGGTGTCGACCTGCTGGCCGACGCCGGGCCGGTCGGCGACCGGCGGCTCACCATGCTCCTGGTCACCGACGGCGAGGAGAACGCGGGGTGCGTCTACGTCGGCCCGGACGACCCCAGCGTGTCGGCCGGTCTGCCGCCGGGGACCGTCAAGTCGTTCGCCAACCTGCCCTTCGACCCGCTGCATCCGCGGCGTGGCGAGATCCTCAGCTGGATAAGGGAGCACAAACAGCTGTTTGCCATCGGCCTCGGCTCGCAGGTGGAGACCACGGTGCTCGGCAACCTCGCTGCCGGGACCGGGCACTTCCTGCCCGTCAACACCCCGGCCGACCTGGCATCCGCGTTCGCCCAGATCCTCAACCTCAACCAGGATGTCGACCGGCCGATCCCGACCGTCGACGCCGGAATGGCCCACTTCACCACGACCGCGGGTGCCGACCGCCTGATCTTCGCGATCGTGCCGAAATCCCCGGTCCCGAACACCTCCATCAGGCTGGAACGGCTCGACCCGAGCACCGGACAGTACGACACGTACCCCGTCACGCCGGAGAGCACGGAGACGCACCACGTCGCGTGGGTCTCCGACCTGCCCAACCTGACCGACGCCGCGATCGAGTGGCGGGTGACGTATCTCGACATCACCGACCCCCTGCACCCCGTGCCGAAGCCCCTCACGGTCGAGGAGGTGTTCCCCTTCGAGGACCTGCACGTCAAGGCGGACATCCTGCTCGACAAGCCGGCCTACCTCACCGGCGACGACATGAAGCTCACGGTACGGCTGCGGCACGACGCGGCACCGATCCTGGGCGCCACGATCAGGGCCGAACTGGTCGCGCCCGCCGTCGGGATGGGCACGGCCCTGTCCGGCCTCGGCCCCAACGTCCGGATGGAGGCGTTGTCCGACCGGCGTGACCCTCCCTCGCAGCGGGAGGCGAGGATCGAGGAACTGCTGCGCCGCAACAAGTGGCACCACCTGCCCTGCGAGGAGCCCCCGAAGGGTCTGTTCGTGGACGGCACGAACGAACTGCACGACCCGGACGGTGACGGCAACTACACCAACACCTTCGCTCGGGTGAACAAGGAGGGCGCCTTCAGCTGGACGCTCTTCGCGGAGGGCGTGGACACCAACGGCCAGCCGTTCAGCCGGCAGTTGACCGTCGCCGCGTTGGCCGGGATCCGGGTGGACGTGAGGAAGACCGAGGTCGAACAGACCCGCGTCCCCTCGCATCCGAGCGGGATGCGGGCGGTGCGGGTGACCGTGACGCCCCAGGACGCCCACGGCGGGCTGTTGGGCCCGGACAAGGACCGTGTGGTGATCTGGGCGCTGGAGAACGGCATCTTCGAGCACGTCTGGAAGAAGGAGCCCGCCCCGGTGTTCACCGACGGCACCTACCAGCGGGTGGTCCTCTTCCGGGCCGGACAACGGCCCCGGCTGAGGGTCAAGGCGAGCGGAACCGTGCTGCGGGAGATCCGCATCGCGTGACGCCACCGGGTGCTCCGGGGCATGCCACACCGCCCCGGAGCACCCACCCGCTCACCCTTGTTCGACGGCTGTCGGCCGATCTTCCGACCGGTCCTCAGTCGATCACCGCGGCCCGCACGCACAGCACGTCCGGCAGATGGGACGCCAACTGCTGCCAGCTGTCGCCGTCGTCCGCCGACGCGTAGACCTCGCCGTTGCGGTTGCCGAAGTAGACGCCCGCCGGGTCCGCGTTGTCGGTGCACAGCGCGTCGCGCAGCACCGTGCCGTAGTGGTCCGCCTGGGGCAGCCCCGCCGACAGGGGTTCCCAGCTGTTGCCCGCGTCCGCCGTACGGAAGACGCGGCAGCGGTGGTCGGCGGGGACGCGGTCGGCGTCGGCGTTGATCGGGAAGACATACGCCGTGTCCCCCCGGTGCGGATGGGCCGCCACCGCGAAACCGAACGTCGAGGGCAGGCCGGCCCCGATGTCCGTCCAGTTCCCTCCCGCGTCGTCGCTCCGGTACACACCCCAGTGGTTCTGCAGGTACAGCCGGTCCGGGTTGGCCGAGTCCTTCGCGACCTTGTGCACGCACTGGCCGAACTCCGGGTTCGGATCCGGCAGGAACACCGCGGAGACACCGGAGTTGGACGGGGCCCAGCTCGTGCCGCCGTCAGCCGTACGGAACACTCCGGCCGTCGAGACGGCGACCGTCAGCGCACGTGGGTCGCGCTGATCGGTGACGATCGTGTGCAGGCCCTCACCGCCCCCGCCCGGCACCCACCGGGACCGGGTGGGGTGCTCCCACAGGGGGCGGACCAGCTCGAAGGACTCACCGCGGTCCTCCGAGCGGTAGAGCGCCGCCGGTTCCGTGCCCGCGTACACCACGTCCGCCTCCGCCGTGGAGGGATGGAGCTGCCACACGCGCTCCAGTGAAGCGCCCGTGTCCTTGGGGAACTTGACCGCGGGCCGCTCCGGTTCGGTCCAGGTCCGGCCCAGGTCGTCGGAGTGGAAGACCGACGGTCCCCAGTGCGCGCTGTCGCCGCCGACCAGCAGTCTCGGGATCTCCCGCCGGGTGTCGATCGCGATCGAGTACACGGCCTGCGCGTTGAAAGAAGGGCTGTCGTCGAACTCCCACGTGCCACCGCGCCGGTGCCCGATGAACAGGCCTTTGCGCGTGCCGACCGTGAGCAGTACCTCGGTCATGCCGATCACCTCCGGGACGTCTTTGTCCAGTCATCGGCCAGTCTGCACCCCACCACTGACAGTCACCTCTGGGAGCGGCGTCACCGCAGGTCAGCGCGGTTTGTCGGCGGGATGTGACGGACAACTCCGCGGAGCCGTGAGCAGCGGCGGGACATCGCGCGTATGGGAGGACGGCAGGGCATGTCCGTGTGTGCGTGAGGAGGATGCCTTCGATGGCGGCATTCCGTGGTCCGAGGGTGTGGCTGTGGCGTTGGCGGCGGAATCCGCTCAGACGCCGTGTGGATGCCATGGAGGGATGGGCCGTTCTGGCCACCTGGGCACTCATCGTGCTCACCGGAGTCCTCGTGGGCCTGGTGGCGACCCATTCCGTCGCGCAGGGGCTCGCGAGGGAACGCGCCGAGTGGCGGGCGGTGACGGCCCTGGTCGTCGAGGACGCGCCCGGCACCGTCGGCAGCGAGAAGGTGTGGGCGAAGATCCGTTGGACCGCCGCCGACGGCACCCGGCACACGGGCCAGGCCCGCGTCGACTCGGGCAGCACCGCGGGCAGCCCGGCGACGATCTGGACCGACCCGCAGGGCCGCCTGGTGACGAAGCCCGCCACCGAGTCCGAGGCCCGCCTCAGGGCCGCACTGGTCGGCGCCCTCGCGGGCGCGAGCGGGGCGACCGTGCCGTACGTCGGCTGGCGTCTGCTGCGCGGCCGGCTGGAGCGGCGGCGCATGGAGGAGTGGGACGAGGCCTGGGAACGGTTCGACCCGATGTGGGGCCGCAACACGCGCTGACACGTGTCGAGGGGGCAGCAGCGCGGTTGCGGGCCCGGGAGGACGGCGGCTGTACGAGGCGGGTGCGGGCCGCCTCGTACAGCCGCCGGAGGGGGGATGGCTCAGCGGTACGTGATGTCGCCGGACGAGTACTTGCAGTACGTGCCGTCCGCGCTGGAGCCGTTGGTGGTCGGCTCCTTGCCCGTGTTGTTACCGATGTACTTCTGGCAGGGGACGATCTTCTTGCTGGTGTCCCCGATGATCGTGATGCCCCTCAGGGACACGCTGTCGCCGTAGTTGGTGTTGATGCCGGCGAGCTTGCCGCCCTTCCAGGTCGCCTCGATGTTCGTGAGGTTGATCGTCCGCTTGTACTGCGTCGAGCAGTTGCCGCAGGACCGGACGAACGTGCCGAAGTTCTTCGCCGCGAAGTTGGAGATGTTGAGCGTCCCGGCGCCGTTGAACTGGAACACCTTGTCGCTGGCTTCCTTCGCGCCGCCGCCGGAGATGGTGTACACGTTCGACGACGAGCTGCCGCGGAAGGTGGCGGCGTCCTCGCCGACGTCCTCCCACCACACGTTCTGCAGGGTGCAGCTGCCCTTGCAGTGGATGCCGTCGGACGCCGGGGCGCCGATGATGACGTTCTTGAGGACGGCGCCCGCGGCCAGCTCCAGGAGCGGTTTCTGGTTCTCGTCCTGGCCGCCGGTGCCGAGGTCGCCGGTGCCGTAGAGCCGCTTCATCCCGTAGTCCTTGGTACCGGAGATCGGGATGGTCGAGGAGACGCCCTGGCTGCCGTTGGCGGTCGGCCAGGTCGCGGCGCTCGCGGGGGAGAGCGCCCCACTAGTCATGATCATGCCAAACGTAAGGCCGAGGGTGGCCAGGGTGCCCGTGAGCGCGCGCCCGCGCGCGCGTGGCTGTACCGCAGAAGTCATGTCCCGATGCCTTCTTCCAGTCGGTCGTGCTGTGTGGGGAGCCGGCGAAGTTGCCGATTCGCCGGAAACACGGAGTTGTCAGATCTTTCCGGCACCCGCACCGGACGTCACCGAGGCGACGACGGTCGAGGCCGGCTCCGCGGTGTAGCTGTACGGAGCGGTGGTGAAGCTGCCGACCCGCGAGACCTCCGTGGCGGCTCCGCCGAGGTCGTTGCCGCGCAGGTTGGCGTATCCGTCGATGTCGCTGCTGCGGTTCGTGGTGACCGCGACCAGCGTCGAACGGAAGACGTTGTTCTCGACGAGCATCTGGGCGCCCATCCGGGAGTGCACGGCGGTGTCGGCGCCCTGGACGTAGTTGTCGTAGAAGTGGCCGGTGCCGAACCGCAGGCTGGGGATGCGCGAGTACACGTTGCTGAAGTGGTTGTGGTGGTACGTCACCTTCAGATGGCCGGTGTCCTCGGACGCGTTGTTGTCGCTGTGGCCGACGAGTGAGCCCTTGAAGTGGTCCTTGAAGGTGTTCCAGGACACCGTCACGTTGTCGGAGCCGTGATTGATGTCCAGCAGCCCGTCGTAGTAGTCCTTGTCGTGAGTGCGGTCAGCCGAGAAGGAGTTGTGGTCGATCCACACCTTCGTGGACTCCTGGACCGTCACCCCGTCCGAAGGTGCCAGCGGCTTGCTGATGTTGAGGTTGCGGACGACGACGTTGGTCTCCTCCTTGATCCGGAGGCCGCCGCCGGTGAACCCGGAGGACGAACCGACGCCCAGCACCGTGGTGTTGGAGCCCAGGTCCACCTGACCGCTCAGCGTGATCAGACCGCTCACCCGCACCACCTTCGCCGCGTTGCCCGTGACAGCGGTCCTGAAGGCGGCGAGTGTCGTCACGGTGACCGGGGTGGCGCTGCCGCCGCCGGTCGTTCCGGCACCGAATCCGACGGGTGCGTTCTCGGCCGCACCGGCCGGCTGGGGGGCGGCCAGAACGGCTGCCGCCGCGAGTGCGGTGGCCACGGCTGCCGCCGCCAAGGATCTTTGCTTCTGTGTACGTGGGGGGCGTGTGCGCATGCGGGTGCGTCCCTTCGGGAGGGCTGACTGACCGAGGGGGTGATCAGTCACATGAACATCGATCACTGGGTTGTGCGCCATGGCGTGTGCTGTGCGCGAACCGGCGGAGCGGCGACGGAGGGCCCGGAGTGGGGGACGGCACGGCTTCAGGGAGTGCGCAGTCCCTGCGGGCGTGCGTTTCCGGGGCGTTCCGTCGAATGTGAATCGACATCGATGGGTCACATCGATGAACGGAAGGTAGGGGGTAAGCGCTTTCTGGTCAACGCTTTGCGCGCAATGCGTGCCGGTCGGGTCTGCAACCGCTGGTCAGCGAATTTTTTCGAAGGGTGGGAGCGCTTCCATGAAGGCCATGCTCATGCCACGATGCGGAACGGGCAGCCCCGCTCAGCGGGACTCCGACTTCCGCCACGCGTCACCCCACGAGCCGTGATCAGGAAGGGACCAGGACGTGTCCACCACTGTCGGCAACATCGCGAGAAGACCGCTGCGTTCGGTGCTCGTCGCGCTTCTCGCAGGCCTGCTGCCGTTACTCGCGGCGACATTCCTCGCCGCGCCCGTGGCTTCGGCCCGCACCGAAACGGCCGCGGAGACCCCCTCGGCGGCGGCCGCCACGCTCACGGAGATAACCGGCTTCGGGGCCAATCCGAGCAACCTGCAGATGTACGTGTACGTGCCGGACACCGTCACCACCCGCCCGGCGGTTCTGGTGGCCGTGCACTGGTGCACCGGCTCAGGGCCGGTGTTCTACTCCAACACCGAGTACGCCTCGCTGGCCGACCGCTACGGCTTCATCGTGATCTACCCGTCCGTCACCCGCAGCAGCAAGTGCTTCGACGTCTCCTCGCCACAGGCGCTCACCCGGGGCGGCGGCAGTGACCCGGTGGGCATCAAGTCCATGGTCGACTGGGTCACCCGGACCTACAACGCCGACACCAGCAGGGTCTTCGCCACCGGCGTCTCCTCCGGCGCGATGATGACCAACGTCCTGCTCGGCGACTACCCGGACGTCTTCGCGGGCGGCTCCGCCTTCGCGGGCGTGCCGTTCGGCTGCTTCGCCACCACCAACGGCTCGGAGTGGAACAGCGAGTGCGCCCAGGGGACGGTGATCCACACCCCGCAGGAGTGGGGCGACCTGGTACGCAACGCCTACCCCGGCTACACCGGGCCCCGGCCGCGTATGCAGCTCTGGCACGGCACCGAGGACGACACCCTGCGCTACCCCAACTTCGGGGAGATGATCAAGCAGTGGACCAATGTGCAGGGGCTCACGCAGACGCCGGCCGCGACCGACTCGCCCCAGTCCGGCTGGACCCGCACCCGGTACGGCGCCACCGGTGACAAGGCTCCCGTCGAGGCCATCAGCCTCCAGGGTGTCGGCCACAACCTGATCACCACGGGTATGGCCGCCCGAGTGATCACCTTCTTCGGCCTGGACAGCGGCGGCACCGTGCCCCAACCGCCGGCCGGCCCCTGCAAGGTCGCGGCCACGACCAACGCCTGGAACACCGGGCTGACCGCCTCGGTGACCATCACCAACAACAGCACGACGGCCGTGAACGGCTGGAAACTGGGCTTCACCCTGCCCTCGGGCCAGACCATCACGTCCGGCTGGAGTGCCACCTACGCACCCGCCTCGGGTGCGGTGACGGCCACCAACGTCTCGTACAACGCGGCCATCGCGCCCGGCGCGAGCGTCAGCATCGGCTTCCAGGCGAGCCATACGGGCAACAGCGCGGCGCCGTCCGGCTTCACGCTCAACGGAACGGCCTGTACGGCCGGTTGAGCCCCGCACCGCCGGGTGCGTGCCACGAGCGCGCACCCGGTCATCGCTCGCGCTCGACCCGATCAGATGCTCGATCGCTTGCAGATGACGCCCGGGGGGTCTGCAGGAGACGACCCGCGGCGTGAAGCGGATGCCCGATGAACCGAACCAGACGCCCAGGGAACCGAACAGAACGTCCCGGACAGAGGAAGGCACCCGGCCCGTGAAGTCGCCCCATCTCGCGCAGTCGTCCAGGTCCCAGCGGCGGTCCGGCAGAGCAGTGCTCGCCCACGTGGTCGCCACCTGCGTGTTCGTGCTGACCCTCGCCGTGGCGTCCTCCGCCGTGGTGGCCCTGGTCAGGAGCCCGCAGCAGGAGGCCGCCGGCCCGGGCCGGTCCGCCCAGCACTGGGTCAACACCTGGACGTCGATGCCACAGCTCACCGAGCCCGGCAACATGCCGCCCGCGCCCTTCACCGGGGAGCGCTCCGTCCTCGTCGACACCACCCTGCGTCAGACGGTGCGTGTCTCCACCGGCGGCGAGCGCGTCCGGCTCCGCTTCTCCAACGCCTTCGGCACCACCCCGCTGCCGCTGACCGCCGTGACGGTCGCCCTTCCCCTGGCCGGCCGGGCCGGGGTCAGCGCGGTCGAACCCGGCACCCTGCGCGAGGTGACGTTCGCCGGACGCCGGTCCACCACCGTCCCCGCCGGGGCCCAGGTCGTCTCCGACCCGCTGGACTTCCGGCTGCGCCCCGCGACCAACCTGACCGTGACGACGTACCTCGCGAGCGGCCAGGCCTCCCTCGCGCTCACCTCGCACCCGGGCTCGCGCACCACCTCCTACCTGCGTACCGGCGACGGCACGGCCGAGCAGGATCTGACCGGAGCCACCCCGGTCAACCACTGGTACCTGCTCAGCGACATAGAGGTGCTCTCGAGCCCTGACACGCGGGCCGTCGCCGTGCTGGGCGACTCGCTGTCCGACGGCCGGGGCTCCACGACAAACGGCAACAACCGGTGGCCCGACCAGCTCCTGGACCGGCTCAGGGGCCTGCCGGGCGGCCATCGGATCGCCGTACTCAACCAGGCCGCGGGCGGCAACAGGATCCTCAACGACGGACTCGGGCCCAATGCCCTCGCCCGGCTCGACCGGGACGTCCTCGCGCACAGCGGTGTCTCCTGGCTGATCGTCTTCGAGGGCGTCAACGACATCGGCACCGCCGAGGCCACCCCGGCCGCCCAGCAGCGCGTCACCGACGACCTCATCGCCGCCTACCGGCAGATCGTCGTCCGCGCGCACGCCCAGGGCATCCGCGTCTACGGCGCCACCCTGACGCCCTTCCGCGGCAACACGCCGTACGACGATCCGGCCGGCCTGCGCGAGACGACCCGGCAGGCCGTGAACGACTGGATCCGCACCGCCAGTGCCTTCGACGCCGTCGTCGACTTCGACCGGGCGGTCCGCGATCCGGCCGACCCGGGACGGCTGCGCCCGGACCTCCACGACGGGGACTGGCTGCATCTCAACCCCGAGGGGTACCGGACGCTGGCCGCCGCCGTCCCCGCGCGCTGGTTCAGGAAGAGCTGATCCCGGGTTGTTGACCGTCCCCAATGCCCTCATTCTTGGGCATATGGTGAATGGGCCGCGCGGGAAACAGCGGGTGGTCCCGGCCGGTGACGCACTGGCGGTGATCGACGCGCACGGCACTCTCACGGGCTGGAGCGAAGGCGCCCGCAGGCTCACCGGACACACCGCCGCGGAGATCACCGGCCACCCGGCGGCACAGCTGGCGGCCGACGACCCGCGCAAGGCCTGGCGGGAGCTGCGCGCGTCCGGCACCGCCGTCGTGGCCGTACGGCACCGGGACGGGCGCCGCCTGGAGCTGGCGCTGCGCCTGTCTCCGCTGTCCGGGGAGCAGCGGGCGTACGTCGTCACGGCGGCGCCCGACGACGCGGGACGGGACCTGGCCGAGCTGGCGTTCCGGCAGGCCTCCATGTCGATGTCCGTCTTCGACACCGGGCAGCGCTACCTGCGGATGAACGACGTGGCCTGCGCGGTCATGGGCCGACCCGAGGCCGCGTTCCTGCACCGCCGCTACCCCGACACCGTCGAGGACGCCGAGCACAGCCGGGGTTTCCAGCGTCATCTGGAGATCGTCGCGGAGACCGGGCAGCCGGTCCATTACGAGAGCTGGACCCGGTCGCCCTCGGGGCGGCGCATGCACGCCTGGAACATCGAGATGTGGCCGCTGCGCGACCCGGCCGACGAACTGCTCGGCGTCGCGCTCGCCGCCTTCGACAGCAGCGAGCAGCACTGGGCCCGGCAGCGGCTGGCCATGCTGAACGAGGCCGCCGCGGGCATCGGCACCCGGCTCGATGTCGTCCGGACCGCCCGGGAGCTGGCCGAACTCGTGGTCCCCCGGCTCGCGGACTTCGCCAGCGTCGACCTGTTGGACTCGGTGCTCCAGGGCGACGAACCGGCGGCCGGACAGGTGGACGCCGAGGTCGAGCTGCGCCGGGTCGCCCACCACTCGCTCACGGCCGGGGTACCGGAGGCGGCGATCGGCCTCGGCGCCGCGGACGTCTACCCGCCGTACTCGCCGCCCGCCCGCGCCCTCGCCACCGGCCTGCCCGTCCTCGCCCGCACCGGCGACCCGGACCTGGACCGCTGGTTCGGCCGGCACGCGGCCCGCTCCGCGAAACTGCGCACCGACGACGGCACGGACCCCTACGACCTCGCGCTGATGGCCGTACCGCTGACGGCACGCGGTACGACGCTGGGCGTGGCCGTGTTCGTGCGGCTGCTGACCGCCGAGAAACCGGACGTCTTCGACGACGACGACGCGTCACTGGCCCGCGAGCTGGCCAGCCGCGCGGCCGTCTGCGTGGACAATGCCCGCCGCTACACCCGTGAGCGCACGACCGCCCTGGCCCTGCAGCGCAGCCTGCTGCCCCAGACGGTGGCCGGCCAGGCAGCCGTCGAGTCCGCCTCCCGCTATCTGCCCGCCCTCTCCCAGGCGGGCGTCGGCGGCGACTGGTTCGATGTGATCCCGCTGTCCGGGACCCGGGTGGCGCTGGTCGTCGGGGACGTCGTCGGCCACGGCCTGCACGCCTCGGTGACCATGGGCAGACTCCGTACGGCGGTCTGGACGCTGGCGGACGTCGATCTGCCGCCCGACGAACTGCTCACCCACCTCGACGACCTGGTCGGCCACCTCGGCACGGACGAGAGCGGTGAGTCCGGCGAGATCGGCGCGACCTGTCTGTACGCGGTCTACGACCCGGTGTCGCGGCACTGCACGCTCGCTGCCGCCGGGCACCCGCCGCCCGTCGTCCTGTACCCGGACGGCAGGGTCGAGGTGATCGAGGTGAGCGCCGGTCCCATGCTCGGCGTCGGCGGGCTGCCCTTCGAGGCGACCGAGCTGGAACTGCCCGAGGGCACGGTGCTCGCCCTCTACACGGACGGTCTGGTCGAGGCCCGCGATCTCGACCTCGACACGGGAACGGCCGCCCTGTGCACGGCCCTTGCCGCTCCGGCCGACAGCCTGGAGGAGATCTGCGACACCGTGCTCGCGGCCCTGCTGCCGGAGACACCGGGGGACGACGTAGCCCTGCTGGTCGCCCGTACCCGGGCCCTGGACGCCGAACAGGTCGCGGTGTGGGACCTGCCCGCCGACCCGGCCGTGGTCGCCACCGCCCGCAAACACGTCACCGACCAGCTGACCCGCTGGGGTATCGACGAGGCCGCCTTCGTCACGGAGCTGGTGGTGAGCGAACTGGTCACCAACGCCATCCGCTACGGAGGCGACCCCATCCAGCTCCGGCTGATCCGCGACCGCACCCTCATCTGCGAGGTCTCCGACGCCAGCAGCACCTCCCCGCATCTGCGCCGGGCCCGCACCTTCGACGAGGGCGGACGCGGCCTCCTGCTGGTCGCCCAGCTCACCGACCGCTGGGGCACCCGCCCGTCGGGGACGGGCAAGACGATCTGGGCGGAACAGGCGCTGCCGCCGACTCTCTGAGAAACCTAGACAAGCTCATCCCTGGGCTCCTCGACAGCGTCCTGGCCACCGCCGGTTGAATCACCCTTCCCCGCAAGGTTGTTGAAGAGCAGGTTCAGCACGATCGCCGTGAGACAGCCCGCGCTGATCCCGCTGTTCATCACCGTCTGGAACCAGTCAGGGAACTTCGCGTACACCGTGGGCACGCCGACCGGCAGCATGCCCACAGCCACCGACACCGCCACCACCGTCAGGTTGTGGTTGTCCTTGAACTCGACCCCGGCGAGCGTCCGCAGCCCGCTCGCGGCGACCGTCCCGAACATCACCAGCCCCGCACCGCCCAGCACCGGCGCCGGTATGGCGGCGACCACGGCGCCCAGCTTGGGCAGCAGACCGAGCAGTACGAGGATGCCGCCGGCGGTCGCCACGACCCAGCGGCTGCGCACCCTGGTCATCCCGACCAGGCCCACGTTCTGCGCGTACGCCGTGTACGGGAAGGTGTTGAAGACACCGCCGAGGACGGTGGAGAAACCGTCGGCGCGGAGTCCGTCGGCGAGGGAGCGCGGCTCGACCTTCCGGCCGGTCATCTCACCGACGGCGATCAGGTCACCGGTCGTCTCGGTCATCGTCACCAGCGCCACCACCAGCATGGAGATGATCGCCGAGGCCTCGAAGGTGGGCGCCCCGAAGTGGAACGGCGTACTGATACCGACCCAGTCGGCGTCCCCGACGCCGTCGAAGTCCGTGAACCCGAAGGGGACGGCCACGGCCAGCCCCACCACGATGCCGGTCAGTACCGCGATCCGGCTCAGGAACACCGGCGCGAACCGCTGCACACCGAGCACCACGGCCAGCACGAAGGCGGCCAGCGCCAGGTTCTTCGGCTCGCCGAAATCGGCCGAACCCACGCCGCCGGCCGCCCAGTTGCCCGCCACCGGCAGCAACGACAGACCGATGATCAGGATCACCGTGCCGGTCACCAGGGGCGGGAAGAAGCGCAGCAGCCGCCCGAAGACGGGCGCCAGCAGGACGATCGCCAGCCCCGCGACGATCACCGAGCCGTAGATCGCGGGGAGGCCACCGCCCGTCGTACCGATGAGGACCATCGGTGACACGGCGGCGAAGGTGCACCCCTGCATGATCGGCAGGCGGACGCCGAAGCGCCAGAAGCCGACGCACTGGATGAGTGTCGCGATGCCGCACACCAGGAGGTCTGCGGTGATCAGGTACGCCAGATCGGCGGGCGAGAGCTTCATGGCTCCGCCGACGATCAGGGGGACGGCCACGGCGCCGGCGTACATCGCGAGGACGTGTTGTAGGCCGAAGGCGGCGAGTTGGCGGGCGGGAGGGACTTCGTCCACGGGGTGCACCAGTGGGGACGGGGGTGGGGCCATGGGTACTCCTGGAGCGGCGGTGGGGAGCGGGGTGTTGTGAACAGGGGGATTGAACAATTTGTTGATTGCTTGCCTGTTGCCGGTGTGTGTCATGCCCCACCGGGTGTTCTGATCTGCGGGCCGGTGGGGGCTTGTCGCGCAGTTCCCCGCGCCCCTAGGGGGTGGCCGTGCCCTGCGCCGCAGCCATCAGGGAGTTCCAGTCGGGGAGCTTCACCGTGCTACGGCCCAGGGCGGCCCCCAGGTTTGCCTCGGCTTGTTCGATGGCCTGCCAGCCTGTCCAGCCGATCGGTCGGAAACCGTCCGCTCGCAGGAGCGTCAGCGGGTCTTCGGGGTGCTCCTGCCGTACGAGCATGGCGGCGTCCGTGAGCAGTGAGGTCGCCGTTTCCTTGGCGCAGGGACGGTTGGTGCCGATGACGCCCGTGGGGCCGCGCTTGATCCAGCCGGCCACGTACTCGCCGGGGGAGGGGCGGCCGTCGCGCAGGACGCGGCCCGCGAGATGCGGCACGGTGCCCGTGGCCGTGTCGAACGGCAGTCCGTCGACCGGCACCCCGCGATAGCCGACCGAGCGGAGTACGAGCTGTGCCTCGATGTCCTCGTACTGCCCGGTGCCCGTCACACCGCCGGTCCCGTCCGGCGCCGTCCGTTCGAAACGCACCGCGCCCACCCGGCCGCTGTCGGCGAGCAGTTCGACCGGGCGGTGGAAGAAGCGCAGCCGGATACGGCGGGCCGTGTCCGTCGGCGGCAGGGCCGCCCAGCCGCGCAGCGCCTCCACGTTGCGGCGCTGGACGGCGGGCAGGGCGGCAGGGTCCGTGTAGCCCGGGTCGAGCGCCAACTCGGCCTCGTCCACGACGACCCGGGTGTCCGGCAGGGCGCCCAGCTCGCGCAGCTCCTTGGTGGTGAAGCGGGCCTGCGAGGGGCCGCGCCGGCCCACCATGTGGATGTCGGTCACGCGGCTCGCGCTCAGCGCGGTGAGGGCCGCCTGCGGAATGTCGGTGGGGCTCAGTTCGGCCGCACCGCGCGCCAGAATCCGGGCCACGTCGACCGCCACGTTCCCGACGCCGATGACCACGGCGGAGCGCACCTCGCGGACGAAGCTGTCGTCGACCGCGTCCGGATGGGCGCTGTACCAGGACACGAACTGGGTCGCCGACCAGCTGCCCGGCAGCTCCTCGCCGGGAATCCCCAGGTGACGGTCGGTGGCGGCGCCCACGCAGTACACCACCGCGTGATACAGCTCCCGCAGCCGGGCTCCCGGCAGCTCACCGGGCCCGGAACCGACCTTGACGCCGCCCAGGAAACGCACCCGTTCGTGTTCCAGGACCGTACGCAGATTGTTCTGCAGCGACTTGATCTTCTCGTGGTCCGGCGCCACCCCGTACCGCACCAGACCGTACGGAGCGGGCAGCCGGTCGAGGACGTCGACCAGTACTTCCGGATCCTGCTGGACCAGGCTCTGGGCGGTGTAGACCCCGCTCGGACCCGAACCCACGACGGCGACACGCAGCACGGCAAAACCCCTCACTGCGGGATACTGCGGAACTCCCTGTTGCTGACACCTTCAGGATCGCACCGTCCGAGCTGCGCTGACAGGGTGCCGGGCTGAGTGGGCGCGCGTGTCCGTTCGTATGGAATGTGATGATGCGGTTACGTTCCGTATGTGCTAGAAGCATCCTTTCTTCATCTTTCCGGTCGCTGTCCGACGCAGGGAGCGGTGACGGTGCGGCCCGCCTGGGAAGTGGAGGAGCACGAGGGCTCGGCGACGACCGCTTGGTTCGACGTACGGCTCGCTTTCACCGACGGCGCCCAGGTCGACGTACTCGCCGTGGTCCGCGAGGCGGGCGTGTCCATCGAGGATGTACGGGCGCAGCCCGCGCTGTCGCTCGACGATCTGGCGGCTCTCGCGGACTGGATCGAGGGTCCGCTCCACGAGGCGTGCGGAGACGGGCCCGGGACGGGCTGGGAGAGCGCCGGGGCCCTGCGGCCTCGTCGCGCCCGGCCCGCCTGGCCGCGCGGCATGGAGGGGCGCCGGCTGGTCGCGGAGGAGTACCGGGCGGCCCAGGAAGAGGGCGCCGACCCCGTTCTCGCCGTGATGTGCGCGACCGGGCACAGTCGGCGCCGGTCCCTCAGGCTGATCTCGCAGGCCCGCGACGCGGGATACCTGACGCCTCGTCATGCCCGGCGCTGAGTAAGGGCGTTCGGGGGCGGGCCGGGCCCACTCGGGGGTTCGTCCGGTTACATTCCGCGCATCCTGTTGATCTCGCTCGTCTGCTGGGCGATCACGTCGTCGGCCATCTCCTCGACCCGGACGTTGTTGCCCTGTCCCTTCACCTCGGTGGCCATGGTGACGGCCCCCTCGTGGTGCGTGATCATCAGCGTGAGGAACAGCTCGTCGAACGCCTTCCCCTTCGCCGCGCGCAAGTTGGCGAGCTGCGCCTCGGTCGCCATGCCGGGCATCGCCTCATGGGAGTGCCCGGTGGTCTTCTCGTCGCCGCCGTTGTCCTTCAACCAGCCCTGCATCGCGGCGATTTCGGGACGCTGAGCGGCGGCGATGCGCTCGGCGAGCCGCTTCACCGGTGTCGACTCGGCGCGTCCGGGGACGAGTTCGGTGATCTCGATCGCCTGGGCGTGGTGCTCGATCATTCCGCGGGCGTACGAGATATCCGCCGAGTTGGGAGAGTCGTCGGGCAGCGCGGCCTTCGCCTCCTCCGGGGAGAGCGTGCGGGCCGCCTCACCGGGCAGTCCGGGCGCGATCACCGAAGGCCCGGTCGCCGTAGCGGACTTGGCCTTTCCGGCGGCGTCCGAGGACGAGTCCGAGTCGCAGGCGCCGAGCGCGAGGGCGAGCGTGAGCGCGACCAGGGCCGGGCGGCAGGTACGGGACACGCGACGGACGGGCACAACAGCCTCCTGGGTCAGGTGGGTTGAGGGACACCTCGTGAGTGCTGTGTCCGTCCTAGCACGCTTCCATTCGCCCGTGATCAGAAACTTTCATTACAAACGCATTGCTCCCTGTTGATCGGTGCATGATGAAGACGATACTTCGGAGGACCGTGAACCGTTCTGACCGGAACGGCTACCAGGGAGGAAGCAGTGACCCTGTTAAACAATCCCCGAACGCGGCGCAGACACCTGGGAGTCGGCGCCGCGGCGGCCGGACTCCTGGCCGCGCTGCTGACCGCGGGCCCCGCGGCCGCGACCCCCGACCCCGGGGACGGACCGACGGTGCCGGAGAAGATCTCCAAGAGCGTGCAGTCCCAGGTCAAGAAGGCCCTGGCCGAGGGCGAGATACCCGGTGTGGACGAGATCGTCCACTCCGACAACATCACGCACCTCACGAACATCCCCAAGGACGCGCTGCCCGGCACCAACTCGGACCTCGCCTTCCAGGGGAAGTACGCCTTCTCCGGCAACTACGACGGCTTCCGCGTCTTCGACATCAGCAACCCGAAGGCCCCGAAGACGGTCTCCCAGGTGCTGTGCCCCGGCGGCCAGAACGACATCTCCGTCTCCGGGAACCTGCTCTTCCTGTCGACCGACTCCTCGCGCAGCGACAGCAGTTGCAACAGCGTCTCGCAGCCCGCGACCGAGAAGTCGTCGTGGGAGGGAATGAAGATCTTCGACATCACGGACAAGGCGAACCCGAAGTACGTCGCCGCCGTGGAAACCGCCTGCGGCTCGCACACCAACACGCTGGTGCCCGAGCGCAAGAACGTCTACATCTACGTCTCCTCCTACTCGCCGAGCGCCACCTTCCCCGACTGCCAGCCGCCGCACGACGGCATCTCGGTCATCAAGGTGCCGCGAAAGGCCCCCGAGAAGGCGGCAGTGGTCGGCTTCCCCGTCCTCTTCCCCGGTGAGGGTCCCGACGGCGGCGGCAACCCCGGATCGCCCACCAACCCGGGCGTCTCCAAGACCACCGGTTGCCACGACATCACCGTGCTGCCCTCCAAGGACCTCGCGGCGGGCGCCTGCATGGGCGACGGCATCCTGTTCTCCATCAAGGACCCGGAGCACCCGAAGGTCATCGACCGCGTCCAGGACAACGTCAACTTCGCGTTCTGGCACTCCGCGACCTTCAACCAGAAGGCCAACAAGGTCGTCTTCACCGACGAGTTGGGCGGCGGCGGCGCGGCCACCTGCAACGCGCAGATCGGTCCGAACCGAGGCGCCGACGGCATCTACGACATCGTTGGCAAGGGCGACAAGCGCAAGCTCGTCTTCAAGAGCTACTTCAAGATCCCCCGCTACCAGGCCGACACCGAGGTCTGCGTGGCCCACAACGGCTCGCTCATCCCGGTCAAGGGCAAGGACATAATGGTCCAGGCCTGGTATCAGGGCGGTGTCTCCGTCTGGGACTTCACCAACTCCGCGAAGCCCAAGGAGATCGCCTACTTCGAGCGCGGCCCGGTGACCACCGACCGCGTCACCACCGCCGGTCCGTGGTCGGCGTACTACTACAACGGCTACATCTACTCGAACGACATCGCCAAGGGCTTCGACGTCCTGAAGCTCGACGACCGGCGCACGAATCCGGCCAAGAAGGTCCGCGTGCCCGTGCTGAACGTCCAGACGCAGCCGGACTACTTCGACTGACCGTCACCGGCGGATCGCTCCCACGCGTCCCGTCGGGCACCCCGGTGTCCGGCGGGACGCCCATGTCCCGTCAATGACACAGCAATTCCTCATTGACCAAGGCGCCGCGCCGGGACATGCTGGTACTTCTGCGTTGACTTTTTGTCAGCCGACTCGGGCCGACCGGGGTCGACGCAGTCGGAGCAGCCCGTACGGGCGGTTCCGGGCGGCCGCCTGTCTGGGGTGACGCGGGGGATCACCCCAGACCGGCGTGCCCTCCTCGCCGGCGAGGTCTCAGCCGGCCAGTTCCAGCACCGGCCGCAGCCCGTCCGGCCGTTCGGACACCGGCAGATGGTCCACGAAGTGCACCGCGCACCCCAGGTCCGCCGCGCCCCCGTCCGCCCGCCGGTCGTCGCCGACCATGAGCACGTCCTGCGGGGCGACGCCGAGCGCCTCGCATGCCACCTTGAACAGACGCGGGTCCGGCTTCTGCACGCCGTGCTCGTACGACAGGACGTACGCGTCGACGTACGGGTCCAGTCCGTGCGCCCGGAAGACGGGACGCAGATCCCAGCCGATGTTGCTGACCACCCCGACGGAGACCCCGCGCTCCCGCAGCGCGCCCAGCACCTCGGCGGCATCGGCGTACGGGGTCCACGCGGCCGGCGCCATGTGCCGCTCGTACAACGCGTCGTACAACGCCGGTTCGGGCAGCGGCACCTGACGCGCGAGGCCGGTGTACGCGGCCCGGTGCAGCTCGGCGCTCCGGTCGCGGATCCCCCAGACGGAGACCAGCTCCTGCGGCAGCCGCTGCGGAGCGGCGCCACCGGGCAGCGCTCCCGCCGCCTCCAGCGCCCGCACGGCCACGGTCATCTCCGGCTCCGGCAGGACGACACCCTGTTCGGCGAGCACGGTGCGCAGCCAGGAGTCGGTGGACTCGATGCGGAAGAGGGTCCCGGAGAAGTCGAACAGCACGGCAGCCATGTGATGGACCCTATCCAAGGTCCCGTTCGCCTGTGGTGGTCAGAGCGACCGGGCGAACTGTTCGACCCGTTCGTGGAGGCTCTCGATGTGCTGCTCGGACTCCGGCTTCATCAGCACGCTGCGGAGGATGCGCGCCCCGTCGGAGTCCGCGGTGACCTGGGGATGGCGGGCCGTGAAGGCCCCGCCGGCGGCCCTCAAGGTGCTCAGGAACACGGGATCGGGATGGTCCATGCCGGCGGCCAGGACACGTGCGGAAGCGGCGTCGACGCCGGTCAGCGTCGGGTTCTCCAGAGTCGGGAAGTAGCTCACGATGTCCAGCTCCGGCCGCTGGTACAACTCCAGGGCGTCGGACGCGTCGATCAGGTCGGCCCAGCGCAGCGCGGCGCGGCGGCCGGCCGCCAGGACCCGGCCCAGCCCGGCGGGTGTGGGCGGGATGAGCTGGAAGGTGAGCCAGAGGGCGGCGGCAGAGGCGCCCGCGCGGGAGCACTCCAGGCTGATCTCGCCGAGGTGGAGCTCGGTGGAGGTGAAGTAGGTGTAGGGCGAGTCGTGCAGGAAGAACCGACCTACCTCGGGATCGCGGAAGACGACGGCTCCGCACCCGTACGGCTGGAGCCCGTGCTTGTGCGGGTCGACCACGACCGAGTCGCACCGGGCGATCGCCCGCCAGGGCTCGGGCACAAGCTCCTCGGGGCCGTCGGAGCCCGCGAGCAGGGTGAAGAAGCCGCCGTAGGCGGCGTCGACATGGAGGCGGACGTCGTAGCGCTCCCTGAGGGCGAGCGCGCTGTGTATCGGATCGACGGCACCGAGCCCGGTCGTCCCGGCGGTGAGGACGACCGTGCCCACGTCGCCGGTGCGCAGGACCTCCTCCAGCGCGTCCATGTCGATACGGCCCTGCCCGTCGGTGGGTATCGGGTGTCCCTTCATGCCCAGGACATGGCACATGCGGCCGTGGGTGTAGTGGGCCTCGGCGCTGTAGGCGACGCCCCGGCCGGGGTGGCTTTCCCGGGCGACGAACAGGGCTTCGAGGTTGGCGATCGTGCCGCTGGTGGTGAGGTGGCCGAGGTGGGTGTCGTAGCCGAACATCGTGGCGAGCTGGGCGACCACCTCGCGTTCCATCGCGGCGGTGGCGGGTCCGCCGTCCAGGGCGTGGTTGTTCGGGTTGATCAGCATGGCGGTGAGATAGCCGACCACCGCGGCGGGGTGCGGCGGCTTGAGCATCTGGCCCGCGTAGCGCGGGTGGAAGAAGGGATAGTTGTCCCTCAGCCGGCCGGTGAACTCCTCGAAGACGGCGGCGAACCTGTCCTCGTCGACATGCAGGGACGAGTGCGGCTGATACGGGCCGAAGGTGCCGGCCCACTTCTGGATCGCGTCGTCGGCCCGGCCGAGCCAGTGCTGCAGGTCCACAGTTGTCCCCTTCCTCGGATTCCCCCGGTGGTAGGCACACCCTAGAGTTTTGTTGACTGCTCAGCAATTGATTGCTCAGTAATTGAGACGTCGGTAGGTGACCGAGAAGTAAAATCGGGGGACGGAGGCTCGAACGCGGTCCTCCGGACCGAGAGGACACGCACAGGTGGAAGCCGAGACGCGGCGGGGCGACGAGACCGCCCGCGCCGCCAACAGCCCGCTGATCCACGACTTCGGGCTGCTGATCAAGGCGGCGACGCTGCTGGAACAACGGATCGACAGCGTCCTGAGGCGGGAGTGCGGCATCAGTCACACGATGTTCGAGGTCCTCATCAGGCTCTGCCGGCAGCCGGACGAAGAGGTCTCCCAGCGTGTCCTCGCCGACGACCTCACGCTCACGAGCAGCGGTATCACCCGGCTGATCGACCGGATGGAAGAGGCCGCGCTGGTCCGTCGCGTTCCGTCGCCGGAGGACCGCAGGAGCGTCCTGGTCGAAGCGACCGAGCACGGTCGCGCCGTCTTTCTCCGGGCCGTTCAGGCGCACGGGCAGGTCGTCGAGCGGCACTTCGTCGCACCACTGGACCCGGCCGACTACGGACGCCTGACCGGCTCCCTGGGCGAGATCAACCGGTCGCTCCGCGAAGGCTGACCCCGGCCAACCGCCTCACGGCCGGGTCAGGCCCGCTCCTTCGCCCGCTCGAACCACGCGTACGACACCACGGCCAGCGCCACCATGAGCGCCCCGAGGAGCCAGCCGCCGAGCACGTCCGACGGCCAGTGGACGCCGAGCCAGACCCGCGTCAGACCGACGCCCGCGACCGAGACCACTGCCACGGACACCGCCGTACGCCACACGGCACGCCCGGCGTCGTAGCGGCGCAGCAGCCACAGCAGCAGGCCGCACACCACCGTGGCGGTCATGGCGTGACCGGAGGGAAAGGCCGCGTAGTGGGCGGAGTCGACCGGGTCGGGCCAGACCGGGCGGGCGCGGCCGACCGCCGCCTTCAGCCCCTGCTGGAGCAGCGTGCCCAGCGCGCAGGTGACCACCAGCCACAGGGCGAGCCACCACGCCGAGTGCCGCCACACCAGCCACACCGCCACGGCCGCGCACAGCAGACGCATCGTCAGCGGATCCCACACCCAGTCGGTGAGGATCCGGAAGGTGTGCGTGAGCCCGGGTTCGTCGACCGCCCAGCGATGGGTGGCGCGCGCGATGTCACCGTCGAGGGCGATCAACGGGTGCCAGTCCACCCATACCAGGGTCAGCAGCAGCACGGACGCGAGGGCCAGGGCGCCGGCCACGCGGGCGGCCTGGTGGCGGGCGGGGTGTCGAAGCCGGGGTGCGAGGTGGGGGGAGTGCATGGTGCGATCCTCGCCGACGCGCCGGGCCGGAGGCCAACCGAGGTGCACAGGGCCGTGTTACCCGAGCGCCCGCAGCCCGGGTACGAAGGCCACCAGCACCGGGATCACCGGCACCAGGGACGCGGCGGCCGCCAGCCGCAGCCTTCGGCCCCCCGTCAGCCGGTCCGGCGCGGTCAGCAACCGGCGCACGCGCAGCGGGAGATGGGCCTGCGGGGTCGGCGACGGGCCGAACACGCCCCGGTCCTCGTTGAGTTCGACCAGCGCGAGGGCGGTCGTGAGGCGGCCGAAGCGACGGGAGGCCATGTCGTCGGCGGCGAGTTCCACCAGCCGGTGCATCTCGTCCCGGAACGACGCGAAGACGGGTACCTGGGGAAACCCGTTGGCCAACGCGCCCGAGCAGTGCAGCAGCCAGTCGTGGCGGGCCCGGGCGTGCCCCTGCTCGTGCGCGAGTACGGCGTCCAGCTGACGCCCCTTGAGGCGGCGCATCGCGGCCGTGGTGACGACCAGTCCAGGTGCGGTGCCGTCCAGCCACCAGGCGTCGGCGTGCTCGCCCTCCAACACCACGAGCCGGTCGGGACGCGGCTCCTCACCGGGCAACAGCGGGGCGCGGACGGCAAGTTCGGCCCGCCGCAGTCGGCGCCGACGGCGCGCCCGTACGACCTCGCGCACGAGCATCGCCGCGGTCCACAGCCCGCCGCAGGCGAGCAGCACGGCCGTCGTCGCGGCCCATGGGCGGGCGGCACCGAGGCCGTAGGCCTCCATGACCCCGTGCGGCGCGGGGGCGAACACATGGCCGCGTACGGCCTGCCAGGCCGCCGCCGCGCTCAACGTCATCGACAGCACGCAGCACATCAGCACGGCCGCCACCACGCACTGCCAGACCCACAGGGCGACCACCGGTTCGCGGTCCGGCCAGTCGGCGCGGGCGAGCAGCCGCGGGGCGACGACGGCGGTCAGCGCGCCGAGCAGCAGCAGTGCCGCGGGGACCATCATGCGTTCACCCTATGAGCGCGGTGGCGCTCAGACCTACGGTCCGTGAGGGCAAAGTGACGCAGACCACGGTTTCGTACAGTCAGAGCGTGATCAGCATGGCGAGCGTCGCGATGCCCATGGACAGTCGGCAGGCGCGCGCCAGTTCGGGCCGGTCGCCCCACGCGGGCGAACCCGTCCGGACCCCGCTCCCGGTGGCCAGGGCCGGTACGGAGACGAGGCGGACGCCGGACAGCAGCACGTACCCGGTGAAGTAGAGGAGCAGCGCCGTCGTCAGCAGAGGCACCCCGGAGCCGCTCGACCCGTGGTGGTGGGCGGGGGCGGCGGCCATCGCGGACGCCATGTAGGCCATGGCGAACGCCCCCATCAGATGGTGCAGATGGTGCCGCCCGGTGCGGGCCGCCCACAGAGCGCGCAGCGCGGCCGTGCCGAACACGGCCGTGTACACCAGCCAGGTCCAGCGTGGCGGGGTGAGAACGGCTGCGGGCACGGCCATCGCGGCCATGCCGAAGCCCATCAGCGCCTCGCCGCCGGCGGCCCGGCGCTGTTCCCCGACGGTGCTGCGCATGCGCAGCAGGCAGTACGCGCCGGTCGCCGCGCACAGCGCGACCAGCAGCCACCCGGGCGAAGCCGGACCGTGCACACGAATCTCCCCCTCGATCCCGAGCCCACGAGACTCCGTTGAAGGGCTGCCCGCGCCGGGCGGTGCGCATACGAGCGCAAGGGTGTACGCGGGGGAGCGTATGCCGGAGCACTACAGGTCAGCACCTATGTTTTACAGGTAAAACACTTGCTAACATCTGACGGTGAGCTCTGACCTGAGCCTTGATCCCGCCGCCTCGCGGCCCGCACGGCGCCTCTCGCTGTCCGGTGTCCTGCGGGTCGGCCGGCTGTCCGACATCTGGTTCAAGCCGGCGCTGAGCGTCCTCGTCGCCGCCGCTCCCCCCTGTCTGACCCTGGCGGCGCTCGGCCACCTCCACCTGGCGATGTACACGATGGCCGGGGCCCTGTGCGCGCTCTACGCCCACAACCGCCCGTACGCCGCCCGGGCCCGCGTCCTGGCGGGCGTCGTCCTCGGCATGCTCGCCGGACTGGCCGTCGCCCTCCTCGCCGCCTCGCTCACCGGGAACGCCGTCGTCCTGGTCACCGTGGGCGCGCTGCTGGCCGCCGGGCAGAAGACCCTGTGCGACGCCACGCGGATCGGGCCGCCGGCGAACGTGGTGCTCACCTTCGTGTCGTCCGCCGCGCTGTTCGCCCCGCAGACGCTCGGCCAGGTGCCCGGTCATATGGCGCTGGCCGCCGGGGCCGGCGTGTGGGCCTGGCTCGTCGGGATGGCGCCCGGCCTTGTTCGCCCGTACGGGCCGGAGCGCCGGGCGACGGTCCACGCCCTGGACGCCGTCGCCGCTCACGCCGAGGCGTACGGCACCGGCGACGGCATCGGCGGCCACGGCTACATCCGCTCGCGGGTCACTGCCGATGCCGCCGTGGAGGCGGCCCGGCAGGCGCTGGCCTCGGCCGGTGGGCGCCCGGGCACCGCTCGCGCCCGCACCCGGCGCGCCCTCGGACGACTGCTCGGGCGGGCCGAGTTCGCGCTCAGCGCGCCCACCGCCAGCAGCGCCGGTGAACTGCGGGCTCACGCACGGGAGTTGCGGGCCAGTGGACACCCCCCGACCCGCGACGAACCCCTCGACGCGAACCCGTTCGACCCCGAACCCCCTGTCCCGCCCCGGCCGTTGCGGACCAGGCTCGGCCCGCTCGTGCCCCTCGCCGCCCGTACCGCCCTCGGCTGCGCCCTCGCCGGCTACGCCTCCCTCGCTCTCGGTGTCGGGCGCCCCTACTGGGCCCTCGTCACGGCGGCCTCCCTCTACCAGGCCAACGTCACGCTCACCTGGAACCGGGCGGTGCAGCGGACCGTCGGCAACCTCGCCGGCGTACTGCTCTTCGCCGCCGTCCTGCCGTTGGCGCACCTCGGCCCGGTCGCCCTCGTCCTGTGCTGCCTCACCCTCAACTTCGCCATCGAGGCGCTGATGAGCCGCAACTACTGGCTCGGCAGCGTGTGTGTGACCCCGGTGGCGCTGCTCGTCACCGAGTTCTCGGGGCTCCAGGAACCCGGCCGCCTGATGACCGAGCGGATCCTGGACACGCTCGTCGGCGCCCTGTTCGGCTTCGTCGCGGCCGTCGCCGTCACCAACCACCGCGCGGGCGACCGCGTCGAGCACGCGCTCACGGCGGTCGAACACGCCCGCACCCACGCCGAACGCGCTCTGACGGACGTACATCCCGTACCCGGATCCCTGGACGCCGCCCGCCGCGGCCTTGCCGCCGCCCTCGCCGACCTGCGCACCGCCGCCGACACGGCGGCCGGCGAGTGGCGGCAGCGCACCCGCCCCCAAGAGCGGGTCGTGCTCGCCGAACGGTCCGGACACCGTACGCTCGCGGCGACGGCACACGGCCCGGGGCTGCGCCCCTAAGGGCCTGTCGTCACCTTCCCGCCCGCCTCGCGACGCCCGCCCTCCCGGCGGACGACGGGAACGTGACGGTCATGCCCCGGCGGGCACCGGCAGACGCACGACGACAGCACGACGGAGGACGTACGGCCATGACGGCAGTGAACGGGGGTGCGGCGCCCGGGGGAGGGGCCGCGGCCGATGGGGTGGACACCAGGTCATCGACCCCCCGCGGCCGGGCGGACGACACCGTGGCCGGGGTGGTGCGGCAGTGGCATTCCGTTCATCCCGGCCTCGACACCGGCCCCATCGAGATCATCGGCCGTATCAACCGCTGCGCCGCCCTGTTCCAGCAGGCCGAGGACGCCCCGCTGCGCCGGGTGGGGCTCACCCGCCCCGAGTTCGAGCTGCTCTGCGCGCTGCGGCGCACCGGCCGTGAACTGACCCCGAGCGAGGTCGCCCGCGAGACGTTCTCCTCCGGGGCCGCCGTCACCAAGCGCCTCAAGCAGCTCACCGAGCGGGCCCTGGTCGAGCGGCGCGGCGACACCCGGGACAGACGGGTCGCCCATGTGCGTCTCACCGACGCCGGACGCGACCTGGTCGACGGTGTGCTGCCCGAGCAACTCACATACGAGACAGCGGTGTTGTCCGGCGTGGACAGCGCCGCCCAGGAGGAACTCGCGGTGCTCCTCGGCGAGTTGCTCGGCCGTCTGGAGGGCCGGCTGGGCGCGCCGCGCTTCTGACTGCCCGGCGTCAGATACCGGGCCGGTACCGCAGCGGATGGTCGGCCGGTACCTCCACCAGCACGATCCGCGTGCCGTCCGGATCGGCGATCCACATCTCGACGAGCCCCCACGGCTCCTTCACCGGCGCCCGCAGGATCTCGACGCCCCGGGACACCAGCTCGTCGTGCGTGGCCGTCACGTCGGCCACCTGGAGCCACAGCCGCACGGACGGCGACGGGGGCTCCTCGGCCCGTCCCGAGAGCTCCAGGAACCCTCCGCCGAGAAAGTAGACCGTGCCCCGCTCCGGTCCCGTCCCGAACTCGCGGTGGACGGCGAGCCCCAGGTGCTCGCCGTAGAAGATCCGGGAACGCTCCGGGTCCAGGGGATGGACAAGGACGCGGCTGCTCAGTACATGCACCATGCGACCGGAGCCTAGGGGGTCGTTCGCGATCGGCGTTAGGCTCTCCGGTGCCCGCGCCGCAGAAGAACCGGAGAACCGCCGCATGGAGACCGCTGCCCACGGACCGACCTTCCGTGACGCCACCGAGGCCGACATCGACGCGCTGGTCGCGCTGATCGAGTCGGCCTACCGGGGCGACGCCAGCCGGGCCGGCTGGACCACCGAGGCGGACATCCTCGACGGGCAGCGGACCGATCCTCAGGGCGTGCTCGACGTCATCAAGTCACCCGACAGCCGACTGCTGACCGTCGAGCAGGACGGCCGCGTGGTCGCCTGCTGCCAGCTCGAACACCGCGGCGACCACGCCTACTTCGGCATGTTCGCGGTCAGCCCCACCGTCCAGGGAGCGGGTCTCGGCAAGGTGGTCATCGCCGAGGCGGAACGCACGGCGCGCGAGACCTGGGGCGCGCGGGCGATGCACATGACCGTGATCTCCGTACGGAACGACCTGATCGCCTGGTACGAGCGGCGCGGCTACCGCCGTACGGGAGAGATGAGCCCCTTCCCGTACGGCGACGAGCGGTTCGGCATTCCGCTGCGCGACGATCTGCGGTTCGAGCTGCTGGTCAAGGAACTGGTGTGACAACTGCCGTGCCAACTGGTGTGAGCTGCGGCGGCCCCGCTACGCGGTGAAGCGGCCCGTGTGCTTGATCTGCGGGTGGTCGGTGGTCGCGCCGTCCAGTTGCAGGGCGCGTACGAGGCGCAGCTGGTCCTGGGTGTTCACCACCCAGCCGATGATCCGCAGGTCGGCCTTTCTCGCCCGTTCGACGATCTCCAGGGTGAGGCGGCGGATGTTGAGGCAGACGGTCGAGGCGCCGGCCCGGGTGGCGCTGACCACCACGTCGGGGCCGTAGAGGCTCGCGATGAGCGCGGTGCGTGCCCCTGGCACCAGGCGGGTGATCTCGCAGAGCGCGTCCGGGTGGAACGAGGACACCTCGACGCGCCCGGCCAGCTCCCGGCGCTCCATGACCTCGGCCAGCGCCCGCGCCGCCGCCGTGTCCTTGATCTCGGCCTGGAGCGGCGCGCCGACTGCGTCGAGGACCTCCTCGAAGACCGGGACGCGCTCGTCGCGGCCCGCGTCGAGGGCGCGCAGTTCGGCGAGGGTCATCTCGGCGACGGGTCCGGTGCCGTCCGTGGTGCGGTCCACGTCGGCGTCGTGCATGACGACAAGGGCGCCGTCCTTGCTGAGGCGCAGATCGAGTTCGATCATGTCGAGGCCCGCCCGGTCGGCGGCGACGAACGAACGCAGGGTGTTCTCGGGTTCCACGCCCATGATTCCTCGGTGCCCGATGGTCAGGAAGTTCAAGGTCAACTCGCTTCCGTCGACGGCGGCTCGGCTGCCGCAGCCTAACCGCCGGTCCCCGCGTCGGACCCATACGGACGCGCCAGAAGGGCTGGCCGGAAGTGGCGGTCCGGCAAGGGGTGTGAACCGGCCACGGCCGGGTAGTGGAAGTCACTGTCCCTGTGGTTTCCGGCAGGAAAAAATTCGGTGACCATGGAGGTGGGCAGGACGATTTCTCCTGTCCCGCCTTGTGGTCGGGAACCTCGTACCCATACGGTGGTCATACGAGAGGTTCTCCCGTGGAGGATGGGACATGACGGAAATTCTTGAGCAGGCGGTTTCGGACGAGCGGCTTTTCGCGCTCGGCAGGGTGGTGGAGCACCCGGCATGGCCTGTGCTCAAGGATGCCGTGGAGCAGATCCGGCCATGGCAGGCCAAGGACGGATCGATCGACTTCGACCGGGAGGACGCCCCGGACCCCGCGGACGTCGATCTCGCCGTGCGCCGGATCGTGGACGCCGTCGCGGAACTCTCCCCGCTGCTGCCGCACGACACCGGCTACCACCAGGCCCTCGCCAAGGACCTGCGCCGCTGGTCCGACAGCGGTTTCCGGGTGCCGGACTTCCTCGACTCGCTGCTGGCCTTCCAGCCCGCCGCGAACCGCGCGGACGGCCTCCAGCACCTGGTCGTCTTCCCGATGTACACGCAGAACGGCAACCCGGACCGCAACCTCGAGGCGGTCGTCCTGCGCATGGTGTGGCCCGACTGGCTGGCCGAGCTGGAGCGCACCCGCTACGACAACCCGCTGTTCTGCGGCATCACCTTCGAGGACTTCACAGCCGGGTACGACACCAACTCGGCCGTTCTCTTCCCGGAGACCATCGCCGTGCGCGAGGCACCGGAACGGTTCAGCTGGGGCGGTATCTTCTGCGACCGCGAGGCCGCCCGCTTCCGCCGGGTCACCGACGCCGCCGTCGACATCCTCGGCCTCGAACTGCCCGAGGACGTCGCCGCGATGGTCCACGACCAGAAGCGCTGCGAGGAGGCCTTCGTCCTGTGGGACATGGTCCACGACCGCACCCACAGCCACGGCGACCTGCCCTTCGACCCGTTCATGATCAAGCAGCGCCAGCCGTTCTGGATGTACGGCCTGGAGGAGCTGCGCTGCGACCTCACCGCCTTCAAGGAGGCCGTGAAGCTGGAGGCGGAGGGCATCGCACAAGCCCGTGACGTGCAGTTCGCGGTGCTGTTCGACCGGATGTTCCGCTTCCCCGTCACCGGCGAACGCGTCCGCAACTACGACGGGCTCGGCGGCCAGCTCCTCTTCGCGTACCTGCACCAGCACGACGTGATCCGCTGGACCGACAACAAGCTGCACATCGACTGGCAGCGCGCCCCGCAGGTCACCAACCAGCTCTGCGCCGAGATCGAGACCCTCTACCGCGAGGGCATCGACCGGCCCAAGCTCGTCCACTGGTTCAAGGCGTACGAGCTGGTCTCCACCCATCTCGCCCCGCACCCTGGCTCCCGCTGGGCCAAGGGCCCCGACGCCCTCGACCTGAGCCAGCCGCCGCGCAAACTCGTCGACGACGTGCTTCCGGACGAGTTTCCGCTGAGCATGTTCTATGAGGCCCTCTCCAAGAAGCTGAAGAACGTGATCGCCTCCACCAGGGGAATCACCGCGGAGAGCGCCGAGCGGGTCGCCGCATGAGCGACCGCGCCACCGAAAACACTGCTCAGGAGGCGATGGACATGGGGAATGGGGCTCTCAGCGGTGCGGTGATCGCGGTCGCCGGCGCCGGCGGACCGGCCGGCCGGGCGACGCTGCTCAGGCTCGCCGAGGCCGGCGCCACCGTCGTCGGCTCGGACAACGACCCCGAGCGGCTCGCGGAGGCCGTGGACGCGGCGAGCTACGCGCACGGCGGCGCCACCGTCGTCGGCGACACCGTGGACCTCCTCGACCTGAAGTCGACCCGGGAGTGGGCCACCCGCATCGAGAAGGACTTCGGGCGCGTCGACGGCCTGGTCCATCTCGTCGGCGGCTGGCGCGGCAGCGAGACGTTCACCAAGACCGTCCTCGACGACTGGGACCTGCTGGAACTCCTGCTCATCCGCACCGTGCAGCACACCTCCCTCGCCTTCCACGAGGCCCTCCAGCGCAGCGACCGCGGCCGGTACGTCCTGACCAGCGCCGCCGGCGCGAGCAACCCCACCGCGGGCAACGCCGCGTACGCCGCCGCCAAGGCCGCCGCCGAGGCGTGGACGCTGGCCATGGCCGACTTCTTCCGCAAGGCCGGGGCGTCGGAGGGCGCCGAGGGGCCGACGTCGGCTGCTGCGATCCTGGTCGTGAAGGCGTTGGTGCACGAGGCGATGCGCGCCGAGCGACCCAACGCGAAGTTCGCGGGCTTCACCGACGTCAAGGAGCTGGCCGAGGCCATCGCAGGCGTCTGGGAGCGGCCCGCCGCCGAAGTGAACGGGAAACGTCTGTGGCTGACCGAGAAGCCGTGAACCCTCCGAAGGCCTCCTTTACGCAGGCTCACCGTCATCACGACCCGGAGAGCCGAGGCTTCGCCAGCGACAACTACGCGGGGGCCCACCCCGAGGTGCTCGCCGCCCTGTCCCTGGCCAACGGCGGGCACCAGGTCGCGTACGGCGAGGACGACTACACGGAGAACCTCCAGCGGATCATCCGCAGCCACTTCGGTGCCACGGCGGAGGCGTTCCCCGTCTTCAACGGCACCGGGGCCAACGTCGTGGCGCTCCAGGCGGTCACCGACCGCTGGGGCGCCGTGATCTGCGCCGAGAGCGCGCACATCAACGTCGACGAGGGCGGCGCCCCCGAACGCATGGGCGGACTCAAGCTCCTCACGGTGGCCACACCGGACGGCAAGCTGACCCCCGACCTGATCGACCGACAGGCGTACGGCTGGGACGACGAGCACCGTGCGATGCCGCAGGTCGTCTCCATCACCCAGAGCACGGAACTGGGCACCCTCTACACCCCGGACGAGATCCGCGCGATCTGCGACCACGCCCACGCCCACGGCATGAAGGTCCACCTGGACGGCTCCCGTATAGCCAACGCGGCGGCCTCGCTCGACGTCCCTATGCGGACGTTCACCAACGCGGTCGGCGTCGACGTCCTCTCCCTCGGCGGGACGAAGAACGGCGCGCTGTTCGGTGAGGCGGTCGTGGTGATCAACCAGGACGCCGTGAGCCATATGAAGCACCTGCGCAAGCTGTCCATGCAGCTCGCCTCAAAGATGCGCTTCGTCTCGGTGCAACTGGAGGCGCTGCTCGCCAAGGACCTGTGGCTGCGCAACGCCCGCCACTCCAACGCGATGGCGCAGCGGCTGGCGGAGGGCGTACGGGCCGTCCACGGGGTGGAGATCCTCTACCCCGTCCAGGCGAACGCGGTGTTCGCCCGCCTGCCGCACGACGTGAGCGAACGCCTGCAGAAGCGCTTCCGCTTCTACTTCTGGGACGAGCCAGCGGGCGACGTCCGCTGGATGTGCGCGTTCGACACCACCGAGGACGACGTGGACGCCTTCCTGGCGGCGCTGAAGGAGGAAATGGCTCGCTGACGCGCCTCTCCCTCTGTGCATAGATATGCGGTTACCTGAAAAGTAATTGACTGATCGGTGATCGCTTTCCTATGCTCCGGTCTCATGGAGCTGATCCAGAACACCTCTGACCTGTCCGCATATCTGGCCGCTGACGGGGTCGTCGACCATCATCACCCGCTGGTGCGCGAGACTGCCGCGCGGCTGGCCAAGGGTGTGGCCGACTCGTATGCCTATGCGCGGGCGGCGTACGAATTCGTGCGCGACACCATCCCGCACTCCGCGGACAGCGGTGACCTGAGGGTCACCTGGCGGGCCTCGACCGTCCTGGAGCAGCGCACCGGCATCTGCTACGCCAAGGCGCACGCCCTGGCCGCGCTCCTGCGCGCCGAGGACATCCCCACGGCGCTGTGCTACCAACGGCTCGCGCACGACGACGGGAGCGGTCACGCCGTGCACGGTCTGGTCGCCGTGCGGTTCAACGGTGCCTGGCATCGGCAGGACCCGAGGGGCAACAAGGCCGGCGTGGACGCGCAGTTCTCCCTCGACGGTGAGCGGCTGGCGTGGATCCCGGACCCGAAGTCCAATGAGGTGGACTATTCAGTACTGTATGCTGAACCTCATCCGGTTGTGCTGGGCGTGCTGAAGGCCGCGCCCGACAGGCCGTATCTCTGGAAGACGCTCCCCACCGCACTCTGAGGCAGGCGATGACTCTCACCCTGACCGTGTCCGACGAGGTGCGCGCGCTCGCGCCCGGCTTCACCCATGTCGCGATCGAGGCGCACGGACTTGTCAACGGGCCCAGCACCGACCCGAGTTCGGCGCTCCTCGACGACGCGGCCCGCCGGCTCGCCGTACGTCTGGACGGCCGGGCCCCGCACGAGGACCCGCACATGGTCGCCTGGAGGGACACGTACACGGCGTTCGGCTCCAAGCCGTCGCGCACCCGCAACTCGGCCGAGGCGCTAGCCAAGCGCGCGCTGACGGATGCCGGCCTGCCCCGGATCAACGTCCTGGTCGACCTCTACAACGCGATCAGCGTGGCGCACCTGGTCCCGGTCGGCGGCGAGGACCTCGACCACATCCGCGGCGGGATGCGGCTCGTGCGCGCCACCGGCACCGAGGACTTCGTGACTGTGGCTGGCGGCGAGGAGGTCGTCGAGCACCCCGACGCCGGTGAGGTGGTGTGGTGCGACGAGGCGGGCGTGACCTGCCGCCGCTGGAACTGGCGCCAGGGCCCGCGCACGAGGCTTACGGAGGAGACCGCGTCCGCGATTTTCTTGTTGGAGTGCTTGCCCCCGATGACGGGAGCCGAGGCGGAGGCGGCCGGAGCTGAACTTGCGGAGCTCCTGGAGAAGTTCAGCCCCGGAGCACGGATCACTGTCCGGGGTGTTCAGTAGTCTTTCGCCGCGAGCCCGGTGGGGGCTGGTCGCGCGGTTCCCCGCGCCCCTGAGGGGCGCTCAGCGGGCCTCGGTTTCCCGGACCTCCTCCGGGGTGGGCGCCGTGCCCCCCAGGTGCGCCGGCATCCACCATGTGTCGTCCGGCCCCGAGGGGTGAACGGGGTACGCCCGCTGGGCCGCCTCGAGCAACTCGTTCACACGCTCACGCAGTTGCCGCGTGATGGCCCCCGCGTACTTGTCGCGCGAAGCCTCGATCGCCTCGCCCACCCGGATCGTGATCGGGATGTGGCTGCGCTTGAAGTTGCGCGGGTGGCCCTTGGTCCACAGCCGCTGCGTACCCCACACGGCCATCGGGATCAGGGGGACGCCCGCCTCCTGGGCCATGCGCGCGGCGCCGGACTTGAAGCTCTTCAGCGTGAACGACTGCGAGATCGTGGCCTCGGGGAAGACCCCGACGATCTCGCCGGAGCGGAGCGAGTCCAGCGCGTGCGCGTACGCCTGCTCACCGTTCTTGCGGTCCACGGGGATGTGCTTCATGTTGCGCATCAGGGGACCGGAGACCTTGTGCCGGAACACCGACTCCTTCGCCATGAAGCGCACCAGCCGCTTCTGCGGGAGCGCCGCGAGACCGTCGAAGATGAAGTCCAGGTAGCCGATGTGGTTGCTCACCAGCACCGCCCCACCCGAGCGCGGGATGTTCTCCGTCCCCTTCAAGTCGATCTTCAGGTCCCAGGCCTTGAACAATGTCCGGGCGAGACCGATGGCGGGACGGTAGACAAGCTCAGCCATGGACGGGGATGACCCTTCTCTCTGCTCTGCCTGGGAAGGCGGTTCCCGGCGGGGAAGTTACGCAGCCGTAGGTTTTACAGCGATGCGCAGATCGTGCCCCAAGAACGGACAAGTGGCCAGCCCTCGTGCCTGCCAGGCGCGAGATAATCGTCACGTCACCCCCGGATCGACCTCCCGCTTTTAAGCAGCCTTTACTCCGTACGTACCGTCACCCGTCGTACGACCAGGTACATCTCACACCCGAGGCAGTATCCGAAGGCCGCGTTCAGGAAAGCGGCGGCAAGCGCCGCCCCGGTCGCCGCGAGCCCCAGCCACTCCACGCCCAGTACGTAACCGGCGAGCCCCGCGACCGCGAAGCCGAGTCCGACCGCCTGTGCGAACCGCGGCGGCTCGGGTGCCTCGAACTCCGTCGGCGGCCCGAGCCGGGGGCGAACAACCTTGCGGAACAGCCAGCCGTACGGGGAGCGTCCGACCCCGCCCGCCGCGCCCAGCGCGAACGCCAGCGTCTGCCAGGCCAGCAGCCAGGCACTCCCGGTGATCAGTACGACCGCGAGAACGACGGTCGTCACGGCCGCCCCGAAGCGTGGCCCCCTCACATCAATGTCCATGAAGCGATCATTCCGCAGCGGAAACCTTTCTGAGCAGTCGGGAATCTTTGCAGTCTGATGAACGCTGGAGTCGGGGATGACCGGAATCGTGATCTGCGCGGCGGTGCTCGTGGCGGCGAGCGCGTTCGGAGTGCTGCATCGGCGGCGGAGCGGGAGAGTACGCGTGCGCGTGCGCGACGACGGAAAGCGGCTCGGCGCCGCCGAGTTGGGCCGGGCCCTCGGCGAGCGGGCGACGCTCGTCCAGTTCTCCAGCGCGTTCTGCGCGCCCTGCCGGGCCACCCGCCGCGTCCTCGGGGAGGTGGCCGGTGTCGTCCCCGGCGTCACCCACGTCGAGATCGACGCCGAGGAGCACCTGGACCTCGTACGCAGGCTCGACATCCTCAAGACGCCCACCGTCCTGGTGCTCGACGCCGACGGGCGGATCGTGCGGCGGGCGACCGGGCAGCCGCGCAAGGAAGAGGTCGTCGCGGCGCTGGGGGAGGCCGTTTGAGGGCGCCCGGGTTTCCGGTACTTCCGCTGATGATGCGTTCGGTGACGCATCTCCCAGATGTCGGAAGCCACTTGACTGCGCACGCCAACTATCGTCAGCCTGACCTTATGCCTCCGGAACTCCTTCTCCACGCGCGCGTCCACGTGGACCTCGTGCGCACCGCGAGCGCGCGCTGTCCGGGCCGTTGAGCAGCCACCGCCCAGCTCACCGCCTCCCGCAGAAGGACAAGTCCATGACGGCCACGCCCGCCCTCGGTTCCCCCCTGTCCATCGTTCCCGCCTCTCCCGACCTGCTGCGTTCGGTCTTCCGGCAGCACGCCGCCGGTGTCGCCGTGATCACCGCCCGGGGGAGCGCCGGTCCCGTCGGCTTCACCGCGACCTCCCTCGCCTCGGTCTCCGCGGAACCCCCGATCGTCTCCTTCGGCATCAGCACCGGCGCCTCCAGTTGGCCCGCTGTCGCCGGGGCCGACCATGTCGGCGTGCACATACTCGGCGAGCACCAGCACGAGCTCGCCGCGACCTTCGCCCGCAGCGGCGCCGACCGGTTCGGCGCGCCCACGGCCTGGCGCGAGGGTCCCCACGGGGTGCCCGTTCTCGACGGCGTCCTGGCCTGGCTGGTGTGCCGGCCTCTGGCGCGCGTACCGGCCGGGGATCACCGGGTCGTGCTGGCCGAGGTCGTGGCGGGCGATCCCGCAGGCTCCGGACGTCCGCTGCTCTATCACCAGGGCCGGTTCAACGGGCTTCGGGACTGACCGTCAGTGACCGACCGCCCCATGGTTGCGGTGTGATTTTGGCGACGGAGCAGGCGCGCCCGGTTCCGGTTACGCTGCGTCGCGAAGGTCACACGTCAAAGCGCTTGCTCAGTGGACGCAGAGTGGGTGTACTGGCGAGTAATATTTAGTTCGGAGCGTGGGTCGCCCCCATCGGGATCTGCCGCTTTGAGGCGCCTATGCTGCCTGCAGGAAGGCAGCCCGGAACAGACGATGCAGTAGGAGAGCCGGCGTGAGCTTGAGGATCGTTGTCACTGTGAAGTACGTGCCCGACGCCACTGGCGACCGGCACTTCGCCGATGACCTGACCGTCGACCGTGACGACGTGGACGGTCTGCTCTCGGAGCTCGACGAGTACGCCGTCGAGCAGGCGCTGCAGATCGCCGACGAGGCCGACGACGCGGAGATCACGGTCCTGACCGTCGGCCCCGAGGATGCCAAGGACGCGCTCCGCAAGGCCCTTTCGATGGGCGCCGACAAGGCGATCCACGTCGAGGACGACGACCTGCACGGCACCGACGCCATCGGCACCTCCCTCGTGCTGGCCAAGGCCATCGAGAAGGCAGGCTTCGACCTGGTCATCTCCGGCATGGCCTCCACCGACGGCACCATGGGTGTCGTACCGGCGCTGCTCGCCGAGCGTCTGGGTGTTCCGCAGGTCACCCTGCTCTCCGAGGTCTCCGTCGAGGACGGTGTCGTCAAGGGCCGCCGTGACGGCGACTCCGCCTCCGAGCAGCTGGAGGCCTCCCTCCCGGCCGTCGTGTCGGTCACCGACCAGTCGGGTGAGGCGCGTTACCCGTCCTTCAAGGGCATCATGGCCGCCAAGAAGAAGCCGGTGGAGGCCTGGGACCTGTCCGACCTCGACCTGGAGGCCGAGGAAGTCGGTCTGGAGGGCGCCTACTCGGTGGTCGACTCCGCGACCCAGCGCCCGGCGCGCACGGCCGGCACGATCGTCAAGGACGAGGGCGAGGGCGGCAAGCAGCTCGCCGAGTTCCTCGCGGGCCAGAAGTTCATCTAGGCCCCGTCCGGAGCTCATCCCCGTGAGCCCCGACTCGCCGACCGCCCCTCATCTTCCGCAAGCAGGAGAGTAGAAGTCCCATGGCTGAAGTTCTCGTCTACGTCGATCACGTGGACGGTGCCGTCCGCAAGCCCACCCTGGAGCTGCTGACGCTCGCCCGCCGCATCGGTTCGCCGGTCGCGGTGGCGCTGGGTACCGGTGCCGCCGACACCGCCGCCGTCCTCGCCGAGCACGGCGCCGTCAAGGTCCTCACCCACGAGGCCGCCGAGTACGCCGACTACCTCGTCGTCCCGAAGGTCGACGCCCTCCAGGCCGCCTACGAGGCCGTGTCCCCGGCCGCCGTGCTCGTCCCCTCCTCCGCCGAGGGCAAGGAGATCGCCGCCCGCCTCGCGCTGCGCATCGGCTCCGGCATCATCACCGACGCCGTCGACCTCGAGGCCGGTGACGAGGGCCCGGTCGCCACGCAGTCCGCGTTCGCCGCGTCCTTCACCACCAAGTCCCGTGTCGCCAAGGGCACCCCGGTCATCACGGTCAAGCCGAACTCGGCCGCCGTCGAGGCCGCCCCGGCCGCCGGTGCCGTCGAGGCACTGGAGGTCACCTTCTCCGCGCAGGCCACGGGCACCAAGGTCACCGGGCGCACCCCGCGCGAGTCGACCGGCCGTCCGGAGCTGACCGAGGCCGCGATCGTCGTCTCCGGCGGCCGTGGCGTCAACGGCGCCGAGAACTTCCCCCTCATCGAGGCGCTCGCCGACTCCCTCGGCGCGGCCGTCGGCGCCTCCCGCGCCGCGGTGGACGCCGGCTGGTACCCGCACACCAACCAGGTCGGCCAGACCGGCAAGTCCGTCTCGCCCCAGCTGTACATCGCCAACGGCATCTCCGGCGCCATCCAGCACCGCGCCGGCATGCAGACCTCGAAGACCATCGTCGCCGTCAACAAGGACGCCGAGGCCCCGATCTTCGACCTCGTCGACTACGGCGTGGTCGGCGACCTCTTCGACGTCGTCCCGCAGCTCACCGAGGAGATCAACGCCCGCAAGGGCTGAGCAGCCTCCTGAGCCGTCGAGGCCCCCGCGACCGTACGACCGGTCACGGGGGCCTCAGCTCATCCCAGGGTCAGCGAGGCCTGCACCGGCAGATGGTCGCTCGCGTACATCCCGTCGACGGAGAAGGTGTTGACCGCCGCCCGGTGCGTGGTCACCCCGGGTGAGGTCAGGATCCAGTCGATGCGCCGGCCGCCCAGTACGGGTGGGCGGTAGGCGTTGAGCGTCCCGTACGCCGGGCTGCGCGAGGCCGCCGTGTCCCAGGTGTCCACGAGCCCGTTCCCCAGCATCAGGTCGTACACCTGGTTGTCGTGGGCGGCCGAGTTGAAGTCGCCGGTCACGATGACCGGCTTCGAAGCGTCCCACCCGGCGATCGTCTTGCCGATCAGCTTCGCGGAACGCTCCCGGGCGTACTGGCTGACGTTGTCCAGATGGGTGTTGAGGACGTAGAACTCCCGCCTCCCGTCGGCGAGATCGGCGAACCTCACCCAGGTCACCATCCGCAGCCAGTCCGCGTGCCAGGTGTTGGAGGCGATGGTGTACGGGGTGTCGGACAGCCAGAAGTGATCGAACTCGAGCGGTTCCAGTCTCCGGGTGTCGTAGAAGACCGCCATGAACTCGTCCTTGCTGCCACCGCCCCGGCCGGTGCCGATCCAGTCGTAGTGCTCGCCCAGGTCCTTCTCGATCGCGCGCACCTGCTGGTAGAGCCCTTCCTGGGTCCCGATGACGTGGGGGCGCTCGCGACGCAACAGCTCCCGCATCACCGGGCGACGCACGGACCAGCGCGGCGTCTTGTCGATCACGGTCGCGAAACGCACGTTGAACGTCATGACGTTCAACGGGTCCGCGTGCTCGCCGGCGACCGCCGGTATCGACGAACCCGCCGTGGTCAGCAGCGGCATGGCGATGGCGGCGGCCGCAACGGACTTGAGTCCGTGACGACGCGTCACTCCGATCTCTCTCGGCACGCGATCCCCTCCCCTTCGGAGTCAGAATGATCCTTGCCCACTGAATACGGAAGAGGGCGCCCGGATCAGCAGTGACCAGGGAAGAGGATCGGGAATCACACCGCGAGACGGTGTTGACCCGGGCGAAGATCGACGGCTAGCTTCGTTATGCGGATCAATGATTCCGCACTGCGGAATATGGAGGGATCTCGATGGTGCAGGGCCGGCAGGAAAACGTGACGACGAGCCTCGCGGGCACCGTCAGCGAGGGGATCAGCGCCTCCCTCGCCCCGGTCGACGCGGAGCTGGCGCGCCGCTACCCCGGAGACCCCGGCACCCGCCAGCCCGTCCACACGGTGTACGTCCCCGGGGACGTCTTCGCGGCCGACACCGTCCGCTCCTGGGGCGACCAGGCCCTCGCCGCCCTCGACGAACACGCCCCGGACGCCGCCTCCTTCGCCGCGGTCCTCGGCCTCTCCGACGACCTCGCCGAACCCGTCCACGACCGCGTCCGCGCCAAACTGGAGCGCGAACCGATCGAGGACCTGCGCGTCGACTTCGAGGACGGCTACGGCCCCCGCCCGGACGCCGAGGAGGACGAGACGGCGGCCCGCGCGGCACGTCTGATCGCCGAGGCGTACGCGAAGGGCACGGCCGCCCCCTACATGGGCATCCGGATGAAGTGCATGGAGGCGCCGGTGCGCGACCGGGGCATCCGCACCCTCGACATTTTCCTCACCGGTCTGATGGAGGCCGGCGGACTCCCCGACGGGCTGGTCCTCACCCTGCCCAAGGTGACGTACGCCGAGCAGGTCACCGCGATGGTCAGGCTCGTGGAGGAGTTCGAGCAGGCGCGCGGGCTCGCGCCCGGCCGACTCGGCTTCGAGATCCAGATCGAGACCAGCCAGGCCATCCTCGCCACCGACGGCACGGCCACGGTCGCCCGGATGATCCAGGCCGCCGAGGGCCGCGCCACCGGCCTGCACTACGGCACCTTCGACTACAGCGCCTGCCTGGGCGTCTCCGCCGCCCACCAGGCCAGCGACCACCCGGCCGCCGACCACGCCAAGGCGATCATGCAGGTCGCGGCGGCGGGAACGGGCGTACGCGTCTCGGACGGCTCCACCAACGTCCTGCCCGTCGGCCCGACCGAGCACGTCCACGCGGCCTGGCTTCTGCACTACGGCCTCACCCGCCGCGCCCTCGCCCGCGCCTACTACCAGGGCTGGGACATGCACCCCCGGCACATCCCGACCCGGTACGCGGCCGTCTTCGCCTTCTACCGCGAGGGCTACGAACAGGCCGCGGCCCGTCTGTCCCGCTACGCCAACCGCACCGGCGGCGACGTCATGGACGAGCCCGCCACCGCCAAGGCCCTCAGCGGCTATCTGCTGCGCGGCCTGGACTGCGGCGCCCTCGACACGGCGGAGGTGACCCGGGCGACGAACGGCCTCACCCGATCCGACCTGGAGGGCTTCGCCCGGCCTGGACACGCTCCGACGACACGCTAGAACGCCACGATCCGGGACGTCTGGACGCCGTGGCCCCCCCGGCAGTTGCATGTGAGCCGGGGGAGACCGGCCCCCTCCGATTGCCCCGCACGGCGGATACCCACGGCTCGGCGGCCTGTGCTGAAGGGCACCTGACACCGACGTAATCTGTACGAACGCATGAGTGGGTCACACGAACGGGGCAGTGGTGTCTTCGCCGGAGCACGGACAGACGGCCGGACAGCCGGAGGAGCGGGCGGCGGACGGGACGACCGGGGCCGGCCGTCTGCTGGCCGGCCGCTACCGGGTCGTCGACCGGCTCGGGCGCGGCGGCATGGGAGTCGTCTGGCGTGCGGTCGACGAGGTCCTCGGCCGTGAGGTCGCGGTCAAGGAACTGCGCACCTTCACGGACGCCGCCGCACCCGAACTGGCCGCCCTGCGGCTGCGGATGCAGCGCGAGGCCCGCGCCGCGGCCCGGATCCGCCACCGCGGAGTGGTCGCCGTCCATGATGTCGCGGAGATCGACGGGCGCCCCCTGATCGTCATGGAACTGGTCGACGGCCGCTCCCTGGACGACGTGCTGAGCGAACGCGGCACCCTGGACCCGCGCGAGGTCGCCGGGATCGGCGCCCAGGTCATGGACGCGCTGGCCGCCGCGCACCGGGTCGGCGTGCTGCACCGGGACGTGAAGCCGGGCAACATCCTGCTGGAGACCTCCGGCCGGGTCGTTCTCACCGACTTCGGCATCGCCACGATGGAGGACCCCGGCGACGGCTCGGCCACGAACCTCACCCGCAGCGGCGAACTGGTGGGCTCCCTGGACTATTTGGCCCCCGAGCGGGCCCAGGGCAACGCTCCCGGCCCCGCCTCGGACATCTGGGCCCTGGGCGCCACGCTGTACGCGGCGGTCGAGGGCACCTCACCCTTCCGCCGGACGTCGACCTGGTCCACCCTCACCGCGATCGTGGCGGAACCCCTCCCGGAGCCCCGCAAGGCCGGCGCCTTGGGCCCGGTCCTACGGCAACTGATGGCCAAGGGACCGGAAGACCGCCCGGCCGCGGAAACGGCGCGGAGCCTGCTCGAGGCAGTGGCGTCGGCCACGAGCACCCCTCCGGGCGACGCCACGAGCACCCCTCCGGGCGGCGCTCCGAGCACGCCTCCGAGCGGTGTTCCGGGCACGCCCACGAGCGGTGCTCCGGCGTTGCCCCCGAGCGGCGCCACTGACACGCCCACGACGGGGCTGCGGTTGTCCGGGAGGGCCGGCGTCAACGTGCCCGAGGCAGCGGAGAGTGAGGCGACTGAGCCCGAAACGACCCCGCCCCCGGTGAACGCGCCGCCCCCGCCGAGGCCCGGGCGCGCCGGGGGGCCGCCCGCTTCTGGAGCCGCCGGTCTGGCGCCGCTCGCCTCCGAAGCCGCCGATCAGGCGTCGCCCTCCGCCCGAGCCGCGCAGCCGACGCCGCCCGCTTCCGGGGCCGTGCAGCCTGCGTTGTCTGCTACCGGGGGCGCCGAGCAGACGTCGTCCCCCTCCGGAGCCGCACAGTCGACACGACCCGCTATCGATGCCGCGCAGCCTGTGCCGCCAGCTTCGGGGGTCGCCGGGCAGGCGTTGCGCGTTTCCGGAGTTGCCGAGCAGACGTCGTCTGCCTCCGGAGCCACGCATTCGGCGCCGCCCGCCTCTGGAGTTCCGCAGCCTGCATCGCCTCCCTCCGGAGCCCCGCAGCCCGCGTCGCCCCCCTCTGAAACCGCGCCGCAGGCGCCCCTCGGCTTCGGCCCGCCCGAGCCGGTGACATCCGGGACGCCGGGCTTCGGCCCCGCCGGCCCACTGCCCGCCCCCGGCGCGGAACCCGGCCATCTCGCGGGGCCGACCGCGTTCTACGTCTCGGTGCCCGCCTCCGCCCAACCCCGGCACAAGAGACACGCGTTGCTCGCCGCCGCAGCCGTCACCGTGGTTCTCGCCGCCGCCGGAGTCACCCTGGTGCTGCTCGGCGACGAGGTCGAGAGCCAGGCGAACCGCCGACCCTCGGCGTCGGACGGCAGCAGCGCCGCCGAGCCCTCCGAGGGCAATGGCAAGGCCGGTGAGGACCCCTCCGCCGAGCCCACGCGTGCCGGTAAGGGCACCGCGAAGACCGAGTCCCCGCCGACGAACCGCGACTCCGGCGCCGCTCCGACCCCGGCACAGACCTCGGGAAGCGGCACGACGGGCGGTGGCACCTCCGGCGGCACCTCCGGCGGTGCCGGTACCGCACCGACCGCCGGAACGGGCGCGACCGGCACAACCGGCGGGAGCGGTACGGGGGCGGACGCGACCCCCGCCCCCGTCGCCACCCCGACCCCCAGCCCCGCCTCCGCGTGCGAGTCGAAAGGTGACGGCAAGTACAACTGCTCGGTCTGGCGCACCGCGAAGTCCTACACCGCGTCCGGTGCCGAGGCCGGTGTCCTCAACGCCGGTATCAACTACTTCTACTGTCAGCAGAACCTGGGCCGACGCGAGACCTACGGCCAGTGGACGAACGTCTGGTGGGCGAAGACCGACGACGACAGCGGCAACGCCGGTGTCTATGTCAGCGACGTCTATCTCAAGGGCGGCGACAACGACAGCCCGGTGCCCGGACTCCCGCTGTGCTGAGCCCGTACATACGGCTCCAGGCCGGACGGGACCACCAGCCCCTCCTCCGCGAACAGCAGGGTGCCCCGGTCGCACCGCTCCCCGTCGAAACGGGACCGGGCGCAGAACTCCTCCGGTGTGTCGCCGAACAGGTCTCTCAACCCCGTTGATTCGTCGAGGAGTTCGGTGAGCAGTCGGCGTTCTCCCGGGTGCCGGCGCGGACTTCCGCCCCGTCGTGCAGCACCCCCCGCCGATTGACGTACGCGTACACGCCCGAAAGCCGCTCGCCGGACTCCAACTCGACGTCCACCTCGGGGGAGGGGAGCCAGGCACGGTCGTACGGGCCCGTCGGCACCGGCACGCCCTCGCTGGCGTCGACGACGGCCAACTGGTCCGCGTCGAGCCAGGTGACGAACAACTCCCGTATGTTGCCCGGGGCGTTGAAGGGCGAGGCGGACACATATCCCAGTCGGCTCACATGGGCCGAGACGCCGACCTCGAGCCCGGTGACCGGGGACCGGGTCATCGGGAGCGGCTCGCGGATGTCGAACTCCGCCATCTTGTGCCGCAGTTGACCCGGGCACGCGTTGGAGCCGACGGCGAGGACGGGCACCCGGTCGGGAAAAACGCTGGAGAGGCCTGGCGGCGGGCCGACGGGGAGAGGGAGGAACCGGTCGCCGTCCAGGATCCCGGACTCGCTCGGCCATGCGCCCGGGTAGGTGAGCGGGTGCTCGCGCGGGGCCCCGGCGAGGCCGAGGGACTCGAGTGTGGGCATCCGCCGGTCAGTCCGCCGGGGGCAGTTCTCCCGACCCCCGGGTGATCAGACGGGTCGGGAGTTCGATGCGCTCCGGCGTGAGCAGAGTGCCGTCCAGCTGGCGGAAGAGGCGTTCGGCGGCCGTACGGCCGAGCTGGGCCGAGTCCTGGGCGACGACGGTGACGCCCGGCCGGAGCAGGTCGGCGAGTTCGAAGTCGTCGAAGCCCACGAGGGCGACGGCACGGCGGTGCTCGGCGAGGACCCGGACGACCGTCACCGTAACCCGGTTGTTGCCCGCGAAGATCGCCGTGACCGGGGACGGCCCGGCGAGCATCTCCTCGGCCGCGTGCCGCACCCGCTCCGGGTCGGTGACGCCGAGCGACATCCACTCGTCCTCGACCGGTATGCCGGCGTCCTCCATCGCCGCGCGGTAGCCGCGAAGCCGCTCGGCGGCGGTGTGGATGCGGGGCATGTCGCCGATGAAACCGATCCGGCGGTGTCCGTGCGCGATCAGATGGGCCACACCGTCGCGTGCGCCGCCGAAACTGTCCGACAGGACGACATCGGCGTCGATCCGCCCGGCCGGCCGGTCCACGAACACGGTGGCGACGCCCGCCTTCAACTCGGGCTCCAGATAGCGGTGGTCGTCACCGGCCGGAATGATCACCAGCCCGTCCACGCGTCGTGCGCACAGCGCCAGCACCAGCTCCTGCTCGCGGTCCGGGTCCTCGGCGCTCGACCCGTTGATCAGCAGCGCACCGTGCGCCCGGGCGATCTCCTCGACCGCCCGGCTCAGGGGGCCGTAGAACGGGTCGGCGAGGTCCTCCAGAACGAGGCCGATGGACGCCGTACTGCCCTTGCGCAGCACCCGCGCGCTGTCGTTGCGGCGGAAACCCAGCGCGTCGATGGCCTCCTGGACGCGCCGCTCGGTCTCCGGGGTGACCCCGGGTTCGCTGTTGACGACACGCGAGACCGTCTTCAGACCGACCCCGGCACGCGCGGCCACGTCCTTCATGGTCGGACGATTGCCGTAGCGGTTCTCCGGGCGGCGGGCGGTGTCGGCCACGATGCGCAGTCCTGTCCTGTCGTCGACGGGATGACGGCGGTCCACGGCGATCCGCCTGAGCCTCCGGAGCGATACGCCTGAGCCTCCGGACGGATCCGCCGGGGCTCCGGACCGACCCACTCCGAGGCCCAGGACCGATCCACTGCGAGGCTCCGGACCGTGTGGTGCGTCCGGGGGATGCGTCGTCCCTTGTTGTGTATGAGGATGTGGCATCGAGCATAGAGCCTGGACAACGTTGTCAGATGCGGGGGACACTGTCCATCACCAACTCCGGCCTGCGCCCCCACCATCAGACCGGTCTGCCCCCGCATTTCGCCAGGTTGACAGGGAGATCCGACACTGATGCACACCGACCTCGTGGCCGCGCTCGACATCGGCGGAACCAAGATCGCCGGAGCGCTGGTGGACGGCCACGGCCGGATCCTGCAGCGCGCACAGCGCCCTACGCCCGCTCGTGAGGACGGGGAAACCGTCATGCGGGCCGTGGAGGAGGTCCTCGCAGAGCTGACCGGGTCGTCGCTGTGGCGACGGGCGACAGCCGTCGGCATCGGCAGCGCGGGGCCGGTGGACGCCTCCGCGGGTACGGTGAGCCCGGTGAACGTGCCCGGCTGGCGCGCCTATCCGCTCGTCGAGCGGGTCCGCGCCGTGACCGGTGGCCTGCCCGTCGAACTGATCGGGGACGGCGTGGCCATCACCGCGGCCGAACACTGGCAGGGCGCCGCCCGCGGTCACGACAACGCGCTGTGCATGGTCGTCTCGACCGGTGTCGGCGGAGGTCTGGTCCTCAACGGGCGACTGCACCCGGGCCCCACCGGCAACGCGGGCCACATCGGGCACATCAGCGTCGAACTCGACGGCGACCCCTGTGCCTGCGGCTCCCGCGGCTGCGTGGAGCGCATCGCCAGCGGCCCCAACATCGCGCGCCGGGCACTGGCGAACGGCTGGCAGCCGGGCCCCGGTGGCGACACCTCGGCGGCCGCCGTCGCGGAGGCGGCGCGGTCCGGCGACCCGGTCGCTGTCGCCTCCTTCGAGCGCGCGGCCCAGGCGCTGGCGGCGGGCATCGCCGCCACCGCGACCCTCGTGGAGATCGACGTCGCCGTGATCGGCGGCGGCGTGGGCAAGGCCGGCGACATCCTGTTCACGCCCCTGCGCGCGGCCTTGAAGACCTACGCGACCCTGTCGTTCGTCCACCGCCTGGAGGTCGTACCGGCGCAGATGGGCACGGACGCGGGCCTGGTCGGCGCGGCAGCGGCGGCGCTGACCCGCAGGGCGGACGACCCGGCTCAGGCGAGCGTGTGAGGCCCTGCGGGGACCGGGTGGTCACCGCGCCGGGGCGAAATCCGGTGAAGTGACGTGCACGGCAGGACCTCTTGGAAGGGGTCGGGTGGGGGACCCGGCCTCGCCAGGAGGCTCCGGCCTGCCGTGCCTGGGTGCGTCAGGACGGAGCGGGCAGGGCGCCGAGCTGGCGCAGTTGCGTGAGGACGTCGACGACTCCCCGGATCTCGGTGATCCGCCCCTCGGCGAACCGGCAGATGAAGATCTCGCCGTAGGTGACGGTCCTGCCGGTGGGCGCCAGACCCTGGTACTCACCTCGGTGGGTACCGGTCACGGTGTTCCTGGAGACGACCTTGTCGCCCTCCGCGATCGTCTCCTCGACGGTGACGCGGATGTCGGGGAACGCGCGCAGCAGCACCTCCCACACCCGTTTCATGGCCTCGGCGCCCGTGGCGCCCATCGGTACCGGCGCGTGGAAGAGCACGTCCGGTGCGACGAGCTCGTCGATGGCCTTCGAGACGATGTCCAGGTCGCCGCTGTTCACGGCGGAGTGGAGGCGGTCGAGGGTCGCTGCGTTGTCCGTAGTGCCGGCTGTCGACGACATCGAGATCTCTCCTGTGGTCGGTGGACGGTGTCTTCGAAAAGGAGGACGGCACAGGAGCCGGGAATGTGACACGGTGCGCGAACACCGTGACCCCCGGCCCCGTTCGGCAGTTGAACCGGGCATGAAGAAGCGCAGCATGCTCGCCATCGCCTCCCTCGCCACCGGGTTCGTCGTCGCGGCGATCACCCCCTCCCACGGTCTCGGGGCCGACGCCCTGGGCGATCTGAGCGTGGACGACACGCTCAGCACCCTCGACCACACCGTCGCCAGCGACAGCCTGGCCGTGGACGAGAACGCGCTGGGAGGCGGAAGCACGAACGGCTGACGAGCCGAAAGTGGTCCGAGTGGCGCCGGTGTCCCGTGTGGCGGGGCACCGGCGCCACTGTGTCGGCGGCCTCAACTGGATCTGGTTTCCGTGGCAGGGTGGAGCGGGCAAGCCTCAGGGGTCCAACAGAAGAGGGGGAAACGTGATCGTCTGGGTCAACGGCGCGTTCGGTGCGGGTAAGACCACCACCGCACGCGAACTGATCGAACTGATCCCGAACAGCACGCTCTTCGACCCCGAGGTCATCGGCGGGGCACTCGCACAACTGCTGCCGCCCAAGCGCCTCGCGGAGGTCGGTGACTTCCAGGATCTGCCGATCTGGCGGCGGCTCGTGGTGGACACCGCCGCCGCCCTGCTCGCGGAGCTCGGCGGCACCCTCGTGGTGCCCATGACACTCCTCCGCCAGGAGTACCGCGACGAGATCTTCGGCGGTCTCGCCGCCCGCCGGATCACGGTCCGGCATGTGCTCCTCGCCCCGGCGGAAACGATCCTGCGCGAGCGAATAGCCACCCGGGAGGTCCCACCGGACCTCCCGGACGCGGAAATACGCGTACGGCAGTGGTCGTACGACCAGATCGAGCCCTACCGGACGGCGCTCGCCTCCTGGCTCACCGCCGACGCGCACCCGGTCGACACCAGCGCCCTCACCCCGTACGAGACGGCGGTACGGATCGCCGAAGCCGTCAGCAGCGGGACCGCGCCCGTGTGCGACATCGTGCAGACCCCGGAACCCACCGGCGAGACCGTGGCCTCCGGGGTTCTGCTCTTCGACGAACAGGACCGGGTCCTGCTCGTCGACCCCACCTACAAGGCGGGCTGGGAGTTCCCCGGCGGAGTCGTCGAGCGGGGCGAGGCACCCGCGCGCGCGGGCATGCGGGAGGTCGCCGAGGAGACGGGCATCCACCTCACCGACGTACCCCGGCTCCTCGTCATCGACTGGGAGTCGCCCGCGCCGCCCGGCCACGGCGGGCTGCGCCTCCTCTTCGACGGGGGGCGGCTCGACAGCGCCGTCGCCGGGCAGCTTCTGCTGCCCGGCCCCGAACTGCGCGACTGGCGCTTCGTCACCGAGGAGGAGGCCGCCGGCCTGTTGCCGCCCGTCCGCTACGAGCGCCTGCGCGGGGCGCTGCGGGCGCGCGAGCGGGGCGCCGCGCTCTATCTGGAGGCGGGGGTGGCGGTGGGACAGGCCGAGGTGGAGTAGGGCAGGCCTCCCGGCGGACTCAGGACGCGGCGTAGTTCCGGAGGAACAGGGCCTCTGTCACCGACAGGCTCTCCAGTTCCTCCGGGGACACGCTCTCGTTCACCGCGTGGATCTGGGCCTCCGGCTCACTCAGGCCGATCAGCAGGATCTCGGCTTGCGGGTAGAGCGACGCGAGCGTGTTGCACAGGGGGATCGAGCCGCCCTGGCCCGCGTACTGCATCTCCTGGCCCGGATACGCGACCGCCATGGCCTCTGCCATCGCCTCGTACGCCGGGCTCGCGGTGTCGGCGCGGAACGGCTGGCCCTGGCCGATCTGCTCCATGCTCACCCGCGCACCCCACGGCGTGTGCGCCGTCAGATGCGCCTCCAGGAGCTTGGTCGCCGCCGCCGCGTCCACGCCCGGCGGCACCCGCAGGCTGACCAGGGCGCGGGCGCTCGCCTGAACGGACGGGGTCGCGCCGACCACCGGCGGGCAGTCGATGCCGAGGACGGTGACCGCAGGGCGCGCCCAGATCCGGTCGGCGACCGGGCCGGAACCGATCAGCTCCACCCCGTCGAGCACCTTGGCGTCCGTACGGAACTGCTCCTCGTCGTACTGGAGGCCGTCCCACACCGCGTCGTCCGTGAGCCCGTCGACCGTCGTCGAACCGTCCTCGGCGCGCAGTGAGTCGAGTACGCGGATCAGCGCGCCCAGGGCGTCCGGCGCGGCCCCGCCGAACTGGCCCGAGTGGAGGTTGCCCTCCAGGGTGTCGACCTTGACCCGCAGCATGGTCATCCCGCGCAGCGTCGAGGTGACCGTCGGCAGACCGACACGGAAGTTGCCCGCGTCGCCGATCACGATCGCGTCGGCGGCGAGCAGTTCGGGGTGTTCCTCGGCGTACCGCTCCAGACCGCCCGTGCCCATTTCCTCCGAACCCTCGGCGATCACCTTCACGTTGACCGGAACCCCGCCGTTCGCCCTGAGGGCGCGCAGCGCGAGCAGGTGCATGATGAGCCCGCCCTTGCAGTCGGCGGCGCCACGCCCGTACCAGCGGCCGTCGCGCTCGGTCAGCTCGAACGGCGGGCTGACCCAGCCGGCCTCGTCGAGCGGCGGCTGTACGTCGTAGTGGGCGTAGAGGAGGACGGTCTTCGCGCCCTCGGGGCCGGGCAGGAAGCCGTACACCGACTGGGTGCCGTCCGGGGTGTCGAGCAGGGCCACGTCCTGGAAGCCGTCGGCGCGCAGCGCATCCGCGACCCAGTTCGCGGCGGCCTCGCTCTCGCTCTTCGGGAACTGCTCGAAGTCCGCCACCGACTTGAACGCCACCAGTTCGGTGAGTTCCGCCCGTGCCCTCGGCATCAGGGAGGCGACGGTCTCGGCGACCGGATTCGAGGACATGGGCACGCTCCTTGTGGGTGCGACGTTGTACGAGAGAAGTCCTGTGATCCTCCCACAGCGGACTGTGGCGACGCCCGCCGTAGGATGCGGAGGAACAGGTGCGGCAGACGGATGGACCAGGAGCAGCAGACCATCGTGAGCAGCGAGAACTCTTCGTCGGACGACGTGGCGCAGGTGTGGGACGTCGTCGTGGTGGGTGCGGGACCGGCGGGGGCTTCGGCCGCGTACGCGGCGGCGGTCGCCGGCCGCAGCGTGCTGTTGCTGGAGAAGGCGGAACTGCCGCGCTACAAGACGTGCGGCGGCGGAATCATCGGCCCCTCCCGGGACTCCCTGCCGCCCGGCTTCGAACTCCCCTTCCAGGACAAGGTGCACGCGGTCACCTTCTCCAACAACGGCCGTTTCACCCGCACCCGCCGCTCCAAGCAGATGCTGTTCGGGCTGATCAACCGGCCCGAGTTCGACCAGCAACTCGTCGAGCACGCCCAGAAGGCGGGCGCCGAGCTGCGTACGGGCGTCGCGGTGTCCCGGGTCGAGCAGCACGGCTCGGCGGTGCCGGACCGGCGGACGGTCGCCGTCGTCACGCAGGGCGGTGAGACGGTGCTGGCCCGCGCGGTGGTGGGCGCGGACGGCAGCGCCAGCCGCATAGGAGCACACGTCGGAGTGAAACTCGACCAGGTGGATCTGGGGCTGGAGGCCGAGATCCCGGTGCCGCCGACCGTCGCCGAGGACTGGCAGGGGCGGGTGCTCATCGACTGGGGCCCGATGCCCGGCAGTTACGGCTGGGTGTTCCCCAAGGGGGACACGCTGACGGTCGGTGTGATCTCCGCGCGCGGAGAGGGCGCGGCCACCAAGCGGTATCTCGAGGACTTCGTCGCCCGGTTGGGGCTGGCCGGCTTCGAGCCGAGCATCTCCTCCGGCCATCTGACCCGCTGCCGGGCCGACGACTCGCCGCTCTCCCGTGGCCGGGTACTTGTCTGCGGTGACGCGGCGGGCCTGCTGGAGCCCTGGACCCGGGAGGGCATCTCGTTCGCGCTGCGCTCGGGGCGGCTCGCGGGGGAGTGGGCGGTCCGGATCGCGGAGGCCCACGACGCTGTGGACACGCGACGCCAGGCCCTGAACTACGCGTTCGCCATCAAGGCGGGGCTGGGCGTGGAGATGGCTGTCGGCCGGAGCATGCTGAAGGCGTTCGAGCGGCGCCCCGGCGTCTTTCACGCCGCCCTGACCGGCTTCCGCCCCGCGTGGAACGCCTTCCGGGACATCACCCGCGGCTCCACCTCACTGGGCGAGCTGGTGCGTACCCATCCGCTGGCCGGGCGCGCCCTGACTGCGCTCGACAGGCCCTGAGGCACGGCGGGCAGGTCCCGCGGGGCGTTCACGACGTGACGGTGATCCGGAAGACGGGGTGCTTGGGCGCGGCGGCGAGGAGTTCCTCGTCGGTGGAGTTGACGTCGACGTCGCCGAAGAAGCGCCCCACCTCCCAGCCCCACTTCTTGAGGTAGGTGCGCAGCACGACCGGCTTCTCCGCGTCGGTGAGCTCGACGGCGGTGAACTCCTGTACCCGGCGGCCGACTTTCAGCCGGCCGCCGCCGGCGGCGCGCATGTTCCGCACCCATTCGGAGTGGCCGCGCGCCGACACGAGGTACGGGCCGCCCGGGTACGGAAGCGGGTTGACGGGCACCTGGCGCCATTCGCCGCTCTTGCGACCGAGGACGGAGAGTTCGGCGGTGCCCATGAGGCTCACGCCGTGACGTGCGAGCCAGCCGACCAGTCCGTTCATGGCCTGTTCGAACGCCTTGGGCCTCATGTAGTGGGCTGACGACGTCGTCATGGTGTCCTCCTGGAGTTCTGGCCGGCGAGCGCGCTTTGCTCTCGCTTGAGGGAAGTGTGCAGGAGATCGGTGCTCTAAATCAAGAGCACTGCTCTCTTTTTAGTTCCATGCTCTCGTTTGTGTGCACTGCTCTGAACGCGTGGCACACTCAAATCCATGACCACCGCACAAGGAGCCCGCGCCCGCGCCCGGATCGAAGTCACCTCGTCGATCAAGGACGAGGCGCGCAGACAACTAGTGGCTGAAGGCGCCGCGAAACTCTCGCTGCGGGCCGTCGCCCGCGAACTGGGCATGGTCTCCTCCGCGCTGTACCGCTACTTCCCCAGCCGGGACGACCTGCTGACCGCTCTCATCATCGACGCCTACGACTCCATGGGTGAGGCCGCCGAGTCCGCCCACGCGGCCGTCGCGGAGACCACCTCGCTGCGGCGCTGGGTCACGGTGTGCGAGGCGGTGCGCGAGTGGGCGCTCGCCCATCCCCACGAGTACGCGCTGATCTACGGTTCGCCGGTCCCCGGCTACAAGGCGCCCGAGACGACCGTGCCGGCCGCCTCGCGCGTCGGCCTCCTGCTGATCGGCATCGTGCGCGACGCCCACCGCCACACCGGCGTGGCGCGGCCCCCGATTCCGGCCGAACTGCGGTCCGAGGCCGACCGGGTGGGCGCCTTCATCGCCCCCGACCTGCCGCCGGAGGTGTCGGTGGTGCTCGTCGCGGGCTGGGCCCAGCTGTACGGGCTGATCGGGTTCGAACTGTTCGGCCAGTTCAACCGGGTGATCGAGGACCGGGAGACGTTCTTCCGCTATGCCGTCAGCCGGATCGCGCATGAGGTGGGCCTGGTGTTCCCGGAGAAGGAAGGCCATGAGGGACAGGGGGGCCAGGGGGAGAGGGAGAAGTAGGGGCGGGATCGGGGGAGGGGCGGTCTCGGCCTCGTACTCCCCGGGGAGTACGAGTGATCACCTCGTCCGGCGGACGCCGACGCCGGGCGGTGCCGTCTAGCGTGGCCGACATGGACGAGCAGCGCGGGCGCGGCGGAGGCCCGCCTCGGTGGTGGGGCCGGCGGGACGGTGCGGACGGATCCGGCACGGACCGGGGGGTCGGTCGGTGGCCCTGGCGGTCCACGGTGCTGGTGACCGCCTTCGTGCTGGCCGGCTCGAGGTTCGCCGCCGGGCAACAGGCGGACGACCGCGCCCACCTGGACCTCTTCGCGCGTCTCCTGCTCGTCGTCGGTTCGGGGCTGCTGCTGTGGCGGCAGCGGCACCCTGTGCTCGTCGTCTTCGGCACCGCCACCGCCGCCATGGTCTATCTCGGCGCCGGATACCCGTACGGGCCGGTCTTCCTGACCGTGGCCCTGGGCTGCTTCAGCGCTGTCGTCGCCGGGCACCGGAAGACGGCCTGGACGGCTGTCGGAATGCTCTGGGCGGGACATGTGCTGATCGCGCACTGGCTGTACCAGTGGCTGCCGCCGTCCGGGGACGAGGCCGCCTCCTGGGGGCAGGAGGCCGTCGTCGCCGCCTGGGTGGTGGCCATCGTGGCGGTCGCCGAACTGGTCCGGGTACGGCGGGAGCAGTGGGACCGGGAGCGGGCCGAGCGCGCCCGGGCCGCGCGGCGACGCGCCGACGAGGAACGGCTGCGGATCGCGCGTGAGCTGCACGACGTACTCGCGCACAGCATTTCGGTGATCAACGTGCAGGCGGGGGTCGGTCTCGCGCTGCTCGACTCCGACCCCGAGCAGGCCCGCACCGCGCTCACCACCATTAAGGACGCCAGCAAGGAGGCGCTCGGCGAGGTGCACCAGGTGCTCGACACACTGCGTACGCCGGGGGACGCGCCGCGCGCTCCCGCGCCCGGGCTGGACCGTCTGCCCGAGCTGGTGGAGCAGGCGGCCGGGGCGGGGCTGACCGTCGAGGTGCGGGGCACGGTCCCGAAGCTGCCGCCGGGTGCCGATCTGGCCGCCTTCCGGATCGTCCAGGAGGCACTCACCAATGTCGTACGGCACTCCGGTTCGCGGCACGCGCGCGTGCGGGTCGACGTCGACGAGGCGGACGGCGCTCTGCGGCTGCGTGTCGACGACGACGGGCCCGCGACCGGCGCCGACGCGGGTGGCAGCGGCAACGGGCTGGCCGGGATGCGGGAGCGGGCCGCCGCCCTCGGTGGCACGATCGAGGCGGGGCCGCGCGAGGACGGCGGTTTCCGGGTGCTGGCCGTGCTGCCGCTCAGGGTGAAGGAGGACCGGTGATCCGTGTACTGCTCGCCGACGACCAGTCGTTGGTCCGCGCGGGGTTCAGGGCGCTGCTCGACGCGCAGCCGGACATCGAGGTGGCCGGGGAGGCCGCCGACGGGGAGGAGGCTCTGCGCGCCGTACGCGAACTGCGCCCCGATGTCGTCCTGATGGACATCCGGATGCCGGTGCTGGACGGGCTCGCCGCCACCCGCAGGATCACCTGCGACGCGGCGCTGAACGAGGTCAGGGTGGTCATGCTGACCACCTTCGAACTCGACGAGTACGTCTTCGAGGCGATCCGTAGCGGCGCCTCCGGCTTTCTGGTGAAGGACACCGAGCCGGACGAACTCCTGCGCGCTGTCCGGTCGGTGGTCGCGGGTGACGCGCTGCTCTCGCCAGGGGTCACCCGGCGTCTGATCGGCGAGTTCGCCGCCCGTTCGAAGGAGCCGGCCGCCGCCGACGCCCTCGCCGCGCTCACCGAGCGGGAACGCGAGGTGATGGCCCTCGTCGGAATCGGCCTGTCGAACGAGGAGATCGCCCGGCGCCTCGTCGTCAGCCCGCTCACCGCGAAGACCCATGTGAGCCGCACGATGGTGAAGCTGGGCGCCCGCGACCGGGCCCAACTGGTCGTCCTGGCCTACGAGTCGGGGTTGGTGCGGCCGGGCTGGCTCGGCTGAGTCACGCCGGTGCGGTCGTTCTCACGCGTGAAGCGGTTCAGCACACTCACCACGCGCACCGCGAACAGGACGGCGCCCAGCGTCGCCCCCGAGCCGACAAGCGGGCCCTGCGCGGCATCCGACAGCCCGAAGACCCAGGCGGGGCCCGCCACCACCGCGAACACGAGCGCCGCCAGGAACGCGGCGCTGCACAGGGCGTATCCGATCTCCACCGTGACCGCGTCCCGCCGCGCCTGGGTGCTCCGAGTGCGGCCCTGCCCCATGTGTGCCCCGTAGTTGTCCATCCGCCGAGTAAACAAGCGGGTGCCCGTCCGGGCAAGCCGCCCGGCCGGGCACAGACGCTGGAACCCTGTCAGTCGTGGGCCGCCACCGGTTCGGTCACCGTCTCCTCCTGCCGCTGAGGGGATTTCGCGACGACGACGGACCGGCTCGGCCGCCGGGTGCGCAGACCGGGGAGTGAGACGAGCAGGCCGACGAGGGCGACGCCCGTGACCACGATCAGCCCGGGCCGGTAGGCGTCGAGGACGGCCTGCGGCGAGGCGTTGTCGGGCGTGCCCGCGGTGACGACCGCCGTCACGACGGCCAGGAAGATGGCGCCGCCCACCTGGACCGAGGTGTTCAACAGGCCGGAGACCATGCCCTGTTCGTGGTCCTCGACGCCGTTCGTGGCCTGGATGTTCAGCGACGGGAAGACCAGCGCGAAGGCCCCGCCGATCAGCAGCATCGACGGCAGGATCAGGGTGGTGTAGCTCGGGTCGAGGCTGACCCGCAGGAACAGGGCGTACCCGGTGATCATCAGCGCGAAGCCCGCCACGATCAGCCGCTGGGTGCCGAACCGGTCGACGATCGCGCCCATCTTCGTCGCGGACAGGGCGACGACCGCACCCGCGGGGAGGAAGGCGAGCGCCGTGTGGAGCGCCGACCAGCCGAGCAGCGACTGCATGTAGATGGTCACCAGGAACTGGAATCCCACATACGAGCCGAACAGCGTCAACGCGCCGAGCTGGGCGCGGAGCTGGTTGCCGGAGCGCAGCACCCCGAGCCGGACGAGCGGCCCGGCCGAGCGCCGCTCGACGCGGACGAAGACGGTCAGCAGTACCGCCACCGCGAGGAAGGACAGCAGTGTGCGCGCCGATGCCCAGCCGACCTCCGGGGCCTGTACGACGGTGAAGACCAGGAGCAGCATCGAGGCGGTGCCGAGAATCGCGCCGGGGACGTCGTGGCCGTCGTGGTCCTTCTCGCGTTCGCTGCGCGGCAGCAGCTTCAGGCCCGCGAACAGGGCGAGTACGGCGACCGGCGCCGGCAGCAGCATCGTCAGTCGCCAACTGGCCTCGGTGAGCAGGCCGGAGAGCACCAGGCCCATCGAGAAGCCGGTGGCCGCGCAGGTGGTGTAGATGGACAGGGCCCGGTTGCGCAGCGGGCCCTCCGCGAAGGTCCTGGTGATGATGGACAGGCCTGCCGGGGCGGTGAAGGCGGCGCTGAGCCCCTTGACGAAGCGGCTGGCGATCAGCAGTGGGCCCGAGTCGACGAGCCCGCCGAGCAGCGAGGCGAGGGCGAAGACGCCGAGCGCCGTCAGGAACACCTGACGGCGGCCGAGCAGGTCGGGGTTCCTGCCGCCGATAGGCAGGAGTCCGCCGTATCCCAGGATTTGACATCCTCACCTGTGTGAACGCAGGAGATTCCGGTCTGCACCGCTACGCGATGCTCCCTTGGGTTCCTGCTTCATCGGCCTCTGCCACCCGAGGGCGGTCTGACAAGGTCTCCACAGGCTTGACGTCCCGCCAGTCCGGCGGTAAGTCCTCCAAGTACGTTGTCGGACAGGGGCAACTTCAGCAGTGGCGCTGGGGCCCTCCGGGTCACCGGCCTCAGGAATGCGTTGACGGAGCCAGTACATGCACACGCAGGAATGCAAATGCATGTAATGCTCGTGCAACAAACGACCGTTCGGCTCAGATGGCGGACTTCTCCTGCCACAGAGCGGCGAGTGCGGGATCGCCGCTCACCCCGGGGAACGGCTGCCGGTTCCACAGGGCCAGATAGAGCTCGGCGGCGGTCCCGCTCACCTCGCAGTCGGCGTCCTGGGCGGACCGATCCGCCTGCCTTGTGACTCGCTCGGCGGCCGGCGACTCCGATGTCAGGCGTACGGTCCACAGCGCGTCGTCCCTGTCGGTCGCCCGGACACGCAGTACCCGCGGTTCGTCCGTGCGGACCTGGCTCCTGGTGCGGGCGTGGAAACCGAGCAGGATCTCGTCGATGCCGTCCGTGGCGAAGTCCGGATCGAGCGGGGTGCGCGCGGTGCCGAGGGCGGACTCGGCGTCCACCCGGTGGACGGAGGTCTCGTGGGCCTGCCGCCGGGTCCAGAACGCGAGTGCCGAGGGGGCGGGCAGGAAAGTCCAGCACTCGAGGTCGGGCGGTGCCGAGGCGAGGGTGTCGACGAGGATGCGATGGCCTTCCCGGAACCAGGTGAGCAGCGCATCGCCGTCGAGGTCGGGCGGACCGCTGGGACGGTTGGGGGTCATGCGCCGCTCGGCGACATGGGCGGCGGCCCAGCGGTGCACCATGCCCGTGTGCCGTACCAGGTCGCTCACCTGCCAGTCCGGACAGGTGGGCACCTTGGCGTCGGTCCCCGCCCGTTCGGCGGCGTCAGCGAGCAACTGGCCCTCGGCGGCGAGGGTTTCCACGAATCGCGCGGTCTCGATCAAGGTTGTCTCCAATGCGGCATGAGAGATGAGGGATGAGGGATGAGAGATACGGTTCGGGATCGCGGTTGCCTAGTGGCTCAAAAACGTTTCGGTGGTCGTCACGAACCGCTGTGCGTCGTCGAGCCACGGGAAGTGCCCGGCACCCGGCTGGACCGTCGACTCGGCGTACGGGAACAGTCCCGCGAGCTCGGCCACCGCGGGCGGCGGGGAGTTGAGGTCGACCTCCCCGGCCAGCACGAGGACCGGAGCGGTGAGACGGGCGAGAGCCGCGCGGGTGGCGGGCGGGTCGAAGGCACCCTCGGCGGCGAAGAGGGCCGCGGCCTCGTTGTTGCGCTGCACGTCCTCGGCGGCCCGGTGGGCACGGGCGGCCTCGTCCCAACGGCCGTACCAGAAGGGGGCGACGGCCTGGAAGGTGTCCGCGCCCGCCCGGCCGGCGACGAGCGCCTCCAGCGCCGCGAACGCCTCCGGGAACCACGGTTCGTCGCGGCGCAGCCGGGCCGTCCCGACCCGGACGTCTCCCGTGACGGTGATGCCGACGGCCGCCATGCTGGGGGTGATCAGCGCGAGTCTGCCGACGCGTTCGGGGTGTCCGGCCGCGTACAGCGCGGCCAGATTCGTGCCGGCGGAGTGGCCCAGCAGGTCCAGCCGGTCGAGGCCGAGGTGCTCACGGAGTGCCTCGACGTCGTCCACGAGGCGGTCGCAGCGGTAGGACGCGGGGTCCTCCGGTACCGCCGACCGGCCGGTGCCCCGGAGATCGAGCATGATCAGGCGCCGGTGCGCGGACAGACCGCCGAGGTCCCCGAGATAGACGGAGTCCTGCATCGGCCCGCCGGGCAGACAGACGAGCGGTGGTCCCTCCCCGAGTACGCGGTAGGCCAGCTTGGTTCCGTCGTACGCGGAGAAGACAGACATGGGCACGACTTTCGCAGCGCTGCTCGGGCCGGGCAACCGGGTTTTGCGTGCGGTCGGAGTGCGGGCAGGAGCAGGTACGCCGGGAAGATCGTGGACGGCCGGACCTGGTTCTCTGAGTTCGATCTCGCGGCACCTTCGTGGGCCTGCGGTCCAGGGATCCGCGGGGCCGGTCGATTCGCCTGACGAGGTGTTCGGTGTTCGGACGGGCCGGAGTGACCTGTCTTCAGATCGGGGGCGTCAGCGGCGCGTTCGTGGCTTGGGGGGCCGGGAGCCAGTCGGCGGGGCCGACAGCGGACGTCGACGAGAACGACGTCGCGTCCGCCGAAAGACCCCCGAGGAGTCGGGCCCGACCCGAGTGATGTGTCGTCAGTCCGTCGCCGTGCGGCGCGTCGTCACCGCGATCAGGGCGGCGAGGGCGGCCAGTGCGGCCACGCTGGTGAGGGCGGTGGGCAGGGAGAACCAGTCGGCCATGAAGCCGATGGCGGGCGGGCCCAGGAGCATGCCGCCGTACCCGAGCGTGGACGCGATCGCCACTCCGTCGGGCCCGGCCAGCGCGCCGGCGCGTTCGACGGCGACGGGGAACAGGTTGGCGAGCCCCAGCCCGGTGATCACGAAGCCCACCAGCGCCGCCCACAGGGACGGCGCGAGTGCCCCGAGGAGCATGCCGACGGCTGCGGTCGTGCCCCCGAGCACCAGGGTGCGGGTCTGGCCCAGGCGTTCGAGGAGCGTCGTGCCGGTCAGCCGGCCGATGGTCATGGCGAGCGCGAAGCAGGAGTAGCCGATCGCCGCGAGCCCCGGTGTGGCGTCCAGGTCCTGCTCCAGGTGCAGGGCGCTCCAGTCGGCCAGGGCGCCTTCTCCGTATGCAGTGCACAGGGCGATCAGGCCGAACACGGTCACCAGTCGGCGGGTGCGGGAGTCCATGCGGCGTGGCGGGCCGGCCGGGCGCGCGGAGGCCGCCGGTGCACCGGGCGACGGGTGCCGCAGCAGGGTGCGGCCCGCGAAGAGGGTGACGATCAGGCCGATCACGGTGAGGCCGAACAGGTGGCGCGTGGGGGACAGCACGCCGGCCACGAGTCCGCCGAGCCCGGCGCCGATCATGCCGCCGAGGCTGAAAGCCGCGTGGAAGCTGGGCATGATCGGGCGGCGCAGCGCGGCGACGAGATCCACGGCGGCGCTGTTGAAGGCCACGTTGATACCACCGAAGGCCATGCCGAAGATCAGCAGCACGGCGCCGAGCGCGAGGGCGGAGTGGGTGAGCGGCGGCAGCGCGACACTGAGGCAGAGAAGCACGGCGCAGACGACGGTGACTTGATGATTGCCGTAGCGACGGCAGAGGCGCCCGGTGAGGATCATCGTGACGACGGCCCCGCCGGAGACGCCGAGAAGGGCGAGTCCGAGGGCGCTCGCGGAGGCGTCGGTCTGCTCCTTGACGGCGGGGATGCGTACGACCCAGCCGGCGAAGACGAAGCCGTCGAGGGCGAAGAAGACGGTGAGGGCGATCCGGAGGCGGGTGAGGGTGTTCCCGGGCACGGCGTTGTGCGTTCGGGTTTTGTTTATTTGTGGCACAAACTGAGGCTAGGGCGGTGACGTCGGCCGGGGCAAGAGCACCGGTCAGGGTGAGACACCCGACACCGCGCCGGGAACCACCGCGTTGCGGGTGCCCGAGAAGATGACGCCGGGGTCGGCGGGGGCGTGGTTGAGGACCCACAGGCCGATCAGTACGGCGAGGGTGAAGACGACGGCGGTCAGGACGGCGAGGACGAGCCGTCTGCGGCGTTCCCGGCGCAGCCAGTCGCCGCGTGCCGTGCGGAAGGCGTCGGGGGAGGGGGAGGCACTCACCCCGCCGGCGAGGGTTTCCAGGGCGGCGCGCAACTCCCTTTCCGTGCGGCCCTGTTGCGTGTCGTGCCGATGCGTGTCGGGCCGTTCCGGGAGATCCGGCTCCGTGATGTCCTCGTGGGCCCGGTCCGGGCTGGTGTCGTTCATCGCCGTGTCTCCATCGCCTGGGTCAGAGCGGCGATGCCGCGTGCGGTGTGTGTCTTGACCGAGCCGCAGGAAATGCCCATCGCGGCGGCGATCTCGCTCTCCTTCAGGCCCATCCAGTGCCGCAGGACGAGCGCCTCGCGCTGTCGGGCGGGCAGCTGCTGGAGGGCGCCGATCAGTACACGTTGGTCGTCGTGGAGCAGAGCGGTGCTCTCGGCGGAGGCGACGGCGTCGTCCGGCGGCGGTGGGTTCTCCACATGACGGCGGGCGACCTGGAGGTGACGTATGCGCATCCGGGTCAGATTGCACACGGTGGAACGCAGATACGCCTCCGCCGCCCCGGTCTCCCGCAGGCGGCGCCACTTCCGATAGAGCTGGTAGTAGGCCTCGGCCACCACGTTCTCCGGGTCGTCCGCGCCGAGCAGGACGGCCAGTCGCAGCATCGAGGAATAGTGCAGCTCGAAGAGACCCGAGAGGGCCGCCTCCCGTTCGGCCTCGGCCGGATCGACCGTCGCGGGAGCGAGGACCTCGCTCACGGAGGCGGGCCGCGGAACGGGCGGCGCCGTGGCGACGGCCGGATCGGCCACAGCCGCAGCCAGCGGGGGCATCACCGGCAGGGGAGGGTGCTGTCTGCGTCTCACGGGTGGTTCGCTCCCGTCTCTGGGCGCCGCCTGACGGTCAGGCGGGACGGCAGGTCGGTCATATCGGCGCCGCGCGGGACGCCGAGACGTTCGAGGACCGCGGTGCCGAGTACGGCGACGGCCAGATTGAGCACGAGGGCGGCGAGCCCCGCGTAGATCTGCAGGGGCTGGTCGGCCGGACCGAACGGCACGATGGACGAGAAGCCCTCGCGCACCACCAGGAACGTGCCGGCCGCCATACCGCTGGCCCACCCGGCGAGCAGCGCGCGCGGATGCAGCCGGCCGGTGAACAGCCCGACGGCGACGGCCGGGAAGATCTGCAGGATCCAGACCCCGCCGAGCAGCTGGAGATTGACGGCGTCCTGGTCGCGCAGCCCGAACACGAATGCCACGGCCCCCACCTTCGCGGTCAGCGACACCGCCTTGGCGATGCGCACCTGCCGCTTGGGCGTGGCCGTCGGATGCACGTACTCGACGTACACATTGCGTACGAAACTGGTGGCGGCCGCGATCGACATCACCGCGGCCGGGACCAGCGCGCCCACAGTGATCGCGCCGAACACCAGCCCCGCCAGCGGCCCCGGCATCAACCGGTCGACGAGCATCGGCACGGCCGCCTCGGCCCCGCCCTCCGGCGCTCGAACGTCCGCCGCCAGAGCGGCGATGCCGAGGAAACCGAAGAGCGCCAGCAGCCCCGTCCACGCGGGCAGCGCCACGGCGACCTTGCGGACAGTGCGCGTGCCGTCGGCCGCGAAACCGGCGGTGAGCACATGCGGGTACATCAGCAGCGCCAGCGCGGAGCCGAGGGCGAGCGTGGCGTACGCCGGCTGCTGCGCGGGGGACAGGAGCAGCGGGGAGTGCGCGGCGTCCGTGCCGCCGAGGCGGCGCGCCGCCCCGTCGAAGACAGGTCCGGGGCCACCGAACCGGTCGAGGACCAGCCAGCAGACGGCGCCCAGCGACACGAACACGGCCACCGCCTTGAGCGCCGAGATGACAGCCGGTGCGCGCAGCCCGTGCCGGTACGTCGCCACCGCGAGCCCGGCGAACAGCGCCACCATGACCAGGTCCCCGGCGGCGCCCCGAGGATAGAGGCCCCCGGCGGTCAACACGGCACGTATGCCCAGGAGTTGAAGGGCGAGGTACGGCATCGTCGCGAGGATCCCGGTCAGCGCGACCACCAGGGCGAGCGGCGGAGAACCGTACCGCCCGCGCACGAAGTCGGCGGCCGTGACATAACCGTGCCGCCGGGCCACCGCCCACAGCCGGGTCAGCAGGACGAAGGCGAGCGGGCAGACGATCACCGTGTACGGCACCGCGAAGAAGGCGGGCGCGCCGTTGCCGTACGCCAGGCCGGGCACCGCGGTGAAGGTGTACGCGGTGAAGATCGTGCCGCCGAGCAGCAGCCAGGTCCACACCGGGCCGAGACTCCGGTCGGCCAGCGCCCAGCCCTCCAGCGAAGGCAGCCGGTCGTTGGGGCGCAGGCGGCGCGCGGTCACGGCGAGCAGCGACGCCCCGCCGATCACGGCGAGGAACGTCGTGGTCATGGCGCTGTCCGCCATGGGTCACCGTCCTTGGTGTGCCTGGAACCCCTCGCCGGAGAGTTGCGCGGGTGGCCGGTTCGGATGACAGGGAACCGGCGGGAAATCTTCTGGAAATTCGGTGTCAACCGATTCCGGCGGGCGGGCAACTCTTGCACAGACACCCAGCGAGCGGGAAGGGAGCGCAGGTCATGCCACGGATCGAACACCAGCGGCTACGGCGCGTCGCCGTCGCCGCGCTGCTCCTCGCGCCCACGGCAGGACTGCTGTGGGTCCCCTGGTACGCCGGTGCGAGCCCGCGTCTGACCGGGACACCGTTCTTCTACTGGTACCAGCTCGCCTGGGTCCCGGGCAGCGCGCTCTGCCTGCTCGCCGCCTACGCGCTGACCAGGAAGGACGGCCGCGACCCCTGACCGGGTCCGGTCGGCCGTCCGGTCGACCACCGACGTCACCCCGCTGAGCCGCGCACAGCCGACCAGCTGCTCAGCCATCACCCACCACACCGTCAAGGTGAGGAGCCGCCATGCCCGTATCAGCCATGCCCGAATCCGCTCTCCCGGCGCCGGAAGACCCGCCGTCCAGGCCCTCGGGTCCCTCCCGTATGTCCCCGCGCTCGATGCTGCTGTGGACCGCCGTCGCCCTGGTCGGGGCCGTCGGCTGGGGTGTCCTCGCGCTGGCCCGGGGCGAGGAGATCTCCGCGGTCTGGCTGGTGATGGCCGCCCTCGGCTCGTACGCCATCGCCTACCGCTTCTACTCCCGCTTCGTCGTCCGACGTGTACTCGAGCCGGACGACAACCGGGCCACCCCCGCCGAACGCCTCGATGACGGAGTCGACTTCCAGCCGACCGACCGCCGGGTGCTTCTCGGCCACCACTTCGCCGCCATCGCCGGTGCCGGACCGCTGGTGGGACCGGTCCTCGCGGCCCAGATGGGGTACCTGCCCGGCACCCTGTGGATCGTCGCCGGAGTGATCTTCGCCGGAGCGGTGCAGGACATGGTGGTGCTGTTCCTGTCCATGCGCCGGGACGGCAAGTCGCTCGGGCAGATGGCCCGCGACGAGATCGGCAGGGCAGGCGGCGCCGCTGCCCTGATCGCCGTCTTCGCCATCATGATCATCCTGCTCGGGGTGCTCGCCCTGGTCGTGGTCAACGCGCTCGCCCACTCGCCGTGGGGCACCTTCTCCGTCGCCATGACCATCCCCATCGCCCTGTTCATGGGCTTCTGGATGCATGTCGTCCGGCCAGGCCGGGTCGTCGAGACCAGCCTCATCGGGGTCGCCCTGCTGCTGCTCGCGATCATCGGCGGCAGCTGGATCCAGAACTCCTCCCTCGCCGACACCTTCACCCTCAGCCCGACGACCCTGGTGTTCTGTCTGGTCGGCTACGGCTTCGTCGCCTCCGTCCTCCCGGTGTGGATGCTGCTCGCACCCCGCGACTACCTCTCCACCTTCATGAAGATCGGCACCATCGCGCTGCTCGCGGTCGGCGTCGTCGTCGCCACGCCCGTCATGCGGGCGGACGCGGTGAGCGACTTCGCCTCCTCGGGCACGGGCCCGGTCTTCGCCGGATCGCTCTTCCCGTTCCTCTTCATCACCATCGCCTGCGGCGCCCTGTCCGGCTTCCACGCGCTGGTCGCCTCCGGGACCACTCCGAAGCTGATCCAGAAGGAGTCCCAGGTCCGGATGATCGGCTACGGCGCCATGCTGATGGAGTCGTTCGTCGCGATCATGGCGCTGATCGCCGCCGCCACCCTCGAACCCGGCCTCTACTACGCGATGAACGCCCCCGCCGGACTCCTCGGCACCACCGCCGAATCCGCCTCCCACGCGGTGGCGGGCCTCGGCTTCACCATCACCCCCGACCAGTTGACCCAGGCCGCGAAGGCCGTCGAGGAACAGACACTGATCGCCCGCTCCGGCGGCGCGCCCACCCTCGCCGTCGGTATGTCGGAGATCTTCTCCGGCGTCTTCGGCGGATCAGCCCTGAAGGCCTTCTGGTACCACTTCGCGATCATGTTCGAAGCACTGTTCATCCTGACGACGGTCGACGCGGGCACCCGGGTCGGACGTTTCATGCTCCAGGACATGCTCGGCAACGTCTGGAAGCCCATCGGCCGCGTCAACTGGAAGCCCGGCATCTGGCTGTGCAGCGGACTCGTCGTGGCCGCCTGGGGCTACTTCCTGTACACCGGCGCCACCGACCCGCTCGGCGGAATCAACCAGCTCTTCCCGCTGTTCGGCATCGCCAACCAGCTGCTGGCCGCCGTCGCCCTCACCGTCTGCACGACGGTACTGATCAAGTCCGGCCGGCTGCGCTGGGCCTGGGTCACCGGTGTTCCGCTCGCCTGGGTGGTCGCGATCACCTTCACCGCCGGCTGGCAGAAGATCTTCTCCGACGATCCCCGGGTCGGCTTCTTCGCCCAGCGCGCCAAGTACGCCGACGGGATCGACGCCGGCCAGGTCCTGCCGCCCGCCAAAACCCTCGACGACATGCACACCGTGGTCACCAACTCCACGGTCGACGGCGTCCTGATCGCCCTGTTCCTGCTGCTGGTCGCGGTGGTCATCGCCAACGCGGCCGTGGTGTGCGTACGAGCCGTACGTTCCCCCGTACCGCTCCCGACGACCGAGGCGCCGTACGTCGCATCCCGCATCGATGTGCGCCACGATGCCGCCGAACCGCTGGTGGGAGCCGGCTCGTGAAGGCCCGGCCCCGGGCCTTCCTCCGGTACCCGCGCTTCCTTCGGTACCTGCACTGGTACCTGCGCGAGCTGACCGGCGAGGCCGAGTACGACCGCTACCGCGAGCGCCACCTCGGCCACCACCCACAGGCCCCGGTACCCACCCGGCGCGAGTACGAGGTACTGCGCACCCTGCACCGGGAGAACCACCCCCAGAGCCGCTGCTGCTGACACCCGGCCCCCGGCCCGTCGAAGCCGGGGGCCGACTGGGTTCAGTCGCGTGCCGGCGGAGTGTAGAAGTCGCCGACGGACGTCCAGACGCCGTTCTTCACCTCCACCCTCTGCACACTGCGCGTACCGAGATGGCTGCTCGTCCCGAACTTCATCACCGGCGACACGCCAGGGTCCACGGCGGAGGCCTTCTGGTACGCCTCGCTGAGGGCCTGGGGCGTGACGGTCCCCTTGACGGTCCTGGCGATCTCGGCGAACACCTTCGCGTTGCTCCAGCCCCACAGTGCGAGGAATCCGGCGTCCTGACCGGGCTCGTACTCGGCCATCGCCGTCCGGAACTCCTTCACCGAGGGATCCGGGTCCGAGGGCGCCTTGACCAGCTGAACCGCCTTGACGCCTTCGGCGGCGTCCTTGGCCAGGGCGATCGTCGACTCGGCTGCCACCGGCGCGTAGGCGTAGGTGGGCAGGGAGAGCCCCTGGAGTTTGGCCTCCTTCATGAACGCGGCCGCTTCGGGAGAGGTGAGGATGAGGATCACCGCCTGGGTCTTCGCGGCCTTGACCTTGCTGATCACCGGCGTGTAGTCGGTGGTCTGGTACTTGACCGGCAGGCGCTCGACCTCGACCGAGGGGTCCACCTTCCTGGCCACGGGCTCGACCTGCTCGGCCACGTTCACGAACGCTGCCGGGTCACTGTGCACGACGAGGATCTTCTTCGCGCCGTCCTGCACCGCCCACGCGGCGACCGCCGCGGCCTGGTCCTCGTACAGGGTCTGGGTGCCGAACAGGCCGGGGCGCGGCGGGTCGTACCAGGACTCGCTGCCGCCGACCTCGTTGAGGATCGGGACCTTGGACTGGGTGAGGACGAAGGGGAAGGCGGCCTCGGCCTGGGAGGTGCCGTTGGCGTTGACGACGGCCACGATCTTGTCCTGGCCGACGAGTTCGCGTGCGATCTGCACGGTCTGCTGCGGGTCGGCCGCGTTGTCCTTGACGGTCCACCGGACCTTGCGTCCGTTGATGCCGCCGGACGCGTTGATCATCTTGAAGTACGCGTCGGCGCCCGCCCGCTGGGGCACGCCGTACGCGGCGGTGGCACCGGTGAGGGGGAGCCACGCGCCGATGTGGATCTCCGACGGACTACCTCCGCCGGCTCCGGCGGAGTCCTGGTCGGCGCACGCGTTGGCCGTCAGTGCCACCACGGCCAGAACGGCTGTGGTTCCTGCGGCGCGGCGGAATCTTCTCATTGTCCGGAACACGGTCCACCTCGTTCACAACGGGATTTCATACAACTGGGGAGATCCGGGCGTCGTCCGCCACGGTCGGGGCGGCCGTTGCCGGGCCGCCGCTGAAGTACGCCGCTTCCGCCAGGTCCGCGAACCCGGCCTCGCCCGGCCGCCCGTGGGCCGCGACGACGCCCTCGTGCAGCACGGCCACCTCGTGGCAGACGGACATGGCGCGGCTGAGGAGCTGTTCCAGCAGTACGACCGTCAGGCCGTCGTGGGCCAGCCGCACCAGCCGGTCGTAGACCTCGTCGACCAGGGCCGGGGCCAGCCCGAGCGCCGGTTCGTCGACGATCAGAACGTCGGGCCGGACGATGAGCGCCCGGGCGATGGCGAGCATCTGCTGCTCGCCGCCGGACAGCCCCGCGGCGGAGGCGTTCATCCGGTCGCGCAGCCGCGGGGGCAGCCACTCGACGGTCTCCTCCAGCCGTTCGCGCAGGGGAGCGCCGGTGATCCCCGCCGCGTAGGCCGCGACTTCGAGGTTCTCGCGCAGGGAAAGCGTCTTGAACAGGGCCCGCCCCTCCGGTGCCAGGCTGGTGCGGACCGCGTCACCTGTCTCCCGGTCGCCCTGGGCGGGTTTCAGGGAGCCGTGCAGGATGCCAGCCAGGGTGCTCTTGCCGGCGCCGTTGGCGCCCGCGATCCCCAGCACGACTCCCTTGCGGACATCGAGGTCGACGCCCCGCAGGGCGGTCACACCGCCGTAGGCGTGGCCGATCCCGCGCAGCCGAAGCATGCTCGACTCGCCTACCTGTTCCGGTAGTTGAGCCCTGCCGCCGACCGTTCCCAGATACGACGACCGCACCCTGGGGTCCTGGAGGACGGTGTCAGGGGTGCCTCCGCCGATCGTGCGTCCGAAGTCGAACGCGATCACCCGGTGGGCGACGGAGAAGAGGTCGTCGAGGACGTGGTCGATGACCACCACGGCGGTCCCACCCGCGTGCAGTCGCCTGATGTGCCCGGCCAGCAGCGCCCGTTCACCCGCGTCGAGGCCGCCGAACGGCTCGTCCAGTACCAGCAGCCGAGGTTCCCCGGCCATCGCGCGCGCCAGGTCGAGGCGTTTCTGCAGGCCGAACGGCAGCTCCGTCGGGCGGCGGTCCGCCACCTCCGCGAGGCCCACGGAATCCAGCAGCCGCAGGACTTCGGCCCGGTCCCGGGCCGTGACCCGGCGGCGGGTGCACAACACGTTCTCGGCGACGGTGAGTTCGGAGAAGACCTCCGCGTGCTGGAACGTACGGCCGATGCCCAGCCGGCGCCGCGCGGTCGCCCTCGCCGTCAGCAACGGCCGCCCGGCGAACTCGGCGGACCCGCTCACCCGGCCGTTGCCGGTCAGCCCCGACAGGGCGTTCAACAGGGTGGTCTTACCGGCCCCGTTGGGACCTATGACAGCCAGGATCTCGTCCTGCCGCAGCGACAACGAGGCGTCCTCCAGAGCCTTGAGCCCGCCGTAGGAGACGGACAGGTGCTCCAGACGGAGGAGGACCGGGCTGTCGGTAGTCGCGGGCAGCAGCGGTACGAGGTCCGCCGACGGCTCGGAGACCGACGGGCGCCGGACGATCGGCCGCCGCAGAACGCGTCGCAGGACACCGCGCGCGGGCCTGGCGAGGAACGGTACGACTCCGCCCGGCAGGAAGAGCAGCACCCCGATCAGCACGAGGCCCTGCACCACCGGCTGGGGCAGACCGACCGCCGACGAGAGCGAGGGATTCCAGGTCAGGTAGACACCGCCGCCAACCGCGCCGACGACTGTCCCCACCCCGCCGAGCACACACGCCGCGATCAGCGAGATGCCGAAGGTCAGCGAGAACGGATCCGGGCTGACGAACCCGGTCAGCAGGCCGAGAAGCACCCCCGCGAAGCTTGTGCACGCGCCGCTCACCGCGAACGACAGCGACGACTGCGCCTCGGGCGCGATACCGATCGTACGGGCGGCCAGGGGATGCGACTTGGCGGCCACCAGCCGCATCCGCAGCCCCGACGCGGCGGCCGGCACGGCCAGTCCGAGCACCACGGAGGCGGCGCCCACCGCGAGGTACTGCGCGTGGGTGCCACCGCCCAGCAGGGTGCCGAGACCGAGCGCGCTGCGCAGCTGCAGCACCGGAACTCCCTGGTCGCCGCCGGTCACACTGCTCCAGCGGTTCACCAGTTCCAGGGTCACCGTGGTGAAGGCGAGCGTCAGCAGGGCGATGTAGAGCACCGAGAACCGGGCACCCGCGTACCCGATGAAGCCGCCCAGGACGGCACCTGTGGCGACGGCCCCGAGGACCACCGCCTCCAGGGTCCAGTCATGGCCGCTGCCGTACGCGGCGAAGTAGGCGCCGATGGCGAAGAACGCGGGGTGGCCCACCGACCAGATGCCGGACCAGCCGGCCAGCAGGCCGACCGACAGCACGACGATGGTGTACACGGCCGCCAGCCCCACCGAGTACATCTGGTACGCCGGGACGGCGCCGGACGCCATGAACGCCATGAGCACCGCGCCGGCGGCCGGCCCCAGGGCGGCCTTCGCCAGGAGGGAACGGTTGAAGACCATGGATGCGACCCCTCAGACCCGTTGGAAGGTGCGGGTGCCGAACATGCCCTGCGGACGGATCAGCAGGACCAGCACGGTGAACGAGAACACGAACGTGTCCCGGAAACTGGCGGAGACGTAGTTCGCCGCCAGGTTGTCCAGGACGCCGATGGTCAGCCCGCCGACGACAGCGCCGTACATGCTGGTCAGGCCGCCCAGGAAAATCCCGGCGAAGGCCCGGAACAGCGGTGCGACGAGGGCGGTGGGCACGAGCCCGGAACGGGGCGCGTACAGACAGGCGGCGAGCGCGGCGAGACCCAGACCGAGGGCCCAGGAGAGCCTGGCGATGCGCTGCGCGCCGAGGCCGACGACGCGGGCCGTCTCCGCGGACTCGGCCACCGCCCGCATGGCCGAGCCGAGCGTGGTGCGCGCGAACAGATAACCCACCAGCGCCATCGCCACGGCGGCGACGGCGATCGTCACCAGGCTCTGGACGGGCACCGCGGCGCCCGACCAGCGGACCGTCCCGTCGACCAGGCTGGGGAAGGACCTGGGCTGGTCGCCCCAGATCGATCCGGCCATGCTCTCCACGACGAGGGACACACCCATGGTCACGACGAGCGCGGAGAACAGCTGGCCCTGCCCCAGCGGCCTGATCACGGTCTCGCGCACCAGGAGACCGGCCGCCACGGTGATCGAGACGGCGGCGAGGATGCCGAGCACCGTCGCCACGCCCCGGTCGTGGAGGGAGACCGCCACATACAGGCCGAGGGTCGCGAGGGACGCCATCGCGAAGTTCACGACGTCCGTGGCCCGGTAGATGATGACCAGCCCCAGGCCCATGAGGCCGTACACGGCTCCGCCGGCCACGCCGCTGACCAGGACGAGCAGGAACTGACTCACAGTCACTCCCTCGGAGAACTTGGGATCTTGGGAACTCGGCAACTCGGATCCTGCGGAACCAGGGACACGGGGAGCCCGGGGTAGAGGGCGTTTCGCGCCACACGCCAGAAAGCCCGCTCACCTTGCGAGTCATGGAGCCGAGCAGCGAGTTAAAGTGAACTCAATTCAGTACGCTAGGCACTCCGGTGCCGGACGGGCAAGCCTTGTGCACAGGATTTATGCCGCGCGGCCCGTCGGGAATTCAGTGTCCGGCGGACGCCGGTGTCCCGCCGAGCGCGGTCCATGCCGCCGCCAGGCCGAACACCAGGGCGGGCGCGAGACCGCCGGCGTAGGCCCGCCGGTACAGTCCGCCCGTGTCCGCTCCGGCCGCGAGCAGGCCGGGTATCGTGCGGTGCCCGGCCGGGTCCGCGGACAGGACACGCGCTCCGGCGTCGATCGGCAGGCCCCCGAAGGCGAAGGTGATCGCCGGTGCCGCTTCGAGGACGTAGAACGGCGGTTCGTCGAGCGGGCGGCCGTCGAGGAGTCGCCCCGGGACCGGCGCCCCGCCGCCGGTGGTGGCGTTGAACTCCTTGACGCGGTCCCGGATCACGGCGCCCGGATAGCCCCACTCCTCGGGCATCGACGCGAAGTCGTCCAGGCTCTCCGCCACCGCGCTGCGGGCCCCGGCGCGATGGCACAGCCGGAACTTGTCCACGCCGGGGATGCCCTCCACGTACGAGGCGCTGATCCACTCGCGGTGCACCCGCGCGTCGGCGACCAGCAGGCCACGGGCGCCGGGCCGTTCCAGCAGCGCCATGGCGGTCAGGTGGTCGCCCATCGTCTCGTCGACGAAGCGTTCGCCCGTGATGTCGAACAGCAGGGCGTGCTCGCTGTAGTAGAGCGCCAGGTCCACGAAACGTGCCGGGTCGGCCAGGGACACACCGGCGGGCATCAGATGCCCGTAGAACCCGGCGTCCGTTCCGTCGAACGCCGCGCCCACGGCACGGCCGAGCGCGAGGCCGTCGCCGCGGCTCTCCGGGTTGGCCCGCAGCCCGATGCCCGCGGCCTGAGGGTGGATGTGCTCGGCGCGCATGGCCGGATCGCCCTGGAAGCCGCCGGTGGCGAGCAGGGTCCAGGCGGCCTCGATCCGGCGTGTGGATCCGTCCGGCAGGAGGCACTCCGCCCCCTTGACCACACCGTTCTCCGTCAGCAGGGCGCGTGTCCAGGTGGCCGTCAGCACCTCCTGGTCCCGGTCGCGAATCAGCCGCTCACAGGTGTCGAGGTAGTGATGGGTGTCGACCTGGTGGCCGCGACCGAAGCCGAGTACGGGCACCGGCGGCCGGCACTCCACACCGAGCGATCTGATCCACGCGACGCCGTCGGCGAACCCGTCGATCAGGGCCTCGGCCAGTTCCGGGTCGCCGTCCGGGTTGACCCGGCGCAACTCCTCGACGGTCGGGGCGGTCCATACGAAACCCGCGAAACGGGCGGAGCCGCCGGTGCGTTCCGCCTTCTCCACCAGCGCCACCGTGCCGCCCTCGGCCGCCACCTGGGCGGCGGCCGAGAGGCCGGCCATGCCGCCGCCTATCACCAGAAGATCCACTGCTTCCGCGCCCATAGCGGGCTCACCGCCTCTGTCCGCGCTTGTGTCACCGGGATGGGGCAAGACACTAATTGAACTCACTTCTGGAGTCGATGGGTCGGCTTCGGTGGGGTGGACCGAGTGCCGTGGAGCGGTACGGGTTTCGGCCGGATCGCGGGGCGCGGGCGGTCGAGGAGGTAGCGCGGTCGAGGAGGTGGTGCCGTCGAGAGAGTCAGTCGGGTACGAGAACCGCGCGTCCCCGTACGCCGCCGGAGCGCAGTCCCTCGATCGCCTCCAGCGCACGCGACAGCGCGAACCGCTCGACCTCCACCCTCAGGGCGCCCCCGCGTGCCAGGGCGACGACCTGTTCCAGCTCGGGCAGGGTGCCCCAGAAGGGCAGGGAGATCCGCGTCCCGGGAGGAAGCGCTCCGGGTTTGCGGACTGTCACCTCCCCGCCGTCGCTTCCCACCATGGCCAGCTCTCCGCCCGCCCGCAGCACGCCGGTCGCAAGGTCCAGGCTGGCGTTGCTGCCGACGAAGTCGAGCACGGCGACCGCCCCGACCCCTCCCGTCAGGCGTCGCAGGACCGCCGTGCTGTCGGGCCGAAGGAGTGTGCCGAAGTGTGCGCCGCACTGGTCGGCCAGGGCGAGCGCCTCCTCCCGTACGTCCACGGACAGCACCTGTGCGGGTGTCGTGGCGCGCAGGATCTGGACGGCCAGATGCCCCAGCCCGCCGATGCCGAGCACGACCACACTCGCGCCCTCGCCGATCGCGCTCCTGACGGTGGCGACAGCGTGGTACGCGGTCAGTCCGGCGTCCGAAAGCGGCGCGGCCTGTACGGCGGACAGCTCACCCACCGGGACCAGCAGCCGCCCGGACGGCACGAGCAGCCAGTCGGCCATACCGCCGTCGCGTCCGAGCCCCACCCCCGTGCCGGCCCGGTCCGCGTCCAGCGCCGCACGCCGATCGCAGTAGTTCTCCGCCCCGGCGGCGCAGCGCGCGCAACTCCCGCAGCCCCAGGGGCCGTACACGACCACGCGCTCGCCGATCGCGGGTCCCGCGGCGCGAGGACCCCGCGCCGCCACCCGGCCGGCGGTCTCGTGCCCGAGGGTGAACGGGGTTCGGTAGGGGAGGCTGCCCGCCGGGGCGTCGATGACATGGAGGTCCGAACGGCACAGGCCCGCCGCCTCCACCTGGATCAGGACTTCTTCACCTGTCGGGACGGGCCGAGCCACCTCGGTGACGACCGGTGGGCCGCCCCAGCGGGTCAGCCTGACCGCTCTTGTCCTGGCTGTTGACATACCTGAGACGCTAGCAAAAATGAAGTCAGTTCAGGAACTGTCAAGGGGAGAGGGGATCGCGCATGGGCGGTGAGTACCCGGGACGTTTCGACGGACAGGTCGCCCTCGTCACCGGCGCCGGATCCGGCATCGGCGCGGCGGTCGTGCGGCGGCTCGCCGCGCAGGGCGCCGAGGTCTTCGCCGCGGACATCGACGGCCGTGCGGCCGAAGCCGTCGCCAAGGAACTGGCGCGAGCGCACCCACTGACCGTCGACGTCGCGGAGTCCGCCGAGGTCGACCAGGTCTTCGGTGAGGTCGTGCAACGGCACGGAAGGATCGACGTCGTGGTGCACGCGGCCGGAGTCGACGATCCCACGGCAAAGGAATGGATCGCCGAGGCCCGGATCGCCGACCGGCCCCCGGAGGTGACCGGAAGGCTCGGCGACCACGCCTGGCGGCGGGTGACGCGCGTCAATCTGGACGGCACCTTCCATGTCCTGCGTGCCGCCCTTCGGGCCATGGCGCCTCGCGGGTCCGGAGCCGTCGTCACCGTCGGCTCGTCCTCGGCCTACGACACCCAGGCCGGTTATCCGCACTACGCGGCCTCGAAGGCGGGCGCGCACGCGCTGAGCCAGTCCGTCGCCAAGGAGGCGATCGCCTTCGGTGTCCGCGTCAACACGGTGGCGCCGGGGCCGACCGAGACGGGCATGGCCGCCAGGACCCCGGCCGCCCTGCGCCACGGGTTCGCCGATCCGCGCGTACGCCCGTACGCCGCGCCGGAGGAGATCGCCGACATCGCCGTGTTCCTGGCGAGCGACGAGGCAGTGAACCTCGTCGGCGCGGTCCTCCTCGCCAACGGCGGACGCTTCACGATCTGAGGAGGCTTGGATGTTCCGGCTCGATGCCGATCCCGCGCTGCTGCTGGAGAGCGACGAACGACGTCAACTGCGCCAGGTGCTCCGTCAGTTGCTGGCCGAGACCTGTGGGCCCGAGGAGGTGCGCACCCAGACGCGGAGTGCGCGCGGACACGACCGGTCGCTGTGGGACCGGCTGGCCGCCGAGATCGGGGTGCACGGGCTCGCGGTGCCCGAGGAGTACGGCGGCGCCGGTTGCACCTTCGCCGAACTCGCCGTCGCCCTGGAGGAGACCGGGCGGGTGCTGTGCCCCGCGCCGCTGCTCTCCACTGTCGTCCTCGCCGGGTACGCCCTGTCGTACAGCGGCGACCGGGAGGCCTGCGCGCGCCGGCTGCCGGGTATCGCCTCCGGCGCGCTCACGGCCACCGTCGCCGGGTTCCTGCACCCGGCCGGGGTGACCGCCGAGCGTGGTCCCGGCGGCTGGGTACTGCGCGGCGAGGCCGATTTCGTGCCCGACGGCGAGGATGCCGACCTGCTGCTGGTCGCGGCCCGGGCGCCGGACGGGCAACGCCTGTTCGCCTGCGAGCCGGACGCCGCGACCTGCGACCGTGTCGCCCGCCGCGTCCTCGATCCGACGCGCCGCCAGGCCCTCATCCGCTTCCGGGGGGCGCCGGCGGATCCGGTCGGCGAGCCCGGGCAGGTACGGGGGATCGTCGACGCCGTCCTCGACGCCGGCCGGGCGGCGCTGGCCGCCGAGCACGTCGGTGGCAGCTCGCACGCCCTGGACGCCGTACTCACATATGTGTCGCACCGAACTCAGTTTGGTCGAGCGATCGGCTCCTTCCAGGCGGTCAAGCACCGGCTGGCCGACCTGCTCGTCGAGATCGAGGGCGCCCGGTCCGCAGCGGCCTACGCGAGCGCCTGTCTCGCCCGTCAGACGAACGAGGTGCCGGTGGCGGCGAGTGCGGCGGCGGTGGTCTGCACCGGCGCCTATCGCCTGGCGGCCATCGAATACGTGCAGCTCCACGGCGGGATCGGCTTCACCTGGGAGCACCCGGCGCACCTGTACGTCCGCCGCGCCCGGGCCGACGAGGCGCTGCTGGGCACCGCCGCCGACCACCGACTGCGCCTGGCCGGACTGCTCGGCCTCACCGGCCGCGGCGCCTGATCGTCGGGCCCCGTCCATTGACAGGGTCCGCGACCGCATCCAGAATCGTACTGAATTCAGTTCAGGTTGGAGGAGCTCATGGCAGTCGAAGACGAGATCCAGTTCGAGCGGGACGGTCACGTGGCACGGGTCTGGCTGAACCGGCCGCACAAGAAGAACTGTGTGACGGTGCCGATCCTCGAACGACTCGACGAGATCATCACCGAGGTCGACGCGGACCCCGAACTGCGCGTGCTGATCCTGCGCGGGCGCGGCAACACCTTCTGTTCCGGATTCGACCTGGACAGCCTCCAGGCCGACTTCGTCGGCCGGTCCAACGCCATCGACGTCGCCGTGCTCTCGGCGAAGGTCTGCGACCGGCTCTACTCGATGAGGACCCCGTCGATCGCCGTACTGGAAGGCCATGTCACCGCGGGCGGCTTCGAGTTGATGATCTCCTGCGACTTCGCGATCGCCGCGGACGACGCCCAGATCGGCGACTTCCACATCCGCCGGGCGCTGTTCGGGGGCGCCGGCCCCATCTACCGCGTGCCGCGAATGATCGGCGTCCGCAAGACCAAGGAGCTCATGCTCACCGGCAAGCTGCTCAGCGGGGTCGAGGCCGCGGAGTTCGGCCTCATCAATTCCTCGGCGCCCGCGGACAAGCTGGACGCGACGGTCGAGGAGTTCGCCGACCAGCTCATCGACAAGAGCCCGTTCACCATGTGGATCACCAAGATGACCATCGACCGGAGCCTCGACGCCGACATCCAGTCCCTGATGGTCATGGAGCACCTCGCGGTCGGCGTGATGCTCAACTCCGAGGACGCGGCGGAGGGCGTCGCGGCATTCCTCGAGAAGCGGGAGCCACAGTGGAAGGGCCGCTGAGCGTCGCGGGGCAACCGCGCGCCGACGGCAGGCTGCGTGGTTCCCGGTGCGCGGCGTGCGCCGTGGCCGTGTACCCGGCCGACCCGGCGTGCCCACGCTGCGGGGGCCCGGCTCAGCCGGGCCTCCTCTCGGACACGGGCACATTGTGGACATGGACGGTACAGCGGTACGCACCCAAGTCACCGCCGTACGTCGCCCCTGCCGCCGGGTTCACCCCGTTCACCCTCGGATACATCGAACTCGGTGACGAGGTAAGGGTGTTGGCCGTCCTCGACATACCGCCTCAGGCCGTCACGATCGGCATGCGGCTGCGGATCGGCGCAGGGGACGGTGTGCCCAGGGCCACTGCCGTGGGCGGCGCACCATGAGTGCCGAGGACGTCATGATCTGCGGCGCCGGGATCACCTCCTTCGCCCGTACGGAGGCGACCGGCAGGCAACTCGCCGTGCGAGCCGTACGGGCCGCCCTCGCCGACGCCGGGCTGCCGTGGTCGAGGGTCCGGGCGGCGTACGGCGGCAGCGACGCGGCCGGGAACGCCGACACACTCGTGGCCGAACTCGGCCTGACCGGCGTGCCGTTCGTCAACGTACGCAACGGATGCGCGACCGGAGGCAGCGCGCTCGTCTCGGCCGTCAACGCCATCCGCTCCGGCGCGGCGGACGTCGCCCTCGCGGTCGGCTTCGACAAACACCCGCGCGGAGCCTTCGATCCCCGGCCGGCCGACTGGGGGCTCGACGAGGCGTACGGCCGCGACGGGCTCATGGTCACCACCCAGTTCTTCGCCATGAAGATCCAGCGCTATATGTACGACCACGGGATCAGCGCACGCACCCTCGCGCTGGTCGCCGAGAAGGCGTACGCGAACGGGGCGCGCAACCCCCACGCCTGGCGCCGCCAACCGCTCGACGCGGCCGAGATCCTGGCGTCCGGCATGGTCAACGACCCGCTGACCAGGTACATGTTCTGCTCGCCCGGCCAGGGTGCGGTCGCCCTGATCCTGTGCGGTCGGGCGGTCGCCCGTGAGCTGGATGCCACCCCGGTCGCGCTGCGGTCGTCCGTCGTACGGACTCGCAGGTTCGGTTCGTTCGAGGTGTTCAGCCCCTGGGCGCCGTCCGGCACACCGAGCAGCGTCAGCACGGATGCCGCACAACTTGCCTTCGAGGAGGCGGGGTTGGGGCCCGGCGACATTGATGTGTGCCAACTCCAGGACACCGAGAGCGGCGCCGAGGTGATGCATCTGGCGGAGTGCGGATTCTGCGAGCACGGGGACCAGGAGGGGCTCATCGCCTCCGGCGCGACCGCGATCGACGGTGCCCTGCCGGTCAACACCGACGGCGGCTGCATCGCCAACGGCGAGCCCATCGGCGCCTCCGGGCTGCGGCAGGTCCACGAGATCGTCCAGCAGTTGCGCGGGAGAGCGGGCGAACGCCAGGTGCCCGGCGGCCCGTCGAGCGGCTTCACCCATGTGTACGGCGCCCCGGGCGTCAGTGCCTGCACCGTACTGACCCGCTAAAGGGAGGATCATGGACGGCACCCCCGACCCCGAGGAGTTCCGCGCCGAGGCCCGGCACTGGCTGGCCGGCGCGGCGAAGGCCCGCACCGCCCGTCAGGAGTGGGGCCGCGGCGACGACTCGGTGGCCGTCTTCGAGAACCGGACCGAGGCCGAGGAACGCGAGCACACCGACCGCACACGGGAGTGGGAACGCACCCGGTACGACCACGGCTGGGGCGCCCTCGACTGGCCGAAGGAGTACGGCGGGCGTGAACTGCCCACCTACTACGAGCAGTTGTACCGGGTGGAGGAAGCCGCCTTCGAAGTGCCCCGGCGCACCGAGATCTTCCCCGTCACCCAGCAGCTCGTCGCCCCGGCGATCCGGATCTGGGGTACGGATCAGCAGAAACAGCGGTGGCTACGGCCCATGCTGCGCACCGACGAACTCGCCTGCCAGCTCTTCTCCGAGACGGAGGCGGGCTCAGACCTGGCCGCCGTCCGCACCCGTGCCGTACCGGACGGAGAAGGCTGGATACTGCGCGGCCACAAGATCTGGACGTCCGGTGCCAAAGTCGCCACCTGGGGTGTCGCCGTGTGCCGCACCGATCCGGACGCCCCCAAGCACGCGGGCATCACCGTGTTCCTCGTCCGGATGGACGCGCCGGGCGTCACCGTACGGCCCATCCGGCAGATGACCGGCGGCTCCAGCTTCAACGAGGTCCACCTGGACGACGTGTTCGTCCCCGACACCGACCGGCTCGGCCCCGTCGGTGAGGGCTGGCGGGTCACTCTCACCGTGCTCGCCGCCGAACGCCTCGACTCCGGCGGCCTGGGCCTGGACAACGCCGACCGCGCTCTCGAACTCGCCCGGTACCTGCCCCGGCCGCTCACCGGCGGCGAACAGCAGCAGGCGGCCGACCTGTTCGTCCGCTCCCTCGTCCAGCGGCTCATCGGCCTGCGCGTCACGGCAGCCCTGGTCGCCGGCCGCGCACCGGGCGCCGAGGCATCCGTCGGCAAACTCCACGCCACCGCGACCATGCGCGCCACCACCGACCTCGTCCAGCAGTTGCTGGGGCCGCGGCTCGCCGCCGACACGGGGGAGTGGGGCACCTTCGCCTGGACGGAACACCTTCTCGGCGCTCCCGGCTACCGCATCGCCGGCGGCAGCGACGAGATCCAGCGCACCATCCTGGCCGAACGCGTACTGGGGCTGCCCAAGGAGCCGAAGGGAGGAGGAAGTTGAGCACCGCGACCGAGGCGACGGAACTCGCCGCAAGGGTCCGCGCACAGCTGTCCGTCCGACATCCGGGCGAGCCTTTCGGGAACCTGCGCACGCTGCCCGGCGGCCACTCCGGGCTCACGTACGCCATCACGGCGGGGACCACGTCGTACGTCGTGAAGGCGGTACCGCCCGGGCAGCGTCCGGTCGGCCGCAACGACGTGCTCCGGCAGGCCCGGGTGCTGAACATGCTGGCCGGATCGCCGGTGCCCGTGCCCCAGGTCGCCGCCGTCGACGAACACGAACCCGCCTGGTTCGCCATGGAGTTCGTGGCGGGCGAGGCCGTCGAGCCGGTCCTCGACGAGCACCGGCTCGATCCCGGACTGTGCCGGACCCGGATGCTGGCGCTGGCCGACGTACTGCGGGACCTGCACGGTACTGAAACGGAGCCGGTGGCCGAACCGCCACTGGACCCGGTCGGCGAACTGGAGCGATGGACCCGCACCATGCGGGCCGTGCCGCACGAACTCCGCCCCGGTGCAGAGAAGTTGCTGGACGCGCTCGCCACCCGCGTGCCGTCCGCCACCCCGCCCGTGCTGACCCACGGCGACTTCCGCCTCGGCAATGTGCTGTGCCGGGGCGAGCGGCCGGCAGCCGTCGTCGACTGGGAGATCTGGGCCGTCGGTGATCCCCGAATCGACCTCGCCTGGTTCCTTCTCTTCGCGGACCACCGCAACTTCCCCCGGCTGGGATGCCCGGTGCCCGGCCTGCCCGGCGAGAGGGAGCTGCTCGCCGCCTACCTCGACGGCCGCCCCGAACCCCCCGCCCTCGACTGGTTCCGTGCCCTGGCCCGGACCAAGATGGCCGCGATCATGGGCCACAACCTGCGCCGACACCGCGAGGGCAAGCACCACGACCCCGACCAGGAGCGGCTGCCGCCGACGATCGCGGCCATGATCCGCACGGCGCGCGACATCCTCGCCCCCCGGCCCTGAAGGAGCGCCACCCATGGATTTCGGACTCTCTCCGAAGGCCGAAGAACTCCGCGCCCGTATGACCGCGTTCATGGCGGAGTACGTCCTGCCCGCCGAAGCCGTCTACGACCGGCAACTCGCCGAGGCGGCCGACCCCCATGAACTCCCGCCCGTGATGCGCGAGTTGAAGGAGAAGGCGCGCGCCGAAGGACTCTGGAACCTCTTCCTCGCACACGGCGGCCTGGGCGCCGGCCTCACCAACCTCGAATACGCGCCCCTCGCCGAGCTGGCCGGCCGGTCGGTGATCGGACCCGAGGTGTTCAACTGCTCCGCCCCGGACACCGGCAACATGGAACTCCTCGCGCTCAACGGCACCCTCGCCCAACAGGACCGCTGGCTACGGCCGTTGCTCGCCGCCGAGATCCGCTCGTGCTTCGCGATGACCGAGCCGGAGGTCGCCAGCTCCGACGCGCGCAACATCCGCACCCGGATCACCCGGGACGGCGACGAGTACGTGGTCAATGGCCACAAGTGGTACACGTCCGGCATCATGGACCCCGACTGTCGGCTGATCATCCTGATGGGCGTCACCGACCCGGACGCGCCGACGTACCGGCAGCAGAGCATGCTGCTGATCCCCCGGGACACCCCCGGCATCACCGTTCTGCGCGACCTGCCGATGTTCGGCTACACGGACCGCTGCGGCCACGGTGACGTCCTCTTCGAGGACGTACGGGTGCCTTCGGCGGCCATGCTGGGCGGCCAGGGCGACGGATTCGCCCTCGCCCAGGGGCGGTTGGGGCCCGGGCGCATGCACTACGCCATGCGGGCCGTCGGATTCGCCGAACGCGCACTGGAGTTGATGTGCCGCCGCACCCTCACCCGCACCGCGTTCGGCGGCGCCCTCGCGGAGCAGGGGGTCGTACGGGAGTGGATCGCGCGCAGCCGCATAGAGATCGACCAGCTGCGGCTGCTGGTCCTCAAGTCGGCCTGGCTGATGGACACCCAGGGCAACTCGGCGGCCCGTACCGAGGTCGCCGCCATCAAGGTGGCCGCTCTGGAGGTCGCCCACAGAGTGGTCGACCGCGCGGTCCAGGCCCATGGTGCGGCAGGCGTCAGCGACGACACCGTACTCGCGCGGCTCTACGCCATCACCCGGGCACTGCGGATCGCGGACGGGCCCGACGAGGTGCATCTGCGGACGGTCGCCCGGCGTGAACTGGCCAAGTACCCCGAGGAGTCGGCGTGAACGAGCAGGTACTGGGCGGCCGGGTCGCCGTGATCACCGGTGGCACCCGGGGCATCGGCCTCGGCATCGCCAAGGCGTACCGGGAGGCGGGCGCCCATGTGGTCGTCGCCGCCCGCAAACCGGACGGACTCGCCGCCGCCCGCGCGGAGTTGCTGTGTGTCAAGGGCGACGGCGAGGTCCACGGGACGATCGCCAACGCGGGAGAGCCGGCCGACGCCGAACGGTGTGTCGAAGAGACCGTGGCCCGTCTCGGGCGCCTCGACATCGTGGTCAACAACGCGGCCACCAATCCCTACATGGGCGACCTCATCGACCTCGACCTGCCACGCGCGGAGAAGACGGTACGGGTCAACCAGTACGGGATGCTCGCCTGGACGAGACACGCCTGGCGGGCCTGGATGGAGGAGCACGGGGGAGTGGTCGTCAACATCGCCTCCGTCGGTGGACTGGTCGTCGATCCCCACATCGGCTGGTACAACGCCACCAAGGCGGCCATGCTGCACATGACCCGGCAACTCGCCTACGAACTCGGCCCGAAGGCACGTGTCAACGCGATCGCGCCCGGACTGATCAAGACCGAGCTTGCCAGAGCCGTCTGGGAGCCACGAGAGCCGATCCTGACCGCGAAACTGCCCCTGCGCAGGCTCGGAACCGTGGAGGACGTGGCACACGCGGCCCTGTTCCTGGCATCCGACGCCTCGTCCTGGATGACGGGACAGACGCTGGTCCTGGACGGCGGGGCGACGGTGCTGCCGATCGGGGTGGAGGGGTGACGCCCGTGACCGGTCCAGCGGCCGCGCTGGTGGCGGACCTGTTCTCCCTGCGGGGGCGGACGGCCGTCGTCACCGGGGCGTCCTCCGGTCTCGGAGCCAGGTTCGCCGCAGTCCTCGCCTCGGCCGGTGCCACCGTGTTCGCCGCCGCCCGGAGACCGGAGAGGCTGAAGGAACTCGCCGACACCGGCCCACGTATCCACCCCGTCGTCTGCGACGTCTTACGGGAGGAGGACCGGCTGGGACTGATCGCGACCGCGCTCGACGAGAGTGGCCGGATCGACGTGCTCGTCAACAACGCCGGCGCGCCCGGAGCCGTACACGCCGAGGACGAGAGCGCCGACGACTTCGCGGACGTACTCGCCGTGAACCTGGTCGCGCCCTTCCATCTCGCCCGGCTCATGGCAGAAGCGCCGGCAACGAACCCGGAGCCCTCGTCCGCCGGTACGAGATCGGTCGTGAACGTGTCGTCCGTCCTGGGCCTGGTCTCCGGTGCCCCGCTGGGTGGCGCGGCCTACGCCGCCTCCAAGGCCGGGCTGATCGGACTGACCCGTGAACTGGCGGGACAGTGGGGCCCGTCAGGGGTGCGGGTCAACGCGCTGGCCCCCGGCTGGTTCCGCTCGGAGATGACCGAGGAACTGTTCTCCGAAGAACGGTCCCGGCGGTGGGTCGAACGCGGCACGATGCTGGGGCGCGGCGGCGAGCCGGGAGAGCTGGACGGGGCTCTGCTCTTCCTGGCCTCGGAGGCGTCCTCGTACTGCACCGGCCATGTGCTCACCGTGGACGGCGGGTGGACGGCGCGATGAGGGTCACGGTCGAGGTCGACGACCACCGGCTGGTCCGCGTCGAGATGTGCCGGGGCGCGGGCAACCCGATCGACCTGGCGACGGCCCGGGCGCTGCTGGACGCAGCCCGGGAGTGCGAGAAGGCGCGGGCGCGCGCGGTGCTGCTCACTGGCCGGGGCCCGTCCTTCTGCGTCGGTGGCGACCTGAAGGAGTTCGCCGCGCTGCCCGGGGAACGCCTGGCCGGACATCTCGCCGCCGTCACCGACGCCCTCCACGGAGCGCTGCGGACCCTCGCGGGTCTGGACGCTCCGCTGGTCGCCGCCGTCCAGGGGGCCGTCGCGGGAGCGGGGCTGGGCCTCGCGAGTGCGGCAGACGTGTGCCTCGCGGCGAGCGACGCCCGTTTCATGGCCGCGTACACCGCGATCGGATACACACCGGACGCCGGGACCAGCTGGACACTGCCCCGGCTCGTCGGACCACGGCGGGCCCTGGACCTGCTGCTGACCAACCGGCGGGTGCCGGCCCGCGAGGCGCTGGAGATGGGACTGGTGAGCCGGGTCGTCGAGCCCGAGCGGTTGTACGAGGAGGCCGTCGAGACGGCGGCAGTGCTGGCGCGCGGGGCCACGGGGGCGTACGGCGTGACCCGGTGGCTGGTCGGCCGGGCGTCGTCCGTGGGCCTCACCGAACACCTCGAGGCGGAGGCCCGTCACCTTTCCGCCGCCGCGGTGTCCGCCGAGGGTCGGGAAGGCGTGGCGGCGTTCATCGAGGGGCGCCCGGCGGTCTTCACCCGTCCCGACGTCGCACGGCCCGATGCCGCGCGGTCGGACGGCACGCGGTCGGACGGCACGCGGTCGGACGGCACACGGGCGACCCGGGTGATCGTCGATTCGAAACCGACTTGAACTTGGGTCTACTCTCGGACGACCGGCCGGTGACCGGTACCGGTCGTGGAGCAGAGGGAGAGACGATGGCAAGGGCACGGATCGTGGATCCGGAGGAGGGGCCCAGGTCGAAGCGTGCCGCGATTCTCGTGGCCGCGGTCGAGCGGTTCGGGGAGGACGGCTACGAGAACACCAAGTGGTCGGAGGTGGCCGACCGGGTCGGCATCGGGCAGACCGCCCTCTACCACTACTTCGAGTCCAAGGCCCACTGTCTGCTCACCATCATGCGGCTGGAACTCCAGCGTTCCCACGACATGTTCGTCGAGGTGACGAACGGTGAGACGGAGCCTGTTGCGGAACTGCGCGCGGCCGTCCGGTCGGCCTTCGCGGTGACCGACCACGAGATCCGCCAGATGCGCATCCTGCAGGCCAACATGTCCCTGCTCGCCACCCCGCGGAAGTCCAAGCGCGAGGAGACCGAGCGCGTCGCGGCCCGTCAGCTGGTGCAGATGGTCGAGCGGGACTGGACGACCCTGCTGATGCGCGGCATGGCCAAGGGCGCCTTCCCGGTCCGGGACGCGCACACCCTCGGTCTCGCCGTCCTCGGCATGATCGTCAGCGTCTGGCGCTGGTACCGCCCGACCGGCGCGATCGCCCTGCCGGAGATCAGCGAGATGATCGAGGGGTGCGTGGTGCGGATGGTCGCCGAGGAGTCCTCGGTACCGGGCTGAGCAGGGGTCCGTCAAAGGCGGCCCTGTCGAGGACGCCCCGCCTCTTGTCGGCGGCGGGGCGCCTGCCTTACAGTCAAACTGAATTGAACTCAGGTTGTTTCACGGCGCTGAGGGAGAGCGGTAGGCAATGGTGCTTCGCGAATACATGGCCAGAATGGACGGCCAGGACCCGGAAAAAGCCCTCGAACTCCTGGAGCCGGACTTCAGGTTCCTCATCGCCCTCCCCGGCGGCCGGCGGACCGGTACGTCCCGTGCGGACTTCGCCGAGTACATCGCGGGGCGCGCCGCGGTGGACCGTACCCACGAGATCACGCGGTACGCGGTCGACGCCGACGTCGAGACGGCGTACGGCTTCGTCGTCGAGCAGGGGGTGACCACAGGTGCGTTCCTGTCGGCGGTGCGGATCTCGCCCACCGGCCTGATGGCGCGCTACCAGTCGTTCTTCACCACCGACTTCGACCTGGTGGACCGGCCGTGACCACCCCCTCCACCTCCGCCGCGCCGTTCCTGACCAACTGGTTCGGCATCCTGGACAGCGACGACGCCGACCGGATCCTCGATCTCATCGCCGACGACTTCTCCTTCTCCATCCTGTTCTCCACCGGAGGCGACGCGGGCACCGACTTCCACGGCGGCCTGGCGGAGATGGAGGGTTACCTCGCCCAGCGAGAGGTGGGCGTCCGTACCCATCACCTGCTCACCGCGTCCGCCGTAGGCCGGGACGAGCTGTACCTCGGAGAGGTGCGCAGGTCGGGCGTACCGGAGGCGACCTTCGTGGCCTCGGCCCGGCTCGACGACGAGGGCCGGGTGCGGCGCCTGCTGATCGGGCGGTCGCCCGCGGTCCTGTTCACCTGACTGACCCGACTCACCTGATGGGGACCGATGTACAACCTCGTACTGCTGGCGGCCCGGCCACCCGAGTGGACCCATGAGCAGTTCATGGACTGGTGGCGCGGCGACCACGCCGAACTCACCCGCAAACTGCCCGGGCTCAGGTCCTGGCGGCACACCGACCTCGACGCGGCCCTCGAACCGCGCTCGGAGGGCTGGGACGGCCTCTCCGTCCTGGGCTTCGACACCGCCGACGACCTGCGCGAGGCGCTGCGGAGCCCGGAGTGGTCGGCGGCCGTCGCCCAGGTGGGTGACATGCGCGGACGCCGGATCGCCGTCATGGGCGGCGAGACGGAGATGTACGCGGGCTGAGCAGGGCCGGCCCGGGGCACGGAGGTACCGGCCCCCGGCCCGCGCCCCCAAAACGATGCTTCACTCCTTCGCGAAGAGGCGAGCAAGCGGATGCGACAGACAGTTCAGGAGTTCTACGACCGGTCCCGGCGGGCCGACTTCACGGCGGTCGTCGACGACCACGGCCGGTACGGTGCCCGTGACCTGCTCCAGCGTGCGGCGGATCTGGCCGAGGCGATGACCCCGGAGGGGGTGTCGGCCGGCACGGTGCTCCTCCAGTCCGACAACTCCTGGCGCACCGTCGCCGCGACCCTCGCCGTCGGACTGACGGGCGGCGTGCTGGCCCTGGTCAACCGGCACACGACGCCGGCCGAGTTCGCCGCCGCGATGGAGGACATCAGGCCGGACGCCGTGATCGCCGAACCGCCCGCGATGGAGGAGTGGGGCGTCGAGCGGGCCGTGCCGGACGCGTGGACCACCGCGGTCCTGGACGGCTGGACGGTACGGGCCGGACTCGGCCCCCGGGATGTCTCCCGCTGGTCGGGTGGCGCCGTCATCGGACTCACCTCCGGCTCCACCGGACGGCCCAAGGGGGTCGTCCAGTCCGAGGAGGCCCTGCGCTACGCGTGCTCCTGCACGATCGACGTCAACGGTCTGCGCGACGGCGACGCGGTGGCCGCCGTGGTCCCGCTCTCCTCGACCGCCGCCTACTGCTTCGGGGTGTGCCTCGCGCTCATGCTGGGCGGACCCCTGGTCCTGACCGGCCACTGGGACCGCGAGGAGGCGCTCGCGCGGATGGCAGGCCATGACGTCCGGTGGACCATGTGCGTACCGACCATGGCCCTCCAGATGGGCTCGGCGGCCGGCGGCTCGAAGGCTCTCGAAGGGGTTCGCTCGATCACCGTCGGCGGCGGCCCCATGGACCGCGGTGCCCTCGCCCGTGCCGAACGCTCTCTGGGAACCAGGATCCTGCGGGTCTTCGGCATGTCCGAGTGCCTCGGACACACCTCGCCGCGACCCGGCGACCCCGAGGAGATCCGCCTCGGCCGTGACGGACGGCCCTTCCCCGGCACCGAACTGCGGGCGGTCGCCACCGACGGCACCGTCCTGGGACCGGGCGCGACCGGCCGTGCCCAGGTCCGCGGCCCGTCCCTCTTCCTCGGCTACGCACGCGACGGCAAGACCGAACCGCCGGCCCTCACCCCGGACGGCTTCTTCCCCACCGGAGACCTCCTGACGACCGACGAGGACGGCACGGTCACCGTCATGGGCCGGGAGAAGGACGTCATCATCCGCGGCGGACGCAACCTCGACATCACCGAGATCGAACGCGCCGTCGCCACCCACCCGGCGGTGGCCCGCGTCTGTGTGACCCCGCTCCCCGACCCTCTCCTCGGCGAACGCGCCGCCGTCCTCCTCGTGCCCGAGGACAGCAGTGCCGAACTCGGCCTGGACGAGCTCCGCGAACATCTCGCCCGCACCGGCCTGTCCAAGGCCAAGTGGCCCGAATTCGCTTTCACCGTCAGCGAGTTGCCCCAGACCACGGTGGGCAAGCTCGACCGGTCGGGAGCCCGTGGGCTCGCCCGCGAACTGCACGCACGGCTCGCCGCACCACAGGACCAGCACCCGCAAGGAGATGCATGACCACCCCCGCCACCCCCACGACCCCCACCCCTCGCTTCGACCGCGGACGGTGGGCGGAAGGCGGACCCGAGACCGTACGACCCGGGGTCCACCGCATTCCGCTTCCGCTGCCGGACGACGGACTTCGGGCCGTCAACGTCTACGCGCTCGAGGGGCTGACGGAGGGGCTGGTCCTGATCGACGGCGGGTGGTCGATCCCCGAGTCCCGCAAGGCGCTTGAGGACGCCCTCGCCCGACTGGGCCACGACCTGGGCGAGATCAGCGACATCCTGGTCACCCACATCCACCGGGACCACTACACCCAGGCCGTCGAACTGCGCAGACTGCTCGGCTCCAGGGTCTACCTCGGCGCGGGCGAGCGGCGCGGCCTCGAACTGCTGGGGGAGCTGCGCTCGGACCAGCCGGCCGGTTCGCTCGAGACCCTGCGCCGGGCCGGGGCCCACGACCTCGCCGAACGGGTCGGGGCGATGGAGCACGGCGGCTTCGACCCCAGCGTGTGGGAGGCGCCGGACCGCTGGCTGCAGGAGGAGGAACTCCGGTTCGGGGACACGCGATTGACGGTCGTTCCGACGCCCGGCCACACCCGGGGCCATGTCGTGTACCTCGATCGGGCGAGGGGACTGCTGTTCTCGGGGGACCATGTCCTGCCGCACATCACCCCGTCCATCGGGTTCGAACTCGGCGGCGGCGCACTGCCGTTGGGTGACTACCTCGACTCGCTGCGCCGGATGACCACCCTCGCCGACGCCCAACTCATGCCCGCGCACGGCCCTGCCGGTGCCGGCGTGCACGCACGGGCCGAGGAACTCCTCGCCCATCACGACGACCGGCTCACCGAAACACTGACCGTGCTCGGCGAGCGAACACGCACCGCGTACGAGGTGGCGGGCGAGTTGGGCTGGACCCGCCGAAAGCTGCCCTTCACCGACCTGAACGACTTCAACCAGATGCTCGCCGTCAACGAAACGGCGGCCCACCTGGACGTACTGGTCGCCCGCACCCAGGCCCGATGCACACCGACCGACGGCGTCAACCAGTACACTGCCGCGGGCTCCTGGCGTCCGGCGTTCGAGGAAGGGGCCCGTTGAGGCCCCCTCCAACGCCCTCCGAACGCTCCCTCAATGCGCGGTCCACCCCCCATCGACATACAACTCGGACCCCGTCACAAAGCTCGCGTCCTCGGACGCGAGAAACGCCACCACCGCGGCCACCTCCTCCGGCGTACCGAGCCGCCCGAGGGGTGTCCCCTCGACCATCGCCGTCAACCGCGGTGTGTCACGCCACAGTTCACGCGACCGAGCCGTCTCGATGAACCCGGGATGCAGCGAGTTCACCCGGACACCACGCTTCGCCCAGTGCAACGCGGCGTTCTTGGACATCACCCGCACAGCGCCCTTGGCCGCGTGGTACGAGAACTGGGACCCGAACCCACCCACCGTGCCGAAGATCGACGCGACGTTGACGATCGAGCCACCGCCGGAGCGCTCGATGGCCTCGCCGCAGTACTTCATGCCGAGCCACACCCCGGTCTGGGTCACACCGAGCACCTGCTCCCAGGACTCCATGGTCTCCGTCTCGACCGTGTGCATCGTCGCGATTCCGGCATTGTTGACCAGCACCGACAGGCCGCCCAGTGCACGGGTCGCCGCCGCGACGACCTCACGCCACGCCGACTCGTCGGAGACGTCCAGGGCCAGTCCCAGAGCGCCGCCCCCGACCTCCTCGGCGAGTTTCCCGCAGCGGTCCGCGTCAAGGTCGGTCACCACGACCGCCGCGCCCTCCGCCGCGAGCCGCCGCACGACGGCGTCCCCGATGCCTCCCGTGGCGCCGGTCACCAGAGCCGTCTTCCCAGCCAGCCTCGATGGCATCGAATCCCCTCATCTCTCCATGATCAGCAGTGGTGTCGCGCGTCCTCAGTCCGCACCCCGAGCCAGGCGAGGGCGCCGCCGTCGATCACGTACGACGCCCCCGTGATGAACGCCGCGTCGTCGGAGGCGAGGAAGCAGGCCAGCTTGGCGACCTCGTCGGGCTGCCCGAGCCGCTTCACCAACTGCGGTGCGGTCAGCTCCCGTTCCATGGCGGCACGGTCCTGGGCGGCGGCGAGGTAGTCCTGGGCGAGTGGGGTGTCGATGACGCCGGGGCAGAAGCAGTTGCAGCGCACCGGGGCCAGGTCGACGGCGGTCACCTTCGTCAGATGGATGACACCGGCCTTGGTGACGCCGTAGGCGGGGGCGTTGGGGAAGCCGGTGAGACCGGACACGGAGGCGGTGTTGACGATGGCGGGCCCCCGCGACGACCGGCGCAGATGAGGTGCGGCGAACTTGGTGGTCAGCCACACCGCCTTGAGGTTGACCTCGTACACGGCGTCCCAGACCTCCTCGGAGAGCGAGTCGACCCCGCGCTCCCGGTCCGACGTGAACGCGGTCTCGATCACCCCCGCGTTGTTGACCAGGACGTCGAGTCCGTCGAAGCACCTCGCCGTACGCGCCACCGACTCCTCGATGCTGCCCCGCAGGCGCAGGTCGCAGACGATCGCCTCGGCCCGCGCCCCCGCACCGCGCACCAGCTCCGCGGTCTCGGCAGCGGTCTCCTCGTTCCGGTCGGCGACAGCCACAGCGGACGCGCCCTGCTGGGCCATCCGCACTGCGATGGCCCGCCCGATGCCCTGCCCCGCGCCGGTGACCAGGACGGTCTTGCCGCTGAGGGAACCCAGCATGAGTCTGCTCCCTGGTTCCTGAACTGAACTAGCTTCATTTTGCCCGAGTCTAGATTTACGAGCAGCGGGCGACAAGACCTCCGACATCACGTCGGCCCTCCGTGTCGGCCCTCTCGTCGGAGTGAAGATTCGGCCGATAACGCAGGGCGGGGTCGCCCGAGGAGGCTTCCGCCCCGTACGTTCTGGTCAGTGATCGTTCCTGCCTGACCTGCCCCACACGCCAACTCCGCGCACTGGGAGCCCTCTTGGCCACCGAAGACATCACCTCGAACACCAAGGACACCACGGACGACGACACCGGGTCCGGCCCACTCTCGCGACGCAGATTCCTTCAGGCCACCGCGGGCGCCACCGCCGGCGCCGCCGCACTCGCCACCGTCGGTACGCCGGTCGCGTACGCAGAGCCCAGTAAGGCGACCATCCTCACCTTCACCGCCGCCACCGGCGGCTCCGCGACCCTCGCCCCCTCCGGTGACCGGCTGGTCGCCGAGATCCAGAACGTGCTGTGGTCCGTGCCGCGCGGCGGAGGAAACGCCGTCGCGCTGACCTCGCCCGGTCTCGAACCCACCCGCCCGCAGTTCTCGCCCGACGGCAGCCGACTCGTCGTATGCGCCTACCGGGGCGGCGGCTTCCACCTCTGGACGCTCCGGCCCGACGGCACCGGGCTCCGGCAGCTCACCGACGGGCCGTGGGACGACCGCGGTCCCGCCTGGTCGCCGGACGGCACCAGGATCGCCTTCGCCTCCGAGCGCGGGGGCGACACCGTGACCGGCGCCCCGTACCGCGTCTGGGTCGTCGACGTGCGCACCGGCGAGCTGACCCGGCTCACCGGGCGGCCGGGGCAGCAGGGTCCCGGGCAGGACACCGCCTGGGAGGACTTCGACCCGACCTGGTCGCCCGACGGCCGGCGGGTGCTGTTCGTGCGCGGGACCGTTCCGGCGCCGGGCACCCTCCGCGCTGCCACCGTCGCGTCCGTCGCCGCCGACGGCTCGGGCGCGGTCACCACGGAGCACACCGACGACTCCGGCGCCCAACTCATGACCCCTGCCGTCTCACCCGGCGGACGCCTCGCCTACCTGCGCACCACGGCCGCCCCCGCCGCCACCTGCACCCTCGTCGTGGACGGCACCCCGGTCGCCGTCGAGGGCGACGTCCTCCCGGCGCCGCCCCGCTGGACGGACGGCGAGCGGCTGCTGCTGAACATCGACGGCCACTTCCGCCTGGTCGACCCGGCCGCGCCGGACGACGGCGAGGAGATCCCGTTCACGGCCGCACTGCCCGTGCACCGGCCCGACTACCGCGTCAAGGCGTACGACTTCGACAGCGCGGGCACCGGTGTCCGACCCGTGCGCGCCCTGCATCTGCCCGCGCTCTCCCCGGACGGCCGGTCCGTGGCCTTCGCCGCGCTGAACGCGCTGTGGACCGTCGGTGTCAAGGGCGGCCGTCCGCCCCGCAAGGTTCTCCAAGTCCCCGCCACACGCTATGTGGTGGCGCCGACCTGGACCTCCGACGGCACAGCGCTGGTGTACGCCGACGACCGTGACGGACTGTTCGCCGTGCGCCGCCGCGACCTCCGCTCCGGCGCGGAGACCGTCCTCGCCGGAGGCGGCCGGGTCTTCCCCGCCCTCTCGCCCGACGGGAGCCGGCTCGCCTGCCTCGACATGTCGGGCAACCTCGTGGTGCGCGACCTGCCGGACGGTGGCGAACGCGTCCTCGCCGCGGCGCTCGGCGCGGGCGGCCTGCCCGGCCGCCCCAGCTGGTCGCCGGACGGCCGGTACGTCGCCCTGTGCGACCGGAACCGGGTCAACCAGCGCTTCCGCGAGGGCTACAACCTCATCCGGGTCGTCGACACCACCACCGGCACCGCCGCCCTGCACGCCCTCGCCCCGCACACCTCGCTCGCCGACCGCTACGACTCCGGCCCCGTCTGGTCCCCGGACGGCCGCTGGATGGCCGTCGTCGCCGAGTCCGCACTGTGGCTGCTGCCCGTCCGCGCCGACGGCACCCCGGACGGCGAGCCCCGCAGGCTCACCACCGAGGCCGCCGACCACCCCTCCTGGTCCGCCGATGCCCGCACCCTCCTCTACCTCTCGGCGGGCACCCTGCGCCTGATCGACATCGCCGACGGCGGCACTCGTACCGTCCGCGTCCCGCTGGACTACCGCAGGCCCCGCCCGGCCGACACGGTCGTGCACGCGGGCCGCTTCTGGGACGGCACCGGGACGGACGTCCGCGAGGACATCGATGTCGTCATCCGCGACGGCCGGATCGCCGAGGTCGCCCCGCACCGCGCGGGCCGCCCGGCCGTGCGCCGGGTCGACGCGAGCAACCGCACCGTCATCCCGGGTCTGTGGGACGCGCACACCCACCCCTGGCAGTCCACCTACGGGGGCCGGCAGACCGCGCTGCAGGTCGCGTACGGCATCACCACGGCCGTCTCGCTCGGCGGCTTCGCCTACGAACAGGCCCGCATCCGGGAGGCCGTCGCCGCCGGCGATCTCGCCGGACCACGACTGCTGTCCACCGGTGAACTGCTCGACGGAACGCGCGTCGCCTACAGCATGGCCCGCGCCCACCGCACCCCCGAGGGCCTGCACCGATCGCTGGCGCGTGCCAAGGCGCTGGAGTGGGACTTCGTGAAGACCTATGTACGAGCCCCCGGCTGGGTGATGAAGGAGGCCGCCGACTTCGCCCGCGAGCGGCTCGGAGTGCGCAGCGGCAGCCATCTGTGCAGTCCCGGCGTCCAGTTGGGCCAGGATCTGACGACCCATCTGCAGGCCACGCAGCGACTGGAGTTCGGGCACGCCACCACCGCCACGGGGCGCGCGTACCAGGACCTGGTCGAGATCTACACCCGTACCGACTTCCACCTCGTCGCGACCCCGTTCACCGCGCTTCCCCTGCTGGGCGCCGACCCGGCGCTCGCGGACGACCAGCGCGTGACGACACTCATGCCGCCGTGGGACACCGCGCTCGTCCGGCAACAGGCCGCACTGCCGCCGACCGAAAACCAACTGGCAACCCTCGACCGGGAGTTGGACATCTACCGTCGGATTCTCGCGGCGGGCGGTCTGGTCGCACTCGGCACGGACCAGCCGCTCGTCCCTGTCGGCCTGCACCTCCACCTCTCCCTGCGCGCACTCCACCGCGCCGGCCTGTCACCGGCGGAGGCACTGCGCACCGCCACCCTGCTGCCCGCACGGGTCTTCGGAGCCGACGCCGACCTGGGCACCCTGGAGGAGGGCAAGCTCGCCGACCTGACCATCGTGGACGGCGACCCGTTCACCGACTTCGCCACCCTGATCCGCACCGTGGCGGTCCTGCGCGGCGGAGTCCCCTTCGAGCAGGCTGACCTGGTCGACGCCTTCGGGCCCACCGCCACGCGCGCCCACGCCCCACAGCTCGCGGCGTCGGCCGAGGACTGGCTGGAGGTCAGCCACCAGATGCGACGGGAAGGCTGCTGCTCTCCCGAGAGCGGAGGCTGACCGCAGGGGATCCGCCGAGATGTGGCGTGGACCTCATGTCGCGTATCGTCGTTTGGTGGCCGATTTCGCACACACGTACCGCATGGGCCGAAATGCGAACAGCTGCGGCACGTATGAGGAGGCGCGGCACCCATGACGGACCCCATCCGGTCGGATTCCACCCGCATCGACGTCCACCAGCACCTGATCCCGCCCGAGCGTGCGCGCGCGATGGCCGGGCGCGCGGCCGGCCTCGGCTGGCCCGCGCCCGCGTGGGACGAGGCGAGCGCGCTCGAGATGATGGACCGCCGGTCCATCGCCACGGGCATGCTGTCCTACGCCGCGCCCCTCGCCGCCCCAGGTGACCTGGACGGCGCCCGCACCGGGGCCCGAAACGTCAACGAGTACACCGCCGAACTGGTCAAGAACCGGCCCGACCGCTTCGGCCTGTTCGCGGTGCTGCCCCTGCCGGACGTGGACGGCGCGCTCGCTGAGGCCGCCCACGCCCTGGACGAGCTGAACGCCGACGGCGTGATGGTCCTGTCCAACGCCCAGGGTCGCTACCTCGGCGATCCGGAGTTCGAACCCCTGTGGGCCGAGCTGGATCGCCGGTCCGCCGTCGTACTCGTCCACCCCACGGCCCCGCCGGGCCCTCCCGACCCGGCGCTGCCGCCCGGCCCACTGGTCGATTTTCCCTACGACACCACGCGGACCGCCCTGCACCTGGTCATGTGCGGGGTGCCGCGCCGCCACCCCCGGATCAGGATGATCCTTCCGCACGCGGGCGGCTTCCTGCCGTACGCCGCCCACCGGCTGGCCCTCGCCGGCCACCTCGTACCCGAGAGCACCCCCGAGGACCTTTTCGCCGATCTGCGCCGCTTCTACTTCGACACCGCCCTCGCCGGCAGCCCGGCGGCGCTGCCCTCGCTGCTGGCCTTCGCGAACCCCGAGCACATCCTCTTCGGCAGCGACTTCCCCATGCTTCCCGAGGAATGGGGCGCCGGCTTCGACAACGGGCTCGACACCTACGCCGGTTGGGACCCCGGTCAGCTGTACGCGGTCAACCGGGGCAACGCCGAGGCGCTCATCCCGCGACTGGCGGCGGCCGGTCGTTCCACGGCTGGGTAGTCTCGGGGCATGCGGATCTCCGTTTCCTCGGACATGGACGAACCCGTGGCGCGCGCCCTCCTCGGGCAACTGCGCGACCGCGGACACGATGTGGTGACGTACGGGGCGCTGAGCCCCGGCGCCGATCCCCAGTGGGCCGCCTGTTCCGAGGCCGCGGCCCGCGAGGTCGCCGCCGGGACCGCGGACCAGGCCGTGGTGTGCTGCTGGACCGGTACGGGCGCGTCGATCGCCGCGAACAAGGTGCCCGGTGTACGCGCGGCCCTGTGCACGGACGCCTACACGGCGGACGGCGCGCGCCGCTGGAACGACGCCAACGTGCTCGCGCTCAGCCTTCGACTGACCTCCGAACCGCTCCTCAAGGAGATCCTCGACGCCTGGTTCGCCGCCGAGGCGAGCGAGGACCCCGAGGACCGGGAGAACGTGGCCCGCGTCGAACGGCTGGACAACGGCAGAAGCGCCGTGTGAGCCACATGGACGACGCGTCGCGGTTGCCATAGGTCGAGAACCCAGCCGCGCCCCGGGCCGCCGCCGACTGGGCGCGAGCCCAAGGGCTGTGCTCGGCTGACAGGCTCCCGCGGCTGGTAGTTTTTCACCATGCGTGAAACGGAGCTGTACCTCGGCCGGCCGCCCCACGTGGCGAACGCCGGCGTCGGCGTGCACGGCGTCGCGAGCCGCACCGACGTCTTCCGGCTTCCCGAGCTGTGGCAGCTGCACCTCTACCAGTACGAGGCCGAGCTCGTCGTCGACGGCACACCGCACATCGTCCGCCCCGGCCGTGTCAGCCTCGTACCGCCCGGCACCACGGTCCGGTTCCGCTACCAGGGCCGCTCCGAGCACCTCTACGCGCACCTGCGCATCCCCGCCGTCGGCCCCTCCCGCACGGTGCCCGTCGTCCAGGACGCAGGCCCCGAACTCCCCACCCTCACCGACCTGTTGCTCTCCGCGATCGCCGCCGTACCGCGCACCCCCGAGCGCACCGGAGCCGAGATCTGGACGGCGCTTTGGCGCATCGCCCACCTCACCCCGGACACCGAACGCCCCGGCCCCGGCCCGCATCCGGCGGTCACCGCCGCCATCGTGTACATCGAGGGGCGCCTGGCCGGCCCGCTCACCGTGCCCGCCGTCGCCCAGGCGGCGGGCGTCTCGCACAACCACCTGACCAGGCTGTTCAAGGCCGCGACCGATGACACGGTGGTGGGCTACATCCGCCGCCGCAGACTCGACCGGGCCCACCACCTGCTGCGCGCCTCGACGCTCTCCATCCCCGCCGTGGCCGCCTCCGTCGGCATCCCCGACCTGCAGGCCTTCAACAAGGCATGCCGCCGCGAACTCGGCGCGTCACCACGCGCCCTCCGGGGAGAGTCAGCCACCACCGCTTCATGAAGTGGTCGAAATTCACTGCTTGACGGCCTTCAGAACCACGAACTTGGCATCGCTGGCGACGAGCCGGCTGTTGCCGAACAGCTTCCGCAGCTTGACGTGGTAGCCGAGATGCCGGTTGCCGATCACCCACAGCTCACCCCCGGGCCGCAGCGCCCTGCGCGCGCCGGTGAACATCCGCCAGGCCGCGGCGTCCGTCGTCGCCTGATGGGTGTGGAACGGCGGATTGTTGAGGACGAGGTCGACACTCCCGTCCGCGATCCCCGCCAGCCCGTCCCCGACCCGGAACTCGGCACGCTCCTCGGGCAGTTCGTTGGTCCGGTACGTCTCCTCCGCCGAGGCCACCGCCTGGAACGACTCGTCGACGAACAGCAGCTCGGCCTCCGGCGCGGCCAGCGCCACCGCCGTACCGACCACACCGTTTCCGCAGCCCAGGTCCACCACCCGGGCGCCTCCCGACGGCTTCGGCAGATGCTGGAGGAAGAAACGGGTCCCGATGTCGAGACGCTCGGCGCAGAAGACACCCGCGTGGTTGACGACCGTGTGCCCGGAGGCCGGGCCGATGCCGTCGGGCAGCGCGTACCGGTGAGGCCAGGGACTGGCACTCCGCTCCGCCGACCGACCGACGGTGACCGTGGAGTGGATGAGCCGTGCCTTCCGCTCCGCGAGAGAGGTCCGGGTCGGGCCGATGATCCGCTCGAACAGCTTCAGCGTCGAGGTGTGGATCTCCTTCACCATGCCGGTGCCCACGACGACGGTGCCCTCGTTCAGCGCGGGTGCCAGCCGCAGCAACTGGTCCTCGAGAAGCGCCAGGCTCTTCGGCACCCGCAGCAGCAGCACGTCGACGGACTCGGGCGGAGCGTCCCGGGTGGTGAGCAGCCGTACGGAATCCTCGTCCACACCGGCCCGCCGCAGGTTCGCCCGGGTCGCCTCCTGGGCCAGGAAGGAATCGGTGATCTGCGTCGGCCGGTGCGCGGCGAGCGCCGTGGTCAGGGCGCCCCAGCGGTCACCGACGATCACGACCGTGCCCGACAGATCGGTGCCGGCCTGCGCGAGATGCGCGAGAAGGTACTCGTCGGAGGCGTCCCACGCCCGCAGCCGCTCACGCGGGTCGGCGGGGAAACGGGTCAGCGTCAGCTCGGACCAGGGAGTCGTCATACGGTCGTTCATCGTGGCCCCACCCTACCGAGCCGCAGCTCACACCCCATCGGGCAGGATGGGAACCATGGACGCCGAGCTGTTCCCCAGGGACCGTACGGAGATCGCGCCGGGCGCGGTGCATGTGCCGGACTGGCTGGACGCGGGGCGTCAGCGCGAGCTGCTGGCCGCCTGCCGCGACTGGGCGCGCCCGCCCGCCGGCCTGCGCACGGTCCGGACGCCCGGCGGCGGCACCATGACCGCCCGCCAGGTGTGTCTCGGCTGGCACTGGTACCCGTACGGCTACGCCCGCACGGTCGCCGACGGCGACGGCGCGCCCGTGAAGCCGTTCCCGGACTGGCTCGGCGAGCTGGGCAGGGAAGCGACCAGGACGGCCGGGTACGAGGGTGACGTCGACTACGACATCGCGTTGATCAACTTCTACGACGCCGACGCCCGCATGGGCATGCACCGCGACAGCGACGAGAAGTCGGACGCGCCCGTGGTGTCCCTGAGCCTCGGCGACACCTGTGTCTTCCGCTTCGGGAACACCGGGACGAGGACCCGCCCGTACAGGGACGTCGAGCTGCGCAGCGGCGACCTGTTCGTGTTCGGGGGCCCGTCCCGGCTCGCCTACCACGGAGTGCCCCGGGTGTACGAGGGCACGGCGCCGCCCGAACTGGGGCTGACCGGCCGGTTGAACGTGACCCTTCGGGTCAGCGGGTTCTGAGTTGAGGGCGCGGTCACCGTTCGTACGGATCATGGGAGACTCGCCCTCATGAGCGGCAAGGCTGAGGTGACGACCTCGACGACCTCAAGGACGCGGTTGGACCGGGGGCGCGGTGCGCTCGGGCCCGCCCTCGAGCTCGTGCACACCGGCCGGGCGCCCACCCGGGCCGTGCTCACCGCCGAGCTGGGGGTCACCCGGGCGACGGCCGGCGCGGTGGCCGCCGAACTGGAGGCGCTCGGGCTGATCACCGTGGACGCCCGGCCCGGCGCGGCCTCCCGATCACAGGGGCGTCCCTCGCACCGGCTCGATGTCGCCGAGGACGGACCGGTCGTCCTGGCCGCCCAGGTGCACGCCGACGGGTTCCGGGCCGCGCTGGTCGGGCTCGGCGGACGGATCGTCGCCACCGCGCCCGGCTGTGAGGCCGTGGACGCCGACCCGGCGAAGGTGCTCGGCTCGGTCGTCGACGCCGGCACCGAACTGCTGCGTGACACCGGACGCCGGTGCGTGGGCGCCGGTCTCGCCGTGCCGTCCGCCGTCGCCGAACCCGAGGGCCTGGCCCTGAACCCCCTGCACCTCGCCTGGCCGGCGGGCTCACCCGTACGGGAGATCTTCGCCGAGCGCGTACGGGCCGCGGGCATCGCGGGACCCGCCTTCGCGGGCAACGACGTCAACCTCGCCGCGCTCGCTGAACACCGGCACGGCGCCGGACGCGGCGCCCGCGACCTGCTGTGCGTGGCCACCGGCCACCGGGGTGTCGGCGGCGCGCTGGTCCTCGACGGGCGCCTGCACACCGGCAGTTCGGGTCTCGCGCTCGAGGTCGGCCACCTCACCGTCAACCCCGAGGGGCGCCCCTGCCACTGCGGCAGCCGGGGCTGTCTGGACGTCGAGGCGGATCCGCTCGCCTTCCTCACGGCGGCGGGCCGCGACCCCGGCCCCGAGGTGTCCCTGCTCCAGCAGGCCAACGACCTGATCCGCGCCCGGCAACCGGACCCGGCGGTCCGCACGGCTGTCGAGACCCTGATCGACCGCCTCGGCCTGGGTTTGGCGGGCCTGGTGAACATCCTCAACCCGGACCGCATCATCCTCGGCGGCCTGCACCGCACCCTCCTCGACGCCGACCCGGGCCGGCTGCGCGCGGTGGTCGCCGAGCGCAGCCTGTGGGGCCGCAGCAGCGGTGGCGTCCCCATCCTGGCCTGCACACTGGACCACAACAGCCTTGTCGGAGCGGCCGAGTTGGCGTGGCAGCCGGTGCTTGACGACCCCCTCGGCGCGCTGACGTAGTCCGACACCCCGGGGAAGCAGCCGCAAAGGGCCCGCGTACTCCCGGGGAGGTACGCGCACTGCCCCCGGCCGTACGACGACCCGGACCCCCACCCCGCGTGAACCTCGAGTCATCACCGAAAAAACCCGATCCGGGAGATGACTCGACATGCAGACCCTCGCGAACTGGAACGGCGGCCCCGGGCCGTGGATCCTCTTCTTCCCGCTGATCTGGGCGGCCGTCGTGATCGGCGTCGTCACCGTCCTGCGCCGCACGGTATGGCGCGGACGCCGTGGCCCGTGGAGTGCCATGGGCGGTCGCCGCGACGCCCAGGACCGCCGGCTCTCCGGCGACTCGCCGCTCGCCGTACTGGGCCGGCGCTTCGCCTCCGGCGAGATCGACGAGGACGAGTACTGGCGGCGCCTCTCCGTCCTGGACGAGCAGTTCGGTGCCACGGGCGGCCGCCCGGGCAAGGGCGGTGCGCTGTGACCACCACCGCCACCACGACCCGTACGGCGGCACACGTCGTCGACGCCGTGAAGGTGTACGGCGGTGGCGACACCGCCGTACGGGCCCTCGACGGGGTGAGCGTCGGCTTCCCGGCCGGTCGTTTCACCGCGATCATGGGGCCCTCGGGTTCCGGCAAGTCCACCCTGATGCACTGCGCGGCGGGCCTGGACACCCTCACCTCCGGAACCGCGTTCATCGGCGACACCGACCTGGGCGCGCTCGACGACCGGCGCCTGGCCCTCCTGCGCCGCGACCGGATCGGCTTCGTCTTCCAGGCGTTCAACCTGGTACCGACACTGACCGTCGCGGAGAACATCACCCTGCCGACCGACCTGGCGGGCGAGGACGGCGACCCGGCGTGGGTCGACGCGCTCATCGACGTGGTCGGCCTGCGCGACCGGCTCCACCACCGTCCCGCCGAACTCTCCGGCGGCCAGCAGCAACGCGTGGCCGTGGCAAGGGCGTTCGGCGGGCGGCCCGATGTCGTCTTCGCCGACGAGCCGACCGGCAACCTCGACTCGCGCTCCGGCCAGGAGGTCCTCGGCCTGCTCGGCCGCGCGGTGCGACAGATGGACCGCACGGTCGTCATGGTCACCCACGATCCGGGCGCCGCCGCCCACGCCGACCAGGTCCTCTTCCTGGCCGACGGCCGACTGGTCGACCGCATGGAGTCCCCGACCGCCGACCGGGTCCTGGACCGGCTGAAAGCCTTCGAGGCGCCGTCATGAACAGTCGTCCACGTGCCCTCCGCCCCACCCTCCGCATCGGCCTGTCCTCACTGCGCGCCCACAGACGCCGCTTCGCCGGTACGTTCCTGGCGGTGTTCCTCGGCGTTGCCTTCCTGGCCGGGACCCTGGTCATGGGCGACACCCTGCGGGCCGGCTTCGACACGATGTTCGGCGAGGCCACGAGCGGTACCGACGCCGTCGTCCGCAGCGCCGACGCCATCACCGCCCCCGGCGAGAGCGCGGGCGTACGCCGGCCGGTCCCCACCGAACTGGTCAAGACCCTCGAGCGGGTGCCCGGGGTCGCCGCCGCCGCGCCCGACATCCAGGGCGCGGGCCAGCTCATCGGCGCGGACGGCGAACCCGTCGGCGGAAAGGGCCCGCCCACCGTCGCCGGCAACTGGATCACCGACCCGAAGCTGAACCCGTACCAACTCGCCGAAGGACGAGCCCCGGTGATGTCCGGCGAGGTCGTCGTCAACCGGGGTACGGCCGAGAAGGGCGGCCTGAACATCGGCGACACGACGATCCTGCGTACGCCCGACCCGGTCAGGGTCACGATCGTCGGCCTCGCGACCTTCGCCGGTGAGGACGGCATGGCCCAGGTGACGTTCACCGGGATGACCCGGGCCGACGCCGAGAGGTACCTGACCGCGAGGCCCGGCGAGGCGGCGACCATCCTGGTGCGGGCGGGCCCGGGGATCGGTCCGCGGGAGCTGGTCGACCGACTGACTCCCGTACTGCCCGGGGGAGTTGAGGCCATTACCGGCCAGCAGTCGGCCGAGGAGAACACGGAGATGATCTCCAGCCGGTTCCTGACCGTCTTCACCCTCTTCCTCCTCGTCTTCTCGGGCGTGGCGATCCTGGTCGCGACCTTCTCCATCCACAACACCTTCGCGATCGTCATCGCCCAACGCACCCGCGAGAACGCCCTGTTGCGGACCCTCGGCGCCTCCCGACGGCAGATCGGCGCGGCCACCCTCATGGAGGCGAGCGCGGTAGGCGTGACGGCGTCGATCGCGGGCCTCGCCGGCGGCATCGGCGTCGCCGCGGGCCTCCAGGCACTGTTCCCGGCCATCGGATTCCCGTTCCCTGAGGGCGACTTGGTGATCAGCCTCCCGTCCATGCTGCTGCCGCTGGCGGTCGGTACCGTGGTCTGTCTGGGCTCCGCCCTGTTGCCGGCCGTACGCGCCGGACGCACCGCACCCCTGGCCGCGCTCCGCGAGACGGCCGTCGACCAGTCGGACGCCTCACCAGTCCGGGCGGTCATCGGCGCGGGTCTCGGCGCCCTCGCGATCGCGATGACCCTGACCGGCGTCCTGCTCTCACCGTCCTTGTGGCTGGCGGGACTTGGCGCGGTCCTGGCTCTCGCGGCCTTCGTGGTGCTGGGCCCCGTCGCGTCGACCACGGCCGTACGCGTGCTCGGCGGCCCCCTCGACAGACTGCGCGGAGTCACCGGACGGCTCGCCCGGCGCAACGCCCTGCGCAGCCCGAAGCGGACCGCCGCCACCGCGAGCGCCCTGATGATCGGCGTGGCCGTCGTCTCGTTGTTCACGGTGTTCGGCGCCTCGCTGAAGGCCACCACGGACCAGACGGTGTCGCGGTCCTTCGCGGGCGAAGTGGCCGTGAGCACCCCGTCGTTCGGGGCCGGCGGCAGCGGACTCAGCCCCCGCCTCGCGCCCGCCATCGCCCAGCGCCCCGAGGTGGCGGACGCGGTGGGACTCGGCCGAGGTGTCGCCGAAGTCGGCGGCAGGGGAAGGGCGTTGACCGTCACCGACCCCGCCGTCCTCGCCCGGCTCTTCGACCTCGGCCACATCCGCGGCTCACTCGACAGCCTCGGCACCGACGGAATCGCCGTCACCGAGGCGGAGGCGGACCGGCAGGGTCTGAAGACCGGCGACACCACCCGACTCACCTTCACCGACGGTGAGAAGGAGAACTTCACGGTCCGCGCGGTCTACGGCCGCTCGGAACTCGCCGGTGACTACGTCATCACCCGCGCAGCCTGGGCGCCGCACCGCATCCAGGACTCCGACACGTTGATCGCGGTGTCCTTCAGGGACGGCGTCGGCACCGGCGCGGGCAAGGCCGCCGTGGAACAGGTCGCCGAACGGTACGGCGACTCCGAGGTGCAGACCCGCGACGAGTTCGCCCGGTCGTCGGCCGGAGGCATCGACATGATGCTCACCCTCGTCTACGCCCTGCTCGCCCTCGCGGTGCTCATCGCCCTGCTCGGCATCGCCAACACGCTCACCCTCGCCATCCACGAACGCACCCGCGAACTCGGCCTGTTGAGGGCAGTCGGTCAGACCCGTGCCCAACTGCGCGCCATGGTCCGCTGGGAGTCGGTCCTCGTCGCCGCCTTCGCCACGGTGGGCGGCCTGGCCCTCGGCGGCTTCCTCGGCTGGGTGCTGGTGAAGGCCTCGGACGGCACGAGCGACAGCGACTTCGCCTTCGCGCTGCCGCCCACGCAGCTCGTGATCGTCGCCCTGGTGGGCATCGCGGCCGGCGCCCTGGCGGGCCTGCGCCCGGCCAGGCGGGCGGCCCGCCTCGACGTACTGCGGCCCGTCGCCACCGAATGACGTACGACCGCGATCAAGGAGGGAGGCGGGAGGCGGGACCCCGCTGGTCACCGCCCGGTCAGCCGGCAACGGCCGACCGGGCGGGCGCGTGTTCCGGCCTGCGCCGGTGAACCCCCGGCGTGTGTCCCTTGTCGTACGGCGGCTCGTCGAACCCCGCAGCGTCGCACAGCTGTTCCTCGAACGGCTGACGTACGGGCGCGGCGGTCGTGGGCCTGGTCTCGGGGGCCGTCACCACCGGCGTGACCGTCGGCAGCGTGAACCACACGACCTTGCCCGACTCGCCGTCCGGGCGCACTCCCCAGCTCTCGCTCACCGCGGCGACCATCGCCAGACCCCGTCCGCAGGTCGCGGTGGGATCCGCGTCCCGCAACTCCGGGATGCGAGGGTCGTGGTCGTGCACCGAGACCGTGAGCCGGTCGAGCAGCACCTCGATCTCCACGGTGCACAGCTTGTCGGGCTGGGCGTGCCGGTGGACGTTGGTCAGCAGTTCGGTCACACCGAGCGAGGCCCGGTCTATCAAGGGGTCCAGATGCCAGTAGCGCAATTGCGCAGAGACGATTCTGCGGACCTGGCCGATCCGCGACGGCAGGGCTTGGAGCTCCACCGTGCAGTGCCTGCTTGGGTGACTGATCACGGCTTGCGACTCCCCGAATTGAGGTCCGGAAGAAGACACGAGATCGGATCCAGCAGAGTGCCTGCGTGCAATGGCCGCCTGCTGTCGGTGGCCGGCGGGCTGGTTCGCAGCGTTATCGCCGGTAAACCCAGAGTGATGTGTGACAAGCGTGGCTCAGGGGGCGGAAACCCGCAACTCGCGGCACGGTCGGCCGGGCACGCCCGGTGTCCGCGCGAGGTGCGGCCTCGCGGTCCCCGCCCTGTTCAGTGCCCGCGCCCCGCCGCCCTGCGTACGGCCTCGATGAACCTGCGCGCCGTCGGCGGCCCGGGCTGGCCCGGCGCCGGGTCGTGTTCCCCCAGAGTCAGCTGGTAGCGCGTGCCGTTGAGGTCCGCCAGCGCCCGGTCGTCGTTCGCGAACCAGGGCTTCGACGCGCGCACCGCCTGCACGGGAGCGCTGTCGATCTCGCTGCCGTAACTGGTGAGCAGCTCCAGCCTGCCGCCGCTGATCCGGACCTGTCCGGCCCGGGTGAGGGAGCGCAGCCTCTTCCCGATCCGCACGCCCGTGGCCGTGAACTCCGGCTCCGCCATGATGCTCCGCCCCCTAGTCGGCCCCCGCCGGGATACATGGTGATCCCGCGTCGGTACGTGATCCAGTGTGCGCCCCCGTGCCGTGCAGTCTGCCTGCCCCCGGCGAGGAGCACCAGTGCGTACGGCGCTCTCGGACAACCGGCGGAAGCACTCACCGGGATGCGCCCCGGTGGTTCCGGGCACCGTCGAGCCCCGTCCCCACCCCCTCGCCCCAGGCCTGCCTTTGGGGCACCCAAAGGTGTGTTTATGCAGGTGAGAGGCGTGTGAAAGGTGTCTATGATCGATGTGTCCGGCTGCCCGAGGAGCCGTCGGCGAGCGCACCACAAGGAGCCTGACGTGAGCATCCCCGACCCCACCGGGACCGCCGAAACCGTCGACACGCTCGACGTCGACCGCAGCGATGCCGACTACCGTGCCTGGCTCAAAGAGGCCGTCCGCAAGGTCCAGGCGGACGCCAACCGCTCGGCCGACACCCACCTGCTGCGCTTCCCGCTGCCCGACAAGTGGGGAATCGACCTGTATCTGAAGGACGAGTCGACCCACCCCACCGGCAGCCTCAAGCACCGCCTCGCCCGCTCGCTCTTCCTCTACGGACTGTGCAATGGCTGGATCCGCCCCGGCCGCCCGGTGATCGAGGCGTCCAGCGGCTCCACCGCCGTCTCGGAGGCGTACTTCGCGAAACTGATCGGCGTGCCCTTCATCGCGGTGATGCCCCGCACGACCAGCGCCGAGAAGTGCCGCCTCATCGAGTTCCACGGCGCACGGTGCCACTTCGTGGACGACCCCCGCAAGATGTACGAGGCCTCGGCAGCCCTCGCGGCGGAGACGGGCGGCCACTACATGGACCAGTTCACCTACGCGGAACGGGCCACGGACTGGCGCGGAAACAACAACATCGCCGAATCCATCTTCCGTCAACTGGAGCTGGAACGTTTCCCGGAACCCGCGTGGATCGTCGCCACGGCCGGCACCGGCGGCACCTCGGCGACCCTGGCCCGCTACGTCCACTACACGCAGCGCGACACCCGCATCTGTGTCGCCGACCCGGAGAACTCCTGTTTCTTCGAGGGCTGGACCACCGGCGATCCGGACGTCACCTGCGACTGCGGCTCCCGCATCGAGGGAATCGGCCGCCCCCGGATGGAACCCAGCTTCGTCCCCGGCGCGGTGGACCGCATGATGAAGGTCCCGGACGCGGCCAGCATCGCCGCGGTGAGAGCCCTGGAACAGACCATCGGCCGCAAGGCGGGCGCCTCCACGGGCACGGGCCTGTGGAGCGCCCTCAAGATCGTCGCCGAGATGGTCGCCCAGCACCAACAGGGCAGCGTGGTAACCCTCCTGTGCGACCCGGGCGACCGCTACCTGGACAAGTACTACTCAGATACGTGGCTGGCCGACCAAGGGCTGGACATCGCCCCATACCTCCGCACCATCGGGGACTTCCTGAAAACAGGCAGCTGGCCCAACTGACCTAAAGGGGCGCGGGGCTGTGACATTTGCGGCTCCGCCGCGCGGGCGCGACAAGCCACAACACCCCCGCACCCGCAAACGCACCTACCAAGGCACCCCCTCAGGCGCCCCCATCAACCACTGACCTCCCCGGCGACAACAAGCCGCCGCAAATGCTCCGACACCTCACCCCGAGCCTCCGGCACCAACCCCGAGTCCGTCACCAACGTATCCACCTGCTCCAACGCCGCGAACGAACTGAGCCCCACCGTCCCCCACTTGGTGTGGTCGGCAACCACAACCACCCGCCGAGCGGACTGCACAAGCCGCCGATTCGTCTCCGCCTCCGCCAGGTTCGGCGTCGAAAGCCCCGCCTCGACCGATATCCCGTGCACCCCGAGGAACAGCACATCGAAGTGGAGCGACGCGATCGCCTGGTCGGCCACCGGCCCCACCAGCGAGTCGGACGGCGTCCGCACCCCACCGGTCAGCACCACCGTCGCCGCCCCCTGCCGCTGCCCCGACACGCGCTGCGCGGTGTGGAAGACATCGGCCACGCGCACCGAGTTGGTCACGACGGTCAGATCCGGCACGTCCAGCAGCTGGTGCGCCAGCGCGTACGTCGTCGTACCGCCCGACAGCGCGATCGCCGAGCCCGCCGAGACCAGCTCCGCCGCGGCCCGCGCGATGTCCTCCTTGGCCGTCAGCTCGAGGCCGGACTTGGCCTCGAACCCCGGCTCGTGCGTGCTCGCCTCGACCACCGGAACCGCACCGCCGTGGACCTTCTCCAGGACGCCCTGGCGGGCCAGCGCGTCGAGGTCCCGGCGGACCGTCATGTCCGACACGCCGAGCTTGCGGGTCAGCTCGTTGACGCGCACGCCCCCGCGACGCCGTACCTCGTCGAGGATCAGGGCGCGGCGCTGCTCCGCGAGGAGGTTCTGGTTGTCATTCACGACCGCTCCACGTCCTTCCGGGGTTCCTCCGGGCCTGCCGGTCCACTCGCCCCCACCAACTCCGACACGTCCCGCACACCCGCTGCGAACCTGTTGCGAACCCGCTCCGACAAGGACTTTCCTCCTGCTACCGGCCCGGCGGACGTCCCATACTCGCATGGGCCACCACTCGTCGCGCCACTGCCCGTGACGACGCGAACATGTCACCCTGGCAACACGGGCTTCTCGCTCGTCACACGGATCGGGGAGATTCCGTGACGAGAGGTGTACGAAGCCCACCGGGCGGAGATCCTCCAGTCCCGCCCGGCGTCGTTCACCACAGGACACGGGCCGTCGGCGCGGCACGGGGGAAGCACCAGCAACGGGGGAAGTGCGAACAGTGGAACCTGCACAGGAACGAGTCCCGAAGACCGGGGCGAACAGCGTGGCCGAGGCGACCAGCGGCATCGCCCTGGAATTACTCGTCCACGGGGTGGGCGGCGCCACACCCGACAAGATGCTCAACGACCCGCGGACCGTCCGCATCAGCGGAGACGACACGGCCGCCGTCTTCCGGCGCGCGGACGACGCCGACGCGGAGGACCGGCCCGCCGACCCGAGCGGCGCCCCGGTGCGCGAGGCGTACGTCTGGTGCAACCTCACCTCCGGCAACGGCACCCGAGCCCTGTGGCTGTTGCTGCTGCCGTTCATGGTGGTCAACCTCGCCCACTGGATGCGTCCCACCGCCCGCAACCGACAGCGCACGGTCCGTCTCTACGGCCTCCTGGTGCGTCTCGCCGGGCTGACATTGACCGTCCTGCTGGTCGCCGCCGCCTGCGAGGTCGCCCTCGACCTCACGGCCTGGCAGTGCGCGGGCACGCGCGCGTGTGCCCAGGCACACTCATGGCTCGGTTTCCTCGCGCCGACCGAGTCGGGCGGCGGCTGGTGGAGCGTGCCGGGCCGTCGCCTCGCCCTGGCCGCCGTGGTGCCCGCCGCCCTCACCGGCCTGCTGTGGTTTCTCTCCCGCCGCACCTGGAGGGCCTACGAGTCCCAGCGACCGCCGGCCCACGCCCCCGAGCCCGCCGACGAGAACATCCGTACCGCGCTGGGGCGCCCCGGGTTCTGGTACGGACGGCGACTGGTCGCCCGGCTGCGCGCCGCGCACACCGCGGCCGGCCTGCTGACGGTCGCCGCCGCCCTGGGCTCCGCCGCCGCCCGGCACGACCGCGAACCCGGCGGACCTGCGACCCTGGCGACCCTCGCCGGGCTCCTGTACGTGGCGCTGGCCGCCGGTGCCGTCGCCGTGGTGTGGGTGGTGTGCCGCCGGGGACGCAGCGAGAGACGCCTCGACCAGGCACTGGACGCCCGCCTCGTCCGTCTCCTGCCGGGCGGCGCGCTGGCCCTGCTGCTCCTGACGGCCGTGTACGCCTGCTGGTCCCGACCCGGATGGGCATCGGCGGGGCGGCTTCCGGGCGACACGACCTTCGGCATCCTCGCCCTCCTCCAGGGCCTCATCGTCGTCGTGCTGGCCGTCGTCGCCCACCTGCTGTACCGCTCCCACCCGGACCCGCGCGCCGCCATGCGCGGCCTGGCCGGGCCCGCCGTGGCGACGCTCGCCTGCGCGCTGGGCGGTGTGATGTCCGGCGGTGTGTCCCAGCGCGTCGCCGACTGGCTGGACGGCACCGGCGGCACCATCGAGGGCCCGCCCGTCCTGCTGACCTGGCAGGCATCCGTGATCCCGGCCGTCATCCTGGTCGTCCTCGGCCTGATCGGCTGGCTGGCCCGGCGCACCCTGCACCTGCGCCGCGCCGAGCTGGCAGCCGTGGAGCAGGACTACACGGACGCTTCCGGCGCGCCCATGGACGCCGCGCGCACCCGCCGGATCGCGAGCATGCGCGCGATGGCCGCCCTCACCGACCGGGCACCACGCATCCTCGGCATCACCTCCGCCGCGACGCTGCTCCTGGGCGCCACCGCGCTCGCCGGAGCGCAGCTCACCGACGACACACCGGGAGAGGCCTCACGGTCCTCCTACGGGCTCGTCCAGGGCGCCGCCGAGACCGCCCAGGCGCTCGGCTCCTGGCTGATCGGATTCGGGTTCCTGCTGTTCGTCACCTGGGGGCGGCGCGCCTACAAGGACCAGGCCGCACGGCGCACCATCGGCATCCTCTGGGACGTCGGAACCTTCTGGCCGCGTGCCTCCCACCCCTTCGCGCCGCCCTGCTACGCCGAGCGTGCCGTGCCCGACCTGACCTGGCGGATGGCCACCTGGACCGAGGCCACCGGCGGCCGCCTGGTCATCTCCGGGCACTCCCAGGGCAGCGTCCTCGCGGCAGCCGCCGCCTGGCAGCTGGAGCCGTCCGTGCGGCGGCGCGTCGCGCTGCTGACGTACGGCTCACCGCTGGAGCGCCTGTACGGGCGCTGGTTCCCGGCCCACTTCGGGCCCGCCGCGCTCACCTCGCTGCACCACGACGTGGCCTGCTGGCGCAACCTGTACCGGCTCACCGACCCCATCGGCGGGCCCGTCCATCTGCCGGGCGACTGCGGGCCCGAGGTGGACCGCGCACCGCTCAAGGACCCGCTCGCCCATGGCCGCGACAAGGAGCATCCGCTGCCCTCGCCGATCCTCGGCCACTCCGACTACCAGGCCGACCCTGCCTTCGCCGAGGAACGCGAGGAGCTACTGGCCCGGCTGCGGCCCCGCGAGGCGGTCCCCGGGCCGCGGCCCGGGGCCGGGGCTCAGGGCAGCTCGGGCAGGTCCTCCGGGTAGAGCAGGGTCAGGTCGTCCGTGCTCGGCTCGGCGTGCTGGGCGACCCGGCCCGCGTGCCGCTCGACCATCGCCTCGAACGTCTGCCGCGCCGTACGGCCGTTGCCGAACGTCGCCCCCTTGGGGATCTCCTCGAAATACTTGAGCAGGGCTTCGGAGGAGCCGGGGCCGAGCCGGTACTCGTGCTCCTCCGCCTGCTGTTCCACGATCCGCAGCAGTTCCTCGGCGCCGTAGTCACCGAAGGTGATGGTCCGCGAGAAACGGGAGGCGACCCCGGGGTTGACCGACAGGAAGCGCTCCATCTCTGCCGTGTAGCCGGCGACGATCACCACCACGGCCTCCCGGTGGTCCTCCATCAGCTTCACCAGCGTGTCGATGGCCTCCTTGCCGAAGTCACGGCCGGAGTCCTCCGGGGACAGCGCGTACGCCTCGTCGATGAACAGCACACCGCCGCGCGCCCGGTCGAAGGCATCCTGGGTGCGGATCGCCGTGGAACCGATGTGCTCGCCGACCAGGTCCACCCGGGACACCTCGACGAGATGGCCCTTCTCCAGGACGCCCAGCGCGGCCAGGATCTCGCCGTAGAGCCGGGCGACCGTCGTCTTGCCGGTACCGGGGGAGCCCGTGAACACCAGATGGCGTCGGGCCGAGGCCGCCTTGAGGCCCGCCTGCTGACGGCGCCGGCCGACCTCGATCATGTCGGTGAGGGCCCGTACCTCGCGCTTGACGCTCTCCAGGCCCACCAGCGTGTCGAGTTCACCGAGGACGTCTTTCGAGGACCGCGCGGCCACCTCCGGCTCCGGGGCGGCCGCCGCCGGCTCCGGCTCGGTGGCGCGCTGGCCAGGGATCGAACCCAGCAGCCCCGGTGACTGAGCCACCATCGTCTGTACGGCCGTCTCCGGCAGCGGGGGTGTCCGCAGCGCGGCGCTCTCGTCGCTGGTGCAGTCCTCGACGACCGGCCCGCCGCCCGAAGCGGTGCCGGAGCCGCCGTCGGCGAACTCGTAGCCGCCGCGCGCGCACCGCTCCGTACGGCACTTCGTCAGCGTCGCACGGCAGCCGTCTATCACATGGAAGCCGTACCCCTCACTGCCCGTCACCCGGCAGTGCAGGAAGCTGCCCCGGCCGCCCGCGGACACATAGAAACCCGCCTCGGTGGGGGAGTCGACCGTGCAGCGCTCGATGGTGGGATCCGCGCCCTTCGTGACGATCACGCCCGTCTGGGTGCCGACCACCGCGCAGCCGTTGAGCGTGCCGCCGCTGCCGTGGTCACGGAACCAGGCTCCCGTCGCCGCGTCCCGGATCCTGCAGTCGTCGAGCTGCGCCGTCGCGCCGTCACTGACCGACACGGCCGTGTTGCGCACCTGCGAGAGGTCGCTGTCGATGACGTCCGCGCGAGAGCCCCGGTCGAGCACGAACAGCGCGTCCGGCACATCGTGCACCCGGCAGGACTCGAGAACCGCCGTGGCGCCGTCGCTGATCCACACCGCCGGGTAGTCGCCGGTGCTGTCGAAGATCTCGCACTGGTTGGCGTCCACCCGCGTGCCCGGGTCCCACACCGACAGCCCGTTGCGCCCGAACTGACGCACCGTCGTACGGGTCAGCGTAAGCACCGAGCGGGACCGCAGATCGACCGCGTTCTCCGGGATGTCGTGGATACGGCAGTCGGCGAGCGTCAGCACGGCGTCGGTGTCGAGCGTCACGCCGTCCGCGGACGTACGGTGCACATCGCAGTCGGTGAGGAAGGCGGTGGCCCGGCCGGTGATCTGGACGCCGCTGCCCTTGACCTCGTAGACCTCACAACCGACCGCCTCCAGCGCCGAGTTCTCGCCCGAGACCGAAAGACCGACGCCTGAGGCGTGGTGCACCCGGCAGCGCTCCAGACGCGGATGACCGCCGTCGCGCACGGTAACCCCCGCCTGGCCGGCCGCGACGACCTCGCACTCCTCGAACACCCCGCCCGCGTCGTCCAGTACGGCGATGCCGGCGCCCGCCGGGTTGTCGACCGTGCAGCGCCGCACCGTCGGGCGCGCGCCGCCGCGCACCTCGATGCCGGCGGCGGACCGGGTGACGATCCGCATGTCCAGCAGTTCCGGTGTGCCCTCCTCGACGAGCACGGCGGCCGAGGTGGAGTCCTGGCCCTCGACATGCAGGTCCTGGACCACCGCGGAGGCGCGCACCGTCAGCGGCACACCGTCGACGGGCGCGATGCGCACCGAGCCGGGGGAGCCCTCCGGGCCGCGCAGCGTCACCGCTCGCTCGACGACGAGGTTCTCCCGGTAGGTACCGGGGGCGACGGTGAGGACGTCGCCGTCCGCCGCGGCCTCCAGGGCGGCGGCGAGCGATACGTACTCACCCGTGCGGCGCCGCCACCTCGATGTGCCGGTGTGCGTCACCTGGACCGTGCCCTGTGCCATGGCGCTGCTGTGCCCCCACCTCGTGGAACGCGGTAAGTCGCGGAAGGTGCCGAACGATGTCGGCCGGTCCACCGTAGCGTGCGCGGGCACGGTGGGTTGACCAGAGCGGCAAGGCGGTCAACTGCCGGTCCCGGTCCGGCCCCAGTCGGGTCCGGCCCGCTCCCAGGCCCGGTCCAGGCGGGCGTACCGGCGACGGACCATGCGCCAGACGATCAGGCGCCGGCCGCCCTCGACCAACCCGGCCGACAGAACGGCCGCACCGAATCCGGCGAGCACGGCGTGTGTCGTCGCGGTGGCGGTGTCCAGAGGGCGGGCGGCTATTCGCCCGTGTTCGTCCGTCCACAGGGTGAAGTGGTCGCCGGGATGCGGGGACTTGAGGCTCGCCATGACCTTGCCGTGCTGCGACGTGCCGTCCGGTCCCGTCCAGTCGGCCTCCACGCGGCTTCTGGCCTCCCGGGCGGCCGCCGACTCGGGGTCGGGCTCCAGAGGGGACCGGGCGAGCTTCTTGACCACGGTGGCCGTCACGACATGGCGGGCCGCACGCTGGTCCCGTACGGCCTGTTGCAGTGCGTCTTGGGCGACACCGCCGATCAGGAGGCCGATCAGGGGCGCCGCGACGAGGATCAGCAACAGGGCCACGAGCGCCACCCAGGCCTCCGCCAGGTCGGTCGCGCGGCGCAGCGGATTGTGCCGCCAGCGCCAGAGTCCGCCGATCACCCGCACAGCCGCACCCCCTTCCGCTCCGTGATAACCCGGTCGGAGAAGTTCCCGCATGCCGCCGGTCGAAGAGAGAGGGAAATCACCCCTCACCGGCTCCCACCGGCCCGTCTCATGCACTTCTCACAAACCCAACGGCCGGGCCCGGTGCCGGTGTTCCCGCCCACGGGACCAATCCCCCTATTCGAGGATCCTCAGCGGATCGCCGACGCCGATCGTGCCGGGAGTCTCGGGGACCAGGTTCTGGCCGAAGATCAACTGGTTGTCGATGCGGCGGTGGCGCCCGAGCGTGCGCAGCGGTTCCCGCCCGCGTTCGGAGGTTTCCTGGTCGGTGGTGGTCACCACGCACCGCCCGCACATCTTGGCCACGCGGAAGGAGACCTCGCCGATGGCGATCCGGGACCAGTCGTCCTCGGCCCAGGCGGCCGTCCCCGAGATCACCACGTTGGGCCGGAAGCGGTTCATCGGCAGCGGGCCCTCCTGAGCGCGATCCCCTTGCGCGATCAGCGAGTTGAGGGCGTCGAGCGACCCGAGCGTGGTGAGCAGCAGCGGGAAGCCGTCGGCGAAACTCACGGTCTCGCCGGGCGATGCGAACTCGGGGTCGATCGCGCGACGCGTGCCCGGATCGTCCATGTGCAGAAGACGGACGTCCTCGCCGAGATATCCGCCGCACCAGTCGTGCGCGTCGTCGCCCGCGAGTACCGCCTGCACCTTGGTGCCGAAGATGTCGACCGTCGTCGTGCCCGTCACCTCCGGGACGGGCACGGTCAGGGGCGCGCGACCGGGCGCGGACAGCCGGATCGCGCCGTCGGGCAGCAGTTCGGCGGCGGCCTGCGCCAGGCGCGGGTGCTGGCGTTGTGTGACGACCTTTCCCCCGGCGTCAATCAGAACCCAGCGTCGGTCTCCGGCCAGCCCCCAGGGCTCCACCACGGCTTGCCGGGGCGCCTGGCCCCGGAACGCCTTGACCGGATGAATGTGAATCGAGTGCAGTTCCGCATTCCCCATACCGCCATCGTGCCAGCAGGCACGGACATTCCGGGGTGGTATCAGTACCCGCGGTACTGCTGCTGCTGGTTGTTGTACGGATCCTGGTACTGCGGCTGCGCGGGCCGGGGGGCCGCAGGACGCATCGCCTCGTAACCGGTGGCCATCGGCGCCGGGCGCTGCTGCTGCATCGGCTGGCCGCCGGGGTAACCACGCGGCGGTACCTGCTGCGGAATGTAGGCGGCGGGCGCCTGCTGCAGCGGCGAGGGCTGCTGCGCCTGCGGGTAGCCGTAGGAGGGGGCCTGCTGGGACGGCCCGGCCGGCAGTGCGGGAAGCGCCGACGGCAGCGCGGGCAGGTTGCTGCTGCCCGTGTCGTACGCGGCGGGGACCCGGATCGGGGCGATCTGAGGAGTGCCCCGCTCGGCGACGAGCGAGTCGTAGATCGGAGTGTCCGGGAAGGCGGAGTAGTAGCCGCCGCCGTAGGTGGAGCGGGGGGAGGTCATGGCACATAAGTTAAGCCCACGATGAGCTGGTTGGGGAGACCGATAAGAGGGTTGTTTTCCGTGTCGGCGGTGACTTGGGACCCCCAATGCGAGCGAACTTGCCAAAAAGGGGCACCCCGTCATGCTGAGATCAGGTAAAGGCCAGGTTCCGGGCGGGTTACCGACGGGTCGCCCCGCGTTCTTCCCGCGTTCGGCAAGGGAGTTCAACAGGAGGCCGCGGGCCCGGGAGAATAGGTTGTCCCGCGAGGCCGGCAGAGATGGGGGCAGCCATGTCAATGTCCAAGGGATCCAACGCTCCGGTACCGACGACCGCACTCCGGGTCGAACTGGGCTGGCGTTCCGGTCCGGGCGTGCCCGACGCGGACGCCTCCGCGCTGCTGCTGGTCGCCGGAAAGGTGCGTTCCGACAGCGACTTCGTCTTCTACAACCAGCCCGTGCACTCCTCCGGCGCGGTCCGCCACGAGGGCAAACGGGACGCGGGAGGCCGGGTGACGGACACCCTTCTCGTCGACCTCGCGCGCGTGGAGCCGGCGGTCGAGACCGTGGTCCTCGCGGCCTCCGCCGACGGAGGAACGTTCGGGCAGGTCCCCGACCTGTACATCGAGGTCCGTGACGCGGCGCAGGGCATGGTCGTCGCGCGCTTCGACAACGCGGGCGCCAGTGTCGAAACCGCTTTCGTGCTGGGCGAGTTCTACCGCCGGCAGGGCGCGTGGAAGTTCCGCGCGGTCGGACAGGGCTACAGCAGCGGGCTGGAGGGCCTGGCCACGGACTTCGGCATCACCGTGGACGAGCCCCAGCACGCGCCCGCCCCCCAGACCGCCGTCCCCGCACCCGCCCCGGCCGCACCCGTGCCCGCGGCACCCCCGGCGCCCCTGTCCCCGGCGCCCGCACGGCCCGTGACCGCGCCCCCGCCCGCGCCTCCCGCGACGCCGGTACGGCTGACCAAGGTGACGCTCACCAAGGAGGCCCCGTCCGTCTCGCTCACCAAACAGGGCGGCACCTCGGGCGCCCTGCGCGTCAACCTCAACTGGCAGGTGCACAAGCAGTTCTCGGGGTGGGGCAGCAAACTCGGCCGCGCCGTCGCCCAGCACTCCGATCTCGACCTGGACCTGTGCGCTCTGTTCGAGCTCTCCGACGGCAGCAAGGGCGTCGTACAGTCCCTCGGCAACGCCTTCGGGGCGCTGCACCAGCCGCCGTACATCCATCTCGACGGCGACGACCGCACCGGGGCCATGTCGAGCGGCGAGAACCTCACCGTCAACCTGGACCGCAAGCAGGCCTTCCGGCGCATCCTGGTCTTCGTGACCATCTACGCCGGTGCGCGTTCCTTCGCCGACCTGCACGCCACGGTCACCCTGACCCCGGTGAACGGCGCGCCGGTCGACTTCTCGCTCGACGAGTGCACGGTGCCCTCCACGGTGTGCGCGCTCGCCCTGATCACCAACACCGGGGGCGATCTGATCGTCCAGCGTGAGGCCCGCTATCTCGTGCCCGAGCGCGGGGTGAGCCCGCAGCGGACCGTCGACCACGCCTACGGCTGGGGAATGAACTGGACCCCCGGCCGAAAATGACGCGGCGGATCAGCTCTCCTCCGCGGCGGGTTCGGGACGGGCGTACGTCCGTCCCTTCCAGGCGGCGCCCCGCCCCCGGTAGTGCTGCACCGCCGAGTCGACCGTCATGAGGAGATACAGGAACGCGGTGAAGGGCAGCAGCGGCGCGAGCCACAGCCGCTGCCCGTAGTAACGCAGCATCGGGGCGTACGTCCCCGCCATCACCAGCCACGCGAGGCCGCCGCACACCGCCGCCGGGGTCGTCCCGGTGGCGAGCCCGGCGAGCAGGGCGAACGGCGGCACCAGGTAGACCAGGGCGAGGCCGAGCACCGTACCGAGCAGCAGCGACGGACTGTGGCGCAACTGCGCGTACGCGCTGCGCGAGACCATCCGCCACAGGTCGTGCAGCCGGGGGTAGGGCCGCACGCTGTCCACGCGCTCGGCGAGCCCCAGCCAGATATGGCCACCGCCGCCCTTGACGGCCCGCGCGAGTGCCACGTCGTCGATGACGGCGTGCCGGATGGCGTCCGGGATCCGGGCCCGTTCGGCCGCCTCCGTCCGCAGCAGCACGCATCCGCCCGCCGCAGCAGCCGTCCGCGTGCCCTTCCTCCCGATCCGGCGGAAGGGATAGAGCTGCGCGAAGAAGTACACGAAGGCCGGTACGACGAGCCGCTCCCAGACGCTCTCCACGCGCAGCCGGGCCATCAGCGACACGGCGTCGAAACCGCCGCCCCGGGCCGCCGCCACCAGCGTCCGCAGGCTGTCCGGCGTGTGGGCGATGTCCGCGTCCGTCAGCAGCAGGAACTCGGGTCCACGCGCGCGTGCCAGGCCGATGCCGTGGCGTACGGCCCACAGCTTGCCCGTCCAGCCCGCCGGCGGTTCACCGGGCGAGTCCACGGTCAGCGGCAGCCCGCCCTGGCGTCGCGCGAGCTCCCGGGCCAGCTCCCCGGTGCCGTCCGAACTGCCGTCGTCGATCAGGAAGACCTCCGCCCGTCCCGGATAGTCCTGCGCGAGCAGCGACGGCAGGCTCGCGGGCAGGACGGCCGCCTCGTCGCGCGCGGGCACGACGACACAGACGGACGGCCAGGACTCCGGTTCCCGGTCGTAGGACGGCAGTCTGACGTCCGTACGCCAGAAGAAGCCCTGGCACAGCAGCAGCCACAGCCAGGCGGCGAGTGATCCGACGGCGATCCACACAACGGCGCTCACCCGCCGCAGTCTGCCCCACCCCCGAGGCCCGTAGGGGGACCCCGTTTATAGTGACCGGGTGAAGATCGCGCTGATGGACTCCGGAATCGGACTTCTCCCGGCGGCCGCGGCGGTACGGCGGTTGCGGCCGGACGCGGATCTCGTGCTCTCCCTGGACCCCGCGGGCATGCCGTGGGGCCCGCGTACCCCGCAGGACCTCACCGAGCGCGCCCTGGCCGTTGCCGAGGCCGCCGCCGCGCAGCGGCCCGACGCCCTCATCGTCGGCTGCAACACAGCCACCGTGCACGCCCTGACCGCCCTGCGAGCCCGCCTCGAACCGGCGCTGCCGGTCATCGGCACGGTCCCGGCGATCAAACCGGCCGCCGCGGGCGGCGGGCCCCTCGCGATCTGGGCGACCCCCGCGACCACCGGCAGCCCCTATCAGCAGGGCCTCATCCGGAACTTCGCCGAGGGCGTCACGGTCACCGAGGTGCCTTGCTGGGGACTGGCCGAAGCCGTCGAACACGCGGACGAGAAGGCGATCGCCGACGCCATCGCGGCCGCAGCCGCCCTCACCCCGGACGAGGTAACGACCGTCGTCCTGGGCTGCACCCATTACGAACTCGTCGCCGAGCGCATCCGCGCGGCCGTCCAGCAGCCCGGCCGCCCGCCGCTCGTCCTGCACGGCTCGGCCGGCGCGGTGGCCGCCCAGACGCTCCGCAGGCTCGGCGCCCAGGCCGCGCCCGGGGCGTCACCGGACGGCACCCTCACCGCACTGCTGAACGGCACCGTGAGCCCGCTGCCCGCGCCCGCGCTCGCCTACGAGGAAGGCCGGCTGTTGCAGACGGCCACCCCCGTCCGCTGACCGGAGCAGTCACCCTCCGCAACCCGCTGCCCGCGCAGCGGAAGCTGAGTACTCTCAAACATATGAGGGACAACCCCCACAGCGAGCACGTCGAAGCGGACGAGACCGACGAGCCCGTGCCGACCGAGATCTGGACCGGCCGGGCGACCAACCGCGCCCAGTGGCTGCTGGCGCTCGGTGGCTGCGCCTTCATGGCACTCGGTATCGAGCTGGCGATCGACTCGGCGTGGACGTCCGGCGCACCGCTTGTCATGTCCGTCGTGGGGTGTATCGCGGCCGGGGTGCTCGTCCTCTTCGGCACCATCGCGTTCGTGCACGTCGCCGTGAAGGTCGACAAGGACACCCTTGAGGTGCGCTGCGGCCACATCGGCCTGCCCCGCCGCCGGATTCCGCTGTCCCAGATCGTCGGCGCGGAGTTCGTGGCCAGGGTCACCCCGCGCCAGTGGGGCGGCTGGGGCTATCGCTGGCGGCCCCACCAGGGCACCGCGGTCGTCGTCCGTCAGGGCGAGGGAGTGGTGCTGCGCCTCGGGGACGGACACACGTTCACGATCACGGTGGACAACGCGGAGGCGGCCGTACGCGTCATCAGGGACCGGCTGCGGGGCGCCACCGGGGCGACGCGCTGACCTCGAGTCGCTCTCGTGCTCAGCTCACAGATGTTCTCGCTGCTCCCGCGCGCGTGGTGTCGCCGTGTCCGGTGTCTCGTAGCCGAGGGGACGGGCCGTGGCCAGGCCGGCCAGCAGGCCCGCGCCCACGGTCACCGTGGTGAAGCTCAGCACGTTGCCGACCGTCGCGAGGGCCGCCAGAGCCGTCAGGGCCGCTCCCGCGGTCAGCGCGACGGCGGTGGAGCGCGAAGTGCGCCACAGGGTGTACAGCACCCAGCAGAAGACCGCCGCCAGCAGGAGCACACCGACCACGCCCTCCTCGGCCGCCTGCTGGAGCGGCGCGGAGTGCGGTTTCGCCTCGGCCGGCAGCGACAGGGACGCCGCCTCGCTGAATTCCGAGAACCTGCCGGGCCCCACCCCCGCCGCCGGGTCCCGGTGCGCCATCATCAGGGCGTCGCGCCACAGCTGGACCCGGTTCCCGGTCAGCTGCCCCTCCAGCGAGTCGGACAGTCCGTCCGGCAGCGACTTCTCGGCGACCGCCCACGCCGTCCCGGTCATCAGGGCCGCCGTGAGGGCCAGCCCCGCGAGCCCCACGCCCCGGCGCGGCATGTGCCCGGCGGCCAGCGAGCAGAGCAGGACGCCGGCACAGAGGGCGAAGCCGGCCACCGAGCCGAGAACCGCCGACGCCACCGTGACCGTGGCGGCCAGTGCACGCAGCGCCAGCCGCAGCGACGGCGACCGGGCCGCCCAGGCGGCACAGCAGGCGGCGCCCGTGGCCAGGACCAGCAGCGCGGCCACCGCACCGAGATGCCCGACGGGGGTGGCGATCCGTGGCCCCGGCAGCGCGTGCGGGGCGGCCACCGCGAGGCCCAGCCCGGCCAGCGCAGCCGTACAGGGGGCCGCGACGGGCATCAGCGCCCCGCAGATCCGGCCCGCCGCGTAACCGGCGGCCACCGCGAGCACCGCCAGCAGCACGCCCTCGGGGCGGCCGTCGTGGGCGGCCGCCGTGATCAGCGACCAGACGGCACAGGCGCCCAGCACGACGACGCCCGCCGCGTCCGAAACGTTTCGTCTCTCCCCGTCCGACGGCGCGTCCGTCGCCGACGTCATCCCCGTGGATCCCAACCCGTCGCCCCCCGACCTGTGACGGGCCCCGACCGTACGGGGCCGTCGCCGGCGCGCACGTCAGAGGCTCCGGCACACCGTAACGGCTGGTGGACGATTTGTGGACGAGTTGCGCAGAAACGATGCGGCAGGTGAGGCCGTGCGGGCCCACCCGTACCCGCGGGACCGTGCTGTCGGCGTCCGGGTCAGGCGCCGTACACTCCCGGAGTGACCGTCACCGCTCCCTCCATAGACGAGCCGGACCAGCTCGAACCGCAGCTCGCGCCCGCTTCGCGCCGCGCGCGGCTGCTGCGCCTCTGGCCGGCCGCCACCGCCGCGCTCGCCGGAGTGCTGCTGTACGTCAGCTTCCCGCCGCGCACCCTGTGGTGGCTCGCGCTGCCCGCCTTCGGACTCTTCGGCTGGGTCCTGCGCGGCCGGTCATGGAAGGCGGGACTCGGTCTCGGCTACCTCTTCGGGCTCGGTTTCCTGCTGCCCCTGCTGGTGTGGACCGGGGTGGAGGTGGGCTCCGGACCCTGGCTGGCGCTGGTCGCCGTCGAGGCGGTCTTCATCGCGCTGGTCGGCGTGGGCATCGCCGCCGTGTCAAGGCTGCCCGGGTGGCCGCTGTGGGCCGCGGCCGTGTGGATCGCGGGCGAGGCCGCACGCGCGCGTGTGCCCTTCCGCGGCTTCCCCTGGGGCAAGATCGCCTTCGGCCAGGCAGACGGCGTCTTCCTGCCGCTCGCCGCGCTGGGCGGCACCCCGGTGCTCGGCTTCGCGGTCGTCCTGTGCGGCTTCGGGCTGTACGAGGTCGTCCGGCAGCTGATCGAGTGGCGACGTACCGGCGTGGTGCCCCGTATCGCCGCGGTCGTCGCCGCGCTGAGCGTGGCCGTCCCCGTGGTGGGCGCCCTGGCCGCACGGACGCTGGTGAGCGACAAGGCCGAGAACGGCACCGCGACCGTCGCCCTCATCCAGGGCAACGTGCCCCGCGCGGGCCTCGACTTCAACGCCCAGCGGCAGGCTGTACTCAACTACCACGCGCGGGAGACCCTGCGGCTGGCCGCCGATGTCAAGGCCGGCAAGGTGGCCAAGCCCGACTTCGTGCTGTGGCCGGAGAACTCCTCCGACGTGGACCCGTTCGCCGACCCCGACGCCGCCGCGGTCATCGAGGGCGCGGCCCAGGCGGTCGGTGTGCCCATCTCGGTCGGCGGGGTCGTCGAACGGGACGGCAAGCTCTACAACGAGCAGATCCTGTGGGACCCGGCGAAGGGCCCCACCGAGACGTACGACAAGCGGCAGGTCCAGCCCTTCGGTGAGTACCTCCCGCTGCGCTCGCTGCTCGAACACATCAACAAGAACTGGACCACCATGGTCCACCAGGACTTCAGCCGGGGCAGCAAGCCGGGCGTCTTCACCATGGACGGCGCCAAGGTAGGCCTCGCCACCTGCTACGAGGCCGCCTTCGACTGGGCGGTGCGCGACACCGTCACCCACGGCGCCCAGATGATCTCCGTGCCGAGCAACAACGCCACCTTCGACCGCAGCGAGATGACCTACCAGCAGCTCGCGATGTCCCGTATCCGCGCGGTCGAGCACAGCCGGACCGTCACGGTCCCGGTTACCAGCGGTGTCAGCGCGATCATCATGCCGGACGGGCGGATCACCCAGAAGACCGGCATGTTCGTGGCCGACCACCTCGTCCAGAAGGTGCCGTTGCGCTCCTCGAAGACACCCGCCACCGAGCTCGGCATCCTGCCCGAGATGCTCCTCGTCCTGGTCGCCGCCGGCGGTCTCGGCTGGGCGATCGGCGCCGGGATGCGCGGGCGGCGCGCCGGTGGCGTGTAGCCGTACGCCGGTGCCACGCCCCCGTGATCAACAAGGGTGACCCGACCGGCCCGTTAGGGTCGGGTCATGGCTACTCCTGACTTCATCAGCGCTCTCCGTGCCTCCGCCGGCCACCAGTTGCTCTGGCTCCCCGGTGTCACCGCCCTCGTCTTCGACGACGAGGGCAGAGTGCTCCTGGGCCGCCGTACCGACACCCGCAAGTGGTCGTTGGTCGGCGGCATCCCGGACCCGGGTGAGCAGCCGGCGGCCTGCGCGGTGCGGGAGGTCTACGAGGAGACGGCTGTCCGGTGCGTGCCCGAGCGGGTCGTGCTCGTCCAGGCACTCGACCCGGTGACGTACGAGAACGGCGACGTCTGCCAGTACATGGACATCACCTTCCGCTGCCGTGCCGTCGGCGGGGAGGCCCGGGTCAATGACGACGAGTCCCTGGACGTCGCGTGGTTCGCGGTGGACGCGCTGCCGGAACTGAACGAGTTCTCGCTGTTCCGGATCAAGCAGGCGATGTCCGAGGCCGAGGCGCCCACCTGGTTCGACACCACGGGTTTCGCCAGTTTCGAGTGAGCGGGGCGGCGACAGCGGGGTGAGCGGCCCGCCGGACGTCCGGCGGGCCCTCCTGAGTGCGGGGTTGCCCTCTTCAGCCCCGGGCGAGCGAGCGGGTCACGACGGCGCTGAGGACGCGTACGCCGCGAGTGGAGCCCGGATGGATGCCGGTGAGCTCGTGTGCGCGCCGCAGGCGGTAGTCGAGCGTGCGCGGATGGACGTTCAGGGCCGTCGCCGTGCGCGCCCGGTCCATGTCGAGCTGGTAGTACCTGTCCAGCGTGGCGACGAGATCGGGCCCCCGGGACAGGCTCCTGTCGATGTCGCGCAGCCAGTCGTCGACCTCCGGCAGCCGGGTGACCCCCAGCTCGACGAAGACGTCGGCCATGGTGTGCAGATGCTGCTGCCCGGACTTCATCGGCGCGACCCGGCTCACCCGCCGCGCCTGGGCGAGGACAGCGGCCAGCGCACCGGTCGCACCGACACTCGTACCGATCGCGCAGGTGCCGCCCACGGCCGCCGTGATGTCCTGGACGACGGACTGCGCGCGTTCCTGCCCGGTCGGCGTCGTCGCCGCATCGGCCGGCTCACCGGTGTGCTCGGGTGTCAGGGCCACCAGTTCCGCGGGGTCGTGCCACAAGATCGGTACCTGACGGCGGCGCAGCAGGGTCTCGGTGATCTCCTCGCGGCGGGCCTTCGGGGGCCGCTGCCGGCCGGGCACGCGGATCACGGTGACCCGATAGCGCGGGTGTACGCGCATCCCCACCCCGGATGCCAGGCCCGACGCGGCCGGATCGTCGGCGAGCAGCGCCTCCGCCAGCATCCGGACCCGGCCGGCCAGCGACATACGGCGTCGCTGTCCCGCCACGTACCCCGACAGGTAGGCCTCGCCGCCGCGGGTGCCCTGCGGGCCGAACCAGCGCATCAGACGCATGAGGTCGTCACCGTCGCCGGGGCCGGTCGCCTGGTCGATCTCGCGCAGCAGCAACCGGGTGTGCGCGACGACCAGTTGCTGGTGGCCGGGCAAGGACAGGCCCATTCCGGCACGCTGTTCGCCCACCGAGGCCATCAGCGCGAGATCGTCGGCGCTCAGGGGCTGTTCCTTGTCCGCCAGATCGATGGTCTTGCGCCGTAACCACACGGTGTACTCAAGGGCTTCCGCGCGTGCGCGCACGTCCCGCTCCAGCACCTCGTACTCGGCGACCTCACGCCGGTAGACCCCGGTGGCGTGTCGTGCGTTGCTGTCGAGTTGTCTGAGCAGTGTCCTGAAGAGATTCCCCATGTCGCCCTCCTCATGGCGCCGTTGGCGGCCGGTCCGCCCAGGAGGGTGTTCGTTCGAACTCCTGTCTTGGATGTCATGTCCTGTGATGGAGTCGACGTGCTGTTGGCGATGGGTCGGCGGAGACAGGCCCGCCCTGTCAGTCGCGGCCCGCGCCCCGGTAGAGGTCCAGCTCACCGTCGAGCTCCACGGCCAGGACGGTCGCGTACTCGTCGAGGTCGGCTGCCCCGGGCGCGTCGATCCAGGTCACGCCCGGCACCTTGTCCAGGCCGCCGGTGACGTGGTGGCCCAGCTCGGCGCCCGTGCCGACGACCGAGACACGCCGTACCGCGTTGCGCAGGCCCCTGATCGACACGGCCTCACGGGGCGCGTCGAAGCAGACCAGGTACAGGGTGCGCCGGTCGGCGGAGAGCGTGCTCGGCCCGTAGTGATGCCCGGCGGGCAGGCCAGCGACCGTGCCGTACACGGCCTCGGCGTGCTTGGTGACCCACGCGCCGAGCCCTTCCAGACGCTCGACCTGCTCCGCGGGAATCGTGCCGTCCTCCGTCGGACCGGCCCCGAGCAGCAGATTGCCGCCCATGCCGATCGTCTCCGTGAAGTAACGCACCAGCTGGCGCACCGACTTGAAGTCGCGGTCCGTGGCCCGGTAGCTCCACGAGTCGTTGATCGTCAGGCACAGCTCCCACGGACCGTCCGGGGCGATCAGCGGAACGCCCTGCTCGGGGGTGGCGTAGTCGCCGTAGCTGAGCATGCGCGCGTTCAGGATCGTCTCCGGGTTGCCCGCCAGGATCAGCTCGGACAGCTCCCGCATCCGCCACTGCTCCTCGGTGCGCTCCCACTCGCCGTCGAACCAGAGGACGTCCGGGCGGAAGCGCTCGACCAACTCGCCCACCTGCCCGTCGCGGTAGGCGAGATAGCGCGCCCAGGCCTCGGGGTCCTGTTCGCCGGGACGGGCGTGGGAGTAGTCGTTGGGCTCGACGATGTGCGGGCCGGGGTGGCGTTCGCTCGCGTAGTCGGGGTGGTTCCAGTCGGAGTGCGAGTAGTACAGGCCGACCTTGAGGTTCTGCTCCCGCAGAGCGTCCACGAAGCCGCTGACCAGGTCACGGCCCGCCGGGGTGTCCCGGACCACGTCCAGGTTGCGGTGGTCGGTGTCCCACAGGGCCACGCCGTCGTGGTGCTTGGTGGTGAGGACCGCGTACTGGGCGCCGACGCGGGCGAACAGCTCCGCCCAGGCCCTGGGGTCGTAGTGCGAGGCGCTGAAACGATCGAGCTGTTTCATGTACTCCTCGTGCGTGACCTCACCGGTGTAGAAGGACCAGGACTCGGCCCAGCCGTCCACGGCGTAGATGCCGTAGTGGATGAAGATGCCCAGCTTGGCATCGGGGAACCAGGGTTGCATCGGCATGTGCCCACGCTAGGCACGGGCCGGCGGCGCGCGCGTGGGCGCGGGTCACCACTACTGGTCCGTTTTCACCATGGAGGCGCTCGGGGCGGCCCGGCAGGATCGGTACCGCCAAGGGCGGCCCGAAGCAGCGACATGTCGTGCCCCCGGGCCAGGCATGCCCGGGACCCCGCCGGGTATGCGCCCTGGCACCATGCCCGGGCCGCCGTGTCCCGGGCGGCCCACCCGACCTCCACCACCAGGGGACCCATCATGGAGACACCCGCACGTCGGCAAACCGCCACACCGGCCAGGCGAGCGCTCGACGCCCTCGCCGACAACAGCCAGGATCCGACCGCGCTGGACGTCCTCGCGATGAGCGACGTGCTGGTGCCCGTGCCGGACGACGTCAGCGACGTGGACGCCGGCAACCCCTCGACAGTGGCGCTGCCCGTCCTGGAGGAACCGGACGGCCGGGAAGCCGTGCCCGTGTTCACCTCGGAACCCGAACTGGCCGAACTGCTGCCGTCCGTCTCCCGCTACCGTCTGATCCCGCTCGGCGCGCTCGCCGAACAGTGGCCCACCGGCAACCTCTCGCTCACCATAGACGCGGCCTCCCCGCACGGGATGACGGTCACCTCAGAGGGCGTACGCACCCTGCTGGCCAGGCAGTTCAAGTACTGAACCCCCGTCCGGCCACAGGGACTTGCCGGGATTGAGGATGCCTCGCGGATCGAACGCGTCCTTGATGCGCCGCTGCGACGAGTGGGCGGCGGGGGCCCGGTGAAGCGCGCCCTGAAGGGGCGCGGGGAACTGCGCGATCGGCCCCCACCGTCCCGCGCTGAACGAACCACCGTTCCAGGACTCAGCTCCCCAACGTGCGTGCCAGAGCCGCACGTTGAAGCGGCAGAACCTCCCTGTGCACCGCACGCCCCCGCTCCGTCAGAGCCACCCGCACCCCCCGCCGGTCCTCCACGCACATGCTGCGCTCCACCAGCCCGTCCTTCTCCAGCCGCCCGATGAGCCGCGACAGCGCACTCTGGCTCAGATGGACCCGCCCGGCGATGTCCTGAACCCGGCACTTCTCACCCGGGTCGGAGGCGGCAGCCGCGGCCGCCTCCTCCGCGACGAGGACATCGAGCACCTCGAAGTCACTCGCGCCCAGTCCGTGCGGATGCAGCACACGGTCGATCTCGCACATCGTGCGCGCATGCGCCGCCAGGATGTCCCGCCACTGGTCCGCCAGCCCCGTACCGGCCGTGTTCGCTGCCATGCAACCCATGTTAATGCGTATGCATAAAAAACGCCGGGCGGAGGCGGCGGGACCGCTGGCTCAGGCAGACCCCCGCTTGATCAGCTCGGTGGGCAGGATCACCGCCGCCGGGTCCTCGCCGCCGATCTGCGCGAGCAGCACCCGGACCATCTCGGCGCTGATCCGGTCGTAGGGCTGTCTGATGGTCGTCAGCTGGGGGCGGGCGGCCAGGGCGGCCGAGGAGTCGTCGAAGCCGCCCACCGAAACGTCCCCGGGGACGCTGCGTCCCGCCCGTTCCAGTGCCGTGAGCACCCCCTGCGCCATCAGGTCGGACGCGACGAACACGGCGTCCAGGTCCGGGCGCCGGCCCAGCAACTGCTCCGCGCCCGCCTCGCCGCTGGCCCGGCTGTAGTCGCCGGAGACGACGAGGGCCTCGTCGTACTCGATGCCCTCCTCGGCGAGGACCTCGCGGTAGCCGGCGAGGCGTTCCACCCCGCCCGGGGTGTCGAGCGGACCGGTCACCATCCCGACACGCCGGCGGCCCAGCGACAACAGATGACGCACCATGTCACGGGCGCCGTCGCGGTCGTCCGCCGCCACATAGCTCACCTTGGAGCCGAGCCCGATGGGCTTGCCGCACGCGACGAGCGGTACGCCCGCCTCGCACAGCTCCTGCGCGACCGGGTCACCGGAGTGACTCGAGACCAGCAGCACCCCGTCGACATGACCGGCGGTGATGTACCGCGTGAGGCGGCGCCGTTCGTCCTCCGTGCCCGCCAGCATCAGCAGGAGCGGGATGTCGTGCGCCGCCAGTGCCTGGGTGCAACCCCGCAGCAGGACATTGAAGTTGGGGTCCTCGAAGAACCGCTCCTGCGGTTCGGTCAGCAGGAAGCCGATCGAGTCGGAGCGGCCGGTGATGAGCGAACGGGCGTGGCGGTTGACCACGTACCCCGTTTTGCGGATAGCGGCGTTCACCGCCTCCGCGGCGGTGGGGCTCACATAGTGCCCGCCGTTGAGCACACGCGAGACGGTGCCTCGGGACACTCCCGCCTCGCGGGCAACGTCGTGGATCGTCGGCGGTTTGCGCCGGCCCCCGGTATTGCTCATGGTCATGACTTTACGGCTCCGGAGAGCAGGTCGAGGCTCCAGAACCGCTGGATGACCAGGAAGAGCGCGATGAGCGGGAGGACCGCCAGGAACGCGCCCGTGATCACCAGCGTGTAGAGGGCCGGGGTGGCCGCTCCCTGCTCGAGGAGCGTGAACAGACCCAGCGTGATCGGGAACTTCTCGTCGTCGCTGAGCATGATGTAGGGCAGCAGGAAGTTGTTCCACACGGCGACGAACTGGAACAGGAACACCGTCACGAGGCCCGGGATCATCATCGGGAGCGCGACCCTCGTGAAGATCCGCCACTCGCCGGCGCCGTCCATCCGCCCGGCCTCGACCACATCGGCGGGCACCGCCGCGGCGGCGTAGATCCGCGCGAGGTAGACGCCGTAGGGGGAGAGGACCACCGGCAGCAGTACGGAGGCGTAGGAGTCCGTGATGTCGGCCTTCGCCAGCAGCAGGTACTGGGGGATCGCGAGGATCACCGGCGGCATCAGCACGCCCGCCATCAGGACGCCGAAGACCGCCTCCCGACCGCGGAAGCGGTAGATCGCGAGGGCGTAACCGCTGATCGCGCTGACCGCTGTCGACAGAAGGGCGCCGACGCCGGCGTACAGAGCCGAGTTGCCCATCCACTTCCAGTAGACGCCGTCGCGGTAGGCGCTCAGCTCCTGCACGTTGTCCGTGAAGCCGCTGCCGGGCAGGAACGTGAACGTGGAGAACAGCTCGCTGCCCGACTTCGTGGCCGCGATCACCACCCACGCGACCGGCAGCAGGCAGTACAGGGCGCCCAGCAGCAGGGTGAGCGTCGGGATCAGGGCGATGCGGTTGCGCAGCGGCGGGCGCCGCACGGTGCCGGGCCTGGTGCCCGCCGTCGCCTCCGTCTTGCCCACGGCAAGAGAACTCATCGTGCTGCCTCCTGCTTGTTACGGGAGTTCGCGGCCCGCAGGAAGCCGAACGACAGGACCAGCGTGACGATCGCGATGATCGTCGCCTCGGCCGCGGCCGAGTAGATGTCACCCTTGCCGAAGGCGTCCTGGTACACCTTCATCAGCGGACTCCACGTCGTGGACACGGAGTTGGTGAGGGGCTTGAGGGTGGTCGGCTCGCTGAACACCTGGAGCGTCGCGATGATCGAGAAGAAGAAGGTGAGCACCAGTGAGGGCGCCACCATCGGGATCTTGATCCGGAGCGCGATCTGCAGCGGGGTGGCGCCGTCCAGCTTCGCCGCCTCGTACACCTCGGCCGGGATGGACCGCAGCGAGGTGTAGATGACGATCATGTTGAAGCCGGTGCCGCCCCATACCGCAATGTTGGAGAGGGCGAGATACAGCGGACCGCCGTCCAGCAGATCCGGCTGCGGCAGCCCCAGCTTGTCGAGGACGAAGTAGAACGGGCTGACGTCCGGCAGATAGAGGAAGCCCCACAGCAGCGCGGCGACGACGCCCGGGATGGCGTACGGCAGGAAGATCGCGAGCCGGGTGAAGGGGGTGAACCGCACCTTGTCCGCGTCCAGCATCAGCGCGAGGACGAGGGCGAGCCCCAGCATCACCGGGACCACGATCGCGCCGTAACCGACCACGCGCAGCGCGCCGTGCAGCAGCTCGCTGTCGGTGAGGGCGTCGGTGTAGTTCCCGATGCCGGCCCACACCTCCTTGCGCGCCCCGGCGCCGAGGCCCAGGCCGGACACCTTCACCTTGTGCAGGCTCAGCCAGAGCGCGTAGCCGATGGGCAGCGCGAAGAAGAGGGCGAAGAGGATCACCGCGGGGAGGAGGAAGGCGTACGGGGCCGACCTGACCCCGTACGGCCTCCGGCGTGCGCTGGTCACTCCGCGACTCCGAAACCCTGCTTCTTCAGGTCGGCGACGGTGGCGTCCTGCATCGTCTTCAGGGCGGCGCCGAAGTCCGACCTGTTCTTCGCGGCCGAGGCGAACGCGTCCTTGAACGACGTGTACGCCACGTTCACGTTCGGGCCCCACGCGGAGGGTGCCGTGGTCTTCGCGATCTCGGCGGCCTTGGGGTAGAAGTCCGCCTGGTTGGAGAAGAAGTCGGGCGACTTGACGAACGCGCCGCTGAGCTGGGCGCCCGTGGCGGCCGGGTAGATCCCGCCCTCCTTGGCGAGCGCGGCCAGCGCGGCACGGTCGGTGTTCAGCCAGGCGGCGAACTTCGCGGCGGCCGACTTGTGGCTCGAGTCGGTGGTGACGGCGGTCGAGGAGCCGCCCCAACTGCCTGTCACATCCTCGCCGGCCGACCACTGGGGGAGCGGCGCCATGGCCCACTTGCCCTTGGTGTCCGGGGCGGCCGTCGTCAGCGTGCCCGGCGCCCACACCGCGCTCACCCACGCGATCTGCTTGCCGGTGTTCAGCGCCTTGTTCCAGGCCGGGGTGTACATCGGCTGGTTGTCGATGGCGTCCTCCTTGACGAGGTCGCCCCAGAACGTGGCGACCTTCTGGGTCGCCGCGTCGTCGATGCCGACCTTCCACTTCTCGCCGGAGGTCGTCCACCACTTGGCGCCGGCCTGCTGGGCGAGGCCCGCGAAGAGACCGGAGTCGTTGGCGGAGAAGGTGGTGAGGTCCTTGTCCGGGGCCTTCTTCTTCAGGTCCTTGGCGGTCTGGGCGAACTCGGCCCACGTGGTCGGAACCTTCAGTCCGTACTGCTTGAAGAGGTCCTCGCGGTAGTAGAACATCATCGGCCCGATGTCCTGCGGCACCGCGTACACCGCGTCCGTGCCCAGCGTCGTCTGCTGCCAGACACCCTCGGCGAAGTCCTTCTCGGCGTCGCCGACCTCGCCGGAGATGTCCGCGAGCGCGTCGTTGCTGACCAGGGTGGGCAGCGCCTGGTACTCGGCCTGCACCAGGTCGGGCGCCTTCTTGGCCTTGTGCGCGGTGAGGATCTTGGTGACCAGGGTGTCGCCGGAGGCCTGCTTCTTCACCGTGACGGTGATCTGCTGCTCCTTGCCCGGACCCTTGTTCCAGAGGTCGACGACCTTGTCCATGCCGGGCGTCCAGGTCCAGTACGTCAGCGACACCGGGCCCGACTGGGCGTCGCTGTCGTCGTCGGACCCGCATGCGGCGAGTGTGGTGGCGCCGAGTGTGACGGCGACCGCGGTTGCCACGAGGCGCCACTGCTTCGTGTTCGGCATGGAACGTTTCTCCCCTGACCTGGTGGGGCCCTCGCCTGCTGCGAAGACCCGCCATGCTTCTGTGAGCGTTCACAGTAGAGAAACACACTGGACACTTGTCAATGGTTGTGGCCATGCGGTTATCTAGGCCACGCACCGCTGATGCTGTGTGTGCACGTTCCCACAATGTTCCGAAGTGACCGAATCAACCGGGAGACATTCCATGCCGGAGACCACCCCCACGGGCCTCACGAGGCTGGCCTTCGGCGGGGACTACAACCCCGAGCAGTGGCCGGAATCCGTCTGGCAGGAAGACGTCCGGCTGATGCGCGAGGCCGGCGTCACGATGGTCAGCGTCGGGATTTTCTCGTGGGCCCTGCTGGAGACGGCACCCGGTGCGTACGACTTCGGCTGGCTGGACCGTCTGCTCGACCTGCTGCACGAGAACGGCATCGGCGCCGACCTCGGAACGCCCACCGTGGCCCCGCCGGCCTGGTTCTACCGGGCACACCCGGACGCGCTGCCGGTCACCCCCGACGGTGTGCGCTACGAGTTCGGCTCCCGCGCGGCGATCTGTCACAGCAACGCCGACTACCGCGCCGCCGCCGCGAACATCACCACAAAACTCGCCGAGCGCTTCGGCGCCCACCCGGCGCTCGCCATGTGGCACGTGCACAACGAGTACGGTGTCCCCGTCTCCGCCTGCTACTGCGACTCCTGCGCCGCCCACTTCCGCCGCTGGCTGGAGACGACGTACGACACCGTCGGCGCGGTCAACGAGGCCTGGGGAACCACCTTCTGGGGCCAGCGGTACGCGGGCTTCGAGCAGATCAACCCGCCGCGCACCGCACCCACGGTCGGCAACCCCGGCCAGGCGCTGGACTACAAGCGGTTCGCCGACGCCACCATGCGCGAGAACTTCGTGGCGGAGCGGGACATCCTGCACCGCCTGTCGCCCGGCATCCCGGTCACCACCAACTTCATGACCGCGCTCAGCCAGTGCGACTCCGTCGACTACTGGGCCTGGGGCCGCGAGGTCGACATCGTCACCAACGACCACTACCTGATCACCGACGGCCGCCGCACCCACGTCAACCTGGCCATGGCCGCCGACCTCACCCGCTCCGTCGGCGGCGGCGCCCCCTGGATCCTCCTCGAGCACTCCACCTCGGGCATCAACTGGCAGCCCCGCAACCCCGCGAAGGCGCCGGGCCAGATGGCCCGCAACTCCCTCGCCCATGTGGCCCGGGGCTCCGAGGGCGCGATGTTCTTCCAGTGGCGCCAGTCGCGGCGCGGCGCCGAGAAGTTCCACTCGGCGATGCTCCCGCACGGCGGCACGGAGACCCGCGTCTGGCGCGAGGTCGTCGAACTCGGCGCGTCCCTCGACTCGTTGGCGTCGATTCGCGGCACGCGCACGGTCGCCGACGTCGCCGTCCTGTGGGACTGGCACTCCTGGTGGGCGCAGAACCTCGACTGGCGCCCCAGCGAGGACCACGACGCGCGCGAACGCGCCGACGCCTTCTACGAGGCCCTGTACGACCGCCACCTCACGGTCGACTTCGCCCACCCGGAAGCCGACTTGTCGGCCTATCCCCTTGTCGTCGTTCCCGCGCTGTACCTGATGACGGAGGCAGCCGGGAACAACCTCAGGGAGTACGTCGAGAACGGCGGCACCCTCGTCGTCTCCTACTTCTCCGGGATCGTCGACGAACACGACGCCGTGCACGCGGGCCCCTACCCGGGCGCCCTGCGCGACGTACTCGGCCTGACCGTCGAGGAGTTCTCACCGCTCCTCCAGGGCGAGGCCGTACGCATCACCGGCCCCGACGGCTCCGAGCTGACCGGTGACGTATGGACCGAGTTCGTCGTCCCGCGTGGCGCCGAGACCGTGTGGACGTACGCAGACGGACTCGCCGCCGAGCACCCGGCCGTCACCCGTCACCGCCTCGGCGAGGGCACCGCCTGGTATGTCTCGACGCGCCTCGACGCGCACGGCCTGGACGCCCTGCTCGGCTGGGCCACCGAGGACGCCGACCTCGCACCCCGCGCCGAACTGCCGCGCGACGTCGAACTCGTCCGCCGCACCGGCGAGTCGGGCACCTACCTGTTCGCCGTCAACCACACCGCGTCGGACGCCAAGGTGCCCCTGGAGGCCCCGGGCACCGAACTGCTGACCGGCGAACGAGCCGCGGGCCGCCTCGCGCTGCCCGCCGGTGCCGTCCGGGTCGTACGACTCGACGACTGACTCCGACGGCCGAGTTCGACAGCCGAGTTCGACGGCTGAGCCGCAAGTTCCCCTCCGCCCGTGCGTGCCACGAGAGCCGCGGGCGGAGGGGGTCCCCTCCCGCCCCTCAGGAGGGACACCCCCACCCCATCACGTCGAAGGGACGACGGACGACGATGTTCCATCCCAGACGCACACCCAGGCGCGCACTCAGGGCCCTGCTGCTCCCGCTCGCAGCGGGCCTCGCCCTCACCGCCCTCCCCGCCACCTCCGCGCAGGCGGCGAGCACCCTCACCAACGGCGGCTTCGAGGCCGACGGTTCGGGCGTGGCGACACCCAACGGCTGGTCGGAGTACGGCGACACGGGTGCCTCGTACGTGGAGTCCGGTGGCCACGGCGGGAGTTACCGCCTGTCCCACTACTCCGCCGCCGCCTACAAGGTGGAGACCTACCAGTACCTGTCCGGGCTGACCAACGGCAACTACAAGCTCACCGCGTGGGTGCGCTCGGGCGGCGGCCAGAAGTCGGCCTACATAGCGCTGAAGAACTGCGGCAGCGCCGAGCAGCGCACCGACCTGCCCGTCTCCGCGAGCGGGTGGATCCGGATCGTCGTGCCCATCGCGGTGACGAACAACCAGTGCACGATCAGCGTCAACTCCGATGCCAACGCGGGCAACTGGATCAACGTCGACGACCTGACCTTCGCCTCCGGCACGGGCGGCGTGCCCGTCAAGGGCGCCGACATCTCCTCCCTCCCCAAGAGCGAGGCGCTGGGTGGCACTTACAAGACCGGCTCTGGCGCGACGACGGACGCGCTCACGGTCCTGAAGAACTCCGGCATGAACTACGCGCGCGTCAAGGTCTGGGTCAACCCGGCCGACGGCTACAACAACAAGGCACGCGTGCTCGCCATCGCCAAGCGCATCAAGGCGCAGGGCATGAAGCTGCTGGTCGACTTCCACTACTCGGACATCTGGGCCGACCCGGGCGCCCAGTCCAAGCCGTCCGCGTGGGCCGGACACTCGTACAGCCAGCTGAAGACGGACGTCTACAACCACACGTACGACGTGCTCAACGCCCTCAAGTCCCAGGGCACCACCGCCGACATGGTCCAGGTCGGCAACGAGATCAACGGCGGCATGCTGTGGTCCGAGGGCTCGACCGACAACTGGTCGCAGCTCGCCGGGCTGCTCAACTCCGGCTACAACGCGGTCAAGGCGGTCAACTCCGGTACGACCGTGGCGCTGCACCTGGCCAAGGGCGGGGACCTCTCGGGCACCCGCTGGTGGTTCGACAGCGCGGTCTCCAACGGGGTGAAGTTCGACGCCATCGGCCTGTCCTACTACGGCTACTGGCACGGTTCGCTCTACGACTTCCAGACCACCCTGGACGACGCGGCCGCCCGCTACGGCAAGCCGGTGTTCGTCGCCGAGACCGCCTACCCCTTCCGCCTCGACAGCAAGGACTCGCACGAGAACATCATCGACACGACCGGTGAACTGGTCTCCGGCTACCCGGCGTCCACGGCCGGGCAGTCGGCCTGGTTCCGGGACATCCTCAACATCGTGGAGGCCGTTCCGAACGGCCGCGGACTCGGCGTCTTCTACTGGGAGGCGACCTGGACCGCGGTCAACGGCAACGGCTGGGACCCCACGGACGCCGCCTCAGGCAACGGCTGGGAGAACCAGGCACTGTTCGGCTACGACGACAGGGCCCTCCCCGCGATGACCTGGTTCAGCCACCGCTGAGCCCGAGGTGACACAGGCCCGGCCGCCCGAGGGGTGGCCGGGCCCCGTCCATGGCTTGTCCGCCGGCTCGTGAGTGCCGGTCGGGCGGCGTGCGGCCCACGCACCCCCGGCGTTACGCTGGTGACCGGCCACGATCCCCGCTCGTGGCGCGGCGGTGGGGCCCGCCGTACCCGAACCGCGGCAGCACCGCCGCCAACGGTCCCTACTTGCGCACAGGGGCGCGCCCGCACCTCGCGGCGCCGGCGAGTAGGAGACGTACGACCATGACAGCCCCCGACATCCGGACCGGGACCGTCGCCGCGCCACCACGCCCGTCCGTCCTGCGGGGGCAGGCGCCCGTCGTCGCGGTGGTCGCGATCGGCGGCGCGATCGGTGCCAGTGCCCGTTACGCGGCCTCCCTCGCCTGGCCCGCCCACACCGGCGGCTTCCCCTGGACCACCTTCTGGACCAATGTCGTCGGCTGCGCCGTGATCGGCGTGTTCATGGTGGTCATCACGGAGATCTGGGCCGCCCACCGCCTCGTACGCCCGTTCTTCGGCACCGGTGTCCTCGGCGGCTTCACCACCTTCTCGACGTACGCCGTCGACATCCAGAAACTGGTCGACCACGGCCACCCCGGCACCGGCCTCGCCTACCTCGCCGCGACCCTGCTCGCGGCGCTCACCGCCGTGACCCTCGCGGCGACCGCGACCCGCCGGATCCTGAAGCGGAGGCGACGATGACCAGGCTGACCGGCAGCGCCCTGCGGGTGACCGTCCTCGTCGGCGAGCACGACACCTGGCACCACCGACCGCTCTACTCGGAGATCGTCCACCGCGCCCGCGCCGCCGGCCTCGCGGGGGCGAGCGTCTTCCGCGGCATCGAGGGCTTCGGCGCGTCTTCCCTCATCCACACCTCCCGCCTGCTTTCCCTCAGCGAGGACCTCCCGGTCGCGATCGTCATTGTCGACACCGAGGAACACGTACGGTCCTTCCTGCCGCAGCTGGACGAACTCGTCACCGAGGGCCTGGTGATCCTCGACGAGTGTGAGGTCATCCGGTATGTCGGCCGCGCCGGAGGGAAACCCGGCGAAACGGACGAGAAGGGTAAGAAGTCGTTGTGAACTGGCTGCTCGTGATCGCGGGCGGAATGGTCGGCGCACCCCTCCGCTATCTCACCGACAGGGTCGTCCAGTCCCGCCACGACACGGTCTTCCCCTGGGGCACCCTCGCCGTCAACGTCACCGGCTGCCTGATCCTCGGCCTGCTCGCCGGCGCCGCGCCGGGCCCGAACCTCCAACTGCTCCTGGGTACGGGCCTGTGCGGCGCGCTGACCACGTACTCGACCTTCTCGTACGAGACGCTGCGACTGGCCGAGGACGGGGCCGGACTGTTCGCCGTCGCCAACGTCATGGTGAGTGTCCTGGCCGGTCTCGGGGCCGCTTTCGCGGGGGTGTGGGTGGGCGCGGCGCTGTAGGTGAGGGGCGTTCTGGCCTTGTCGGCGTGTAGTAGGACTGACCCCGCCGCTGCCCGTACCTCTCCAGCAGAACTGGATTCCATGAGCGCCATCTCCGTCGGTCAGGCCGTCGTCCTCGGAGCCGTCGAGGGGGTGACCGAGTTCCTGCCGGTCTCCTCCACCGGCCATCTGAAGATCACCGAGGGGTTGATGCACATCCCCGTCGACGACAACGCCGTGGTCGGGTTCTCGGCCGTCATCCAGGTCGGCGCGATCGCCGCCGTGCTCGTGTACTTCTTCAAGGACATCGTGCGGATCGTCTCCGCGTGGGGGAGGGGCCTGCGAAACCGCGACGAGCGCCATCACCACGACTACAAGTTCGCCTGGTGGGTCATCTACGCGACCATCCCGATCGTCCTCGTGGGTCTCGCCGCCAAGCCGCTGATCGAGGGCCCGCTGGCCTCGCTGTGGGTGGTCGCCGCCTCGCTGATCGTCGGAAGCGGCGTGATGTGGGCCGCGGACCAGATGGGCCGGCACAAGCGCGGCGAGGACGACACGTCGTTCAAGGACGCGATGCTGGTGGGCAGTTCGCAGATCCTGGCCCTTCTCTTCCCCGGTTTCTCCCGCTCCGGCGCCACCATGTCCACCGCCCTGATCCTGGACCTCGACCGGGTCGCCGCCACCCGTCTCTCCTTCTTCCTGGGCATCCCCGCCCTGACCGGCGCCGGGCTGTACGAGCTGAAGGACGCCCTGGGCGCGGGAGTGGGGGCCGCGCCGCTCGCCGTCGGCACGGCGGTGTCCTTCGTCGTCGCCTACGGCTCCATCGCGTGGCTGCTGAAGTTCGTCGCGAAGCACTCCTTCAACGCGTTCGTGATCTACCGGATCGTCGTGGGCGTGCTGCTCTTCGGGCTGCTGGGCGCGGGCGTACTGAACTGAGCGACCACTGGCGTTTGCACAGCTCAGGCCGGTTGTTCCAGCCGGTCGGGGTTGTCCGCCCGCAGGCCGGGCGGGCGCCGTGCGGGGCGGCGGTCAGGTGGGACCGCCAGGCGCCCGCCCGGGACCACAGCCGCGTGGCGGGCGCTCGCCGGTGAGGCGCGACGCCGAGCCGGTCCGGCGCCACGCGCAAGGGCGTCGAACCCGCTTCTTCGCCACCCACACCCCTTGACAGGGTCGTCCCGCACCCGCAGGATCACCTCCGTGAACCTGTCAGACAGCCAGACAGGTGGCTCGGTGCCGCGGCGCGTCAGCGCGATGGAAGCGGTCCTCGGTCATCTGCGCAGCGCCATCGAGCGCGGAGATTACGCCGTGGGGGACAAGCTCCCCTCCGAGGCCGAGCTGTGCCGGCGCCTGGAGGTGAGCCGGCCCGTGCTGCGGGAGGCCCTGCGGGCCCTGCAGACCATGGGCCTGACCGTCTCCCGGACCGGCAAGGGCACCTTCGTCGTGTCCAGCACCGTCGAGGACCCCACCTTCGGCGACTACGCGGCCAGCGACCTCCTCGAAGTCCGCCGGCACGTCGAGATCCCGGTCGCCGGCTACGCGGCCGTACGGCGGACACCCGAGGACCTCGACCACCTCGCGCACCTGCTGGAGCGCATGGAGCACGAGACCGACACCACCGCGTGGGTCGCCATGGACACCCTCTTCCATCTGGCCGTGGCGCAGGCCGCCCAGAACCCGGTGTTCCGCCGGGTGATCGAGGAGATCCGGGACGCGCTGGCCCGTCAGTCGGCCTTCCTCAACGAGCTGGGCGGTCGGCGCGAGCAGTCCAACCGTGAGCACCGGGCGATCGTCGAGGCGCTGATCGACCGCAGCGAGCAGGACGCGGTGGCGGCCATGTCCCACCACCTCGAGCGGGTCTCCACGACCCTCACCGACATCGTGCGCGCCGCGCACACGGATGCCCCCACAGAAACCCCCACAGAACCATCCACGGAAGGCGGACCCGAGGCGTGAGCGAGCAATCCCTCCAGGACGGGCCGGCGAACGGTACGGCGCAGCAGAAGGCCGTGCACGTGGACGCCGGTGACGCGGGCTACAGCAAGTCGCTGAAGTCCCGGCACGTCAACATGATCGCCATCGGCGGTGCCATCGGCACCGGCCTGTTCCTCGGCGCCGGCGGCCGGCTGGCCGACGCCGGCCCGTCCCTCTTCATCGCCTACGCGGTCTGCGGCGTCTTCGCCTTCCTCGTGGTGCGGGCCCTGGGCGAACTCGTCCTGTACCGGCCCTCGTCCGGCGCCTTCGTGTCGTACGCCCGTGAGTTCCTGGGCGAGAAGGGCGCCTACGTCGCAGGCTGGATGTACTTCCTGAACTGGGCCACCACCGGCATCGCCGACATCACCGCGGTGGCCCTCTACACCCACTACTGGGGCCTGTTCTCCGACATCCCGCAGTGGGTGCTCGCGCTGATCGCCCTGGCGGTCGTCCTCACCGTGAACCTGATCTCGGTGAGGATGTTCGGCGAACTGGAGTTCTGGTTCGCGATCATCAAGGTCAGCGCCCTCGTCGTCTTCATGCTGATCGGCATCTTCCTGCTGGTCACCCAGCACGAGGTCGACGGCACCACCCCCGGCCCGTCCCTGATCACCGACAACGGCGGCGTCTTCCCCAACGGTCTGCTGCCCATGCTGCTGATCATCCAGGGCGTCGTCTTCGCCTACGCCTCCGTCGAACTGGTCGGTGTCGCGGCGGGCGAGACCGAGAACCCCGAGAAGATCATGCCGAAGGCGATCAACTCGATCATGTGGCGCGTGGGCCTCTTCTACGTCGGCTCGGTGCTCCTCCTGTCGATGCTGCTGCCGTGGAACAAGTACACGTCGGGCGAGAGCCCCTTCGTGACCGTCCTGTCCAACATCGGCATCCCGGCGGCCGGCGGCGTAATGAACCTGGTCGTCCTCACGGCGGCCATGTCGTCGCTCAACTCGGGCCTGTACTCCACCGGCCGCATCCTGCGCTCGATGGCGATGGCCGGTTCCGCGCCGAAGTTCACCGGCAACATGAGCCGCAGCCAGGTCCCGTACGGCGGCATCCTGCTCACCAGCGGCTTCTGCGTACTCGGCGTCGGCCTCAACTTCGTCGTCCCCGCAGACGCGTTCGAGATCGTGCTGAACTTCGCCGCGATCGGCATCCTCGCCACCTGGGGCATGATCATGGTCTGCCACCTGGTGTTCTGGCGGAAGACCGAGAACGGCGAGCTGACCCGCCCGAGCTACCGGCTCCCCGGCTCCCCGTGGACCGAGCTCGTGACGCTGGCCTTCCTCGCCTCCGTCCTCGTCCTGATGTACGCCGACGGCGGCGCCGGCCGCACCACCGTGCTGTGTCTCCCGCTGATCGCCGCGGCACTGGTCGCGGGCTGGTACGGCGTCCGCGCCCAGGTGGCCCGCAAGGCCGCCGAAGCGGCCGGAGAACCCGGGTCCGGGTCCTCCACCTCCACCGGGTCGGCCGGAGCCGACGCGTGAACCACGCAGTGATGCACGATGCAGTCATGCAGGAAGCAGTGCAGGCAGCCATGTACGGCAGTTCTCTCGCGGACGCTCCCACGATCCGCGAACCCCTCCACTCACCCGTCGCGCACCTCGTACGCGGCGGGGTCATCGAGGGCGTCCACTACGGGTCCGTCGTCGTCCTCGGCGCCGACGGCCAGGTGGAGCTCCAGGTGGGTGACATCGAGGCGGCCTTCTACCCGCGCTCCGCCCTGAAGCCGGTCCAGGCCGTGGCCATGCTCAGGGCGGGCCTGCCCCTCGACGGCGAACTGCTCTCCCTGGCCGCCGCCAGCCACTCCGGCGAGGAACGCCACCTGGCCGGCTCCCGTCGCATCCTGGAGCTGGCCGGCCTCGGCGACGACGACCTGCGCAATGTGACGGACCTGCCGTTCGACCCGGTCGTCCGGGACGCCTGGATACGCGAGGGCCGACTGCCCTCCCGCCTCGCCCAGAACTGCTCCGGCAAGCACGCGGCCATGCTCTACACCTGCAAGCTCAACGGCTGGCCCCTCGACACCTACCTCGACCCCGGCCACCCCCTCCAGCAGGCGATCGCCGAGATCGTCGAGGACCTCACCGGCCAGCGCATCGCCCGGGTGACCGTCGACGGCTGCGGCGCACCCCTCTTCTCCATCTCGCTGCACGGCCTGGCCCGCGCCGCGGCCCGGATCACCACCGCCGCCCCGGACACTCCGGAGGCGCTGGTCGCCGACGCCATGCGCGACCACGCCGAGATGGCCTCCGGCTCGGGCCGGGACGTGGCCGCGCTGATGCGGGCCGTACCCGGACTGCTCAGCAAGGACGGCTTCGAGGGCGTCCAGGTCGCGGCCCTGCCGGACGGCCGCGCCGTCGCGGTGAAGATCGCCGACGGCGCGAACCGGGCCCGCGTCCCGGTCACGGCGGCGGCACTCGCGCGGGCCGGCGTCGACCCGGCGGTGCTCACCGAGTTCGCGGGCGAACCGCTGCTCGGCGGCGGCGAACCGGTCGGCAGCATCCGCCCGGTCCGCGCCCTGGACCCGCTTCCGGCGGGCCCGACGTACACCTGAGACCGCATCCGTAGAACCCACTCGGACGTGAGCCATGGCCCGGCGGGCGCGGGGCCTTGCTCCAGGCGAACCACGGGAGTTCGCCCGCAGACCCGAACTCTCCCCACCTCCATCCGCGCCAACCACCGAAAGAGGCCCGCCCCACCATGACCGCAGCAGCCCAGCGCAGCGCCGCCGCAGTCCGCAGCGAACACGATCTGCTCGGCGACCGTGACGTCCCCGCCGACGCCTACTGGGGTGTCCACACCCTGCGTGCCACGGAGAACTTCCCCATCACGGGCATGACCATCTCCGCCTACCCGCACCTCATAGACGCCCTCGCCGCCGTCAAGGAGGCCGCCGCCCTCGCCAACGAGGAACTCGGCCTCCTCGCCCCGAAGAAGGCCGCCGCCATCGTCGCCGCCTGCCAGGAGATCCGGGGCGGCAGGCTGCACGACCAGTTCGTGGTGGACGTCGTACAGGGCGGGGCCGGCACCTCGACCAACATGAACGCCAACGAGGTCGTCGCCAACCGGGCGTTGGAGCTGCTGGGCCACGCCAAGGGCCAGTACGAGTACCTGCACCCCAACGAGGACGTCAACCTCGGGCAGTCCACCAACGACGTCTACCCGACCGCCGTCAAGGTCGCGACCGTCTTCGCGGTACGGGAACTGCTCAAGGCGATGGCCGTGCTCCAGGACTCCTTCGCCCGCAAGGCCGCCGAGTTCCACGACGTGCTGAAGATGGGCCGCACCCAGCTCCAGGACGCGGTGCCGATGACGCTCGGGCAGGAGTTCTCGGCGTACGCCGTGATGATCGAGGAGGACCGCAGCCGGCTCGCGGAGGCGGCCCTGCTGATCCACGAGATCAACCTCGGCGCCACCGCCATCGGTACGGGCCTCAACGCCCCCGCCGGATACGCGGAGTCGGCCCGCCGGCACCTCTCCGCCATCACCGGCCTGCCGCTCGTCACGGCCGCCAACCTGGTCGAAGCGACCCAGGACTGCGGGGCGTTCGTCCAGATGTCGGGGGTGCTGAAGCGCGTCGCGGTCAAGCTCTCCAAGAGCTGCAACGACCTGCGGCTGCTGTCCTCCGGGCCGCGCGCCGGCCTCGGTGAGATCAACCTGCCGCCGGTGCAGGCCGGTTCGTCGATCATGCCCGGCAAGGTCAACCCGGTCATCCCCGAGGTCGTCAACCAGGTCGCCTTCGAGGTGATCGGCAACGACGTCACCATCACCATGGCCGCCGAGGCCGGCCAGCTCCAGCTCAACGCGTTCGAGCCGATCATCCTGCACTCCCTCTCGGAGTCCATCACCCATCTGCGCTCCGCCTGCCTCACCCTCGCCGAACGCTGCGTCGACGGCATCACCGCCAACACCGAGGCCCTGCGCGCGAGCGTGGAGAACTCCATCGGCCTGGTCACCGCCCTCAACCCGCACATCGGGTACACGGCTGCCACCGACATCGCCAAGGAAGCCCTCGTCAGCGGCCGGGGCGTCGCCGAACTCGTCCTGGAGAAGGGCCTGTTGCCCGCCGAACGACTCGCGCACCTGCTCCGCCCGGAGATCGTGGCGGGTACGGGCGTCACAAGGTAAGCGGCCGGGGCGCGGGGCTGTGACATCGCGCGGCTCCGCCGCGTGGGCGCGACAAGCCCCCCACCGGGCCCGCGGTTTCACGACAGCCGTCCCACGGAGCGCACAGCACCAGAACCGATCCCGAGGGACAATGACGATCATGGAACCCGCTCCGTCGCCCCTGACCTTCCAGCCGGTCCTGGACCGAATCGCCGAGGAGATCGCCCGTACCCCGGGAAGCGGGCGCCCTGCCGACTACATCCCGGCCCTCGCGTCGCGAGACCCCCGCAGCTTCGGCATGGCCGTCGCCGAACTCGACGGCACGGTCTACGGCGTGGGGGACTGGCGGCAGCCCTTCTCCGCCCAGTCCGTCACCAAGGTGTTCACACTCGCCCTCGACCTGGCCCGCGAGGGCGACGAACTCTGGGAGCACGTGGGCCGCGAACCCTCCGGCAATCCCTTCAACTCCCTTGTCCAGCTGGAGTACGAGAACGGCATCCCGCGCAACCCGTTCATCAACGCGGGCGCCCTCGTCGTCACCGACCGTCTGCACACCCGTACCGGCGACGCGGCCGGGGCGCTCCGCGACTTCTTGCGCGCGGAGTCCGGCAATCCCGGCCTCACGTTCGACAAGGAGGTGGCCGCCTCCGAGGCCGGACGCGGCGACCGCAACGCGGCCCTCGCCCACTTCATGGCCTCGTACGGCAACATCGACAACCCGGTTCCCGACCTGCTCGAGCAGTACTTCCGCCAGTGTTCCGTCGAGGCGTCGTGCGCCGACCTCGCCCTCGCCACCGGCTTCCTGGCCCGCCACGGCATCCGAGCCGACGGCACCCGCCTGCTGACCCGCAGCCAGGCCAAACAGATCAACGCCATCATGCTCACCTGCGGCACCTACGACGCGGCCGGCGACTTCGCCTACCGAGTGGGCCTCCCCGGCAAGAGCGGAGTGGGCGGCGGCATCATCGCCGTGGTCCCGGGCCGCTGCACCCTGTGCGTCTGGAGCCCGGGCCTGGACGAGAGGGGCAACTCGGTAGCGGGCGTAGCAGCCCTGGACCGCTTCACCACACTGACGGGAGTATCGGTCTTCTGATCCTGCGCGGGGGCGCGCCTCAGGGGCGCGGGGAACTGCGCGAACAACCCCCACTACCCCGCACCCGACAAAGAACCCCCAGACATCACCCGCCAGTAACTCCCAGTCCCCCGCCCGGAGGGCCCTCCGTCAACCCGCCCTTGCCACGCTGCCCCCGTGCCGCTTCCCCCGACAACGACAACTCTCCCCCGCTGCCAGGCCATAGGCCTCCTCGGCACCGCATGCCTGGCCCTCGGCGGCGAAACCGCCGGCGCCCTCCCCGTACGAGAACTCATAGCACCCTCGACCGGCCGCGCCGCACTGGGCCTCGTCGGCGTCTACTTCGGCGTCGTCCTCCTGATCGCAGCGTGGATGCTGCTGGGCAGACTGGTCCGGGGCTCAGAGCCGCCCACCGTACGGTCCCTGATGCTCGTCCTCGCCGTCTGGGCCGCCCCGCTCCTCCTCGCCCCGCCCCTCTTCAGCCGCGATGTCTACAGCTACCTCGCCCAGGGCGCGATGGTCGACGCCCACATGGACGTGTACACGCACGGCCCGGCCCTGCTCGGCGGCCCGCTCGCCGCCGAGGTCGCCCCGGTGTGGCAGCAGACCGGCGCCCCCTACGGCCCGGTGTTCCTCGCGGTCGCGTCCGGGCTCTCCGGGCTGACCCGGGGCGAGATCCCGGCAGGACTCTTCGGCATGCGGCTGGTCGCGCTGCTAGGCGTCGCGCTGATGGCGGCGGCCCTGCCCCGCCTCGCCCGGCACAGCGGCGCCGACCCGGCCGCCGCGCTCTGGCTGGGCGCCCTCAACCCGCTGGTCCTGCTGCACCTGGTGGCCGGCGCCCACAACGACGCGATCATGCTCGGGCTGCTGGGCGTCGGCCTGGTGGCGGCCCTGGGCCGTTGGCCGGTCCTGGGCGCCGTACTCGTCACGCTCGCCGCCCTCGTCAAGGCACCCGCGGTCCTCGGCCTCGCGGCCGTCGTGGCGCTCCAGATCCGGGCGGGACGCTCTCCCGTCCGGGCCGTACTGACCACGGCGGGCGCGGCAGCCGCGACCACCGTCGCGGCCACCGCGCTGGCCGGCACCGGATACGGCTGGATCGGAGCCCTGAAGACCCCGGTGTCACCCCAGAACTGGGCCCTCACCAGCCTTCTCGGGCGGGCAACGGCCGCCGCGCTCACGGAGATCGGCAGCGATCTCGCGCCGCGCGCCGTCCCCGCCTGGCACGTCCTCGGCATCGTGGTCACCGTCCTGACCATCGCCTTCATATGGCTGCGCACCCCACGCCTCAGCCCGCTCTACGCACTCGGCCTGAGCCTGGCCGTCGTGGTCGTCCTCGGCCCGGCCATCCGGCCCTGGTACGCCCTGTGGGCCCTGTTCCTCATCGCCGCGGCCGCGCCCAGCACCAGCGCGGCGATACGCCACCGCCTCGCGGCCGTCACCGGAGTCGTCGCGCTCCTCGCCCTGCCGAGCGGCGCGCCCGCCGGGACCGAGGAACTGGTCCTGGCCGGCTCCGGCGGCGCACTGGCCGTAGTCGTCCTCTGGCAGGCCCACCAGACGGCCCGGACACCCCTCAGGGAGAGCACCGTATGAGCCCGGTGAGACTGCCCCGCACAGACCGGGAACGGCTGCTCCTGGTGCTTGCCCTCGTCGCCGTGGTCACCGTGTTCACCGCGACCGTGCCCCTGCTGCGCGGCTGGTTCGACCTGCGCGTCTACTACGGGACCGTCGACACCTGGGTCCACCACGGCGGCCGGATCTACGACTACCGGGTGCCGGGCACCACATACGGCTTCACCTACCCGCCGTTCGCGGCCGTCAGCATGCTGCCGATGGCGCTGCTCGGGCTGCGCGCCGCGATCACCGCCGCACTGCTCCTCAACCTGGCGGCGCTCGGCGCGGTGGTGTGGCTGCTCGCGGGGCCCCTGCTGCGCCGGTTCGGCTGGTACGGCTGGGCGTTGACCGGGTGCGCGCTGGCACTGTTCGAACCCGTCCGTGACACCGTCAGCTTCGGCCAGGTGAACCTCGTACTGCTGGCCCTCGTCCTCACCGACGCGTGGCTGCTGACGACCGGTCGGGCCCGCTGGGCGGGCATCGGGATCGGGCTCGCAGCGGCCGTCAAGCTGACGCCCGCCCTCTTCATCGGGCTGCTGCTGCTCGCCGGGCGACGGCGGGCCGCCGGGGTCTCGACGGCCGTCGCCGGGGCGGCGACCGCGCTCGCGGCGTGGGTCGCGCCGGACGCCTCACGGTTCTACTGGAGCGAGGCGCTGTGGGACACCCGGCGCATCGGGGAGGCGGCGTACGTCTCCAACCAGTCGCTCCAGGGCGTGCTGGCGCGACTGGCCGAGCCCGGCGAACCGAGCCGCGCCGTGTGGCTGGTGGTGGTCGTGGTCGTGCTCGGTGTCTGGGCATGGCGGGCCCGCCGTGCCGTCGCGGTGGGGGACTGGTGGGCCGCGTTCGCCCTCACCGCGCTGACCGCGTGTCTGGTCAGCCCGATCACCTGGGTGCACCATCTCGTCTGGCTGCTCCCGTCGTTCGCCGTCCTGCTGCGCACCGGGCACGCGCGCGTGGCGGGCGCGCTGTACGCGGTGCTGTGCACGAGCGTGGTGTGGCTCTGGTTCGACGACGCGTCGGGGGTCGACGGCTTCGTCGGTGGCAGCGCGTATGTCTGGGTCACGCTCGGGTTGCTGCTGTGGCTGCCGGTGGACGGCGCCGGTCAGACCGGCTTCACGCCGCCGATCCGCAACGCCAGCGACACCGCTCCGGCGCCGAGGACGGCCGCCGCGAGGATCGTCCAGGTCTCCGGCCAGCCGGGCCCGCTGTCCGGCGCCACGGTTGCGGCCACTGGCACCGGCACCGCGTTCGCCCGCGCCTGGGGACCCGCGTGCGACACGGGTGGCCGTTCGGCGACCAGCGAACCGACGGGATCGACGCGTCCGGCGGCCCCGAAACCCCAGTCGAGCAACGAGCGGGCCTCCTCGTAGACGGCGTACCCGTCGCCCTCCTGAGGGTTCATCACCGTGACGACCAGGGAGCGCCCGTCCCGGCGCGCGGCGGCGACCAGCGTGTTGCCCGCCTTGCTGGTGTAGCCGTTCTTGACGCCGATCATCCCCCGGTAGCGACTGACGCCGTTGGCGCCGGACAGCAGCCGGTTGGTGTTCTGGATCTCGTACGACGAGCCGCCCCCGCCCGGGAACCTGGCCCGGACCGTGCCGCAGTAGTCGGCGAAGTCCGCGTTGCGCAGGCCGGCCCGCCCGAACACCGCGAGGTCGTACGCCGACGACACCTGCCCCGAGGTGTCGTAGCCGTCGGGCGAGCGGACGTGGGTGTCGCGGGCGCCCAGGGAGCGGGCCTTGGCCTGCATCCGGACGGCGGTGTCGCGCCAGCCCCCGCTCATGGCGGCCAGCACGTGCACGGCGTCGTTCCCGGAGTTGAGGAACACCCCCCGCCACAGGTCGGACACCCGGTAGGTGCGCCCCGCCGCGACCCCGACCAGACTGCTGCCGGCGCCGACCCCCGCCAACTCGGCCTCGGTGACCTTGTGTCGCAGGCCCGCGGGCAGCGTGGGCAGCACCGTGAGGGCGAAGAGTGTCTTGAGCGTGCTGGCCGGCGGCAGTTTCCGGTGCGCGTTGTGCGCGGCGAGCACCTCACCGGTACCGGCGTCGGCCACCAGCCACGACAGCGCGGACACGTCCCGGGGAAGCCGGGGCGCGCCGGAGCGGAGCCGGGCGTGGGTGCCCGTGCGGTACAGCAGTCGCGTGTCCGTCGCCGTCGGGGTGCCGGGGTCGGCAGCGGTGCGGGCGGACGCCGGGACGGGCGCGAGCGCCAGCACGCCCGTCACGGACAGCGCACAGCAGGAGGCGGCAATCCGGGAAGAGAATCTGATGGTCATACCGCAAACGTAAGAATGGACGTGCCGAACGCGGCGCTGCCGGGGCCGAGGACGGGTCCCGAACACCCGGATGCCGCACACGGGAGGCATGCGGGAGAGACCTGAGCGGCCGACGCGGTGTCTACGCAGCGGGCAGCGTCGGCTGGATCCGCCGCAGGAAGGTCGCGTTGTCGGGCGTGTCACGGAGCCGCTCGAGGAGGGTTTCCAGGCCCGACTGGCCGTCTCGCGACTGCAGGGCCCGCCGCAGCCCCTGTACGGTCGTCAACTCGGCCGGGGACAGCAGGAGTTCCTCGCGACGGGTGCCGGAGGAGTTGATGTCCACGGCCGGGTAGACCCGACGGGACGCCGGCTCGCGGCTCAGCCGCAGTTCCAGGTTGCCGGTGCCTTTCAACTCCTCGAAGAAGAAGTCGTCGGCGCGAGAGCCGGTCTCCACCAGGGCCGTGGCGAGGATCGTGAGCGAACCGCCCTCCTCGGCCAGGCGCGCGGCCCCGAACAGCCGCTTCGGCCCGAGGATGGCCGCGGCGTCGACCCCGCCGCTGAGGGTGCGGCCACCGGAGGCCGCCGCGTTGTTGTGGGCCCTGCACAGCCGGGTCAGGGAGTCCAGGAGGATGACGACGTCCTCGCCCGCCTCGACGAGCCGCTTGGCCCGCTCGACGACGAGTTCGGCGAGCGCGATGTGCTGCTTGGGCGTCTTGTCGAAGGTCGAGGAGTACACCTCGCCGCGCACGGAGCGCCGCATGTCGGTCACCTCCTCGGGCCGCTCGTCGAGCAGCACCACCATCAGGCGGCACTCGGGGTGGTTGCCGGCGACGGCCGCCGCGACCTGCTGGAGCAGCACGGTCTTGCCGGTCTTGGGCGGGGCCACGATCAGCCCGCGCTGGCCCTTGCCGACGGGTGCGATCAGATCGGTGACACGGCCGGTGAGTCCGGCCGCCGGGTGTTCGAGGCGGAGCCGGTCGCGGGGGTGCAGCGGGGTGAGGTCGTGGAAGTGGCGACGGCCGCGCAGCTCCCCGGGCGTACGGCCGTTGACGAGCCCGACCTCGGTCAGGGCCCGCTGGCCGCCCTGTGCGCCGACGACGAGGTCACCCTTGCGCAGGCCGTGGCGGCGGATGAGCGCGGGGGAGACCTGGAGGTCGGTGGGTGCGGGCAGGCAGCTGTCGGCGGCCCGCAGACAGCCCTTCCCGTTGCCGTCGATGTCGAGGACACCGGTCGCGATCCGGGCCGGGGGCAGTTGTGCCACAGGGGGGTGTTCGAGTGTGGTGGTCATGGTCGGAGAGTCCTTTCAAGGACGAGGACGCATGCCGCATGAGGCACGCGGAAGGAAGAAGCGGAACGACAACGGGTGAGGAGAGGCCGCGAGAACTGAGCGCACCGAGCGCGCCACGGGCGGCGGGAGAAAAGCTGATGCGCCGATCGGAAACCGACGGGCATGTCAGCGAACTGAGAGGAAACTGGCACCGGCGCCCACAACGGGGCGTACACAAGTGCTGTCAGGACGGTACCACATGTTGGGCGAGTATGGCTGTGAGTTGTGGCTCAGCGGCTCGCGAGGAGCCCGTAGAGCAGCGGGATGCGCGGCTCGGGCAACCGCCACCAGCCCGACGCGGTGCGCTCCATACGGGGCCAGCGCGGCCAGGGCAGTTCGTCGCTCTCGCGCAACCGCCGGATGGTCAGTCCCGCTCCGATCAACGCGTTGACGACCTCGTCGATTCCGTGCATCCACTCGAAACTCTCGGTCGCCCCCGCCACCGCCGGCCCGTCGGTATAAGTGAACGTCGCGTCGCGGTGCACGGCACCCCGCGCGCCCAAGTAGTCGTGCCGCAAAAGGAGTTCACCGGTGTCGCCCGGAGCGGGCTTGGGGCCCAGCGAGTTGAGCAGCGGATGGAACTCCACGATGTACAACAGGCCACCGGGGCGCAGGAGTTGAGCGATCGTCTCCGCCCAGCCCGACAGGTCGGGCAGATAGCACAGCGCGCCCTTCCCGGTGTACACGATGTCGAACCGCCGCTCACCGAGGGCCTGGACGGCGTCGTACACGTTCGCCCGTACGTAGCTCACGTCGAGGCCCGCCTTCGCCGCGATGCCCCGGGCGGCCGTCACGGACGCCTCGGAGAAGTCGAGCCCGACGGCCCGCGCCCCGCGTTCGGCGAAGGCGAGGGTCTCCGTGCCGAGGTGACACTGGAGGTGCAGCACATCGCGGTCGGCCAGTGCGCCGAGGTCGTCCCACTCCCAGGGGGCGAACCAGCGCGACGGATCGAGGCTCTCGCCCAGGCCGTAGAAACGGCTGGCGAGATGGACGGGGGTGCGGGCGTCCCAGTTGGCTTCGTTGGCCCGCATCATCCGCGCGTGCTCGTCGGCGGTCATGGAGCCATCCAACCAAAACGCGCCCGCCGCCGAAGCACGGACGCGTCCCTTCGGCCGGATCTGTCGGCCGCCCCCCTCAGGCGGACCCGGCGGCCCGCGCCTCCTGTGCGATCTGTTCGAACTGGGCGCCCATGGCCGCCGCCAGCTCCTGCGCGGCCGACAGCGGGCGGACCATGACCGTCAGTTCGTCGATCAGACCGTTCTCGTCCAGGTGCAGGAAGTCGCAGCCCTGCAGCTCGCGCCCGCCGACCCGCGCGCTGAACACCAGCGCGTGGTCACGGCTGTCGGGCGCGCCGATCTCCCGCTCGTACCGGAAGTCCTCGAAAACCCGGATCACCGCACGCAAGATCGCCGCGGTGATGGCCTTCCCTGCGTACGGCCGGAACACGACCGGACTGGTGAACACGATGTCCTCCGCCAACAGAGCCTCGACGGCGTCGAGATCACGGGCGTCGACTGCCTCACGAAATGCGCGCATCGGCTCACCCTAAGGGGTGAACCGTCCGAGTGGGCGTTCTGGGCGCCGACCCGAGGACTCCTTCTAAGCTGGGCCGATGTTCAGCCCCGAAGGTCCGACGATCCGTGAACTCGCCGTGCAGGCGCTGTCGTCCGTGGAGCACGGCTACGACCTGCTCGCGGCGAAGTTCGACCACACGCCGTTCCGCACCCCGGACACGATCCTCGACGCGGTGACGTCGGCGCTCGGCCCGCTCGGGACCTTCGACGACGGCCTCGACCTGTGCTGCGGCACCGGCGCCGGTCTGGCGGTGCTGGAACGGGTGTGCCGGGGGAGCGTCACCGGCATCGACATCAGCGCGGGCATGCTGGAAGTGGCCAGGCAGCGAAAGGGGACGGGCGAAGGGGCCGAGGGACCGCGTGTCTTCCTCGTCCGCGGCGACGCCCGCGCCCTGCCCTTCGCCTCCGCCCCCTCGGCCGCCCCCGCCTTCGATCTGGTGGTCAGCTTCGGCGCGTTCGGGCACTTCCTGCCGGACGAGCTGCCCGGACTGTTCGCCCAAGTCCATTCCGTACTGCGGCAGGGCGGGCGCTTCGCCTTTCCCATCGTCGCTCCGGCCCGCCCGGGAACGCCCGCCTACTGGGCGCTGCTGGGGTTCGACACGGTGATGAGGGTGCGCAACGCCGTCTGGCGGCCACCGTTCGTCATGTACTACCGGGACTTCCGACTGGCCGACGTACGAAGGGAGTTGACGCACGCCGGCTTCGACGTCGAGACCGTCGCCCTGCCCGAGTTCGGGCGACGTCCGGACGGCAGTCCGCGCTGCCGGATGGTGGTGGCGACGCGGACCGCCGGCGGGTACCCGGTCAGCTCTTGATGAACTCCAGCAGGTCGGCGTTGAACGCCTTCTCGAAGTCGCCCACCAGGCCGTGCGGGGCGCCCGGGTAGACCTTCAGCGTCGAGTCCTTGACCAGCTGGGCCGCCTTCTCCGCCGAGGCGGCGATCGGCACGATCTGGTCGTCGGCGCCGTGCGCGATCAGCGTCGGTACGTCGATGCGGCCCAGGTCCTCGGTGAAGTCGGACTCCGAGAACTGCTTGACGCAGTCGTAGGCCGCCTTCAGCCCGACCTGCATGCTCCACAGCCAGAACGCGCGCCGCATGCCCTCGGACGGGGTCGCGTCCGGGCGGTTGAAGCCGAAGAAGGCCTCGCTGAGGTCCCAGTAGAACTGCGAACGGTCCGCCTCGACACCCGCCCGGATGCCGTCGAAGGCCTCCATGGGCGTGCCCTCGGGGTTGGCGTCCGTCTTCAGCATCAGCGGAGGTACCGCGCCGAGCAGGACGACCTTGGCGACCCGGGCCGTGCCGTGCCGGCCGATGTAGCGGGTCACCTCGCCGCCGCCGGTGGAGTGGCCGACGAGGATAACGTTGTCGAGGTCCAGCGACTCGATCAGTTCGCCCAGGTCGTCCGCGTACTGGTCCATGTGGTTGCCCTGCCACGGCTGCGCGGAACGGCCGTGCCCCCGCCGGTCGTGCGCGACGGCCCGGAAGCCGTTCTCGGCGACCAGACGGGCCTGACCGTCCCATGCGTCCGCGTTCAGCGGCCAGCCGTGGCTGAACACCACCGGCTGCCCCGTCCCCCAGTCCTTGAAGAAGATCTCGGTTCCGTCGGAGGTGGTGAAGGTGCTCATGAATGCCTTTCGCGTGGAGACGTCATCCGACGGACGCGCGGTCCGCACTGTCTGCGGTACGCCGTCGGATGTCATGTCTCGAACCTATGCGCACGCCGCCTTCACCGAATCTGTCATCCGACTGCACCTGGCATCCATCCGGTACGACCCACTTGTGCCCTGTGGTCCTTACCTGGGGTCAGAGCGCGCTGTACAGCGCGTCGATGAGTGCCATCTTGCGTGGGTCGTCGGCGATATGGGGCCCCATGCGGTTCATGACATACCCCAGGGACACTCCGCCGTCCGGGTCGGCCAGGCCGCAGGAACCGCCGAAGCCGTCATGGCCGTACGCCCTCGGATTCGGCCCGTAGGAGCCGTTGGGTCCACTGAGCCACAGCCCGAGCCCGATCTCCGTCTCGTGGTCGAAGCCCGCGCCGAGCACCAGGTCGCGGCAGCTGCCCTGCCCCTCGCGCACCCGCTCGGCCGACTCGGGGGAGAGGATGCGGCGTCCGCCGTACGAGCCCTGTCCCGCGAACACTCCGTACAGGGCGGCGATCGCGCGCGCCGTACCGTGGCCGTTGGCCGCCGGTATCTCGGCGGCCCGCCACCCGGGGCTGTTCGCCTCGGCCGCGCCCGCGAGCGGATTGGCCAGGGCGGCGATCGCGGCAGGCGTCAACTGGGCGAAGATCGCGGCCTGTTCGCTGCTGGAGGCGGCCGGGGGCTGCACCAGCTCGGCGGCCCGCCCGGCCTCCTTCTCCGGCAGTCCGAGGCGGAAGTCGATGCCCAGCGGCCCGGTCACCTCGCGCTCCAGGAAGGCGCCCGGCAGCAGCCCCGACACCCGGCGGACCACCTCGCCGACCAGGAAGCCGTAGGTGATCGCGTGATAGCCGGACTGTGTCCCCGGCTCCCACCAGGGCTCCGTCGCCGCCAGCCGACTGGTCGTCAGCTCCCAGTCGTAGAGCTCCGCCAGCGAGTGCGGCTCCCGCAGGCCGGACAGGCCCGAGCGGTGCGACAGCAGATGCCGTACGAGGACGCCCTCCTTGCCGGCCGCCGCGAACTCCGGCCAGTACGTGGCCACCGGGGCGTCGAGGTCGAGCAGTCCCCGGTCGGCGAGAATGTGCGCGCACAGCGCCGTCGGCCCCTTCGACGTCGACCACACGTTGACGAGCGTGTCGTGCTCCCACGCGCGCGTGCGCCCCGAGTCGGCCCAGCCGCCCCACAGGTCGACCACGGTTTCGCCGCCGACGGTGACGCTCACCGCGGCGCCCAGCTCCTCGCGGTCGCGGAAGTTCTCCTCGAACGCCGTGCGTACCGCCGCGAAGCGTGCGTCGCAGTCGCCGTGAACGAGTGGGACGTGCTCGGACATGGGCCCTCCGTGGTTCGCCGGAACACCGGGCCACGACGCTGTGACCCGGCACCGATGAACATACCGACTGGTCGGATCGCGCGGAAGGCGTCGGAGTCGACCAGTCGGCTACCGGCCCGTCAGGCGTACGAGCGCAGCCAGCTCATCTTCGTCGCCTCCTGGTAGGGGCCGCCGCCCTCGTGGTCGTTGAAGTCGTAGACCTCGACCTTCTTGTCGTCGTGCGCCCAGGCGTTGAACGCGGCGAACACCGTGGAGGGCGGGCAGGTCTGGTCCTCCAGGGCCGTCGAGAAGAGTGCCGGGGACCGGCCGCGGGCCGCGAAGTGCACGCCGTCGAAGTAGGCGAGCGTCTTCAGCGCGTCGGCCGTACGGCCGCGGTGGGTCTTGAGATAGCTGCCGATCTCGCGGTAGGGGTGGCGGTCCGTGAGGGTCGCCGCCCGCGGGAAGTCGCACAGGAACGGCACGTCCGGGGCGACCGCGACCAGGTCCGGGACCAGCCCGCCGACCGCGATCGTGATCCCGCCGCCCTGGCTGGAGCCCAGGGCCACCGTGCGCGCCGCGTCGACGAGCGGATGCGAACGGGCCGCCTCCACCGCGCGCACCGCGTCCGTGTAGACCCGCCGGTAGTAGTAGTTCTCGGGAGCGTCGATGCCACGGGTCATGAACCCGGGGTACGAGGGCGCGTTGCCCACCGGGTCAGCCGTACCGCCACCGCCGCCCCAGGCGCTGCCCTGGCCGCGTGTGTCCATGGCGAAGTGGGCCCGGCCGGTCGACGCCCACAGCAGGTTCTCGTGCGGCAGACCGCGTCCGCCGCCGTACCCGATGAACTCCACGACCACCGGGAGCGGCTCGGAGGCGCCCGCGGGCAGCCGCAGCCAGCCCTTCACCGGGTGGCCGCCGAATCCGGCGAACGTCACGTCGTACACGTCGACCGTGGTCAGACCCGTGTCCACCGGTTCGAAACGGGCGTCCAGGTCGTGTTCCCGGGTCTCCTGGAGCGTCTTGGACCAGAAGGCGTCGAAGTCCTCGGGCTCCGCGGACGCGCTGCGGTACTCGATGAGTTCGTCGAGGGGGAGGTCGAACTGGGCCATGCAGGACCACCTTCGCGGGTAGTGGCAAGCGCTTGCGGATGATCACACCGTACGTGGGAGGACCCGCGACCCGCCAGGCCGCGACCCCTCGGCCGGAAGCCCCTCGTGGACCGCGCACCTCTACGATGACGCCCATGCCGACTGCTGTGGAACTGCTGGTCAGGGATGCCGAACTGCTCGTCGTGGACGGCGCGCGCGAGATTCCCGGCGGGTGGGTCGCCGTCGACGGCGGGCGCGTCACCGCCGTGGGCACTCCCGGGACCGAGCCCGAGGCGCTGCGAGTCGTGTCGGCGGCCGGGCGACTCGTCACCCCTGGCCTGATCAACACCCACCACCACATCTACCAGAACCTCACCCGCTCCTACGCGCCCGCCGTGGGCGGCACCCTCTTCGACTGGCTGACCACCCTCTACCCGCTGTGGGCCGCACTCGACGAGGAGGCGGCGTACGTTTCCGCGTACGTCGGCATGGCCGAACTCCTCATGGGCGGCTGCACCACCTCCTCCGACCACCTGTACGTCCACCCGCGTCCCGGGCTCGTCGACGCCGAGATCCGTGCCGCCCGCGACATCGGCTTCCGCTTCCACGCCACCCGCGGTTCGATGACCCGGTCCGTGGAGGACGGCGGTCTGCCGCCCCGGAGCGTCACCCAGACCGAGGACGAGGTCCTCGCCGACAGCGAGCGGCTGATCAAGGCCCACCACGACCCGCAACCGGGCGCGCTGATCCGGGTCGCCCTCGCTCCCTGCTCGCCCTTCTCGGTGACCAAAGAGCTCATGACCGCCACCGCCGAACTCGCCGAGCGGTACGACGTACGCCTCCACACGCATCTCGCGGAGGACCACGACGAGGACACGTACTGCCTGGAGACCTACGGCTGCCGGCCCGTCGAGTACTTCGAGGAGGCCGGGTGGATGAGCGACCGCACCTGGGTCGCGCACTGCATCTATCCGAACGACGCCGAACTGCGCCGACTGGCCGATGCGGGCGTCGGCGTCGCGCACTGCCCCAGCTCCAACATGCTCATCGGCGGCGGCACCGCCCGCGTGAAGGAGATGCGCGAACTGGGACTGCCCGTCGGCATCGGCTGCGACGGCTCCGCCTCCACCGACCACGCCTCGCTCTGGATGGAGACACGCGGCGCCCTGCTCCTCGGCCGCTACCGGGGCGGCCCGGGTGCGATGACCGCGCGCGACGCCCTCGACATCGCCACCCGGGGCTCGGCGCGCTGTCTCGGACGTGCCGACGAACTCGGGCACCTGCGGCCCGGGGCCTGCGCCGACCTGGTCGTCTGGGACCTGCACGAGGTCGCGCTCGCCGGTGCGCTCAGCGACCCCGTGGAGGCGTGGCTGCGCTGCGGACCGGCCCGCGCGTGGACGACGGTGGTCGCCGGACGCGTCCTCGTCGACCGGGGCGAACCCGTCCTCCCGGGACTGCGGGACGCGCTCACCGACCATGGCCGGATCGCCCGCCGGATGCAGGAGATGGCATAGAGACGTATGGATTACGGCCGCCGTCCCGTCCACTCCGGTTCCGTGCGCGCCCACGCGCGTTCCCATTCCCCGAGCCGACGCTGAACGACCGTACGGCGTAAGGCGGTTCGGGTGACGAGGACCAGTCCGGCGGTCACGCCGGTGGCGCAGATGCCCACGGCCACCGTGTGCTGCCGGACCGCGGCGGCGCCCGGCGGCGGGGCGACGATCCGTCCCCGCCGGTCGAGCCACAGATCGACGGTGTCACCGCGGCGTGTACCGGCCGGCACATGTGCCGTCGCCGCGCGCGTCCCCGCCCCGGGTTCCGTCCACAGCACCCGCACGCGGTACAGGTACTGACGGCCGGCGAGCGCGGGAGGCGCCGCCCCCGTTCCGGCCGCGGCGACGGCCACCGCGTGGACGCGATGACGCTCGGCACGCTGTGCCGTGACCGTCGCCCGCCCTTCGTCGTACGCCCAGCGTGCCGTGAGCAGTCCGACCAGGGGCGCGCCGACGAACAGCGTCACGGCGAGGACGAGCCTCGTCCACGCCTCCACGACGTCCGATCGGCGCCGCAGCGGATTGCGCCGCCGGCGCAGGCCGGACACGCGCGTCAGCCCTGGGACCCCCACCCGCCCATCGTCACCCGTGACAGCGCGCGAACGGGAGCCGCGCACGAGAGTCAGCGCGCACGACGGGCTCGCGCCCCCGTGGGCCCGGCGCACCACCCGGGCCGAGGCCCGGTCCCGGCCTCAGCCGAAGCGTTCGATCCGGATCCGGTCCACGGGCTGGCCCGCCGCCACCAGCAGACGTGAGGCGTGCTCGGCGAACGCGTTGGAGCCGCACACATACGCCTCCCAGCCACCCGGCGGCTGCTCGGCCGCCAGCACCGATGCCACCTGGGAGCCCGCCAGCCTGCCGACCGGCACCCCTGCGGGCGCCCGGCGGGTGAAGACGGGCGTGGTCTCGGCCCCGTACTCCCGCGCGTAGATCAGCTCTTCGGGGCCACGCGCGGACACCAGCAGCCGCAGGGGCACGGTCAGGCCGCGCGCCCGGTGGTGGCGGACCATCGACATCAGCGGTACGACCCCGGAGCCGGCGCCGATCAGCAGCGCGGGCCGGTCGCCCGGCCAGGCGAAGAAGCCGCTGAGCGGGCCGCGCACCTCCACCTCGTCGCCGGGTTTGGCCACCGTGTGGAACCAGCCGGAGACCTCACCGCCCTCGACGTGGTCCAGGGTCAGTTCGATGTGACCGGCGTCGTCCGGCGGTGACGCGATCGAATAGTGGCGCTGGGCCGTGTAACCGTCGTCGGCCCGCAGCCGCAGCATCAGATGCTGGCCGGGCAGATGACCCGCCCAGCCGGGCACCGCGAACCGGAAGGTGGACGCGTGGGGCGTCTCCCGGCGGACCTCGGTGAGCGTCGCCGTCTGCCAGTGGGCCGCCGCACGATTGCTGACGGCGATCCGGCCGGGCACCGCGAACCGGGTGGGCGGGACAAAGGTCTCAGTCACCGGAGTACCTCTGTTCCTCCCAGGGGTTGCCGCGCGCGTGATAGCCGTTCTGCTCCCAGAACCCCGGCTCGTCGTGGTCGAGGAGGCGCAGGCCCGCGATCCACTTGGCGCTCTTCCAGAAGTACAGATGGGGCACCAGCAGCCGTGCCGGGCCACCATGCTCGGCGGGCAGCGGTCGGCCCTCGTACTCCCAGGCGATCCACGCCCGGCCGCCGGTCAGATCGGCGAGCGGGAGGTTCGTGGTGTATCCGGTGTGCGAGTAGGCGACGGCGTGCGTGGCGGACGCGTCCGGCCGTACCGCGTCGAGGAACGCGTCCAGGGACACACCCCCGAAGCGCACCCCGAACTTCGACCAGCTCGTCACACAGTGGATGTCACCCTCGTACGCCGACGCGGGCAGCGCGTGGGCCTCGGCCCAGTCCCAGGTGCGGGGTTCGGCCACCAGGCCGTCGATCCGGAAGGACCAGTCCGCGGGCGCGAGATCGGGGGTGACCTCGGCGGACAGGACGGGCCACTCGTCGCCCGCGTCGTACTGGCCGGGCGGCAGACCGGCGTTGTGGACGCGGGGGCGTCCGGTGAAGCCTCGGGTGACGTTCATGGGGTGGATGCCTCACGGTCAGGCCTGGTCAGGGGGTCGCGTACCACCGTACGGGGTCGGCGTGCGTGCCCCGGACGCCGGGCCCGCGGCGATCATTGCGGGTGTATGAACTCTCCACGGGGCTTCGCACTCACGGGAATAGCGCTCGGGTGACCGACCTTGCCCTTGAGTGCGGATCCTGGTGATCGGTAACCGCTCAGCCGGTTGGTGGACAAGGAAAGTGGGAGCAGATGCCCAAGGCGTACGTCTTCACACGGTTCGGCGGTCCGGAGACCGAGGCGTTGGTCGACGTGGACCGGCCGAGCCCCGGTCCCGGACAACTGCTCGTGGCGGTCCGCGCGGCCGGTGTGAACCCCGTCGACTGGAAGCAGCGCACCGGCTACGCCCGCGCGGGTGGGGCGGCGCGCGAACTGCCCGCCGTCTTCGGCAACGAGGTCGCCGGGGTCGTCACGGAGGTCGGCGAGGACGTCACCGGGTTCGGCGTCGGGGACGAGGTCTTCGGCAACCCGGTCGCCGGCGGCTACGCCGAGTACGCGCTGCTGCCGGTCACGGTGACCGCCCACAAGCCCGCCGCGCTCTCCTTCACGGACGCGGCGACCCTGCCCGTCGCGGCGGCGACCGCGTACGACGGCGTGGGCCAGCTCGCCCTGCCCGAGGGCGCGACCCTGCTGGTCACCGGCGCGGGCGGCGGGGTCGGCGCCGCGATCGTCCAGATCGCCCGGACCCGGGGACTGCGGGTCGTCGGCGTCGCGAGTGACGGCAAGAAGGACTTCGTCGAGTCGCTGGGCGCGGTGCATGTGCCGTCCGGCCCCGGACTGGCGGAGCGGGTGCGGGCGGCGGCCCCGGAGGGTGTCGACGGCGTGTACGACGTCGTCGGCGGCGAGGTGCTCGCTGAGGCGGCGACCCTGCTGACCGACCGCGCGAAGCTGGTCACGGTGGGCGCGTCCGCGGAGGCCGTGGAGGAGCTGGGCGGCGCCCGGGTCGTCCGAGCCCGTAACGCCGCCGTCCTCGAGGCGGTCGCGGACCTCGTCGTACGCGGCGACCTGACCCCGCATGTGACCGGCACCTTCCCGCTGGACCGGGCCGACGAGGCCCTGCGCACGGTCGAGGAGGGCCACGCGCGCGGCAAGACGGTCATCGTCGTCGAGACGGCGGCCGGTGTCGACGCAGAGTCTGAGGCCGACTCCGTGGCCGGCATCGAGGCGGGCGCATGAGCTCGGCGCACCCGCTCGACCAGCCCGCGCTCGCCGCGCTCACCGGCCCGCACGCCCACTTCGCCGAATGGCGGGGCCGGATCGTTCGCTACCCCGTCGACGTGACGCCCTGGCTCGCCCTGCCCGCCGACCTGGACGACCGCGACTGGGCGGACCTCGCCGCGCTCGCCGGTCCCGGGCAGGACGTGCCGCTGCTCGGCTTCCAGGGGCGTGTCCCGGACGGCTGGGAGATCACCTTCCACGCGGAGGGCGTGCAGTTCGTGGACGACGGACTGGCCGCCGCCCCGGACCCGGAAGCGGTGGAACTGGGCCCGGAGGACGTGCCCGAGATGCTCGACCTCGTCGCCCGCACCCGCCCCGGCCCCTTCCTGCCCCGCACCGTCGAACTCGGCACCTACCTCGGGGTCCGCCGGGGCGGCGCGCTCGTCGCGATGGCGGGGGAGCGGCTGCACCCGCCGGGCTGGACCGAGATCAGCGCCGTCTGCACCGACCCCGCCGTCCGCGGCGAGGGCCTCGCCACCCGGCTGATCCTCGCCGTCGCCCACGGCATCCGCGCCCGCGGCGAAACCCCCTTCCTGCACACCGCCGCCGACAACACCAACGCCATCCGGCTGTACGAGTCCCTGGGCTTCCGGCTGCGCCGCACCACCGCGTTCATGGGTGCCCGGGTGCCCGAACACCTGGGTGGCGAGCGGCAGTTGGCCGTTTCCTAGCGATGTCGGGCGCGGTCGGGCGGTCCGCGCCCGACTGTTCGGGTAGTGTTGCCGTCCGGCTGCGGAACGCCCCAGCCGGACATCGTCCCGGGAGGTGAGACCCATTACCGCTGTGTCAGGTCGGGTGCTCTCACCTCAAGGCAGCGCGGACCGCCTCCGCTAGGCGACCGCGAGAGCGCCCTTCGGCTTTCGAAAGGCTCTCCATTCAATGTCCCCCAGTTCTTCTTCGCCCGCCTCCACCCCGGACCCCGTCGTCGCCGCCCTGCGGGCCGCCGGCTGTGTCTTCGCCGAGGACGAGGCACGGCTGATACTCGCCACTGCCCGTGATCCGCAGGAGCTGGCAGACATGGTCGCCCGCCGCGCCTCGGGCCTGCCGCTCGAACACGTCCTCGGCTGGGCCGAGTTCGGCGGACTGCGCATCGCCGTCGAGGCCGGTGTCTTCGTGCCGCGCAGACGCACCGAGTTCCTGGTCGCCGAGGCCCTCGCCCAGGCCCCGGACGCCTCCGTCGTCGTGGACCTGTGCTGTGGCTCTGGCGCGGTCGGCGCCGCGCTGGCCGCCGCACTCACCGGCGTCGAACTGCACGCCGCCGACATCGACCCCGCGGCCGTGCGCTGTGCCCGCCGCAATGTCGCCGCGTACGGCGGCCACGCCCACGAGGGCGACCTGTTCGACGCCCTGCCCGCCCACCTGCGCGGCCGGGTCGGCATCCTCGCTGCCAACGTGCCCTACGTCCCCACCGACGAGGTCGGTCTGCTGCCCCCGGAAGCGCGCGACCACGAACCCCTGGTCGCCCTGGACGGCGGCGGCGACGGCCTCGACGTACTGCGCAGGGTCGCCGCCGGGGCCCGCCGGTGGCTGGCCCCCGGCGGCTGCCTCCTCATCGAGACGAGCGAACGCCAGGCACCGTCCGCGATCGAGGCGTTCGAGGCAGGCGGCCTGGCCACGCGGCTCGCGATCTCCGAGGAGCCGTACGCGACCGTGGTGATCGGCGTCGGCCACTAGACACGCCGGGCGGCCGCCGGCCGTCCGCGCGAGCACTCTCGCGTGGGAGACCGGCGGCCGTTGTGCGGGCCGGGCTCAGAGCCGGTGGGGCTTGGCACGCCGCCGCAGTACCCAGGCCGCCGCCACCGCACCGCACACGACCAGTGCGCCGCCCGCCGCCAGGGTGAGGGTGCCGTAGTCCTTGGCGGCACCGCCGAGTCCGCCCATGACACCCCGGCTGGGAGCGGAGGCCGTGGCGGAGATGGTGGGCGTCGAGGTGGGGACGACGGGTGTCGGGGCGATGCTGACGATGACCGCCTGGGAACCGGCGGTGTCACCGTTCGCACAGCGCACGGTGACGGTGTGGGTGCCGACCGGGACATCGGACCAGACGGCGGACTGACTGGTGCTCGTCCCGGAGAGCGTCACCACACGCCCGTCGTTGAAGGCCCGCTGGCTGCTGTTGAGGAGCGAGGCGCTGCCGTAGCCGCTGCCGCTGCTGGTGAGGCAGGCGCTGGTGGTCACCGAGACCGTCGACCCGCTGGTGCTCACCGAGATCCCGGCCGCCGAAGCGGTCTGGGCGGTGAGGGCGAGCGGAAGGACGGAGATGGCCGCCACGGTCAGGCCGGATCGGAGGAGGAGTGGAACGGTTCGCATGTGGACTGCCCTCCGGCGGCACGGTTGGCGGTACGTCCCATGCGCCGCCGAGGGGTCGGGGATCGCCCGTGCTGCCTCGGGGCCAGCCAACGTGCCCCCGCCCGGGGCCGCACCCGGACGGCCACCGGGCAGGTGACGGATTCATTCGTACGGCGGACCGCCGATGCGCCGTGCGGGCGACCCGGACCCGACCCCGGTGGCGTCGCCCTACGGCGCCGTCGTCACGGACCGCTCCGCCGAGAACCCGCCCCAAGTGCCGTCCGGCAGCCGTGCCCTGATCCGCACTCGGTGGACGGTCCCGGCTTCGCGGCCCACGTAGAAGCTGTACGACGCCCGTCCGCGCGGACCGGGCCCACCCCACACGAGGGAGGTCGCCGGACGTCCGTCCAGATGGATGCCGTACTCCGTGATCACACCGTCCGCACGCGGCGGAACCCAGGACAGGTCGAGGTAGTACGCCCCGTCGGAGCGATGGGTCGCCGCACGGAAACCGGTGGGGGCGGTGGCGCGGCCGGCGTCGGTGCCCGGCGCGGTGGTCAGCCGTACGGGGGCAGCGGCGGGGGAGACGTTGTCGGCGGCGTCGCGCGCCCGGACGGTGAAGGCGTAGTCGGTGCCCGGCCGCAGCCCGGTGACCACGGCCGCCGTCCGGTCCCCGCCCACGGTGTGGATTCTCGCGGCGCCCTGGTAGATGTCGTACGAGACCACACCCCGGTCGTCCGTCGACGGGCCCCACGACAACTCGGCCGACCGGCTGCCGGCCCGGTCGCCCCGCGTACGGCCTGGGCGGGTCGGTGCGGTGGTGTCCGCGGGGGAGGCGGTGGGGGTCGTCGTGCGGACGCCCGCGCTGGGTGGCCCGGAGCGCCCGTCCGTGTTCCGTGCCCGCACGGTGAAGACGTACGCGGTGGACGGCGCGAGCCCGACGACATCCACCATGTGCTCCGGACCGGGCACCTCCCTGACCTTCACCTCGCCCCGGTACACCTCGTACACGGCAGCCTCGGGCCCGCCCGGCGCCCGGTTCCACATCACATGGACGCTGGTCGCACTGCCCGCGGCGGCCGTCACCCCGGCCGGGGCGGGCGGGAGCCGGACCCCCGTACCGCTCCCGCCCCCGCTCCAGGCGCAGGAGACGGTGAGCAGCAGCCCCCCACCGACGACTGTCACGTACCGGGCGACGCGTCGCACAGCTGCCCCTCCTCCGCCCCCCCCGCACGGTATTGGTCCGGACCAATATGGACCCGGTGGGGCGGGCGCACAAGAGGGGCGTGGTTGTCGTACGGCCGTCGCGCTTACGTATGCTGACGCTCATCAAGGCTGAACTCGCCCTGTCGTTGGGGCAGTTCATGTCAGTGGCGCGGAACCGCTGTCGTCGCAGGACCCGCGCCGGCGCGGGCGGCCGGGCGGCCGGAGCCGACACAGGCTCAGACGCCCGGCCCCTGTCGGGAGTTCGGGGCATGCACCGTACGGCCCCCTAACGGTGGCCACGTGATCGGACCGGCACCAGATTGGACCGAGTGTCCGTCAGATCCCCCAGGAGAGGCCTCCTATCGTGCGTGTCCAGACGCTGACGCTCGCCGCGGCCGGCGCCGCCCTGCTCGCTCCGACCACGGTGCCCGGCGCCCTCCACTCGAACGAACCGGTGCGGTACGAGGGCAGCGTCCGGGCCGCCGACCTCCTGGCCAGGGTGCGTGACTGCGCGCCCGTGTCCCACGGCCACTACCGCAGCGACGCCGGAACCCGGGCCGACATCCCTGTCTGCGGGACCGCGGAGGCCGTCTTCTGGAAGGCCGACATGGACATCGACTGCGACGGCAGCCCGGGTCCGCGCTGCAACAGCCGCACCGACCCGTCCTTCGCCGACAGCACCGCCTACCAGCAGTCCGACGGCCGTCAACTGGACCCGGAACGCCTGCCGTTCATCGTCGTACCGGTCGCCAGCAACATCTGGAACCACCGTGACTACGGCATCCGGGGCGGTTCGGTCGCAGCCGTCGTCTACAAGGACCGGGTGCAGTACGCGGTCGTCGGCGACACCGGCCCGCGCGACATCATCGGCGAGGCCTCCTACGCCACCGCCGACGCGCTCGGCATCAACCCCGACCCGCATGGCGGCGGGGCCCCCTACGGAGTCACGTACATCGTCTTCAAGAACTCCAGGGTCTCGCCGATCGAGGACCACGCGGCGGCGGTGGAGACGGGAGAGCGGCTGGCCAAACAGTTCGTTGGCCAGGTCGACGCGTTCGACGACAGCAGCGAGAGCGACCAGAGCGACCGGATCAGCGACAGCGGTGCGAGCGACGTGAGCATCGACAGCAATGTGGCCGACGTGAGCGACGGGGGCATGAACGGCGGCTGAGCCGGCCGCTCGCACGGGCCCCGGCAGGCGCGGCGGGCCGGTCCTCGAACCGTCTCCCGCCGCTTCCACCCCGCCCTCCCTCACACCTTCCGGTACGTGTACGCCTCCGCGGCCGCCGCCTCGACCGCCGCGAGGTCGGCTCCCGTCGACGCCGTGACGACCGCAGCCACCGCGCCCTCGACGAACGGCGCGTCCACCAGCCGGGTCCCTGCCGGGAGTTCGTCGCCCTCCGCCAGCAGCGCCTTCACCGTGAGGACCGCGCTGCCCAGATCCATCAGGACGGCGACTCCGGCCCCCCGGTCCACGGAACGGGCCGCCGCGGTGATCAGCTCGGCGCTCGTGCCGAGCCCGCCGGACTCGGTGCCGCCCGCCGCTGCGACGGGAACGGTCGCACCGGCGCCCACGAGCCCCCGGGCCAGGTCCGCCACCGAGTCGGCCACCGCCGCGCTGTGCGACACCAGTACGACCCCGACCAGCCTCTCGCCGCCCACGCCGTCGCCGTCACTCACCGGCGGTCTCCGCGAGAGCCGCGATCAGCAGCGCCGCCGAGGTGGCCCCCGGATCCTGGTGACCGACGCTGCGCTCGCCGAGATAACTCGCCCTGCCCTTGCGGGCCCGCAGCGGCGTCGTCGCGAGGGCGCCCTGTTCGGCGGCCGTGCGCGCGGCGGCGAACGAGTCACCGAGGGCGTCCACGGCGGGCACCAGAGCGTCGATCATCGTCTTGTCGCCGGGCACCGCACCGCCGAGCGTCATCACCGCGTCCACCCCGGCGCGCAGCGCCTGCGCGAAGTCCGGCGCGCTCACCTCGGCCGCCTCGCCGAGCGCCTTGCCCGTCCGGCGCAGCAGGGTTCCGTACAAGGGTCCGGAGGCGCCGCCGACCGTCGAGATCAGTTGGCGTCCGGCGAGGGTGAGGACGGCGCCCGGCGTGTCGGGCGCGTCCTTCTCCAGGACGTCGGCCACGGCGTTGAAGCCGCGGCGCAGATTGCTGCCGTGGTCGGCGTCGCCGATCGGCGAGTCCAGAGCGGTGAGCCGCTCCGCCTCACGGTCGACGGACACGGCCGTCGCCGTCAGCCAGCGCCGGAAGAAGTCGGCGTCGAGCACAGGGTTCTCCTTGCGTGGTAGGTACGTCGGTTTCGCTGTCGAACCCGGCTGTGACCGCCGGTTCGCGCCCGGACGGGCTCACATGCCCCAGCGCAGACCCGCCGTACGCACCGGCGCGTCCCACAGCCGCAGCAGTTCCTCGTCGATCTCGCACAGGGTCACCGAGGCACCGGCCATGTCGAGCGAGGTGACGTAGTTGCCGACCAGCGTGCGGGCCACGGCGACTCCGCGCCCGTCCAGCACGCGCTGCACCTCGGCGTTGAACCCGTACAGCTCCAGCAGTGGCGTCGCGCCCATCCCGTTGACCAGCAGCAGCACGGGATTGCGCGGGTTCAGGTCCTCCAGTACGGCCTCCACCGCGAAGTCGGCGATCTCCCCCGACGTCATCATCGGGCGCCGCTCCCGGCCGGGTTCACCGTGGATGCCCACGCCCAACTCCAGCTCACCCGACGGCAGATCGAAGGTGGGGCTGCCCTTGGCGGGGGTGGTGCAGGCGCCGAGTGCGACGCCGAAGGTGCGGGAACCGTCGTTGACCCGCTGGGCGATGGAGCGCACCCGCTCCAACGGGCGTCCCTCCTCCGCCGCCGCACCGGCGATCTTCTCCACGAACAGGGTGCCGCCCGTGCCACGCCGCCCGGCCGTGTAGAGGCTGTCGGTCACGGCGACGTCGTCGTTGACGAGGACCTTCGCGACCTGGATGCCCTCGTCCTCGGCGAGTTCGGCCGCCATGTCGAAGTTGAGGACGTCGCCGGTGTAGTTCTTCACGATGAACAGCACGCCCTCCCCGCTGTCCACGGCAGCCGCGGCCCGCACCATCTGGTCGGGCACGGGAGACGTGAACACCTCACCCGGGCAGGCCGCGGACAGCATCCCCGGCCCCACGAACCCTCCGTGCAGCGGCTCGTGGCCCGAACCGCCACCTGAGACGAGAGCGACCTTTCCGGCAACGGGCGCGTCCCGCCGCACGATCACCCGGTTCTCCACATCGACGGTCAACTCGGGATGGGCCGCCGCCATACCCCGCAGCGCGTCGGCGACCACGGTCTCCGGAACGTTGATGAGCATCTTCACGGGTACCTCCTGGTGAGATTAGTAGATGAGCCTCTGACCTGAGTCTCTGCTGGTCAGAGTGGGTTGTGCCAGTTGTCGATCTTGGCGGTGCATGGCGGTGCATGGCGGTGCATATGGCGGTGCATGGCGATCGGGGCAGGGCTCCGGCGGGGCTGATGCTGACTCAATGCCGAGTTTGATGACGGGGTATCAGATGCGGTTGGTGTACGGGTTGAACGATTCCATATGCCTACTCTCGGAAGTATCGACGCTGACCGGGCGCGGGTCACGTGTGCAACAGCGGCCATGGTGCGCCGGAGGCGGCCGAGTGGTAGCCGGCAACCGGGGCGCTCCGGCCAAGATGCGACGGGGGCGGAGCCGGTACACGGGGACCGACCCTGATGTCGAGGGCACTCCGGATGGTTTCGAGGAGTACCTGAGTTCGACGCTGGCGCCTCGATGTGCGGGCTATGCCGCGTCTACGGCATCTTCTTCGATCACTGCTCGCTCTTGGCGGCTCCCGAGGTCGAGCTCGTGCAGCGCGAGATGGAGCGCATTAACCGCTGGCTCCTGGACTACCTGACCGAACGAGGCTGGGCGAAACGAGCCACGTTCTACTCCGAGCGCAGCTTCTTGCGCGACGCTGTCGACGTCCGGCCTGGACCGGCCCCGAAGCACTGACGAGAACCACGATGCATCACCCGGCTGCTTGGTAGAACAAGCACGACGAATCTCCTGGCGGAGAAGGTTGGTCTTGGTCGACAACCCATCTGCCAGGAGCTTCGTCCTCCGGTCACCCCAACCGCCCCAGCCCGTGGAAAAGTTGGAAAAGCCTCATTGTCACCGTGTTCCGGGGCGGCGTGCCTCTTGCTCGAAACGGGCGAGACGATCATGAGGCACGGTGACATCGTCATTCAGCGCGGCACCGAGCACGCCTGCGGAATCGGACCGACAAGCCCGTCTCACTGTCGGCTTCGATCCTTCCGGGAAGCGCGGTCCCTCCCGGAAGCCGGCCTCGGCCGTCGCGAAGCGCACTCGCGCGGTCTGCGGAGACACCTCCAGGACATCACCGATGAGCTGCCAGTCGGCGCCCCCCACGCGCTCGAAAGCGGCCGCAGCTTCGAAAAACCGCTGCGCGGCCGCGAGTACTCGGACGGCGTCGGCCAGCTTGGCGCCCGGCGAACCGGTGGTGCCGTCGGGTCGTAGCTGGTGCTCGCCGATCGGGACGGCTGTCAGCCTCAGCTCCGACGACGGGAGCTGATCACCGCGGCTCTCCGCGGTGTCAGCCGCGCAGGAAGTACAGAACGGTCGTGATCACGGCGGTGGCCAGAATGACACCCCGCAGCAGCCGGGCGGGGAGACGGCGGGCGAGGTGGGCGCCGGCGAAGCCACCGGCCATCGCGCCGACCAGCATGCCGGTGAGGAGAAGCGGAGAGCTCAGCGTGTCCGAGGCGATGAGGAACAGCACGGTCGCGCTGAGATAGATGGCCGCGAGCTGCGCGATCCGCATCGGGTTGCTGACCGAGGCGTCGAGGCCGAGGCCGATGCTCCACAGGGCCAGCATCATGATGCCTACGGCACCGCCGAAGTATCCCCCGTACACGGCGAGGACGAACTGGCCGATCAGGACGGCCCGGGAATTCATGCCGACCGAGCGCCCGAGCGCGGTGTCCAACGCCTTGGAGAGGTTGCGTCCGAAGGCGAGGACCACCGTGGCGAAGGCGAGCAGCCAGGGAGCGGCGGCGTCGAAGGACGATGCGGGCAGTGCCAGCAAGAGGCCGGCGCCGACTCCGCCACCGACCACACTGACCACCGTCAGGGACTTTGTGGATGTCGGCCCGACCGGGGTGAGTTCGCGTCGGTAGACCCAGGCGCCGGCCACGGCCCCGGGTACGAGGGCGACCCGGGACAACGCGTTCGCCGTCACCGGGGACAGGCCGAACGCGACGAGAACGGGCAGTGCCACGAACGTACCTCCACCGCCGATGGCGTTCAACGCTCCGGCGGCGGCACCGGCCAGCAGGACGAGCAGTATCTCGAGCACACGCCGAGCATCACCCGTCACCAGTCGGGTCCACAATGTGTAATCAACGGACCCAGCCTAAGGCTGAGCCATAGGCTGGCACGGTGCGCTACGACTTGGACGACCTGCGGCTCTTTCTCCACATCGTGGACGAGGGGTCCATCACGGCGGGTGCTCACCGGATGCACCTGAGCCTGCCTTCGGCCAGCGCCAGGGTGCGCTCGCTGGAGCGTCACGCCGGCGTGGCGCTGCTGATCCGCGGTCGGCGGGGCGTGCGGCCCACCCCGGCGGGGACGACTCTGGCCCGCCATGCACGTGACGTGCTGGTCCGGACCGCGCGCCTCGAAAGCGCGGTCGCGAGCTACACAAGGTCACCGACCGCTCCGCTGATCCTGCTGGGGGGCGGTTCCGCGATGCATCGGCTCGTGCCGCGGGCCCTGGTCTCGTTCCTCCGCGCGCACCCGGAAGTCGACGTCACCGTGTCCGAGAGCCGCACCCCACAGACCGTACGGATGCTCACCGACGGCGAGGCGGACCTGGGGGTAGTCCTCGACGACGAGGCCCGCGACTGCGGCTTGCACCTGGAGCCCCTCGGTGACGACTCCCTCGTCGTGATCGGCCAGGCCGGAGGGATCCTCTCCGGGCGGACCGCGCTGACGTACGGCGAGGTCGCCGAGCACCCTCTCGTCGGGCTCGACGTCGACTCCTCGCTGCGCCGCTGGATCGAGAAGCACCTGGGACCACACGCTCCGGTGGTCCGTTACCGCACCACCGTCGCCAACCTCCACGTCCTGGTCGCCCTCGTTGCCGTCGGCGTCGGGCTCGCCGTGGTGCCGCGCCGCGCCATCGATCTCCACCAGCCACTCGACATCTGCGAACTGCAGGACCCCTGGGCTCGCCGCCACCATCTGCTGGCCTGGGGCGTCAAGGACCGCGCCTCACCGACGGCCACCGCGGCGCTGGCCGAGCACCTACGCCAAGCGGCACTCTCCGAACCTCCCTCAGGCGACGCACACCGTGACCCCGGGGACAGCCGACCCTCCCTTGACGACTGACGCTGACCCAACTCCTGTTCGCGCGAAGGGGCGCGTGTGCAGACGCCAACGGGCGTGTGCGGGTCGTTCCGGAGAAACGGTGCGACAAGGGGCCGGGGCCGATTCTGAGGCATCGGCCTTTTCCCCCGTGCTTCGATCTTGTCGATACCATTGCGGGACCGGCGAGTTGGGGGAGTCCTGGGTGGAACCGTTGATGAGTATGGCGCTCTCAGCTGTCGGCACCGTCGCCTCGGGGGCTCTTTCCGGAGCGGGCGGCGAGATGGGCAGGCGGACATCCGAGCGACTCTGCGGACTGCTGGGCCGGGCACGGACCGAGGACGGGGGAGCGGGCGCCGGTTCCGGAGGCGGTGAGGAGCAGCCCACTCTGCCCGTCACCGAGCAGGAGCAGAGGGCTGCTGCGCTACGGCTGGTGGAAGTCGCCCGCAGATCACCGGAAGCCGCCCGCGAGGTCGCGGAGTGGGTCCGGGAGGCCTCCTGGCTGGCGCCGCGTGCCGTGCCTGCCGTGGCTCACGGTGCCTCCCGTCCGCAGATGCTGCCGCCGGCGACCGCGGTGTTCACGGACCGCCAGGACGTGATCGCGTGGATCACGGCACTGCTGGACGATGCGGATCCCCTACCGGGCGCGCCGACGATTGCCGCCCTCACCGGGCCGGGTGGCATCGGTAAGACGGCTTTCGCCGTTCACTGCGCATACGCACTGCGGGAGCGGTTTCCTGACGGGATCCTGTTCGTGGACCTGGCCGGCGCCTCCTCCGGCACGGCTCTCCCGCCTTCCGACGTGCTGGCGCGGTTCCTGGAGAGGCTCGGGGTTCCGCCCGCCATGGTGCCCGGCGATGAGGCCCGTCAGCGCGATCTGTTCCGCGACTGCACGGCCGACCGGCGCATGATGGTCGTACTGGACAACGCCCATTCCGACGCCCAGGTCGTCCCCCTGCTCCCGGCGTCGCCCGGGTGCCTCGTCCTGGTGACGAGTCGGCACCGGCTGGGCCGCCTCGTGGCCGAGCACGGGGCCCGCCCGCGCGTCCTTGGACCGCTGTCGACCGCGGATTCCGTCCTTTTGCTCCGGCGGGTCGCGGGGAGCGAGCGCGCGGCGGCTCCGGACGCGGTCGTTCAGGCTGTGGCTGAGGCGGCCGGTGGTGTTCCACTCGCGTTGTGCACCACGGGTGCCGGCCTCGCGGTCCGAGAGCACTTGGCATGGGAGCGGGTGGCGCGAGAGTTGTCCGAACGGATCCACGGCCAGAGCGGGGGAGGCGACGCCATGCGATCGGGAAGCGCCGACGACTCAGGTGGTTTCATCGATCCCGTTCGCCGCGCGCAGGATGCCTCGTACCGCGAACTGACGCCCGAGTGTGCCGCCTTCTATCGTGCGATCGCGGGGTGGGCGTGGCCGACCGTGACCGTCATGTGCGCCGCCCACGCCGCCGGCGTGGAGGAGGACCAGGCCCGGGAACTGCTGGAGCAGTTGGCCAGGGTGCATCTGTTGGAGGAGGTCGGTGAGGAGCGCTATCGCTTCCACGATCTGGCGCGGGCGCACGCACGTGAGCTCGCCGTGACCGAGGACGGTCATGGCCGTATGTCCGCCGGGGTCCGGCGGGTGGTGGTCGGGTATCTGCGCTGGGCGGCGGAAGCGGACTTCCGGGTCATGCCGCTGCGCTGGCGGCTCGGCCCCGCCTATCGGGCACTCGTTCTGCCGGCGGACCGTGATCCGGCGGACGGCAGGCACGCGCTGGCGCAACTGCGTAGTGAGCGGGAGAACCTCGCGGCTGCCATCCGGGCGGCCGATCACCACGGCTTCGACGACCTCGTATGGCAGTTGTGCGAGGCGATGTGGGGTCTGCATCTGCTGCTCGGCTTCCACGCCCAGTGGATCGACACGCATCTGCTCGGAGTCGAGGCCGCCCGGCGCTGCGCTGAGGAGTTCGGTGACCGGCGCGCGGTGGGCCGGATGCTGGTGCAACTCGCCTTCGGACATATGGGAGCCGGGCGGGCGGACGACGCCGAGCAGGCACTCGCGAAGGCCGGAGTCGCGGACGAGGCTTGCGGCCACCATCGCGGGCAGGCAAGCGCAGTCGAGGCTTTGGGGCTGCTCCGCCTCAAGCGGTGGAAGTACGCGGATGCCCAGCGGTGCTTCGAGGAGGCGCGGGAGATCCTTGGGCGGATCCGGGAGGGCGACGACGGGTGGGCGGACCTTCCTCGTGCCACGGCCCTGCTGGAGCACCACATCGGCCGTGCCCTGACGAAGCAGCGGCAGTTCGCGGAGGCTCTCGCTCGGCTCAACGACGCGCTGGTGCGGTTCCGTCAGCTGCCCGACGGTGGTGACGCCTACAACGAGGGCCGTGTCTACATGAGTCTGGGCGAGGCCCACTTGGAGGCGGGGGACACGGACCTGGCGCGGGTGTGCCTGGACAAGGCCGTCAAGGCCATGGAAACGGCGGGCGCGGGGCTGCAACTCGCCGATGTCTTCGAGTCGAGGGCCCGGTGCCACCGTCTCTCGGACCGTCAGGCGGAGGCGGCGGATGATCTTCGCGCCGCCGCTGCGCACTACGAGGGCAACGGTGACCGGGTGGGTGCCGAGCGGATCCGGATGGGGCTCGCCGAACCGGAGGCATGAGCCTCGGTCGGTGGTGGGGGCGACGGGAGGAGTTCGACGGTGACGTGATGTGCCGTGGCGCCGGTGCGTACGGTGATCGCGGGGAGGGCCTCGTCCAGAGGCTGCCCGCTCGCGAGCCAGGCGTGGAGCGCGGAGGCGTAGACGGCGGGATCGCCCAGGTCGGGCCGACCGTCGAGTTCCGTGGCGGCGGAAAGCCGCAGAAGGTCTCCCTCGCGGGTGCGTACGACACAGCGGTCCGGGCCGTCGACATAGGCGACCAGCCCGCAGTACGGATAGCGGTCCAGCGCCTCCGACGTCCAGACGGCCGGCGGGCCGAGCCGTGGATCGTCCCCGGCGGCATGGCGTACGACGACGTCGGCGACGCGCAGCCGGCCGGTCTCCCGTGTCTCCTCGTCGACCACCACGTGCGCGGTGTCGACCCGCACCGCCGGGTCCTCCGACGGACCCGGCTCGTCGCCGACGACGGCGTACCGGACGAGGGCGAGTTCCGGCGGATCCGTACTGATGTGCCGCACGAGGACGCGGACCGGCGCGGTGACGCGGGCGGGCGTGTACGGCGGCAGTGGCAGCGGGTCGAGCAGCGCCGGGTGCCCTGGGGGCTCGGGTATGTCCATGAGGCCGTAGAACAGGCGGCGCAGCAGGGCAGCCGACTCTCCTGGCGACGAACTGGTCTGCTCCGCCAGTTCCCCGTAGCGGCCGGGGTTGTGCGAGGTGATCGCCCGGTCGATCTGTGCGCGGAGGCTGCCCCGGCGCAGGAGACGGGGAGCCGTACGGCCGAGGGCGGCCACCGGGGAGAGCGGGTCGAGGTCTTCCTGGGGGAACGCGCCGAGGAGGACGGGGATGCCTATGGATGCCGCGTAGTAGGTGACGCTGGAGTGGTCCCCGAGGACGCAGTCGGCGGCGATCAGGGCCTGTCTCCACCCGTCGAGCGGCGGAATCGCATCGAGGCCGGCTCGCCGCGCGTTGTCCAGCCACGCACGGACCTGGCCGGGACCATGGCCGTACCAGATATTCGGATGCAGCACAGCGGTCGTCCGGTACTCATCGGCCGGCAGCTCCGCCGCCAGACGCGACAGCAGCCAGGGCAACAGATCATCCGTACCCGGCTCGCCCGCTTCTCCTGGTCCGGCACCGCCGAAGAGGGAACGCGCTGCCCAGGTCGAGCTGATGACGATCAGCCGCTGGCCGGGCCGCACGCCCAGCGCACGGCGGAAGCGGTCGCGTTGCGGGAGAGCGGCGAGGATACGGTCGTAGCAAGGATCCCCGGCCAGTACCGCGGTGGGCACCGCCTCGGGGCAGGCCGAGCGAAGCCTCTCCAACTGTTCGGGGTGGGACAGCACCGTGGCGGACGCGATCGGACGGCCGTCCTCCAGGAGCCAGTCCGGCGCCATACCGAAGACCGGTGTCCGGTGTCCGGTGTCCGGTGTCGCCAATTTCTTGTTGTATCCCATCCCATGGGACAAAACGGCCAACTTGCCGCGTATTGAGCCGAGTTCGCCGCCATAGCTCGCGGCCACCGCCAGATCGAACTCCGTGTCCTTGGCCTGGTCCCAGGGGAGGACAGGCAGCCCCGCCTGAGCCAACAACTCGGGTACTCCCGCAAGGAAGGGAGATGAACCCGTGCAGGTGGCGAACAACTGCACGCGAACATCGCTGTTGAACAGCGGAAGTACGTCGAGCAGGCGAGTCGCGGACGTCACGTTGTGCACGATGAGCAGGATGCGACGACAGCCCACGCGTGTGACCCAGCGCTCCGCGTCCTCGCCCACCGGCACTCGCAACCGGGCCGTCCCACCTGTCACTCCGGCTCGTTCCCCTGACTTGATCGAGTCTGTTCTTCCTGTCGTCCCACTGGATGCTATGTCCCTGGTCGGTCCGGCCCAACTCGCCCCGAGGGCGTTCGGTACCTGGGGACCAGCAGGTCCAGAAGCAGGGTGAGGTGGATCAGGGTGTCTGGTTGACCAGGCCGATGTACTCGCCGAGCCGGTACTCGACGTCGAGCCCCTTGTCGGCGGCGACTGCGCCGAGTCCGGCCATTCGTGAAAGGAACCCAGGTTGCGTCAGAGTGTTCCCGAACGCGGCGAAGGAAGCGACGAGATCGGCGTCCGGCGGCAGTGTCGCCCGATTTACCTGGGACTTCGCGGTCGCCAGTGCCTGCCGGTCGAAGGAGGCGAGGCGGGCGGCCGTCGCGTCGACGAAGGCGTCGAGTTCGGCGTCGGGCAGGGTTCGGGTGACCCAGCCCCAGCGCTCGGCCAGGTCGGCGTCGTAGTCGGCACTGCCGAGGATGGCCTCGAGCGCCCGGTCGCGGCCGATCGAACGGGGCAGCCGCTCGGCTCCGCCTCCGCCGGGGACGAGGCCGAGGCCTACCTCGGGCTGTGAGAAGAGCGCCTTCTCACGGCTGGCGTAGCGCAGGTCGCAGGCGAGGGCCAGTTCGTTGCCGGCGCCGCGGGTGCGGCCACGGATGGCGGCGATACTGACGTACGGGGCCTTGCTCAGCCGCAGGACCATGTCGGTCCAGACCGGGTTGCCGCCCTCTTGTTCGGGCGCGGGGATGCCGCCGGCCTGGGAGGCGTCGAAGTGGTTGAAGAAGTAGTCGGGGACCTCGCTGGTGAAGACGACGACCTGGAGGTCGGGGTCCGTCTCGAACCCCGCGACGATCTCGTGCAACCTGACGAGGGTCTCGGGAACCACCAGGTTCACCGGCGGGTTCGCGAACGTGATCTTGGCGATCTGCGGCGTCGGCTGCTCGAGGCGGACAGTGCTGGGCTGACTCATGGGATGTTGCCGTTCTGTTCGTAGTGATTGAGGAATGGGCGCCGGCGGTCAGCGAGCGTGTCCGATCGGCAGCCAAGGCCGGGGTGGGGATGTGCGGCGCCCTTGGGCTGCCCGGTGGTACCGCTGGTGTACAGCACGACCGCCGCCCAATTCCGCCGGGAGGTTGTCGACCTCATCGAGATGGGCCGCCGGCACGCCGGCGACCGCGACATCCTTATCGCCAGACAGGTTCGCCCGGATCGAGCCTCGTCGCGGGATACGACGCACCCTGTGACCGGCCAAGTGGACGGCGTCCTCGCCGGTCCTACTCGTCGAGGAACTGAAGGGCGTGCTTCAGGAACCGCTGGGGGTATTGGAAGTGCGCTCCGTGCCCGGCGTCGGGGTAGATGAGCAGTTGGGCGTTCGGGATGTTCTGGGCGAGGTGCCAGGAGTTGATCGAGGCGATCATCACGTCGTTCTCACCGTTGAGGACCAGCGTCGGCTGGGTGATCGCGTTCAGGTAGGCGTAGGGATTCTCGCCCGGTAGCGGTTCCCCGTAGGCGGTGGCCGCTTCGAGCTGTGCCTGTGCGACTGCGGGCGAGCTCGGCGGGTCCTGGTCGGTCCGCTGGTGGCGGCGCTCCCAGAAGGCCCGGCCCGCTTCGGCCGCGGCTTGCGAGCGGCCGAAGAACAGGAAGAGGAAGTCCTCCACGGTGGGAACCGGATTCGTCGCCACCTCGGGCACCTTGGGGTCCATCGTCGGGTCCCCGCCCCGCAGGCCGGTGCCGACCAGGATGAGCTTGCGCACCAGTTCGGGGTGGCGCAGCGTGACTTCCTCCGCCTGCCAGCCGCCGATCGAGAAGCCGAGCAGATCGACCTGCTCCAGCCCCAGCGCCCGGATGACCGCGGCGATGTCGTCGGCCATGTCCTCCATCCGGTTGCGCGGTGTGCCGGACGAGGAGGCGATGCCGCGCCCGTTGAACAGGATCACCTCGCGGCCTTCGGCCAGGCCGTCGGTGAGCAGGGGGTCCCAGTGGTCCATTCCCCCGCGAAGGTGCTGGACGAGGAAGATCGGGACGCCGGAGGGCTTGCCCCAGCGCCGGTAGGCGAATCGGTCGCCGTCGACCTCGACGTACTGGGTCGGTGCGGTCACATGCGTATCACTCATGGCCTGAGCCTTTCTGGAGCGGGTGAGCAATACGATGACGACCATAATTTAAAAAGTCAACCTCTTAGATGTGGATCGACATCTATGTATGCTTGGCCGTCGAGCGTTGAGCGTCGACCGTGGAAGGGGCGGGCGCATGCGGGTCACCAAGGCGCAGGCGGAGCAGAACCGCGCACACATCGTCGCGACAGCGGCCAGACTGTTCCGTGAGCGCGGCTATGACGGTGTCGGCGTGGCGGAACTGATGGCAGCCTCCGGGTTCACGCATGGCGGGTTCTACAAGCACTTCGGCTCCAAGGCCGACCTGATGGCCGAGGCGTCCGCGAGCGGGCTCTCGCAGACCGCGGCACGGGCAGAAGGCGTGGGCCCCACCGAGTTCGTCGAGAGCTATGTCTCCCGGGAGCATCGTGACGGGCGCGGCGACGGCTGCACCATCGCGGCCCTCAGCGGCGACGCCGCACGTCAGCCGGCGGGCATCAAAACAGAGTTCGCAGCCGGGATCGAGAGCCTGGTGACGGCCCTTCAGTCCCAGGGCGACACACCGGAGGATGCGGAACAGCGCGTGGCGCGCACCACGGTGATCGACATGCTCGCCCATTCGGTCGGCGCGATCATGCTGTCGCGGGCATGCCCGGACGGTTCTCCACTGGCGGACGAAATCCTCGATGTCTGCCGCAAGGAAATCCTCGCCTCGCTGGCACGCGGCAGGAGCGACCGGCCGGCGGCAAGGAGCTCAGAAGCCTGACCACAGCAGACCGACGCAGGCCCACCCGTCCAAGGGTCGGATGCTGATGGACCGCGTGCTTCCCACACCGCGAGCAGTTCGTCCCGCTTGTTCTGGAGCTTCTTCGATGAGCTCCCAAACCGGAGGTCACAGAAGAATGAATCTGAAGAAGATGGTCCTTGGTTCCGCGGGCCTCGGGGTCGCCGTGATCGGGTTGATCTATCTCTTGGCTCCGCACCTCTTGCTCGACGTCTACGGGGTCGACATCCAGTCGCCATCGGAGGCGAACATTTTCAGGAGCGGTTCCGGGGCATTGTTCGTAGCCATGGCGGTCTTGTTCTGCCTGGGAGCCGTCAACACGCGTTACAGCAGGACTTCGCTCGTCACGCTGTTCACCTTCATGAGCGGCCTGGCGGTGGGGCGCCTGGTCAGCTTCGTGGCGGATGGGTGGCCCCATGCGGTGCTGATCGCGGTTTTTGTCGTCGAGGCTTCCTACGCCGGCGCTGCGGCCTATCTGTTGCGGGTGGAGGACTCTTCCCCGCAGCTCTCGACGGCGGCCGAACGCTGACCCTCTGACGGGCGTGGGTCACGTGGGCGGACATGGGAGACACGGGCGTCCTGGGAACAGCGATGCGCCGATCGCCGCTCCGAAGCGGCGGTCGGCGCATCCGTTCGTCTCTAGGCGCCCGGGTGCAGCCCCAGCCAGCCGGGTGTCGGGTCGCCCTTGACCTCGCCGAAGTACAGGGCGAAGGTCTGCTTCCAGCGCTCCACCTCGGCGCGGTCGGACATGAAGCGGGGGAAGCCGTCCACGTAGGCGTTGGGGTACTCCCAGATCGGCTTCAGGCCCGCCGGGGGAGTGACGTCGGTGCGGACGGACCAGCCGTTGAAGGATCCGTTCTGCATCTCCGTCGACAGCTGCCAGTTGAGGAACAGCTTGGCCGCCGTGGAGTTCTTGGCCTCCTTGAGGACGGCCATGCGCTGGCCCCAGGCCATGAACGGGTGTCCGGCGCCGATGGCGAACGTCACGGGAGAGGTGCCGACCGCGGACCCGGCGGTGCCGACCCCGATCGTCTTCTGGCCGCCGAAGACGGCGTCACCGGGGGAGTTGCTGCCGCGGGCGAACTGCACGTCCTGAGCGGCGAACTTGGCGACCCAGTCCCAGCCGTACTTCCGGGCGTACAGCGTGAAGAGGTACAGCACCGCGTCGTCGTCGTGCGGGAAGGCGGAGGCGATCTTGCCCTTCCACTTCGGGTCGACCAGGTCGCGCGGGGTGAGCGGGGTCCTCGCACCCACCGCGGCCGTGTTGTACATGAAGCTGAAGGCGATCGCGCCGGTGGCCACCCACGCGCCCTCCGGGTCCTTGAACCTGTCGTAGACCTTCGAGAACCCGGCGGGCTTGTAGTGCAGCAGACGGCCCTGCCGCTTCCAGCGGTCGAAGTCCTGCAGGGTCTGGAACTGGACGACGTCCGGAACGAGGGTGTCCGTCGCGAACTGGTTGTCGACGCGGACGTCGTGGTACTTGCTGTAGTCGACGACCAGCGTCAGGTCGATCTCGGGGAAGCGGGCCTTGAAGGCCGCCTTCGTGCCGTCCTGCTGGGTCGGCGTGTCGCCGCCGGCGTAGACGACGAGCTTGCCGCCCTCCGCGAGAGCGGCGCGGTAGAGCTCGTCGAGGGTCCTTCTCTCCTCGCCCCGGGGGTTGTCCCGGGTGGCGCCTCGGGAGTTCGCGGGGGAGGCGGTGGCCGGAGCGGCGTTCGCGGCGACCGTGCCGACACCGAGGGCGGCGCCCGCTCCGGTGGCGAGGACATGTCGTCTGCTGAGGAAGCTGGACACGCTGAGGAGACCTCTCTGCTGGGGGGTGGCGTAGTGAAGCCGTCCGGTGCTGGGGGACGGGTCAGGGCGCCGGGCAGCTCCATTTTTGCCACGCGAGCCGCGGATGGGCAACGTTTCCCACGAGGGGAATCCCACATTCAATCGAATGGTTGAACGACCCCCGCGGCTTCCCCCGCGGCTTCCCCTGCGCCCTACTCCGGCGGCCGTCCCGTCGTCCGGCGCGGGACGAGCGTGGGCGACAGCCTGACCTGGTCCGTGCGTTTGTGCCGGTCGGAGATCCGCTCCAGGAGCAGCCGGGCGGCGTTCCCGCCGATCTCGTGGCCCGCCTGGTCGACGCTGGTCAGCGAGATCGGACCGAGCGCGGCGAAGGTGGTGTTGTCGTAACCGGCCACCGAGATGTCGCCGGGAACGGAGAGCCCGGCCTCGTTGATCGCCTCCAGGGCGCCCATGGCCACGATGTCCGCGCCCGCGAAGACGGCCGTGGGAACCGTCGGGCGCGCCAGCAGTTCCTGTGCGCCCCGGTAGCCGCCTTCCTGGGTGTAGGTGGTGGAGACCACGTCGATGTGGTCGGCCAGCCCGAGTGTCCGCATGGCCTGCCGGTATCCGTCGGCGCGGCGGGCGTTGGGCATCTCGGCCAGGCGCGTCGGGTCGGTTTCGTGGTGCTCGATGTGGGCGATGCGGCGATGCCCGAGTCCGGCGAGGTGTGCGACGGTCAGGTGCGCGCCCTCCACGTCGTCGTCGACCACCGTGTCGTACAGCTCGGACGAGCCGTGCCGGCCGACGACGACGGTCGGCACGGAGGAGGCGATGTGTTCGAGGTGGGGGCGGGGTGAGACGGGCGCGACCAGGATGAGGCCGTCCATACCGCGGTCCACCATCGCCTCGGTGACCCGGGCCTCCTCCTTCTCGCCGTTGCAGCCGGGGCCCAGCAGTACCTGGTACTCCGTGTCCCCCAGCCAGTCGGTGATGCCGTCGAGAACCTCGGGGAAGAAGGGGTTGCGGATGTCCGGGAGCATCACACCGATGGTGTACGTCTGCCCGCGCAGGCCTCTCGCCCCCGCGTGCGGCCGGTAGCCGAGTTCGTCGATCGCGCGGCGGACTTTCTCGCGCATCTCGGGGCTCGCCCCGTACGCGTTGCGCAGCACCTTGGACACGGCGGTGGTGGACACCTGGGCGTGGCGTGCGACATCGACGATCGTCACGCGACGACGCCGAGCTGGTGGCTCCATTCGATTCCTTTTTCCGCTGGGAAACGCTGACGCCGAGTCTACGGAGGGCCCTTGACGTCACACAGGACGCTCTCTAAGGTCTGGCCACGACCTCGTGGGTAACGTTACCCATCGAGTCGTGAACCGATTCGCGGAAGGAGGTGTGCTGGTGACCGCGGCCCCGTTCGAGCAGCTTCCGGACACCGAACCGGCTCCCGGTGTCCGGCGGGCGCGAAACACCCCGCCCTGGTGGTTCGCCCTGCCGGCGGTACTGCTCTTCGCCTTCGTCGTCCTCGTGCCGAGTGTCCGCGGTGTCCACTACGCCTTCACCGACTGGGACGGCCTCGACCCCCACTTCTCCTTCGTGGGCCTCGACAACTTCTCCGAACTGCTCCGTGATCCCGACGCGACGCAGGCCATCCGGCACACACTGGTCATCGCCGTGTCGATCACGGTCATCCAGAACGCGCTGGGCCTGCTGCTCGCCCTCGGGGTCAACTCGGCCATCAGGTCCCGCAACGTGCTCAGGGTCCTGCTGTTCGCCCCGGCCGTGATCACCCCGATCGTCACCGCCTACCTCTGGCGCAACCTGCTCGGCCCCGACGGCGCGGTCAACAGCCTGCTGGGCGCGGTCGGACTGGACGGGCTGCGGCAGGACTGGCTGGGCAGCCCGACGGTCGCCCTGTGGTCCGTCGTCGGAGTCATCGTCTGGCAGTTCGCGGGCTACTCCATGGTCATCTTCCTCGCGGGACTCCAGTCCGTACCCAAGGAGGTCCACGAAGCCGCCGCCATCGACGGCGCGGGCGCAGTCCGGCGCTTCTGGTCGGTCACCCGGCCACTGCTCGCTCCGGCCCTCACCATCAACCTGATGCTGTCGATCATCGGCGGGATCAAACTCTTCGACCAGGTGTACGCGTTGACCGGCGGCGGGCCGGGACACGCGACCGACACCCTCTCCACGCTGATCTACAAAGACGCCTTCACGCTGGGGGAGTTCGGCTACAGCATCGCGCTCGCGGTCGTCCTCACGATCATCGTGGCCGTCGTCTCGACCGGACAGTACGCCGTGCTGTCGCGCAACGAGAGGGCCACCTCGTGAGCCGCTACCGCGGACGTACGTTCGCGCTGGAACTGACGATGATCGCCATCGCCCTGGTCGTGGGCTTCCCGGTGTACGTCCTGGTCAACCTGGCCGTGCGGCCGGCGTCGGACACCTCCTCGCCGATCAGCCCCACCACCTCGCCCACGCTGCACAACTTCACCGAGGCCTGGCAGCAGGGCGCGCTGGGCGGGGCGCTGCTCAACAGCGTGCTGGTGACGGCGTGCAGCGTCGCGATCGTGCTCGCCGTCTCCGCCCTCGCGGCGTTCCCGCTGGCCCGCGCGACGGCACGCTGGTCCCGGGGCACGTACCTCGGCTTCCTGCTGGGCCTGGTCCTGCCCTTTCAACTCGCCTCGCTGCCCCTGTACCAGACCATGCGCGACCTCGGCCTGCTCGGCACCCCATGGGCCCTGGTCCTCTTCTACTCCGGCCTCCAGGTGCCGTTCACCGTCTTCCTCTACGTCGGTTTCCTGCGCGCCCTGCCCCGCGACTTCGAGGACGCGGCGCTGATCGACGGGTGCACACCACTGCAGGGCTTCCGGTACGTGGTCCTGCCGATGCTCAAACCCATCACCGTCACCGCCCTGGTGCTCAACGCCGTCGCGGTGTGGAACGACTTCTTCACCCCGCTGCTGTACCTCAGCGGCAGCGACCGGCAGACCATGCCGGTCGCGATCGCCGGCTTCGTCGGTCAGTACGTCACCGACTGGAACCTCATCTTCGCCGCTCTGGTGATCAGCGTCCTGCCCGTCCTGCTCGTCTACTTCGTGCTGCAGCGCAGCATCATCAACGGCTTCGCGGGAGGACTGCGGGGGTGAGCCCCGACGCCCGACCGTCCCCCATGCCCGGTGGCTCTTCCCCGAGAAGGACATCATGAAGACACGCGCACTCCCCCTTCTGATCGCCGCGACGACCTCCGTCGCCGTGCTGGCCGCGTGCAGCGGCGGCACCAAGGCCGGTTCCGACAGCGGCTCGGGCGGCTCCCGAACCCTGACCCTCGCCTCCATCGACCAGGGTTCCGTCGAGGACGTCGTCAAGGCGTTCGAAAAGGCCAACCCGGGCGTCAAGGTCCGCTACACCACCAGCGGCGCCGACCAGTACCAGCAGCAGATCCGCACCCAGCTGTCCTCCGGCACCGCACCCGACGTGATGTCGGTCTGGCCCGGCAACGGCAACCCGGGCGCCACCCACACCCTGGCCGAACCCGGCTATCTGCGCGACCTCTCCGACCGGCCGTGGGCGGTGAAGCTGCCGGAGGCGATCAAGAGCGTCGCCCAGTACGAGGGCAGGACCTACACGGCGGTCTTCGGACAGAACGGCATCGGCGCGGTCTACAACGAGCAGGCCATGGCGAAGGCCGGTCTCACTCCGCCGGACACCTGGACCGAGCTCCTCGCCTTCTGCCGCGCCGCCAAGGCCAAGGGAACGCCCGGCTTCGCCCTGGGCAACCAGGACAACTGGGTGACCCAGCTCGTCCAGTACGCGCTGGTCGCCACGACCGTCTACGGCAACGACCGCGACTTCGACCAGAAGATGCAGGCGGGGCAGGCGACCTTCGCCAATTCGCCCTGGCTGACGGCCCTGGACAAGTACCTGACGATGGAGAAGACGGGCTGCTTCCAGAAGAACCCCCTGGGCACCAACTACGAAGCCAGCCAGAGCCTCGCCGCGACCGGAAAGACGCTCGGCATCATCCAGGGCAACTGGGTGATCGCCCTCCTGGAGCAGAAGAACCCCAAGGGCACGTTCACCCTCCGGGCACTGCCGGCCACCGACGATCCGTCGAAGACCCTCATACCCGCGGCGGCGGGCGCCGGATACGGCGTCAACGCCAAGGCGAAGAACGAGGAACTCGCCCTGAAGTTCGTCGACTTCGTGATGTCCCCCGAGGGCATGAACCTGTTCGCCAAGAAGCAGGGGGGACTGCCCAGCCTGTCCGACACGGGCTTCGTCGCGAGCCCGTCCCTCGCCCAGCTGTCCGAGTTCGTCAAAGCCGGCCGGACCGTGCCGTTCATGGACCAGCTCTGGCCCAACGCCAAGGTCCAGCAGACCATGCTCAGCGGTCTCCAGGAGATCTTCAGCGACCAGAGCACGCCGGAGAAGGTCCTGGCCGAGATGGACAGCGACTACGAGTCCGGCAGCTGACCGACGCGCCGTCGGCCACCCTCTGTGGCCGACGGTGATGCGCAGCAGCCGACTGAGACGTTCTCATCGATCGCATATCGGAGGTTCGACATGCCCGATGTCCCAGGTGGAGCAGAGTTGAGCCGCAGACAGGTGGTCACGACGATGGCCGTATCGGCGACCGGGTTGGCACTGCCCGCCCAGACGGCCCACGCCGGTCACGAGGACGACAGACGGGGGGCGAGGGTCACCGGTCTGACCGTCGACGGCCGTGAGGACGAGCCCCTAGGCGTCGACAACCCCGCACCCCGACTGGGCTGGCGGGTGGTCGGCGCCGGCGCGGGATGGACACAGTCCGCCTACCGGATTCGCGCCGCCCGCACGGAGGCGGACCTCGACCGGGGCCGTCTGCTGTGGGACAGCGGCACGGTCCGCTCCTCGGCCCAGACCGACATCGCCTGGCACGGCCCTGCCCCGGCCTCGCGCGACCGGGTGATCTGGCAGGTGCGGGCCTGGGATCACCACGGCAGGGCGACACCGTGGAGCGGGGCCGCCTCGTGGGAGATGGGCCTCCTCAAGCGCGCCGACTGGGGAGAGGCCCGCTGGATCGAGTACCCGGGCCGCACCGTCGACCAGCCGCTGCCCCTCCTCGCCCGCGCCTTCCGCGTGGACACGGGCCGGGGGGACGTCGTCCGGGCGCGGCTGTACCTGTCCGGCGTAGGACTGCAGGTGGCGTGGCTCAACGACAGGCCCGTCACCGACGAGGTGCTCGCTCCGGGCAACTCCAACTATCAGCTCTCCACCGAATACCGGGCCTACGACGTGACCCGCCTCGTCCGCCCCGGCGCCAACACCCTGGGCGTCGAACTCGGCCACGGTACGGCGCTGGTGACCCGGTCCGTGACCAACCCGGCGACCGGCCGGACCGCCCCGTACAGCTGGTGGCAGAGCCAGTTCAAGGGCAGCGGCAGCCTGGTCGCGCGAGCCGCCCCGGGTGCCGTCACCGTCAAGGTGAACAGCGTGGCCAACTATCACCTCGGCGGCACCGTCAACATCGACACCGGCGACGGCGGTGTGCGCCTGGAGTCCCGCACCATCACCGCGATCGGCACCGCGGGCCCCGACGGCACCGGCATCACCTTCGAACCCGGTCTCTCCCACGGCCACGAGAGCGGAGCGGCGGTCACCGGCTCCGGCAACTCCCTGGCGAGCACCGACCCGAGCGCCGGCGCGGCCGTCTCCCCACGGCTCATCGCCCGCCTGGAACTCACCAGGACCGACGGCAGGGTCGAGACGATCGTCAGCGACCGCTCGTGGCGGGCGGCACTCGGCCCGACCACCACGGCCAACTGGTACTCGGGTTCCGACTACGACGCCCGGCGCGAGCAGCCCGCCTGGACGGCCCCGGGCGCGGACCTCGGTGCGTCGGCGAAGCGGCGCGACGGCACGGCCGTGGGCTGGGTCGGCGCGGGAATCGCCCCGCCGCCCAACCTGACCACCGAACTGGTCTGGCGCGTCGCCGAACCCCTCAAGGTCGTCGACAGACTCCGCCCGGTCGGCGTCACCCAGCCCCGACCCGGCGTGTGGGTCTTCGACTTCGGGCAGAACTTCGCCGGCTGGCCGCAACTCGAACTCGACGGCCCCCTGCCCGCAGGCAGCACGGTCCAGCTGCGGCCCGCCGAGTCGCTCAACGCCGACGGCACCGTCAACCAGGCGTCGATCATGGGCGGTGGCGCCGCCCGCGGCACCGATGTGTTCGCCGCCTACACGACGTACGGCGACAAGCGGGGCGAGCGGTGGCATCCGCGGTTCCACTACTTCGGCATGCAGTGGCTCCAGGTCACCGGCCTGCCCGAGGGCTACATACCGACCCGGGACACGGTGACCGGACTGCGGATCCACGCGGACGTACCGGCCGCCGGCTCCCTGAGCACGTCCGACGACCGCGTCAACCGCGTTCACCGCATGGCCCGTTACTCCATCATGAGCAACACCATGTCCACCTTCACGGACTGCCCCGGCCGCGAGAAGCTCGCCTACCCCGCCGACTACGTACAGCCCTTCGCCTCGGTGCACCGCACCTTCGGATACGCGGCCTACCTGCGCACCATGCAACGGCACCTGGCGGAGGGGCAGTCCAGGGCGGGCGCCGACATCGGCAACGTGGCGCTCAAGGCACCGGTGTACGACTGGGGTTACACCGGCCGCTTCGGCGACGAGATCAACTGGGGCAACGGCATCGTGCTGGTGCCCTGGCTGCTGTACGAGACGTACGGCGACACCCAGACGATGAGCCGCTACTACCCGCGGATGCAGGCGTTCCTGAACTGCATCAGGACCAGGAAGACCGGCACCGGGGCGAACGCCCACCTTGTCGACGCCGCCCTCGCCGACTGGATCGCGAGCGAGAACACCTCCGGCCGTATTACCGGAACCTGGGGCTACCATCAGGTCGCCGACCGGATGGCCCGGATGGCCGCACTGATCGGACGGGACACGGACGCCTCCGAGTACCGCAACCTCGCCGACAACATCAGGGACGCGTTCAACGACGCCTTCTACAACTCGGCGCTCGGCCGCTACACCGCCGAGGGAGACCGGGGCGGCGCCGGGGCCACCCAGGCCGCGCAGGCCTTCGCGCTGGACGAGGGCCTCGTACCGGAGTCCGAACGGGAGAAGGTGCTGGACGCGTTGGTGGAACTGGTGCGCGCACACCAGCCGTTCGGGGGCGGGCCGCACCTCAGCGGCGGCACCCTCGGGCTTGCCCCGATCATCAGGGCCCTGCACGAGGGCAGACGCGACGACGTTCTGTGGGACGTCCTCCAGGAGGACACCCGGCCGAGCTACGGCTACTTCATGGCACCCACCACCGCCAATCCGCAGGGCCTGACGACCGTGCCCGAGGAGTGGGGCATGGGCAACTCCAAGAACCACATGATCCTGCTCCAGATCGAGGAGTGGTTCCACGCCGGAGTCGTCGGCATCCGCCAGGCGCGCGGCGGGGCCGGTTACCGCGAGCTGGTGATCGACCCCCGCCCGGTCGGCGACCTCACCCACGCCGAGGGCAGCTACCGCACCCCGTACGGCGAGGTGTCCGCGCGGTGGGCCCGGCGGGACGGCATGTTCCGGCTGGACGTGGAGCTGCCCGCGAACACCACGGCGCAGGTGCTGCTCCCTTCGGGAGGCCGCGACCCGCACAGCGTCGGCTCGGGGAGGCACACGTTCATCACGGGTGATCCTCTGGCCGGCTGAGGGGTCGCAAGAGGGGAGGCGCGTCCATGGCACCGGTCGGTGCCGCGGACGCGCCAAGGTCTCAGACGACGAGCCACTGCTGGTTCATACCCGTGTTGCAGCTCGACTGGCTCAGGGCCGCGCCGTTGGCGGTCGATCCTCCGGCGACCTGGAGGCACAGCCCGCTGTTGACGTTGGTGAAGGTGACATAGCCGCCGATCACCGATGTCCTGCGCCACAGTTGGTGCGTGCCGCCGTCGCAGGTCCACTGGTCGGCCGTCGCACCGTCGGCGGTGGAGCCGCCCGGGATCTCGAGGCACTTGCCGCTGTTGACGTTGACCAGGCGGTAGTTGGAACCGCTGGGCGTCGGGATCCACCCCTGGTTGGTCCCGGCATTGCAGTTGCCGTTGTTCACGGCACCGCCGTCGGCCGTGCTCGCGAACCAGACGTCCGCGCATCTGCCGCTGTTGCGGTTGAGGAGGCGGTTGTCGGTGGAGCCCAGCGGGGCGGCGAGTACGGGCCACCCGCCGGCGAAGGTGACCTGGCGGATGTCGAGGGCCTCCCGGCCGGAGTTGTTCCCGTCGTAATAGTGGTAGGCGAGGAACTTCGACGTGCCGTCGTCGTAGGCGTCCGCACCGCCGGCGGCGACCTTCGGGTAGGCGCCCGCGAGCACCTGTGTTCCTCCGCCGGACGCCATGTCGGTGCCGTTCTGGTCGAGGTAGGGGCCGGTGATGGCGGTGGACCGTCCGACGACCGTGTAGTAGGTGCTGTTGGTGCCGCTGCAGCACAGGCCCTTGGAGCCGAACAGATAGTAGTAGCCGCCGTTGAGGACGATGGTCGGGTTCTCGATGCCGACGGCGATGTGCCAGAGGTTGTTGTCGCTGGTGGACAGCTTGCCGGTGGACTGGTCCAGGACGTGCATATAGGTGCCGGAGCCGGTCCAGGAGCCCCAGGAGACGTACAGCCGGCCGTCGGGTCCCCAGTCGACGTTGGGATCGATGGGGTAGTTGACGTCGGTGACCATGCCCTGGTCGGTCCAGGGGCCTTCGATGCTGGTGGCGGTGGCCAGACCCATCACCGCGTACGAGGTGCCCCAGAGCGAACCGGCGTAGTACAGGTGGTACTTGCCGTTGAAGTACTTGATGTCGGGGGCCCAGATGTTCGGGGGCGTCGAACCGAGCTTGCCGGCGATCCAGGACGGCGTGGACTCCCAGACGTTGCCGATCTTCGTCCAGCCGGTCGCCGCCGTGGCGTCGCACGTCCGGCGCTCGGTGATGGAACCGCTGGGATTGAGCGGGTCGTTCTCGAACCCGGTGGAGAAGCCGTAGTAGCAGTTGCCCACCTTGATGACGGACGGGTCGTGCATACGGATGTCACCGCCGAGCGCCTGCGCCCGCCCGGCCGAGACCAGTCCGAGGACGGCGAGGGCGGCGGCCAGCAGGGCGGCGAGGAGGGAACGGTGTCGCCTTCCGGGTGTCCGGGTTCCGTGCATCCGGGGACGGAGGCCTTCGACATGCAGGCCGGCATGTGGGCTGGTCACACGAGACTCCTTTGTATCGGTGAGGTGTTGGTACTCGGTACGAGGGGCGCCGGAGACTCAGCCCTTGACCGCCCCCGCGGTCATGCCCGCCACGATCTGCCGGTTGAAGAACAGGAACATGATCAGCGGCGGCACGGTGATGAGCAGGATGTCCATGAAGAGCAGGTTGTAGCTGGTGCTGTACTGGCTCTGGAAGTTGAACAGCGTCAGCTGGACGGTGGCGTTCTGCTCGCCCGGCAGGAAGTACAGCGGGTTGGTGAAGTCGTTGAAGACGGCGACCGACTGGACGACGATCACCGTCACCACGACCGAGCGCAGCATCGGCAGGACGACCCGGAAGAAGAGCCGCAGCGGCGAGGCCCCGTCGATGATCGCGGCCTCGTCGAGTTCGCGCGGGATGGTGGCGATGAACGCGCGGAACAGCAGGATGGAGAAGGACAGGCCGAAGGCGACCTCCACGAGGATCAGCCCGGGCAGCGTGCCGAACAGGCCCGCCTTCTGCAGGACCCAGATCGTGGGCACCACGGCCGGCGGGATGATCAGCCCGGACAGGACCAGGAAGTTGATCAGTCCCGTCCAGCGGGTGATCCGGCGCTGCAGCACGAACGCGACCATCGCGCCCAGGACGACCATCGCCGTCACGCTGGTGACGGTCAGGATCACGCTGTTGACGAACGCGATGACCAGGATGTAGTCCCGCGCCTCCACCACCTGGACGAAGTTGTCGATGAGCCGGAAGTGGCGCGGCCAGGAGAAGTCGAGCTGGGAAGCCTGCTGCGGATCCTTCACGGCCGTGAGCACGATGAACGCGAACGGCACGACGAAGACCACGAGGCTGACGGCGGTCGACAGGACGCCGAGCCAGGTACCGGTGGACTTCTTCATCGCTGCACCTCCTTGCGGGCCAGGAAGCGGGACAGCGGGACGACGACCGCCGTCACGACCAGGAAGAGAATGACGTTCCCGGCGGTCGACAGGCCGTAGAAGCCCGCCTGGTACTGCTTGTAGATGACGGAGGCGACCACGTCGGAGCTGAAGCCCGGTCCGCCGCGGGTCATCGCCCAGATGAGGTCGAAGGAACGCAGCCCGCCGATGAGCGACAGGATGATGACCGTGGACGTGGCCGGCCAGCTCAGCGGCAGCACGACGTTGCGCAGCAGCTGCCACGAACCCGCGCCGTCCAGCCTCGCCGCCTCGTAGTACTCGTCCGGGATGGACACGATGCCGGCGATGTAGATGACGGTCGCCAGACCCACGCCCTTCCACACGTCGACCAGCGCCACCGAGAACAGGGCGAGCGAGGGATCCGTCAGCCATCCGGGACCGTCGATTCCGATCACCGACAGGGCCCTGTTGATGGCCCCGGTGGAGGGGTCCATGAAGGCGGTGAAGGTGATGCCGATGCCCACTGTGCTGACCAGCACCGGGAAGAACACCACCGAGCGCAGATAACCGCGCGCTCGGATCTGACTGGTCAGCAGGATCCCGAGGAGGAGGCCGATGACGACCTTGAGTCCCGAGGTGACGACCGCGTACAGGAACGTGTTGACGAAGCCCTTGACGAGGGCGGGTTCCTGGAAGAAGTCGGTGTAGTTGTCCAGACCGATGAAGGTCGACTTGAAGATCGTCCACCTGGTCAGGCTGAAGTAGAACGACGCGAGGGTGGGGACCAGGAACAGCACCCCGTAGACGGCCGCCGCGGGCAGATAGAACCAGGTGGGATAGGAACTGCGCGTTCCGGGGGAGCGGCGCGCCCTGCTCGCCGATTCCCGCTGTGTGGCGGGCGGTTGCCCGGCCGGTACGACTGTGGTCATCGTGCGACCTCTCTCGGGTGCCTCCCCGCGCCCGTCGCCGAAGGCGGGGAGACACTGACGTGCGTTCCTACCAGCCCGGCAGACCGAGCTGCTGTGCCTGCTTCTCGGTGTCCTTGTCGTACTGGGCCGCCCCGGTCTTCGCGTCGGTGATGCCGGAGCCGACCTGGACGCTGATCTGGTCGAGGCTCGGTCCCTTCACCGGGGACAGGAACTCCAGCGCCGGGCTCTGGGCGCCGCTGGTGAAGTAGGCGGCGACGTCCTTGGTGATCGTCGGTACGTCCGTCGGCAGGGTGCAGCCCTTGACCAGGTAGGGGCCGGTCGGCGTCGACGCCTTGGCCTGGGCCGCGCAGCCGGCCGGGCTCGCCGCGAACGCGAGGAGCTTCTTGACCGCGGCGAGCTTGTCGCCGGTGGTCGTCCTCGGGACGTAGAGGGCGTTCGGGAACCACGCCGTCAGGCCGCTGGTGGCGGCGTCGTCCCCGGGCAGTGCGAAGAACCCGATGTCGTTGAGCTGGTCCGGGTTGCTCGTCCTGATGCCGCTGATGACGGTGGAGAGCATCGGGTACTGGGCGCCCTTGCCGGTGGCCAGCATCTGCAGGCCCTTGACGAGGGTGGCCGACGCGTAGTCGGAGTTCTGCAGCTTCAGGTCGTGGATCTGCTGGAGGTGCTCGAAGCCCTTGAACGCGTTCGCATCGGTGGCGAACTTCGCCTTGTCGGCGGTGTAGTCCTTGACGAAGTCCGGCTGCGCCGCCGCCACGTTGTGGAAGTCGCCCAGGACCAGCAGCTGGGAGGTCCAGGTGTCCTGGTAGGTCTGGATCACCGGGGCGATACCTGCGGCCTTGATCTTCTCGCTGTTGGCGATGAAGTCCGCCCAGGTCCTGGGCACCGACAGGCCGAGCTTGTCGTAGACCTTCTTGTTGTAGAGGACGCCGCCGCCGAGCGCCGAGCCCAGCGGGACGCCGTAGGTCTGGCCGCCCACCGTGACCTGCGGGAGGAAGGACTCGTCGAGGTTCTTGACATACGGGTCCTGCGTGATCGGTGTGAGCGTCTTCGTCGGGTCGATCTGCTGGAACAGGGATCCCACGTTGTAGACGAAGAGATCGTCCATGCTGTCCGTCTGCAGCCGGGTCTTGATGAGGTTGTCGCCCTCCGTACCGCCGGGACGCGTCTCCACGCTCACCTTGATCTTCGGGTTCTTCGCCTCGAAGGCCTTGGCCAGCTGTTGCGCGGACTGGAGGTTGTCGGGCGCGTTGTCGACGAGCAGCTTGATCGACGTCGCGTTCCCGCCCTCGTCGGCGGAGCCGAGCGAACCGGCGCTGCAGGCGCTGAGCACGAGCGGCAGAACGGCGGCCGCGGTCACCACGGCCCTTGTCTTGGCGGGAGTGCTTGACCTCATGGTTGTTCCTTCGTTCGAGCGGCTGTGAATCGTTTCAGTGGGGGTGGTGGGGTCCAGTGCGGTAGGGCTGCGGGTGGAGATGGGGCATGGAGGGTCGGCCTCTTGATCCTTCGCGGCGGCCGTGCGTCAAGTCCTTGGCGGTCCGCCGTGGTAGGGCCGTCCGTTCGGCCGGTCGTGGCGGCCCTTTCGTGTAACGTGCCACAAACGGAATGCCCCAAAGATTGAGGCGAACCGCCCGGAGCCGTCAAGTCATCTGCGAGTAACGTTCCGGAAACGCCGAAGTGGGGCGGGGTGATCATGGCAACGGAGGTGGGGATTCCCATGCGATCTGCGGGCGGCTCGAAGAGGGTGACCATCGCCGATGTCGCACGCAGTGCGGGCGTGTCGACCTCCGCCGTGTCGAAGGTGCTGACCAACGCCTATGGCGTCAGCCCGGCGATGCGCGAGCGGGTGCGGACCGCGATGACCGAGCTGGGCTATCGTCCGCACGCCGCCGCCCGCGGTATGCGGGGCCGCACCTTCACGATCGGCATCCTCCTCGCGAGCATCCGCAACGCCTTCTACGCCGACCTCCTGGAGGGGGTTGACGCCACGCTGCGCACCACCGAGTTCACGGTGTTCATCGGCTCCAGCGGCTCCGCCGAGATGGACGACCAGACGAAGCTCATCCACGCCATGGTGGACCGGCAGATGGACGGGCTGATCCTGATCGCCCCCGCCGTCGCCCGGGAGGAGGTGGTGCGCATCGCGGCCGACGTGCCGACCGTGGTGATCGGCCATCACGACCCGTCGCCGGCGTACGACAGCGTGGTCAACCAGGACGGTCTCGGCGTGGATCTCGTCATCGACCACCTGGTAGGCCTGGGGCACCGGGACATCGCCCACCTGTCGCATCCGACGGTGCGCGGCACCCAGTGGCGCCAGCGCCCGGAACACCATGTCAGGGCCGCCTACGACGAGGCGATGGCCCGGCACGGCCTGGCCGACCTGGCCCGCGTCGTGCACTCGGGGTACTCGGACGAGGGCGGCTACCGCGGCGCCATGGAACTGCTCACGTCGAGACGACCCCCCACCGCGATCTTCGCCGGCGCGGACGTCGCCGCCACCGGAGTCTTCCGCGCCGCCGCCGAACTCGGCCTGCGCATCCCCGGGGACCTCTCGCTCGCCGGGTACAACAACACCTCGGTGGCCGCCCTCGCCCCGGTCAGCCTGACCAGCGTGGACCAGGCGGGAGCGATGATGGGCGAGACTGCCGCCCGGCTCCTGGTGGAGCGGATCGAGAAGAGCCGTGACCGTGCCGTCGTGACGGCCTCGACCCCGCACCTCGTGGTGCGCGGCAGCACCGCCCCGCCGCGTCCCTGAGCGCGGCGGAATCGCGAATCCAATTTCCCGTCCGCTCTTGACGCACCGGCCTCTCCGGCTCATGGTTGAGTCGTTTCAAACGTGGAACGTTCCACGTCCAGAGAGGAGACGGGTATGGCCGTGAAACATCCGGAGCCCCGCGACACCACCGTTGCGGCGATCCGCTTCGAGCACCGGGACGACCCGCTCGGTGTGGGGTCCCCGGCCCCGCGCCTCTCCTGGCAGGTGCGCACGGACGACCCTGGCTGGCACCAGACGGCGTACGAGGTCGAGCTGGACGGCGTCACCGCCGTACGGGTCGAGTCGGCCGAGCAGATCCTGGTGCCGTGGCCCTTCGAGCCCCTGCCCTCCCGCACCCGGGCCACGGTCCGGATCCGGGTGGCCTCCGAGAACGCCTGGAGCGGGTGGAGCGCGCCCGCCACCGTGGAGACGGGACTGCTGCACCCGCGCGACTGGAGCGCCCGCTTCATCACGCCCCGCGACCACGGCGCCCTGGACGCACCCGCCCCCGAGCTCGTCCGCACACTCGTCCTGCGCCCCGGGATCGTGAGCGCCCGGCTGTACGCCACCGCTCACGGCGTCTACACCTCCGCACTGAACGGCACCCGCGTCGGTGACGAGGTCCTCGCACCCGGCTGGACCAGCTACCGCCACCGGCTGCGCTACCGGACCCACGACGTCACCGCACTGCTGACAGCGGGCGAGAACACCCTGTCGGTCCTCCTCGGCAACGGCTGGTACCGGGGCCACCTCGGCTGGTGGGGTGCCCGCGCCCTCTACGGCGACCGGCTCGCCCTGCTCGCCCAACTCGAAGTCCGGTACGCCGACGGGTCCGTGGAGGTCTTCGGCACCGACGAGAAGTGGCGGGCGCGCGACACCGGCATCGTCGCCGACGACCTCTACAAGGGTCAGCGCACCGACCTGCGGTACACACCCGGCGAAGCGAGCGGCCCCGTGGACGTGCTCCCCGAGGAGGACACGGACCTGGCGCGACTCGTCGCCCCGGACGGCCCCCCGGTACGCGTCACCGAGGTCCTGCCCGCGTTGAAGGTCTGGGAGTCACCGTCCGGCCGTACGCTCGCCGACTTCGGACAGAACGTCGTCGGCTGGGTCCGGCTGCGGGTACGCGATGCCACGGAGGGCCGCGAGGTCACTGTCCGGCACGCCGAGGTCCTCGAGGACGAGGAACTGTGCACCAGGCCGCTGCGGACGGCCGACGCCATCGACACCTACTTGCTCGCCGAGTCCGCCGAGGCCGTCCTCGAACCCTCGTTCACCTTCCACGGCTTCCGCTACGCCGAGATCAGCGGAGTGCCCGGCCTCACGGCCGACGACCTGCACGCCGTGGTCGTGGGCACCGACCTGCGGCGCACCGGCTGGTTCACCTGCTCCGACCCGGACCTCGAACAGTTCCACGAGAACGTCGTCCGGGGCACACGCGGCAACTTCCTCGACGTACCCACGGACTGTCCGCAGCGTGACGAGCGGTTCGGCTGGACCGGAGACACCCAGGTCTTCGCGCCCACCGCCGCCTTCCTCTTCGACACCGCGGGCTTCCTCTCCTCCTGGCTTGCCGACCTCGCCGCCGACCAGCATCCTGACGGCGCGGTGCCCTGGGTGGTCCCCGACGTCCTGGACACCGGGTCACCGACCGCGGCGGCCTGGGGAGACGCGGCCGCTGTGGTGCCCTGGGTGCTCCACGAGCGCTACGGCGATCTCGACATCCTGCGACGCCAGTTCGCCAGTGCGCGTGCCTGGGTCGACAAGATCGCCTCGTTGACCACCGGCGGCGTGTGGGCGGGCGGTTTCCAGTTCGGTGACTGGCTCGACCCGGCCGCACCGCCGGACGACCCGTTCGCCGCCCGCACCCCGGCGGACGTCGTCGCCACGGCGTGCCTGGTCCGCTGCGCCGACCTCGTCTCCCGTACCGCGGCGACGCTGGGCCGCTCCGCGGAGGCCGACGAGTACCGCGCGCTCGCCGCCCGGACCCGGGAGGCGTTCGCCCGCGCGTTCGTCACACCGGCCGGCCGGATCGTGGGCGACTCACCGACCGCGTACGCCATGGCCCTCGAGTGGGACCTGCTGTCCCTCCCCGGGCAGCGCGAGGCCGCCGGACGCAGGCTCGCCGACCTCGTCCGTACGGGCGGCTTCCGGATCGCCACCGGATTCGTCGGCACCCCGCTGATGACCGACGCCCTCACCTCCGTCGGCCGCTCCGACCTCGCGCACCGTCTGCTGCTGGAGAAGGGCTGCCCGTCCTGGCTGTATCCCGTGACGATGGGCGCCACCACCGTCTGGGAACGCTGGGACAGCATGCTGCCCGACGGCACCGTCAACCCGGGCCAGATGACCTCGTTCAACCACTACGCCCTCGGCGCCGTCGCCGACTGGATGCACCGCACGGTCGCCGGACTCGCCCCCGCCGCCCCCGGATACCGGGAGTTCACCGTACGGCCGCTGCCGGACCGGGCACTCACCCACGCCTCCGCCCGACATGTCACCCCGTACGGGGAGGCCTCGGTGAGCTGGCGGCGCGCGGAGGGGCGCTTCCATCTGGAGGTGACCGTGCCCGTGGGGACGCGGGCCACCGTCCACCTGCCCGGCGAGGGATGGCCCCCGGTGACCGCGGCTCACGGGACGCACACCTGGACGACCGAGGACCCCTGCCCGGCGACCTCGGCCGAGCCGGCCACCGTACGGGACCTGATGGACGACCCCGGTCTGTGGGAACGCACGGTCGGAGTCCTGCTCCGGCACGGCCTGGGCTCCGACGCCGCCCGGCTGGCCCGGAAGCTGGAACCGTTCCTGGACGTGCCGGCGCGTGAACTGCCCGCGCTGGCCAACAAGGTCCTCTTCGAGGACGGCGGCGCAGGTGCCGCCGCCGATCTGGAGGCGCTGCTCGGCGGCGTACGGGACTGACGTCCCCGCCAGGCCCGGCCCCCTGCCAACCCCTCCCCATCTCCCTGACCACCCCATGAAACGGACCCCCCCGATGCGACAGCTGACCCGCAGGTCTGTCCTGCGCACCGCCACAGCCGTGGCGCTCGCGCCCCTGGCGAGTTCCCTGGTGCTGCCCGCCCTCGCACCGGCGGCGGCCGCAGCCGATCCCTGGACCGCCAAGTGGATCTGGGCTCCGGCCACCGCGACCAACCAATGGGTGGCCTTCCGCAGGTCGTTCACCCTGCCTGCCAAACCGGCCCAGGCCCTGACGCGGATCGCCGCCGACTCCAAGTACTGGCTGTGGGTGAACGGCACCCTCGTGGTCTTCGAGGGCGGCCTCAAGCGCGGCCCCAACCGCACGGACACCTACCACGACGTCATCGACCTGGCCCCCTACCTGACCAGTGGCAGCAACACGGTCGCACTGCTGGTGTGGCACTTCGGCAAGCAGGGCTTCTCGCACAACAGCAGCGGCAAGGGCGGTCTGCTGTTCCAGTCGGACGTCACGACCGGGTCCACGACCACCCGCATAGTCAGTGACACCAGCTGGAAGCACACCGTCCACCCCGGCTACTCGAACAACACCAGCGGCGCACAGGCCAACTTCCGGCTGCCCGAGTCGAACATCTACTACGACGCCCGCAACGCCACCGCCATGGCGGGCTGGCGGTCCCCGGGCTTCGACGACAGCGGCTGGACGGCACCCACCGACTTCGGCGCCGCCGGCTCCGCGCCCTGGAACGGCCTCGTCCAGCGGCCGGTTCCGCTGTTCCGCCACTCCGGTCTCACGTCCTACGCCAACGCCGCTTCCCTGCCGTCCACGGGACAGGGCGGCACCCCCATCTCCGCCACCCTGCCCTCCAACCTCCAGGTCACCCCGTACCTCAGGGTGGACGCCCCCGCCGGTGCGGTGATCGGCATCCAGACCGACCACCACGACGACGGCGCCAACCTGACGGGCATCGAACCCGGCACCGGCTTCAACGTGCGCTCCACCTATGTCTGCGCCGGCGGTGTCCAGGAGTTCGAGTCACTGGGCTGGATGAGCGGCACCGCCGTCCGCTACACCGTCCCCGCAGGTGTCACCGTCCTGGACCTGAAGTACCGCGAGTCCGGCTACGACACCGACTTCGCCGGGTCGTTCAGCAGCAGCGACCCCTTCCTCGACACCTTGTGGGGCAAGGCCGCCCGCACCATGTACGTCAACATGCGGGACAACTACATGGACTGCCCCACCCGCGAACGCGCCCAGTGGTGGGGCGATGTCGTCAACCAGCTCAAGGAGGGCTTCTACACCTTCGACACCCGCTCGCACGCGCTCGGCGCGAAGGCCATCGCCCAGCTGACGGCCTGGCAGAAGGACACCGGGGCTCTCTATTCCCCGGTCCCGTCGGTCATCTGGACAGCCGAACTGCCCGTCCAGATGCTCGCCTCGGTGTGGTCGTTCTGGACCTACTACCTCTACACGGGCAACGCCGACGCCGTCACCGGCGCCTATCCGGCGGTCAAGAAGTACCTGAACCTGTGGGCGCTCGACAGCGACGGCCTGGTCAAGCACCGGGCGGGGGACTGGGACTGGGAGGACTGGGGCTCCGACATCGACGCCCGGGTCCTCGACAACTGCTGGTACTACCTCGCCCTGGACACCGCCGCCAGACTGGCGGACCTCAGCGGCAACAGCGCCGACACGGCCGGCTGGAGGGCCCGACGCGACAGCATCAGGGCCAACTTCGACCGCGTGCTGTGGAACTCCTCGACGAACGAGTACCGCTCACCCGGCTACACCCGCGACACGGACGACCGCGCCAATGCCCTCGCCGTGGTCGCGGGCCTGGCCCCCGCCTCCCGCAACGGTGGGCTCGTCGAGGTGCTGCGCACCCATCTCAACGCGAGCCCCTACATGGAGTTCTACGTCCTGGAGGCGCTGTACCTGATGGGCGCGGCCACCGTCGCCGAGGAGCGGATGCGCAACCGCTTCGCCGCACAGGTCAACGACCCCGCCTCCTACACCCTGTGGGAGCTGTGGACCAAGGCCGAGGGAACCGACAACCACGCCTGGAACGGCGGCCCGCTCTACGCGCTGTCCGCCTACGCGGCGGGCGTGCGCCCCACTCAGCCCGGCTGGACGACGTACGACGTCGTCCCGCAGACCGGCACCCTCACGAAGATCAACACCGTGACACCCACCGTCAAGGGCGACATCCGCTTCGGCATCACCCGCGAGGGCACCCAGGTGACACTCGGCCTCACCTCGCCGAGCGGCACGACGGCCCGTGTCGGCGTGCCCACCTACGGCGGCTCCCATCCTGTCATCAAGGCCAACGGCACCACCGTCTTCACCTCGGGCTCCGCCACCGGCGGTGCCGGCGGCCTCACGTACGCGGGCAAGGATTCCGCGTACGTGTACTTCACCCTCCAGCCGGGCACATGGACGTTCACCGTCACCGGCGCCGGGCGGCTCGACAACCTCGCCCTCGGCCGCGCCGTCAGCAGCAACAACAGCCTGGAGAACGGGGATTGGGGCCGCAGCCGGCTCACCGACGGCAAGCTCACCAGCGTGACGGGGGCGAAGGGCTACACCAGCAACGAGTTCGCCTCCGCCGATGTCGGCGCGAACCCGGTGTGGGTGGAGATCGACCTCGGAGCCGACACCCACATCGACGCCGTCCGGCTCTTTCCCCGCACCGACACTCCCGCTGTCGGCGGCGGTACCGCGGGTTTCCCGGTCGACTTCACCCTCCAGACGCGCGCGGCCGGCGCCGGCACCTACACGACCGTCCGTACCGTCACCGCCGAGCCCAATCCGGGCGGTCTTGTGCAGACCTACGGCTTCCGGACCACGACCGCCCGGTACGTGCGGCTGCAGGCGACGAGGCTCGGCGTCCCGGCCGCGGACGAGTCGGCCAAGTACCGGCTCCAGCTGGCCGAGCTCACCGTCCCCACAGCCGCGACCTCGGTGACCGCCAACTGCACGCTGGAGAACGGTGACTGGGGCAAGACGCGCGCCCTCGACGGCACCACGTCGAGTGTCACGGGTGCCAAGGGCTTCACCAGCATCGACTTCGCCTCCGCCGATGTCGGTGCCACCCCTGTCTGGATCGAGGTCGATCTGGGCGCCGACCGTGCCATCGGCTCCGTCACCCTCCACCCCCGCACCGACACCGGCGCGGCCGGTGGCGGCACGGCTGGCTTCCCCGTCGACTTCACCCTGCGGACCCGGGCCGAGGGAGCCACGGCCTACACCACCGTGCGCACGGTCACAGGCCAGGCCAACCCCAACGGAGCGGCACAGACCTACACCCTCACCGCTGCCACCGGCCGCTATCTGCGCCTCCAGGCCACCAGACTCGGCGCGCCGGCCTCCGACGAGAGCACGATCCGCCGCCTCCAGGTGGCGGAGATCAGCATCAGGTGACCGCGTTATCCGGCTTTATTCGGCAAGAGCCGCTGCCGTTCCGGCGCCGGGAGTTTCGGCCGCCGCCCGTAGGCCGGCGGCCGTCGCCCGGACGGTCGGGTGGCGGTACAGCTCCCGCAGGCGCAGGGACGGCAGGCCCCGGGCACGCAGAGCCGCGCCGATACGGACGGCGAACAGGGAGTTGCCGCCCAGCTCGAAGAAGTCGTCGTCCAGGCCGACGGGGACGCCCAGCACCTCGCTCCAGATCTCCGTCAGGCTCGCGGTGAGGTCGTCGAGGTCGTTCACGGTGTTGACGGCACGGGTTGTGCCCGGCGCCCTTGGTCCGCGGGCGGCCGGTGCGGGGAGCCGGGCCGCGTCCAGTTTCCCGTTGGGGGTCAGGGGCAGCGCGTCCAGCGCGGTGACCGCCGCCGGGAGCATGTGCTCGGGCAGGATGCCCGCCGCCCGTTCGCGGACGGCGCCCGGGTCACTCCCGGGCGACAGGACGACGTACGCGTCGATCCTGGCCGTGGCGGCGTCGGCCGGCTCGTCGCGGCGCACCACGACGGCCGCCGTCCGCACGGCGGGGTCCTCCAGTAGAACGGAGCGGATCTCGTCGAGTTCGATGCGGAAACCGCGGATCTTCACCTGGCTGTCGATGCGCCCCAGGTGCTCGAGCCGCCCGTCGGACCGAAGCCGCCCCAGATCACCGCTGCGGTACATCACGTCACCGGTGAACGGGTCCGGCACGAACCGTCGGCCGGTCAACTCCTCCTGGCCGAGGTAGCCGAGCGCCACTCCCGCGCCGCCGACACAGATCTCACCGGCCACCCCCGGCGGCAGCAGCCGCCCGGCCGGGTCCACCACGTACAGGTGCCAGCCGGGCAGGGCGCGCCCCACGGAACGGGTGGCGGCCAGGGCCAGCTTCCGGGTGAGGGTCTGCTCGGTGACATGGACGGTGGTCTCCGTGATGCCGAACATGTTCACCACCCGGCACACCCGCTCGGGGTGCCGGTCGAACCAGGGCAGCAGCGCGCGGGCGTCCACCGGCTCACCGCCGAGGACGACCAGCCGCACGGCTGCGTCGGCATGATCGACGTCCAGGAGCTGGGCGAAGGCCGACGGGGTCTGGCTGAGCACGGTGACCCGCTCGGCGACGAGCAGATCCCGGAAGCGGTCCGGTTCACGCGACACGGAGTACGGCACGACGACCAGCCGTCCGCCGGTCAGCAGACAGCCCCAGATCTCCCACACCGAGAAGTCGAAGGCGCTGGAGTGGAACCACGTCCACACGTCCGCCGCACCGAGCCCGTACTCGTCGCGGGTCGCGTCGACCAGGGCGATCACATTGCGGTGCGGTACGACGACGCCCTTGGGCCGGCCGGTGGACCCGGACGTGTAGATGACGTAGGCGGCGTCGTCGGGGGAGGGCGACGGACGGTTCGCCGCGGCCTCCTCCGGGGCCCGGCTGTCCGCCAGTTCGTCCGGTGTCACCCGTACACAGTCCGCGACGGCGGGGAAGCCCGGGCCGCGGGTGATCACCACGCCCAGCTCAGCGTCCTGTGCCGTGTGGGCGAGCCGGTCCGCCGGGTAGGCGGGGTCCAGAGGCACATAGGTCGCCCCGGACTTCAGGACGGCGAGAAGGGCGACGACGAGTTCGGCGGAGCGCTCCAGGCACACCCCCACCCGGTCCCCGCCGACCACTCCGCGCGCCCGTAGACCTGCTGCCAACCGGTCGGCCCACTCGTCGAGTTGACGGTACGTCAGGACGGCGGATCCATCGGTCACGGCGACACGGTCAGGCGCCGCCGCCACGATCCGGTCGAGCCCACCGGGCACGCTCGCGGGGGCGGCGGCGACCACGGCGCGGGCCGGACGACCGAGCGCCGCCGTGCGGGCGCGCTCCGCCTCGTCGAGCAGTTCGACGTCGTCCACTGGGGTGTGCGGACGGTTCAGTACCTGCTTGTGTACGTGCATGACGTGCCGTACGAACTGTGCGGCGATCTCGGCGGAGAAGTGGCTGCGCAGATGGTCGCAGCGCAACTGCCACCCGCCCGAGTCGCGGAAGACGGAGAGGGTGAGGGGGAACGGGGGCGCGAGGCAGGGCACGTACTGGATCTCGCTGTCGCCATCGGCGTAAGCATGCGCTGCCTGTGCGTGTGCCCCTTCCCTGGCCCCTGTCCCTTCCTCCTCTTCGTCCGGCGTGCTGAAGAGCAGGCCTGTGAGGGCCGCGCCCGTCGCCGGGGAGGGCTTGGACGCGCCGAGCGTGGCCGCCGGTACGACGGTGAAGCCGCCGTGGTCCGTGCCGATGACCGGAGAGGTCTCGGTGTCGTAGCGGCGCAGGGTGACCGCCAGCGCCGTGAGCCAACTCGTCTCGTCCCCTTCCTGCTCCTCCTGCTCCTCCTGCTCCTCCTGGTCCAGAGGGACGGTGAAGCCGGCGGCAGGGCCGTCGTCGCCCAGGCCCCAGGTGGGTGGGGCCCCGGCGGGCGGACGGTTCACCGGCATATCGCCGTGGCGGTCACGTCGGCTCACGACGATCAGGTCGGACACACCGTCGGCGTACCGGAGCAGAACCCTGCGTATGTCGTGGGCCGGACGGGCGAGTTCGGTGGCCCGGCGGCGCTCGGCGCGAGGGTCCGTGGCCGGAACGGGCACGTCCTCGATCCACAGCCCCTGGTCGCCGACGGACTCCGGGAAGTCGGCCGTCCGGACACGGATCGCGTGACAGCGGGTGGGATCGGGCAGCGAGGCGGACACGGGCCGTACTACTCCTTGATGCTGGGGGAAGTCGGGCTCAGCGGATGCTGAATCCGCCGTCGACGGTCAGGACGGAGCCGGTGATCTGCCGGGACTCGTCGGAGGCGAGGAAGACGATCGCGGCGGCGACGTCTTCGGGTTCGATCAGCGCGTTCATGGGCTGTGCTTCGACGAAGGTCTTCTCGTGGTCGTGGACGGGGACTTCGAGTGCGCGGGCGATCTCGGCGAGCATGCGGCCCTCGGCTTTCGGGTTGTCTCGTACCGAGCCGGGGCAGACCGCGTTGACGCGTACCTTTGTCGGTGCGTAGTCGAGGGCGGCGGCTTTGGTGAGGCCGATGACGGCGTGTTTGGCGGCGACGTATCCGGCGAAGTGGCGGTAGCCGACGAGGCCGGCGGTGGAGGCGACGTTGATGATGCTGCCGGTGCGTCGGGTGCTCATCGCCTTGCCGACCTCGCGGATGACGCGCCAGGCGCCGGAGAGGTCGACGTCGATCATCAGGGACCATTCGTCCTCGTCGATGTCGTGGACGGGTTTGCCGGAGGGTGCGGCGATGCCCGCGTTGTTGACGGCGACGTCGATGTGGCCGAACCGGTCGGTGGCGCGGGTGATGGCTTCTCGTACGGCGTGCAGGTCGCGGATGTCGGCCTCGGCGGTGAGGACGGCGGCGCCTGCCTCTCGGCACAGGTTGGCGGTGTGGGCCAACTGGCCCGGTGTGCCCAGGGGGTAAGGGACGCCGGGCAGGTCGGTGCAGATGTCGAGCAGGGTGAGGTCGGCGCCCTCGGCGGCGCAGGCGAGCGCGGTGGCCCGGCCCAGTCCTCGGGCTGCGCCGGTGACGAGGACCGACTTGCCGTGCAGACGCATGGGGAACTCCGGAAGTTGTCAGGCGGCCTGGGAGGACAGCGACGAGGCGATGACGTGGACGAGAGCGGGCGCGGCCTCGGTCAGGTACATATGGCCGCCTGGCAGCTCGACGTAGGCGAAGTCGCGGCCGGTCGCCTTGCTCCAGGCCACGGCTTCGTCGTGGTCCACCAGCTCGTCGTCCTCGCCCCGGACCACCGTGAGGGGCATGCCCAGGGGCAGTTCGGTCGAGGGCACGTGGTTCTCGTGCATCTCGACGTCCGCGCGCAGGGCGGGCAGCAGCAGTTCCCGCATCTCCGGGTCGTCGAAGGCGGGATGGCGGTAACCGGCGAACTCGCCGACCCGGGCGAGGAATTCGTCGTCGGACAGTCCGGTGGCCCGCGCTGTGCGCGCCCGCCCGGGAGCCGGGGCACCGCTGACGAACAGGTGCAGCGGCTCGACGCCGGGCTCGGCGGCCAGCCGATGGGCGAGTTCGTACGCGAGGACGGCGCCCAGGCTGTGCCCGAAGAGCGCGACCCGTCCACCGCCGTCGCCGAACCGCTCCCGCAGTTGCGCCAGGAGCGCGTCGACCGCTCGGTGGACGTCCCGGTACGGCTCCTCGTCGATCAGCCGTTCCCGGCCCGGCAGTTGAAGCGCGACGATCTCCAGCGCGTCCCCTGCGAGGGCGGTCCAGGGCCGGTAGAACGAGGCGCCCGCCCCCGCGTACGGCAGGCACACCAGCTTGATGCTGTCAGGCATAGGGGTAGACATCTCCTCCGTGTTCACCGGCCCATGGCCTCGATGAGGCTCTTGGGGCGCATGTCGGTCCACTGTTCGCCGACGTAGTCCAGACACGACCGGCGGCTCGCACGGCCGTGGACGACGGTCCAGCCGGCCGGGACGTCGGCGAAGGCGGGCCACAGCGAGTGCTGGCCCTCGTCGTTCACCAGGACGAAGTGCTCGATGCTGTCGTCGTCGAAGGGGTTGGTGGTCATGCCTGGTTCCTCCTGAGGTGGCTGGCCAGCACCGGGCCGATGCGGTCCAGTGACGTGGGCCGGGTCATCTCCCCGTGCGTGCAGGGGATGTCGTGGTTCTCGACGCGGCCCTCGACGTACGGCTGCCAGGCGCCGTACCGGTCGGGGAGCGCGTCCGGATCCTGTGCGGCGGTGAAGAACAGCAGGTCACCGTCGTACGACGTGGGGGTGAACTCGCCGAGCAGGCGCCGGTTGTTGGCCGTCACATCGACCAGGGCGGCGAGTTCGGCGTCGGCGAGGCTGCCGGGCATGTCGGGCACGCGCCGGACCAGCTCCGCGAACCGCGAGTCGGTGAGGGGCTCGTCGTCGTTCTCGTCCGTCGGGCGGCCGAGAATGGAGAGGAGGCTGCGCAGCAGGGCCGGGCGGTCGGACGGGGCGGGGCCCTGTGCGGTCCAAGCGCCGGGAAAGGCGTCGAGCAGCGCGAGCAGGGCGACCTTTTCGCCTGCCGCCTGGAGACCGACGGCCACCTCGTACGCGACGAGGCCGCCCATGGAGTAGCCGAGCAGGTGGTACGGGCCGTGCGGCTGGGTGTCGCGGATGCGGGCGGTGTGCTCGGCGACCACCTCGGCGAGGGTGCCGGCCGGTGTCCGGCCCGGGATCAGACCACGGGACTGCAGACCGTACAGCGGGCGGTCCGCGGGGACGTGGCGGGCGAGTCCGGCGAAGCCCCAGGACAGGCCGGAGGCCGGCGGGAGGCAGAAGAGGGGCTCGCGGTGACCGCGGGTGCGGAGCGGGAGCAGCGGGCCCAGGGGAGCCGCGCCCGCGTCGACGGGCCGGAGGCCCTCGTCCGTCCTGCGGGCGAGCGCCGCCACGGTCGGGGTGTCGAAGAGGACGCGCAGCGGCAGGTCGGTGCCGAGTTCGGCGCGGATGCGCGAGGTCAGGCGGGGGGCGAGCAGGGAGTGACCGCCGAGGTCGAAGAAGCCGTCGTGGACGCCGACTTGGGCCGGGGCGAGCCCGAGGACCTCGGCGAAGATGCCGCGCAGCGCCTTCTCCGTGCCGGTACGCGGGGAGGCCTTGGCGATGCCGGTCGCCGCGTCGGGGGCGGGCAGCGCTTTGCGGTCCAGTTTGCCGCTGGCGGTGCGGGGGAGGGCCGCGACGGTGACGAACGTCGAAGGGATCATGTGGGCGGGGAGTGTGCGGGCGAGGTGGTCGCGGAGGGCGGAGGTGTCCGGGGGTGCGACCCCGTCATCCGCCTCTCGCTCCGTCCCCGTTCGACCTTCGGTGAGGACGACGTACGCGACGAGTTGCTTTCCGCCCCGGCCGTCCTCCCGTACGGTCACCGCCGCGCCGGCGACGGTGGGGTGGGCGGCGAGTACGGCTTCGATCTCGCCCAGTTCGACACGGAAGCCCCGCACCTTCACCTGATGGTCGGCCCTGCCCAGGAAGCGCAGTTGTCCGTCCGGGGCACGGACGGCGAGGTCGCCCGTCCGGTACAGGCGTGCCCCCGGTGCGCCGAACGGGTCGGCGACAAAACGCTCGGCCGTGAGAGCCGGCCGGCCGAGATAGCCGCGGGCGGGCCCGCCGCCCGCCACGTACACCTCACCCACAGCGCCGTCGGGCACGGGGTGCAGGGCGTGGTCGAGGAGGTGGACGTGGTTACGGGCCAGCGGCCGGCCGATGGGAGGTGCGGAGTCGTCGCAGGAGCCGGGGTCCGACTGCCAGGCGGTGGCGTAGATCGTCGCCTCGGTGGGGCCGTAGAAGTTGACGAGCCGCACCCCGGGGAACGCGGCCTGGATGTCGGCGCGGAGCCGGCCGGGGATCGGTTCACCGCCGAGAGCCACCGTGTGCGGCGAGACAGCCGGCCGTTCTGCCAGGACGCCGGCCAGGACCGTGGGTACACCGCTGATCAGACCGACGTCCCGAGGGGTGCCGTCGGTGAGCGTGAGAAGGCTGTCGACGATCTCGACGCGGCCACCGCGCAGGAGGGGCGCGAAGATCTCGAACACCGACACGTCGAAGTTGAGCGAGGTCGAGAACAGCACCTTGGCCAGCCGGTCGCGGCCGAACTCGCTGTGCGTCCACTCGACGAACTCGACGGCGTTGCGATGGGTGGCCAGAACACCCTTGGGACGGCCGGTGGAGCCGGAGGTGTACGTGATGTACGCGAGGTTCTCCGGACGCAACCTGCTTGCGCGGGAAGGAGCTTGGGAGACCGTCAGCTCATCGCTCACGTCGAGCGTCGGTGTTCCCTCCGGCAGTGCTCCGGTCGTGCCGGCAGTGGCGAGAACGACGACCGGACGGGCGTCGTCGACGATGTACGCCAAGCGCTCGGCCGGGTAGGCGGGGTCGAGGGGCAGATAGGCGGCGCCGGACTTCAGCACCGCCAGGACGGCGACCACCAGCTCGGCCGTGCGGGGCAGCGCGATGCCCACGACGCGCTCGGGACCGGCACCCAAAGCGGTCAGCCGGGCGGCCAACCGCTCGGCTCGGGCGTCCAGTGCGCGGTACGTGAGCCGGGTGCCCCGGTCGAGTACGGCGTCGGCGTCCGGGGTGGCCGCGACCTGGGCCGACCAGAGGCCGGTCAGGGTGTCGGTCGCGGCCGGCGGGAGCTCGACCCGGTGGGGGAGTTCGCCGGGGGCCAGAATGCCCAGGCGCCCCTGTGGGAGGTCCGGGTCGGCGACCATGGCCTCCAGGATCCGCACCAGCCGCGCGAGCGTGGCGTCGGCCCAGCCCGCGTCGAACAGCGCGGGGCGATAGGCCAGCCGGAAGCGGGGCCGCACTCCGGGGAGGGCGACGAGGGTCACGGGGTAGTGCGTGGCGTCGCGCCCGCTCGAACCGACGACCCGGAGCCCGTCGGCCCTGCCCGGACCGCCTGCGCCCGTCGCCTCCGGGTCCACCGGATAGTTCTCGAAGACGAGAAGAGTGTCGAACAACTCGGGTACACCGACCGCCCGTTGGATGTCGGCCAGCCCGAGATGGTGGTGGTCGAGGAGGTTCACGTAGGTGTCCTGGACCTCGTGGACCAGACGGCCGAGAGTGTCCGCCGGGCGCAGCCGGACCCGGGTCGGGACGGTGTTGATGAACAGGCCGACCATCGACTCGACGCCGGGCAGCTCGGGCGGGCGCCCCGAGACGGTGGTGCCGAAGACGACGTCGTCACGCCCGGTCAGCCGGCCCAGGAGGAGCGCCCACGCGGACTGGACAAGGGAGTTCACCGTGACCCCGAGGCTCCGGGCGCGTGCCGTGAGAGCGGCCCCGGCCTCCGCCGACAACTCCGTGCGGGCCTGCGCCAGGTCGGTGGTGCCCGGGACAGGGGTCGACGGGGCGTCCGGGGCCAGCCGGGTCGGCTCCGTCACGTCCGCCAGTGCCTCCCGCCAGGCGTCCTCGGCGGCGGTACGGTCCCGGCGCTCCAGCCAGCGGAGGAAGGTGCGGTACGGCGGGACGGGCGCCAGCACTGCAGGGGCGCCCTCGGCGGCGTACAGGGCGAGCAGTTCGCGCAGGAGGACCGAGACCGACCAGCCGTCGAGCAGGATGTGGTGGTGGGTGACGAGCAGCCGGTGGCGGTCGGCTCCGGTGCGCACCAGGGCGCAGCGGAGAAGGGGCGGCGTGGCCGGGTCGAAGCCGTTCTCCCGGTCCTCGTCCAGCAGCTCCGCCCACGCCTTCTCCAGGTCGGTGCCCGGTCCGGTCAGATCGGCTTCCGCCCACGGCAGCGTCGCCCGGTGCGGGACGACCTGCACCGGCCGGCCGCCACGGCGCCGCCGGAACGCCGCCCGCAGGTTCGGGTGGCGGTCCAGCAGCGCCTGGGCGGCGGTGCGCAGGCGTACGGCGTCCACCGGGCCCTCGAGTTCGAAGACCAGCTGGACGACATACACGTCGTCGGCGTCCCGCTCCTGCTCGAACAGGGCGTGGAAGAGCAGGCCCTCCTGGAGTGGGGTCAGGGGGAGTACGTCGGCCAGTGCCGGCTGGGTCATGTCGCCTTCTCGTCTCGCTGTTTCTGCTGACTTGTGGGACTTGGCGTGGTCAACTGTCGAGGCCCGCCGCCAGTTCGTCGAGCTCGTCCCGGGACAGATCCCCGACCGACAGGCCGTCGCCGTTTTCGTCGTCCGTCCGCGACGCGAGCGCGGTGAGCGCGGCGAACCAGGACCCGGCCAGTGCCCGCACCTCCGGCTCGGTCACCACGCCGTCGGGCCAGGACCAGTCGGCGTGCAGACGCGGTCCGGTGCCGCCCGTTCCCGTGTCGTGGACGACCGCGTTGAGCTCGAGTACGTGGGCGGCGGCGAGGCCGGGGTCGGCGCCGGTGCCGAGCGCCGACGACTCGGGAGCGAAGGCCCACAGCCCGGTGCCGGGGCAGGTGTCGGGGGTAGCGGCGGGAGCCGTGAACCGGCCGAGGTAGTTGAAGCCGATGGCCGGCACGGGCGCCTTCGCCAACACGGCGGACGTGTCCGGGTTGAGGTGGCGCAGGAGACCGTAACCCGTGCCGTGGTCGGGCAGTTCGCGCAGGCGCTCGGCGATCCTGGTGACGGCCACCTCGGCGGCCGGCCCGGCGGCCAGCGCGTCGGCCACGTCCACGCCCGACAGGTCCAGGTGGACGGGGTACTGCGAGGTGAACCAGCCCACCGTGCGCGACAGTTCGAGCCCCGGCGTCAGCTCCTCACGGCCGTGGCCCTCGACGTCGACAACGACGTGCGGGGAGCCCTGGAGGTCGGCGACGGCCAGGGCGAGGCCGGTCAGCAGGACATCCTGAACACCGGCACGGAAGGCGGCCGGGACGGTGGTGAGCAGGGCGCCGGTCGTCTCGGGCGGCAGGGTCAGGCGCAGCGAGCGGGTGGTGGCGGCGGTGTCCCGGTCGGGGTCGAGCGGTCGCGCGCCCAGCGGGGTGCGCGGGGCGTCCACGACGGCGTGCCACAGCTCGGCCTCGGCGATCCTCGACGGCGTCACCGCCTGTTCGCCCAGCACGGTGGCCCAGCGGCGGAACGACGTGCCGACAGCGGCCAGTTCGGGCCGCCGGCCTGCCGCGACGGCCGCCCAGGCGGTCTCCAGGTCGGGTACGAGGATGCGCCAGGACACGCCGTCCACGACCAGGTGATGGGCGACCAGCAGCAACCGTCCGGGCCGCTGGGGCCCGGCGTCGAACCACACGGCCCGGACCATGTCCCCGGCCGCCGGATCGAGCCGGCCCACGGCCCGGTCGAACTCCTCGGCCACCGCCGCGTGGAGGTCGTCCTTGGCGGAGACCGCCCGGCGGCGAAGCAGGTCGGCGGCACGCACCGTACCGCCCGGGCGTACGTCGAGTACCGGCTCGGCAGTCGGTTCGGAGCCGGTGTCGAGCCGGGACCGGAGCATGTCGTGATGGTCGAGGAGGCTCTGCAGAGCCTCGGCCAGGTGGGGCAGGTCGGCCGTCGGCGGGACCGTCAGCAGCACGGACTGACTGAACCGGCCGATCGGGCCGCCGCGTTCGAGCAGCCAGCGCATGACGGGGGTCAGCGGGACGGGGCCCGTACCGTCGTCGGCGGGAAGATGGACGAGGGACGCGCCCGCGTCTCGCCGGTCGGCGACGGGGGCACCGCCGACGGGTCCGCGTGCCACGGCGGCGAGTTCCCGCACCGTCTGGTGCTTGAACACGTCCCGGGCACTGATCACGACCCCCGCCTCGGCCGCCCGGCTCACCAGCCGGATCGAGGAGATGCTGTCGCCGCCGAGGGCGAAGAAGTCCTCGTCGAGGGGGACTTCGGGCAGGTTGAGCAGTTCACGGAAGAGCGCGGCGAGGACGCGCTCGGCGGGGTTGGCGGGTTCCGGGTCGACGGGGTGCCCCGGGGCATCCGTAGCCCCGGCCCCGGCTTCCGCCAGCGTCCCGCGAACCGGTGCCGGGAAGAGCTCGTCGTCGCCCAGCAGATCCACGTGTTCGATGCGTACACCGGGGTCGTCGGCGACAGCGGTCAGCAGACGCACGAGTACCCGCGCGAGCCGCTCGACCGTGGCCGGGTCGAACAGGTCGGTGCTGTACTCGGCGATGCCGTCGATGCCCGCCGGGCTGCCGTCGTACTCGCGGCGCTCGCTCAGATAGAGCGAGAGGTCGAAGCGGGCGGCGCCGGTCTCCACGTATTCCCGGGTCACGTCCAGGCCGGGCAGGGCGAGGCCGGGGTGCGCGGCGTGGCCTGTGAAGGCGATCACCACTTGGAAGAGGGGATGGCGGGCGAGGGTGCGTTCCGGGCTGAGGGCGTCCACGAGGAGGTCGAACGGCACGTCCTGGTGGGCGTAGGCGGCGAGGTCGAACTCCCGGACCCTGTGCAGCAGTTCGCGGAAGGAGGGGTTGCCCGAGGTGTCCGTGCGCAGGGTGAGGCTGTTCACGAAGAACCCGACCAGGTTGTCCAGCCCCGCGTCGGGGCGACCGGCGACGGGCGTGCCGAGGGTGATGTCGGTACCGGAGCCGAGCCGGGTCAACAGGGCGGCGAGCCCCGCCTGTAGCACCATGAAGAGGGTGACCTTGGCATCGGCGGCGAGGTCGACGAGGGCCGCGTGCAGTTCGGCGTGGATGGTGAGGGCGGCCCGGTCGCCGTCACCGCTGGGTTCGGCGGGCCTCGGACGGTCCGCCGGGAGGGGCAGCTCGTCCGGAGCGCCTGCCAACGCGTCACGCCAGAAGTCGATCTGACGGTACATCAGGCTTCCTGGCTCGGTCGCGGCGCCCAACAGTTCGCGCTGCCACTGCGCGAAGTCGGCGTACGTCACCGGCAGTTGCCGCCACTCCGGGGCACTCTGCGCACTCCGTGCCGCGTACGCCGTCTCCAGGTCGCGCATCAGGGGTGCCATGGACCAGCCGTCGACCGCGATGTGGTGGGCGAGGAGCACCAGGACGTGTGTGTCGTCGCCGAGCCCGTACAGGGTCGCGCGCAGCGGGAGTTCGGACGACAGGTCGAAACGTTGACGGGCTGCGGCGGTGAGCAGCGCCGGAAGTTCGGTCTCGGTGGTCGCGACGACGTCGAGCTCCGGCCGGGCCGCCTCCGGGTCGAGGACGCGCTGGTACGGGGTGCCCATGAAGTCGGGGTAGAGGGTGCGCAGCGGCTCGTGGCGGGCCACGAGATCGGTGAGGGCCGCCCGAAGCGCCGACCGGTCCAGCGAGCCGGTCAGGCGCAGGGCCCAGGGGACGGTGTAGCCGCTGTTGCCCGCGTCGAGACGGCTCATGAACCACAGTCGCTGCTGGGCGTACGACAGCGGAATCGGGGCGTGTCCCCGTTCGTACGGGGCGAGTTCGGGGCGTCGTACGGCGTCCTCGGAGTTCAGCCGTTCGGCCAGTCCGGCCGGTGTCGGTGCCTCGAAGACCGCGCGGACAGGCAGCGTGACGCCGAGCGCGCCCCTGATCCGGTCGGTCAGCCGCATGGCGAGCAGGGAGTCGCCGCCGAGGTCGAAGAACCCGTCGTCCGCGCCCACCCGGTGCGCCGCCAGGCCGAGGACATCGGCGAACAGGCCGCACAGGATCTCCTCCTGCGGGGTACGCGGGGCACGGCCCCCACCGGACGACACGTCGGGCTCGGGCAGGGCCGCCCGGTCCAGCTTGCCGTTCGCGGTCAGCGGCAGCCGGTCCAGGACGACCACGGCACTGGGCACCATGTGCTCGGGGAGCGTGCGACCCGTGTGGCGGCGCAGGTTGTCCGCGTCCAGGGCGGCCCGACCGACGACGTAGGCGACCAACCGCGCGTCCCGCTCGACGACGACCGCCCGGGCGACCTCGGGATGGTCGGTCAACGCCGCCTCCACCTCGCCGAGTTCGATGCGGAAACCGCGGATCTTGACCTGGCTGTCGGCCCGCCCGGCGTACTCCAGCTCGCCGTCCGCAGACCTGCGCGCCAGATCACCCGTGCGGTACATGCGCTCGCCGGGGCCCCCGAACGGATCGGCCACGAACCGCCCGGCCGTCAGCCCCGGCCGGCCCAGATACCCGCGGGCGAGGCCCGCCCCGGCCACGTACAACTCACCGGTGACACCGGGCGGTACGAGCCGCAGCCCCACGTCCAGCACATACGTGCGCAGGTCGGGGATGGCACGGCCGATCGACCCCTGGGCGTCCCTGACCGCGCTCTCGGTCAGCGGCAGGCCGGTGACATGGACCGTCGTCTCGGTGATGCCGTACATGTTGACCAGGACGGGCGCGTCCTGCGGATGCCGGGTGTACCAGTCGCCGACCCTTGCGAAGTCGAGTGCCTCGCCGCCGAACACCACGTACCGCAGGGCAAGTTCACGCCCCACCTCCGGCAGGGCGGCGTCCGCGCGCAGCAGTTCGCCGAAGGCCGACGGGGTCTGGTTCAGCACGGTGACGCGCTCGCGTACCAACAGCTCCAGGAACTCCTCCGGTTCACGGCTCACCGCGAACGGCACGACCACCAGCGTGCCGCCGTGGAGCAGCGCGCCCCACAGTTCCCACACCGAGAAGTCGAAGGCGTACGAGTGGAACAGCGTCCACACGTCGTCCGGCCCGAAGTCGAACCAGTTCCGGGTCGACGCGAAGAGCCGAACGACGTTGGCGTGCGGGACGGAGACGCCCTTGGGGCGGCCGGTGGAGCCTGACGTGTAGATCACGTAGGCGGTGTTGGCGGGCGCCGGAGGCGGCAACTGCAGTGCGCAGGCAGGGTGGTTGAGCGCCTCGGTCACCGTGATCACGGGCGCTCCACCGGTCGGCGTCCGCGCGGCGGACAGGTCGTCCGACGTCAGCAGCAGCACCGGATCCGCGTCGGCCAGCATGAACTCCAGCCGCTCCGCCGGATACTCCGGGTCCATCGGTACATAGGCGGCGCCGGTCTTCAGGACCGCCAGCACCGCCACCACCAGATCGGGCGTACGCGGCAGGGCGAGGGCGACCAGCTTCTCCGGGCCGGCGCCTCGTTCCCCGAGCAGGTGCGCCAGGCGGTTGGACCGCTCGTCGAGTTCCGCGTACGTGAGACGGGTTTCGTCGTGCACGACCGCCGTCGCGCCGGGGGTGCGGGCGACCTGCTGGGCGAAGAGTTCGGGAAGAGTGACGGCCGGTTCGGCCGCCGCGGCCGGTCGGGCCGTCAGGCGTTCCCGCTCGCCCGGCAGTAGCGCCTCCACCTCACGCACGGGACACGCCGGGTTGGCCGCGAGAGCCGCCAGGACCTCGGCGAAACGGTCCAGCAGGGTGCGGACGCCCGTCCCGTCGTACAGGTCGGGACGGTAGGACAGGCGCAGCGCCAGACGGCGGCCGGGCAGGACGGAGAGGGTGAGCGGGTAGTGGGTGGCGTCGCGGGCGGTGATCCGGGTGACCTGGGCGGCGCCGCCCTTGGCGGCGGACGCGGGGTAGTTCTCGAACGCCAGCAGGGTGTCGAACAGATCGCCCGTATTGGTGGCACGCCGTATGTCCGCGAGGCCCAGATACTGGTGCGGCAGCAGGTCCGCCTGTCGGCTCCGGATGCCGGTGAGGAGGTCGGCGACGGTGGCCTCCTCGTCCCAACGGACGTGCGTGGGAACGGTGTTGATACAGAACCCCACCATCGACGCCACGTTCGGCAGCTCGGGCGGGCGAACCGTGACGGTCTGGCCGAAGACGGCGTCGGTGCGCCCGGTCAACCGGCCCAGCAGTACACCCCAGGCCGCCTGCACCAGGGTGTTGAGCGTGACACCGACCGCACGCGCCGTCGTCTCGGCGCGGGCGGTGAGCTCCTCAGAAAGCTCCACGACGAGTTCGCGGGGGAGGGCAGGCGTGGCGGGAGCGGCGCCGGGAGCCAGCAGTGTGGGCCCGGTCAGCCCCGCGAGAGCGCCCTGCCAGGCCCGTTCGGCGGCGGTGCGGTCCTGTCGGGCCAGCCAGGCCAGGTAGTCGCGGTACGGCGGCACGGTGGGAAGCGCGGTCGGGTGCTCGCCCGCGTACAGGGCGCTGAACTCCCGGACGAGCAACTGCTTGGACCAGCCGTCGAGCAGGATGTGATGGTTGGTGATCACCAGCCGGTAGCGGTCGGGGGCCCATCGGACGAGCAGATGGCGCAGAAGCGGCGGCCTGGACAGGTCGAAGCGGCGAGTGCGCTCGTCGTCGAGCAGCCGCTGCCATGCGAGGTCACGCTCGGCCTCGTCGTCCTTGGTGGCCAAGTCGACTTCCGACCACGGGAGTTCGACATCCGTGGGCACGATCTGGAACGGCTGTCCGGTCTCCCGCCGGCGGAAGCAGGCACGCAGGTTCGGATGCCGGTCGAGCAGGGCCTGCCCGGCGGCTCGTACGGCGGCGGGGTCCACCTCGCCGGTGAGCTCCAGGACCTGCTGGGCGGCGTAGACGTCGGGGGCCAGGTCGTCGTCGTACAGGGCGTGGAAGAGAAGTCCCTCCTGCAACGGGGACAGGGGCAGGATGTCGGAGATTCCGGACCGAGTCACCGTGGGTTACCTCCACTCGCTTCCGAACTCGGCTTCGAGTTCGGCGATCTCTGCTTGGGACAGCGACACCAGCGGCAGGTCGGACGGGGTCCGTCCGCCCTCCGCGGTGGCATGGGTCAGTGCGGTCAGGGCGTCGCACCACAGCCCGGCGAGGGCGCTCACATCGGCCTCCGACCAGATCCCGGGAGCCCATGACCAGGTGGCCCGCAGCCCCTCCTCGCCGGCCACGACGGTGATCTCCAGACCATGAGCCACGGGCAGGCCGGGATCGTGGGCGGCGCCGAGGGCGAGCGCGCCGGGAAGCGGTTCGGGCGCCGCGGACCAGTCGGCCGGCCGCGGGTCGGCGGCGGGTGTGCGTCCCAGGTAGTTGAAGCCGATCTGCGGGGCCGGAAGCGCGCTCAGCGTCGCTCCGATGGCCGGGTTGAGGTGGCGCAGCAGACCGTGGCCGATGCCGTGGTCGGGTACGGCCCGCAGCTGCTCCTTGACGCTCCTGAGCACCTGGGCGGTGTCCTCCAGGGCGAGACCGGTGAGGTCGAGCCGCGCCGGGACGGTGCTGGTGAACCAGCCCACGGTCCGGGACAGGTCGACCCCCTCGGCGAGTTCCTCGCGGCCGTGCCGCTCGATGTCCAGCAGCAGTGCCGGATGGTGGCGCCACCGCGCGAAGGCGAGAGCGAGGGCGGCGAGCAGGACGTCGTCGGGACCGGCGTGGAAGGCGGTAGGGACCGTGGTGAGCAGGTCGGTGGTCTGTGCGGCCGGGAGAGCACGGATGAGGTGACGCATCGCGGCGACGACATCCTGCGCGGGGTCGGGACGCCGCCCGCCCAGCAACGGGTCGTGGGCGCCCAACAGCCGTTGCCAGAGCTCCAGTTCACCGGAACGCGGCTCGGCGGCGCGCTCCAGCAGCCGTGCCCACTGCCTGAACGGTGTTCCGGACGGCGGCAGTTGCTCGTCCCGCCAGGCGGCGGCCAGATCGTTGCGGAGGATCCCCCAGGACACGCCGTCGACGGCCAGATGATGAACCGTCAGCAACAGCCGTCCGGGACGATCAGGACCCGCGTCGTACCAGACGGCACGAACCAACTCGCCCTCGCTCGGCCTCAGTCGGGAGACCGGTACCTCGATCGCCGCCCCGAAGTCCCCGTCGGGCACGGCGACCCGCTCCAGCTGTTCGGCCGCGTCCACGCTCCCGGGCGGCGGAATGTACGCGGTCCAGTCGCCGTCGGTCGTCACGCGCATCCTCAGCACGTCATGGTGGTCGAGTACGGCCTGGAGGGCGCCCGCGAGCCGCTTCTCGTCGGCTCCGGCGGGTGTCACGAGGAGCGCCGACTGGCTGAACGAACCGATGGGGCCGCCGCGTTCACGCAACCGGTGCATGGCCGGGGTCAACGGCAGTTCACCGACCGCCGGTTCCTGAATGGACCCCCGTGCCGGGGCCGGACGCCCCGCGGCCACGGTGGCGAGCCCGGCGACCGTCCGCTGCTCGAAGACATCACGCGGCGTGAGGCGCAGCCCCGCCGTGAGAGCGCGGCTGACGAGATGGATGGAGGCGATGCTGTCGCCACCGAGGTCGAAGAACCCGTCGTCCACGCCCACATCGCGCGGGTCCCGGCCGAGGATCTCGGCGAACAGTCCCCGCAGGGTCTCCTCGCCCCGAGTGCGCGGAGCGCGCGCCACCTCGACGGCCGTGACGTCGGGCACGGGCAGCGCGGACCGGTCCAGCTTGCCGTTCGGCGTCATCGGGAGGGCGTCCAGCACGACGAACGCCTCCGGCACCATGTGCTCGGGCAACCGCCGTGCCGCGAACGCCCGTACGTCGTCGCCGTCGAGGCCGCGGGCTCCCACGAGGTAGCCGACCAGCCGCCGTACGCCGGGCCGGTCCTCGCGAACCACCACCGCGGCCTGCTCGACGTCACCGTGCGCGGTCAGCGCACCCTCGACCTCGCCCGGCTCGATCCGCAGCCCCCGGATCTTGAGTTGCCCGTCGGCCCGCCCTCGCAGTTCCAGGACACCGTCGGCCCGCCGCACGGCCAGGTCGCCGGTGCGGTACATCCGGGTCCCCGGCGGCCCGTACGGATCGGCGACGAACCGTTCGGCGGTCAGCCCGGGCCGGTTCCAGTACCCCCGGGCCACCTGGTCGCCCGACACGTACAGCTCACCCTCGATGCCGACCGGGACCGGGTTGAGCCAGGCGTCCAGGACGTGGGCGCGGGTGTTCCACATGGGGCGCCCCACGGGCACCGGGCCGGACGGCAGGTCGTCACCGGGTTCGATGCGGTGGTCGGTGCAGCCGACGGTGAGCTCGGTCGGGCCGTAGTGGTTGACCAGCCGTACGTGGGGATGCTCCCGGCGCCAGGCGCGCAGGGCCTCCCCGACGAGGGCCTCCCCGCCGAGCATGAACTCCTCGCTCGGCGAGATGTCGTACGGCAGGGCGGGCAGCAGGGCGAGATGGCTGGGGGTCGCCTTGAGGAAGGTGTAACCGCCGGGCAGCGGGTCCGCGCCCGCTTCGTGGACGGCGGCGATGTGCACCCGGCCGCCCGCGGCGAGTGCTCCGTGCAGGGTTGTCACGGTGGCGTCGAAGGACATCGTGGCGTGCAGCAGCGAGGCGCCGCGCAGACTCGGGTACGCGGACACACAACGGGCCACGTAGGTGGTGAGGTTGCGGTGCTCGACGACCACGCCCTTGGGACGCCCGGTGGTGCCGGAGGTGTAGATCAGGTAGGCCGGATCGGCGGGTCGGGTGTCGGGCAGCGGGGTCCCGGTGTCGGGGCCGTCGGTGTCGGGATGCACGAGCGGGCAGTCGACCGTGATCGGGTCCCCGGTGATGACGCACACCGGGCCGGCGTCGGACAACAGATGGGCGGTCCGCTCGGCCGGATGCTCCGGGTCGAGCGGCAGATAGGCGGCGCCCGCCTTGAGGACGGCCAGTACCGCCACCGCGAGGTCGACAGACCGGGGGAGCGCGAAGGCGACGACCCGGCCTGGTCCGGCACCGAACGAGACCAGAGCCCGCGCCAACCGCTCGGCTCGCAAGTCGAGTTGACGGTACGTCAGTTCAGTGTGCGCGTCGGTCACGGCCACCGCGTCCGGGGTCAGCGCCGACCACGCCTCGAACATCCGGTGGAACGGCGTCTCCGGCACGTCATGGGCGGTGTCGTTGAACTCGACGAGCAGGCGCCGTCGTTCGTCCGGCCCGAGGATGCCGAGCCTGCCCACGGGCCGGTCGGGATCGTCGAGGGCGGTCCGCAGCAGCCGTTCCAGCCGGGCGGCGAGTTCCACGGCCGTGGTCCGGTCGAACAGGTCGGCGCTGTACTGCAGGATGCCCTCGATGCCGTCCGGTGACCCGTCGGCGGCCTGCCGTTCACCGAGGTTGAAGGTGAGGTCGATCTTGGTCGCGCCGGTCTCCACGGGCAGCGTCCGGGTGGTGACGCCGGGCAGGTCCAGGCGCGGTTCGGCGCCGGGCCGGAAGGCGAGCATCACCTGGAACAGCGGGTGCCGGGCCGGTGAACGAGGCGGGTTGAGAGCCTCGACCAACTGCTCGAACGGCAGGTCCTGGTGGGCGTAGGCCGCGAGGTCGCTCTCCCGGACCCGCTCCAGCAACTCCCGGAAGGTGGGGTCGCCGGAGGTGTCGGTGCGCAGGACGAGAGTGTTCAGGAAACAGCCGACCAGATCGTCCAGCGCCTCGTCGGCGCGCCCTGCGACCGGCGTGCCGAGAGGGATGTCGGTGCCCGCCCCGAGCCGGGTCAACAGGGCGGCCAGTGCTGCCTGGACGACCATGAACGGCGTCGTGCCTGTCTCCCCGGCGAGGACGCGCACCCGCCTGTGGAGCGCCGCGTCCAGAAGTACGGGGATGTCGCCGCCCCGGTGCGTGGCACGGGCCGGGCGGGGGCGGTCGGTCGGCAGGGGGAGTTCGTCGGGAAGACCTGCCAACGCGGTTGTCCAGTACGCGAGATGAGTGGCCGGGCTGGTCTGCTCTCCCTGCCAGACGGCGAAGTCGGCGTACTGAACCGGCAGTTGCGTCCAGTCCGGGACCCGGTTCTCCTGGCGGGCCCGGTAGGCGGCGTCCAGATCGCGGGTGAGGGGATCCAGGGACCAGCCGTCGGCGGCGATGTGGTGCAGCAGCAGGAGCAGGACGTGGTCCTCGGGGCCGAGGACGAGCAGATGGGCGCGGAGCGGGATGTCCTCGGTGAGCCGGAACTCCTGGCCCGCCAACTCGGCCAGTCGGTCCGGCAGTTCGGCCTGCGTGACCCCGCTGACATCCAGCCGGGGCCGGGCGGCGGCGGGGTCGAGCAGCCGCTGGCGCGGGGTGCCGTCGATGTCCGGATAGACCGTGCGCAGGATCTCGTGCCGGGTGACCAGATCGGCCAGCGCCAGACGCAGCGCGTCCTGGTCGAGGGCGGCGCCGGTGAACCGTACGGCGAGCGGGATGTGATAGGCCGCGCCGGACTCCTCGAGCCGGTCGAGGAACCACAGGCGCCGCTGGGCGGAGGACAACGGGGTCTCGTCGGGGACTGCTCCGGCCACCGGCCGCGATACGACCCGTACGACCGCATCCGTGCCGACGCGAAGAGCGTCGAGGGGTCCCACGAGCGGACCGGCGAGAGCCGTCGCCGGGGTGGGCGCCTCGAACAGGTCGCGCAGGCTCAGGTCGACACCCAGCGTGGCACGGATCCGGCCGATCAGGCGCAGGGCGAGCAGTGAATGGCCGCCGAGTGCGAAGAAGTTGTCGTCCGGGCCGACGACGGGCAGCCCCAGGACGTCTGCGAAGAGGCCGCAGAGGACTTCTTCGTGCGTGTTTCGTGGAGCCCGTGCGTCGCGGCTGCCGCTCTCCACGTGGGGAACCGGCAGGGCAGCACGGTCCAGCTTGCCGTTGGCGGTCAACGGCAGCCGGTCCAGTGGTACGACGGCGGAGGGGACCAGGGGACCGGGCAACTGTGCGGCAACGTGGGCACGCAGGGTCTCCGGCTCGGGGCGCGGGCCCGGGGCGGGCACCACGTAGGCGACCAGTCGCCGGTCGCCGGGGCGGTCCTCGCGGACGAGCACGAGCGCCTGGGCGACCTGCGGATGGGCGGCGAGTACGGTTTCGACCTCGCCGGGTTCGACGCGGAAGCCGCGCAGCTTGACCTGACCGTCGGCCCGCCCGTGGAACTCCAGCTCGCCGTTCCCGTCCACACGGACGCGGTCCCCGGTGCGGTACATACGGGTGCCCGGCGGGCCGTACGGATCGGCGGTGAAGCGTTCGGCGGTCGCGTCGGGCCGGCCGAGGTAGCCGCGCGCCACTCCGGGCCCGGCCACGTACAGCTCACCGACGACGCCCGTCGGCAGGGGCCGCAGAGCGCTGTCGAGGACGTAGGCGCGCATACCGTCGAGCGGTCGGCCGATGGGCAGCGTGTCGGGCACCTCCGCGCCGCCCGGAAAGGGACGGCAGGTCGCGAAGGTGGTCGTCTCGGTCGGGCCGTAGCCATTGGTGACCGTCAGACCCGGACACGCCGCCATGACCCGGCGCACGGCGGAGGCGGGGACGGCTTCGCCACCGGCCCACACCTGGCGCAGCCCGGCGAAGCAGCCCGGGTCCTGCTCGGCGGCGAGCCGGAACAACCCGGCCGTCAGCCACAGCGCCGTCAGCCCGTGCCGGGCGGTCAGCCGGGCGACACCGGCCGCGTCGATGTACTCGTCGGCCCCGCCCGCCCCCGTGACCACGGCGGTGCCCCCGCCCAGCAACGGCACCCACATCTCGTACGTGGACGCGTCGAACGCGGTCGGCGAATGGACGAGCACCCGTGCGTGCGCGCCGCCCCCGAACGCCGAGTCGGCGGCCAGCGCGACGACGTCCCCATGGGTGACGGCTACGCCCTTGGGTGTACCGGTGGAGCCCGAGGTGTAACTGACGTAGGCCAACTGGGCGGCATGCACGGGCACTTCGGGGTCGGTGTCCGGCTCGGTGACGAGGGAGGGGTCCGTGCAGACGACGGCATGAAGACCGTCGTACGAGCCGCTGTCGGTGGTGTCGTCCGTCAGCAGTACCGGTGCACCGGTCTCCGTGAGGATGTACCGGGTACGGGCGGCCGGGGCGCGCGGATCGAGTCCGACATAGGCGCCGCCCGTCTTGAGGACGGCCAGCAACGCCACGATCAGCTCGTCGGAGCGGCGCATCAGGACCGCGACCCGGTCCTCGGGCCGGATGCCCAGCCGCAGCAGCCGGTGGGCGAGCCGGTTTGCGCGGGCGTTCAACTCGCGGCCGGAGATCGCCAGTTCACCGTGGACGACGGCGACACCGTCGGGGTCGGCTGCCACGCGGGCCGCGAACAGCGCCGGAACGCTGCTCCCACGTACGGCGGGAGTGGCGACGGGAACCGGACCGTCGAGCCGCGCCTCCTCGCCGGGGAGTGTCAGTTCCACCCGTCCCACGACCGTGTCGGGCTTGGTTGCCGCCGCTGCGAACCGGTCCACGAAGTGGCGCAAACACCGGTGGTGGGCGGTGAGTTCGGCGTCGGAGTAGTGCTCGGGACCGGCGTCGAGGTCGATCCGGATGCCCTGGCCGTCCGCACGGTCGTAGACGTTGACCGCGAGGTCCTCGACCGGGCCCGTGGACAGGTTGTGGCGGGTGGTCGGGTGACCGGCGAAGCGCAACTCCGCCCCGAAGGCCATGATGTTGACGACCGGCCCGAAGTAACGGGGGCCGTCCGGCGGCAGGTTCAGATCCCGGCGCAGGTCCTCGCCCCGGTGACGTTGGTGAGCCAGCAGGTCGCGGGTGGCGCGAGCCGTCTGCCGTACGAGGTCGGCGGCGGTGGTGTCCGGGCGTACGGACAGCCGTAGGGGCAGCACGTTGGACGCCATGCCCGGGGTCTCGAGTTCCTTCTCGTCCTCCCGGGCGGTGACGGCGAGGCCCAGGACGATGTCATGGGTGCCGGTGAGCCGGTGCAGATAGGCGGCGGTCGCCGCGAGGACCACGCGGGACCAACGGGTTCCGGAGAGTTCGGCGGCGGAGTGCACCAAGTCACCGGCAGGTGCGGGGAGATGGCCGGTGCGGCGCAGGAAGTGGTCGCCGACCCGGGGCGGGCGGGCGGACAGGCTCACCGGGTCCGACAGGTCGGCGAGGGAGCTCGTCCAGTGGGCGCGGTCACGGTCGTGCCGTCCGTCGGAGCGGTAGGCCTGGTCGGCGGCGATCAGCGGGGCGAGGGACGCGGTCGGCGGGGCGTACGGGACGCCCGCCGCGAGCGCGGAGTATGCGTCGGCCACCCGCCGGGCGATCAGGGAACAGCTGAAGCCGTCGACCGCGATGTGATGGTAGGCCTGGTACCAGATCCAGTGGTCGTCCGCCAGGCACAGCAGCGCGTACCGGAACAGCGGGCCCCGGTCGAGGTCGAAGGGCGTGGCGAAGTCGTCCGCCATCCACTCCCGCGCGGCCTCGAGCCCCGCCGCGTCGACGACGGGCATCGTCCGCTCGGGACCGGCGTCCACCAGCAGCCGCACGCCGTCGTCGTCCGCCGCGAACCGGGACCGCAGCGTCTCGGTCGCGTCCACCACCAGCCGCACCGCCGTCCGGAACAGCTCCGGTTCGACGGGCCCGTGGATCTCGGTGTACTCGCCCACGTTGTAGGCGGCACCCGCGCCGTCGAGCCGCTGGCCGAACCACATCGAGCGCTGGGCGGCGGACGGCTCCAGGCCACGGCTTACAGTCATCGACGTGCTCCGGTGGGGTGTGGGGGAGGGGCGGCGTGCTGTCGTGGAGGCTGTGTGCTGCTCAACTGCCAGTGAATGAGCGGGTGTTCGTGCATCGGCCAGGCCCCCAGGGACTGGCGGCGGGCTTGCTGTGCGCCGCTCGCTCGCACCCGGGCGGTCGTGCGTCAACGAGCCGCTCCGGCAGCGGCAGGCGCGTACGTCAGATGGCGGCCGATCTGCTCGGCGACCATGGCCGGGCCGTCGCCGGTGGTGGGCCAGGGGACACGCAGCCAGGGCTCGGCGGGGACGAGCCGCAGGTCGCGGGCCTGTCGGGCCCGGCCGCCGCCCGTGATGTTGAGGAGGACCAGTTCGTCGCGGTCGACGAGCCCGGCACGCACCGCGTCGGCGAGAGCGGCCAGCGCGACTCCCGCGCCCGGTTCGATGTCGATGCCCTCGGTCTCGTCGAACAGATCCATCGCGGCGAGAGCGGCAACGTTGTCGACGCGGAGAACGTCCCCGCCGCTCTCGGTGAGCACATCGTGCACCCCGCCGCGAACGGTGAACGGCGGTCGCCGGTTGGTCAGTTCGCGAGCCAGCGGCTCGTGTTCCCGGTCGGCCGGAGCGCGACCGCCGTGGTGCCAGGCCTCGAACAGTGGGGCGAAGGGCGCGTTCTGGCACATCATCAGGCGCGGCAAGGCCTCGTCGTCGGTCCGGATCCGGCGCGCCGCCTCATGGGCGCCGATGGCCCCCGTGCCGCTGCCGACCGCCTGTACGTAGGTCCCCGGCAGGCGGCCGATCGCCTCGGCCGCCGCCAGCATCACCGTGCCCAGGCCGTCGCGGCGCCCGACGTTCCGGCTGCCGCCCTCCGCCTGGTGACCGGGGAGCCGGGCCAGCAGATCGGCGCAGGCGATGGCGTCGCTGTAGGCGGCACCGTCGAGGGCGACGACGCGTACGCAGGGGTCGAGCGGGGTGGGGAAGCGCAGACCGGCCAGAGCCGTGTCGGGTACGACGAGCAGGCACGGCACCTGATGGAGGGTCGCGGCCCACGCGAAGGCGGCGGCGGTGTTGCCCGCCGAGGGGATCACCAGGACGGGCGGGGCGGCGGGCAGCCGGCCGAGCACCGTGTACGCCTCGAAGTCCTTGAAGGTGCAGGTCGGCAGATGCGCCCCGTGTTCCGGCCAGTACCCGTTGAAGGCGACCCACAGCTGGTCGAGGCCGATGCGCCGGCCGAGCCGGTCGGCACGCCGCACGACCGGGCCGGGCACGCCGGGGAAGGTCCGCGCCACCGGCAGCAGAGCCGCATGGCGAAACAGCCCGGTGTCGGTGCGACCGCCGGCACCCTCGTACCCGGCGGGAGCGGAGTACCCAGTGGGAGCGGAGTACTCAGTGCGCAGGAACGCCGGTTCGTGCGGCAGGGGGCAGTCGAGAATCAGGCCGTCGTCCTCGTAGCGGCTGCCGCAGGAGGAACAGACGAGTGTGTAGTGACGATTTCCCGGGCGTACTTGGGGGCGTACGGGGGACATTCCATTGCCTTCCGCAGGACCGTGCTTCGCTGGTCAATTGCAACCGGAGCCGTGCAAATCACGGGCGACTCGAGAATTACCGTTGCACCAACGATGGGTTGACTTTCCGTTCCTCCAAGTGAGCCGACACGCAACCTCGGAGTGTTCAGTTCCGCTTCATCTCTCCTTCTCGATCAGGGAGCTGAGGCCGTGTTAGCCCTGTTGCAGCACCCGGGACGCACACGCGTCCTGACGGAGAGGACGGCGGGGAATTGGGCGACCAACCGACGAACGAGACATTGGCCGAGCGGGCAGATTCTCTGTTCGCGCCCTCACTTTCACCTTCGCAATGGCTTCCTTCTCAAGTTCCGGTGCGCTTTTTCCCATGGAAAGGAAAAGAGCCGACACGCGATCCGGGCGAACGGGCCGATTCGGCCCCGGAGCAGGGTGACTACGACCTGCCGGAGTCCGGCGTGCTGCTCGCGGCCTACCGGAAAATGGTTCTGGGGCGCCGCTTCGACGAACAGGCGACCGCGCTCGCCCGCCAGGGCCGGCTCGCGGTCCACCCCTCCAGCCTCGGCCAGGAGGCGTGCCAGGTGGGCGCCGCGCTGGCACTGCGCCCGACCGACTGGCTGTTCCCCACCTACCGCGACTGCGTGGCGCTGGTCAGCCGGGGCATCGACCCCGTCGAGACGCTGACCCTGCTGCGCGGCGACGGTCACTGCGGCTACGACCCCGTGCGCCACCGCACCGCACCCCAGTGCACTCCGCTGGCGACCCACGCCGCCCACGCCACCGGGCTGGCCCATGGCGAACGCCTCAAGGGCACCGACACGGTCGCCCTCGCGCTCGTCGGCGACGGCGCCACCAGCGAGGGCGACTTCCACGAGGCGCTGGGTATCGCGGGCGTCCTGCGGGCACCCGTGGTCTTCCTGGTGCAGAACAACCGCTACGCCATCTCCGTCCCGCTCTCGGCCCAGAGCGCGGCACCGAGCCTGGCGTACAAGGGAGTTGGTTACGGCGTCCGCTCGGAGCAGGTGGACGGCAACGACGTGGCGGCCGTACTCGCCGTACTGGGCAGGGCGGTCGAGGAAGCGCGCGCGGGCGGCGGCCCCTGGCTGGTCGAGGCGCACACCTACCGGATGGCCCCGCACACCAGCGCCGACGACCCCTCCCGCTACCGTCCGGCCGAGGAGGCCGAGCACTGGCGCGGGCGCGACCCGATCGACCGGCTCGAGAGCTGGCTGCGCGACCGCGGACTGCTCACCGAGGACGACATCAGGGCGGCGGCGGCCGAGGCCGAGGCGTACGCCGCCGAGGTGCGGATCCGGTTCGCCGAGGACCCCGTGACGGACCCGCTCGCCCTGTTCGACCATGTCTTCAGCGCCCCGACCCCGCAACTGACCGCACAACGCGCCGCCCTGCGGGCCGAGTTGGAGGGACACTGAGATGGCGGCCACGATGGCACAGGCCCTCAACACCGCTTTGCGGGACGCGCTCGACGCCGACGAACGCGTTGTCGTCTTCGGCGAGGACGTCGGCCGGCTCGGCGGTGTCTTCCGGATCACCGACGGGCTCGCCGACACCTTCGGCGACCGCCGCTGCTTCGACACCCCGGTGGCGGAGGCGGGCATCGCCGGCCTCGCCGTCGGTATGGCGATGGCCGGATTCCGGCCGGTGGTGGAGATGCAGTTCGACGCGTTTGCCTACCCGGCGTTCGAACAGATCGCCTCCCACGTGGCCAAGTTCCGCAACCGCACCCGCGGCACCCTCGCCCTGCCCATGGTCGTCCGTATCCCCTACGGCGGCGGAATCGGCGGAGTCGAGCACCACAGCGACTCCAGTGAGGCCTACTACGCGCACACGGCCGGCCTGAAGGTCGTCACCCCCGCCACCGTCGGCGACGCGTACTCACTGCTGAGGGAAGCGATCGAGGACCCGGACCCGGTGATCTTCCTGGAACCCAAGCGCCACTACTGGACCAAGGAGGACATCCAACTCCCCCTGCGGAGCGAGCCGTTCGGCACAGCGGCGGTGCGCCGCCCCGGCACCGACGCCACGCTCGTCGCCTACGGCCCGTCGGTCGCCGTCGCCCTGACGGCGGCGCGGGAGGCGGCCGCCGAAGGCCTCGACGTGGAGGTGCTGGACCTGCGCACCCTCGTCCCGCTCGACGACCACGCGCTCACCGAGTCCGTGCGGCGCACCGGCCGCTGTCTGGTGGTGCACGAGTCGCAGGGGTTCGCCGGCGTCGGCGCCGAGATCGCGGCCCGGGTGCAGGAAAGCTGTTTCGACGCGCTGCGCGCGCCCGTGCTGCGCGTCACCGGTCTCGACATCCCGTATCCGCCGCCCCTGCTGGAGAACGCCCATCTACCAGGCGTGCACCGGGTGCTGGCGGGCCTGCGGCGTCTGCTGCCGGACGGCGGCCAGGGCGTACGACAGCCCCTGCCGGCGTTCTCTGTCGCCCCGGCTGCCGGGGACCGCACCTTCCTGCTGCCGGACCTGGGCGAGGGGCTGGCGGAGGCCGAGGTGCTGGAGTGGACGGTCGCCGTGGGCGACAGCGTCACGCACGATCAACCCGTCGTCGAGGTTGAGACGGCCAAGTCCGTGATCACCCTCCCGACCCCCTTCGCCGGGACGGTGACCGCCCTGCACTGCCGCGCCGGCGAGATCGTCGAGGTGGGAGCACCGCTGCTGTCGGTGACGGAGACCACCCCCGAGGCCGACTCGGGCGCGGTCCTCACCGGCTACGGGACGGGAGGGGCGACGCGCCGGGCAGCGAGGAACGGTGCGACTCCGGCGCACGGCACCGGGACCGGTGCAGCGCCGGGTGCGCAGGGTGTGTTGTGTGCCCAGAGCGCCCAGAGCGCCCAGAGCGCCCAGAGCGCCCAGAGCGCCCCGGGTGCCCCGGGAGCGCCGGGAGCGCTGAGCGTGTCGAGAGTGCCGGGTGTGCCGAGCGCGCCGGACGTGTCGGGTGTGCGGGGTGCGTTGAGTGCGCCGGGTGCCGCGAGCGCGCCGGCGACGTCGGTCGTCCGGCGGCCCGGGGGTAGCCTCCCGTCGGACGCGGTCGCCGAGGGGTTCGTCCGCGCCCACCGGGATACTGACAGCGCGCCGGATGTGCCGAGTGCGCCAGGTGCGCCGAGCACATCTGAAGTGTCGGGTGTGCGGGGTGCGTTGAGCGCGCCGGGTGCCGCGAGCGCGCCGACGACGTCGGTCGTCTGGCAGCCCGGGGGTAGCCTCCCGTCGGACGTGGTCGCCGAGGGGTTCGTCCGTGCCCACCGGGATACTGACAGCGCGCCGGATGTGCCGAGTGCGCCAGGTGCGCCGAGCACATCTGAAGTGTCGGGTGTGCGGGGTGCGTTGAGCGCGCCG
>NZ_JARAXP010000003.1:0-206825 GCF_033793965.1 Streptomyces sp. ME02-8801-2C | reverse complement strand
GGTGCCGCGAGCGCGCCGACGACGTCGGTCGTCCGGCAGCCCGGGGGTAGCCTCCCGTCGGACGCGGTCGCCGAGGAGTTCGTCCGCGCCCACCGGGATACTGACAGCGCGCTGGATGTGCCGAGTGCGCCAGGTGCGCCGAGCACATCTGACGTGTCGGGTGTGCGGGGTGAGTTGAGCGCGCCGGGTGCCGCGAGCGCGCCGGCGACGTCGGTCGTCCGGCCGCCCGGGCTCCGCCTACCCTTGGGCGTGGTCGCCGAGAAGTTCGTCCGCGCGCACCGGGACACACCTGCCGTCACCATCTGGGCGGACGCCGACGCGACCGCCCTGCTCGCCGCCCGTGAAAGGTCTGGCACGGGTCTGCTGCCGTTGCTGGCCAGGGCCGCTCTCGCCGGACTCGCCGCCTTTCCCGCGCTGAACGCCCGGGTGGACGAGGCACGTTCGGAGATCGTCCGGCTGCCGCAGGTGCACCTGGGCTTCGCCGCGCAGACCGACGAGGGGCTCGTCGTCCCCGTCGTGCGGGACGCCGACCGGTTGCCCTTGGACCACCTCGCCACCGAACTGCGCCGCCTCACCGACCTGGCCCGCCGAGGCGCGCTCCCCGCCGAACACCGCACCGGCGGCACATTCACCCTCAACAACTACGGTGTGCTGGGCGTCGACGGTGCCACCCCGCTCCTCAACCACCCCCAGACGGCCATGCTCGGCATCGGCCGCCTCGTCGAACGCCCCTGGGCGGTGAACGGACGAGTGGAGGTGCGCGAGGTCGTCCAACTGTCGCTGACCTTCGACCACCGCGTCTGCGACGGCGGCACTGCAGCCGGCTTCCTCCGTCATGTCATCGACGGCATCACCGCCCCCTGAACCGTCGGCGGCGCCTCACCACCGCCTCAGCCCAGGCGTGGGTCCACATGGAACTTGGGACCAGGACCCGCGCCCGCCGGGCGCTCACCCGCGAGGACGGCTCCGACGTCGTCCAGCCCCACCGTCGCGGCGACGAGCGGCCGCGGATCGACCGAACCCTCCGCGTACGCCCGGATGGTGGCGTCGAGGCCGGGCGACGCGGACAGGACGCCGACCGCGGTGACATCCTTGAGGACGGCGGTGCGAGTGTCGATCCGGCTGGGCTCGCCGGCCAGACCGATGTAGACGACGTGGCCCGCCGGTTCGACCAACTCCAGGGCCAGATCCGGCAGATGGGCCGCGTTGGAGGCGTCCACGACAGCGTCGTACGGCAGATCTGGGAGGGAATTCTCCCGCCAGACATGCTCGAAACCCAGGTCGCGGGCGAAGGCGAGCGAACCGTCGGTCGTCCCCATCAGGTGGACCTCCGCCCCGGCGGCCCGGGCGAACATCGCGACCAGGAGCCCGATCGTGCCCGGCCCCAGGACCAGCGCCCGGTCACCGGGCCCAAGTTCGGCGGCCCGGGCGGCGCGCAGGGCGTTGCCGCCGGGCTCGACCAGTGCGCCCAGGGTCGCGTCGACGGAGTCGGGCAGGGCGTGCAACGAGGAAGCGGGAACCGTGAGTTGCTCGGCGAGGGCGCCGGCCCGGTCCCCGCGGATGCCGACCTCCTGCCGCTGCTCGCACACATGCTGACGACCCCGTCGGCAGCGGCGGCAGACACCGCAGCCGAGCATCGTGTCGCCCATCACCCGGCGGCCGATCCACGCGCCGTCGACACCGTCACCGACCTCTGCCACACGCCCCGACCACTCGTGGCCGAGCCGCATCGGGTAGGCGGAGTGCCCCTGGTGGAGATAGGCCATCGCGCCGGTGTGGAACTCCATGTCGGTACCGCACACGCCGACCCGCTCGACGTCGACGACGACCTCACCCGGTGCGGCCACGGGAGCGAGGACCTCCTGGACCTCGTACTTCCCGGGCGCCGTGAGAACGAACGCACGCATGGCGCGGCGGGCGCTCACCGAGGACCGAGCAGGTACGGGCGACGGCTGCCGGGGCGGCGACCGGGTTCCAGGACGAGGAAGAGGTGCACGGGTTCGGTCTCCGGTTCGGCCGGCGGGAGGGTGGGGGTGAGGGGGTGCTGGCCGCTCGTCATCGGTGCGGCTCTGCCAGCGGGCCGAGCAGTTCCCGGATCTCGGCGACCGCCTCGACCAGGGTCTGCAGCGGCGTGCGGTAGGTGAGGGCACTGACGCTCACGGCGCCGGAGGGAGTCGTCGGAGAGGTCGCGTACACGGCCACGGCAAGGCAGTTGACGCCCGGCTCGTTCTCCTGGTCGTCCACCGCGTAACCCCGCTCGCGGACGATCCGGAGATCGCGGTACAGGTCGTCGGCCGTGCACAGGGTCCGGGGTGTGCGGGAGGCCAGGGGCGTCTCGCCGATCCACGTCTCGACCTCGGCCGTGGTGGCCAATTCCTGGGCGAGCAGGGCCTTTCCGACGCCGGTGGCGTGGGCGGGGTTCCGGCCGCCCACCGTCGACGTCAGGCGGACGGCGCCGGTCGGCGGGTCGACCTTGGCGCGGTAGACGACCTCGTGGCCGTCGAGGACCGCGTAGTGCGCCGTCTCGCCGAACCGGTCGGCCAGCACCTCCAGTACGGGACGTACCCGGACGTGCTCGGGGCGTTCCTCGTGGTGGGCGAAGGCCATCCGCAGGAACTCGTCGCCGAGGACATAGCGACCCCGGACGCCCTGGTCGGCCAGCCCGGCCCGGCGCAGCGAAACCAGCGCCCGGTGCACGGTCGGTTTGGGGCTGCCGATCACCCGGGTCAGCTCCTCGAGGCCCACGCCGTCCGGATAGCGAGCCAGTTCCTTGAGGACGGCGAGCACCCGGTCCGACCCCACGAGACGTGCCCCGTCACCGTCGCCTCCGGCGGCTTCCTCGCTCACGGGGGCTGACGCGCCGTCGTCCATCTGTCTATGCTCCATGAGGTTCCGAAGAATAGACCACCGTACCGATTGTTGGAAAGGGTTACCGGTGACACTTCGCAGCGCGCAGTGGTACGAGGGGCAGGGGCGCAACGCCTACATCCACCGGGCGTGGATGCGCCGGGGCGCACCGGACGACGCCTTCACCGGCCGGCCCCAGATCGCCATCGCCAACACCGCCTCGGACCTGACCCCCTGCAACGCGCATCTGAACGAGGTCGCGGCCTCGGTCCGCAACGGCGTGTACGAGGCCGGGGGCATCCCCCTGGACCTGCCCGTGGTGTCGCTCGGCGAGACACAGGTACGGCCCACCGCCATGCTCTGGCGGAACATGGCGGCGATGGCCACGGAGGAGATGCTCCGGGCCAACCCGATCGACGGAGTCGTGCTCCTCGGCGGCTGCGACAAGACCATTCCGTCGCTCCTCATGGCCGCCGCCTCGGTGGACCTTCCCGCGGTGGTCGTGCCCGGCGGGCCGATGCTGACCGGGACCTTCCGGGGGACGCCGCTGGGCTGCGGCACCGACGTGTGGCGGCTGTCGGAGGAGGTGCGGGCCGGCACGCTCTCCTCGGAGCAGTTCACCCGCTCCGAGTCGGCGATGATCCGCAGCCGCGGGCACTGCAACACCATGGGCACCGCCTCGACGATGGCCCTGGTCGCCGAGGCCCTGGGCATGATCGTGCCGGGGGTGGCCGGTACTCCGGCGCCCGACAGCCGCCTGCTGGAGGCCGCCCACGGCACCGGCAGACTGGCGGTGGACATGGTCGCCGCCGACCGCCGCCCCGCCACCTTCCTGACCGAGGCGTCCTTCCACAACGCGATCGTCGCCCTGGCCGCCATCGGCGGCTCGACCAACGCCGTCGTGCACCTCCTGGCGATCGCCGGACGCCTGGGCGTCCCCCTCACGCTCGACGACTTCGACCGGATCGGCTCCCGCGTCCCCGTCCTGGTGGACCTCCAGCCCGCCGGCCGCTTCCTCATGGAGGACTTCCACCGCGCCGGAGGCCTGTCCGCCGTACTGCGGGAGGTGCGCGACCTGCTCGATCCCGACGCGCTCACCGTCACCGGCGAGCCGCTGGTGGACCATCTCGGCGACGCGCCGATCTGGGACCCGGAGGTCATCCGCACGCGCGCGAAGCCGCTGGTCGCCGAGGGCGGTATCGCGGTGCTGCGCGGCAATCTCGCCCCGGACGGAGCGCTCGTCAAGCCGGCGGCGGCCTCCCCGCATCTGCTGCGCCACCGGGGCCGGGCCGTCGTCTTCGACTCGATCGAGGACTTCCACGCCCGCATCGACGACCCCGACCTCGACGTGGACGCCGACTCCGTGCTCGTCCTGCGCGGCTGTGGCCCCAAGGGCTACCCGGGCATGCCCGAGGTGTCCAACATGCCGCTGCCGAAGAAGCTGCTGGAACATGGCGTCCGTGACATGGTCCGGGTCTGCGACGGCCGGATGAGCGGCACCGCCTACGGCACCGTCGTCCTGCACGTGGCCCCGGAGGCGGCGGCAGGCGGCCCCCTCGCCCTCGTCCGCACCGGCGACGTCATCGACCTGGACGTGGCGGCCCGGCGCCTCGACGTCGACGTAACCGCCGAGGAACTCGCCCGCAGGACCCCGAACCAGGCCACCGTCACCGGCTTCGCCAACCCCAGGCGCGGCTGGGAACGCCTGTACGTCGACCACGTCCAGCAGGCCGACACGGGCGCCGACCTGGACTTCCTCATCGGCTCCAGCGGCTCGGAGGTGAGCCGGGAATCCCACTGACGGGTGGGTCCCGGCCCTGAGCCGGCGTCGAAAAGACAAGGGTTGTGCGGGCGGGGAAAAGTCGTCACACTGGTTCCCGAACGAATGGTCGGTTGGGGAGTGGGTATCGATGACGACGACACACACCGCCGCCTCGGACACGGACGGTGCCGGGTCGGACGGCGACGCACTGCTCGAGAAGCACTTCGAGGCGACGATCGCGCGGGACCACCGGATCGAGCCGCGCGACTGGATGCCCGAGGGCTACCGGAAGACGCTGGTCCGGCAGATCGCCCAGCACGCGCACTCGGAGATCATCGGCATGCAGCCGGAGGGCGAGTGGATCACGCGCGCGCCCTCGCTGCGCCGCAAGGCGATCCTCTTCGCGAAGGTCCAGGACGAGGCCGGACACGGGCTGTACCTGTACTCGGCCGCCGAGACACTCGGCGCCGACCGCGCGGACCTCACCGAGCGGCTCATCGAGGGCCGCCAGAAGTACTCGTCGATCTTCAACTACCCGACGCTCAGCTTCGCCGACGTCGGCGTGATCGGCTGGTTCGTGGACGGCGCGGCGATCTGCAACCAGGTGCCCCTGTGCCGCAGCTCGTACGGGCCGTACGCGCGCGCGATGGTCCGCGTCTGCAAGGAGGAGTCCTTCCATCAGCGGCAGGGCTACGAGCTGCTGATGACGATGATGCGCGGTACGGAGGAACAGCGCGCCATGGTCCAGGACGCCGTCGACCGCTGGTGGTGGCCCTCGCTGATGATGTTCGGCCCGCCCGACGACAACTCGCCCAACTCCGCGCAGTCCATGGCCTGGAAGATCAAGCGGCACACCAACGACGAACTGCGTCAGCGCTTCGTCGACATGACCGTCCCCCAGGCGGAAAAGCTCGGCGTGACCCTGCCCGACCCGGAGCTGCGCTGGAACGACGAGCGCGGACACCACGACTTCGGCACCCCCGACTGGGACGAACTGATGCGCGTCATCAAGGGCGACGGCCCCCGCAACACCGAACGGATCGCCCGGCGTCGCACCGCCCACGAAGAAGGTGCCTGGGTGCGCGAGGCAGCCACCGCCCACGCCGCCAAGCAGCGCGCGCGGGCCGCGAAGGAGACAGCGGCATGAGCAGCAGCGACAACCTGTCGGCCGAGTGGCCCCTCTACGAGGTGTTCGTGCGCGGCAAGCGCGGGCTGAACCACGTACACGTCGGCTCGCTGCACGCGGCCGACGACCGGATGGCACTCACCCACGCGCGCGACCTGTACACACGGCGCAACGAAGGCGTGAGCATCTGGGTGGTGCGCTCCGAGCACATAGCGGCCTCCTCGCGCGACGAGAAGGATCCCTTCTTCGCCCCCAGTGCCGACAAGGTCTACCGCCACCCGACCTTCTACGACATCCCCGACGACGTCCCGCACATCTAGCAGAGGGGAGGAGCACGGAAATGAGCGACACCGAGGACGCCGTGGACCACCACGACCACCACGACGATCATGACGACCACGTCTATCTCTCCCTCGCCGAGGGCCACGACGACGGCAGCGACGCCCGCTGGGCCTTCGGCACCGGGTTCGAGGACCCCCTGTACGGCGTCGACACCACCCTGCCGGACGGTGTCGACGCCGGCGAGCTGGCCGCGACCTGTGTCGAACTCGCCGACGACGCACTGGTGTCGGCCCAACGGCTGGCCCAGTGGTGCACCCGCGCCCCCGAGCTGGAGGAGGAGGTCGCCCTCGCCAACATCGGCCTCGACCTCCTCGGCCAGGCCCGGCTGCTGTACGCGCGCGCCGGCCAGGTCGACGGCACCGGGCGCGACGAGGACGCGTACGCCTACTTCCGGGACCCCTCGGACTTCCGCAACGTACGCCTCGCCGAACTGCCCATCGGGGACTTCGCGTTCTCGATCACGCGGCTGCTGGTGCTGTCCAGCTGGCGGCTCGCCCATCTCGAACGGCTCGCCGCGCACCGCGACCCGGTGCTCGCCGCGATCGCCGCGAAGGCCGTCAAGGAGCTGACGTACCACCGGCAGTACGCGGCCGAATGGGCCGTCCGCCTGGGCGACGGCACCGACGAGTCCCACCGTCGGATGCGCACTGCCCTGGACGAAGTCGCCCCGTATCTCGGCGAGTTGTTCACCGCGTACGACGTCCAGGGCGAGGTCGTCGAGGTGCTGCGGCAGGTCACCGCGGCCGCCGGGCTGCCCATGCCGGCCGTCTCACCGGCGCGTGGCGCCGGCCGCGAGGGAGAGCACACCGAGCATCTCGCGCCGCTGCTCGCCGAGTTGCAGAGCGTGGCCCGCGCCCACCCGGAGGCGACATGGTGACCACGAGCGGTACCGAAGCCGGGACTGTGACCGGGATCGACGACGTCCGGCGCGCCCGTGTCATCGCCGAGCGGGTGCCGGACCCCGAGCTGCCCATGCTGACCCTGGCCGACCTCGGCGTCCTGCGGGACGTGGAGGTGACCGGGGACGGGACAGTGGTGGCGAGTCTGACCCCGACCTACTCGGGCTGCCCGGCGATGGCGGAGATGCGTGCCGCCGTCGCCGTCCGGCTGCGTGCCGCGGGGTACGCGCGCGTGCGGATCCGTACGGTTCTCGATCCCCCGTGGACCAGTGACTGGATCACCTCGGCGGGCCGCCGCAAGCTCGCCGAGCACGGCATCGCCCCTCCCGGCCCCGCCCCACGCGGCCCGGTCTCCCTCTCCCTGCTGCCCACCCGGCGCACCGTGCCCTGTCCCCGGTGCGGCTCGGCGGACACCGAGGAGACCTCCCGTTTCGCCGCCACGTCCTGCAAGGCCCTGTGGCGCTGTCGCGCATGCCGCGAGCCGTTCGAGTACGTCAAGGAGATCTGATGGCCGCGCCCATCTCCCCGACCGTCCCGCCGACCACCGCCCTGCCCGCGGTGCGGCGCCGCCCGGTCTTCCACGCCCTGAAGGTCGCCGAGGTACGACGGTTGTGCGGGGACGCCGTCACGGTCGCCTTCGAGGTGCCGTCGGACCTGGCCGTCGAGTACGCCTTCACGCCGGGCCAGTCGCTCACCCTGCGCCGGGAGTTCGAGGGGCGCGAGGAGCGGCGGTCGTACTCGATCTGCGCCCCCGTCGGCGAACAGCCCCGCATCGGCGTACGGATGGTGCCCGGAGGGCTGTTCTCGTCCTGGCTGGTCGACGGCGTACGCCCGGGTGACGTGCTCGACGTGATGACACCGACGGGCGCCTTCACCCCCGACCTGACGGCACCCGGCCGCCACGTCCTGATCGCCGCCGGTTCCGGGATCACCCCGATGATGTCGATCGCCGAGTCCGTCCTGGCCGCCGACGACCGCTCACAGGTCACCCTCCTGTACGGCAACCGGCGTACGGACACCGTGATGTTCGCCGACGAACTGGCGGACCTGAAGGATCTGTACCGTACGCGCTTCCAGCTGGGGCACGTACTGTCGCGCGAGCCGCGCGAGGCCGACCTGCTGTCGGGGCGCCTGGACGCCGAACGGCTCGCCGCGCTGCTCGCCGGTCTCGTCGACGTCCCGGGCACCGACCACTGGTGGCTGTGCGGACCGCACGGCATGGTCCGCGACGCCCAGGAGCTGCTGACGGAGCTGGGCGTCCCCGTGGACCGTGTCCACCAGGAGCTCTTCTACGCCGACGACCAGCCGCTCCGCCAGGTCCAGCACACGGACGAGGTGGTGAAGGGCCCGGTGAGCCGGGTCACGATCACCCTCGACGGCCGTTCCACCACGACCGCCCTGTCCCGGGAGGCGACCGTCCTGGACGGCGCCGCCCGGACCCGCCCGGACCTGCCGTTCGCCTGCAAGGGCGGCGTCTGTGGCACCTGCCGGGCGCTGGTCACCTCGGGAGAGGCGGACATGCGCCGAAACTACGCCCTCGAACCCGCCGAGGTCGCCGCCGGCTACGTCCTGACCTGCCAGACGTTCCCCGTCTCGGAGACGCTCACGGTCGACTACGACAGCTGAGGCGGAGGTTTGGCGGGCCGAGCCGAGGCAACCCGACCGATGTGACCCCTACTACTTCGCAACAGGAGCTCTTCCGATTCCTTGAGGACCGTTTCGTCTGCGCCCAGGCGTGCACCGAGTGTGCGCGGGCGTGCGCCCTGCGCGCGAGCCTCGCCGACCCGGACGGGCCCGCCCCCGAGGCCCTCGCGCGGCGCAAGGGCATCCTTTGCGCGGAGGTGTGCGACGCGACGTGCCGACTGCTCTCGGAACAGTCGGACCTGGACGAGGCCTCCCTCCGCGTGCAGCTGGAGTGGTGCGGCACGGTCTGCCTGGAGGCCGCGCAGATCTTCGACGACTACCCCGGCGGCGAGGACGCGGCGAAGGCGTGCCGGGAGTGCGCACAGGCATGTGCGGACTTCGCCTGGACGCTGAACGCGCCGGATTCCGGGCGCGCCGGAAGCGGGTAGCCCTCCACCCGTCGTCCCCTACTCGTCTACTCGTCGTCCGGCGCCCCGAGCCGCCACCCCACCCGCACGTTCCAGCGCCCGGCCCGGCCGCTCAACTCCGTTGCCGTCAGCGGTGGAACGTCGATCCGCCAGAACGCCGACTCGGGCGCTCCCAGTGCCCGTACCGTCGCGGCTCGTACGATCTCCGGCTCGACGACCGCGACCGACCGGCCCGTGACCTGCGCCGCCGAGCCGTCGAGCCAGCGCAGGACCCGGTCGCACAGCGCGTGCACCGACTCGCCGCCGTGCGGGGCCGACTGCGGGTCCGTCAGCCACTGGGCCAGCGCCTCCGGTTCCTTCTCCGTCACCTCGTTGAGACTCGCGCCGCGCCAGCGACCCACGTCCAGGCCGCCGGGCCCCTCCGGTGAACCGCTGTCGAGGCCGAGCGCCAGCGCGGTCTCACGGCAGCGTGCGGTGGGGGAGACCCAGACCCGGGAGACCGGCGGGAGCGTCCCCGCCGCCGCCCGGGCCAGCCGCAGACCCGACGCGTCCAGAGGGCAGTCGTCGTCGAAACGGGCCTCCCGCAGGGCCGCGCTGATCGCCGGTGAGATCAACATCACTCGGCTCGTCATCCGGTCGCTCCCGCGCTCATTCTGCCCCAATGTCGTTGTCATGTACGGAACTTGAGGTGTCGTACGGTGCATCGCGCACTGTTCGCGATCCCACGCGCCCTTGGCCGCGCCCCCGCTTCGCGGTACGTTCTCGTCGATATTGACGACGGTTCGACGGAAGCCGGTGGGAATCCGGCACGGTCGCGCCACTGTAAGCCCCGTACGCACCCGCCTGGTGCGGCCCGGGGGCAAGTCAGACCCGTGACTGTCGTCCTCTGCACCACCGATACGGGACGCGAGTTCCCACAGGAGGTCCTGTCATGGCACAGTCCGCAGTGCAGCCGACCGCTGCTCCCACCGCCGTACCCGAGAAGCTGCCGATCGGCGCGATCGCCCCCTGGGCGGTCTTCTTCGGCGTGCTGATGCTGGTGCTGCTCTACTTCGTCGGCGCCGAACAGGGCGCCACCTCCCTGATCTCCGGCGAGGGCGTGCACGAATGGGTGCACGACGCCCGTCACCTGCTCGGCTTCCCCTGCCACTGACGAGGACAGGGAAACGTACGAGCTCATGAACTCCACAACCGTCAGAAACCTCCTGGTCCGCGGCATGCTCGCGGGCCTGGTCGCCGGTGTGCTCGTCTGGACCGTCGCGTACTTCCTCGCCGAGCCGCTCGTCGACGACGCGATCGCGTTCGAGGAGATGCACGAGGCTCACCACGGGCACGCCGAACAGGCCCTCGTCTCCCGTGCGTTGCAGTCCACGGTGGGCCTGGGGACCGGCGTCCTCGTGTACGGCGTCGCGTTCGGCGGTATCGCGGCCCTCGCGTACTGCTTCGCGCTCGGCCGGATCGGGCGCTTCAGCCCGCGCGCGACGGCGCTGCTCCTGGCGGGGGCCGGCCTGCTCGCCGTGTACGTCGTGCCGTTCCTCAAGTACCCGGCCAACCCGCCCGCCGTCGGCGACCCCGACACCCTCAACCAGCGGACCGCGCTGTTCTTCCTGATGGTCGCGCTGAGCGTGCTGCTGGCCGTCGGTGCGGTCATCCTGGGCAAACGCCTCGCGCCGCGCCTGGGCAACTGGAACGCGACCCTTGCCGCGAGCGGGTTCTTCGTCCTGGCCGTCGGACTCGCCTACGCGTTCCTGCCGTCGTTCACCAACGAGGTACCGGAAGGTTTCTCCGCGAGCCTGCTGTGGCGGTACCGGGTGGCCACCCTCGGCATCCAGGCGACGATGTGGACCGCGTTCGGCCTGGTCTTCGGGCTGATGGCGGAACGGCTGCTCACTCCGAGGACGGTGACGGCCGGCGGAGCGAGCGGCACCGAGCCGAAGGCGACACCGGTGGCGCACTGACCGGTTCGCCACTCCGCCTCAAGGGGGCCTCGGACATCCGGGGCCCCTTTGGCGTGTCCGCACCCGTACCGGTACCCGTACGCGCACCGCCATTCCCAATTTCTGGAACACGTTCTACCGTGTGCGCCGACAGGTCCGGCCTTGGGTAGCCAGCAGGAGGCGCCGTGCATCTCGAATACACGCCCGAGCAGCAGCAGCTGCGCACCGAACTGCGCGCCTACTTCGCCGAGTTGGTGCCGGACCGGGCCTACTCGCGGTTCAGCGACCCGGCTGCCCAGAAGCGCTTCTACCGCGAGACCATTCGCCGCCTCGGCGCCGACCGCTGGCTCGGCGTCGGCTGGCCGCAGGAGTACGGGGGGCGCGGGCTGACCCCGATGGAACAGTTCATCTTCTTCGACGAGGCCGCCCAGGCGGGCGTGCCACTGCCGCTCATGGCCCTCAACACCGTCGGCCCGACGATCATGCGGTACGGCAGCGACGAACAGAAGGCGTACTTCCTGCCCAGGATCCTCTCCGGCGAGATCGACTTCGCGATCGGCTACAGCGAGCCCGAGGCGGGCACCGACCTGGCCGCCCTGAAGACGCGGGCGGTTCGGGACGGCGACTCCTACGTGGTCAACGGGCAGAAGATCTGGACGACGAACGGCGACACGGCCGACTGGGTATGGCTCGCCGTGCGCACTGATCCGGACGCCCCGCCGCACAAGGGCATCACCATGCTGCTCATGCCGACCACCGATCCCGGCTACTCCTGCACCCTCATCCGCACGCTCGCCTCGCACGACACCACCGCCAGCTACTACGAGAACGTCCGGGTCCCCGTCGCCCACCGCGTCGGCGAGGAGAACCAGGGCTGGCGGCTGATCACCAACCAGCTCAACCACGAGCGCGTCACCCTCGCGGCACACGGCACGATGGCCATCCGCTCCCTGCACGACGTGCAGCGCTGGGCGATGGAGACCAAACTCGCCGACGGCCGCCGCGTCGTCGACCTGCCGTGGGTCCGCAGGCGCCTGGCCCAGATCCACACCAGGCTCGACGCGATGAAACTCCTCAACTGGCAGATGGTGAACGCCGTCCAGGAGGGCACCCTGACCCCGCAGGACGCCTCCGCGGTCAAGGTGTACGGTTCCGAGGCCCGCCGCGAGGCCTACGCCTGGCTCCTGGAGATCGTCGCCGCCCCGGGCACCCTGAAGGAGGGCTCGGCCGGCGAGATCCTCCACGGCGAACTGGAACGCGGCTACCGCTCCGCGGTGATCTTCACCTTCGGGGGCGGCAACAACGAGATCCAGCGGGAGATCATCTCGTGGATCGGACTGGGGATGCCGAGGGTGCGGCGCTGAGGTGCTGTGATCGCGGATTCTAGGAGGACTACTCGGACGAGTTCAAGGCCGATGCAGTGGCCCTGTACGAGTCCACACCAGGCGGCGATCTACAAGAGCATCGCTGCTGACCTGGGCATCAACCGGGCGACCCTGCGTGAGTGGGTGCTGCGGGACCGCGAACGCCGTGGCATCACCGCCGCGGCTGCGAAGCCGGGCGCCCAGCCTCGAGAGGCGGTGCTGTCCGCTGATCCGGACGAGCGGGTGCGGCAGTTGGAGGCCCGGGTGGCAGAACTCGATGCAAGTGAGCGCAAGCTCGCCACCGAGCGGGACATCCTCCGCAAGGGCTTGTACCCGCAACCGCAGGCAATTGCGGGGAACCGCGGGAGCGCACCGTTCGCGCTCCCGCGGTTGCTCGTCTGCCGCCGGTGTCAGCAGGTCGAGTTGGTCTGGGTGAGGAGACCCAGCCGCCACGGCAGACTGTTGTAGTCACCGCCCGCGTTGGGGTCCTTGCCCTGGTACAGGTACTGCAGCCTGCAGGCCGGGATGGTGAGCGTCTGGTCGTAGCCCGCGCGGATCATCTCGCCGTGACTGATGTCGCGGGTCCAAGTGCCGCCGGGGAACGTCACGTTGCCCGACTTGGCGAACGGGTTGCTCTCCGAGGCCGCCAGCGGGGTCCAGGATCCGGCGAGACTGCTCGCGGTCCAGGAGCGGAAGTAGCGCCGGCCGTCCGAGGCGATGGCCTCGACGAGGAGGAGGTACTGGTTGCTGCCCTGCACCTTGTACACGTTGCTCGCTTCGAACAGGGCGTACTTGGAGTCCTGCGCGGCGATGACGGTGTTGGTGAAGCCGTTCGGGAACTGGCCGACGGTCGTCTGGGAACGGTACAGGTGCCCGTTGTCGTCGGAGGAGAACAGGTAGCAGTTGGCGCTGTCGCAGATCACCCACATGTCGACCCAGTAACCGTTGCCGATGTTCTGCCGGATGATGTCGGGCATCGACGAGTAGAAGTTGCGCGGGGCACTCCACCCGTTGGGGTTGCTGATGTCGGAGTTGGTGGAGTACGAGGCGTTGCCGGTCTGGTAGACGAGGTACCACAGACGCTGCGGGGCGTTGTAGAACACCTGCGGCGCGGCCCGGTACCCGGTGCCGATGGCGCTGCGGTCGAGATAGTGGTGTGTGGCCGAACCGGCCTGGGACCAGTCGGTGAAGTTCAGGTACACCAGGTTGTACCCGGAGGCGTTCGCGGTGCTGGCGAACACGTGGTACTTGCCGTTGTAGTAGACGACCGACGGGTCCTTGATCCCGGCGATCTGGTGGGTCGCGTCCGACTTCGGCCCGATCAGCGATCCGCTCGAGTTCCACCGGTAGGTGGAGGGGAGCGCGGCGGCGGACCCGGCCGAACGGGTGTCCGCCCGCTGTGCCGCCGCGCTGCCGCCCAGAGCGGTCAGGGTCGACTGGAAAGCCGCCTTCTTGTTGCCGTTGCGGTCGAACAGCAGGGGGTTCTCGCCACTGCGCCAGGAGTCGCTGTCCCGGATGCCCCAGACGGTGATGCCGGTGCAGCGAGGCACGTTCATACAGGCCCGCACCGTGTTCGCGTAGGCCGTCGTCGGTGCCTGCGCGATGTCGAGTTCGGTGATCTGTACGTCGACGCCGAGCGCCGCGAAACTCGACAGCGTCGTCTGGAAGTTCGACGGCGGGCCGCCGGCCCCGAAGTGGGACTGCAGGCCGACGCAGTCGATGGGCACGCCGCGCGCCTTGAAGTCGCGCACCATGCGGTAGACGCCCTGCGTCTTGGCGTCGTTCCAGTTCTCGATGTTGTAGTCGTTGTAGCAGAGCTTGGCGGCGGGGTCGGCCGTCCGAGCGGTGCGGAAGGCCTGCTCGATGAAGCCGTCGCCCAGCAGGTTCTGGAACACCGAGGAGCGGTGCTGGCCACTGCCGCCGTCGGCGAAGGCCTCGTTGACCACGTCCCAGGAGTGCACGCGGCCCTTGTAGTGGTTCATCACCGTGGTGATGTGGTTGTTCATGACACCCCGCAGGGTGTTCGCGTCCCTGATGGAGCTGACCCAGCCGGGCAGTTGCTGGTGCCACACCAGGGTGTGGCCGCGCAAGCGCTGCCCTCGGGCCGCCGCGCGGTTGGCGATCTGATCGCCCGGGCCGAAGTTGAACGATCCGCGTGAGCGCTCGGTGGTGTCCCACTTCATCTCGTTCTCGGCTGTGACCGAGTTGAACTCGCGGTCCAGGAGGGTGGAGTACGTGCTGTCACCGAGTCTTCCGGCGGCCACGGCGGTCCCGAAGTACCGCCCCGACTGGGCGGCCTGGGCGCCCAGCGTGGACGCACGGACGTCGTCGGGGGCGGCGGTCGCGGCCCCTGGCGACACCAGGGCGGCCACGGCCAGCAGGGGTAACACCGAGGCTCGGCGGCGACCGAGCACTTTCAGCGGGTTCATGGTTCTCCTCGTACGGTCGGGTGGGGGGGTTGCGCCGTGCCGTCGATCGAACTCGTTGGCAGGATGATAGGAGGCCGACACATCCCGTCAATACCCCTCGCAAATATCGCTATCGTTGCCGAAATATTTCGCTGTCAGGGCAGCGATATGGCCTACTGATCGTTTCCGCTGACCGGCCGAACAGTGTTGACACGCAGGAGGTTCTCTCTATTATCCGTACCGTCTACGTTCCGAAATAGAATCGAAATTTCGAACCAGAATATGTGCACTGAGACCTTCGGTGGGTCACGGCTGCGCGCATGTCATCCCCTGTATTTCCCACTGCTGCCATCGCGGCCCTCGACGCGGGCATGACCCGGAGATGCCCCGGGAAAGACCGAGGTGACGTCGCGACCGAAGGAGGCGGCGAATGGGCGGGACACACACAGGCGATCCGGGACTGTTCGGCCCCCGGTCCGTCACCTGGCAGTTGCACGCCGACCCCATGATGTGGGTCGCCGGCATCCGAGCCCTGTACTTTCAGGCGCTGCATCCGCGCGCGGTGCGCGGGGTCTTGCAGAACTCTGACTTCCGTCAGGAGGCCTGGGGCCGGTTGATGCGCATCGCGGGCTTCGTCGGCACGACCACCTACGGAACAAAGGATGTGGCCGAGAAGGCGGGCGCCCGGGTGCGGAAGATCCACCGCATGCTGTCAGCCGTCGACCCGGACACGGGAGAGCGGTACGGCGTCGACGAACCCGGACTGCTGCTGTGGGTGCACTGCGCCGAGATCGACTCCTACCTGCACGTCCTGCGCCGCTCCGGATACCCGATCGCCGACACCCATGCCGACCGGTACATCCGCGAGCACCTGGTCAGCGCCCGCCTGGTGGGCCTCGACCCCCACGCCGTACCGTCGAACCAGGACGAGATGCGCGCGTACTTCGAGAAGATCCGCCCCGAACTGGCAGTCGGGGTTGAGGCACGCGAGGTGGACGACTTCCTGCGGCGTCCGCCCACCCATCCGCTGCTCGTCCCGGCGCGTGAGGTGCTGTGGCGGCGCGTGGCGCAGCTGGCGTACGCCTCTCTGCCGCCGTACGCCCATGAGCTGTACGGCCGAGCCGCGGCCGAACCGGCCACCGTCACCCGGCAGTTGCGTGCCACGGGCACCGTGTTGCGCTGCGTTCCCGCACGTCTTCGCTGGCAACTCCCGCCCAAACACATTCTGCGGGCCATGTCACGGCTCGGCCCCGGCTCGCGCCCCGCGCCGTACAAACTCGGACGATAGCTCGCCATACTGGACGGGCCAGGGGAGGGCGAACAGGACCGGGAGCGGCAGCGGGACATGGCGGACACCAGACTGATCCAGAGTCGGTACCGGCTGATCGATCTGATCGGGCGCGGCGGCATGGGAGAGGTGTGGCGTGCTCGCGACGAGTCGCTGGGGCGGCAGGTCGCCGTGAAGTGCCTGAAGCCGCTCGGACCCCACCACGACCACTCCTTCACCCGTGTCCTGCGGGAACGGTTCCGGCGCGAGGCGCGGGTGGCCGCCGCACTGCAGCACCGCGGGGTGACCGTCGTGCACGACTTCGGCGAGTCCGACGGGGTGCTGTACCTCGTCATGGAGTTGCTGGAGGGACGCAATCTGAGCCAGCTCCTGGAGGACAACAAGCATCATCCGCTGCCCGTCCCGGACGTCGTCGACATCGCCGACCAGGTTGCCGCCGCCCTCGCCTACACCCACCAACAGGGCATCGTCCACCGTGACTTGAAGCCCGCGAACATCATGCGGTTGACCGACGGTACGGTGAAGATCTGCGACTTCGGCATAGCGCGACTCGGCCATGACATCGGCTTCACCTCCCGGCTCACCGGCACCGGCATCGCGATGGGCACCCCGCACTACATGTCGCCGGAGCAGATCAGCGGCGGCGAGGTCGACCACCGCAGCGACCTGTACTCCTTCGGCTGTGTGTTGTACGAACTGGCCACCGGCGTACCGCCGTTCGACCTCGACGACGCCTGGGCGGTGCTCGTCGGACACCGTGACACCCCGCCCGAGCCGCCGCGCAGCCACCGTTCGGAGGTGCCCGAGTTCCTGGAGCGGGTCATCCTGGCTCTTCTCGCCAAGCGTCCAGAGGAACGCCCCAGTGACGCGCGGGAGTTGGCCCGCCGGATCAGCGCCGGCCGGGCCACCCCGCTGTACGTGCCGACCGTCGTCACCCCGCAACCCCAGTTCCGGTCCACCGAGCCCGCCACCCGCGAACCCCGGCTGCCTTCCTGGACCCGGGGCATGACCAGCGGCCACAAGGCGACCGGCGCCCGCAAAAGCACCCCACCGCCGGACCCGTCGGCGGGGCTCACCGGCGACTGGATCGCCCGCCCGGTCGGGGGCCGCCCCGAGGAACCCGTACCGCAGTCGCCGCCCGCTCCGTCGCCCCAGACGCTCAACGCGCTGGCCGGGCGGCACAACGCCGGCCTGAGTCTGGGGCGCCTCGGCCGCTGGGCCGAGGCCGGCGAGGTGCACCGCGCGGTCGCCGCCGAGCGCGAGCACATCCTCGGACCCGCCCATCCCGAGACCCTCGCCAGCCGTTACGAGGTCGGCTTCACCCTCAGCCGCACCGGCCGCGCCGCCGACGCCCTGCGCGAGTACACCCATGTGGCCCGCGAACGGGAACGGGTACTCGGCGCCGACCACCCCGACACATTGGCCACCCGGCAGGAAATGGCGTACGTCCTGGGGCAGTTGGGCCGTCATTTCGAGGCCCATCAGACCTACACGAACGTCCTGTCCACCCGGGAGCGCACCATGGGCCCCGACCACCCGGACACCCTGCGCTGCCGCCACAACCTCGCGTTCAACCTGAGCCGTCTGGGGCGCCTGGAGGACTCGTACCGCATGGCCTGCGAGGTGGCGACGGCGCGCGCCGGGGTGCTCGGCGCCGCGCATCCCGACACACTGGTCACGCGGTACGAAGTCGCTTACGCGCTCGGCCAGTTGGGACGTTGGCCCGAGGCCCTGCGGACGTACCAGGAGGTCGCGGCAGCCCGCGCCGAGGCGCTCGGCCCCGATCACCCCGACACGCTCGCCGCCCGCTACGAGGTCGGCATCAGCCTCGGTCGGCTCGGCCGCAGCGCGGAGGCCCTCAAGCTGTACCGCGACCTGGTCGACGACCGCACCCGCGTCAACGGCCCCGCGCACCCCGAGACCCTGCGCGCCCGGCACGGTCTGGGCGTCAACCTCGGCCGCCTCGACCGCTGGGAGGAGGCGCTCGCGGAGTCACGGGACGTGTGCGCGATCCGTGAACGGATCCTGGGCGCCGACCACCCGGACACGCTGGTCAGCCGCCGAGAGGTGGCTGTCGGCCTGGGCTGGCTCGGCCGCTGGCCCGACGCCCTGACCGAGTACCGGCGGGTCGCCGCCGCCCGCGAACAGGTCCTCGGCGCCGACCACCCCGACACCCTGGCCAGCCGCAACGACGAGGCCCACTGCCTGGAACAACTCGGCCGGGGCCCCGAGGCCGTCGAGCTGTACAGGAGGGTGGCGGCACTGCGACAGCAACGGGCGTCGGGCCACTAGCCTGTCGCCGGCACGGTCGCACCTCTGGGGCAAGCGCGTCCCAGGCGTTGCGGGACAGGCGGGAACGCGACGACAGGTCGTAAGGCCCGGCCGGCCGGTAGGGAGGAAGCGGCGGCGCCGCATGCCGGCCGGCAAGCGATCAGGGGGCCTTGCTTCAGCGATGCCGAGCGCAGGGAGCCCGCGAGCGAAGCTCCGCCGTTGGACGCGGCCGGGCCGCCCCAGGCCTCGCGGGACGGAGATCCGGGCGGCGCTCGCAAAGAGCCCGCACCGCCGAGCACCAGCGCGGCGCCTCGGACGGGGAGCAGGCCGTCCGGCGCGACCCTGCTCCGGGCCCCGGTGGCCTCGTCGTCGCGCTTGAAAGCGGACGACGACCCACGATCTGACGGGGCCGACGGCTCCTGCGGCTCCTGCGGCTCCTCGGCCGTACAGGTCTGGCCGGGGTGGATCATCACGTGTTACGAAGAACCATGCCCGCACCCGAGCACCCCGACCGAACCAGCCGAACCAGCCGAACCGATCGAACCGAGCGAACCGACCGCACCGGCCGATCCGACCGCCGCGACCGATACGACGCGGTGATCGTCGGTGGCGGGCACAACGGTCTCGTCGCCGCCGCCTACCTGGCCCGCGCCGGGAAGACCGTGCTGGTCCTGGAACGGCTGTCCGGTACCGGCGGTGCCGCCGTGTCGACCCGGCCGTTCGCCGGGGTCGACGCCCGGCTGTCGCGCTACTCCTACCTGGTCAGCCTGCTGCCCCGGAAGATCGTGCGCGATCTCGGCCTGGACTTCCGGGTGCGCGGGCGCACCGTCTCCTCGTACACCCCCGTGGAACGGGACGGCCGGCCCACCGGACTGCTCGTCGGCGGCGGCGAACGCCGTACCCGCGAGGCCTTCGCCCGTCTCACCGGAGGGGAACGGGAGTACAAGTCCTGGCAGCGTTTCTACGGCATGACCGGGCGCGTCGCCGAAAAAGTGTTCCCCACCCTCACCGAGCCCCTGCCCACCCGCGACGAGCTCCGCCGCCGCGTCGACGACGAGGACGCCTGGCGCACCCTCTTCGAGGAGCCGATCGGGGCGGCCGTCGAGACGAACTTCGCCGACGACCTCGTACGCGGTGTCGTCCTGACGGACGCTCTGATCGGCACCTTCGCCGACGCGCACGATCCTTCCCTGCGACAGAACCGCTGCTTCCTCTACCACGTCATCGGCGGCGGCACCGGAGCCTGGGACGTGCCCGTGGGCGGCATGGGCGCCCTGACCGACGCACTCGCCGGCGCCGCTCGCACCGCGGGCGCCGTGCTCGCCACCGGCCACGAGGTCGTACGGGTGGACACGGACGGCCGCACCGCCGAGGTGACGTACCGGACGGCCGACGGCGAGAGCACGGTCGGCGCCCGGCACGTTCTGGTCAACGCCTCGCCGCAGGAACTGGCCGCCCTCACGGGCGACGCCCCGCCGAGCCCCGCCGAAGGCGCCCAGCTCAAGGTGAACATGCTGCTCACCCGGCTGCCCAGGCTCAAGGACACGTCCGTCGACCCGCGCGCGGCGTTCGCCGGAACCTTCCACATCGCCGAGGGATACGAGCAACTGGCCGCCGCCCACGCCCAGGCGACCGCCGGTGAACTGCCCGCCGCGCCACCGTCCGAGATCTACTGCCACTCGCTCACCGACCCGACGATCCTCGGCCCGGACCTCGTCGAGCGGGGCTACCAGACGCTGACCCTGTTCGGCCTGCACACCCCCGCACGGCTGTTCGCCCGTGACAACGACGCCGTACGGGACGAGCTGCTGAAATCGACCCTCGCCCAGCTCGACGCCCACCTCGCCGAACCCCTCGCGGACTGTCTGGCCACGGATGCGGAGGGACGCCCCTGCATCGAGGCGAAAACCCCCCTCGACCTGGAACGCGACCTGCGCCTGCCCGGCGGCAACATCTTCCACCGCGACCTGACCTGGCCGTACGCCCAGGAGGACGGTGGACGCTGGGGCGTGGAGACCCGGCACGCGAACGTCCTGCTGTGCGGGGCGGGCGCGGTGCGCGGGGGCGGGGTGAGCGGGGTGCCGGGGCACAACGCGGCCATGGCCGTACTGGAGACGGGCGAGAACTGACGGGACTGAGGGGACTGGAGGGGGCTGGTGGGGACTGAGGGGCTGCGAGGCTCCCCCCCGGTCGGCAGGGCTGACGGGGCTGACCAGCGGCGAGGCGTTCGCCTGCCCCAGCCGCGCCCGGCCCGATGGCCAAGAATCTGACGGTGTATCAGAAAAACTCTTCCCTCGTCCGGAGGACTGCGGCATCCTGCGGCCATGCAGACGGAGCTGAGCAAGAAACTGGGAATCGAGCACGCCGTCTTCGGCTTCACGCCGTTCCCCGCCGTCGCCGCGGCCATCAGCCGGGCCGGGGGTTTCGGGGTGCTCGGAGCGGTCCGCTACACGGCGCCGGACGACCTCAAGCGCGACCTGGACTGGATCGAGGCACATGTCGAGGGCCGGCCGTACGGGCTGGACGTCGTCATGCCGGCCCGCAAGGTCGAAGGGGTCACCGAGGCAGAGGTCGAGGCGATGATCCCCGAGGGGCACCGCCAGTTCGTCCGGGACACCCTGGCCAAGTACGGTGTGCCGGAACTGGCCGAGGGTGAGGCCTCGGGGTGGCGTATCACCGGGTGGATGGAGCAGGTCGCCCGCAACCAGCTCGACGTGGCCTTCGACTACCCCATCAAACTGCTGGCGAACGCCCTGGGCTCGCCGCCCGCCGATGTCGTGGCCCGCGCGCACGACCAGGGTGTGCTCGTCGCGGCCCTCGCGGGCAGCGCCCGGCACGCCCAGAAGCATGCCGAGGGCGGTATCGACATCGTCGTCGCGCAGGGCTACGAGGCGGGCGGCCACACCGGTGAGATCGCCTCCATGGTGCTGACCCCGGAGGTGGTCGACGCGGTCGACCCGTTGCCGGTGCTCGCCGCCGGCGGTATCGGCAGCGGACGGCAGGTGGCCGCCGCGCTCGCTCTCGGTGCCCAGGGAGTCTGGCTCGGCTCCCTCTGGCTGACCACCACCGAGGCCGACATGCACTCCACCGCGCTGACACAGAAGCTGCTCGCGGCGGGCTCCGGCGACACCGTCCGCTCCCGCGCCCTGACCGGGAAGCCGGCCCGTCAGCTGCGTACCGACTGGACCGACGCCTGGGACTCCACCGACGGACCCGGCACTCTGCCCATGCCCTTGCAGGGTCTGCTCGTGGCCGAGGCCGTCTCCCGCATCCAGAAGTACGAGGTCGCGCCCCTCCTCGGCACGCCGGTCGGTCAGATCGTCGGCCGGATGAACAGCGAGCGAAGCGTCCAGGCCGTCTTCGACGACCTGACCAGCGGCTTCGAGCAGGCTGTGAACCGAGTCAACCGGATCGCGGGCCGAAACGCCGACGGAAGGAGCGACCAGTCGTGAGCGTGACAGCGAGCAGGACAGCCAGCGGGACAGTGGGCGAGACCCCCAACGGATTCTGGGCGCAGGCCACCGTCGACCCGGAGCGCACGGTCCTCATCGCCCCCGACGGTGAGCAGTGGACCGCCGGACGGCTGCACGCCGCCACCAACCAACTGGTCCACGGGCTGAGCGCCGCCGGACTCGAACGCGGTGACGCCTTCGCCGTGGTCCTGCCCAACGGTGTCGAGTTCCTCGTGGCGTATCTGGCCGCCTCCCAGGCCGGGTTCTACCTCGTCCCCGTCAACCACCACCTCGTCGGGCCCGAGATCGCCTGGATCGTCGCCGACTCCGGTGCCAAGGTACTCATCGCGCACGAGCGGTTCGCCGAGGCGGCACGCGCCGCCGCCGACGAGGCACAGCTCCCGGCGGAACAGCGGTACGCGGTCGGCGAGGTCGACGGCTTCCGGCCGTACAGCCAACTCCTGGACGGACAGCCCGGGTCGGCGCCCGAGGACCGCACCCTCGGCTGGGTCATGAACTACACCTCCGGCACCACCGGACGCCCGCGCGGTATCCGCCGCCCGTTGCAGGGCAAGCCCCCCGAGGAGGCGTACCTCGGCGGATTCCTCGGCATCTTCGGCATCAAGCCGTTCGGCGGGAACGTCCACCTGGTCTGCTCGCCGCTCTACCACACGGCCGTACTCCAGTTCGCGGGCGCGTCCCTGCACATCGGGCACCGTCTGGTGCTGATGGACAAGTGGACACCGGAGGAGATGCTCCGCGTCATCGACGCCCACAAGTGCACGCACACCCACATGGTCCCGACCCAGTTCCACCGGCTCCTTGCGTTGCCCGAGCGGGTGCGGCGGGCGTACGACGTGTCGTCCATGCGGCACGCCATCCACGGCGCCGCACCCTGCCCCGACCATGTGAAGCGGGCCATGATCGACTGGTGGGGCGAGTGCGTGGAGGAGTACTACGCGGCCAGCGAGGGCGGCGGGGCGTTCGCGACCGCCGAGGACTGGCTGAAGAAACCCGGCACGGTCGGCAAGGCCTGGCCGATCAGCGAACTCGCGATCTTCGACGACGACGGCAACCGGCTCCCGCCGGGCGAACTCGGCACCGTCTACATGAAGATGAGCACCGGCGGCTTCGCCTATCACAAGGACGAGGGCAAGACGCTCAAGAACCGTATCGGCGACTTCTTCACCGTCGGCGACCTGGGCCTCCTGGACGAGGACGGCTACCTCTTCCTCCGCGACCGCAAGATCGACATGATCATCTCGGGCGGGGTCAACATCTACCCAGCCGAGATCGAGGCCGCCCTGCTCGGTCATCCCGCCGTCGCCGACGCCGCGGCCTTCGGTATCCCGCACGACGACTGGGGCGAGGAGGTCAAGGCGGTCGTGGAGGCGGCACCCGGACATGAACCGGGGCCCGACCTGGCCGCCGAGATCCTCGCCCACTGCGCCCGCCGACTCGCCGGGTACAAGCGGCCCAAGAGCGTCGACTTCATCGAGCACATGCCACGCGACCCCAACGGCAAGCTGTACAAGCGGCGGCTGCGCGACCCGTACTGGGAGGGCCGCACACGGCCCGTGTGAGCGGCCCCGCGCGAAGGCAGAGTGTGGTCCCGTCGCCGCCCCGGCGACGGGAGGGGGACGGGACCACACCGGATCCGCTGTACGTCCCTCAGCCGTGCACCCGGACCACCCGCAGCGCCGGCGACGACAGGATGTCCTTCTCGCAGAACCTCGCCCGGACCCACTTCTCGGCCGAGAACAGCCGCGTCTGGTCCGCGAAGTGCGGCGAGTTCGGATTCGACGACTGGGAGTACGTCAGCAGCGTGCGGGCGACCGGGCAGCGGCTGCCGTCCCAGCCCACCGCCTGGATGTGGCTGGACCCGAACGCGTTGTCCCGGTAACCGCCGTTCGCCGTGTCCCACACGGGCTCGATCTTGTTCCACACGCCCAGGGACTCGGTGCCACCCCCGACAGGCAGCCGCTGACCCTTCCGTACGACGTACTGGTGGTCCCCGAGCCGGGCGTTCAGCGGGATGCCCGCCGCGCGCAGCTCCGTCACCGCGTCGGCGAGGGCCCTGGTGAAGCCCGGCGCGTCGGTGTTGAGCGTGTTGGGCGTGCCGACCGGATCCGTCGCCGAGAACGGCACCTTCCAGAGCTGTGCGGACGGCACCGCGCCGCGCAGCTTGCGCCAGAACCGGTCGAAGAGCAGCGCGCCCCGGCTGTCACTGTTCATGGTGCGGTCCCAGGACGCCAGCACCCCGCACGCCTGAGTGACGTCAACCGGCGTACCGGCACTGCCCGTTGCCGTACCGCCCGGCAGCGCCGCGCATGCCCGGGCCGCGTCGGCCGCGGCCAGCGCGCCCGACGTCGAACGGTTCGCGAACTGCTGCCGCTGGAGGTCGGCGACCGTCAGCCCGCCCTTCGCCGCCAGCGCCGCCACATCGGCGACGGCACCCCGGGTACGCGGCGAGACGGCCGTGCGCACCGGACCGAAGATCCGCTCGTAACCGGTGATCGGCTTGTCCAGGTTGGTCAGCCACGCGCTGTCGTTGGAATTCTCGACGTACGGCGTGTCCTTCAGTGTCGGCATCCGCGCGGGCCCGAATATCCCGGGCGCCACGGCGTCCGGATCGTCGCCGATGGCACAGTCGGCGCGTGAGCCGTCGAGGACCGCCACGCCCGCCGCCGGATAGAGCACCCTGCCGAGCGGCGTCGAACAGGCCGCCGCCAGCTCGTTGGTGATCCGGGGGAGCACCTGCGACTGGGAGAACAGGGAGTGCCCCGAGGAGTCGGCGGCGACCGTGTTCACCCAGGGAATGCCCTGGTGCCTGTCGAGGGAGCTGAGGACATCGGCGGTACCGCGTGCCTTGCTGAAACCGAGCGAGGTGTCGTAGAAGCGCAGGTTCGCCGAGTTCGGGTCGTTCAGCGCATACGCCGTCGTCGTGGTCCAGGGCAGGGGGAGGTCACCGCCGGGGGAGAGGACGACGGGGCCGTAGCGGGTCCACCACTGGGTGCGGGTCACCGGCGCGCCGTCCTTCACCGGGACGGTCACCGACCGGCGGGTCATCCGCTCCGCCCTTCCGTCGACCAGGTACGTCGTCGGGTCGGCGGGGTCCAGCTTCAGCTGGTGCAGGCTGAGCGGCACACCGGTGGACACGGTGTGACTCCACGCCACGTTCGCGTTGTATCCGATGGAGATCGTCGGTGCGCCGAGCAACGACCCGCCCGCCACGTTCAGTTCACCCGGGATGGTCTGCTGGGACTGCCAGAACCGGCGTCCGCCCTGCCACGGATAGTGCGGGTTGCCCAGCAGCAGGCCACGGCCGTTCGCCGTCGTACTGCCGTTGAACGCCACGGCGTTGGAGCCCATGTCGGATATGTGGAACAGCTCGCGCGCGCCCCTGGCGGCGGCAGAGGCGTCAGGAAGAGCCGACTTCGTGGATGTGCTCGACGCGCCCGACCCGCCGGACGTGGTGGAGGCCGTCGGAGGCTGTGCGGCGGTGATCGCGTCCACGAAGCCGCCCTGTCCGCCGAGCACCGCGAGGGCGTACGCACGCGTGGCCACGTCGAGACCGGTGACGGGCCGGACCCAGCCGGCGCCCGCACAGGCCGGGTCCTTGACCCGGTTCTGCTGCAGCCAGGCGTTGTAACCCGCCGCCCAGCCGTTCATCAGGTCCTTGACGGACCGGCTCGGGCCCTGCGGCGCCGGCTGGGCGAGCAGCCCCTCGACCGTGCGGTTGTCCCGCACTCCACGGAAGTAGAGATCGCTGGAGAGGTTGTCGGAGGCGTCGGAGAGCGAGAAGTCCGTCGAGGCTTCGGGCCCGAACCAGCGCGAGCGGTCGCCGCGCAGGGTCACGAAACCGTCCGCGAGCACGCACACCTGGTCGGCGGCCTGTGCCCAGCCGCTGCCGAAGCCGAGGTTCTCGTAGTCCTTCGCGACGATGTGCGGGATGCCGTACTCGGTATAGCGGATCACGGCGGACAGCGGGCCGTGGGAGGGATGTCGCTGTGACACCTGTGATGTCTTCGATGCCTCTGCGGGACCGCTCTGGGCCGTGGCGGCGGGCAGTGCCGTAGTGGCGGTGAGTAATGCGACGGCCGTGACGACGAGCCGTCTCGTTCGGGTGCGCATCGTGCCTCCCAACGTCATTGAGGGAAGGAGCGGTTGAGCGTACCAACGGGTATGTCGCCCGGCCCCCTCCGGTGCTTGACCTCGTTCGGTGACGGAACCAGGATCATGGACTATGACGCAGCAATACGGGAGCACGGTTGACGGGGTGCTGCGGCGCAGCGCCGAGCGCGTGCCGGCGCGGGTGGCGGTCGAGTACCGCGATCGGACCTGGACGTACGGGGAACTCGACGAGGCCGTCTCCCGGGCCGCCGGCGTCCTGCGCGCCGAGGGACTCGCCCCCGGCGACCGGGTCGGCGCCTACGGGCACAACTCCGACGCCTACCTCATCGCCTTCCTCGCCTGCGCCCGCGCCGGACTCGTGCACGTCCCCGTCAACCAGAACCTGACCGGCGACGACCTCGCGTACCTCCTGGACCAGTCCGGCAGCACCCTCGTCCTGACCGACCCGGACCTGGCCGACCGGCTCCCCGACGGCGTACGGGTCCTGCCGCTCCGCGACACCGACGAATCACTGCTCGCACGGCTGGCCGACACCGAGCCTCACGAGGGTCCCGAGTCGCGCACCGAGGATCTGGTGCAGCTGCTGTACACGTCCGGGACCACCGCGCTGCCCAAGGGCGCGATGATGACCCACCGCTCCCTGGTGCACGAGTACCTGAGCGCGATCGCCGCCCTCGACCTCAGCCCCGGCGACCGGCCCGTGCACTCGCTGCCCCTCTACCACTCGGCGCAGATGCACGTGTTCCTCCTGCCGTATCTCGCGGTCGGCGCCCCGAACATCATTCTCGACACCCCGGACGGCGACACGATTCTCGACCTCGTGGAGTCCGGCCGCGCGGACAGCCTGTTCGCGCCGCCGACCGTGTGGATCGGCCTCGCGGGCCGCCCCGACTTCGCGACCCGCGACCTGAGCGGACTGCGCAAGGCGTACTACGGCGCCTCGATCATGCCGGTCCCGGTGCTGGAACGGCTGCGCGAGCGACTCCCCAAACTCGCCTTCTACAACTGCTTCGGCCAGAGCGAGATCGGCCCCCTCTCCATGGTTCTCGGACCCTTCGAGCACAAGGGCAGGCTGGACTCCTGCGGACGCCCGGTGCTGTTCGTGGACGCCCGCGTGGTGGACAAGGACGGTACGGAGGTCCCCGACGGGACACCCGGCGAAGTCGTCTACCGTTCCCCGCAGTTGTGCGAGGGCTACTGGGACAAGCCCGAAGAGACGGCCGCCGCCTTCAAGGACGGCTGGTTCCACTCGGGCGACCTGGTCGTCCGGGACGCCGACGGCTACTACACCGTCGTCGACCGGGTGAAGGACGTCATCAACTCCGGTGGCGTACTGATCGCCTCACGTCAGGTCGAGGACGCCCTGTACGCCCACCCGGGGGTCGCCGAGGCGGCCGTCGTCGGCCTTCCCGACGAGCGCTGGATCGAGGCGGTCACCGCGATCGTCGTCCCCCGGGGCGAGGTCACCGAAGCGGAACTCCTCGCCCACGCCCGCGAGAAGCTCGACCACTTCAAGGCACCGAAGCGGGTGCTGTTCGTGGACGAGCTGCCGCGCAACGCGAGCGGGAAGATCCTCAAGCGGGAGCTGAGGGACCGGTTCGCGGATTCTTGATCGTCACCCTCGCACTGGCCCTCACCCTCTTCCCGCCCTTCAGTCCTCGTCCTGAGGGGTGAAGGTGGTCTCCACCGTGCTGACGGTCTCACCGCTGCGCCCCGGAGCGTTCTGGAACTGCCAGTAGAGGTTGGTGTGCGCGATGACCTCGGCCGGCGTGGGCGCTCCGTACTTCGTGAGGTCCTCCGTGGTGTGGGCGTCGCCGACGAGCGTCACGTCGTATCCGCGCACGATGCCACCGTGCAGGGTCGAGCGGATGCACGCGTCGGTCTGGGCGCCCGTGACGACCAGCCGGCCGACCCCGCGCTCGGCGAGGACGTCCTCCAGTTCCGTGGCCTCGAACGAGTCGCCGTATTTCTTGTGGACGAGCGGCTCGGTGTCACGGCGGACCAGTTCCGGCACGTACTGCCAGCTCTCGCTGCCCGTCCGCAACTCGTCGCTGGAGTGCTGCACCCAGACCACGGGCACACCCTCCGTGCGGGCCTTGTCGACGAGGGTGTTGATGTTCGCGATCACCTTGTCGCGGTTGTGAGCGCCGTCCACCACGCCGTTCTGGACGTCGATGACGAGCAACGCGCTGTTCGGGCGGTCGGGCAGGGTCGTCATGGGGAACCTCTTCGTCTCCTCGGCGCGAATCCTGATCTCGCCACCACACTAGAACCGAGCACTGACAACAGCATCTGACCTGCACGTTTGCCGACATCGGGCTCGCTGACGTCAGCGCGACCGGAGATCCACCACCCGCCGGATCTTCCCCACCGACCGCTCCAGCGTCTCCGGCTCGACGATCTCCACCGTCGCCGAGACCCCGATACCGTCCTTCACCGCCGTCGCGATGGCCCGGGCCGCCGCGTCCCGGGTCTCGGGGGTGGCTCCCGGGCGGGCCTCGGCCCGGACGGTGAGGTCATCGAGGCGGGACTCGCGGGTCAGCCGGAGCTGGAAATGGGGTGCGACGCCCGGTGTGCGCAGGACGATCTCCTCGATCTGGGTGGGGAAGAGATTCACTCCGCGCACGATCAGCATGTCGTCGCTGCGCCCGGTGACCTTCTCCATCCGCCGGAACACGCGAGCCGTACCGGGCAGCAGCCGCGTCAGATCCCTGGTCCGGTAACGGATCACCGGCATCGCCTCCTTGGTGAGCGAGGTGAACACCAGTTCCCCCTTCGCTCCCTCCGGCAGCACCTCGCCGGTGACCGGGTCCACGACCTCGGGGAAGAAGTGGTCCTCCCACACGTGCAGCCCGTCCTTGGTCTCCACGCACTCCTGGGCGACCCCCGGGCCGATCACCTCGGACAGCCCGTATATGTCGACCGCGTCGATCGCGAAGCGCTCCTCGATCTCCTCACGCATCCGCTCGGTCCACGGCTCGGCCCCGAAGATGCCGACCCGCAGGGAAGTGCCCCGGGGATCGACGCCCTGCTTCTCGAACTCGTCGAGGATCGTCAGGAGATAGGAGGGCGTCACCATGATGATCCCGGGCCGCAGATCCTGGATCAGCTGGACCTGGCGTGCCGTCATTCCGCCGGACGCGGGGATCACCGTACAGCCGAGCCGTTCCGCGCCGTAGTGGGCGCCGAGACCGCCGGTGAACAGGCCGTACCCGTACGCCACATGGACCGTGTCGCCGGGTCGGCCGCCCGCCGCCCGGATCGAACGGGCCACCAGGTCGGCCCACAGGGACAGGTCACTCGCCGTGTAGCCGACGACCGTGGGGCGTCCGGTGGTGCCGCTCGACGCGTGGATACGGCGAACCTGGTCGCGGGGGACGGCGAACATCCCGTACGGGTAGGTGTCGCGCAGGTCCGCCTTGGTGGTGAAGGGGAACCGGGACAGATCGGCGAGGGAACGGCAGTCGTCCGGGTGGACGCCGGCCTTCTCGAAGGAGGCGCGGTAGAAGGGCACGTTGTCGTAGGAGTAGCGCAACGAGGCCCGCAGCCGCTCGAGCTGAAGTGCGCGCAGGGCCTCGAGGTCGAGGCGTTCGCCCGCGTCCAGCCACTCCGTCGCATCCGCCATCGGACGTCTCCCTCACATCGCGGTCACCGGCACCCGACCTGGGCGACCGATCATTCGGTAGAGGTGTTCTGGATCAGTAATCCAGGAGGGCGTGACGCGTGCAAGGGGTCCCGCTCCGGAATCGGGTAAGTGTCGGCCCACGCGGAGCGCGGGCCGCTCACGCTTCTACTTCTGCCCGTACGCCGTCATGAAGCGGTCGCGGAACTTGTCCATGCCCCACTCCGGGGCGTTGGCCGCGGGCTTGAGGCCGTCCGTCCAGCCCCAGTCGGCGACGCGGTCCAGCACCTTCGGGTCGTGGGCGATGATCGTGACCGGCACGTCCTTGCTGGTGCTGCCCCCGGTGACCAGGGGGACGGGCTGGTGGTCGCCGAGCAGGACGAGAACGGTGTTTTCGTCGCCGTAGCGCTGGACCCACTGGATCATGCTGTCCATGGAGTACTGGATGGCCTTGCGGTACTCGGTCCGCACGCGCTTGGCGCTCTTCCAGACCTCCGTGGGGTTCGTACCCTCTTTCTTGATCTGGTTGAAGATCGAACCGTCCCCGAGGTCGTTCCAGTCGATCATGTGCGCGATGGGCGACCAGGGATTGTGGCTGGAGGCCAGGATGATCTCCGCCATGATCGGGTCGCGGTTCTTCTTCCCGTGTTCCAGCTTCTGGAAGGCCTCCAGGCTGAACTGGTCCGGCACCGGTGTCCAGCTGAAGTACGGCCCCTGGTAACCGAGGTGCGTCGAGTCGTAGATGTGGTCGAGGCCGAAGTACTTGCCCTCGGGCCAGGCCTTACGGACTCCGGGGACGATGCCGACCGTGCGCCAGGCGCCGGTCTTCTGGAAGTAGCTTGTCAGGGTGGCGCGGTCGCTGGTGGTCACGGTCCGGTACCGCTGCTGGTTCTTGATCCACAGACCGGACAGGAACGTCGAGTGGGCGAGCCAGCTGCCGGCGCCTGTCACGGGTGACGTGAGCCAGCCGCTGCGGGCCGCGAAGCCGGCCGACTTGAGCCTGGCGTCGCCCTCCTTGAGCGTCGCGTCGATCTCCGGTGCCATCGCCGGATCGTCGATCGCCACCCGGCCGTAGCTCTCGATGAAGGTGAACAGCACGTCCTTGCCGCGCAGTCCGGTCAGCAACTGGTCGGACGGGGTGTTCGCGAAGGCGTCGACGCGGAGTTGCTTGTCGAAGACCTCGGCGTCCCCGAGGCCTTCACGGACGTACTGGACACGGTTGGTGAGGTACTGGGAGTAGCCCTTGGTCGCGATCGTCACGCCGCCTGCCTGCACGCCCATGGTGAAGCAGACGATCCACGCGGTGCCGAGGGCCAGGGTGCCGCGCACGGCGACGGGGCGGTGCCTGGCCATCAGGTCGGCCAGCCGCACCACGGCGAGCGAGCTCAGCACGAGAACGGCGATCAGCAGGACGATCACGCCGATCACCGCGAGCACCTCACCCGAGCGACCGAGCGAGTCCTTCAGAAAGTCCGCCGCGTCGGTGAACAGAACCCAGTCGAAAACCAGGTCGAACGGCCGGGCCAGGGTCTGGTAGAAGCCCATGTCGAGACACTTCAGGACGGTGGACAGCCCGAGAAACGCCCCCAGGGCGACGGCCGTGATCCGCCGTGCCTTCGACGGCAGGACGAGCAGCACGGCCGCGAGGAAGATCGCCTCGACAGGCAGCCGGAAAAACGACGCGACGGTCATCCGGTCGAGGCGATTGGGCATGAGGAGCACACCGATCACCAGCACACCGGCCAGGACACTCGTCCCCACCTGTACGGCACGTGCGGCGCGGGGGAATCGACGGCGCCAGCCGAACCAGCCGGGGCGGACAGCGGAGGAGGCGTCCGCGTTCGGGTCGGCTTCGTCGGTGGACGTGGAATCGGGGGCCGCCACGTCGGCGGACTCACCCTCGGCCGAAGCCGCGCGGGTGACGGCGGCCTCGTCGGACGCCTTCGCGTCCCCTGCGCCGTCGGCCGTCTCGTCCGCCACGGGGTCTGCGCCCGGCTCGTCCGCCGCGACGATCGTCGTCGTGCCGGCCGACTTCTCGTTCGCCGTTTCAACACCCCCCGGTGCCACGCCCTCCGCTTCCACGTCTGCCGGTTCTACGTCCGCCGATTCCCCGTCCGTCGTAGCGTCGGACTCGGTGTCGTTCACCGTGAGAGCGGGCGAGGCTTCCTCGGCCGTTGTCCCGTCCGTGTCGTCCGCGTCGTCCGTGTCCCTCTCCGGGCGTTGACGAGGGGGCGTGTGGTGCGACACCCGTGGGTCCTTCCGTGCGGAGCGCTGATGGCACGGCGGACCGGGCTCGCAGGACAGGGCCGCCGACCTCGCGTACGGCCCTGCGTCACCCTCCGTTCAAAAACCCGGGTCGGCCGCGCGCACAGCGTACGCCCGTCGTCCCGGCCGGCCCACGGCGAGTCGCTGCCTCCCGCCTACCGGTCGGCCCCGACCGCCACCTCCTGGGCCCAGCGGTAGTCCGCCTTGCCGCTGGGTGAGCGCCGTATCGTCTCGGTGATCACCAGCTGCCGAGGGATCTTGTAACCGGCCAGATGCGTACGGCAGTAGGACTGGACCTCCTCCAGCGAGGGCTGTGGTGCCCCAATCCGCAACTGCACCACCGCCGCCACATGGTTGCCCCACTTCGCGTCCGGAACACCGGCCACCAGTGCGTCGTACACGTCCGGATGGGACTTGAGCGCCTGCTCGACCTCCTCCGGATACACCTTCTCCCCGCCGGTGTTGATGCACTGCGAGCCCCGCCCCAGGACGGTGACGACGCCCTCCTCGTCGACGGTCGCCATGTCGCCGAGCAGCACCCACCGCTCGCCGTCCTTCTCGAAGAAGGTCTCCGCCGTCTTGCGCGGGTCGTTGTAGTAGCCGAGCGGGACGTGGCCGCACTGCGCGATCCGTCCCACCTCACCCGGGGGCACCACCTCGTGGGTCGCCGGATCCACCACCTGCGTGCGGGAGTTGACGCTGATACGGAAGCCGCGTTCGGGGCCCGAGTCAGCGGTCGCCGTACCGTTGAAGCCGGACTCCGACGACCCGAAGTTGTTCAGCAGCATGACGTTGGGGACCAGGGCCTGGAACTCGGCACGCACCGTCTCCGACATGATCGCGCCGGACGACGAGACGTTGAACAGGGACGAGCAGTCCGTACCCTTCATCGGCCCGCTCAGGGCGTCGATCAGTGGCCGCAGCATCGCGTCGCCCACCAGGGACACACTGGTGACCTTCTCCTTCTCGATCGTGCGCAGCACGTCCTCGGGGGTGAACTTGCGGTGGATCACCACCCGTTGGCCGAAGTTGAACCCGATGAAGGAGGTCAGGGTCGAGGTGCCGTGCATGAGCGGGGGAGTGGGGAAGAAGGTGATCCCCTCCCCGCCGGCCGCGACCCGCTCGGCCAGCTCCTGCGGCGACTTGACCGGCTCGCCGGTCGGGGCGCCACCGCCCAGCCCGGAGAAGAACAGGTCCTCCTGCCGCCACATCACCCCCTTGGGCATGCCGGTGGTACCGCCGGTGTAGATGATGAACTGGTCGTCGCCGGAGCGCGCCGGAAAGCCCCGCTCCGGTGACCCGGCGGCCTCGGCCTCCGCGAAGGACACCGCCGCCAACTCGGGTGCTCCCGAAGGCGGTTCGCCCACCCGGATCAGATGCCGCAACGTCGGGGACGACGGCCCTGCCGTCGCCACCCGCTCCGTGAACTCCGCGTCGAACACCAGGGCGGCGAGGTCGGCGTCCCGGTAGAGGTACACCAACTCATCTTCCACGTAACGGTAGTTGACGTTGACCGGCACAATCCGCGCCTTCAGGCACCCCAGCACCGTCTGGAGGTACTCGACCCCGTTGTAGAGGTGCAGCCCCAGATGCTCGCCGGGGCGTATCCCGCTGTCGATCAGATGATGGGCGATCCGGTTGGCGGCGGCGTCCAACTCCGCGTAGCTCAGGCGGCGTTCCGCGCCCGTACCTGGATGGTCGAGGTACACGAGCGCCGCACGGTCCGGCACCACGTCCACGACCGACTCGAACAGGTCGGCAAGGTTGTACTCCACCGCTCCTCCTGACCCCGGGCACCCCTGGCGGTTGTCGGCTCGCCGGTCATCAGAGCAAAGGGCGCGGCAACTGTGAAGGGGCAGCGTCGAAGAAATCTGACTACCTGTCAGAAAACCCTTGAAGTGCTTCCTCCGCTCCTGCAACCTGTTCTCGTTCTTTCACCTGTTCTCGTTCTTTCAGAGGGGAGATGGGCGATGGGTGGCACGGAACACCTGACCGTCCGGCGTGAGAACGCCACGCTGGTGCTCACGCTCAACCGGCCGGAAGCCAAGAACGCGCTCTCGCTGCCGATGCTCGTCGGGCTGTACGACGGCTGGCTCGAGGCGGACGAGGACGACGCCGTCCGCTCGATCGTGCTCACCGGAGCCGGGGGTGCCTTCTGCGCCGGCATGGACCTGAAGGCCCTGGCCGGAAGCGGTCTGGAGGGCGAGAAGTACCGCCCCCGGCTCAAGGCCGACCCGGACCTGCACTGGAAGGCGATGCTGCGCCACCACCGCCCCCGCAAACCGGTGATCTCGGCGATCGAGGGATACTGCGTCGCCGGCGGCACCGAGATCATCCAGGGCACCGACATCCGCGTTGCCGGCGAGTCGGCGACCTTCGGACTCTTCGAGGTCAAGCGGGGCCTCTTCCCGATCGGCGGCTCCACGGTCCGCCTCCAACGGCAGATCCCACGCACCCACGCCCTGGAAATGCTGCTGACCGGACGCCCCTACAGCGCCCAGGAGGCCGCCGCGATCGGCCTGATCGGACACGTCGTCCCCGACGGAACCGCCCTGGACAAGGCCCTGGAGATCGCCGAACGCGTCAACGCCTGCGGCCCGCTCGCCGTCGAGGCCGTCAAGGCCTCCGTCTACGAGACGGCCGAACTGACCGAGACCGAGGGCCTCGCCGCCGAACTCAAGCGGGGCTGGCCGATCTTCGACACCGCCGACGCCAAGGAAGGCACCCGTGCCTTCGCCGAGAAGCGCACACCCGTCTACCGGCGCGCCTGACAGCGAAGGAGCCCCACGATGACCACCGAAGTCCTCAAAGCCCCCCTGATCGTCGAATTCCCCTTCACCCGCTCCCTGGGCCCCGTCCAGAGCGCCTTCCTGACCGGTCTGCGCGAACAGGTCGTCCTCGGCGTCCGCACCGCCGACGGCCGCACCCTCGTCCCACCCGTCGAGTACGACCCGGTGACCGCCGACGAACTGCGCGACCTCGTGGAAGTCGCCCCCACCGGCACCGTCACCACCTGGGCCTGGAACCCCGTCCCGCGCCGCGGCCAGCCCCTCGACACGCCCTTCGCCTGGGTCCTGGTCCGGCTCGACGGCGCCGACACGGCACTCCTGCACGCCCTGGACGCGTCCGGACCCGACGCCGTCCACACCGGAATGCGCGTCCGCGTCCGCTGGGCGGCGGAACGCTCCGGCGCGATCACGGACATCGCCTGCTTCGAGCCGTACGACAGCGACGCCGAAGCCCAACCGGCCGACCACGACGGACAGTTCGAGGACTTGGTGACCGGCATCGTCGCCGAGGCACGCCTCGACTACACCTACTCGCCCGGCCGCGCCCAGACCGCCTACATCAGCGCCCTCGCCGAGCGGCGCATCGTCGGCGAGCGCTGCCCGTCATGCCAGAAGGTGTACGTCCCGCCCAGGGGCGCCTGCCCCACCTGCGGTGTCGCCACGGCCGAGCAGGTCGAGGTGGGTCCCGGGGGCACCGTGACCACGTTCTGCATCGTCAACATCAAGGCCCGCAACCTCGACATCGAAGTGCCCTACGTCTACGCCCACATCGCCCTCGACGGCGCCGACCTCGCCCTGCACGGCCGGATCGGCGGCATCCCCTACGACCAGGTCCGGATGGGGCTGCGCGTCGAACCGGTGTGGACGGACGGGGGCGGCTACCCCGACCACTACCGGCCCACCGGCGAACCCGACGCGGACTACGAGACGTACAAGGAGTCGTTGTGACACGCGAGATCGCCGTCGTCGCCTTCGCCCAGACCGATCACCGGCGCACCAGCGACGACCTCTCCGAGGTCGAGATGCTCATGCCGGTCCTGCACGAGGTGCTCGACCGGACCGGCCTGAAGACCAGCGACATCGGCTTCACCTGCTCCGGCTCCTCCGACTACCTCGCGGGCCGCGCCTTCTCCTTCACCCTGGCGCTCGACGGGGTGGGCGCCTGGCCGCCGATCTCCGAGTCGCACGTGGAGATGGACGGGGCATGGGCGCTGTACGAGGCGTGGACCAAGCTGCTCACGGGCGACACCGACACGGCCCTCGTGTACTCGTACGGCAAGTCGTCGCCGGGCTCGGTGCGGGACGTCCTGACCCGGCAGCTCGACCCGTACTACGTGGCGCCCCTGTGGCCGGACTCCGTGGCGCTCGCCGCACTCCAGGCGCGGGCGCTCATCGACGCGGGCGACACCGACGAGCCCGCGCTCGCCTCCGTCGCCGCCCGCAGCCGTGCGGACGCGCAGGCCAACTCCCATGCGCAGCTTCGGGGTTCCGTGCCACAGGGCGACTACGTCGTCCACCCGCTGCGGACCGGCGACTGCCCGCCGATCGGCGACGGGGCCGCCGCCGTGATCCTCGCGGCCGGTGACCGCGCCCGGGAACTGTGCGAACGGCCCGCCTGGATCCGGGGCATCGACCACCGGATCGAGGCCCACTCGCTCGGCGTACGCGAGCTGACCGGCTCACCGTCGACGCGGCTCGCCGCCGAGAAGGCCGGCGCCTTCGAACGGCCCGTGGACACCGCCGAGTTGCACGCGCCGTTCACCTCCCAGGAGGTGGTCCTCAGAAAGGCGCTCCGGCTGGGCGAGGACGTCCGGGTGAACCCCTCCGGGGGTGCCCTGGCCGCCAACCCGATCATGGCCGCCGGGCTCATCCGCATCGGCGAGGCCGCCGCTCGAATCCACCGGGGCCAGTCCGACCGGGCCCTCGCCCACGCCACCTCCGGGCCCTGCCTCCAGCAGAACCTCGTCGCCGTACTCGAAGGGGAGTCCCGTCATGCCCAGTGAGCCCGTGGCGGTCGTCGGGATCGGCCAGACCAGGCATGTCGCCGCCCGCCGGGACGTCTCCATGGCCGGACTGGTCCGGGAAGCAGCCCAACGTGCCCTGACCGACGCCGAGTTGACGTGGGCCGACATCGACGCCGTCGTCATCGGCAAGGCGCCCGACTTCTTCGAGGGCGTCATGATGCCGGAGCTGTATCTCGCCGACGCGCTCGGCGCGGTCGGCAAACCGATGCTGCGCGTGCACACGGCGGGTTCGGTCGGTGGGTCCACGGCCCTGGTCGCCACCAACCTCGTCCGCTCCCGCGTCCACTCCACCGTCCTCACCCTGGCCTATGAGAAACAGTCCGAGTCGAACGCCATGTGGGGACTGTCCCTGCCGATCCCCTTCCAGCAACCCCTGTTGGCCGGCGCCGGCGGCTTCTTCGCCCCGCACGTCCGCGCGTACATGCGACGCAGCGGCGCCCCCGACACGGTCGGCTCGCTGGTCGCGTACAAGGACCGGCGCAACGCCCTGCTGAACCCCTACGCGCATCTGCACGAGCACGACATCACGCTGGAGAAGGTCCAGGCCTCGCCCATGCTGTGGGACCCGATCCGCTACTCGGAGACCTGTCCCTCCTCGGACGGCGCCGTCGCGATGGTCCTCACCGACCGCGCCGGAGCAGCCCGTTCACCGCGCCGGCCCGCCTGGCTGCACGGCGGCGCGATGCGCAGCGAACCCACGCTCTTCGCGGGCAAGGACGCCGTGTCCCCGAAGGCGGGCCGGGACTGCGCGGCCGACGTGTACCGGCAGGCCGGGATCGCCGACCCGCGCCGGGACATCGACGCCGTCGAGATGTACGTACCGTTCTCCTGGTACGAGCCCATGTGGCTGGAGAACCTGGGCTTCGCAGCCGAGGGCGAGGGCTGGAAACTCACCGAGGCCGGGGTCACCGAACTCGACGGGGACCTGCCGGTCAACATGTCGGGCGGCGTCCTGTCGACCAACCCGATCGGCGCCTCCGGCATGATCCGCTTCGCGGAAGCGGCCCTTCAGGTGCGCGGGCTGGCCGGGGAACACCAGGTGGACGGGGCCCGCAGAGTCCTCGGGCACGCCTACGGCGGCGGCTCCCAGTTCTTTTCCATGTGGCTCGTCGGCAGCGAACCGCCCACCTCCTGAAGCGTCCCGCTCACGTGGCCTGTCGGCGGCAGGAACCGATGGCTAGGCTGGCCGCGGACGACGGTAACCGGGAGGAGCACGGACGTGGCCGAGAGCACGATCCAGGAGCACCCGCTCACGGGCTGGGACAAGCCGGAGCTGGACCTCAGCAACGCCGACTGGCAGTCGAGCAGCAGTGGGCGAGGGGATGTCCAGATCGCCTTTGTCGAGGGTTTCATCGCGATGCGCAACAGTGGCCGCCCGCACAGCCCTTCCCTGATTTTCACGCCCGCGGAATGGGGCGCGTTCGTTTCGGGGGCCCGGGAAGGGGAGTTCGACCTGACCTGAGACCGCGTTGACCTTGAGGTAAGCCGCGGCAGGGGCGGCCCCGCGGACGACGGGGCCGCCCCTGCGGTGCTAATGGCTGCCTCTGGGATTAGCATTAGCGTCATGCGGGACCTGATCAGTAGCGACATCAACAGCGACATCAGCGGTGACACGCGGCTCGCCCTCGACCTCGTCCTCACCGTCCGCCACGACGGCGACGGCGGCATCGCCGACGACCTCGGCGACACCGCGGGCCTCAACACCTGGGTGCGCGCCCACCGCGACATGGTGCCCGGCGCCGCCGGCTTCGTCGCCGACGAGGCCACGCTGAGCGCCGTACGGGAACTGCGTGCCGCCGTGCGGACCCTCTTCGCCCGCGCGGTACGGCCCGGGGAACCGAGCCCGGCGGACGCGGCACGGCTGCTGCCCCTGGCCGAGGCGCTGCGGCTGCTCAACGCGGCTGCCGCCCGTACGCCCACCGTCCCCGTGCTCGACTGGGCCGACGACGCCGAACCCGTCGTACGCCACGAGGGGGTGCGCGGCGAGGTGGAGATCGTGGCCGTGCTCGCGCAGGCCGCCGTCGCGTTTCTCGCCGGTGCGGACCGGGAGCGGCTGCGGGCCTGCCACGCGCCGCGCTGTGTGCGGTACTTCCTCAAGGAACATCCGCGCCAGGAGTGGTGCAAACCGGCCTGCGGGAACCGGGCCCGCGTCGCCCGTCACCACGAGCGGCACAAGCAGACGAGCAGGCCGGCCGCCCAGCCGGTTTGACGCGCCCGTGGGACACGAGGTTCGGCCGGACACGTACCATGGCCGTATGTCGTTCCTCCGCCGCCGCAGCGCCACTCCCGCCGGCCCCGACTTCGATGTTCTGGCCATGGATCCGGGCGACTGGCCCGGCAACCTCGGCGCGGGCCTGCTGCCCGCGCCCGACGGCAGTTGCCAGGGCGTGTTCCTGCGCTACGACCTGTTCGGCGGCCGTGGCCCCGCGATGGTCATCGGCAACCTCCCGGAGGGCTCCCCGGCACGTGACGTCGCCGAGGACGAGATCCCCTTCGAGGTCGCCCAGCTGCTGCTGGCCCTGGAGAACGAGGAGGAGGTCACCGTCGTCGGCACCGAGGACGTCCCGGTGATGCAGGGCGACAACCTCCTGATCGTGCGCCGCCTCAAGCTCTCCGAGAGCCGTATCGCCTGCGTGCAGTTCGACCGCAGCGACAACGTCCTGGTGACCATCGCGGCCTGGGACCGCCCGATCACCGACGACCTGTACGCCCTGCTCAAGCCGCTGCCCGCGGAGCTGTTCCAGACGGCCTGAAGCGCTGTTCAAAGAGGTGAGGGCCGGTCCCGCCACGTGGCGGAACCGGCCCTCACCTCTGTCGTCGACGGCTCAGGAAGTCGGTCGCTCAGGACAGCGTGAGCCGTACGTCCGCCGCCCTCACGAACGCCACCCGGTGGCCGAACTGGATCTCGTAGTACTGATCCTTGCCGACCACGACCCGGTGTGAGGTCGTGTCGAAGGTGACCGCGTAGTCGTACTCGCCCGGCACCTTGTCCCCGGCCACGTACTTCTGCCCGGCGGGCAGCTTGTAGGACAGCGGCGAGACCGCCTGGGCCGGCACACCCGCCGGATAGGCCGAGGCCTCCGGGTACGCCCTCCCGTACACCGGGATCTCCGTCAGACCGTCCTTCGGTGTCACGAGCGCGCCGACGGCGGCGACCGCCGTCGGGTTCGCGGCCGGGTTCTGGAACCAGGCCTTCTGGCCCAGGTACCAGATCGCCGTCCAGTCGCCCCTGCGCTCGGCGACGGCGTACTGCTGGCCGGTGGAGGCGCGTGCGCCGACATCGTTGACGTCGATCGACGAGACACCGCTGCCCGAGGGGTGCGTGCCGATGTCCTTGACAAGGGACGACGCGGTGTCCGGCTGCGAGTACAGCCGCACCTCGCTCGAGCCGTGGGCCGGGCACGCCTGGCCCGGGGTGACACAGCCCGTGTACGTCGGCCTGTTCGACGCGTAGTCCGGCCGGATCGTCACCACCGCGCTGTCGCCCCGTACATGAGCCGTGCGCTCGAAGGGGCGGCCCAGCAGTGTGAAGTAGTGCTGCCAGTCCCAGTAGGGGCCCGGGTCGGTGTGCATACCGGAGACCGTCGAGGTGGTCGGCCCCGGCACGTTGTCATGGCCGATGATGTGCTGCCGGTCCAGCGGGATGTCGTACGTGGCCGCCAGGTACTTCACCAGCCGGGCCGACGCCCGGTACATCGCCTCCGTGTACCAGGCCTCCGGATTCGCGAGGAACCCCTCGTGCTCCAGCCCGATCGACTTGGCGTTGACGTACCAGTTGCCCGCGTGCCAGGCCACGTCCTTCGCCTTCACATGCTGCGCGATGTGCCCGTCCGTCGAGCGCAGCGTGTAGTTCCACGACACATAGGTAGGGTCCTGGACCATGTTCAGCACGCCCTCCCAGGCGCCCTCGGTGTCGTGGACGACGATGTACCGGATGCGCTGGGAGGTCGGCCGGTCGCCCAGGTCGTGGTTGCCGTAGTCGTTGTCGCCGAACTCCTCGTAGGGCGCCGGAATCCACTCGCAGGACACGGTCGTCGGGCACTCGGTGCCCTCGGCGGACACCCTGCGCAGCCCTGTCCGCTTCAACTGGGCTGTGTCGGGGGCCAGTTCGGGTCGGGCCGCCAGGGCGACCCGCTGTCCCTCGTCGGTCGTGCGCTGCTCGCCGCCACGCAGTACGGCGTACACGTCGTCGGCGTACGCGGCGGCCGTCGCGGTGTCATCGGCGCCGGAGAAGCGGGCCACCGCTCCGTACCAGTCCGCCGGGTCGGCGCTCAGCGGCTCGGCCAGGTTCCGCTGGGCGGCGGCCAGCAGTGCGGCGCCCCCGGCCACGTTGGCGGCCGGGTCGGTGCGGAGCTGCTCGGCGGGCAGGCCGGTCAGCTCGGACGCCTTCGTCAACGTGCTCAGTCGGGGCGGGAGTTCGGCCTGTGCCGGCACCTCGGTGGTGGGGTGCAGGGGCTGCCGGGCGCTGTCGCCGCGCGCGTCCTCCGTGCCCTCGCTGTGGTGCGGGGCGTTCGCGAGAGCGGTCCGGGCGTCGGTGAGGTGCATCGGGCCGTAGCCGCCGGTGACGCTGGGCGCCCCGGCGTGCGTGTCCCAGCGGGACTGGAGATAGGAGACGGCGAGCAGGACGCTCTGCGGCACGTGGTACTGGTCCGCCGCCGTGGCGAAGGCGCGCTGCAGCCGGGTGGCCGAGGAGCCGCTGTCGGCCGGAGCACTGCTGTCGGCAGGGGCCGCGCCGAGCAGTGGCAGCAGCAGGGCCGCGGAGGCGAGTGTGCCGGCGGTTCTGCGCAGACGTCTGCGTCCTGGATCGGTGGGGGGAGTGGGGGCGGTGGCGGATCCTCGCAAAACGGCCTCCGGGGTCGGGCGGGTGTGGGGGAGTGGCGGACGTGCGGGGCCGGTACGCACCTTAGTGGCTCGGCTGCCCGACGGTCCGTCAATCATGCCCAAAGACCGGAGACTTCCCATGTCAAGAGGGGTGCGGGAACTTTCGTGGCGGCCCGGTCGCACGCCCTGCCCCGGCGGACATGGCGAAGGCCCGCGACGCGCCGTTGTCGAGGCGCATCACGGGCCCACGTCCCCCTCAGCGAGTGCCGACCGCCGCCCGCACGGCCCGGCGGGCCAGCTGGCAGTCGTCGTGCAGCCGCCTCAGCAGCAGCCGCTGTTCCTCGCCGAACGGCACGGGACCAGGTCCGGCCGGTCCCGGGGCCACCGGTGCCGACTCGTGCATCGAACGCTGCACCGCCAGCTCGTACGTACGGATCTCGCGCGTCAGTACCAGCATCAGGTTCACCAGGAAGGCGTCCCGCGCCGCCGGTCCCGCCGACTGTGCGAGCTGGCTGATCTGCCGCCGGGCCACCGGCGCGTCACCGAGGACCGCCCACAGTGTCGCCAGGTCGTACCCCGGCAGATACCAGCCCGCATGCTCCCAGTCCACCAGCACTGGACCGGCCGGTGAGAGGAGGATGTTGGACAGGAGAGCGTCGCCGTGGCAGAACTGGCCCATGCCCTGGCGGCCCGCCGAGTGCGCGATGCCGTGCACCAGTTTCTGCAGATCGCCCATGTCCCGGTCGGTGAGCAGCCCCAACTCGTGATACCGGGAGATCCGTGCCGCGTAGTCCAGCGGGGCGTCGAAGGTGCCCGCCGGTGGACGCCAGCTGTTGAGCCGGCAGATCGCGCTGAGCGCCGCCCTGATGTCCGCACGCGGCGGCGCCTCCGTCGGGTGCCGCTGCAGGGCCGCGACCCGGCCGGGCATCCGCTCGATGACCAGCGTGCAGTTGTCCGGGTCCGCCGCGATCAGCCGGGGCACCCGCACCGGCGGGCGGTGCCGGACGAACGAGCGGTATGCGGCTATTTCGTGCCGGATGCGTTCGGCCCAGGCCGGGGAATGGTCCAGTAAACACTTCGCGACGGCCGTGCTGCGCCCTGTCGTCCCGACCAGGAGTACGGAGCGTCCGCTGCGGCGCAGCACCTGCACCGGCGCGAACTCCGGGCAGATCCGGTGCACCGAGGCGATCGCCGCGCGCAGCTGGGCGCCCTGGGGTCCGGAGAGGTCGAGTCTCCCGCTGAGCGGCTGCGTGGCGATCCCCGGCAGCCGCCGTCCCCGGCCGGCACCGGCACCGAGGGCCGGAGCAGCCGGACGCGAGGGGTCGAGATAGGGGCCGCTGCCACCCGGGCGGGGGTGCAGCAGCCGGGGAGGGGCGGACACGGAGGACGATGCTGCGTACATGGGAGAAACAGATCCCTTCGTGTGCCTGCGACGGTCATGCGCTACCCGGCCCGGCCTCCCAGACACACCCTGGGGAGTGCACCTGCTGTAACCGGACGGAGACCGGGTCGGGGTGGCGCTTTCCTACCTGACACCCCTTGCCCGGTGGCACACCATCTGGCGAAGCCTGGCGAACCCTGGCGAATAGTCGCCCAGCAACTGACAGACGGTTACTGTCAACTCAGCCGAGAACCTGGGGGCTTGACGTGAGCGGACAACCCAACACTCGTCTGACCGACCTGTTCGGCCTGGCCGGCTGGTCAAAAGGCGAACTCGCGCGGCTGGTCAACCGGCAGGCGGCGGCCATGGGCCACCCCCAGCTGGCGACCGACACCTCGCGGGTACGGCGGTGGATCGACACGGGAGAGATTCCGCGCGATCCGGTGCCGCGTGTACTGGCTGCCCTGTTCACCGAGCGTCTCGGCCGTGTCGTGACCATCGAGGACTTAGGTCTGGTCCGGCACGGGCGTGTGGGGAAACGGCCGGGCGGCGGGAGTGCGGAAACTCCCGACGGCGTGCCGTGGGCGCCCGAACGGACTGCCGCGGTCCTCACCGAATTCACGGGAATGGACCTCATGCTCAACCGACGCGGCTTGGTGGGCGCGGGCGTCGCGCTCACCGCAGGCTCCGCACTCAGCAGTGCCATGCACGACTGGCTGCACACCGACCCGACTCTGTCCGCCGACGCACCCGTCCTGGACGACCCCCTGCAAGTCGATCCCGCCGGTTTCGACCGGTACGAGGCCGCTCCCATCGGGTGGCAGGAGATCGAGGAACTGGAACGCGCGGTCGAGGTGTTCCGGGCCTGGGACGCCGCCCGCGGCGGCGGACTCCAGCGCAAGGCGGTGGTGGGCCAGCTCAACGAGGTGGGCGGCATGCTCGCCTACCGACATCCCGAACCCCTCCAGCGGCGCCTGTGGGGCGTCGCCGCCAACCTCGCCGTCCTGGCGGGCTGGATGTCGCACGACGTCGGCCTGGAACCCACGGCGCAGAAGTACTTCGTCATCGCCGCCCACGCGGCCCGGGAGGGCGGCGACCGGCCGCGCGCCGGGGAGGCGCTCTCCCGGGCGGCCCGCCAGATGGTGCACCTGGGCCGGCCCGACGACGCACTCGACCTCATGAAGCTCGCCAACTCCGGTTCCGGCGAGGAGACCCTGCCCCGTACGCAGGCCATGCTGTACACCGTCGAGGCCTGGGCGCAGGCGTCGATGGGGCGCGGCCAGGCGATGCGCCGCACCCTCGGCCAGGCGGAGGATCTCTTCGCCTCCGACAAGGGTGATGTGCCGCCGCCGAGCTGGATGCAGATGTTCAAGGCGGAGGACCTGTACGGCATGCAGGCCCTGGCCTACCGCACTCTGGCCGAGCACGAGCCGGCCGCGGCGGTGCACGCCCAGTACTACGCGGAGAAGGCCCTGGAACTGAGGGTCGACGGCCGGGAGCGGTCGAAGATCTTCGACTTCCTGTCCATGGCCTCCGCCTGCTTCATCGCGGACGACCCCGAACAGGCGGCCGGGTACGCGCGGTTGGCCCTGGTGTCGATGGGCTCGAACTCGTCCCGTCGCACCTGGGACCGGCTGCGCGAGATGTACCGGCTCACCGCCGAGTACTCCAGCTACCCGAAGATCAACGAGCTCCGCGAGGAGATCAAACTGTCCCTGCCCAAGCAGGCGAAGGGGAGGGGCGGAAACAACGCGCGGGTCTAGGCCCCCTACGGGGTCACCCTGGCGACGAGTACACAGGCGTCGTCCTCGCGCTCTGTCTCGCCGAACTCCTCCACCACCGCCCGTACGCATTCCTGCGCCGTGCGAGCCTCGCCGAAGCGGGGGCCCAGTTCGAGCAGGCGTGGTGTGGCGGCGGTGCCTTCGTGGAGCCCGGGCACCAGTCCGTCGGTGTGCAGGAGAAGGATGTCACCGGGTTCGAGGGTCTCCTCGGCCTGTCCGTAGACGGCGCCGGAGGTCGCGCCGAGCAGCACGCCGTCCGGTGGGTCCAGCACGCGTCCCGTCCCGTCGCGGAACAGCAGCGGGGCGGGGTGTCCTGCCTGGGCCCAGGTGAGGGTGCGGGTCTCGGGCCGGTAGCGGCAGCAGACCGCGCCGGCCAGGGCCGGCTGGACGGAGGCGTCGAGTAACTGGTTCAGCCAGGTCATGAGTTGACCGGGCTGGGTGCCCGCCACGGCCATGCCGCGCAGCGCGCCCAGCAGCATCGCCATGCCCGAGGTCACCGTCACCCCGTGCCCGGTGAGGTCGCCGACGCTCAACAGGGTGTCCCCGTCGGACAGTTCGAGAGCGTCGAACCAGTCGCCGCCGACCAGCGCGCTCGTCGAGGAGGGGAGGTAGTGGGCGGCCAGGTCCAGGGTCTCGGTTTTCTGGTGCGGGAGCCGCAGGGAACCGCGCCACGGCGGCAGCACCGCCTCCTGCAGTTCGACCGCGAGCCGGCGCTCGGACTGTGCGTGGTGCCGGTGGCGCTGCAAGGAGTCCCGGCTCTCGTCCACCGTCCGCCGGCTGCGGCGCAGTTCGCTGACATCGCGCAGTACGGCCCACATGGAGGCGGTGCTGCCGTCGGCGTCGAGTACGGGCTCGCCCATCATGTGCACGGTGCGTACGTCGCCGTCGGGCCGCAGGATGCGGAACTCGCCGTCGATGGGCTTGGCGTCGATCAGGCAGGCCGTGACCATCACGGTGAGCGTCGGCCGGTCCTCGTCGAGGACCAGGGAGGGCAGCTCGTCGAGCGTGAGGGGGTCCGCGGCGGGGTCCCGGCCGAGGATCTCGTACAGCTCGCCGGACCAACTGGCCTCGTCCGTAAGGAGATTCCACTCCGCGCTGCCCACGCGGCTGAGCAGTGAGTCGCCCCGGGGAGCGGTCGGCACGGCTCGGACGGCGGGCGCCTCGGGCAGGGGTTCCGGTCCGTCCCGCAGCTGGGCCAAGTGGTCGTCGAGTTCGCTGAGTTGATGGAGTGCCAGGTCGTACAGGGCACGTTGCCAGCGTTCCTGCGGGTCCGATCCGTCGGCCGGTGCGTCCCGGCGTACGGCGTCCACGTCACCTTTGAGCTGTCGCGTCTGTGTGATGAGCGCGTCGACCGAGCCGCGCGCGGGCGGCTGGGCGGCTGGATGGTCCGCGGAGAGATGGGGCGGCATGACGCACTCCGATGAAGGGACGGTACGACCAAGGCTGACGGAAGGACCGGTTACGACTGTTGCACAGCCCGCGACGCCCTGTAAGGGATTTGGCAACACACGAGGCGGTGGTGCTTCTGGCATATGCCACAGTCTTCTCGGCCGGTTTTCCTGGTGCGGAAACGGTACGCGCCCGGTGTGCCAAGTCGTAGGTGGGGTACGCGACTTGGCGGATCGGTGGAGATGAATGGCAACTCATTCAGGCATCTGTTCGACGGTCGTTTGTGCGATGTGTGGTGGTGTGCTGCCGGGGCGCACCGTCAGGTTGCCCCCGAATCGCCCAGCGGTCCGTGATCCCCGCGGAAAACCGTGTGCGCCAGTGATGCAGCTCACATTAAAAGCTGAGGATTCCGCGTAATCGGAGAGGCCGTTTCGGGGTCGTAACACCACGTCGGCACAACGCGTCGGCATCACCATCGTCGGCCCGAACGGGAGCGGAGACTGCCATGGATGTCACCCTCGAACAGCCCGCGCGCGCACGTCTGATCACCTCGGAGGAGCAGGAGCTCCCCGTCCGTGCCACGCTCCGCTACGCCTCGACCGATCCACTGGCCGTGCACATCGACTTCCCGGCGGAGGTCGCCCTCGACGGCGAGGGGGTGAGCTGGACCTTCGCCAGGAGCCTGCTGGAGGAGGGCGTACGGCGGCCCGCCGGAGGCGGCGATGTGCACATCTGGCCGTGCGGGCCCGCGCGCACGGTGCTGGAACTCCACTCCCCGCACGGCTTGGCCCTGCTCCAGTTCGACACACCCGCCCTGAGCCGCTTCCTGCTCCGCACCTTCGCCGTCGTGGCGGCGGGGAAGGAGGATCTCGGCGACGCGGTGGACCGCGGACTGTCCGGCCTCCTCGGCGCTCCCTCGGCGGGAAGCGAAGGTCAGTAGCGCAGCACCCCGGCGATCCCCGCCGCCTCGGTGAGCGTCCCGTCCGGTACGAAGCGGACCTCCGCCCCGGTGTTCAGGCACCGCTCCACGATCTCGTCCACGATGTCCTCGCGGGCGTCGAGGTCTCCGCCCGCGGCGGGCACGAGATGGTCGCCGTCGTCGTCCCGGACCGTCACGCGGTAGTTCTCCTCGACGGCGAGCAGTCGGACGCGTCCCTCCGCGGCGCTGTGCCACACCTCGTCCACGCCGGCGGCGAACTCCCGCCTGCCACGCGCCGTTTCGAGCTCCCGCCGGACCGCGTCGGCGTCCGCCCGCTGCCGGTCGAGGACCACAGCACGCACGGCCTGCCACACCGTCTCGGCGCGGGCGTGCCCGAGGCCGCCGTGCGGGACGTGTGCCGCGTCCCTGGTGGCGGTGCCGACCTCGGCGAGAGCGGCCAGGGCGGCCGGTTCCCCGGTCACGTACAGCGGACGTGGGTGCGCCCGTAGGACGCGGCCCAGCGCGCTGTCCGCGTCACGCAGGAAGCGGCGTGTGTGCTCGTCCCGGAAGACGCTCGGCAGATCGCCGACGCGCTCCTGCCGCTCGGCATCCGGGTCCTCCAGGCTTCGGCTCAGCGGAAATCCCGCGGTGTTCTCCTCGACGACGCGGTCCGCGCCTCCGTTCCACAGTGAGACACGGTCGGCGGCGACCGCCAGTACCCAGAACGGCCGTTCGGCGGCCTGCGCGGCGACCAGGTTCCGGGTGAGGAAGGTGTCCGAGAGGACCACCCGCTCGGGCACCGGCCGGGCCAGCGACCACACCATGTGCTCCCCGGGCGCCGCGAAGATCGCGAGGCCGTCCTCGGCGTGCGTGAGATCCACCTCGGTCAGGGCCCGGTCCAGCTGCTCGATGACATCGACGCGCCGCTCGCGGGTGACGGCCGGATCGGCCTCGATGCGTCTCTTGGCCTCGGCGACGGCGTTGCGCAACCGGACCGGATCCTGTGCGTTGTCGGGTTCACGGCGGTGCGTCGGCGTCAGTACGGAGACCGCGGGGTAGGGGCGCGGGCGCCGCAGTTCGGTGAGCGTCGCGGTACTCAGAGCGTGCTCCATATGTGCACCTTAGGGCCGATTCGAGGGTCAGGCATTCGGAGTAGTCGGTACGAGCACGCCTCAGTCGTCCTCCGCACCGCAGGAGCTGCCGTCGGGCGGGAGGGACCCGTACAACAGGAACGCGTCGACCTTCCGCTGCACGCACTTCGAGGACGCGTACCCGGTGTGGCCCTCGCCCTTGTTGTCCAGGACGACGGCCGACGAGCCGAGCCGCTCGGCCGTCTCCGTGGTCCAGCGGTACGGCGTGGCCGGGTCGCCGCGCGTGCCCACCAGGAGCATCTTCGGCGTGTCCAGGTCCCGGACCCGGGTGCGGATGAAGTCCGTGCCCTTGGGGCGGCCGTAGCAGGTCAGGACCTCGGTGAGCCGGTAGCGGCCGAACACCGGGGAAACCCGCTCGTACGTGGCGCGCAGGGACGGGAGCTCCCTGGTGATCCGTGCCGCGGTGGGCCGGTCGGGGTTGTCCGCGCAGTTGATCGCCATCAGGGCGGACGGAAGGTTGTCGAGGGGTATGTCGACCTCGTCGACGAGCGCGCCGTCGGAGTCCGGGGAGGGGCTCTCGCGGACGGGGATCAGTCTGGGCAGGACGGGGACAGTGGCATCCGCGCTCCCGAACCCCCCGCCGCCGCCGAACCCCATGACCCCTCGTGCGTCCCCGTCCTCGACCAGCGCGGAGAGGGCACGCTCCAGAGGTGGCCACATCTGTTCGCTGTAGAGGCCCTGACCGATGGCGCCCACGAGGTCCTGCCCCGAGAAACGGTCACCGTAGCCAGTCGGCACCGGGTCCTTGTCGAGCGAGCGGACCAGGGCGACGACCCGCTCACGGGCGGTGCGCGCGTCCGGCCCGAACGGGCAGGCGATGTCCGTCACGCACCAGTTGAGGAAGGACTCCAGGGCGGTCTGCTGCCCGGCGGCGCCCGCGAGACCCTGCTCGGCGAGCGACTCGGTGAGGGTGTCGACACCGTCGAGGACGAACCGGCCCACGTTCTTGGGGAATTGGGCCGCGTACACCGCGCCGAGCCGGGTGCCGTACGAGAATCCGAGATAGTTGAGCTTCTTGTCGCCCAGGGCCTGACGCATCACGTCGAGGTCGCGGGAGGCGTTCACGGTGCCGATGTGCCGCAGGACCGGTCCGGAGTGCCGTGCACAGGCCTGGGCCGCCCTGCGCAGCTGCTCGAGGGCGGCCCGCGGATTGTCCTCGATCTCGCCGCCGGTCACCTCGCTGTCGCTGTCATTGTCGGTGTCCTCGCCGCAGCTGACGGGGGAGGACCTGCCGACGCCGCGCGGGTCGAAGGAGACGACGTCGTAGCCGTTCGTCAGGCCCATGAAGTCCTTGCCGTCGTAGGCGAGTTGGCTGACGCCCGGACCGCCGGGGCCGCCGAAGTTCAGCAGCACGGAACCCCGTGACTTCCCGGTCGCCCGATAGCGTGCCAACGCCAGTTCGAGTGTGCCGCCGCCCGGCTTCGCGTAGTCGAGCGGGACGGTCACCTTGCCGCACTGGAGGCCCTTCATCGGCACCTCGTACGCGGCCCCCGCGGGGCAGGTCGACCACCTGATCTTCTGGTGGTAGAAGCGGGACAGGTCGGGCTCGTCGTCCGCCGTGGTCGCCGTCGGCGCACCCGTCCCGAGCAGGGCGAGGGTCGCGGCCGAGGCGAGCGCCCGGCGTGGGTACGCGGACCGCATATTGCCTCCAGGGGGCGTGCCCGGCTGCGGACCGGGACTGCGCCCTCGAACACGATAGGCGGGCCCGCTGGACCTCGCCTCCCGACAGTCGAACAGACGTGCGGGTCGCATCGCGTGGTCGCGGCCCCTTCCGGATCCGTGGTCGGATGAGCCCGCGTCCCGCCCCGGCTCCCCCCCCACTGAACGGAACGGAGAACATCCATGACCTCCTCCGCCGGCCCCCTCTCGCCGACCCCCGAAGACCTCGTCGTCACCCGGGCCACGCCCGAGGACTGGCCGGTGGTCACGGCCTGGGCGGCCGACGAGGGCTGGAATCCGGGGCTGTCGGACAGCGCCGGGTTCTTCGCCCAGGATCCTGAGGGCTTCTTCATCGGCAGGGTGAGCGGGGAACCGGTCTCGGCGATCTCGGTCGTCAACTACGGGGACGCGTACGCCTTTTTGGGTTTCTATCTCGTCCGCCCCGATCTGCGCGGGCGCGGTTACGGGATCACCACCTGGAAGACCGCGCTGGCCCACGCGGGCACCCGTACCGTCGGCCTCGACGGGGTGGTGGCCCAGCAGGACAACTACCGCCGTTCCGGCTTCGAACCGGCCCACCGCACCCTCCGGTTCACCGGAACCGCCCCCGCCGCGGTGCCCCCGGCGCGCGTACGTCCCGTACGGCGGGAGGATCTGGCGGCCATCGCGGTGTACGACGCCGGCTGCACCCCCGCCGACCGGCCCCGTTTCCTGGAGTACTGGCTGACGGGCCCGGGACACCGGGCCTTCGTCCGCGAAGCCGACGCGGACGGCAGCGCCGGCGGCCCCGCGAACCGGGCCGTCACCGGCTACGGGGTCGTCCGCCCCGGCCGGGACGCCTATCGCATCGGCCCGCTGTTCGCCGACACCGTCGACGACGCCCGGGCGCTGTTCGCCGCGCTGACCGGCGAGGCGGCGGGGGCGGACGTGGCGATCGACGTTCCCGAGACGAACGCGGCTGCCGTCGCGATGGTGGAGGAAGCCGGCTTCGCGCCGTCCTTCGAGACGGCGCGCATGTACACGGGACCGGTGCGGGAGTTCGCGCGGGAGAGGGTCTTCGGGGTGACCACGCTCGAACTCGGGTAGGGGTGAACGCCCGTAGAGGTCAGTCCTGTTGGGGTTTGGGGGTGTGGAAGCGGCGGTGCAGGTCGTGTACCTGTGCGGTCAGTTCCGGTACCGGTCCCTCGACGGTCACGCCGGGCGCGACCTCGTTGACCGGCAGGGTCCGTACCGGGGGCGCGGGCACCCCCAACTCCTGCAACCAGGAGGCCAGTTGTTCGGACGAGGCGACGTACACGATCCGTCCGAGGCCCACCCAGGCATGTGCGGCGGCGCACATCGGGCAGTGCTCGCCGGAGGTGTAGACCGTGGCCGCCGCCCGCTGCTCCGGAGTCAGATGGGCGGCCGACCAGCGGGCCAGCTCGAATTCCGGATGGCGGGTGCGGTCGCCGGAGGCCACTCTGTTGTGGTCCTCCGCCAGCACCGCTCCGTCCTCGCCCACCAGGACGGACCCGAACGGCTCATCGCCGACCGCCAGGGCCTCGGCGGCCAGTTCCACACAGCGGCGCAGGTAGGGCAGTTCGTGGTTCTTCACCATGGCTGACCGGGTCTCCTCGAGGTGTGGCGCCGCTTCACAGGTGCGAATGGCTCGAAACGTGACGTATTGCGGCTGCCCATACCGTTGCGCTTGCCCGCTCGGGGTGCTGGAGTAACGCCATGGATCATGTAGGTGTGCTCGCCCTTTACGACCGGGACATGCGCGAAGGGGCGCAGCCCGACGGGCCGGGCGCCCGGATCGAACGGCTGGGGGGCGTGGTGCGCCAGGTCGCCGACGCCCACGGGTGGAACGGGGTCGTCTGGTCCGACCTCGACGCGGTGCGCGCCGACGAGACGATCGCCGAGCAGATCCGCCACTACAGCGCCCTCGGGCGCGCGTTCGAGTGGAAGCTCTACGGCCATGATCTCCCCGTCGATCTGGGGCAACGGCTGCGCACGGCGGGGTTCACGCCCGAACCCGAGGAGACGCTGATGATCGGCGAGGTCGCCGGGCTGACCTTCGACACCGAGCCGCCCGAGGGCATCCGTCTCGTCCCGGTGACCGACCGGGCCGGTGTCGACCTCGTGGCGGACGTGCACGAGAAGGCGTTCGGCACCGACAGCTCCCGGCTGCGGCACCAACTGCTCGCCCGGCTCACCGACGACCCCGACACGGTCGTGGCCGTCGTGGCACTGGCCGGCGACGAACCGGTGAGCGCGGCCCGCATGGAACTCGTACCGGGCACCCGGTTCGCCGGGCTGTGGGGCGGCGGCACGGTCGAGGCCTGGCGCGGCAAGGGCATCTACCGCGCCCTGGTCGCCCACCGCGCCCGCGCCGCCGTGGAACGCGGCTACCGCTACCTCCAGGTCGACGCCTCAAACCAGAGCAGGCCCATCCTGGAACGCCTCGGCTTCGAACCCCTCACGACGACGACGCCGTACGTGTACCAGCCCTGACCGCAGGCACGGCCCCGATAGTTCGTCCCCGCCCGGTCACCGGCGCCTGCTGTGTGAGCGCCGTGGTGCCTTCGCCCGGTCCAGCATGGCCACACCGAGGGCGGCGAGCCCGATCTGGATGAGCCACTCGACCCAGTCGACGCCGTCCGTGTCGGACACGTCGAGCCCGGCGGCGATCGCCGAACCGATGAGCGCGGCCACGATGCCCACGGCGATCGTCCAGAGGACGCCGATGTGCTGGCGCCCCGGGACGACGAGCCGGCCCAGTATGCCGATGACGGTACCGATGATGATGGCGCCGATGATGCTCGAGATCGTCATTTCCGCCCCTCCTGCCGGTATGTGCCCATGACCTCCTGGTGCCCGCTGTCGCCCGGGTCAGTCCGTTCACGCGGGGAGCGGGTCCGGTCCCTTCATGGACCGGACCCGCTTCCGGCTATGCCCTGGGGGCACTTCTCGCTGTCGCGCCCGCACTCAACAGCCCGAGGCACAGGGCCAGGGCGCCGATGATGACGTTGTTCAGCACCACACCCGCGTCAGGGCTGTCGCCGACGATCCACGGCGAGATGATCATCCAGATTCCCATCGCGCACAGGGCCCCGCTGAGGCCGTACATGCGCTCCGGAGTGTTGGTGAACCCGAGGGCCAGCAGGCCGATCGCGATACCCATGATCAGGTTGTGGGTCACGAGCGAGGGCTGGCTTGTCGTGTAGTGGAGGATCCAGGGGGACGCGGCGCAGTACAGACCGACCAGGAACACCGGTCCGTCCACGAGCGCCACATCGCGACCGCCGAGCATACGGGCGTACCGTGCCCGCATTTCGGATACATCAGGGTGGCTGTGGATGTCACCTCTGGTGTGCGAGACATTGGCCATGACTCGTCTCCTTCGGCTGTGCAGGCCTGACCGCGGTGATGCGGTCTGCGGTTTACGCCGCGTACTCATATTGTGCTCTTATTTATCCCTTATGTGCAGTCCTGTGATCCTGGGTGACCTGCCGCGCACGCTGAGTGTCGTGCGGTGGAGGGTCCGGGATGCGAGATCGGTCGGGTTTTCCTTGACTGTCGTCTTCGGCGACTGTCACGATCGACGACATGAACATGCGACTGGACCTCACGCGGCGACGGCACGTCGACCTCGCGCGCGTCTCCAGTGCCTCCTGTTGCTCCGCGGCCTGATCCCCGTCCCGATCCGCCGCGTCTTTCCCGTCTTCCCAACTGCCTGACCCCTTGCCGGAGTTCACTCCGGACGGGAATCGGCGTGCCCGAAAACGGCCCGCAGCGGTCAACGTCTGACGTTCGTACCGCCCGTGCACCCCCGGCACCCCGCCGAGCAGCGGCGCCCGGGCTCCGCAAAGCCTGCAGAAGGAAGTCCCATGGCCACCGTCCTGTCCGTCTCCGGCAGTCCTTCCGTCTCCTCCCGCACCGGAAAACTCCTGCGCCACCTGGACACCCGGCTGACCGCCCAAGGGCACGAGGTGATCCCGCTCGACGTACGCACCATCCCCGCAGAAGCCCTGCTCGGGGCCGACTTCAGGCACCCGGCGATCGTCGAGGCCACCGAACTGTTCGCGCGCGCCGACGGCGTCGTGGTCGGCACCCCGGTCTACAAGGCGTCCTACTCCGGTGTCCTCAAGGCGCTCCTCGACCTGCTCCCGCAGTACGCCCTCACCGGCAAGACCGTGCTGCCACTCGCCACCGGCGGCAGCACCGCACACGTGTTGGCCATCGACTACGCGCTGCGCCCGGTCCTCAACTCCATGGGCGCCGCCCACATCGTCCAGGGCTGGTTCACCCTCGACAAGGACATCACCGCACACGAGGACGGCTCCATCTCCGTCGCCCCGGCCACCGCCGAGGCGCTCACCCAGGTCCTCGGTCAGTTCTCGGCAGCCCTCGGCAGCTCCCCGCTCCTCGCCGCGGCGGTCTGAACCCGGGGCCGCGAAGGTCCCTCAACTCCCCGCATACGCACCGGCATTGGTGCGAAAAATCCACCTCCGCCCGTCCCTCCGCGCCCTCATCCGCTCCGCCACGCGCCACGGCCTGCCGCAACACCACGTTCCCGATCGGAGATCTTCGGTGTCCCTCACCTTCCACTGGTTCCTCCCCACCAACGGCGACAGCCGACATGTCGTCGGCGGCGGCCACGGCACCCCGGCGACCGCCTTCGGGCAAAACCGGCCGCCGACGGTCGCCTATCTGAGCCAGATCGCCCGTGCCGCCGAGGACCTGGGTTTCGTCGGCGCGCTCACCCCCACGGGCGCCTGGTGCGAGGACGCCTGGCTGACCACCGCCATGGTCAGCCGGCACACCGAGCGCCTGAAGTTCCTGGTGGCCTTCCGCCCCGGCTCCGTCTCCCCGACCCTCGCCGCGCAGATGGCGTCCACCTTCCAGCGTCAGAGCGGCGGACGGCTCCTCCTGAATGTCGTCACGGGCGGCGAGAGCCACGAGCAGAAGGCCTACGGCGACTTCCTCGACAAGGATGCCCGGTACCGTCGTACGGGCGAATTCCTCGAGATCGTACGGGAGTTGTGGGAGGGCAAGACGGTCAACCTGACCGGTGAGCACCTCCGGGTCGAGGACGCCCAGTTGGCGCGGGTGCCCGACCCGGTGCCGGAGGTGTACTTCGGGGGCTCCTCGCCCATCGCCGGGGAGGTCGCCGCCCGCCACGTCGATGTCTATCTCACCTGGGGCGAACCGCCGGCCCAGGTCGCCGAGAAGATCGCCTGGGTCAGGGGGCTGGCCGCCAGGCACGGGCGCACCCTGCGGTTCGGCATCCGGCTGCATGTCATCACCCGCGACACCGCCGAGGCGGCCTGGGCGGAGGCGGACCGGATCCTCGAGGGCTTCGATCCGGGGACCGTACGGGAGATCCAGGCCGGGCTGGCCCGCAGTGAGTCGGAGGGACAGCAGCGGATGCTCGCCCTGCACGGCGGTGGCAACCGGGACGGGCTGGAGATCCACCCCAACCTGTGGGCCGGTATCGGCCTGGTGCGCGGCGGCGCGGGCACCGCGCTCGTGGGCAGCCACGACGAGGTCGCCGACCGTATCGCCGAGTACCACGCCCTGGGCATCGACGAGTTCGTCCTCTCCGGCTATCCGCACCTGGAGGAGACGTACTGGTTCGGCGAGGGCGTCCTGCCCCGGCTGGCCGCCCGGGGCCTGTGGCAACACCCGTTCGCGCCGGCCGCCGCCGCTCCGGAGAGCCAGGTGCCGTTCGCGAGCTGAGCGTTCCGTGAGCGGAGCGACACGGGCCGGCGCCCTCGGGGGGCGTCGGCCCGCACCCGCCCTGCCCGGCGATCACTTGGGCGCCGAAGGCTAGGGCGAGGCCAGAGACCCGAGATGGGCGTCGCGTACGTCCGACGTCTGGCCCTGTACCAGCAGGAACAGGCCTTCGCGCGCCAGTCGTTGGGCCGGGCTGTTCAGGTCCAGCGACCGGCCGCCCCCGGCGACGACGGCCGCTGTCGTGGCCGTACGCATCAGGTCGTACGCCCGCGTCTTCAGCGCCAGCCGGTCCGTCATGTGCTCCTGGGGCCGGCGGTGGTCCGTGAGGGCGTACGCGGTGCGGCGCACGGCGTCGAGGCGGGTGCGCAGTGAGCGTGCCGTCGCCGTGGCGTCCGGGTGGGCGGCGAGGAGATCGAGGGCCGCGTACGCCACCCCGAACACGGCCGGGTTCGTGTTGGCGGCCCGCTCCAGGTCGGCCAGCGCGAACTTCTCACGCGGGACACGCAGCACGACCGCCTCCTCCGGCAGCCTCAGGCCCTTCAGCTCCAGCGACACCGTACGGGCGGCCGTCAGCGCCGCCAGACGCATGGGCGGCGAGGCCCGCAGCCCCGACTGCTCGCGGGCGTCGGCGAAGGCGAACACCACCTCATCTGTGTCGGACAGTCCCGCGAGCAGCATGACGTCGTTCAGCCCCCAGCCCGTGTACCAAGGGACCGTCCCGTCGAAGCGCCAACTACCGCGCTCGTACCCGGCCCGCACCGCGACGCGAGGAAAGTAGCGCAGGTGCGCGTACGCGATCCCGGACATCAGCTCGCCCCTCGACAGCGGGCCCAACAGGCGTTCCCGCACCGGGAACCGGGACTCCGTCAGCAGTTTCACCGGGGTGTGGTGCTGGGTCTGTACGAACCAGGTCGAACAGCAGGCGCCGGCGAGGATCTCGGCGACCTCCCGGGCCACGGCGGCGGGCGCGCCCGCACCCCCGTACTCCTTGGGCGCGCTCACCCCGAGGAGCCCCGACCGCTTGACGGCCTTGATGGTGCTCGCGGGCACGCCTTCCTGGTCGACCCGTTCGGCCTGCGGGGCCAGGACGTCGGCGGCGAGCCGGCGGGCGACGGTGACGAGCGGGTGCGGGATGGCGGTCATGAACAAGATTCTCCAGGTGTCGCGGTGCGTTGTGTCTCTACAGAAGTGCTCCCTTCGTGTAGGAGATGAGGCAGAGCCGCAATGCCCAGGAGGACGCGATGAAGTACTACCTGCTCAGCGCGATGAAGCCGGTCGGCGAACCGTCCGCACCCGAGTCGATGGTGGAGATCAACCACAGACTGAGCGTCTTCCACGACGAGTTGCGTGAGGCCGGGGCGTGGGTCTTCGCCGGCGGACTCCATCGTCCCGACGCGGCGACCGTGGTGCGGCCTCTCGGTGACGAGGTCGAGATCATCGAGGGGCCCTACGCCGAGCACAAGGAGTTCCTCGGCGGGATCTGCCTCCTCATGGCACCCGACCTCGACGCCGCCCTGGAATGGGGACGCAAGGCGGCGCTGGCGACGACCCTGCCGGTCGAGGTCCGGCCCTTCCTGGGCGAGGTGGACGACTGAGGCGCCGGTGATGCGATGACGGGGTGATCCCGGTGAACTCCCGTCCGTCTCATACGATGTACGCATTCCCGGGACCGAGGAGCAGCAGGATGCCCACACCGTCGCAGCGCCGGCCCCAGGACCTTCTGCGGCTCCTCACCCGGGCCGAACGGCTGGCCGCGCGCCGCCTCCAGCCCGTCCTGGACGAGCACGGCTGTTCCCTCGACGCCTGGCGCGTCCTCGCCCTGCTCTCCGACGGCGCCGGCCACCACATGACCGCGATAGCCGAGTCCGCCTTCCTGCCGCCGCCGACGCTGACCCGGCTGGTGGACCACCTCGTCGACCAGAACCTCGTGCACCGACGGGTCGACGCCCGCGACCGGCGGCGCGTCCTCGTCCACCTCACCCCGCGCGGCCAGGAGTACTGGCGCCGCCTCGACCGCGAGGTCCGGGCCGACTGGCCGCTCCTCAGTGACGGCGACGACGAACTGCTGAGCGCCCTCCTGGACCGGCTGGCCACGACGCTCGACGGGACGACGGCTCAGGTCTGACACCCGACCGACACCGACACGCACAGTCATGCTCGATCACACAAAGCTATATTCATGTATAGGGAATATATTTTGAGGCGTGAGAGGTTGGGCAGGTGAGTCGAGTACGTCGAGCCGGCCTTCCGCGCCCGAGACAACCGCATCAGACCACGTGAGCGAGGAACCGTGAACCACCCCACGTCCCCCGAGCAACCCGCCGACATCGTGACGCGCCTGCGCGCCACCTTCCGTACGGGCCGCACCAAGCCCGTCGAGTGGCGCAAGGCGCAGCTCGGCCGCCTGCGCGAACTCCTCACCGAGCACGGCAAGGACGTGGCCGCCGCTCTCCACGCGGACCTCGGCAAGAGCTCGACCGAATCCTTCCGCACCGAGATCGACTTCACGATCCGGGAGATCGACCACACCCTCGAACACCTCGACGGCTGGCTGAGCCCCGAGCCCGCGCCGGTCCCCGAGCGCCTCGGCGCCGACGCCACCGCCTGGACGCAGTACGACCCGCTGGGCGTCGTCCTGGTCATCGCGCCCTGGAACTACCCGGTCCAGCTTCTGCTGACCCCGGTCGTCGGCGCGCTGGCCTCCGGCAACGCGGTCGTGGTCAAGCCGAGCGAACTGGCCCCCGCCACCTCCGAGATCGTGGCCCGGCTGCTGCCGCAGTACCTGGACACGGACGCGGTCGCCGTCGTCGAGGGCGGCGTCCCGGAGACCACGGCCCTGCTCGCCGAGCGGTTCGACCACATCTTCTACACCGGCAACGGCGCTGTCGGCCGTATCGTGATGCGCGCCGCCGCCGAGCACCTCACTCCGGTCGCCCTCGAACTCGGCGGCAAGTCCCCGGCGTTCGTGGACACCGGCGTCGACACGGATGTCGTCGCCGACCGGCTGGTCCGGGGCAAGTTCCTCAACGCCGGCCAGACCTGTGTCGCGCCCGACTACGTCCTGACCGACCCGGAGACCGCCGCCGCGCTGGAGTCGGCGCTCGCCAAGGCCGTCGAGAAGCTGTTCGGCGCGGACCCGGCCACGTCCACCGAGTACGGCCGGATCGTCAACGAACGCCACTTCGACCGCCTTGCCGGCCTGCTCGACTCGGGCCGGGTCGTCACCGGCGGCGTCAAGGACCGGGCGACGAAGTACATCGCGCCGACCGTCCTCGCCGACGTCGACCCCGCGTCGCCCGTGATGCGGGAGGAGATCTTCGGCCCGATCCTGCCGATCGTCACGGTCGCCGGACTGGACGACGCGATCGGCTTCATCAACGACCGCGACAAGCCGCTCGCGCTGTACGTGTTCACCGAGTCCGGCACGACCCGCGAGCGGATCGCCGCCGAGACGTCCTCCGGCGGCCTCGGCTACGGGCTGCCGCTCGCCCATCTGACCGTCTCCGACCTGCCGTTCGGAGGGGTGGGGGAGAGCGGGATGGGCAACTACCACGGCCGCTACTCGATCGAGACGTTCAGCCACCGCAAGGCGGTACTGGCGAAGCCGCTGAACTGAGGGCGACGCCGGCTGGGGTCTGATTTTGGGCGGGGCCCTTGGGTCCCAGACCCGGCGCCTCAGTTTCCTGGCTGGCCCACGGGGGTGTCGGGCGGCGCGCCTCGGGGTTCGGGCCGGGATCGTCCTTCCCGGCTCGCTTCCCTGGGATCTGAGCCAGCCTCGTAGGCATGCAGGTCGGAGGTCGACGTCCGGGCGGGCTGTGCGGTCGGTCGACGCAGAGGAACTCGCAGGTCCCGGCAGGCTCCTCGGCGGTGGCCCGGACGCTCGCGAACTCGTCATTGGCCTTGTTGAAGTCACCCGACCTGGATGTGGCCGACGCCCCGCCGCGTGCCGACGTGTGGCGCGGCGGTGGTCGCGGGGCCGTGCCGCGAGCCGGGTGCGGGCGTCGCGGGCCGGTCGGAGGGCGAACAGGCGGGCGGGTAACACAACTTGCGCATGGGTTGACCTCTTTGGCCTATCGCCTCAAGGTGCTGTCGTTCGTTGAGGAGCGCGTGCTCGTACGCGACGAATCAGCAGCGGCAGCGGCGGCGCAAGCCGCCGAATGGCAGCAGGGGAGGGCGAGTTGACGAACGCGGAAGCACTCGCGGTACTGGTCGTCAGAGTGGTCCTGGGCGTCATCATGATCGCGCACGGGCTCAACCACTGGCGGGGCGGCGGAAAGATCGAGGGCACGGCACGCTGGTTCGGCGGGCTCGGGCTCCGGCACGGGACACTGCAGGCGTGGATGAGCGTGGTCACCGAGGTCGGCGCGGGCACACTGCTCGTCCTCGGCCTGTTCACCCCGCTCGCCTGCGCGGCGATCGTCTCGGTGATGCTGGTCGCGGGGCTCCTCGCCCACCGGCCCAACGGGTTCTTCGTGTTCAAGGACGGCTACGAATACGTCCTGATGCTCGCCGTCGTCTCCGTGGCGCTCGGCGTCCTCGGGCCAGGCAAGTTCTCCGTGGACCACGCCGCCGACATCGAGGTCACCGGCTGGGCAGGCGGTGGCATCGCGCTCGGGGTGGCGGTGGTGGCCACGGCGGGGCTCCTGGCGACGTTCTGGCGGCCCGAGCGCCCTGAAAGTCCTGAGAGTCCTGAGCTGTCCGCGAAGACGGAGGACCCGGCTGTCACCCGGGTCGCCGGGCAGGAAACCGGCTGACGCGGGCGTAGTCCGTCGGACTCGGCAGCGGCGCGTTGGACGGGCATGCCGGTGAACGGTCAACGGGGTGAGCGAGGCGTGTCCTCTCGCCCACAGCGGCGTCAAGAACCATGCGCCCTCAGTCTCGGTGGCGTCGAAACGCATCCAAGGTCAGCCCGAAATGGCAGAAGAGTGGCGCTTGTGGCCGAAGGTTCGTGCGCCAGTGTGCTGACTTCGTGCGCGGCTTCGTGATGTCATGCCCCTGCCGATCAAGTCGTCGAGCCGCCGAGTCGCTGAAGGGCCCTGTAGATGCCAACCCCCCGCACCGCTCTCCTCACCGCAACAGCCGCACTGGCAGCGGCAGTTGCCACCCCCGCACCACCCGCCCTGGCCGCCCCCGTGCCGGCCGCCGGCGCCTACTACGTCCAGAGCGCCACCACCGGACTCAACGCCGCCGACGACGCCGGAGCCGTCGAACAGCACCGGCCCAAGGGCAACGAGGACCGCCAGCAGTGGACGCTGCGCGCGAGCGGCACCTCGTACCTCCTGGAGAGCACCGACACCGCCGGCTCCTGTCTCGGCCGCTCCGGCGACCAGGCGCGGACGGTCGCCTGCACGAGCGCCGACGCGCCCTGGGAGATCACCCCGTCCGGCACCGACCAGTACACGCTCAAGGCCCCGGGAACCAGCCGCTATCTGACAGTCGCCGCCAAGCCGTCCGGCGCCAACTACCCCGACCAGCTGACCATCGGCGGCTCGGGCGGACTGGCCGCCTGGTACCTCACCCCGGTCGCGCCCACTGTCGGCCCTATGCCGCCCGCCGACCAACGCACCCTGGACCAGGTCACGTTCCTCACCGCCCACAACGCCTACGCCAACGGAGTCGACGGCGGCTTCGCCCCGCCCTTCGTCAACCTCGTCCCCAACCAGGCGCGCGGCATCAACCAGCAACTCGCCGACGGCGTACGCGGGTTCATGCTGGACATCCACCAGACCTCCGACGGCGCGATCCTCTGCCACAACAGCTGCACTCTCGTCGGCAGCCCGGTCGCCCTCTGGGTCGACCTGCAGCGGATGGTCGACTTCCTCAAGCAGAACCCCACCCAGGTCGTCACCGTCTTCCTGGAGGACTACGTCGACCCGGGCGTCCTGCGCGGCGAACTCGCCCGTGTCAACGGCCTGTCGGACGTCCTCTACCGGCCCGACCAGACCGGTGTACGGCAGAACGGCTGGCCGAAGATCACCGATCTGCTCGCCGCCAACGACCGGTTGCTGATCTTCACCGACCACAGCCGCTCCGCCGACCAGAGCGCCGGACTCACCCGGGACACCTTCGGCGTGATGTACCAGCGTGAATGGACCGTGGAGAACTACTGGTCCATGGGCGGCGGCCTCGGCACCTCCGACTGGTCCTGCTACAGCCGTTGGTACGGCGCGGACTCCAACACGCCGCTGACCCGAACCGAGGGAGCCTTCAAGCCCCTCTTCGTCATGAACCACTTCCGGGACGTGGCGATCGCCTCCACGGCGACGACCGACAACACCAAACTCACCGACCGGGCCCAGCGGTTCTGCCAGCCGGCCGCCCGCAAGAAGCCCAACTTCCTTGCCGTGGACCGCTACGACCTCGGCAACCCGGCCTCGGCGGTGGCCACGCTGAACACCTACGTCTATCCGTAAAAGACGCCAAGGGACACCAAGGGACGCCAAGGCCAACGGAGCGCAAAGGCACGCCCAAGCGCGGCACCAACGCCGGTGTGGTGTCCAGGGTGCGTGCGAGACTCCGTCGATGACCTCGGAGACGATCACCGCGGACGCCGCGGGCACCTGGAAACTCGGCGATCTCATCGTCAACCGGCTCGGATTCGGCGCCATGCGGCTCACCGGCAGCGCCGCCTTCCACCTCGGCACGGCCAGCGACCGTGAACAGTCGCTGGCCGTGCTGCGCAAGGCCGTCGAACTCGGCGTCAACCACATCGACACCGCCGCCTTCTACTTCTCCGCGCTGCGCTCCGCCAACGAACTGATCAACAGCGCCCTGGCCCCGTACGGCGACGAGCTCGTCATCGTGACCAAGGTCGGCCCCTACCGCGACTACTCGGGGGAGTGGGCCACCTCCGCCCGCCCCGACCAACTGCGCGGGCACGTCGAGGAGAACCTGCGCCAACTCGGCCGCGACCACCTCGACGTGGTCAATCTGCGCCGACTGGAACAGGAGTCCATCGCCGAACACTTCGGCGCGCTCGCTGACCTGCGCGCGGCCGGCCTGATACGCCACCTCGGCATCTCCGGCGTCGGGCCCGAGCACCTCGCCGAGGCGCAGGCGATCGCCCCGGTGGTGTGCGTACAGAACCGGTACGCGCTGGACCGCCCCGACCCGGAGGGCGACGAACTCCTGCGGCTGTGCGGGGAGTCGGGCATCGCCTTCGTACCCTTCTTCGCCGTCGCGGGCAGCGGGGGCGAACGCGGCGCCACCGACGCCCACGACGACACGGTGCTCGCCGTCGCCCGTGCGCACGGCGCGAGCCCCGCCCAGGTGCGGCTCGCCTGGACCCTGCACCAAGGGGCGCACGTGCTCGCCATCCCGGGCACCGGCAACCCGGAGCACGTCGTGGACAACGTGGCCGCGGCCGGACTGCGGCTCACGGGCGACGAGTTGGCCCGACTCGGCGCCGCACATCGGCCTTAATCGGCGTCAAGTACCCCTTTCTGGCCGGTGGTTACACGTGCGTAAGAGCTTTACGTGAAACCCCGGACCGGCCTCCCCGCGCCGTGGATCTTGTCGGTACGGTCCTGCCTTGTGTGGACCGGGAGGCCGTCAACGCCCGGTCTACGCGCGCAGATTCGTCACCCGCACCGCACTTCCCCCAGCTCTCCCCCCCACCCATGGAGGAATGCCAGATGTACGCCAACACCGAGTCCCGGCACAGATTCGCCTCGACGCTGGCCGTGCTCGGCCTGATCGCCACCGGCGTCGCCGTCCAGGCCACCGCCACCGCGACCGCCGCGACCGCGGCAACCCCCCACCGCATCCTCTTCGACAACGCCCACGCCGAGACGGCCGGCAACGCCGACTGGATCATCTCCAAGAACCAGCCCGACCCGCTCTCCGAGGACTCCGCCCCCTCCGACGAGTCCGACTGGACCGGCGCGCTCTCCTCCTGGGGCGTCGCCCTCCAGCAGACCGGGGACTACAGCCTCAAGACGCTGCCCTCGGGCTCCGCTCTCGCATACGGCGGCTCCACGGCGACCGACCTGTCGAACTTCGACACGCTGGTGCTCCCCGAGCCCAACACGCTGTTCACCACCGCCGAGAAGACCGCCATCATGAAGTTCGTCCAGAACGGCGGCGGCCTCTTCATGATCTCCGACCACACCGGTGCCGACCGCAACAACGACGGCGAGGACGCCGTCGAGATCCTCAACGACCTGATGACCAACAACAGCGTCGACTCCACCGACCCGTTCGGCTTCTCCATCGACTCCCTGTCCATCAGCTCCGGTTACCCGGCCGCCATCAGCGCCGCCTCCAACCCGGTCCTGCACGGCACCTTCGGCACGGTCACCAAGAGCCTCATCGCCAGCGGTACGACGGCCACCCTCAAGCCCGCCGACAACTCCGCCGTGAAGGGACTCCTCTACCGCTCCGGCTACTCGGGCAACACCGGCGCCTTCTTCCTGACCAGCACCTTCGGCAGTGGCCGGATCGCGTTCTGGGGCGACAGTTCCCCGATCGACGACGGCACCGGCCAGTCCGGAAACACCCTCTACGACGGCTGGAACGACACCGGCGCCACCAACGCGCCCCTCGCCCTCAACGCCACGGCCTGGCTCGCGGGCGCGAGCAGCTGAGTCAAGGGACCGGAAAGGTTCGGGCGGGCCCGGGGAGAACACCCCGGGCCCGCCCACTGTCACGTCAGCGACCTGCGTGCAGCCCACCCGCGTCAGCGACCTGCGTGCAGCCCACCCGCGTCAGCGCCCCGCGTGCGGGCCGCCCGAGCTGCGGCCCATCATGGCCGGCCCATCCGCGTTCGGCCAACCAGAGGTCGGCCCACCCGCGTTCAGCGCACCTGCTCCTTCAGGAACGGCACCGTGCTCTCCCACGCCCGGGCCGCCGACTCGGCGTCGTACACCTCGCGGTCGTCGTTGAAGAACGCGTGGTTGGCCGGGTACACCCGCAGGTCCGGGGTGATCCCGGACTGCCCCTTGATGGCCTCGCGCAGCGGGTCCAGGCTCTCCACCGGGATACTCGCGTCGAGTTCGCCGTAGTGGCCCAGCACCTCGGCCTTGAGGCCCGAGAAGTCGGGCAGCTCGCCCCGGATCACACCGTAGAACGGCACGGCGGCGCTGACACGCGGGTCGGCCGCGGCCTGGTAGAGGACGAAACCGCCGCCCATGCAGAAACCGACCGAGCCGACCGTCTCCGAGGTGACCTCCGGCCGCGCCAGCAGATAGTCGACCGCGCCGGAGAGGAGCTCGACGCCCTTCGCCACCGGCAGCGCCTGCATCATGCGCAGCGCCTCCTCGTTCTCGTGCGCCACGTTGCCGCCGTAGAGGTCGGGGGCCAGGGCGACGAAACCCTCGCGCGCGAGCCGGTCGGTGACGTCCGCTATGTGGTCGGTCAGGCCCCACCACTCCTGGATGACGATGACGCCGGGCCCACTCCCCGACGGCGGCAGCGCCAGATATCCGTGCGCGGTGCTGTCAGCGCTGGGAAACGTCACGTTCTGGTGGGAGGGCGATCCGGTCGGCTTCGGCAGCTCGGACATGGCAGTCAACTCCAGGAAGGGCAGCGCTCGATGGTGGTGCGCCGCAGTCGGACTCCGGCACGATCCCCACCTTGCCACGGACGAATCCGGCCCTTGATCCCGGCCCCGGTATGCCGGGCGACGGCGCCTCGCGCGACGGACTTCGGTCGCCGCGCAGCACGTCCGCCCACGCGTCCGGCGCGAAGCGGGCCACCCCGTACGCCACCAGCCCCAGCCACCCCACGGCGAACAGCCAGCCGCCGACGACGTCCGAGAACCAGTGGACGCCCAGATAAACCCGGGTGAGGCCGACCAGCACACCCCAGCAGCCGACCGCGGCGGCGAGCAGATGCCGGCCGCGCGGGGCCCGTATCCAGACGGCCAGGACGAGCAGTCCGGCGGTGACGGCCGACGTGGTGGTGTGGCCCGAGGGGAACGACCAGAAGCCGGCGTCCGTCGCCCAGTGTGCCGCGGCGGGCCGGGGCCGGGACAGCAGCGCCATCACCGAGAACCGGACGGCCTGGGCGGCGACCAGGCAGGTCAGACAGGCGGCTGCCGCAAGAATGCGGTGCCGGGCGCTGTGGCCGAGGAGGAGACCGGCGAGGGCGACCAGGGCGTACGGGACGAAGCCCGTGCCGGTGTGGGTCACCGCGCGGGCGAGGATGACGACGACGTCCGGGCGGTGGGCGAGCGACCAGTCGAGCAACTCCCGGTCGCCGAAGAGGGTGCCGCCGCCCCGCGCCACGACTGTGACGGCCAGCAGCGCCAGCAACCCGAAAGCGACCAGGCTCCCCAGCGCGGGGGAGCCGGGCCTGGCGACGGCTTGCTCACGGTTCACACCTGCTCGACGATCACGCTCCGGCGATCGTTCCCGCGACCCGCCGATGCGGAGGACATCACACCTGCGGGTACTGAGGTGACACGCTCTGGGTGTTACGTATAACCTCACCCGTCAACCGCATGTGATCCCACGTCGGCCGCACGTCCATCGCGCCACCAGTCCCCCCCGTCCCCACCCGTCACCCCACCCCAACGGCCGAGGAAACCGCATGAAGCCCACGCGACGCATCGCCCTGGTCACCCTCGTCGTCGACGACTACGACGAGGCGATCCGCTTCTACACCGACGCGCTCGGCTTCCGGCTCGTGGAGGACTCCCCGCGCCCCGACGGCTCCCGTTGGGTCGTCGTCGAGCCGGGTTCGGCGGGAGCGGGCACCGGTGCGGCGGGCACCGGCCTGGTGCTCGCCCGGGCCAAGGACGAGGACCAGCGTGCCCGGATCGGCGACCAGACCGGCGGACGCGTGGGCTTCTTCCTGCACACCGACGACTTCGCCCGCGACCACGCCCGGATGAGCGCCGCCGGCGTGACCTTCCTGGAGGAACCGCGCCACGAGCCCTACGGCTCGGTCGCCGTCTTCCAGGACCTGTACGGCAACCGCTGGGACCTTCTCCAGCCCGCCACCGACTGACCCATCCCACCGCACCACCACCTGCCGAGGAAGCACCGCACATGACCGCGTCCCCCGTCGACACCGCCACCATCCGCCGCCTTCCCAAGGCCGTGCTGCACGACCACCTCGACGGAGGCCTGCGCCCCGCCACGCTGGTCGAGCTCGCCGCCGAGGTCGGTCACACCCTGCCCACCACCGATCCGGACGAGCTGGCCGCCTGGTACTTCGAAGCGGCCAACTCCGGTGACCTGGTGCGCTACATAGCCACCTTCGAGCACACCCTGGCTGTGCTGCAGACCCGCGAGGGCCTGCTGCGCGCGGCCGAGGAGTACGTCCTCGACCTCGCGGAGGACGGAGTCGTCTACGGCGAGGTGCGCTACGCCCCCGAACTGAACGTGAACGGCGGGCTGACCCTCCCCGAGGTCGTCGAGGCCGTCCAGGAGGGCCTGGCGGCCGGTATGGCGAAGGCCGCCGCCGCCGGCACCCCGGTGCGGGTCGGGACCCTGCTGTGCGGCATGCGCATGTTCGACCGGGTCCGTGAGGCCGCCGACCTGGCCGTGGCCTTCCGGGACGCCGGTGTCGTCGGCTTCGACATCGCCGGTGCCGAGGACGGCTTCCCGCCCGCCGACCACCTCGCCGCCTTCGAACACCTGCGCAGCGAGAGTGTGCCGTTCACCATCCACGCCGGTGAGGCCCACGGCCTGCCCAGCATCCACCAGGCCCTCCAGGTCTGCGGCGCCCAGCGCATCGGCCACGGGGTCCGCATCACCGACGACATCCCCGACCTCGCGGCCGGGAAGCTCGGCCGTCTCGCGGGCTGGGTGCGCGACCGTCGCATCGCCCTGGAGATGTGCCCGACCTCCAACCTCCAGACGGGCGCGGCCACGTCGATCGCCGAGCACCCCATCACCGCCCTGCGCGACCTGGGCTTCCGTGTCACCCTCAACACCGACAACCGCCTGGTCTCCGGCACGACGATGACCCGCGAGATGTCCCTCCTGGTCGAGGAGGCCGGGTGGACGGTCGAGGACCTGCGCACGGTCACCGTGAACGCCGTCAAGAGCGCGTTCATCCCGTTCGACGAGCGCAAGGCCCTCATCGAGGACGTCGTCCTGCCGGGCTACGCCTCGGCGCTCTGAAGCAGTCCCCGCAGGTAGGCGGCCTGGCCGACGTGCTGAAGATCGTCGGCCAGGACACTGACCAGCCGGACGCCGAGCGTGACCGGTGGGTCCCAGTGCTCGTCGACGACGCGCTCCAGGTCCTCGGCGGTGAGACCGCGCAGGGCGTCGAGGCTCTGGGCGTGCACGGCGTCGACGTAGCCGAGCAGTGGTTCGGGTGAGTCGACCCGCACCTTGGCGACCTGCGCGGAGGTGTGGCCGTACCCGATGTCACGGGGCTTCAGATCGAGGCCGAAGCGTTTCTCCCAGTCCTGTGCCAGCCAGACCTGGTCGAGGCCGAAGGCGCCGGCCACATGGTCGTCCTGGACCCGGGTGAGGTGCCACACGAGCCAGGCGATGGAGTTGGCGTCCGGGCCGGGGCGGTGGTTGAGCTCGTCGGGGCCCAGGCCCTCGACGGCGGCGTGAACCTCTTCCTGGATGCGGGTGTACCCGTCGATGAGGATGTCCTTTGCATGCATGGGGTCCACCCTTCCGCATCCGGGTCCGTCATGCCTCCTCTGTTTCCAGAAGAGCCATGAGCGCCCGTGCCGCGGGACTGGTCGCCTGCGAGGGCGGCAGCAGGGCGACCGTCTCGTACACGGTCTCGCCGGTGCCCTTGACCGGGAGCGCAGTGAGCGAGGCGCGCTTGTGCCGGAAGTGCCGGGGTACGACGGCAATCCCGAGGTTCTCGTCCACCAGGTCGAGGAGGCTGTGCACGTCGTTGACCTCCAGGGCGACCGACCGGCGTACGCCCGCCTCGGCGAAGGCGGCGTCGGTGGTGCGGCGCGGCCCCCAGTCCGGGTGGAAGTCGACGAACACCTCGCCGCCCAGGTCCTCCGGGGTCACGGCCGCGCCGGCCACGGCGAGCCGGTGACTCGGATGGCAGAGCACGGTCATGGCCTCGCTGCTCAGCGGTACGGCCCGCAAGTGGTCGGTCTCCTCCTGCGTCCCACGGACGGCGAAGGCCAGGTCCAGGCGTCCGGCGGCCACCTCCTCGGCCAACGCGCCCGCGCCCGCCTGCCGCAGCGAGATCTCCACGTCCGGGTGCTGCCGCCGGAACGCGGCGAGGACTCCCGCCACATGCACCCCGGCGATGCACTGCTCGGAGCCCAGCGCGAGCATCCCGCGCAGCACCCCCTGCACCGCCGCCACCGCCTCGTGGGCCGAACGCACCTGGGCGAGGATCCGCTCGGCCTCGCCGAGCAGCGCACGCCCCGCCGGGGTGAGAGTCACCCGGCGAGTGGTGCGCACGAACAGCGGGGTCTGCAGCTCCCGTTCGAGCGCGCGGATCGACGCCGACAGGCCCGACTGCGACACCATCAGCCGTTCGGCGGCCCGGGTGAAGTGCTGATCCTCCGCGACCGCGACGAAGTGCTGAAGGTGGCGTAGTTCCATGATTGAGAAGCCTATCCGCTGAATTCCATCGGATTCTCCTGTTGGACCACTGCCCGCCGCCGAGGAAGAGTGGGACCAGCAATGATCACGTCAGCTGTGCCAACCCTTCTGGAGTCGCGTTGTACACCGCACACACCGACCGTTACGCGGACATGCCCTACCGACGCACCGGACGCAGCGGTCTGAAGCTCCCCGCGCTGTCGCTCGGCCTGTGGCACAACTTCGGCCCGGGGGACCGTACCGTCGACACCCAGCGCGCCATCCTGCGCCGCGCGTTCGACCTCGGCGTCACCCACTTCGACCTGGCCAACAACTACGGCCCGCCGCCCGGCGCCGCCGAGTCCGCCTTCGGTGAGGCCCTCAAGGCCGACTTCGCCCCGTACCGCGACGAACTGGTGATCTCCACCAAGGCGGGCTACCTCATGTGGCCGGGCCCGTACGGCGAGTGGGGCTCGCGCAAGTACCTGCTCTCCTCCCTCGACCAGAGCCTGACGCGCATGGGCCTCGACTACGTCGACATCTTCTACTCGCACCGCCCGGACCCCGAGACCCCGCTCGAGGAGACGATGGGCGCTCTGCACACGGCGGTCCAGCAGGGCAAGGCGCTCTACGTCGGCGTCTCCAACTATTCGCCCGAGCAGACCCGCGAGGCCGCCCGCATCCTGGCCGACCTGGGCACCCCGCTCCTCATCCACCAGCCCCGCTACTCGATGCTGGACCGCCGTCCGGAGGAGTCGGGCCTGCTGGACACGCTGGACGAGCTGCAGGTCGGCTCCATCGTCTTCTCCCCGCTGGAGCAGGGCCTGCTCACCGGCCGCTACCTCGACGGCATCCCGGCGGACTCGCGGGCGGCGAGCGACAGCCCGTTCCTGAACTCCGACCGGATCACCGAGGACCTCGTGCAGCAGCTGCGCGCCCTCGACGACATCGCCAAGTCCCGCGGCCAGAGCCTGGCCCAGTTGGCCCTGGCGTGGGTCCTGCGCGGCGGCCGGGTGACCTCCGCCCTGGTCGGCGCGAGCAGCCCGAAGCAGCTGGAGGACAGCGTCGCGGCCATCGAGAACCTGGAGTTCTCCGACGAGGAGCTGGCCCGGATCGAGGCGATCGTCAAGGCCTGACCCATGTCAGGTCCTCCGTCATGAACGGAATCGTCCGGCCGGCCGTACTGTCACGGTGGCACCCCCTTCCTTTCCGATGGCCTTTCGGATCTCGGCCTTCGAGAGACCGAAGAACGTGACGGATTCTGGCCAGACCAGGTAGGTCCAGCCCCTGGGTGCCGGGCTTTTGCGCAGTACGGCTGTGAATTCCTCGTCGGCCTTGTCGACTTTTTCGCTGGTGGTCATGGGGCCTTCCATTCCCAGTGGTCTTCGCTATGGAGACCACTGGGAAGCGAAGAACTCATCGCGAATCACATGATCCTCGTGAATCACGGGAGATCCGTCCGCAGGAAAAGAGACTGTCCCGTCGGATTCCGGTCCATACCTGCCAGGAATATGCCAGGAGAATGCCTGGAAACTGGCTGGAAAGGCGTGGTGACAGAGTGTCAATAGTGAAGATACTCGACTGGTAGAACACTGCACCACTGAGTGACCACGGAGTGACCTGCAGCAACGAGTACAGCGAGAGAACCGCACGGAAAGCGAGGCAAGGCCGGCAGGCGATCGGGGGAAAGATCGTGCACGACGAGTTCCTTTGCCATGTCACGGCGTACGGGGTGTGTGCGGGTCGGCGCATCGGAGTACCGCTCGGCACCTACCGCGCACCCACCCTGGCGCTGGCCCTGTGGTGGTTACGGGACCGGGCGAACTGGATCGCCGAACGGCTCGATCCGCAGCCCGACGAACCGTACTTCCCCCCGAACTCGCTCGTCCCGGTGGCCACCACCGTGCCCGACGTCCCCGGCCTGCTGCGCGCCTGGACCCTGGACCCGTACCAGCAGGACCTGGTCGCCGACGAGTTGGCGGCCGGCCGGCTCGTCCGGATCGCCACGTACGACGAGACCACCGAGTACGAACTCCTCGCCGAATCCGTGGACGCGCTGCGCATGCAGCGGACCAACCCGGCGCTCGTCGTGCCGGTCGCGTAGCCGCCCGGGCTGCCCGGCTCCTGGCGGCTGCCCAGGCATATATGCGGACGAATCGCTAGAATTTTTGGCATGGTAGACCGCTGGGTCACGCCGTCGGCGCCCGAACTCGTCCTGGAGACGGAGACGGGCTCCACGGTGATGAGCCCGGGCCACGACTACCACGTCGGACGCGACCCGCTCAGCGAGATCGTCATCGACGACGTCCGGGTCTCGTGGCACCACGCGGTGCTGCGCCCCGACGACGACCACTGGACCGTCGAGGACGAGAACAGCACCAACGGCACCTACGCCGACGGGCTGCGGGTCAGGGAACGGGACGTCGGGCCCGGCAGCGTACTGCGCTTCGGCAGCCCCGCCGACGGACCGCGAGCCGTCCTGGTCAGCCCGCCCCCGCCGGCCCGGGAACGCCCCTCGGCGGTCTCCATGCCGGCCATGACCGGCACCTTCCGGCAGCCCACCACCGTCCGGCCGCTGTCCACCCGCACGGTCCGCATCGGCCGCGCCACCGACAACGACCTGATCGTCGACGACCTCCTCGTCTCCCGCCGGCACGCAGAACTGCGCTCCCGTCCGGACGGGACGTACGAGATCGTCGACCTCGGCAGCCACAACGGCACGTTCCTCAACGGCCGGCCCGTCGCCCGCGAGCTCGTCACCCCCGGAGACATCGTCGGCGTCGGCCACTCCGCGTTCTGCCTCGTCGGCGACCAGCTCCAGGAGTACGTCGACACCGGCGAGGTCTCCCTCGACGTCCAGGACCTCACCGTCGCCGTGGACCACGGCCGCAAGACCCTCCTGGAGGGCGTGTCCTTCCCGGTGGGGGAGAAGTGCCTGCTCGCCGTCGTGGGCCCGAGCGGCGCGGGCAAGTCCACCCTCCTGAACGCCCTGACCGGGCAGCGCCCCGCCGACCACGGCACGGTCCTGTACGACGGCCGCGACCTCTACCGTGACTACGCCGAACTGCGCCAGCGCATCGGCCTCGTCCCGCAGGACGACATCCTGCACGCCCAGCTGACCGTGCGCGGAGCCCTCTCCTACGCCGCCGAACTGCGCTTCCCGCAGGACACCGCGAAGGCGGAGCGCCGGGAACGGGTCGACGAGGTCATCCGCGAACTGGGCCTCGAACAGCGCGCCCGGCAGCCCGTGCACAGCCTCTCCGGCGGTCAGTGCAAGCGCGTCAGCGTGGCCCTGGAGCTGCTGACCAAACCGTCGCTGCTCTTCCTCGACGAACCGACCTCGGGCCTCGACCCGGGCATGGACCGCTCGGTGATGCACATGCTGCGCGGCCTCGCCGACGACGGCCGGACCGTCATCGTCGTCACCCACAGCGTGCTCAGCCTCGACGTCTGCGACCGGCTCCTCGTCCTCGCACCCGGCGGCAAGGTCGCGTACTACGGGCCGCCCGAGGACACCCTCGCCTTCTTCGGGTACGAGCAGTGGCCGGAGGCGTTCGAGGCCTTCGAGCGTGACCAGGACAGGGACTGGGCGGGGGACTACCGCTTCTCTCCGTTCCACCAGCAGTACATCGTCAACTCGACCGCCCAGCCCCGGCTGCCGAGGTCGGGCCCGGTCGACGCCGCCCCGCCCCCGCCCAAGCCGCAGAGCTGGGGCGGCCAGCTGAGCACCCTGGTCCGCCGCTACACGGCCGCGCTGAGCGCCGACCGCACCTTCCTCGCCATCATGATCGCGCTGCCGTTCGTGATGGGCGCGATGGCCAGGGCGCTGGCAGGCAGCAGGCTGACGCAGGAGACGGCGATGAACGCGCTGCTGATCCTCTGCGTCGGCGGCGTCCTGACGGGAGCGGCCAACGCCGTGCGCGAACTGGTCAAGGAACGCGTGATCTACCAGCGCGAACGGGCCGTCGGACTGTCCAGATCGGCCTATCTGATGTCCAAGGTCGTCGTCCTCGGCACGATCACCGTCGCCCAGGCCGTCGTACTGACCCTCGTCGCCCTCCTCGGCGTCGACCTCAACGCACCTGGCGGAAAAGGCGTGTTGATGCCACCCCTCGTGGAGATCACGGTCGCCGTCGCGCTGCTCTCCTTCGCCGCGATGATGCTCGGCCTCCTCGTCTCGGCCCTCGTCCGCAAGGAAGAGGTGACGATGCCGCTGCTGGTGCTCCTGGCCATCGTCCAGGTCGTGTTCTGCGGGGCCCTGCTGAAACTCGACGGCGTCCCCGGCATCGAACAGCTCTCCTGGCTGGTGCCGTCGCGATGGGCGCTCGGGGCGATGGCGGGCACCATCGGCCTGTCGCGGATCGTCCCCGGCGACCTGACCGGCGACCCGCTGTTCGAACACTCGGCCGGGATCTGGCTGATCAACGCGGGCATGCTGGTCGTGCTCTCGGCGGTGTTCGGATACCTGGTCCTGCGGCTGCTGCGGCGGCACGAACCGGCTGTCATGCGGAAGTAGAGGGGGTGGGCGAGATGACGTCCCCGGGTTTCCGGATCTCCGGGTTCCGGCCCACGCACGTCGTGCCGCAGGGCGGTCTGGCCGCCTGGGAGGAGCCCGACCCGGCCAGGCCCACCGTGCCGCTCGACGCGCTGCTGCCGGTCGAACTGGTCGAACGGCGTGGCGACTGGGGGCAGGTCCGGTGCGCGAACGGCTGGTCCGCCTGGATCGACGGACGGCTCCTGGTCGCCGTACCCCAGGACCCGCCCGCCGCCGGCGCCCCGCTCGCCCGCACCGCCGACCCCCGCCCGCTGCTGGCCCGCGCCGAACAGGCGCTGACCCGCTACCGCGGCGCCGTGGAGGAGCTCACCGAGGGCGCACTCGACCGGGAGTCCTTCCGGGGGCTCACTCATGGACAGCGCATCGGGATCGTCGTCGACGGCGAGTCCGTATGGCTGTACGACGCCGAGCACGAACGCTGGGTCTACACCGACGGCACCCGGCTGAGCACGTACGCCGCCGACCGGGAACCCGCCGCCCCCACCCATGAGCCGACCCAGGTGGTGCCCGACCTGGGCCACGCGCACACCCGGGTGGTCGGGGACGCCGGCATCGGCGGCGCCGACGGTGACGGCTGATGCAGCGCGGCCCGGACCACGACACCCGGTCGCATGCGGGACGGCCCTCCGACCTGCTCGGGAAGCAGATCGCCGGCTACCGCGTCGAGGAGGAGATCGGCCGCGGTGGCATGGCCGTCGTCTACCGGGCCAGGGACCTGCGGCTCGATCGCACCGTCGCCCTGAAACTCCTCGCCCCCGAACTCGCCCGCAACGACACCTTCCGTAAACGCTTCACCCACGAGTCCCGGGTGGCCGCCGCGATCGACCACCCGCACATCGTCCCGGTCTTCGAGGCCGACGAGACCGACGGCATCCTCTACATCGCCATGCGGTACGTCGCCGGCAGCGATCTGCGCCATCTCCTCGACAGCAAGGGCCCGTTGCCGCTCCCGGTCGCCATCCGCATCGCCGCCCAGGTCGCCTCCGCGCTGGACGCCGCCCACGAACACGGCCTGGTCCACCGGGACGTCAAGCCCGGCAACATCCTGGTCGCCCGGGGCACCGACAGCGACCATCCCGAGCACGTCTACCTCACCGACTTCGGCCTGACGAAGAAGTCGCTGTCGCTCACCGGCTTCACGACCGTCGGCCAGTTCGTCGGCACCCTCGACTATGTGGCGCCCGAGCAGATCTCCGGGCGCCCGGTCGACGGACGCTGCGACGTCTACGGCTTCGCGTGCGTCGTCCACGAGGTCCTGGCGGGCCGCCCGCCCTTCCAACGCGACGACGACATGGCCCTGTTGTGGGCCCACCAGTACGACCAGCCACCGCCGCTGACCGAGCAGCGCCCCGAACTCCCCGCCGCCGTCGACCCGGTGTTCGCGAAAGCCCTCGCCAAGAGCCCCGACGACCGCTACGACTCGTGCCTCGACTTCGTCGCCGCCCTCCGCATGGCCTCGACGGGTGCCGCGCACACCGGCCACGCACCGACCCAGGTGGTCCGGCTGCCCGGGTCCGCCGAGGAAGGGCCACCCCGCCCACCGGCCTGGGCGCGCCCGGTGTTCACCCGCATCGGCCACCGGCGACCGAGATAACGGGCCCCGGACGACGCGCGGCTGTCCTACGCGGAGACGGGCGGCTGGTCCTGCTCCCGCCCGAGCCCACCCAACGGCACGCGCCGCGCCGACACCTTCCGGTACGAGATACGCCAGCCCCCGTCACCCCGCACCACCGTGTCGTCGTACGTCACCGAGCCGCAGGTGCCGTCCGCCATGACGGCCAAACCCTTGGAGCGGGCCTGCACTTGCCCGTCGGGCCGCTCGGCGACCACCACGTTCGTGACGTGATGAGCGACCGGATTCGCCGGGCCCCGGGCGAGCGCCGCGTCGGTCAGCGAGGCAAGGCCGCTGACCTGGCCCTGGCCGACGTCGGAGAGGTCGTACACCACGTTCTCGGTGAACACCTCCGCCATACGGGCCAGTTGTCCCTCGTCGACCAGATGACCGTGCAGGGCGATCAACTCCGCCACGGCCAACCGGTCTTCGACACTCAGCGCCATGGGGGCCACCCTCCCACGCCTCCCCGAGCCCCGCCTAGCGGTTGTCGACCTCGCCTCGCCGGTGCACCCGCCGGGCCAACAGCGCACCCAGGAATCCGGTGACCAGCCCCCAAAGCAGCGCGAAGCCGAGCGCACCCCACAACCGGGCGTGCAGGAACAGGGTGCCGGAGAGATTGCCGCCGAGGTCCCCGACTCCCAGCACGGACAGACCGTAGTGGGCGGAGATCCGTCCGACCAGGCAGATCATCAGGACCGTGAGCGTGAGCGCGACCGCCATGTGCACGGCGTGCTGCCAGGCCCGCGTCCGGGCGGGTGAGTGCGCCGCCATCAGGAAGGCGACGGCCAGCAGCAGTACGGCGTCGACCACCACCAGCCACCACACCTTGCCGTCGAAGTCGGCGAGGGTGCCCAGATTGAGCGTGGCGGTATCCGAAGTGCGCAGGACCTCGTCGAGGGCATGGGGCATCGGCAGCCCGAAGGGACCGTCGACGCGCCCCTCCCAGGTGGCGCCCAGCCCGGTGGTGAGGGCCAGCCAGACCAAGTTCGGCATACCCAGCAGCACCAGCGCGAGGGACTGCGCGGGCTGCCCGCGTGTCACCGCCAGGACGAGCCCGATCACGGTCCCCAGGGCCACGAACGAGAGCAGCAGTACGACCATGGCGTGGGCGGCCGGGCGCACCGACTCCTGGAACCGCAGCAGCCTTGGGGGCAGAGGAGCCCCGCGTGAGACCAGCAGGGCCAGCGCCAGTACTCCGGCCAGCCACAGCACGCCCGAGAGGAGGGTCAGCGGTACGTCCGCCGCGAACCCGATCCTCGGTGCGTCGCCGAAGACGTCGCCGATGTCGCCGAGAGTTCCCTCGCCCAGCGACACCGCGAAGGTCTGGCGGGCCGCGAACGCCAGGCCGGTCAGGCCCAGCACCCACAGGACGGCGATGCGCACGGCCCAGCCGGCCAGCTCAGGTGCTCCGGCGACGGCCCGGTGCCGCAACGGGCGCAGAAAACCCGCGCCGGTCACCAGTGCCCCGACCAGGGTCACGGACAGCGGCATCACGGTCAGACCGCCCGCTGTCTCGGCGAGGTCTCCGGCGTCGCCCGTGAGTTCGACGTTGCCGCCGACCGCCGTCACGACGGTGGCCGCGACGACCCGGGGGAAGGCCCCGTCCGGCAGATCGCCGGCCCCGGCGGCCCACAGCCCCAGCCCTGCGGTCAGCACCATGGAGGCGAGTCCGGTCAGCACCGCGGCCAGGGCCTGTGCCCAGCCGTGCCGGGAGACGGCCCGCTCCTCGGCGAGGGCCGGCACGGGAGCGGGGGTTCGCGTGCTCACCCTGCCACGCTAAGCAGCGCTCGGCGGGTGCGCCTGTCGGGAGGAGCGAGGCCTCCGCTTGCGGGCGACCCGGGACCAGGGCGCACAATGGGCACGTTGTGGAAGAAAACGGCATAAATCGGGGTGTATGTCGCGAGCCCACGTCGGAAGAAGAGCCCGTGAGCGTCGAACAGCCGTCCTCCGACCGCCCCACAGGGCCGCCCTCCGGCCCTCTCTCGGGCCCCACCCAGCCCCCCGTGGGACCCCCGTCCCAGCCACCCGCCGACGGCGGAGGCGGGAGCGGTGTCGGGCCCGGGGGCGGGGGAGAGGGCGGAGGCGCAGGCGCGAGTGGCGGGTCCGGAACGGGACCCGGGTCCGGACCCGGCCGGCCCTGGTGGCGGTCGGTGCCCCGGATCGCGGTGCTCGCCGCCTCCGTCCTGGCCGCGGTGGCCCTGATCGTCGTGCTCACCCGCTCCGAAGGCACCTCCGACCGGGCGGGCGGCGAGATCTTTCTCCAGGCCGCGGACAAGTCGGGGCCGTACCCCTTCACCCAGTCCACGGCCAAGGACAGCTCCGCCCCGCCGGCCGTCACCCCCACAGCCACGGTCTCGGAGACGGCCGCCGCCAACGTCGTACGACGCGTGGACGGCGGCGCGGCCGGCCTGTACGGCGGCACCCGCAAGGTCGCCAGCTGCGACGTGGAGAAGCAGATCCGGGTGCTCGGGGCGGCCCCCGCGAAGAACGGGGCGTTCGCGTCGGTCCTCGGCCTGCGGCCCGCCGGGGTTCCCGCGTATCTGCGCTCACTCACCCCCGTACAGCTGCGGATGGACACCCGCGTCACCAACCACGGCTACCGCGACGGGGCCGCCACCAGTTACCAGGCCGTTCTGCAGACCGGGACGGCCGTCCTCGTCGACGACCGGGGCCGGCCGCGCGTGCGCTGCGCGTGCGGCAACCCGCTCGCCGACCCGGTACGACAGCAGACCACCCCGCACCAGCGGGGCGACGCCTGGCCCGCGTACCGCAGCTCCAATGTGGTGGTCGTGGCGCCCTCCACCACCGTCATCAACGTCTTCGTCGTCTACGACCCGGACCACCGCGACTGGTTCCACCGCCACCACGGCGACACCGGCAGGCACGACCAGAAGACCGCCCCGCCTGCCGTGCGGCCTTCCCCGTCGGTGAGTTCGTCGACCCCCTCGACGGCGTCCTCGGAACCGTCGACAGCGTCCTCGGAACCCTCCGCGGAGTCATCGGAGCCGACATCCGAAGCGCCCGGCCTGCTGTCGCCGAGGTCACCGCTGCCGTGCGTGTCCTCGCCCGCCGCCGCACCCCGGACACCGGCATCGCCCGCGTCACCCGCCACACCGAACACCGCGAGTCCGTCGGCCACCCCCTGCCCGACGACATCCGCAGCCCCCTCCTCCTCACCCCCGTCCTCGGCCCCCGAGTCGCTCCGGTCGCCGCCCGACGACAACCTCTCCGGGAGTACGTCCCAGCCGGCCCTCACCTCGTCGTCCTCCTGACGTCCCCGGAGACGAACGCCACCTCTGAGAGGGGGGACTGCGACGCGCGGCTCGGGGTACGAGCAGTGGTGCGACCGGGTTCTGCCGGACCGGCCACCGAGAGAGAAACGCATGATCGACCACCTGGACGGAGCAGTGACACCGACTGGTCTCGACAAGCCCGTCGAACCGCTGCGACGGGCGACGCACTACACCGGCGAGCCGGGGTGCATCGCGGAGGCACGCGTCTTCGCCGAGATCTTCCTCGAGCAGCTGAGGAAGGAGTGGTGCGCCCCGAGCGACACGCGTCTCGACGGTGAACTGATGCTGGTGGTCAGCGAGTTGGTCACCAACGCGGACCGGCACAGTCACGGCCCCTACGTCCTCGAACTGGAGGGCACGGACACCTCGGTCACGGTCTCCGTGTACGACAGCAGCGCCACGCTGCCCATGCGCTACCCCAGGGACCCGGAACGCATCGGCCGGCACGGTCTGGAGATCGTCCACGCACTCGCCACCGAGGTGACCGCCCGCAGGGTCCCGGTCGGCAAGTGCGTGAGGGCCGTGCTGCCCCTCACCCAGTAGGCCCCTCACCCATTAGGGGAGTTTCCCGGCGAGAGCGAGTGAGTGCTGCCCCTCACCGATCAGCTCGAATCGAGCGAGTGAGGGGCAGCACAGGCCTGCCCGTCGCCGGGCCGGCGCGCGCGTCAGGCGTAGTCGAGCTCCCCCAGCATGCCCTCGCGCAGCCGCGTGATGATGCGCTTGATCAGCCGCGACACATGCATCTGCGAGCAGCCGAGCAGCTCACCGATCTCCGCCTGGGTGGCCTCCTCGACGAACCGCAGATGGATGATCTCCCGGTCCCGGTCGCTGAGTTCGGCCAGCAGCGGGGCGAGCGACTGGAAGTCCTCGACCAGTCGCATCCCGTGCTCCTCGACCCCGATGAAGTCGGCCAGCACCGCCTCGCCGTCATCGGGTCCGTCACCGGTCAACGCGGCGTCGAGAGACGAAGAGTTGTACCCGTTGGAGGCGATCTGGCCCTCGACCACCTCGTCCTCGGACAGGTTCATGAGCGTGGCGAGTTCGGCGACCGTCGGATCGCGGTCCAGCCTGCTCGACAGTTCCTCCCGCGCCTTGGCCAGCTCGACACGCAGCTCCTGGAGCCGGCGAGGTACGTGCACCGCCCATGTCGTGTCGCGGAAGAACCGCTTGATCTCCCCGACGATGTAGGGCACCGCGAACGACGTGAACTCCACCTCACGGGACAGCTCGAACCGGTCGATGGCCTTGATCAGGCCGATCATCCCGACCTGGACGATGTCCTCCATGTCGTCGCCGCGACCCCGGAAACGCCCGGCTGCGAACCGCACGAGCGACATGTTCATCTCGATCAGGGTGTTTCGCGCGTACTGGTGTTCGTGCGTGCCCTCTTCGAGTTCGGACAGGCGCTGGAAGAACTGGCGGGACAGCTCCCGCGCGTCACGCGGGGCCACCTTTCGCGGTTCCGGGACTCCGGGCAGTGGGTCGTCACCTGTCCTGGCCCCGGCGGTGTCCACGACGACCTCTGCCTTCGACCGGATCATGGCGGTGTCCATTACCTGTTACCTCTCCCACGAAAACATCGAGTTGCGGACGATGGAACGGTTCCCGACTGCGCGCGTACCCGGTCGAGCGCCGTGCATGCCCACTATTTTGCTCCGTGCAAGAGAAACTGGTGGACGCGAGGTGCGAAGGTCGTGCGAAACCAAGGGTGTTGACCTGGCGGTTCGCCCTCTTCGTGGTTCGTCGCGCGTGCTGATTCCACCCAGGGCGGAATGCCGATGTCTTCCCTGTGGGGCGAGGGCATCTAGGCTGAGGGGGTGAGCAATCAAGCGCCGAACCAGGCCCGGGTGATCCCGCTGCGTCCAAAGACCGCGCCGACACCGGCTCCCGCCGCTCCGGTGACCCCGGCGCAGCCCGCGCCCAGGGAACCGCTGTTCCGCGACCTGGTCGGTGACGTCCTGCGTCGCGAGAGAGTCGCGCAGGAACGCACGCTCAAGGACGTCGCCGACGCGGCCAGGATCTCCATGCCCTACCTGTCGGAGCTGGAGCGGGGCCGCAAGGAAGCCTCCTCGGAGGTCCTCGCGGCCGCCGCCCACGCCCTCGGCCTGGACCTGGGAGACCTGCTGTCCCTGGCCCAGAGCGAGCTGACCCGGCACAACCGAAGCCGCACCCACGCGCGGACGACGACCTCGGCGCCGTACAACGGGCTCTGCCTGGCCGCCTAGCCGACCCGCGCCCGTCGTACGGCCGGCCGGTCAGAAACCGACGAGGCGCCGGCTCAGCACCTCGTCGGCCAGGCCGTACGCCACCGCCTCCGCCGCGGTGAACACCTTGTCGCGGTCCATGTCCGCGCGCAGGGTCGCCACGTCGTGGTGCGTGTGCCGGGAGAGCACCTCCTCGACCTGCGCGCGGATGCGGACCATCTCCCTGGCCCGCACGGCCAGGTCGGAGACCGTGCCCCGGTGACCGTTGCTCGCCGGCTGGCCGAGCAGCACCCGTGAGTGTTCGAGCACGAACCGGCGCCCGGGATCACCCCCGGCCAGCAGCACCGCCGCCGTCGACGCGGCCTGGCCGACGCAGAACGTCGAGATGGGCGCCTGGACGAACGTCAGCGTGTCGTAGATCGCCATGAGCGAAGTGAACGAGCCGCCGGGCGAGTTGATGTAGATCGCGATCTCGCGCTCCGGGGACGACGACTCCAGATGCAGGAGCTGCGCGATGACGACATTGGCCACCCCGTCGTCGATCTCGGTGCCGAGAAAGATGATCCGCTCGGACAGCAGCCGGCTGAACACGTCGTACGACCGCTCGCCCTGCGGGGTGCGCTCGACCACGTTCGGAATCGTGTACGTCCCCATGTCAGAGCCCCATCCGTCGTCGTGAGGAGGCCGGGCGTACGTCGGCCAGCGCGCCCACCACCCGGTCCACCATGCCGTACTCCCTGGCCTGTTCGGCCGTGAACCAGCGGTCGCGGTCGCCGTCCCGGGAGATCGTCTCCTCGCTCTGGCCGGTGTGCTGGGCGGTGATCCGCTCGACGGTCCGCTTGGTGAACTCCAGGTTCTCCGCCTGGATCTCGATGTCGGAGGTGGTGCCGCCGATGCCGGCCGACGGCTGGTGCATCATGATCCGCGCGTTCGGCAGCGCGTACCGCTTGCCGGGTGCGCCCACGCTGAGCAGGAACTGGCCCATGCTGGCCGCGAATCCCATGGCGAGCGTGGACACGTCGTTCGGGATCAGCTGCATGGTGTCGTAGATGGCGAGGCCCGCCGTCACGGAGCCGCCGGGGCTGTTGATGTACAGGCTGATGTCGGTGCGTGGGTCCTCCGCGGACAGCACGAGAAGCTGGGCGCAGATCCGGTTGGCGGAGACCTCGTCGACCTGCGTACCGAGGAACACGATGCGCTGGCCGAGCAGTTGGGCCGCCAGATGGTCGTCGAACCGGGAGGCGGGGGTGTCGCTCTCCTCGGCCCGGGGCAGCAGCGCGGGCCAGGGGCCGGCGGTGGTGAACGGGGACATCGGGGCTCCTTGTCGAGTCGTGGGTGGTGGCTCGTCGTACGTTCGTCGTACGGCGGACGGCGCCGCACTCCCACTCTCGGCCCGACTCCACGCCTCCGGCCGGTTTCTCGGCCCGCAGCAGATTCGCCGACGGCAGAGGCGCCGGCCTGCCCTGTCCTGCTCGTCCTCTCGCGCTCGACCTGTTGTTCTTCTCCTGTTGAGAAGTCCTGGGCCTCACACGGTGATCGAGGTGATGGCCGCCCACAGCAGCGGCGAGTGCTCGATCCGGCCGCCGGACCGCCACCGCTCGAGCCGCTCGCGCTGCCAGCGCCCGAGCCGGTCCACGGGGTCCGGGTCCTCGTGGGCGTTGTCGACGGCGACGATCGCCTCCGTCAGCGGGCGTACGGATTCGGGCAGACCCGCCAGCCGGTGGAAGGCGAAGCTGGTCGGAAGCACCCAGCGGGTGGCGGTGACAAGGTCGGCACCGTTGTGGATCATCGCTGTGGCGAGGCCGAACGACTCGGTGAAGCGGAGGTCGCCGCCGCTCTCGCAGCCGATGAGCGCGACCCGCGGCGGCGCGGGCCACAGCACAGCCCCGGGTTCGCCGTCGGCCCGCAGGGGCAGAGCGCCCAGCAGAAGGTCTTTCGCCGACAACGGGCGGTGGCCGCGCACCGGTTCGGACAGGCCGGTGGTTCCCGGACCGCAGCACAGATGGAGCGTGCCGTCCTCGCTCTGCCCGCCCTCGACCGGCGCGCCGCTCACATGCCCGACGTACAGAAGCCTGCGGGCGCCCTTGCGCAGTACGGCGCTCAGCCAGTCCCGGTCCAGATCGGTACGGCGCAGCGCTTCGGCCGGGGAGGACACGGTCGGCATGACGGCACCCTCGTCGAGACGTCTCTGTACGAGGGACAGCAGCTCCGGGTCCGATCCGGGCGGTCCCAGGACCGAGCCGAGCGGGGAGTCGGCCCGGAAACCGGGGATCCGGGGGTCAAGGACGAGAACCACTGGGTCTGTACCCGTACCTGTGTCCGTGTCCGTGTCCGTGTCCGTGTCCGGGGTCGGGCGGGCCGCGGTTGCCTGGCGGCGCACTGACATTGGCGCGGTGGTCACGACGTCCGCCAGCTCGATGAGCCGTACGTCGGACTCGGCGTCGACCGCGAGCAGTTCCCAGGGGACCTGGGCGACCCGGGGCGAGGGCTGGATCCGTATCAGCGGACGGCCCGCCTGCTCCGACACCTGACGTATCTGCGCCGTCAGCCCCTCCGGCCACAGCGCCTCCGCCAGCAATCGGGCGAGCCGTCGCTCGGCCCGTGGCTCCGCCAGCGCTCCCGAGTCGAACGCCCTGCGCACCCCCGCCGCTCCCTCGCCGGTCCCCGGCAGCGCTGCTGCCAACTCCCGCACCGCCAGATCGACCTCGGCGGCGAGGCCCTGGCCGGTGCCGAAGCCACGGGCGCCGCCGGCCCAGGTCCAGGTCATGAACAGGTCGCCGGCGTCGGCCAGCCGGACCTGCACCACCGGGCGGCCGGTCAGATCGTCGGTGAACCAGAACGGGACCTCTTCGTCGTCCACGATCCGCCGTTGATAGCGGAACTCGGCGCCGGCGATGTACTCCTGGAGTGCGACACGCCCGGGCCCCTGGGCGGCCATCCGTACCTTCGGCGGCGGCGCGACGCGCAGCCCGGCCGAGGCCGCGGCCTCGGCCGCCAAACCGCCCAGGGCCATGGGAGCGTCGGCGGGTGCGTACGTCTTCATGGCCGCGCTCGGGAAGACCGACCCGGCGTGCTCTGAGTCCTCGGCGGGCCCGTGGGGCGAGGTGCGCGGCGCCGAAGGCGGTGTACGGTCCAGCGCCAGCAGGGTGCCCGCGCTGCGGTGTTCCACCAGCTCGAAGAGCAGCCCCTGATCCTGGCGGCGCACGGCGAGACGAAAGGCCAACTCCATCGCCTCGTCCGCGAGTTGGAGCCACTGATGACGTGCGTGGGCGGTGGCGAAGTCATAGCGTGCCGCCTGCAGGGTCAGGGCGGCGGGCAACGCGAGGGACAGCGCGTTGTCGATGGACCGCCTCTCGTGGTCGCCGTGGTCGGTGCGGTTCAGATTGTCCTCGAGGGTTCGCGCGAGCATGAGGTCGACCTGCGCGCACCGCTCGTACACCTCCCGCGCCTGATAGACGTCGCGGGCCCCCTGGGCCAGCCGTTTCAGCTCGGGGATGTCGCCCCGGTTGTAGGCGAGTTGGGCGCCCAGCAGCATGGTGTCGGCGGCGGCGATCGAGGCGCCGATCTCCTCGAAGCGGGTCAGGCTCGCCGTCATCAGGGCGCCCGCACCGGTGTTGTCGCCCCGCCGACCGGCGAGGAAGGCGCGTGCCTGTTCGCAGACCGCCAGGTTCCCGAACCACCGGTGCCGCTCGAAGAACGCGGACGCCTCGGCGAACAGCCGCTCCGCGAGGTCGAGTTCGCCCCGCTGCATCGCGACGTACGCCCGGTTGGCCAGCAGCGAGTGCTGCTCGCCGACGTCCCCCAGGGCCCGGAAGCGTTCCTCCGCGCGGGCGAGGTGGTCCTCGGCCTCGTCGAACCGGCCGGTCGAGGAGCAGATCATGCCGAGGGCGGTCAACACCCGTGGCACCGTCTCCAGTTCGGTCGCCTCCAAGGTGGACAGCAACGCAGTCGCGTGTTCCTCGGCGGCTCCCCACTCGCCCCGCTCCATCAGCAACAGCACGCGGTTCGAGCCGAGTTCGGCGGTGCGCAGCCCTTCGGGATCGTCGAACTCGTGCAGCGTGAGAGCCGCCTCGTCGAGACAGTCCATCGCCTCGTCCAGACGCCCGGTCCGGCGCCGCAGATCGGCTCCGGCGAGCAGCGTCTTCAGCCGGACTTCCAGCCACAGCTGACGACCGCGCGGTCCCATCGGGACGTCGGCGATGTCGTCGAGCAGGGCGCGGGAGCACTCTACGGCCTCCTCGGCCCCGACCAGGTCCGTGGCGGACAGCCGGACACTCGCCAGATCGGACAACAGATGCGCCCGCAGAAACCGAACGTCGGGGGAGTCCTCGACGGACTCCGCCACGGTGAGCAACTCTGCGTAGACGGCACACGCGCCCGTGAGATCGGCCGCCAGTTGATGTTCCTCGGCCAGGGCGAAACCGCTGTCGAACGGTTCCCCGTACAGCGACATCACTCCCGCGCCCCTGTCGGCCTGTCCGGCCTGCTCGCCCTGCTCGATCCCGGCGTCCGGCATGTGTCAGTAGTCCTCGTCGGTGGCAGCGGCGGCGGTCTCGGCGAGGAACGGTGCCGAGCAGGTCTCGAGAGGTGAGGTGTCGAGTGGCGACGTGTCGGTGGCCGAAGGCTGTGCCGCGATGGCCAGCCGCCGTCGGACCAGGGCGCGAACGGCTTCGCGCTGAACGCGAACGTCGGTCTCGGCCGGTGTGCCGGGGCCGGGGTCGAAGCCCGGCAGCAGGACACCGACCTCGATACGCGGCACCTGCATCCCCGCCGGCAGAGCCGACGGCAGGTCCGAGTGACCGGTCCACAGGTCGTCGCGTCTCGCGAGGGGCACCCGATGTGCCGCACTGTCGTTCACGTTCACCTCCGCGAAGAGGAGAGCGTCTGTCGCGGGTGCCGCGCTGTGTGCGACGGCCTCGATCTCGATCAGCCGCCGGGCGCCGAGCGCGCGAGCGGTCCATGACACCGCGTGCTCGGCGGCGTCGACGAAGCCCGGCGGGTATCGGCGCCAGTCGTTGGTCCCCGATCCCCGGGCGATCACCCGGCCGCCCACCGGGAGCGTTTCACCCGCCGTGAGTGCGAATCCGTCCCTCCGAGCGAACAGTGAGCCGAGGTCGACCGGTGTACCCGCCGGACCGCGCAGGTCCAGGGAGGACCGGAGCCGGTGCAGCGCCGGCCCGTCCAGGCCGACGCTGTCCGCCGCGTCGTCGAGCAGCCGCAGGACGCTCTCCAGATGGCGAGCCGTGTCCGACGGCTCCGCCTGCGCGCGCCACCACTGGATCAGCGGATCGAGGGCGCCCAGGCTCTCCTCGATCAGTTCGGCCGCGCAGTCGTCAAGCTGGTCGCCTTCGTCGTCGAACAGTTGCTGGCAGCGGTGGGTGAGCGCGGCCAACTCCAGTCCCAGCAGGGCCGGTTCGAGCTCGGGTATCCCGTCCGCGTACGAGGCCGGCCACCACCGGGCCGCCCAGTGACCGAGGCCGAGCCGGGCGGCTGCCCCCGCCAGTCCCGTCACCTCCGCCGTCACCCGCACGTCTGCCTGTCCCGCCGCACAGCCGTGGACGGCGACGGCGACGCGCTCGCCGTAGAGCGCCCACAGCCACTGCTGGGCCCGCCCCGCGTCATGGACCTCCGCCGACGGCAGCCCCGGGTCGCCTAGGACGGACCAGGTCAGAACGGCGCCCGCGACTTCCAGGACCGCCCGGGTGAAGTCGAGGCCGACGGCGGCGACATCGTCGTACGCGTCGACAGGACGGCGGCCGGGGCCGGCGGTGAGCAGGACCGTGCCGTCCTCGCCGCGTGTCACCCGGACGTCGACGACCTCGTCCCCCCGCGCCATCACGCGCTCCTCGGTTCGGCCGCCGGGGCGGGGTCCGTGGCCAGGGCGCGCAGTGCCGAGCGCACCCGGGCGCGGTGGTCCATCATCACCGAGCGGGCCACCCCGTCGAGCACCGCCCAGGCCGACGCGAGGTCTGCCAGGGGTGCGTCGCGGACGTCGCGGCCGTGCAGCCGTACCCACAGCCGCCGCATATAGGCGGCCCACGGGGTGCGGAGGTCCTGGGCGAGGGCGTCCAGGACGCCGCCGTCCGGGTCGGGGCGCGCGGAGACGGTCATCCTGCGGGCGCGCAGGACCGAAGCCTCCCGCCGCCAGCGGCTGTTGACGGCCCGGTGCGCGGTGGTCCGTCCCTGCGGGCCCTCCCCGGTGTCCAACGGGTCGAGGCCGGCCGCGAGGTGTCCGCCGAGGACCACGGTGACGCGCAGGCTCTCGTCGTGCAGGCCGAGCGGCGCGCAACTGCGGCCGGTCTCCCGCGCGACGAGTTCCGCCACTGTCGCCAACTCCTCCCGGTGGGCCGACGACTGAAGGACCGTGAACAGCCGCTCGAAGAGCGTGCGGTCCAGCGGCGCGGGCAGCGTGGCGGTCGAGGCGCCCCTGCCCACCTCCGGACGCGGAGGTACCGGCCGCCCGGTCAGTCCCAGATGTGTCGGCAGGCTGTCGAGGCCCCAGACACCGCTCGTGCCCGCCCACAGAGCCCGGCCGAACGACTCCCCGTCACCCGCTTCGACCATGGCCGCGTACGAGGGGGAGGTGCTCGCCGGGCCCGGCGCACCGCAGGCGTCCAGGGCATCGGCGGCCCGTTCGAGAGCCGAGATCACCGAGGTCGCGTCGACGGCCGGGGGACGGCTCTCCCAGGCGGCGGCCAGCTCCGCGTCGAGCCGGGAGCGCCGGGCGGGGTCGGCGAGATGGTCCTTCAGCGCGTCCACCGTGCGTCCGCCGGGGGAGTGGGCCACCTCCTCGACCAAGGCCCTGGCCAACGCGTCGGCACCGTCCCGGGGCACCCCGTGCTCGGTGGCCAGTTCGAAGCAGCGCTGGAAGTACAGGTCCTGCGGATTGCCCGCCACCACGCCCAGCGCCCGGCGGGCCTTCTTGAGCAGCGTGAACCACTGCGCTGTCGCCGTCAGCGGCGCGGCGGACTCCACGATCAGCTCCTCGACGAGCGCGGCCTCCCCCGGAGCGAGGAAGTCCCCCGCGAGTTCGGGACGCAGCGTCGGCCTGACGATCAGCGGCAGCACGATCAGCTTGACCGTCCGGGTCAGCGGCGCCCCGCCGGGACCGCTCAGCGGTTCGAGGCCCGCGCCGAGTCCGCGCCAGGCGTGGTCGATGACCAGGGCGCGCGGTCGGCGCTCGCCGGTCGGCTGGCTGGGAGACGGCATGTCAGGAGCGTACGCCGGAGGCGGATGTGCGTACGAACCTGGGATCGGTAGGCGATCAGGGCCGCCTAGCGTCCACATTGTCGGCCGGTCGGCCGGCCAGTCACGCGGACCAGTCCCGCGGATCAGCCATCGGTAGAGGGGAAGAGCACCATGGGAATCTTCGGGCGGCGCAAGAGCCGTGAGGAGAAGGCCGCCGAGATCGTGGGCAAGGTGGCGAGCGGCAAGGGTTTCTACGGGCGGACCACGCGGGCGTTCCTCGGCGAGTCGGACTTCGCCAAGGTCCAGCAGTCCATCGGCGCGTACAACTCCGGCCATGTCGTACAGCAGTTGCTCGCCGCGGGCGTGCCGACCGTACCCGCCGCTGTCGTGTCGATCAGCGACACCGGCAAGCTGGTCAACTTCGATCCGGTCGTCGACCTCGTCCTCCAGCCGCCCGGTGCCGCCGACCGCGTCACGCTCCAGACCATCGTCTCCAAGCTGCGCATACCCCGCCCCGGCGACCAGGTACTGCTCGTCGCCGACCCCGCCCGCCCCGGTGGCTACCTCTACGCCGGTGACGGTGTGACCCCGTGACCCGAGGCCGGGACGGGCGACCCGGGATGCCGGACAGCACGGACAGCCCAGAGCCGACGCGGGTGGACAGGCTGGGCCCGTTCGACGCGCTGTTCCTTCGCGTCTGCGCCGTGCTGATGGGCCTGTGCGGACCGGGCCTGCTGGCCTGCGGTTTCGGCGCCGGTGTCGGCGTCCTGCTCGCGGGCGTCCTGTGCACGGTGCTCTTCGTTCCGATGGGCCTCGGACTCTGGTTCCACACGGAGTTGGAGAGGGAGAACAACCGGCGGCTCGACGCCGTCGGGGTCGCGGCGACGGCGGAAGTCACCGACCTGAGCGACTGGGACGACGGCGAGTCGCGCGGCGTCACCGTCGGGCTGCGGATCAGCGGACCCGGGGTGCGGACGTTCGAAACGACATGGAAGCGCTCGTCGCACCCCGCCCTGCGCATGGGCCTGAGGTTCACCGCCGTGGTCGATCCGGGCCGCGGTCTGTTCCGCCTGGAGCTGTGAGTGAGCACGCACGAGCTGTGGGAACTGTGGTGGGTGGTGCCGGCGAGTGTCGCGCTGCTCGGCTACGGGCTTTCCCTGGTCGGACTCGCCCCGGCCCAGCGAGCGGTCTGGGTGACGGCACGGATCGTCGAAGTGGGACAGCCGGCGCACGGCGCGGCCAAGGACCCCGGGATTCCGGTGACGATTGCCTTCCAGGACCCGGACAGCGGGCGGGAGTTCGTCCTGCCGAACGCCGGCAGGCACGGCCGGGGCGTCGAGGCGGCCTGGGTCGGCCGTGAACTCACGGTGCGCTACCGCCGCGGGCGGCCGGACCGGTTCCGCGTCGTGCTCGACCCCGCGGACGAGAAGCGCGGCCGGGTCGTGCCCAACTGCACGGTCGCCCTGCTCCTGATCGGGCTGGTCATCCACGCGGCCGTCGCCCGGGGCCGGCCATGGGCGCTGCTCGGCTTCGGCACGCTGCTCACCGTCGCCATGGCGAGCGGCGCCGACCTCCGCGCCGTGCGCACCCGCGACGCCCTGCTGTCGTCGGCCGTCGCCGTTCCGGCGCGTGTCGTCGCGGTCACCAAGGACGAATACGAGGACGGGGAGGGCAGCAAGATCGTCAACCACGCACCCGTCGTCACCTTCACCACCCGGGAGGGCGTCCACGTCACCGTCCTCTCTCGCGACGGCATCCCCGACCCCGGCCGATCACTCGGCCGCCACCTCACCATTCACTACGCCCCCGACGACCCCACGGTCCACACGCCCGACCTGGCGGCCGAGCGCCGGGACAGTGAGAGGGCCGTCGGGTGGATCGTCATCCTGGTGGTCGTCGGCATCGCGGCCGTGGTCGCCGGAGCGATCGCCCTGTGACCCCCCGGGGCCCGGTCTCCCGGCCCTCACAGAAATCTTTCGGCGATTTCCGCCGGCGATGTCGAGAACCCGTGCCCGGCTCCGTCTCCGTAGTGAACGCGACCACAATGGGTCGCACCCGCACCAAGGAGAGCCGTCATGGCCAAGTATCTGCTTCTCAAGCACTACCGAGGCGCCCCGGCCGCGGTCAACGACATCCCCATGGACCAGTGGACACCGCAGGAGATCACCGACCACGTGCGGTACATGTCCGACTTCGCGGCCCGGCTCGAGGAGACCGGCGAGTTCGTCGGCAGCCAGGCACTCGCCCCCGAGGGGACGTTCGTCCGCTACGACGGCGAGGGCCGTCCGCCGGTCACCGACGGCCCGTTCGCCGAGACCAAGGACCTCATCGCCGGCTGGATGATCATCGACGTCGACAGCTACGAACGCGCCGTCGAACTCGCCGGGGAGCTGTCGGCCGCTCCGGGCGCGGGCGGCAAGCCGATCCACGAGTGGCTCGAACTGCGCCCCTTCCTGGCCGCGTCGCCCAGCACCACGGAGTGCCCGCACCGATGAACGAGGCCCTGCTGCGCAGCCTCACCCCGACCGTGCTCGCCGTTCTCGTCCGCCGCGGAGCAGACTTCGCGGCGGCCGAGGACGCCGTACAGGACGCCCTGCTCGAGGCGGTCCGCGTCTGGCCGGACGATCCGCCACGCGACGCGAAGGGCTGGCTGGTCACCGTGGCGTGGCGGCGGTTCCTCGACGCGACCCGCGCGGACGCGGCCCGCCGCCGGCGTGAGGACCGCGTAGACGAGGAGCCGACGCCGGGGCCCGCCCCCGCGGCGGACGACACACTCCAGCTGTACTTCCTGTGCGCGCACCCGTCGCTGACGCCGTCCTCCGCGGTCGCGCTCACGTTGCGCGCCGTCGGCGGACTGACCACCCGCCAGATCGCCCAGGCCTACCTGGTGCCTGAGGCGACCATGGCCCAGCGCATCAGCCGGGCCAAACGCACTGTGACCGGCGTGCGCTTCGACCGGCCCGGCGACGTCGCCACCGTCCTGCGCGTCCTCTACCTGATCTTCAACGAGGGCTACTCGGGTGATGTCGACCTCGCCGCCGAGGCCATCCGGCTCACCCGCCAGCTCGCGGCCCAGGCCGACCACCCCGAAGTGTCCGGGCTGCTCGCCCTCATGCTGCTCCACCATGCCCGCCGCGCCGCCCGCACCGCGCCCGACGGCAGTCTGGTGCCGCTCGCCGAGCAGGACCGCGGCCGCTGGGACACCGCCTCGATCGCCGAGGGCGTCGCGATCCTCCAGGCGGCCCTCGCCCGCGACCGGCTGGGCGAGTTCCAGGCCCAGGCCGCCGTCGCGGCACTCCACGCGGACGCGCCCACCGCCGAGGAGACCGACTGGGTGCAGATCGTCGAGTGGTACGACGAACTCGCGCGCCTGACCGACAGCCCGGTCGTCCGGCTCAACCGAGCGGTGGCCGTCGGCGAGGCGGACGGTCCGCGCGCCGGTCTGGCGGCGCTCGCGACCCTGGACGAATCACTGCCGCGCCACACCGCCGTGGCCGCGTACCTCCACGAGCGTGACGGCGACCTGACGACAGCGGCAAGGCTGTACGCCGAGGCGGCGCGAAAGGCCCCCAACCTCGCCGAACGCGACCACCTGACCCGCCAGGCCGCCCGGCTCAACACCCGGATGCGGGAGCGGTCCCGCCAGGAGTCTCCCTGACCTGAAGGGCGCCCGGGTTCCGGTGTGTCCGGCGTGCCCCCGCACGCCCGGCGTGCGGGGGCGGAGTGCCGGGAGGCCGCGCCTCTGTGCGCTCTTCGTCGGCGGACGCCGCGGCGAGAGGATGCTCGAGCACATTCGGAGCTGGACACAGGGGGCGGAAAATGTCTGTAGTGATGTCGCTGAGCTGGGCCGGAGTCAGCCCTGAGCAGTACGACACCGTGCGGGAGACCGTCGGCTGGGAGGAGGTCGCCCCGGCCGGTGCTGAAGTGCACGTGGCCTGGTTCGACGTGCAGGGGCTCCATGTGATCGACGTCTGGGAATCGGAGGAGGCCTTCCAGACCTTCTTCGCCCAGCGACTGGCCCCCGCGATCGAGAAGGCGGGCATCGAAGGCGCCCCGAACACCGACTTCAGCCCCCTGTACAGGCGTTTCATCGCCCCTGGGGTCACCGGCGCCGCCTGAGCGAGGCGGGGCCGTCTCCGGGGCGGCGGTGGCGGCCGCCCCGGAAGTCAGCGACAGGGCATCAAACGGGTCATCGACCGGGCCCGGGATCCGGACGTACGGCGGACTCGATCCCGGCGCGGGCCGCTTCCAGCTGGGCGGCGAAGGCGATACCGAGGAACAGGGCGATGCCGGTGACGTTGGCCCACAGCAGCAGGGCGACGAACGCGGTGAGCGGACCGTACACGGCACCGAACGCGGCGCTCTTGCCGACGTACAGGGACAGCAGCCAGGTGGCCGTGACCCACAGGACGATATGGACCGCGCTGCCGAAGGCGAGCCAGGTGTAGCCGGGCTGGCCGCGGCGCGGCGACCAGCGGAAGATCACGGCGGAGGCGATCCACGCCAGAGCCAGTCCCACCGGCACCTCGAGGACCCCCCACCAGTGGTCGCCGCCGCTCGGGGAGCCCAGGGTCCGGGCGACGGCGTCCCCGACCGCCTCACCGGCGACGAGCACCACGAACCCGAGCACCATCGGCAGGCCGCCCGCCACCGACAGCAGCAGCGCCCGACCGTACTTGTGGGTGAAAGGGCGGTCGCGCTCGATGCCGTAGATGCGGTTGGCGCCCCGCTCGATCTGGCCCATCGCCGAAGCGAGGTTCAGCACGGCGAAGGCGAGCCCCAGCCACAGCGCGAGGGTGCTCCACACATCGCCGTGCGCGCTGCGCCGCGTCCCCGCGAACGCCTCGTCGAGCACGCCGGCGCCGGCCCCGGGGACGATGTCGCCCAGAGTCCGTTCGACGACCCGGCCCACCGCCTCGGTGTGCACGGACGTGGCGAGGCCCACCAGAGCGAGGCTGAGGGGAACGAGGCCGAGCACGATCTGGAAGGCCAGGGCGCGCGCGTTGGTGAAGCCGTCGGCGTAGCGGAACCGGGTGAACGAGTCCACCAGGAGCCGTATGCCGCCGTACCGCCGCAGGGCGGTGAGCGCCTCGTCCCCGGAGAGCTCCTCCCCGATCATGTCCCTGGTCTGCGGGACGTGGACGGCGGTTCCCATCGAGTACCTGCTCCCTCCGTTCGATCCCGGGGCCAGCCCCGGTGCGTGCCCTGTCGACTGCCCCCGAACCGCCGGTTCACCGGCCGTTGCCGCCGGGCGTTTCGAACGGGCTCCCGATCGAGTGACTGACGTGGTGCTGCCGGGTACCCGGCAGCACCACCCCCCACGCGCGGCCGTGGGTCAGCCCCTAAGGAGTTCACGATCATGACGGACGTATCCAGTACCGGCCCCGCGCCCGGCGACGACCGCAAGGTGCTCACCAACCGGCAGGGCCACCCGGTCCACGACAACCAGAACCAGCGCACTGTCGGTGCCCGTGGCCCCGCCACGCTGGAGAACTACCAGTTCCTGGAGAAGATCAGCCACTTCGACCGGGAGCGCATCCCGGAGCGAGTCGTGCACGCGCGCGGGGTCCTGGCATACGGCTATTTCGAGGCGTACGGCAGCTGGGGCGACGAGCCGATCGGCCGGTACACCCGCGCCAAGATCTTCCAGGAGCGCGGCCGGCGCACCGATCTGGCTGTCCGCTTCTCCACCGTGATCGGTGGCCGTGACTCCTCCGAGGCCGCCCGGGACCCGCGGGGATTCGCGGTGAAGTTCTACACGGAGGACGGCAACTGGGACATGGTCGGCAACAACCTGGGAGTCTTCTTCATCCGGGACGCGATCAAGTTCCCGGACGTCATCCACGCCCTCAAGCCCGACCCGGTGACCTTCGAACAGCAGCCGAGGCGCATCTTCGACTTCATGTCGCAGACGCCGGAGGCGATGCACATGCTGGTCAACCTGTTCAGCCCGCGCGGCATCCCGGCCGACTACCGCCATATGCAGGGCTTCGGCGTCAACACCTACAAGTGGGTCAACGACGAGGGCCGCACCGTGCTGGTCAAGTACCACTGGATGCCGAGGCAGGGCGTACGCAGCATGACCGAGGAGGACGCCGCGAACGTCCAGGCGGAGTCGCTCGGCCACGCGACCAAGGACCTCTACGAGGCGGTGGCCCGCGGCGATCACCCGGAGTGGGAACTCCTCGTACAGCTGATGGACGACCACGACCACCCGGAGCTGGACTTCGACCCGCTGGACGACACCAAGACGTGGCCGGAGCAGGACTTCCCGCCTCGGCCGGTCGGCCGGATGGTGCTCGACCGCATGCCTGAGAACTTCTTCGCGGAGAACGAGCAGATCTCCTTCGGGACCGGTGTGCTCGTGGACGGCCTGGACTTCTCCGACGACAAGATGCTGGTCGGCCGCACCTTCTCCTACAGCGACACCCAGCGCTACCGGGTCGGGCCCAACTATCTCCGGCTGCCCGTCAACCAGGCCAAGAACGCCGACGTGCGCACCAACCAGCGCGACGGCCTGATGGCCTACCACCAGGACGGCGGAGGGGAGAACCCGAGCGTCAACTACGAGCCGTCGATCACCGGCGGCCTGCGCGAGGGCCAGTACCCCACGCACGACGAGCGGGGGCCCGAGATCCACGGCAGGCTGACACGCAAGCGCATCCCCCGCACCAACGACTACCTGCAGGCCGGTCAGCGCTATCTGCTGATGGAGCAGTGGGAGCGCGACGACTTGGTCAAGAACCTCACCGCCGCGCTGGCGCAGTGCGACCGGCCGGTCCAGGAGCGCATGGTGTGGCACTTCCTGCTCGCCGAGAACGACCTCGGCAACCGGATCGGGCAGGGCCTCGGCATCGGTGCGGGCGACGTGGCGGACCTGGAGCCGCTGGCGAGCCAGGACCTGAGCGACGACGATCGCAAGCGCCTCGCCAGCCTCGGCGAGAACCCGCCGCGCGACGTGGAGGGACTCACCATGACGCACTGCGTGCCCGACGAGCGACACGTCGTGACGCGCTAGGGAGGCAGGGCGCCGGGCGCGGCGGGTTCCGATCACCCGGAGCGAGTGCGCCGGGCCGTGGACACGCTCTCGCGACAGGGTTGTGTCGCGGTCCCGGGGTACTCGCCCGGTGACGGCGTCCGCTGGGCGCCCCGAGGGAAGGTCTGGGCTCCCATGACCACGCACGCCCGTACTTCGAGCACCACCCGAACTCCGGTACAACAGGCCGCGCTGCTGGTGGGCGCGGTGTTCCTGCTGGTGGGAATCCTGGGCTTCATCCCGGGGATCACCACGGACTACGACACGATGAAGTTCGCCTCCCACGACTCCGGCGCCCAACTGCTGGGGATCTTCCAGGTCTCCATCCTGCACAACCTGGTCCACCTGGCCTTCGGCGTGGCAGGTGTGGCCATGGCCCGCACGGCCTCCGGGGCCCGCACGTATCTGCTGGCCGGCGGAGCCGTCTATCTGTTGCTGTGGCTGTACGGACTGTTCGTCGGCCACGACAGCGCGGCCAACTTCGTGCCCCTGGACACGGCCGACAACCGGCTGCACTTCGTCCTGGGCATCGGCATGATCTGCCTGGGCGCGCTGCTGACCCGTCCCCGTACCACCGCCGTACCGAGGTGATCGCCATGCTCTCCAAGAAGTCTCTCTGGACGATGGGTGCCGGACTCGCCGCGGCGGCCGTCGTCGTACGCCGGTCGCAGACGCAGCCGCTGGTACCGGCCGACGAACGCTGGCTGAAGGTCACGGTCAACCGTGAACCGGGTGACATGCCGGCCGACAAGCTGCCCTCACCGCTCCAGGACTACGGCGACCGGATCGAGACGCGCGTCAGCGCGGCGCCCGGGGACCGCGGCACGGAACTGGCCGTACGGCTCAGGGAACCGCTCCCGGACGTCATGGGCTCCGTGCCGGCCAGGCTCGCCGGCCTGGACCCGCGCCAGGACCTGCGCCGCGCCCTGCGTGACGCCAAGGCACTCCTCGAGGGCGGCGAGGTCCTTGAACCCGACGAGCCCACCACGCACGACACGCCCGGCGGCAGGCTCGTCGGGGTGCTGACCCGACGCGCGCGGGGGGAGGGAGTGCTGTGAAGGCCCTGTGCTGGGAAGGCGTGAACAAGCTCGCGGTCGAAGAGGTGTCCGATCCCGTTCTGCACAACGACCAGGACGTGATCGTCCGCATGATCGCGGGCACCACCTGCGGCTCCGATCTCCATCTCATCGGCGGCTACATCCCCTTCATGCGGGCCGGGGACGTCATCGGCCACGAGTTCCTCGGCGAGGTCGTGGAAGCGGGGCCCGGCGTGCGACGGCACTCGGTGGGTGACCGGGTGGTGGTCTCCTCGTTCGTCGGCTGCGGACGCTGCTGGTACTGCACCCACGACCTGTGGTCGCTGTGCGACAACACCAACACCAACCCCGGGATCGGACAGGCCCTCTTCGGGGCCGACACCGCCGGGATCTTCGGCTACTCCCACGCCATGGGCGGACTGCGCGGCAGCCACGCCGAGTACGTGCGCGTCCCGTACGCGGATTACGGGGCGTTCAAGGTGCCGGAGGGCGTCGACGACACGAGCGCGCTGTTCGTGTCCGACTCGGCGCCGACCGGCTGGATGGGCGCCGACCTGGCGGGAGTGAAGCCGGGGGACGTCGTGGCCGTCTGGGGCTGCGGAGCCGTCGGTCAGATGGCGGCGCGCGCCGCCATCCTGCTGGGCGCGGAACGGGTGATCTCCATCGACCGGATCCCGGAACGGCTGGCGATGACCGAGCGGCACATCGGCAGCGAGGTCATCGACTACACCGCGACCGATGTCGGCGCCGAGCTGCGGGAACGCACCGGTGGCCGGGGACCGGACGTGTGCATCGAGGCGGTCGGGATGGAGGCGCACAGCGACAACACTCTGGTGCACGCCTACGACCAGGTGAAACAGCAGCTGCGACTGCAGACGGACCGTCCCACCGCCGTCCGTGAGGCCATCCACGCCTGCCGCAAGGGCGGGACGGTGTTCGTCCTGGGCGTGTTCGCCGGCGCCGTCGACAAGTTCCCGCTGGGTGCGGTGATCAACAAGGGGCTGACCGTACGGGGAGCCCAGCAGCACGGGCAGCGCTACATCCCGATGCTGCTCGACCGGCTGGCCGCAGGGGAGTTGGGCACCGCGCACCTGGCGACCCACAGCCTGTCCCTGGACGAGGCGCCGCTGGCCTACGACATGTTCAAGCAGAAGACGGACGGCTGCGTCCGCGCGGTCATCCGCCCGCACGGCTGAACAGGGGTCCGGCCGGCCTCGTCCGCGATGTGCGAGATGCGCTCATCTGTGGTGGTATCGAGCCAAAGGTGCACATGTGAGCTTATGTATGGATGCTCGGGGAACTCGGTGCTCGTCACAGCCGTCGCATTCTCCCGGTGGGGAACCGCACTCCGGGACGGAAGGCATTGAGGCACTCAAGGAGCTGACCGTGAGTATCTGCATCGGAGTGGAAGAAGAGTTCCACGTCCTGGAGGTGGAGAGCGGCCTGCTCGTGCCGCGCGCCGATCGGGTCCTGCGACGGTTGCCCAGGCGGACCTTCACCAGCGAACTGCACCAGTCCGCCGTGGAATCGAACAGCGAAGTGCACGGGACCCTGCACGAGCTGTACACGGACCTCTCCGAAACCAGACAGCGGCTCGACATTGCCGCCGCCTCGCTGGGGCTCGCGGTCGTGGCCGCGGGCACGGCCCCCCTCGCACCCGCTTCCTCCGGGCCCCCCACCCCCGACGCTCGCTACCGCCACATGGTCGAGGAATACCGGCAGGTCGCCGACGAACAGCTCATCTGCGGCGCCCAGGTCCACGTGGACGTACCCGACCGCGACACCGCGGTACGGGTGATGTGCGAGGTCTCGCCCTGGCTGCCCGTGCTGCTCGCACTGTCCGCCAGCTCGCCCTTCTGGCAGGGCAGCGACACCGGCTACGCCAGCTGGCGCACGATGCTCTGGCAGCGCTGGCCCACCGCCGGTCCGATCGGCTGCTTCCCGAACGCGGCCGAGTACGACGCCGCGGTGCGCGACCTGGTGCGGGCCGGGATCATCAGCGACCCCGGAATGATCTACTACGACATACGTCCCTCCGACCATCTGCGCACCCTGGAACTGCGGATCTGCGACGCCTGCCCGCGAGCGGAGACCGTCGTGCTCATCGCCGGACTGTTCCGCGCACTGGTCACCGACGCCCGGGAGCGGCTGCGCAAGGACGACACCCCCTGCCGGGGCCGGCACGAATGGCTGCGCGGCGCCGCCTGGCGGGCCGCCCGATCCGGCCTCGAAGGCACCCTGGTCGACCCCGCGACCCACCGGGACGAGCCCGCGCGGCAGGTCGTCCGCGGCCTGCTGACACGGCTGCGCCCCGCACTCGAGGCCCACGGCGACTGGCGCACCGTACGGGCCCTGACGGAGGAGGCCCTCGCCGAGGGCAGCGCCGCCGCGCGCATCCGCCGTACGGCGCGGCAGGAGGACCTGCTGGCCTGCGTCGACCTGCTGATCGGCGAAACCCGCGGCGAACACAGAAACCGCAGGACGGCACCGCTCGGGCGCGTCAACCTTCCCCTCGCGGGCGCCGACGCACCGGGCCCGCCGTTCGGCTCCGGCGCAACGGAGGTCATCGGCCGCTGAGATGCCGGAGAACGTCATGAGGACGGCCCGGCCCGTGGTCACCACGGCCGCCGTGTGCGTCCTGTACGTCACCCATCTGTTCAGGAGTTGTTTCGTCATGTCCAGCGACACCGGCGAAGGTGTTCATCAGGGAAGGGGTAGGCCATGTGCGGTCTGAGTGGGGAGATCCGCTTCGACGGCCGACGGCCCGACCTCACCGCCGTCGAGCGTATGAGCGACCGGCTGGCCGCCCGTGGGCCCGACGGGCAGGGCATCTGGACACGGGGCGCGGTCGCGCTGGGACATCGCCGTCTGAAGATCATCGATCTGTCCGAGCTCGGAGCACAGCCGATGACCGACGCCCGGGGCCTGCTCACCGGGGTCTTCAACGGCTGCGTGTACAACTACCAGGAGCTGCGCGAGGAACTGCGGGGGCTGGGCCACCGCTTCGAGTCGACGTCCGACACCGAGGTGATCCTCAAGGCCTACCAGCAGTGGGGAACCGCCTGCGTCGAACACTTCTACGGCATGTTCGCCTTCGCCATCGTCGAGCACCGCACCGGTCGGCTGGTCCTCGGCCGTGACCGCCTCGGGATCAAGCCCCTGTATCTGGCACGGACGCCGGGCCGGCTGCGGTTCGCCTCCTCGCTGCCGGCCCTGCTCGCCGCCGGGGACGTGGACACCTCCCTCGATCCGGTGGCGCTCCACCAGTACCTGAGCTGGCACGCCACTGTGGCGGCGCCGCACACCGTCCTGGAAGGCGTCCGCAAGCTCCCGCCGGCCACCGTCCGCGTCGTGGAACCGGACGGCACTCACCGCGACCACTGCTACTGGCAGCCGTCGTACACCCGGCGGCCCGAGCACGCCGACATGGCCCCGGACGAATGGCGCGACGCGGTACTCGACGCCCTGCGCACCGCCGTACGCCGTCGGACGGTCGCCGATGTCCCGGTCGGTGTCCTGCTCTCCGGCGGACTGGACTCCAGCCTGGTCGTCGCCCTGCTCGCCGACGAGGGGCAGCACGACCTGAGAACGTTCAGCGTGGGTTTCGAGGCGGCGGGAGGTGAGGACGGCGACGAGTTCATGTACTCGGACCTGGTCGCCCGGGAGTTCACCACCGACCACCGGCGGCTGATGATCCCCTCCGAGCGCGTGTCGGCGGCCCTGGACGGCGCCGTCGCGGCGATGAGTGAGCCGATGACCAGCCATGACGCGGTCGCCTTCTACCTGCTGTCCGAGGAGGTGGCCAAGGACGTGAAGGTCGTCCAGAGCGGACAGGGCGCCGACGAGGTGTTCGCCGGCTACCACTGGTACCCCCGGCTGGCGGAGGTCGCCCGGGAGGACGAGCCGGAGAGGTACGCCGAGACGTACTTCGACCGCCCGCACGCCGACCTCGCCCGGATCCTCGAGCCCCACATGCTGACCGACGACGACCCCTCCACCCGCTTCGTCAGGGAACACATGGCCGTGCCCGGCGCGGAGACGGCCCTGGACGCGGCCCTGCGGCTGGACACCCACGTCATGCTCGTCGACGACCCCGTCAAACGCGTCGACAACATGACCATGGCCTGGGGTCTGGAGGCCCGGGTGCCGTTCCTCGACCATGAACTGGTGGAACTCGCCGCGGCCTGCCCGCCGGAACTCAAACTGGCCGACGGAGGCAAGGGAGTGCTCAAGGCGGTCGGCCGAAAGCTCCTGCCCCCGGAGATCGTCGACCGGCCCAAGGGCTACTTCCCGGTCCCCGCCGTCAAGCACATGGCGGGCCCCGTCCTGGACCGGGTGCGTGCGGCGCTCGAGGCACCCGAGGCGAAGGAACGCGGCGTCTTCCAGGCGTCGTACGTGGCCGACCTCCTGGCGGCACCCGACGAACACCGGACCAAGCGCGGAGCCAACGCCCTGTGGCAGGTGGCTCTCCTGGAGATATGGCTGCAGACGCACGGAATCAAGTGACCGACGAGCCGGGCACGCGGGCCGTGCGCACAGCGGCGGCCGCCCGGCCGTCAGCCATGCCCAGCCCCGGGGTGCCCGACCTCGCGTCCTCGGCGCCAACGCCCCCGGCGGGCGGTTCCCCGGACAGGCACGAGCCCGCTGCCGCCGCGCCCGTCCTGGTGCTGTTGCCCGACGCGGCAGGCCCCCGGGACGCCGTGACCCGGCTGCACGCGCACGGCTGCTGGTACCCCTCCGCCAACGCCGACGGCACCGAGGCGGCCTTCATCTGCGACCGGGGCGGTGTCCCGCAACTGTGGGCCGGACCGGTGGACGGAGGCGAGGTGCGGCTGCTCGACTCCTCGCCCGACCCCGTCAAGGAGGTGTCCTGGTCGCCGGACGGCCGCTGGATCGCGTACACCACAGCGCCCGGCGGCGGCGAGCACACCCGGGTGCTGTGCGTACGGCCCGACGGCACCGGCCGCCGCATCCTCGCGGCGGCGGATGCGTCCAGTACCGCCTACCTGGGGTGCTGGACGCACGACGGGTCGACCGTCGCCGTCACCGTCGCCGCGCCCACCGCCCCCGGTTACCTGGAGCGCGCGGCACCCCCCTCGACGGACACCGATCCCGCCGGTAACCCGCTCCCGCCCGACTGGACCGACCGGGACGGCCGCGCGACGCTCCTCGGCGGCGCCCGCTACGACACCGGGCGGCGTACGGCGCCCCCGCATGTCGACCTCAGAGCCGCACAGGCGCCGGCTGTCCGGCCCGGCGGCGGCCTGTCCGCCTACCTGATCGACCCCGACGGACTGGCCTCCCCGGTGCTCCTCGCCACGGAGACGCATGCCGCCACACTCCGGGTGTGCGACCTCAGCCGCGACGGCACGCTCGCGCTGCTGCGCCGGGGGCCGCGCGGACGCCGCGAGGCCGTCGTACGACGCACGGCCGACTCGGCCACCACCTGCACGGTGCCGGTCGCGGACGGTGACCCGTGGATCGGCCGGTTCTCCCCGGACGGGTCGACCCTCTGGCTGCGCAGCGACGCCGACCGGGAGTACGCGGCGCTGTTCGCGGTCACCCTCGACGCGGACGGCCGGCCACGCGAGAGGTCGGTCGTGGCCCAGCGCGAGGCCCAGGAACTGGAGCTGCTGGCGCTGGCCCACGACGGCCGCACAGCCGTACTGGTGTGGAACGCTCAGGGTGCCGGAGAACTCGAGGTCGTCGAGACCTTCCCGGCCCGGCCCAGCGCCGACAAGGTGGGCCCGGCCCGGCCCGTCTCCCTGCCGCACGAGGTCGTCACGCGTGTCGTGGCGGCCGGCCCGGGGCGCATGCTGCTCGCGCTGTCCGGTTCACGACGCCGCCCGGGCGTCTGGTGGGCCCACGAGGGCGTGTCCCTGCTGCGCACCCCGTGGTCCTCCCGCGACGAGGACGCCGTACCGCCGGGCCGCCCACCCGTCAGCCCGGTCCCGCTGCGCCTCACCGCGCGGGACGGGCTGCCCCTGAGCGGCTGGTACTACAGGGCGCCGGGACGCGCCCCGGCCGAGCCGGCTCCCTGCGTGATCCATCTGCACGGCGGCCCGGAGGAACAGGAACGGCCCGTCTTCAATCCGCTCTACCACGAACTGCTCGGCCGGGGGCTGGACATCTTCGCCCCCGACGTCCGCGGCTCCTCGGGACACGGCCGGTCCTTCGTCGACGCCGACCTGGGCAGCGGACGCTTCGCCGCCCTGGACGACGTCGCGGACTGCACCGCCCACGCGGTGACGGCGGGCCCGGCCGACCCGACCCGACTGGCGGTCATGGGCCGCTCGTACGGCGGCTATCTGACCTTCGCCTCCCTCGTATGGCATCCGGACCTGTTCCGTACCGGGGTCGCCGTCTGCGGCATGTCAGACCTCCTGACCTTCTTCGCCGGTACGGAGCCCTGGCTCGCGGAGTCGGCGGCCCACAAGTACGGCCATCCCGAGCGCGACCGCCCGCTGCTGCGCGCTCTCTCCCCGATGAACCGCATCGACGCACTGCGTGTCCCGCTGCTCGCCGTCCACGGCGAACACGACACCAACGTGCCGGTGGGGGAGTCCGAACAGTTCGTCAGGGCCGCCCGGGAACGCGGCCTCCCCGCCGAGCTGCTCGCCCTGCGCGACGAGGGCCACGACTTCCTGCGCGCGGACAACCGGCGCCTGTTCCGCCGGGCCGCCGCGGACTGGCTGGAACGCCACCTCGGCGGCTGACCCGGCGGGCACGTCACACCGGTTGCGGTGGCTCACTTCAGGGCGTCACCGACCAGGGCGAGGTTCTCGATGGCCGCGATCCCGTACAGCGCCGTGGAGTTGGTGCTGATCCAGGGGGCGTCGCTGGCCCGCGTTGAGGACGGTCGGACCGCTGATTTTCGTGGTCGCCCATGAGGTTGTCGCGTCCGGGTAGCCGTCGCCCACGCCGAACTTGTTCCAGGCCCGGGCGGCGAGCGCGGCCTCGCCGGTCCGGCTCGCCGCGTACGCGTCCAGGCGGGAGTGACCCTGGACCAGGCTCACCTTGAAGCTCGCGCCGTAGCGGGCCTTCTGCTCGGCGGAGGTGGCGTTGTAGTAGCGGCAGTAGTCCAGCCAGGCGGCCCGGAAGCCGGGGATGTCGCTCTCGTCGAGGGCGCCGATCAGCTCGGTGGCCAGTTCGGGCAGTCCGAAGCTCGCGGACAGATGGGATACGGCGACCACCGGCGAGGTCTGGATGGCGAAGGCGCCCGTGTCGAGGTCGTACAGCCCGCTGCCCTGGACGAAACCGTTCGGCTGGGCGGCGATCGTCGAGGCGCTGGCCAGCAGTTTCTTCCTCGCCGTACGCCACTTGGGGCCGCGCCGCTCCCACTCGGTCCACCATGCCCAGCCGAGGCCGCTCCAGTCGGTGCCGAAGCCGATGGACAGGGCGTGGCGGTCGCCCGGGGTGTAGCCGTCGGTGCGGACCTTGCGGTTGGGATCGAGGGCCAGGAAGGTCTGGTCCGCGTCGACCTGGGCGTGCATCAGGTCGCCGGTGCGCTCGTCGCCGGTGAGGTAGTAGAAGAGCCGGCGGTAGACGGGCGTCGAGATGCGGACCTGTTTGGTGCTGTCGCCGAAGTGCTCGACGCCGTGCCGGGTGCCGAGCCCCGCCCATTTGCCGAGGTGGTAGACGTCGACCTCACCGGTGTGTCGGGTCATGGCCTCGGCGAAGCGGTAGATGTCGGCGCGCCCGGAACGCAGATAGGCCAGCCACAGCCACAGGTCGGTGGAGAGCTCGGAGTTGTCCCAGGCGTAGCCGCCGACGTCGTAGCACCAGGTGTGGCGGGCGGGGTCGTAGGTGTGCTGGACGTCGCCGTAGTCCAGGAAGCCGTACCAGCGGCGCTGTTCGCGCTGGTCCTGGTAGTAGGCGAAGAGCAGGTCGAGGCGGTCCTCGACGGTCTTCCTGGCGGCGGTCGAGCGGTCCACGGGGGACCAGAGCCCGGCGAAGACACCGGCCTTGTGCAGGGTCTCGGGGGCCGCGACGAGCTGCGGCGGGGCGGTCAGCGCGTCCTTCTGCGCGACCAGCGCGTCGGCGGTGGGGGTGGCGGCGTCGGCCCACAGGTAGAGCTCGGAGGTGCGGGCGATGCCGTAGGGCGTGGCGAAGCCGGGTTCGTAGTCCTCGTAGGTGATGTTGAGCCCGGCGGTCTGCTCCTCGTAGGTGTCCTGGCCGAGGCCGTCGTGGTAGAAGCGCAGGTCGAGCGGCTGGGCCTCGGGCGACCAGAGCCACAGGGTGACGGTCGCCTCGTCGGAGTCGGCACCCCGGATGTCGAGCTGGGCGGGGTGCTTCTGCCAGAAGTCCCGCAGGCCGAAGGAGAGTCCGCCGCTGCCCCCCCCGACGTAGCCGAAACCGGGGGCGCGGGTGCCGCCGGTGGTGTGGATCCAGCCGTGGCCCGCCTTGGTGCGCTTGCGGACGGTGAAGCCGTCGGCCGACAACTGGGCCAGCGAGTAGTCGCCCCACGCCGGGACGTACTGGAGGGCCGAGGAGACCCGGGTGTCCCAGGTGGAGATGTCCGGCAGCCGCTCGCCCCTGACCTGCGCGGTACGCACGGCCGCGCCCGGGTCGCGGCGCAGACCGGTGATGCCCTGGACGGCCTCGGTGAGGAAACCGTCGTCGGCGCCGGCGAGGCGGACATGGCGGTTGTAGAGCTCGTCGGAGAGCGGGACGCGGATGCGCAGGCCCAGCCCCTTGATGAAGTCGCCGCCGGCCTTGCCCGCCTCCTGTCTGCCGTCGTACGTGACGGTGTGGACGACACGGATCGCCTCGGACCCCGCGTACAGGTAGAGCCGGATGACGAAGGGCAGCCAGGAACGGCCGCCGCGCTCGTGCTCGCCCTCGAGGCGGATGACGGCACGCACCGGTCCCGACTGCTCGACGGTGACGGAGCCGACGCGGCCGGTGAAACGCTCCCACCGGGTACTGGAGCCGCTCCCGTCGAAGTCGTCGTCGATCTCCGGCTGGCGCAGGACGACCAGTTCGGCCTTGCTCGCGATCCTGGCGTCGCCGCGCCTGATGCTGCGTATGACGTCGTGTGCGCCGGACTTGGCGATGCTGACCTGGATGACGCCGGTGTCGACGTCGATCGTGCCGCCCTCGGTGTCCACGGTGAGCGCGGTGTCCGCTGCCGCTGGTGTGCCCGGGGCCAGGGTGTAGCCCTCGGCGGGCGCAGCGGTGGTGCCGACCGCGTGGGCGGTCCACTTCAGGGTGCCGTCGGGCCAGTAGGCGGTGGGCCAGGACTGCACGGGTACGGCGGTGCCGTCGCCGGCGGTGAGGGCGAAGGCCTCGCCGGCGCGGACCGCGCCCTGCGGCCAGGCCACGCCGAAGGTGGTGCCGGGGGTCTCGGCGGGGGTGCCGCCCTCCAGCCAGGTCAGCTGCACCGGGTCGGCGGAGGCGGCTTCGGTCGGTGCCGCCGCGGCCGGGTCGGCGGCGAGCGTCCAGGAGAGCTGGGTGGCCGCGACAGCCGCCGCTGCCGCCTTTAGGGCGTTTCTGCGCGATATCTCAGCCACGGTGACCGCCCCCGAGCCGCCAGACACGGAAGTCGCTGATGTGGAAGTGACTCCAGGTGGTGCGGAAGGCGAACCAGCCGCTCGTGTACGGGTCCTCGTCGGTGTAGTCGAAGACCAGCTCACCGTTGTCCCAGTACTGGACGCGCTTGCCGTCGGAGACCAGCCGGACGCGGTTGGGCTCGTTCGCGGTGAGCAGCGGCGAGGTGTAGTCGTAGATCAGCGGCCGGGAGCCCGGCACACCGACGTAACGGCGAAGACGGGTGGTGGTGTTGGAGTTCGCGCCGAGTCCCGCGTAGTACGTGGTGAGCTGGTCGTAGTCGGCGAGGGCGCCGCTGCGGGTGGTGGCGAACAGGTCGCGTGGGGAGCGCGGATCGCGGGCGTTCCAGAAGGAGTTGAGGTCGCTGACCCGGTCGTTGGCGCCGCCGGCCGAGACCGGGGTCGCCGTGAAGTCGATCTCGTACTGGCCGGAGAACGGCCGCTTGAACCACACCGAGGCCCCGCCGGGCACGTCGACGTCGAGTACGCCGTGCCTCGCGGTGACGCTGCCGCCCTTCTCCAGCTCGGCCGACCACTGGCCGGTGCCGTGCCGGAAGTCGTCGCGGGCCAGCAACTGGCGGTGGTGATGCGGGCCTTGACCGTTCGGAGCGGCGGCGGCGCCTCCGCGCGGCGCCCCTCGGGCGGGCAGGCTGGCGCACATCCCTGCCCAAACCCCCCTAGCAGCACAGGAGTTGTCCGCATGTCGTTCGACAGCCCGATCTCCCGCCGTACCGTCCTCGCCTCGGCGGCCGGTCTCGCCCTGGCCCTCGCCACTCCCCACGCCGCCTCGGCCGCGGGCTTCGGCTACACCGACGACGGAACCAACTACGTCGTGGACACCGGCGCCGGCCTCGTCTTCAAGGTCGACCACAACAACGGCGACCTCTCGTCCTTCGTCTGCAACGGCACCGAGTACCAGGGCTACGACGGCAAGAACTCCCACATCGAGAGCGGCCTCGGCGCCTCGACGGTCACCATCTCCACGCCCGCGACCGGAGTCGTCCTCATCAAGGTCGTCCACGGCACCCTGATCCACTACTACGCGGCGCGCAGCGGCGAGAACAACATCTACCTCTTCACCTACAAGCCCGACACCTCAGTCACCGCCAGCCGCTACATCGCTCGCCTCAAGCCGGGCATCTTCCCCACCACATACCCCGACACCTGGTCCAACTCGGACACCGTCATCGAGTCCGCCGACGTCTTCGCCAAGGCCGACGGCACCACCAGGTCCAAGCACTTCGCCAACCTGCGGACCATCGACTACGACTACTTCGGCTTCAGTGCCTCCGCCGCCTCGATCTGGGTCGTGCGTTCCAACAAGGAGAAGGACTCCGGCGGCCCGTTCGTCCGCCAACTCCTGCGCCACGGCAACGAGTCGGGTGCAGGTCTCTACGAACACCTCTATTACGCCGAGGGGCAGACGGAGGCCGAGCGCTTCGGCCTGCACGGCCCGTACGTCCTCGCCTTCACCGACGGATCGGCGCCGACCTCCGCCGTGTCGGGGCGCGACAACACCGCCTGGGTGGACGCCCTCGGCCTCACCGGCTGGACAGGCGCCGGCGGTCGGGGACGGATCGTCGGCAACGGGCTCGCGGGGCGCGACACCTCGTACCCCTACGTCGTGGGCGTCTCCAACTCCGCTGCCCAGTACTGGGCGAAAGTGGACGCGAGCACCGGCAAGTACTCGGTCAAGGGCATCCTGCCCGGCACCTACACCCTCACCGTCTACAAGGGCGAACTCGCCGTCCACACCGAGGACGTCACGGTCACCGCGGGCGCGGCCACGACCCTGCACACCATCACGATCACCGGCGACCCCGCAGCCGCCCCCGCCATCTGGCGCATCGGCGACTGGAACGGCACCCCGGCCGGCTTCAAGAACGCCTCCCTGATCACCTACGCCCACCCCTCCGACTCACGCGCCGCCGCCTGGACCGCCGGCACCTACGTCGTCGGCAGTACGGCGGCCTCGGCCTGGCCCGCGTACCAGTTCAAGGAGATCAACCAGGGCCTGCAGATCTCCTTCACCCTCACCGCCGCCCAGGCCGCCGCCGACCGCACCCTGCGCATCGGCATCACCACCGCCAAGGCGGACGCCCCCAGATCACCGTCAACAACACCTGGACCTCCGCGATCCCGGCCGCCGCCACCGAGCCGTCCACCCGCACCCTGACCGTCGGCAGCTACCGCGGGAACAACCACACGTACGAATACGTCATCCCCGCCGCCCAGTTGCTCGCCGGCACCAACACCCTGCGCATCGACGCCGCCAGCGGCTCGGCGGGCGGCGGGGGATACCTCAGCCCCAGCTACGGCTTCGACGCCCTCGACCTGCTCTGAGGGCACAGATCGGGGGAAGCGGCGGGGCGGGTCCTCAGGACCCGCCCCGCTCGCGGGGGAGCTTCTCCCCGGCCTCGATCGCCACGGGCAGGCGGTTCTCGGCCGGCGGCAGCGGGCAGGTGGCCAGGTCGGTGTAGGCGCACGGCAGGTTCGTCGCCCGGTTGAAGTCCAGGACGAGCGTGCCGTCGGCGGCGGGCGGGGCGAGGGAGAGAGACCGGTTGGCCGCGTACGTGGTGACCCCGGAGGTCGCGTCGGTGAACAGCACCATCAGGCTTCCGGGGCCGTGCCCGGGGAACGCGGTCAACGAAAGGGGGCGGCCGTCCAGCTCGAACTCCACCCGGCCCGGGGCGTCGTACACATGCTCAAGGCCCTCGACCGCCGCGCCCACGGTCGTGGGCCGCGGCTCGTCAAAGGCCGTGTAGCGGCCCGTCACCACCCAGCGGCGATGCGGGGCGTACGCGGGCGTGCCGGTGAAGCCGGTGCGCAACGGGGTGTCCGGGTGCCGGGGACGAACGATGTCCTGCCCACCGCGCTTGGCCACCTCGATCACGGCGTCGCCCCAGACCGCGTTGACTCCGCCGCGCTCGGGGAGCACCCCGAAGCGGTGCTCGCCGTGCACGGGGGTGCCGTCGACGACCAGTTCCTCGCCCTCGTCGAGGACCACCACGACCCCGTCGGCGCCGGTCGACCAGGCACCCGGCGCGTCGGGGAAGCGCTGCGGTTCGTCGCTGAGCCAGTGCAGGCCGGTGATCGCGAGGAACCCATGCGGGTCGGCGAGCCGTGCCTCCTGTGCGGTGTGCCACTCCTGCCACTCGCGGGTGAACGCGGACAGGTCTGTGGTGGTGTCCTGAACGGTCATGCGTGCTCCTTCTCGGCGGATGAAGGGCTCGTCGGCGGTACCTCGAAACGCCGTCACGCACGAATGGGCGCGGACGGGGAGGAAGGACGAGAGGACGTTGCGAAAGTCGGGTTGTCGCAGGTCAGCCGAGACACAGGCAGCTGCTGACGCGCTGCAGGTCGATGTGGCGGCGACGGGAGAAACGGGAACGCGCCGCCGCGGTCGTGCCGACGGGAGAGGAGACGCTGCTGTGCCGCACGCTCACCCCTCCGTATGCCGGTCCACGCTCGACGCTGACGCCCAATACTCGTTGAAACTTTATGGATCGCCGTCGTATTCCGTCAATGACGGACAGCCGGGTGGGGCGTCCGGGTCGTCTCACCTGATGGTCCGTCGCATTGACATCCCTCGGCGGGGCATGCCTAACTTGCGGCGCAGACCAAGTTGCCCCCAGGGCCGGAGAAGTGATGGTGACAGCGATGTACGCAGCTGACGGGACGGCCGCACCGCGGCGCCTCGGCCGCGTTCTGCTGTGCACGGACCGCTCCGTCGACCTGCTGCGTGTCAACAGCGCTCTCTGTAGCGCCACTTCCCGCACCCTCTGTCGAGGCTGACGGCTTTCTGAGGCTCTGCCGAGCCTGACGTTTCCGAGTCTTCGACTCGTCGACGACCACCGCTCTCGCGGTGTGCCCTCTTCCCGCCCAGTTCCCGTTCCGCGCGCACCCCCATGTGGCGACTCGTGCCGAGCCGCTCCCGGGTGGCGCGATGCTGCCGCCTTTCGCGGCTCTGGGTGGCCAACACCGCTGGAGCCCTCCATGAGCGAATCTCCCGGCATCGCTGTGTCCTCCGGATCAGCGCCACCCGCCGAGGCGACACCCCGTCCCGCTGTCCCGGATGCCCCAGACCTCCCCGAGACCGCTGACACCCCGGTCGCACCGAAGCCCCTGGCCGCACAGCGGGTCCTGCCCATCCGGCGTCCCGGCCGCTGGATCCTCACGACCGTCGTCCTCGTGCTGGTCGCGCAGATCATCCACGGGCTCGCGACCAACCCCTTCTACCAGTGGGACCGGTTCTCGTACTGGTTCCTGCGCCCGACAGTCCTCGACGGTCTCCTCATCACCCTCGAAGTGACGTTGTTCAGCGCGGTGTTGGGCCTGCTCGGCGGCATCCTGCTCGCCCTGGCCCGCCTCTCCGGGAGCCCCGTACTGCGTGCGGTGAGCTGGATCTACATCTGGCTGTTCCGCTCGGTACCGCTCATCGTCGTCCTGCTCTTCCTGTACAACTTCAGCGCGCTGTACCAGACGCTGAGCCTGGGCGTCCCCTTCGGCCCGGCGTTCTTCACCTTCGACGAGTCGCGCCTGGCCACCGACATGGTCGTCGCCGTCGTCGGACTCAGCCTCAACGAGGCGGCCTATGCGGCCGAGGTCGTCCGCGGCGGCATTCTCTCCGTCGACCAGGGCCAGCACGAGGCGGCCTCCGCACTCGGCCTGCCGAAGCGGTACCAGTTCGCGAAGATCGTCTTCCCGCAGGCGCTGCGCTCCATCACCCCGAACTACGTCAACCAGCTGATCGGCCTGATCAAGGCCACCTCGCTGGTCTTCTACGTGTCCCTGCTCGACCTCTTCGGCACCGTGCAGAGCATGGGCAGCACCTACCCCGGCGACATCGTGCCGCTGCTGCTGGTCGCCACCGTCTGGTACCTGATCCTCACCAGCGTCGTGTCCGTCATCCAGTTCTACGTCGAGCGGTACTACGCCCGGGGCGCCACCCGCACCCTGCCGCCGACGCCGCTGCAGAAACTCCGGGCCGGGGTCACCGACCTCCGCGCCCGCATCCGCAAGGAGGCCGCCGTATGACCGCCGGAACAGTGGCCGACACGGCCGCCACCGTCGAGGTGCACGACGTGCACAAGTGGTACGGCACCCACCGGGTGCTGAACGGCGTCGACCTGACCGTGCGGCCTGGCGAGGTCACCGTGATCCTCGGCCCGTCCGGCTCGGGCAAGTCCACCCTGCTCAGGGTGATCAACCACCTGGAGAAGCCCGAGATCGGCCATGTCAGCGTCAACGGCGAGCTGATCGGCGTACGCCGGCACGGCGACCGTCTGAAGGAGCTGAGCGAGCGGACGATCCTCACCCAGCGCAGCCGTATCGGATTCGTCTTCCAGAACTTCAACCTCTTCCCGCACCTGACCGTGCTGGACAACGTGGCCGCGGCCCCGGTGGCGACCGGAAAGCTCGACAAGGAGGAGGCCGCCGAACTCGCCCGCGAACTCCTGGGCCGCGTCGGGCTGGCCGACAAGGTGGCCGCCTACCCACGGCAGTTGTCGGGTGGCCAGCAGCAGCGTGTGGCCATCGCCCGCGCCCTCGCCCTGCGCCCCGGCGTCATCCTCTTCGACGAGCCGACCTCCGCCCTCGATCCCGAACTGGTCGGCGAGGTGCAGGCCGTCATCAAGGACCTGGCCGGCAGCGGCACCACCCTCGTCATCGTCACCCACGAGATCGGCTTCGCCCGTGAGATCGCCGACCGGGTGGTCTTCATGGACGGCGGCCTGATCATCGAACAGGGCCCGCCCGCCGAGGTGTTGGACCAGCCGAAACGGGAGCGGACCAGGGACTTCCTGAGCAAGGTCCTCTGACCCCACCCGAGCTCCTCCCCCAAGCCCGCGGTCCACCCGGACCGCCCCCCACACCCTCGCCGCACAACCGACAAGGAAAAACAAGGACAGCCATGCGCACCCTCAGCCTCCGCAGCAGTCTCCTCTGTGGGATCACCGCGTCCGCAGCCGTCGCCTCTCTCGCCGCAGGACTCGCCGCGTGCGGGGGCGACAGCGACGCCGCCACCAGGACTGACAGCGCGCCGGCCGGCACGGTCACCGTCGGCAGCTTCTCCAACGGCGCCGCCAAGGAGACCCAGTTGAAGGTCACCGAGGTGAAGTCGATCAGCGCCGAGCTGCCCAAGAAGGTCGCCGACAGCGGCAAGCTGGTCATCGGCGTCGGCGCGCTTCCCTCCGGGTTCCCGCCGCTCGCGTACGTGGGCGAGGACCAGAAGACCCTCACCGGTGCCGAACCCGACCTCGGCCGACTGGTGGCCGCGGTTCTCGGGCTGAAGCCGGAGGTGAAGAACTCGACCTGGGACAACCTGTTCGTCGGCATCGACAGCGGCAAGGTCGACGTGGCGTTCTCCAACGTCACCGACACCGAGGAGCGCAAGAAGAAGTACGAGTTCGCCTCGTACCGGCAGGACAACCTCGCCTTCGAGGTGCTGGACAAGAGCACCTGGAACTTCGACGACAACTACGAGAATCTCGCGGGCCAGACCGTCTCCGTGGGCGCCGGCACCAACCAGGAGAAGATCCTGCTGGAATGGAAGGGGAAGCTGGAGAAGGAGGGCGAGAAGCTCAATATCAAGTACTTCCAGGACAACAACAGCCTCTACCTGGCGCTGTCCAGCGGGAAGATCGACGCCTACTTCGGTCCCAACCCCGGTATCGCCTACCACATCACCCAGGTCGCGAAGACGCCCAACCCGACCCGTAACGCGGGCAAGTTCTCCGGCGCGGGAGCGACTCTGCAGGGTCTCATCGCGGCCACCGCGAAGAAGGACAGCGGACTGGCCGAGCCGATCGCGGACGCGATCAACCAGCTGATCAAGGACGGCCAGTACGCCAAGCTGCTCGCCGCCTGGAACCTCTCCAACGAGGCCGTCAGCACCTCCCAGGTCAACCCGCCCGGGCTGCCGCTCGACAACTCCTGACCCGCGCCCTGTCACGCGTCGCCCGTCCCAGGGACTCCGCCGTGCCACGGTGGAGTCCCTGCCGCGCTCGACCGGCGTTCCCGCCCCGCGTTCCCGCCAGGCCTTCAGCCCCGCCTTGAGACACACGTTCCAGATACGGAGACTCGCACCGACATGTCCACCAGCGTCCACCACGCCACGTCCCCGAGCCCGACGGAACCGCACGTCCTGGACAACGCCGCCTGGGCCGCGCTGACGGGCCCGCACGCCCATCTCGCCGAGCGCACCGGCCGGGCCGCCCGCTACCCGACCGACGTCTCCCCGTTCGCCGCGCTGGAGGACCCCGCCGACCTCCGCGCCTGGGACGACCTGGCCGCACTGGTCGGACCCGGCACCGTCACCCCGGTCACCGCGGTCCAGGCGGTACCCATCGGCTGGCAGATCGAGCAGTTCGGCGAGGGCGTCCAACTGGTCGACACCGCGCTGTACGCCGAACCCGCACCCGAGGCGGTCCGGCTCGGGCCCGCCGACGTACCCGAGATGCTCGACCTGGTCGCCCTCACCCAGCCGGGTCCCTTCCTGCCCCGGACCGTCGAACTCGGCACCTACCTCGGCATCCGGGACGGCGGACGGCTCATCGCCCTGGCCGGTGAACGCCTGCGGCCACCGGGCTGGACCGAGATCAGCGCCGTCTGCACCCACCCCGACCACCGCGGCCGGGGCCTGGCCACCCGGCTGGTCCGCGCGATCGCGGCCGGCATCAGGGAACGCGGCGACACCCCCTTCCTCCACGCGGCGGCGAGCAACACCAACGCGATCCGGCTCTACGAGTCGATCGGGTTCACCCTGCGCCGCCGTACGCGGTTCGCGCTGGTGCGTACGCCGGACTGAGAGCAGTTGGGCGCCTAAATGAGTACTGCTTATTTTGAAGCCCGGGGTGCGAATTTCCACGTCGACCCCGTCAACGGCAGTGACAGCGACTCGGGAACCAGCGCCGCTACGGCGTTCAAGACCATCCTGGCCGCCCGGGCTGCCGTGGGGGCCAGGCAACGCGAACATGTCCGATGACATCGTCGTGAACCTGCGCGGAGGCACCTACCCCCTCATCGCCCCGGTCACCTTCGTTACCAGCGACTCGGGCACGAACGGCCATCAGGTGGTCTACCAGGCGTACAACGGTGAGGCGCCCGTGATCAGCGGCGGCAAGGCGATCACCGGCTGGACCGCGGCCGCGAACGGCGAGCACAAGGCGCCGGTGAGCACCTTGAACCTCCGGCAGCTGTACGTCAACAATGATGCTGGCGTGACGACTACGCCGTGCTGGCGACGAACGTCTATGTCTCGGCGCACCTGGGCGGCGGCTCCACAGTCGTCGTCGCCGTCAACAAGGCCACCGCCGCGGTGAGTCAGCAGTTCACGCTCGTCAACACTGGCGCGTCCAGCGTCGCGTCCTGGCTGACCGACGCGACCAGGAACGTCGCGTCGCAGGGTACGACCGGTGTGTCCAACGGCTCGTTCACCGTCGCGCTCCCCGCCAGAAGAGTGATGACGTTCGTGATCCGCTGACCACAAAGCGGCGACGGCCCTGAGGCCGCCGCCGCATGCTTCCGTGCTTCCGACCAGGAAGACGCTTCAGCGCTTCGTGAAGATGAAGCCCAGCTTGTCGATCTCGTCACCGGAGCGTCCGTGGAACCCGGCGAGCTGCCACCCCGAGGGCGCGGTGCGTGTCACACAGTCGGACGTGGTGGTGCCGCCGGACAGGCTTCTGCCGAGGTTCGTGTCGAACTTGGCGTAGAAGATCCGGGTGTGGCCGCTCTTCTCCGCCTGGCACAGCTGGGCGGAGGTGACGTACTCCCCGCTGCCCAGCGTCAGGGACGAGACCGTCCCGCCGGAGCCGCCGTGGCTGAGGACCTTGCCGTTGTCGAGGGTCAGGCCGACGCCGTCGACGCGGGAGCCGCTGCGCAGCGAGATGCTGACCGGGCGGGCGCCCGCCGGCACGGCGTCGATGTCGTTGTAGTAGTCGCCGTGCGGCCCGCCGTACTGGTCGCTGAGCTGGAAGGCGGCATTGCGGGACCAGGAGAAGCCGACCGCGATCGGGTCGTGGTCGGACAGCATGAGACCGGCGTCCGTGAGGAACTTGGCGTGCTCGTTGTTGTACGACGTGGCGTCGAGCGACACGAGTTTGCTGCCGCGGTAGAGGACCTTGTCGACGACCTCGCAGGTGTTGGGGACAGTGGTCCCGGTCTGGTCGCAGACCAGGGCGTCGCTGCCCTTGGCGGGCGGAGTGCCACCGCGGACGAGCTTCACCCAGGCGTCGGTGAGCCCGTTGGCCGCGCCGAACTCGGCGATGGTGTCGGCGGCGCGGGTGTAGCGGGTGTTGGTGTCGCCCATGACCACGACGGCGTTGCCGGCGGAGTGGGTCTTGATGAAGTCGGTGAGCTGGTTGAGATTGTCGGCGCGTGACGCCTGGTCGCCGTCGTTGGTGCCGGCGTTGGTGTGCAGGTTGTAGAAGTCGACGTAGACGCCCTCCGCGAGGCGCTCACGTATGAAGGTGAACCCCTTGGGCGTCAGGCAGTCGCCGGAGTCCCACTGGCAGGAGTTCCAGCGCACGCGCTCGAAGTCGTCCGCGTCGTAGGGGAGTTTGGACAGCGTGTTGAGTCCGCTGCCGATACCGGCGCCACCGCTGGTGGGCGTGCGGTAGGCGTGCGCCGTGTCCGCCGCGTAGAGGTTGGCGTGGTAGTTGAAGTCCTCCTCGACATGCACGATGTCGTACGGCGCGATGCGCTGGCCGATGGCCGTGGTGCTGGTGTCGCGCGGCGTGGACGCGCTGGAGAGGATCGCCGGCAGGCCGGCGACGTTGTAGGTGAGGGTGCTGAAGGATCCGGAGGCCGGGTCGGCGGCGGCTGCCGGGGAGGCGGTCGCGACGAACCCGCCGCAGGTGACGGCCGCGGCCGTGAGGCAGGTGAGAAGACGGCGCATAGTGCGGAACTCCTGTGAAGTGGAGGGGGCAGCGGGAACTTACCGCTGGTAACACGCTTCTGTCGCCGGCTCGGTCAGGAGAAATGGAAACTTGACCCAGTGGTCTAGGCCAGGAAGTCTGACGGCGTCGACTGCGGGGTTCCGCTCCGGTGGGGTTCCCGCTGCCAGGGATGTCAGACTGACCGCTTCACTGGGCCAGGGGATGGGGACCGACAGCCGTGCCGGACAGCCGATCAGACACGCCTTCCGTGGACGCGACCGAAGAGCGGCGTACGGGCACAGGCACGCGAAGGGGTGGGGGAGAAGCCGGGGGAGGGCCGGCAGCGGTCACCATCGCGTACATCGCCGAGTCCGCCGGAGTGTCGGTTCCCACGGTGTCGAAGGTCCTCAACGGCCGGTCGGGTGTGTCGGACGAGACCCGGGCGCGCGTCGAGGAGCTGATCCACCGGTACGGCTACCGCAAGCCCCCGAAGAACCGCAGCAAACTCGTCGAACTGGTCTTCCGCGAGCTGGAGAACATGTGGGCCGTGGAGATCATTCGCGGTGTCGAACGGGTGGCCAGGAAGAACAAGGTCGGCGTTCTGGTGTCGGAGTTCGGCCTCCAGGACACCCCGGCCAGGACCATCGACGAAACCGTGGACCGGCGCCCGCAGTGTGTCCTCTCGGTGGCGCAGCTCTCGGAGGAGGAACGCGCCCAACTGACCGCGAAGGGCATCCCGTTCGTCGTCTTCGACCCGAACGAGGAACTCCCCGACGACGTACCGTTCGTGGGCGCCACCAACTGGAGGGGCGGCCAGGCCGCGACCCGGCACCTGATCGGACTCGGGCACCGGCGCATCGCCATGATCAGCGGGCCCGATCATCCCTTCTGCCTGGCACGCCTGGCCGGCTACACCTCCGCACTCACCGAGGCCGGCCTGCCGGTGGACCCCGATCTGGTGGTCAGGACCCTCCTCACCCGGGAGGACGGCCGTACGGCGGCACACGATCTGCTGTCCCGCCCCGACCGCCCCACCGCCGTCTTCACCGCCAACGACATGCAGGCCCTGGGCGTCTACCAGGCCGCCCGCGAGCTCGGGCTGGGCATCCCGCAGGATCTGAGCGTGGTGGGCTTCGACGACGTACCGGCCGTGGCCTGGGTGGATCCGCCGCTGACGACGGTCCACCAGCCGCTCGCGGAGATGGCGGCGGCCGCCACCGAGATGGCACTGGCGCTGGGCAGGGGTGAGGACGTGCCCCAGGTGGGGGTGGAGATCGCCACCACCCTCACGGTCCGGGAGAGCACGGCCCCGCCGAAGGGCTGAGCGGAGCGGCCCGGCAGCCGGGAGCCCGGGTGCCCAAGCAGGCACCCGGGCAAGAACGACCGGCCGTCAGCCGACGGTGCCGGTGACCGTGCTTCCGGACTTCGTCACGCGGTACGTCACGGTGGCTCCGCTCCAGAAGTGGAAGGTGAGCGTCGCCTGCGTGTTGTCCCGCAGCGAGTTGACGAACCTGGAGGTGAGCAGGAGGGCGCTGCCCGGATAGTCGGGGGAGAAGGCCTCGTTGAACTCCTGGTAGGGGGTCCAGTCCGTCGGGCCGGCGTTGCTGCCGTCGGCGTACTTGGCCTCCACGGTCGCCAACTGGTCACCGCGGAACTGGGTGGGGATGCTGACACCGTTGGTGTTGCCCGTCGCGTTCGAGAGCACCGGCCTGTCGTACGTGGTCACATGGATCTTCCAGGGGATTCCCCGGCTGAAACGGGCCTCGACGGTCGCGTTGACTCCGTAGGCGCGGTTGCCCGCGAGCCGGGTGAGGGCGGCTGCCGTGAGGGTGAGCTGGTTGCCGGAGACGGTGTAGTCCCGGCCCTGGGCGAGCATGGTGCTGCCCTGCCACAGCCCCCGGAAGCTACCGCCGTTCGGGTTCAGGGTGAGCGTCTGGGCGGTGATCGCACTCGACTTCGCCAGGAAGATCCGGTCGAACGAGGCGGTGCCGGAGCGGGTCGTCCAGCTCGACTTGATCTGGTCGATGATGGCGGGGTCGCGCCACTGCATCGTGGTGCGGTTCAGGAAGTTGAAGGCGTCCCACAGAGCCGTGGTCACTCCGGCCGCGCGGGCCTCGTAACCGAACTGCTCGAAGTACTTGAGCGACTCGCCCAGTTCGACGCGGGCGGGGTGGTTGTAGTCGGGGAAGTTCAGCAGGCCGTACTCCCCCAGGTAGACGGGGATGCCCTTGGAGGTGAGCGTGTTGCGGATCCGGGTGAAGGTGTCCGTCATGTCCTGCTGAGAGGTGGCGTCGAACCGGGTGCCGCCCGCGATGTTCACGCTGAAGGGCCAGTAGCCGTAGTAGTGCACCGTGGCGACGAGGTTGGGGTCGTTCAGCGACTTCATCTCCGCGGCCAGGATGTCCAGGAAGTCCTGGCCGGCGTTGGTGTGGAGGGTGGGCAGCACCAGCAGCCGGGTCGCGTTGTTGCCGCCGGACTGCCTCACCAGGGTGTGGAAGGCGGTGTTGAGCTCGTTGTTGTACTGGTTGCCCTGGGCGTCGGTGGTGTTGTTGAACTGCGGTTCGTTGTTGCTCTCGAACAGCAGCGACTGCGGGGAGTCGCGGAACTTGGCCGCTATCTGGGCCCAAGTGGCCTTGAAGCGGGCCAGCACGTTGTCATGGTCGGTGGGCATGGTGGCGATCCACTGCCATGAGTCGTGATGGACGTTGAGCACGACGTGGAGGCCGTCGGCCAGTGCCCAGTCGACGACCTGCTTGACGCGGTTCATCCATGTCGCGTCGATCGTGTAGGGGGCGGTGGCGGACTGGTGGCCGCCCCAGGTGACGGGGAGCCGGACACTGCGGAAGCCCTGAGCCTTGATGGTGTCCAACAGGGCTTTGGTGACCGGCGGGTTGCCCCACGACGTCTCGTCGGGGATCGCGTCGAGGGTGTTGCCCAGGTTCCAGCTGGGTTGCATCGCGGCCACCGTGTCCATCGGGGCGGCGGCGAGCCGGGGCAGCGTGAGCCGGGCGGGGGAGAGATCCTCGTGGCTCGGCAGTGCGAACGCGGTGGTGCTGGTCAGCCCGATCGCGGCGACCAGCGCCAGGACGAGGCGGAACAGACGGCCGGGGCCGCGACTGCGGCGCGGGGCGGGCTGTTGGGTCCCTTTCATTTTCGGTCCTTCCCTGTGGGACGAGCGGGGGTTCCGCCCGTGGGGGGGATGCCGAGGACAGCCGGCCATGGGGTCGGCCGTCCTCGAACGGTGTCGTGACAGGGGTTCAGGAGTTGGACTGTTCGTAGTCGAACCAGTCGAAGTGGACCGTGCCGGCGGCGGCGTACATGCCGATGACCCGGCCGGTGAAGCCGCCCGCCACCTCCGTCGACAGATAGCGGCCGTCGAGGGCGCCGAGCGCGGTGAACGTGCCGTCCGGCTCCTCCACGCCGAGCGTCACGGTGTCCGGGCCGGTGCGGGCGTCCCGGGGCGGCGTGGCGGCGATGCGGACACCGAGGACCACGGGCCCGGCGGGCACGGCCAGGGACCCCACGACAGTGCGCAGCGGCCCGACGCGGCTGAGGACGCGCACCTCTCCTTCGGAGGCCTCGATCTCGTAGTGGTGCTCCTCGTCCAGTCGTACCGCGAGGCCGCCGCGTCCTTCCGCCGGGTCGATCCGTGTGCGCGCCTCGCAGGCCAGGTGCTGCTGGCGGCGGCCGACGAACACGACGTCCGGTTCGTCCAGGGAGCCGCCCCGGGCGCGCAGCGTCAGCCAGCCGGACCGTTCCTTGGTGGTGCAGAGCTCCGCCGGACGGTCGCGCAGCGAGATCCACTTCGGTCGCAGCTCGCTGAGGTCGAAGTCGTCGCGGACCGCCTCTGCGGGGCCGGGGACGAGAGGCCAGGCGGGAGCGGGCAGTTCGGATGTCACCTTGTCGACGACGGGCCAGCCGTCCACCCATTCGACGGGTGCCAGGAAGGTCTCGCGGCCCAGCACGTGCCAGCCCGGGGTTCCGCCGCGCGGCCGGACGCCCAGCAGGGCCAGCCACCACGAGCCGTCGGGCCCCTGGACCAGATCCGCGTGGCCCGTGTTCTGGATGGGCTCGTCGGTGCCTCGGTGGGTGAGGACCGGGTTGTCCGGGCACGGCTCGAACGGACCCGCCGGTGTTCGTCCCCTGGCGATCGAGACGCCGTGGCACCGCTCGGTGCCGCCCTCGGCGATGAGCAGGTACCAGTAGTCGCCGATCCGGTACAGGTGCGGTGCTTCGGGCGCCTTGGCCCCCGGCGCGCCGGACCAGAGTTTGCGCGGAGGCCCGAACGCCTCCCCGGTGTGCGGGTCGATGCGGACCTGTGAGACCCCGGCGATCGTGCACCAGCACGTGCCGTCCTCGTCCCACGCGAGGTCCGGGTCGATGCCGGGGACCTCGGACAGACGGATCGGGTCGGACCAGGGTCCGGCCGGGTCGGTCGCGGTGAACAGCAGGTTGCCCTCGCCCTCCGTCACGTTGGTGACGATGAGCCAGAAGCGGCCTTCGTGGTGGCGCAGGGTAGGGGCGTAGATACCGCCGGACGCCGGCGTGTCGGCGGTCAGCCGGAGCTGCTCCGGCCGGTCGAGGGCGTTGCCGATCTGCGTCCAGTGGAACAGGTCGCGGCTGTGGAAGACGGGGATGCCGGGGAAGTACTCGAAGCTGGAGCACACCACGTAGTAGTCGTCGCCCACACGGCAGATGCTGGGGTCGGGGTGGAAACCGGGGATGACGGGATTGGGGAGGGTGGCGTCCGCCTGCTGCTTGTCCGACACGAGGTCGAGTCCTTTCGGGGGGTGCGGTGGGCGAGGTACGGCATGGCTTCCGCCCGCTGATCCATCGAAGCGCTTCACCTGGCGGGGAACGCTAATGACATGTTTCTCACGAAACAAGAGGTAGTAACACCGAGAAAGTTACTTTGCCGCGTGTCATTGACAGCACGTCGAACCGATGGCAGCGTCGAAGCGCTTCAACTTGCCTCCAGGCCGTGACCAGCGGCGCGTCCTTCGCCTCCTCCGAGAACGGAACCGCATGAGCAGCCCCGCCTTCCCGGTACTGCCCCCCGCCTTCCGCTTCGGTGCCGCCACCGCCGCCTACCAGATCGAGGGCGCCCACGACGAGGACGGCCGAGGCCCCTCCATCTGGGACACCTTCAGCCACACCCCGGGCCGAACGCTCGACGGCGCCACCGGTGACACGGCCGCCGACCACTACCACCGCTACCGCGAGGACATCGCGCTGCTGCGCGAACTCGGCGTCCACGACTACCGCTTCTCGATCTCCTGGTCCCGTCTGCTGCCCGAGGGCACCGGCGCGGTCAACGCCAAGGGCCTGGACTTCTACGACCGTCTGCTCGATGAGTTGCTGACCGCGGGCATCGCCCCCGCCGTCACCCTCTACCACTGGGACCTGCCGCAGGCCCTGGAGGACCGTGGCGGCTGGCGTGTCCGGGAGACGGCGGAGGCGTTCGCGGCGTACGCGGCGCTCGTCGCCGAGCGCTACGGCGACCGGGTGCGCCGCTGGATCACCCTCAACGAGCCGTACTGCTCCGCTTTCGTCGGCCACGCCGAGGGCCGCCACGCGCCGGGCACCCGGGAGGGCCGCGGTGCCCTGGCCGCCGCCCACCATCTGCTCGTCGGCCACGGCCTGGCCGTACGCGCCCTGCGCGCGGCGGGTGACCAGGAGGTCGGCATCACCCTCAACCTGGACCGGGTCCACGCCGCCTCCGACCGGTCCGACGACCTCGCCGCCCGCCGCCGCGCCGAGACCCTGCACAACGACGTCTGGGCCGAGCCGCTGTTCGCCGGACGCTACCCCGCCCACGAGGCCGAGACCTGGGCCGGACTCGCCGACGGCCCCTGGCGACAGCCGGGCGATCTGGCAGTGATCGGCGTACCCCTGGACTTCGTCGGCCTCAACTACTACCGGCCGATCTGCGTGACCGCCGCACCCCACCGGGAGCCCGATCCCGAACAGCGCACCGCGGTCGACATCGGCGTGGCCGAGACCGACCCGTACGGCACCCGGCACACCACCATGGGCTGGCCGGTCGTCCCCTCGGCGTTCACCGAACTGCTGGCCCAACTCCACGACCGCTACCCGCGGTTGCCCCCGATCTGGATCACCGAGAACGGCTCCGCCGAGGCCGACACCGTCACCCCCGACGGCCACGTCCACGACGGCGACCGCACCCGCTACCTCGCCGACCACCTCCAGGCGGTCGCCGACGCGATCGCCGCCGGAGTGGACGTCCGCGGCTACTACGTCTGGTCGCTGCTCGACAACTTCGAGTGGGCCCGCGGCTACGACCAGCGGTTCGGACTGATCCGCGTCGACTACGACACCCAGACCCGCACCCCCAAGGACAGCTACCACTGGTACCGGAACCTGATCACCGCGCACCGGGCGAGCCACCGCTGAGCCCACCGACCGCGCCGGACCGCCCGCGACGATCGAGTGCCTGTCGGCCGAACACGGCCTTGGCGCACATGAGTTCCTCCGGGGTGTTCGGCGCGGTGCGGCCGACCGGGTTTACGGCTGTCCAGTGAACGCGTGCTCGGCCGACCGCCCCGGACCTGCCGGGCGGGCCGTCAGCCGCACGCCGTCCAGGGGCACATCGGTGACGCGTCCCCCGCCGTGGTCGCCGAGCAGCGCCCGGTAGCCGGCGAAACACGTAAGCCCCGGCCGCCCAGGACCGTGGCTCTCATACCTCGACCACCTCGACCCCCGCCTCACGGAGCCGACCGCAGGTCTTCTCGTCCCCCGGTGCGTTGGTCACCACGATGTCCAGCTCGTCCGGGCCGCACACGCGGGCCATTCCGGTGCCGGGGAACTTGCCCGTGTCGGCGACGAGGACCACCTGCGCGCTGGCGGCGATCATCGCCCGTTTGACAGGCACCTCGACGGCGGTGGTGTCCAGCACCTGCCCGTCGGGCCGCACCCCGCTGGTGCCCAGGAACAGCCGGTCGGCGTGGACCTGGCGCAGATTGTCCTCGGTGAGGAAACCGACCAGCGAGCGGTAGTCACGCCGCACCACACCGCCCAGCAGGATCAGCTGGATGTCCTTGTCGTCCTGGAGCTCCTCGTAGACGGCCAGGTTGCTGGTGATCACGGTCAGGGAGCGGCCGTGCAGTTGGCGGGCCACCCGGTGAGCGGTGGTGCCAATGTCGAGCAGCACGGTCTCACCGTCCCTGACGAGGTTTGCGCACCACGCGGCCAGTGCGTCCTTCGCCTCGACCCGTTCACCGGCCACATCGGCGAACGGGTCGTCCTCGCCCACGACGGGCGCGGCACCGCCGTAGACCCTCTTCAGTAGTCCCTCGTCCTCCAGTTGCGCGAGATCGCGCCGGATCGTGGCCTCGCTCGCCCCGATCTTCTCGGCGAGGGAGACCACCGACGTGGGCCCGTCCGCGCGCAGGGCACGCAGGATCAGCAGATGTCTTCGGTCAGGGAGCATGCGGCAGACCATACTCGCGAACTCTCCAAACTCAAGCAAAGTCGCGCATGAATGTCTCGATACCCGCTTGACCCTTGTCAAACCCGCGCACCGGGTGCACTCTCTTGCGTAATTCGGAGCCCAGGTCCGGACCCCACTCCGGTCGGCCGAAGCGGACGAACGGCATATTCCGCCGTCATGGACGCGTCGGCACCGTCTGAGAGGACCAGGTCGCACACCCCGGGTGGCTGAAGGGTTAACCACCCACGCCGATGCTCTTCAGCCACCCGGCCTTCCGCCGCGCCCCCACCGCGGCTCTGACACGCAGGTCCCGCCGGACATGCCGGACACCCCGAAACCACCGAGCACACCGAAGCCAGGAGAAGAACGTGGACCTTTCCCGCAGACGATTCCTTCAGGCCGCCGTACTGACGGCCGCCGCCGCAGGAGCCACCGCGGCGTGCGGCGGCGGCTCCGGATCGAGCGGCAGCAAGGACAGCAAGAACCTGGCCCTCTGGTACTGGTCGGGAGGCCTCAGCGACAAGGTCGTCGCGGACGCCAAGAAGCACTTCTCCGACATCAGCCTCAAGACGTCCGTAGTCGGCGGCGACTTCAAGACCAAGCTGCTCACCGGCCTCAGAGCCGCACAGTCCGCGCCGGACATCACCGGCATCAAGGGCGAGGACATCGCCTCCTTCCTGCCGAACGCGGACCGTTTCGTCGACCTGAAGACCGTCGGCGCGGACAAGCTGGTCCCGCAGTACCTGTCGTGGAAGCTGAAGCAGGCCACCACCCAGGACGGCAAGCTCATCGGCTTCCCGATCGACATCGGCCCCTGCGCCACCTTCTACCGCGAGGACCTCTTCGCGAAGGCGGGTCTGCCCACCGACCCCGCCAAGGTCTCCGCCGAACTGTCCACCTGGGACGACTACTTCAAGGCCGGCGTCGAGCTGCACAAGGCGCTCCCGAAGACCTTCCTGATCAACAACATCGGCTCGGTGTTCTCGATGATGATCGGCCAGGGCACCCAGCGGTTCATCGACGCGGACAACAAGTTCATCGGCGACCAGGACCACATCCGCACCGCCTGGACCACCGCCGTGAAGCCCTACACCCTCGGCATCGACGCCAAGATCAACGACAACACCTGGAACGCCGCGATCAGCAACGGCGCCCTCGGCACCGAGATCGGCGCCGCCTGGCACGCCCTCGACATCAGCAACGCCGCGCCGGGCACCAAGGGCAACTGGCGGGTGGCGAGCCTGCCGGGAGGGCCGTCCAACCTCGGCGGGTCCTTCCTGGCGATCCCCGCGACCAGCGGCAACCCCGAGGAGGCCTTCAAGATCATCAGCTGGATCCTCAGCCCGGAGAACCAGGCCCGCGGCTTCACCGACGCGGCCCTGTTCCCGACCGCCCCGGCCGCGTACAAACTGCCGGCGCTGACCGGCGGCGACGCCTTCTTCGGTGGCCAGAAGACCATCGAGATCTTCGGTCCGGCGGCCGAGCGGATTCCCGCGGCCTACGAGGCACCGGCCGACGCGGCGGTCTCCGCGCCCTACTTCAGTGAGCTGACCAGCATCGAGGCCAAGGGCAAGGACCCCGACGAGGCCTGGAAGGACGCGGTGAGCCAGGCCAAGCAGATCGCCGAGCGTCAGGGAGTGAAGTGACATGTCGCCAACCCCGGTAGTCGGCCCGGCGCCCACCGGACCGACCTCCGGATCCGACACCGGCGGTGCCCGCCGACCGGCTCCGGACCGCCCGCGCGGCGGTCCGGGCCGGCCGGGCCGCCGGATCCGGCCGGTGTCGGCCGGGCCCCGGCAGGGCCCGCCGCGGCGGGTCGCCAGGCACTGGCCGCAGTACCTGGCCATCTCGCCGTACTACCTGATCTTCTCGGTCTTCATGCTCTTCCCGGTGCTCTACACCGTGTACCTGGCGTTCCAGAAGTGGGACGGCATCGGAGACATGCACTTCGTCGGGTTCCAGCAGTTCCGCTTCCTCTGGGACGACCCGATCTTCTGGCTGTCCGTGCGCAACACCCTCGTCATCTGGGTGCTGTCGACCGTGCCGATGCTCTTCCTGGCGCTCGTGCTCGCGGTACTGGTGAACTCCACCAAGCGGTTCACGGCCTTCTACCGGGTCGCCCTGTTCATCCCCAGCATCACCTCGCTGGTGGCCATCGCGATCTTCTTCGGAGCGATCTTCAGCAACAACTTCGGCCTCATCAACGCCATCCTCCGGTCGCTGCATGTGTCGGCCGTGCCCTGGATGAGCAACGAGTGGACCATCAAACTGGTGATCGCGGCGCTGATGACCTGGCAGTGGACCGGCTACAACGCCATCATCTATCTTGCCGGCCTCCAGGCGATCCCCTCGGAGGTCTACGAGGCCGCCCGGATGGACGGTGCCGGGCCGGCCCGGATCTTCTTCTCCATCACGATCCCGCTGCTGCGGCCCATCATCCTGTTCACCGTGGTGGTCTCCACCGTCACCGGTCTGCAGAGCTTCACCGAACCCCAGGTGCTGTTCGGCAGCGAGGCGGCCACCAACCCCAACTCCGGCGGACCGGGCCAGGCCGGTCTGACCACGTTGCTGTACTTCTACCACCAGGCCTTCGACAACAACGACTTCGGCTACGGCGCCGCGATCGTCTGGGCCTTCTTCCTGCTGATCCTGCTCATCGTCCTCGTCAACTGGCGTCTGGTGCAGCGTAAGGAGCGACGGCCGTGAACGGCATCAACCGCAAGCGCGTCCGGGGGCTGAGCGTCCACGTCATCCTGATGCTCGGCGTGGTCATCTCGGTGTTCCCGTTCTACTGGATCGTCGTCATGGCGACGAACACCTCGCAGGACATCTACAGCTACCCGCCGAAGCTGTGGCTCGGCGGCAACCTGCTGAACAACGTCCAGCACCTCTTCGACAAGATGGACTTCTTCGGATCGCTGTTCAACACGGTGACCGTCGCGGTCTGTACGACGGCCCTGGTGCTGTTCTTCGACTCGCTGGCGGCCTTCGCCTTCGCCAAGTACGACTTCCCCGGCAAGAAGTTCTTCTTCGGCGTGCTGCTGTCGATGTATCTGCTGCCGACGCAGCTGGCGATCATCCCGCAGTACGAGATCATGGTGCAGCTGGGCTGGCTGGGCACCCTCAAGGCGCTCATCGTGCCGGCCGCGGCCAACGCCTTCGGCATCTTCTGGATGCGCCAGTACACCACCACCAGCGTCCCCGACGAACTGCTGGACGCGGCCCGCATCGAGGGCGCCGGGTTCTTCCGGCTGTACTGGCACGTCGTCCTGCCGTGCGTCCGCCCGGCCCTGGCGTTCCTCGGTATCTACACCTTCATCGCGGCCTGGAACGACTACATCCTGCCGCTGGTGATGCTGGTCAACCCCGACCGCCTCACCCTCCAGGTGGCGCTGGCCCAGCTGTACGCCGGCCACTCCACCGACTACAGCATGGTGATGGCGGGGGTGCTGCTGTCGGTCATCCCGCTGGTGCTGGTGTTCACCTTCTTCGCCCGCGGGTTCATCGCCGACGCGACCAAGGGGGCACTGCGCTGACGACAGGCCGTGGGACAGCCCGACGCGGCAGGAAATTCCGTCGGCGCACTTGACGCAGGCTCCTCGGCTCCGTAGAGATGACCGCGCGCTCAGTGATCGCGCGGTCATATCATGGGCCTCGTTCAGCAGAGGCATGCGTCGATCGGGAGATTCGATGACACGAGCAGTGGCGCACGGTACGGCTCCGGCGGCGCCGCGCAGCGCGGATGTGGCACGGGTGGCCGGGGTGTCGCGCAAGACGGTGTCGCGGGTCCTCAACAACGAGCCGTACGTCTCCGAAGAGGCTCGCCGACGCGTCCTGGAAGCCGCGGAGCAACTCGGTTACCGGCTGAACCACGCCGCCCGGGCGCTGGCCTCAGGCCGCAGTCGGTCCATCGGCGTCGTAGCCCTCGGCACCGCCGGATACGGCACCGCCTCACTTCTCGTCGGCATCGAAAGGGCCGTACGCGACGCCGGTTACGCGCTACGCATGGTCAACACGGTCGACGGCCAGCCCGAAGGCATCGCCGGCGCCGTGAACTCACTCGTCGAGCAGGGCGTGGACGGCATCGTCGTCTCCGAACCCATCGTGGAGGGCGAGGTCTCCGTCAGGATCGACGTGCCGCTCCTCTTCCTCGGCGCACCCCCGGCCTTCACCTCCGCCCGGACCCTGACCGCAGGCGTGGGCGCGTTCGAACTGGCGAGGGCGGCCACGGATCACCTGCTGGATCTGGGACACACCACGGTCCATCACCTCGCCGGTCCGCGCCAGTGGTACGCCTCGAAGGACCGTACCGAGGGCTGGCGGGCGGCGCTGGCGGCACGGGGGGCGTACGAACCTCCGGTGATCGAGGGGGACTGGTCACCCGAGTCCGGCTTCGAAGCGGGCCGCGCGTTGGCCGCGGACCCCTCCGTGACCGGGGTGTTCGCCGCGGGCGACGAAATGGCCATCGGCCTTGTGCATGCCCTGCGGGAAGCCGGCCGCCGGGTGCCGGAGGACATCAGCGTGGTGGGCTTCGACGGCAACCCCGTCTTCGCCTACGTCCATCCTCCTTTGACCACCGTGCGTCAGCCCTTCGACGAAGCGGCACGGGAAGGGATCAGGCTCCTCGTACAGGCCATCGAGGCGCCCGATACCGACCTGCCCGCGGCGAGCGAACCGCCGATCGAACTCGTCGTCCGCGGCTCGACCGCCCCTCCGCCGTCCCACCACAACTGATAAGCCGCCCCACCACAAGTGATAAGCCGTCGTCGCCGTGCCCTCGACGCGCGGGGCCTACGTGGACATCGGCATCCGCAGGGCGAGGAGGGCGACGTCGTCATCGTTGGCGCCCGGCCGGACCCGGTCCAGCAGCTGATCGGTGAAGGAGTCCAGAGGGCGGTGGGCGAGGGCGGCGGCATGCCGGCGCAGTCGGTGGAGACCCTCGTCGAGGGTGTGACCGGGCTCCTCGATCAGACCGTCGGTGTAGAAGAGAAGGGTGGAACCCCGCGGCAGCAGGGTGGAGGCGTCGGTGCGGGGCTTCTGGGCTCCGGTGCCCAGCAGAATGCCATGACCCTCGGTGAGATAGTCGGCCAGGCCGTCGTGGCTGATCAACAGGGGCGGCGGGTGGCCGGCGTTGGTCCAGGTCAGTTTCCACTGGCCGTCGTGGGCCTCTTCGATCCGCGCGAGGATCATGGTTGCCATGGCGACGTCCGTGATGTGCAGCACCGCCTCGTCGAGGCGTTCGACGATCCGGCTGGGCGGCGACTGCAGGGCCCAGGCGTAGGCGCGGAGCATGTTGCGCACCTGCGCCATGCCGGCCGCCGCCTCCAGGTCGTGGCCGACGACATCACCGATGGCCAGCGCGGTGGCGCCGTCGGACAGGGAGAAGGCGTCGTACCAGTCGCCCCCGACCTGTGAGGCGTCGGGCGCGGGCAGATAGCGGACCGCCATCTGCAGCCGGGGCACGCGCGGCATCTGGGGCAGCAGATGGTTCTGCATGGTCTCCGCGACCTTGCGCTGGCGCTGGTAGAGACGAGCGTTGTCCAGCGCGAGGCCGGCCCGGCGGGCGATGTCCTCGATCAGGGGAAGATCGACGGCGCCGAAGTCGCCGGGCTGTTTGGCGCGCCCCAGGGTCATCGCCCCGAGGACCGCTCGTGTACTGCGGATGGGGGCGATGGCCGCGGAATGGATGCCGGTGGCGTCGAACAGGCGGCGCTGTTCGACCGCGATGCCGGAATCCGGCGGCCCCTGGTAGGTCTGCGGACCGGCCAGTGTCGAGGCGACCCCACGCAGCGCCCTGGACAAGGGCATCGGGGATCCCTCGGGGACCGGTGGCATGGGGCCCTGCAGCTCCTCGTGGTGCACCAGACCGTAGTCGTTCGCCTCGACGACGACAGTGCGCCACACCTCGTCCCGCTCGGTGATCAGGTCGATGATGGCCCAGTCGGCCAGCCGGGGCACCACCAGGGTCACCAGCCGCCGCAAAGCCTCTTCGACATCGAGAGTGGAGGTCAGCTGCGAGGTGGTCGCGGCCAGCAGCGCGAGCCGCTCGATCTCCGGCAGCAACGTCGCCTCCGGCTCGGGCAGCGGGGCCGTTTCCCGCGCGGGCCGGGCGGCGTGGAAGAGGACGAGCGTGCTGGGCTCGTGCCCGCCGGGGCTGAACGGTGCGATCAGCCACGAGACGGGCAGCAGGGAGCCGTCCCCACGGGCGAAGTGCTCCTCCTCGCCCATGGCCGCGTACCCGGCGTGGAAGGCTTGCCGCATACGGCATCGGGTCCTCGGCAGGGGCTGGCCGTGGCCGTCGCGGTGCAGCAGGTCGTGTGCGTCATGCCCGTAGAGATCCGTGGCCGGCCTGTCCAGATACTTCTCGGCGCGGGAGTTGACGGCGACGATGCGACCCTGCTCGTCCACGAGGTACGCCCCGGTCCCGATGGCTTCCAGTGCCTCGGTGAGCCCGGCGGCCGGTGGCGTTGCCACGGGCCGTTTCCCGTGGGTCTCCGGATGCTCTGGTCCTGCCATTGCCTGATCTCCCTGACTGCGTCGCGGCACGGCCTGGTTGGCGGTGTCTGTGCTTCCCGACTGCCCCGTTTCCTGATGAATCCAGCCTCGCCTCCGCTCAGGCATGGCAAACCGGGGTGCCGGATCTCGGCCGCCATCGAAAAACTGAACGACCCTTCGGGACCGCTGTCCGTGCGATTCCGGCGGCACGGCCCGGAAGCTCTCGGGACGGCGTACGGGGCCGGTGTGTCCGCGTGCATCCGCAGGCACTGGGTACCCGGCTCCCGGACACCTTCCCCGCTACGCGCGTGGGTCAGACCCTCCCTGAGGAGCCGACAGTGAGCAGTGAATCCGGCGTCAGGATCGTCGTCACGGGAGCCACCGGCAATGTGGGCACCAGTCTGGTGCGGCTGCTGGCCGAGGACGCGGGGGTGGGCTCGGTGCGGGGGCTGGCCCGGCGGATCCCGGACTGGTCGCCGGCCAGGACCGAGTGGTCCGCGGTGGATCTGGCGGACGAGGACTCGGATCTGGTCGAGGAGTTCGAGGGAGCCGACGCCGTCGTACACCTCGCCTGGGCGTTCCAGCCCACGCACGACCCGGTCGCCACGTGGCGCACCAACGTCCTCGGCAGCATCCGGGTGTTCGAGGCGGTGGCCGCCGCGAGGGTACCCGCACTGGTGTACGCCTCGTCGGTCGGCGCGTACTCGCCGGGCCCCAAGGAACACGCCGTTGACGAGTCCTGGCCGACCCACGGCTGGCCCGATGCCGCGTACTGCCGGGAGAAGGCCTACCTGGAGCGGTCACTGGACGCCTTCGAACACGAACACCCCGCTGTCCGGGTCGTGCGGATGCGGCCCGCGTTCCTCTTCAAGCGGGAGTCGGCGAGCGAGCAACGCCGGATATTCGGCGGCCGCTTTCTTCCGGGACCGCTGGCTCGTCCGGAACTGCTCCCCGTCCTGCCCGACATCCCCGGTCTGCGTGTGCAGGCACTGCACACCGACGACGCGGCCAGGGCGTACCAACTCGCGCTGCACAGCGACGTCCGCGGCGCCTTCAACCTGGCGGGCGAGCCACCCGTCGACGCACAGACGCTGGGCGAGATGCTCGGCGCGCGCCCGGTGCCGTTGCCACGCCCCGCCGCCCGCAAGGCGATCGCCGCCGCCTGGGGCCTGCACCTGCTGCCCGCCTCGCCGCACCTCTTCGACGCCGTGCTGCGACTGCCGCTGATGGACTGCTCGCGGGCCCGAACGGAACTGCGCTGGCGACCGGAGCGTACGGCCGTGGAGGTGCTGGAGGAGTTTCTGCAGGGCATGCGTCAGGGAGCCGGCGCGAACACCGAACCACTTCGGGGCCGCAAGGTGGGCTAGGCCTGTCGTCGCGAAGCAGGCTGGAACGAACCGGCTGACTCTCTTGTGGTTACTCAGGAACTGTAGGAGAGTGACGTCGACCTCGAAGAACGCGACGTTTTCGGTGACTGGGGAAGCTGATGGCGACCAAGCAACTGCTCGAAGGCCTGCCTGAGGACGCGGACCTGAGGCGCGCCGACTCACTGGCCCGGGAGATCTTCTCGGACGTCGCCAACAAGTGGGCGCTCCTGATCATCGAGGCGCTCGGAGAGCGCACCCTGCGCTTCAGCGAACTGCGGAACGAGGTCGAGGGAGTCAGCCACAAGATGCTCACCCAGAACCTGCGCATGCTGGAGCGCAACGGCCTGGTCGACCGGAAGGTGTACCCCACTGTGCCGCCGCGGGTGGAGTACACGCTCACCGAGCCGGGCCGCGCCCTGCGCGCCACGGTCGACGCCCTGTGCGAATGGACCAACCGGTATCTCGGCCACATCGAGGGCGCGCGCCGACACTTCGGCAGCTGATCGACCCCTGCGGGGTCAGTCGACGACCTGCATCGCGGGGTAACGGTCTGCCGGCCCGTCCAGCAGTCGGCCGGACCGCCCGCGCAACCAGTGGTCGAAGTACGCGGAAACGTAGGCCTCGTTGGTGCGGATCGCGGTGGCCGGATCGATCGTGCCGATGTTCTGCGTCTGGGGGGCCGGCGCCAGTCCCAGCTGCGGGAGCAGTGCCTCAGCGTCCGTGAACGAGGCGTGCTCCGATCCACGCAGCCTCAACTGGCGTGTCCTGCCAGGGGTGTTGGCGCGAAACGCCTGCCAGGGGGAGGGGCAGGCTCAACCGGGTCGAGGACGTGGCGGGCGCGACCTCGGTGCGGGCAGGGTGGAGGTCAGGGCGCCGGTCGTGACGGCCGCCCAGGCGCCCGTGGCCCGCAGGACGTCACGCCGGCTGCTGCGTTGCTGGATCGAATGTTCCTCCGTCATACGACCCCATGGTGCAAGCCGCGAGGCGGCCGCACCATCGGGGTATCCCCCCATTTCCGCCCTACGGGTGCTTCGCGCTCCGCTGAAGCGTCGTCAGAGACAGACCAGTCCGAGTACGCAGATCTGCGGGGACGTGGCCGGCGTGGCGGACTCCGACGGCGTGGGAGTCGTCGACGTGGTGCCCGTGCCTGAGGCGTCCGTGCCTGATGTGTCCGTACCCGTACCTGTACCCGAACTGGTGCTGGTGCTGGTGGTGTCGGTGGTCTGGGACGCGGGTGCGGGGGAGGCCGGTGTGTCCACGGTGGTGTTCGTGGCATCGGAGACGGTGGATGCCGCCTGTGCCTCGACCGGGGCCGCCGCCTTCGTCAGGGGGATCGTGATGCTGTACTGCTGATTCGCCGGGTTTGCCGGGGACGCAGGCGTGGCGAAGGGCGTGCCGGCTCGCTGCTCGTGCGGCCTGTTCGTCGTGGTCGTCGTGTGAGCGGTGGAGGAGCGGGTTGCCGGCGAGGTGTGCTCCGCCCGGCGCGTGTCCGCAGGTGGTGAGGAGACCGGAGTGGGGTCCGTGACCTCCTCCTCCGACATCCCCATGACTTCTCTGTCCGGCGCGGAGGCGGCCTGGGTTCGGTCCGGGGTCTGGCGGTTCAGCGAGGCGACGGTCATGCCTCCGCCGACCAGCGCGACCGCGGTGGCGACCAGTGCTTTGCGCTGCGTCTTCTTCCAGCGTTCCCGTTGGCGACGGCGCGCCGCGCGGCCCGTCGGCGCGGGGGAGGGGGCGTCCGGGCCGTCGTACGGGTGTTCCTGCGGCGTTCCGCTGAGTAGTTCCTCGGCGTGGGAATCCGCTTCGTTCCACAGCTGCGCACGGACGTGCCGCGCTGTCGCGGCCGGTGCGGGCGTGCCGTCGGCGAGGGGAGCGATGTCGGGGGCGTAGGCGCCGCAACCGGGGCACATGAGGGCGCCGTTGAGATGCCGACGACATGTGGAGCAGTAGTCCATCTACGGTCTTCCTGTGTTCACTTTTATGCACGGAGGAGGCGATCCGCGAGCAAAGGTAGCGAGGCTTTCGAAAGGGTGTGTGCAGCCTGTGTGACACTCCTGCGCAGATGCGTCCAGGTCGTGACCGCTGTAGGACACATCCGCGGATCGTTTCCCTTGATTGCGTAGCGTCTGATCCGTTTTGCCCACGCGGCCCCCTGTCCGGATCTCGTCGCGGTGCTCTTGTGCCCCAGGTGGCCGTGCGTCAGCCTCTGCATGTCGGAGTTTGTCATGGGCATGAAAAACAAGGGGTGTGCCGGTGAGACGTGCGAGGAGAACGGCAGACAGGGTGAGGCGCGGGCTGGCCGGCGTCGGTGTGATCGCCGCGACGGCGCTCGCGCTGGGGTCCCTCGGCACGGCACCGGCCACTGCCGGCGGTGCGCCTGACGGGCTCATTCAGGGCGCCGAGGCCGAAGGCGCCATCCCGGGCAGTTACATCGTCGTCCTCGACAAGAACGCCGCCCGCTCTTTGTCCCCGGCGAGCAGGGAGGTCGTCGAGGGGTACGGCGCGAAGATCGAGCGGACGTACCAGGCGGCCCTCAACGGCTATGCCGTAAACCTTTCCGAGAAGCAGGCAAGGAAGCTCGCCGCCGACCCGGCCGTCGCGGCCGTGGTGCAGAATCGGACCTTCACGATCGCCACGACCCAGCCGGTTCCGCCCTCCTGGGGACTGGACCGCATCGACCAGGCGACCGTCCCGCTGGATCGCGGCTACACCCGGGACGACACCGACGGGGAAGGTGTCACCGCGTACGTCCTGGACACCGGCGTCCGCATCACCCACGCCGACTTCGCCGGACGTGCGTCCTACGGCTACGACGCCATCGACAAGGACAACGTCGCCCAGGACGCCCACGGTCACGGTACCCACGTCGCCGGGACGATCGCGGGCAGCGTGTACGGCGTCGCCAAGAAGGCGAAGATCGTCGCCGTACGGGTGCTCAACAGCCAGGGGTCGGGCACGACCGCGCAGATCGTCGCGGGCATCGACTGGGTGACCGCGAACGCCGTCAAACCGGCGGTCGCCAACATGAGCATCGTCGGCCCGGGGGACGCCGCGATGGACACCGCCCTGCGCAACTCCATCGCCTCCGGCGTCACCTACGCGGTGGCCGCCGGCAACGACTCGATGGACGCCGGCACCCGCTCACCCGCCCGGGTGGCCGAGGCCCTCACGGTCGGCGCCACCACCGCCACCGACGCCAGAGCCTCCTATTCGAACTACGGCGGCGTCCTCGACCTGTTCGCACCGGGCACCGCCGTCGTCTCCGACTGGTTCACCGGTGACAGCGCGGCCAACGCGCTCTCCGGTACGTCGATGGCGACCCCGCACGTCGCCGGAGCCGCCGCCCTCTATCTGGCCGACCACCCCGCGGCCACCCCGGCCGAGGTGCAGAGCAACCTGGTCGCCACCGCCACCACCGGCGTGGTAGCCGGCCCGGGCTCCGGCTCGCCCAACCGGCTCCTGCGCATCGGCCCCGGCACCGCCGTGACCCCGCCCGCCGGCCCGCGCTTCGAGAACCCGACCGACTACGCGATCAAGGACTTCGCCACCCTCGAGTCGCCGATCACCGTCACCGGAGTCCCCGGCAACGCGCCTTCGCAGCTCCAGGTCCAGGTGGCCATCCAGCACACCTTCGTCGCCGACCTGGAGATCAGGCTGGCCGCGCCGGACGGCACCGTCTACGACCTGAAGGCACGCACCACCGGCGGCAGTGACCACGACGTCAACGCCACCTATGTCCTGGACGCCTCCGCCGAAGCGGCGGCCGGTACCTGGACACTCCGGGTGACCGACCGGAACCTCTTCAACGGAGGAACTCTGGGCTCGTGGGGCCTGCAGTTCTGAACAGTGCGGATCGGCAGGTGAGCGATTTCCCATATGGGGGGATAATTCGCTTAGCGACCAAACCGGGACAGGTGAGCTTGTCCACGGACCGTGCCGCGCGGTGGTGTGAGAGGTGAGAGCGATGGCGGCAGGCAAGAAGGCCAAGAACATGGCCAAGAAGGCCAAGGGCAAGGTGAAGGAAACGTCCGGCGAGGCTGTCGGCAACGAGAGCCTGCAGGCGAAGGGCGCCCGCGAGCAGATGGCGGGCGACGCGAAGCAGACGGCTCAGAAGGCCAAGGACACGCTGAAGCACTGAGCGGCGGAGAAGGGCGGACATCCACGTCCGCCCTTCTCCGGGACCTCTGCCCTTTTCCGGGACCTCTGGGACCAGCCCGTCCTTCCCGTCCTTCCGGCCGTCTGCTCGTCACTACCGGCGGGCTTCTCACTACCGGCGGCGCGGACGGGCCCTGTCGTCGGCCTCGTCCTCCTCGAGTTCGTCCTCCTCCGCGTACTCCTCGTCGCCGTCGTCGTACCTCGCGTCAGGGCCCTCTTCGTCCTCCTCGGGCTCGTCCTCGTCGGCCTCGTCGGCCTCTTCGCCATCCTCGAACTCGTCCCCCTCTTCGTCACCTTCGTCCTCGCCCTCCTCTTCCAGGGCATCTTCGTGGCTGAGAACCACTTCGCCGTCCCGGATCTCGCCGCGCCAGCCTTCCGGCTCGTCGGTGGTGAGTGAGACGTGCCGCAGGAAGTGCTTGAGGTCCAGACGCAGGCGGCGCCCCTGGGCGCGCCACAGGTTGCCGGTCTTCTCGAAGAAGCCGGAGGGGTAGTACTCCACCACGACCACGACACGGGTCAGTGTCGGAGCGAGTTCGTGGAAGCTGACGCAGCCGCGGGTGGTTCCCTTGGCACCCTCGGAGGTCCAGATGATCCGCTCGTCGGGTATCTGCTCCTGGACGGTCGCCTTCCAGCCGCGTGTCGAAGGGCCGACCTTGACCTTCCAGTCGCTGGTGGTGTCGTCGTCGCGAGAGACGTCACGAACACCCTTGGCGAAGCCGCTGAACTCCTCGTACTGCGTCCAGTGGTCGTACACGGTGCGCAGCGGCAGGCCCACATCGATGAACTCGACGATGTTGACGACCTTGCCGCCGCTCTTGCGGCCCTTCTTGCCCTTGCCGAAGATCTGGGAGGCGGCACCGGTGATCTTGTCCTTGATGCTGCTGAGGCCCTGGCCCGCCATCGCCTTGGTGGGCGAGTCGCCCCGCAGTATCCGCCCCCCGATACCGGCGACATCGGAGAGTTTCCCGTCCCCCTGCGCCACATCCTGGAGCTGATCGGTGACTTCCCCGAGTTTGTCGGACGCCTTGTCCGCCAGTTGCTCGGCCTGGGCCTGCAGGAACGAGGTCAGCTCGGAGAGGAGCTGGTCCAGTCCCGACTGCGAGTCCTGCGCCCCGGAGCGTCTTGACTGTGCCATGACCTACCTCCGTGTGGCCGGCTTGCGGCCCGACGTCTTCTTCGCCGCCGGTTTCCTGGCTGCCGTCTTGCGTGCGGGGGCACGCGCGGCGGTCTTCTTCGCCGGTGCCTTCTTCGCCGTCTTCTTGGCGGCGGTCCTGGACGGTGGTGCCTTCTTGGCGGCTGCGGATCGCGTCGAGGTCTTTCCCGCGGAGCTCTTCTTCGGCGCGGCCTTCTTGGGTGCGGCCTTCTTCGCGGCCGTCTTCTTTGCCGCGGTCTTCTTGGCGGGCGTCCTGGATGTGGAGGTGCTCGATCGCCGGGAAGTCCCTCGGGCGGGAGCGGCGGTGCGGGTACGAGTGCGAGTCCGGGAGCGGGTCGGCGACCGTCCACGACTGCGGGACGGCGGCTTTTCCTCTTCCTGGTCCTCCTCGTCCTCCTCGCCTTCCTCTTCCTCATCCGGCCCGTACGATTCCTCCGCCTCGTCCTCCTCCGGCTCCTCTTCTTCCGCTTCCCCCTCCTCTTCGGCCTCCGGCTCCGTGGAGCCCTCTTCGTCCTCGTCCTGGTCCTCGTCTTCCGTGTCGTACCCGTCCTCTTCCTCGTCCTCGTAGGGCTCCTCCTCGTCCTCCCGCTCGTTTTCGCCGGTCAGTTCGAGGGTCCGGTCGTGGAGCGAGTCGGCGAGGCCTGCGAGCTTGCGATTCGCCGCCGCCCCCAGCGCCTTCTTGCCCGCGTCCAGGGCCTCGCCGCGAAGCTGGTCGCCGAACTCGGCGAACTGGGGCATCTCCTTGAGCTTGCTGAGGCCCTGTGTCATGAGCTGGCCCGGCTGAAGGCCGAAACGGCGGCCGGCAAGGTATGTCGCCGCAGTGAACGCGAGGCGGCCCTTCTTGGCGCGTCCCAGTAGGTAGCCCCCGGCCATGGCGGCCGCAAGCGCGATCTTGGTCGTGTCCTGCATGAGCTGCTCTCCCTTCACCAGCGCGCTTGTCTGCCGCGGCTGGATGTTCCGCGCTACACCGGCTACCCCCAATCCGGGAGATATCTCCCTATATGATGAAAATGTAGTGTCAGCGAGCGAGGTTCTCCCAGGGGAGTGACCACATGGCCGCAGCAGAACCGACCCGTCCGGCGCGCCGCACTTCCCCCAAGAGCCGGCCAGAGGTTCCGGACGCGCCCACGGCGATGCGCTCCGCAGCCGGGCAACTGGCTCAACTGCTGGGCAGATCCCCCGACTCCGTCTCGTCGCTCAAGCCGACCGACGACGGCTGGGAGGCGCAGGTGGAGGTGGTGGAACTGGAACGCGTCCCCGACACGACCAGCGTGATGGCCAGCTACCGGGTCGCCCTGGATCCCCAGGGACGGCTGGTCTCCTACGAACGGACCCGCCGGTACAGCCGAGGCATGATCGACCGGCCGACCTGAGGAGGGTGGTCCGGGAAAGGAGGCGCCATGACCATGGTGCCGCAGAGCGGCGGCAGCGTAAGCCGAGGTGGAGGCGGTACGGGCGGCAGCAGCCTCTACGACGTGTTGGAGCTCATTCTCGACCGAGGGCTGGTCATCGACGTCTTCGTCCGTATCTCGGTGGTGGGCATCGAACTCATCAAGATCGACGCCCGCATCGTGGTGGCCAGCGTCGACACCTACCTGCGGTTCGCCGAAGCGTGCAACCGGCTCGACCTCGAAGCGGGCCGCAAGTCACCCGCCCAGCTCCCCGAGGTCGTCGGGGACATGATGGAAGGGGGCGCCCGCGGAAAATCCAAGGGCGCGCTCAGCGGGGCGGTCGACGCCGTGTCCGAATCCCTCACCGGCCGCTCCTCCAAGCGCGACGAACCCGACGAGGAGGAAGCCGAGGAGGAAGCCGCGCCCAGGAAGAGGCGTCCCGCCCGGCGCCCGGCCCGCCGGGAAAGGGAGTAGGCGATGGCACTCTACGTGTACGCGATCACGGCCAAGGACCACCCCCAGCGCGTTGACGACCTGACGGGCGTGGGCTCCCACCCCGCACCCTTGCGTACGGTCACCGCGGGCCCCCTGTGCGCGGTGGTCAGCGAGATCTCCGAGGAGATCCGGCCCAAGCGCAGGGACCTCCAGGTGCATCAGGAGGTGCTGGAAGGGCTCATGTCCGACGCCGTGATACTGCCGCTCCAGTTCGGCTACTTCGCCCCCGACGACCAGGACGTCAAACAGGCACTGGAAGCGAACGTCGACCGCTACCTGGCGACCCTCGCGCGGCTCGACGGCTGCGCCGAGTACCACGTGAGGGCATCCCAGGCCGACGAGGACGAGCTGTTGCGCGAGATCCTGCGGGATTCATCCGAAGCGAGGGAACTCAACGAGCAGATCCGGGCCGGCGCGCAGGACCCGCAGCTGCCTCTGGCGCTCGGGGAACTGGTCGCCCGCGAGGTGCAGGAACGCCAGGACGCGCTGGCGGCGGACATCGCTCAGACGCTGCTCCCCTACGGCCGGGAGCACACCACCCATCCGCCCTCCAGCCCCGACTTCCTCAATCTGTCACTGCTCGTGCCCCAGGACCGTACGGAGGACTTCCTGGCGGCGCAGGCCGGCCTCGCTCGCCAGATCCAGGGCGGTGTGGACCTCCGGCTCACCGGCCCTCTGCCCCCGTACAGCTTCGTCGCGTGACCCGGTGCCGCCGCGAACCCGGTGCGACCTCGAAACCAGGAAGGAGCAACCATGGGACTGCTGACCAGCCTGCTCACCCTGCCGGTCGCCCCCGTACGGGCCGTCGTCTGGGCCGCCCAGCGGGTCGAGGAGAAGGCCAAGGACGAGTACTACGACCCGGCCCCGGTGTGGCGCGAGCTCGCCGACCTGGAGCGGCGCCTGTTGAAGGGCGAGATCGACGAGGACACCTTCGACCGCCGGGAGGACGAGCTGATCGACCGCCTTACCGAGATCGCAGAATTCCGCCAGCAGATTCCCTGACGCAGCAGACTCCTTGACGCAGCAGTTCCCTGACAGGGAAGCGAGGCCGACATCGTGTCTGAGCCACTACCCGGCCGACTCGGATCCTTCCCGTCCCGAGCCGCCCCGGCGCCGTACGGGCAGAGCACCTCCAGCCTCGCCGACATCCTGGAAAGGGTTCTGGACAAGGGCATCGTCATCGCCGGCGACATCCGCATCAACCTGCTCGACATCGAGCTGCTGACGATCAAGCTCCGCATCCTGGTCGCCTCCGTGGACAAGGCGAAGGAGATGGGCATCGACTGGTGGGAGCACGACCCCTCGCTCTCCTCGCGCCACACCGGCAGCCCCCTCGAGCAGGAGAACCGCCGACTGCGCGCCGAGTTGGAGGCCCTGCGCCGCGAACGCTCCGACGGTCAGGAGATCTCCGCGGGCACAGCCGAAGAGGAACCCGAAAGGGGCACTGACGGTGGGACGGCACGGGAGCGCCGGCCATGACCACGACCGACGACGCCCTCACCTACGTCTACGCCGCGGTCCCCCTCACGACAGCCCTCCGCGACGCCCTGAAGGACCTCAGGGGCATCCACGGATCCCCTGTCCTGAGCGTCACCGCCCCGACCGGGACCGGCGCCAGCACCAGCCCGGCTCCCGGCACCGGCGGCGCGTCGCCGCCCCTGGTCTTCGCCACGAGCCACGTACCCCGGCGCGAGTTCAACGAAAGCGCGCTGAAGGACCACTTCGAGGACCTGGAGTGGCTCGAGGAGGTCGCCCGCGCCCACCACGACGTAGTACAGGCGCTCTGCGCCCACACCACGGTCCTTCCGCTGCGCCTGGCCACCGTCTACCAGGACGACGACCGCGCGGGGCGGGCCCTCGCCGAGCAGTACGAGGCATTCGCCGACCGACTCGCCCAGCTCGCCGCGCACACCGAATTCGGCGTGAAAATCTATCTGACCGCCCCCGCTGCCCACACCGACACCGACACCGAATCCGTTGCCGACGCTTCCGTCACTCCGGGAAAGGCGTATCTCCGACGACGCAGGGCCCAGCACAACGCCCAGGAAGCCATGTACGGCCAGGCCCGGGAGGCCGCCGACATCGTCGAAGCCGTCGCCTCCCGATACGCCTCGCAACATGTGCGGCACCCCGCCCAGCGCGGTGCTCTGACCGGGCCCGCCGAGAACGTCCTCAACGACGCCTACCTCGTCCCCGACGCGCACGCGAAGCCCTTCCGGGCCGCCATCGAAGAGGCCGTCGGCCGGTTCGACGGCATCAGTGTCGAAGTGACCGGGCCCTGGGCGCCCTACTCCTTCGCCATGCCGCCGGCCGAGGGCCGGAACTCGGCAGCCGACGACGAGGAGAGCGGCCGATGACTCCCGCGGAGTACCGAGAACCGCTGCCCGGCCGCCAGGTCGCGCTGGTGGATCTCCTCGACCGGCTGCTCAGCGGCGGGGTGGTCGTCACCGGAGACATCGTCCTGTCGATCGCCGACATCGATCTCGTCCGCATCTCACTGCGTGCCCTCATCGTGTCCGTCAGCTCCGAGAACCGTCCGGCCGAGGGCGACCCAGGAGTCCGGCCATGAGCGCGGAACGCCCCGACCGGCACGGCCGTCCGCCACCGCACCCGGATCCCGGCCTCAAAGGCGTCAGCGAGTCGATGACGCAGGCCTTCCGCCTCGTTCAGGCACCGCCCACTCCGCCCGGCAAGGCCCCCCGTGCGGCCCACCGTATGTACACCGACCGCGACTCGGTGGAGGAGGACCTTCTCAAACTCGTCCTCACCCTGGTCGAACTCCTGCGTCAGCTCATCGAGCGTCAGGCACTGCGCCGCGTGGACGGGGGAGACCTCACGGACGAACAGGAAGAGGAACTGGGAGCCACCCTCCTGGCGCTGCACGACCGACTGGCCGACCTGTGCGCCGAGCACGGCTACACCCTGGAGGACCTCAACCTCGACCTCGGCCCCCTGGGACCTCTCCTTCCGCGCCGCACCTGAAGAACGCCCGAGCACGCTGTGTGAGGATGTGGCGATGCGGTGGCTGAGTGGGTGTGGGCGGCGGGCGGTCGTACTCGTGGCGGTGGGGATCACCGCGCTCGCTCCGACCGCCTGCGGCGCGGACGGCGTCGGCGGTGCCGCCGACGGGGAGCCCGAGGGCCGCGAGGAGATGTACCAGCGCGTCATCGAAGACCCGCACCCCGACCCCGCCGACGTCATCGACGCGGCCGGCGCACCCAGCGACGTGGTGCGCGCGGACGACGGTTCGCTGCTCCTGACGTACGACGCCGGCAACGTCGAGGACGACGAGGGGCCGGCCGCCACCGCATGGCGCATCGTCGCCCCCGACGGCCGTACGGTGGCCCAGCACGCGGAGCACGCCGACGCCGAGGACGTGCCGCCCGCGTTCAAGGGAGTGCGCGGAGGCTTCGTGCGGGTGCCTCCGCCCGGTGTGGCCGACGGAGCGTACGCCCTCGACGTACGCGGCAAGCGGCACAAGGTCGTCAGCACGGGGACCCCGTTGCGCTCCCGCCCCGGAGACGTCCTCCTCGCCGAACCCGAGCCGGCCCTCATCTACCGTCCCTCCACGCGCACGGTCGCGCCCCCGGCCGGACTGCCGGACGACGCTGTCCGCCTCGCCGTCCACGAGCGGGGCACCGTCTGGAGCCTGGACCAACCCCTGTCCGACGACCCCAACCGCGTTGTGTGGCAGCGCGACGGCCGCACTCTGGGGTCGACGACCGTTCCCAGGCCGTACCTGGGGGGAGTTGTCGCCGCGCGAGGCGGCACCGCGGCGCTCTCCCTCATCCGGGACGAGGGTGTGCGGGGCCTGCTGGTGACCACGGACGACGGCGAGCACTGGCGGACGGTCCTCGCGGGCGGCATCGCCTGGGCGGACCTGAAGCCCGACCCGGACGCGCTGGTGCTGGAGTTGCTGGCCGACGGACGGCTGCTCGTCGGCGAGGAGAGCGGCCGCTACTGGCTTGCCGACGACCGCACCAACAGCGCCTTTCAGGAGCTTCGGACGCCGGCGAGATTCACGTCGTTCACCGTCGTCGGCACGACCCTGTACGGCATCGCGGACGCGACGACGGCGACGTACGACCTGGTGAAGGGCGAAGGAGTCTGGACCTCTCGCGACGGTGGACGCCAGTGGCGCCGTGTCGGAGGCGTGCCCCGGGAATACGGGGGCACACGGCTCTCACCCTGACGAGAGGAGCCGCTCCATGCTTGGGATAGCCGCGGCAGTACTTTTCTTCATCTCCTTCCTCATCAACGCCGCCGAGATCAGCACGAACGACGTCTTCTCCTCCACGAACGTCATGCTTCTCGGCCTGATGCTCCTCGCACTGCACGTCGCGGGAATCGGCACCGGCTGGTCCGGCCGCAGGCGCTGAGGCACGCAAACCGAGAGCGGAAAAGCTTCGAAACATTCGAGAAAATGGGCCTGGAGCATTTGCTTCCAACTTGGGAGACCTATTGATTTGACTCCCCAACCACCTGCTCGACCGAGCATGTTATGCCGTTGAACTGGAAGAATGTCCGACCGGTGCACGCTGTCATGGTTTTCGAATGTTTCGGAGTGAATACCGAAACCATTGACACCTGACGTGCTCCGGCCAACACTGTCGCGTGTTCAGCCCCCATCGGTCCCATGAGGACGAGGAGGAAACACGCACATGAACAACGCACCCGCACGTGCATCCCGGCTCCGGCTGCTCATCAGCGGCGTCTGCACCATGCTGCTGGTGGCTGTCGCCGCCCTGACCCTGCCCGGCACCGCCCAGGCCGCCACGGTCATCACCACCAACCAGACCGGCACCAACAACGGTTACTACTACTCGTTCTGGACCGACGCGCCGGGCACGGTCTCCATGACCCTGAACAACGGTGGCAACTACAGCACTTCATGGAGCAACTCCGGCAACTTCGTGGCCGGAAAGGGCTGGAGCAACGGCTCCCGCAGGACCGTCTCCTACTCGGGCAGCTTCAACCCGTCCGGCAACGCCTACCTGGCGCTGTACGGCTGGACGTCCAACCCGCTGGTCGAGTACTACGTCGTCGACAACTGGGGCACCTACCGGCCCACCGGAACGTACAAGGGCACGGTCACCAGCGACGGCGGCACGTACGACATCTACCAGACCACCCGCTACAACGCCCCGTCCGTGGAAGGCACCCGCACCTTCAACCAGTACTGGAGCGTCCGCCAGTCGAAGCGGACCGGCGGCACCATCACCACCGGCAACCACTTCGACGCCTGGGCCCGGGCCGGAATGCCCATGGGCAGCTTCAACTACTACATGATCCTCGCCACCGAGGGGTACCGGAGCAGCGGCAACTCGAACATCACGGTGGGCTGACCATGACCTCACATCACGTCGGGTCGGCCAAGACCTCGATGAAGGCAAGGCGTCTCCCGTTACTCGCCGCCGCAACCCTGGCCGCCACCACCGGCCTCACCGGGCATACCGTCGCCCTCACCGGACACGCCGGCGCCCCGGCACGGGCCGCCGCCTGCAACGGGTACGTCGGGCTCACCTTCGACGACGGCCCGTCCACCAGCACGACGACTTTGCTCAACGCCCTCACACGCAACGGGCTGCGGGCCACGATGTTCAACCAGGGCCAGTACGCCGCCGCCAACCCGGCCCTGGTCCGCGCCCAGGTGAACGCGGGCATGTGGGTCGCCAACCACAGCTACACCCACCCGCACCTCACCCAACTCGGCCAGGCGCAGATCGACTCGGAGATCTCCCGGACCCAACAGGCCATAGCCAACGCGGGCGGTGGCACTCCGGTGCTGTTCCGCCCGCCGTACGGCGAGACCAACGCGACGGTGAAGGCGGTCGCGGCCAAGTACGGTCTGACCCAGATCATCTGGGACGTCGACTCCCAGGACTGGAACAGCGCCAGTACCGACGCGATCGTGCAGGCCGCCGCCCGGCTCACCAACGGGCAGGTCATCCTCATGCACGACTGGCCCGCCAACACGGTCGCCGCGATTCCACGCATCGCGCAGGGCCTGGCCGGCCGCGGCCTGTGCGCCGGGAAGATCTCCCCGACGACCGGACGAGCCGTGGCACCTTAGGCGGCGCCTCCCGACGCAGCCGCACTCTGCGATACCGGTAACGCACAGTTGGCGCGGCAGCACACAGCTGCCGCGCCGATGCTGTCCGCCCGCACCCGGGTGATATTTGCAAAAGTGCTTCAGCGCAGATGCGAACTGTGTGAGTGATGTGCGTCGGGCCTCAGGGAGAGGCCTCGACGGATCAGCCTCGCTTCAGGCGTACCGCCACCGTCTCGCTGACGGTCACGGCCTGGTCGTAGTCCGGGTCCGTCGCCGTCGCGCGGGCCTCGACCTCCACGTCTCCGCGCTGGAAGGGGATGTCCCCGGTGGGTACGGCCGTCGCGGTCCAGGGCACCGGAGCGCCCGGTGTGCAGGACACCGACCCGCTGAAGGAGCCGCGGATGAGCCGCTGGCTCTTCACCTGCGTGACGTCGCCCCAGACATCCACCTTCACCGGCTTGTTGCAGCTCACCGTCCCGTGCAGGGTCGCCTTTCCGTTCAGGGTGCTCGCGGTGCCCTCCAGGGCCACGGCGAGGCCGAGGTCGAGTTCGGCCGGCGGCTCCGGGTTGTTGATGTGGATCTCCCCGCGCGCCGCGGGGGTGCTTCCCTCACAGTGCTGCTCGAAGACGGCGTCCAGCTTCTTCACGTAACCCTGAGGGCCGAACTCCACGTCGGAGATGGTGAATTCGCCGGTGAGCGTGTTGCAGCCCCGCCCGTTTCCGCCGAGGTCAAGTCCCGGCTGGGTCGGCTCGTTGAACGGGTGCCGGGTGGCGCCGGTGTACGTACCCGGTGTGAGGGTCTTGCCGGCGGGCGCCGCGAGATCCAGGGACCACCAGTCGCCGTTCGCCCCGTCGAGCCAGAAATGGACCGAGTTGTGGGCGTTGTCGGCGGAGATGTTCAGGCGGTCCTGAGCCGCCGTCGAGTAGGCGTAGGACTGACCACCGCTGGGCCAGTCACCCTCGTCGCCGCTGAAGGCGAAGGATCCTTCGGTGACGGGCAGAGCGTACGCGGCGGTGCCTGACAGCAGACCGGTTGTGCCGGTTGCCATGCCCAGCGCCAGTATGAGGACGGCCGTTGCACGGGCCAGGGCACGTTTGGGCGTGCTGAGTCTCATTGGTTTCCCCCTGAAGATGAAGTACTCGTTTGCTTGCGCGACCGTTCTTCATGCGTCAGATGAGTGAGTCTGCCAACCGTGAGTACCTGCGGCAACCATGTTTCAGGCGACGGCAGTTGTGGTTTCGGCCAACCCATGGGGGAGCTGATGCGGCGCGGCGCGGCGTAATGCGGCAGGGCAGGGGCACACGAAGGTGGTTCGCTCGATGAGGAGGGAGCCCATGTCCAGCGCCACCGCTCCGGCCGGCACCGGCCGCACCATCACCAGCTCGATCCCTGCCCGCCTCGACCGTCTCCCGTGGTCACGCTGGCACTGGACGATCGTGATCGGTCTCGGCACCGTATGGATCCTCGACGGCCTTGAGGTCACGGTCGTCGGCAACATCTCCGCCCGGCTCTCGGAGCCCGGCAGCGGGCTGCCGATCACCTCCGGTCAGATCACCGGGATCGCGGCCGCCCTGTACGTGGCCGGCGCCTGCGTCGGCGCCCTCTTCTGGGGCCGCATGACCGACCGCTTCGGCCGCAAGAAACTGTTCATGATCACCCTGGCGGTCTATCTGGCCGCCACCGCGCTGACCGCGGTGTCCTTCTCGACCTGGTGGTTCTTCGCGTTCCGCTTCCTCACCGGCTTCGGCATCGGAGGGGAGTACGCGGCCATCAACTCCGCGATCGACGAGCTGATCCCGTCGTTCTACCGCGGCCGTGTCGACCTCATCATCAACGGCAGCTTCTGGATCGGCGCGGTCGGCGGTTCGCTGCTGTCGATCGTCGCGCTGAACACGGACATCCTGCCGAAGGACGTCGGCTGGCGGCTGACCTTCGCCCTGGGCGTGGTCCTCGGCCTGGTCATCCTCGTCGTACGGCGTCACGTCCCCGAGAGTCCACGCTGGCTGCTGATCCACGGCAGGGAACGCGAGGCCGAGGAGATCGTCAACGCCATCGAACGGAAGGTCGAGGCAGAAAAGGGCGAACCGCTGCCGGAGCCCGAGAACGAGATCACCATCCAGCAGCGCAAAGCGGTCGGGTTCGGCGAGATAGCCCGCACCGTCTTCGCGGCCTACCGCAAGCGCAGCGTCCTCGGCTTCTCCCTGTTCATCGGTCAGGCGTTCCTCTACAACGCGATCACCTTCGGCTTCGGCGCGATCCTGACGACGTTCTTCGACGTCCCGAGCGGCAACACGGGCTACTACTTCGCCGTGATCGCGGTCGGCAACTTCTTCGGCCCACTGCTGCTCGGCAAGCTGTTCGACACGGTGGGCCGGCGGGTGATGATCTCCTCGACCTACCTGCTCTCGGGCGTGCTGCTGTTCGGTACGGCCTGGCTCTTCGACCGCGGCTCACTCACCGCGACCACACTGACGGCCTGCTGGTGCGCGGTGCTGTTCTTCGCCTCGGCCGGCGCGTCCAGCGCCTATCTGACCGTCTCCGAGATCTTCCCGATGGAGACGCGGGCCATGTCCATCGCCTTCTTCTACGCCATCGGCACCGCCGCGGGTGGCATCACGGGCCCGCTGGTCTTCGCGGACCTCACGTCGTCCGGCGTGGTCGGGGACACGGTGCTCGCCTTCCAGATCGGCGCGGGCCTGATGTGCGCGGCCGGAATCGTCGCAGCGTTCCTCGCGGTGAACGCGGAACGCCGCTCGCTGGAGGACATCGCGAGGCCACTGTCGGCGGTCGCGTCGGCCTCGGCGAAGGTCAAGCACAGGGTGACCGGCAGGGCGCCGGGCCGGGCTTGAGAGACGGTCTGTCTACGGGCCTTAGGGGGCCTGGGCCGCTGGCCCGGGCCTCCCCGGCCGTCCAACGGGCCACGAACGAGGACGGCGTGCGGTCGCATCGTGATCGGCGCCTGCTTCTGGACGACCTGCTCCGGCTACCTTCATGGCGCGAGGAACTCGAGAGCCCGTGCCACGAAGTCATCGTGGTACTGGAAGATCCCACCGTGTCCGGCATCCGGGTAGAGCGGGACGAGTTCGCTGTGGGGCAGGCGTGCTGCCAGGTCCAGGGTGTTGCGGCTGGGCACCATCCGGTCGTTCTCACCGTTTGCCACGAGGACCGGCTGACGGATGGCCGACAGGTCCGACGGCGCCTGGCGGCCCCAGCGTTTGACGGCCTTCAGCTGGGCGCGGAGTGACGGCAGCGCGATGTCCTTGTCACGCTGGTGTGTGCGCTCCTCAAGCCGTGCCAGGAAGTCACGTCCGGCTCGTCGGCCGTCTGCGGTGTCGGTGAAGAAGAGGGACAACTTGGGGTCCTGGCGGGTCAACGCGCCTTTGAGTGTGGCCTGGATGGTGAGCGCCGGGACCTTGTCGATGCCGTCGCCCCCGGCGGGACCGGTGCCCGCGAGGATGACCTTGCGGATGAGGCGCGGCTCCTCCGCCGCGACGACCTGGGCGACGAAGCCGCCCATCGACAGCCCGAGCAGATCGACCTGGTCGAACCCGAGTGCTCGGATGAACTGCACCGCGTCACGGGCCATCCCCTCGATCGTGTCGGGCGTGGTACCGCCCGACGCGCCCACCCCGCGGTTGTCGAAGGCGATGACCCGGCGTTGGGCCGCGAGTCCGTCGACGACGCGCGGATCCCAGTTGTCCAGCACCCCGGCCAGATGGACCAGAAGAATCAGCGGTACGCCGTCCTCAGGGCCGAGTTCCCGGTAGGCGAACTCGTCGCCGCCGACGGACACGGAGCGGGTGGTCGCGTTCTGGTACGAAGCGGGCGAGGAAGCGGAGTGGGCGGGGGAGTTCCGCGGTGTGTTCATGTGCCGGTCCTTCGGATAGCGGGTCTCAGGGCGTTTCTCGTTGCCGCGGATGACGCCGCTCGGGCGTCGGTCAAGGTCCTTGACTGGCTGGAGGGTTCGGCGACGTCACGCCATGCTGACGACGACCTTGCCCGCCTTCGCGCGCCCCGCTTCGAGGTACTCCAGAGCCTCGCGGGCCGACACGAAGGGGAAGACGGTGTCGACGACGGGCTGGATCGTGCCGGCCTCGAAAAGGGGGGTGAGTTCGCGCAGTTGGTCGCCACTGGCCTTCATGAACAGGAACGAGTACGTCACGCCGCGGCGCCGTGCGCTTCGTCGGATACGAAGGCTCAGCGCGGACATCACCAGGCGGATGACGACATTGGCCCCCAGTTCCCTGGCGAGAGCGGCGTCGGGCGGGCCCGCGACACTGATGAGCTTCCCGCCGGGCTTGAGCACGTCCAGGGACTTCGCAAGCGTGTCGCCGCCCAGCGAGTCAAGGACGACGTCGTAGTCGCGCAGGACAGTCTCGAACGCCTCCTTTTTGTAGTCGACCACGACGTCGGCGCCCAGGCCTTTCACCAGGTCGACGTTGGCCGTACTCGTGGTGGTCGCCACGTACGCGCCCAGGTGCTTGGCCAGTTGGACGGCGATGGTGCCCAGGCCGCCGGAACCGGCGTGGACGAGGACCTTCTGACCCGGCTTGACCTGTGCCCGCTCGACCAGCGCCTGCCACGAGGTCAGGGCCACCAGGGGGAGGGACGCCGCCTCCTCCATGGTCAGCGTGGCCGGCTTGATCGCCACGTCGTCCTGGTGCACCGCGATGAGCTCGGCGAACGTGCCGATCCGATCCTTGTCGGGCCGTGCGAAAACCTCGTCGCCCACGGCGAACCGCGTGACGGCCGCACCCACCTCGACCACCACTCCGGCGAGATCGTTGCCCAGGACGAACGGGACGCGGTACGGCAGGATCGTCTTCATCTCCCCGTCCCGGATCATGCGGTCGAGCGGATTGACGCTCGCGGCCCGGACGAGGATCAGCACGTCGTTCGCGCCCACCTCGGGGTCCGGTACCTCCCCGACACGCACGCCGGCCTTGCCGCCGTAGCGCTCCACAGTGAAGGCCCTCATGGTCGTCTCCGTAACTCGTCCGCTCGCGTTCGCGGGCAACCGCATTAAATTACATTCATAATCTTAAGTGGGCCGACTGACGGGTGGCAAGTGGGGGCCGGCGGCAGTGAAGGTGTTCCGAAGTTCCGGTGCGTTCTGCCTGTGTCGTCAGCGTATGAAGGCGAGCGCGTTCTCGATGCCCTGCTCCAGGACCTCGTCGGCGAACCTCTGGTCGGAGACGGCGCGGGACAGTTGCAACGTTCCCACCAGGATGGTGTAGAGGCCGAGGGCCTTGCCGCGAGCGGACTGCGGGTTCTCGGGTGTCAGGCGGGCGGCGAACTCGTCCAGGATGCCCTGGGCGCCCTCGGTGTACGCCTGCTTGGTCTCGGCGCCGCAGCGGCCGATCTCGTCGAGCAGGGCGGCGGAGGGGCATCCGGTGCCGGGGTGGTCCCGGTGCTTGGGTGACAGATACTCGCGGATGAGGCCGTCGAGGCCCGAGTGGCTGGGCGGAACGGCGTCGAATCCGGCGATCTGTGTGCGGAGTTGGTCGGCGACGACGTGGGCGACGAGGTCGTCCTTGGATGTGAAGTGGGCGTAGAAGGCTCCGTTGGTGAGCCCGGCGTCCGACATCAGTGTCGAGATGCCCGAGCCGTCGATGCCGTCCCGCTTGAACCGTCGGCCGGCCGTGTCGATGATTCGCTGCCGGGTGACTTGCTTGTGCTCTTTGGCGTAGCGTGCCACTTACTTCCTCCAACGGCTTCGCTGAGGCCATCGCCTCGTAGTCAGGACGGTGAGTCGCAGGTCGTCGGCTCAGGTCCGCGGGTGGGCGCCGAGCCCCGGCCGGGCGGTGACGTCCCTCGGGGTGAGAGTGGTGTGCTCGGCGGAACACTCGACGACCACGCGCACCGGCGCGTCGCAGCCGGCGTGGCGGATGTCCAGTGCCGGCCCCTCGGAACCGAGGGCGTATGTCTCGCCCCACTGGGTCAGCGCCATCAGGACGGGCCACAGGTCCCAGCCCTTTCTGGTCAGCCGGTACTCGTTGCGGGAGCGGCTGCCCGGCTCCTGGTAGGGGGCCGTCGTCAGGATGCCCGACGCGATCAGCTTCCGCAGACGGTCGCTGAGGACGGCCTGGGAGAGGCCGATGTGGCGGTGGAAGTCGTCGAAGCGGCGGACGCCGTTGATCGCGTCACGCAGGATCAGCAGCGTCCATTTCTCTCCGACCACGTCGAGCGTGCGCTGGACGGGGCAGTTCTCCGTGCTCGCCTCAAGCCACTCCATGCGCCCATCGTAGGGGCCTGGCTTCGTTATTGACAGTCAGGTGAACGAGGGGCTAGCTTCGTATTCAAAAGTCAGCTGAAGGGGTGCTCGGCCGTGGGGCGAACACGTACGTATGAGTGGGAAGACCCCGCGATCCTGGCGGAATCCGCCGGTCGTCTGGCAGGCATCGACTTCCTGCGTGAACTGCAGGCGGGGCGGCTGCCGAGGCCGCCCATCAACCACGCCATCGACTTCACCCTGGACGAGGTGGAGCCCGGTCGTGCGGTCTTCTCCCTGACGCCGGGGGAGGAGCACTACAACCCGATCGGCAGCGTGCACGGCGGTATCTTCGCCACCCTGCTCGACTCGGCGGCGGGCTGCGCCGTCCAGTCCACCCTTCCGCAGGGCATGGCGTACACCTCGCTCGACCTGACGGTGAAGTTCCTGCGGCGCATCACCGTGGACACGGGCACGGTGCGTGCCATCGGTACGGTCGTCAACAAGGGCCGTCAAACCGCCCTCGCCCAGGCTCAGTTGGTCGACGCGAACGACCGTCTCCTCGCCCACGCCACCAGCAGTTGCATGCTCTTCCCGATACCGCCCTCGCACGGGTGAACCCGAGGGGCCCGTTGCCGCGCCCCTCTCGCCGTACGGCACACAGGCCGACGCGCGATACGGATGCCTCGGCCCGGCACCACCTCACACCAGAACGGATGAGGCCTCGTCGTGCGAGGCCGGGATCTGCTGCTCCGCCCAGATGACCTTGCCCTCGCGGTTGTGCCGGGTGCCCCAGCGTTCGGTGAGCTGGGCGACGAGCAGCAGGCCGCGGCCGCCCTCGTCGAAGACGCGGGCGCGGCGCAAATGCGGGGCGGTGCTGCTGGCGTCGGACACTTCGCACGTCAGCGCGGACTGAAGGATCATCCGCAGTTGGATGGGGCCCTTGCCGTAGCGGATGGCGTTGGTCACCAGTTCGCTGACCACGAGTTCAGTGGTGAAGGCCAGTTCTTCCAGACCCCAGGCGGTCAGCTGATCGGACGCGTGAAGGCGGGCCGCGGAGACAACGGCCGGATCGCTGAGAAGGTCCCAGGTGGCGACGTGGTCGGCGTCGAGTGCCCCGGTCTGTGCCACGAGGAGGGCGACATCGTCGGCGGGCCGGCTGGGCAGCAGGGCGGACAGCAGTTCGTCGCAGGTCTCCTCGAGGGATGCCGGTGCCCGGGCGAGAACGTCGCACAGCAGGGTGAGGGCACTCTCCACGTCACGCGAGCGGCTCTGGACGAGGCCGTCGGTGTACAGGACCAGCCCCGACTGCCTGGTGGCAGTTCGAACTGTGCCGTTTCAAAAGGGAGTCCGCCCAGGCCCAGGGGCGGGCCGATCGGCAGACCGGGGAAGCCGACCGTGCGCGAGGCGGGCCCGACGTCACCCGAGCCCGGGGCGCTCACCACGGCCGGCGGAAGATGTCCGGCGCTGGCCAGCGAGCACATGCGGGAGACAGGGTCGTACACCGCGTACAGGCAGGTGGCGCTGATCTCGTCCGTGCCCTCTTCCTCCTCGCGCTGCAGCCGGATGACCACGTCGTCGAGGTGGGTCAGCAGTTCGTCGGGCGTGAGGTCGATGTCCGCCAGGGTGCGGACAGCCGTCCGTAGCCGGCCCATCGTGGCCGCCGCATGCAGGCCATGACCGATCACGTCGCCCACCACGAGGGCTACGCGGGCCCCGGAGAGCGCTATCACGTCGAACCAGTCGCCTCCCACGCCCGCCCTTGATCCGCTGGGCAGATAGCGCGAGGCGGTCTCGACGGCGGTCTCCTCCGGTACGCGCCGCGGCAGCAGACTGTGCTGCAGGGTGAGCGCGGTGGAGCGTTCCTGGGTGTAACGGCGGGCGTTGTCGATGTTCACCGCCGCTCTGGACGCGATCTCCTGGGCCAGCAGCATCTCGTCGTCGTCGAAGGGTTCCGCCGTTTGACGACGGACGAACTGTGCCAGGCCCAGCGGGCTGCCGCGGGCCCACAGCGGGACCAGGAGCAGGGAGTGGAGCTCCAGATCGCGCAGGGCGCGGGCGTGCTCCGGCGATGTCGACAGCCAGGGCGGGATGTCGTCGGCGGAGATACGGATCCGCAGCGGCTGTCCGTCGGTGAGTACCCGAGCCGGCTCCGAGCCTTCGGGGTAGATGCACGGCCGATCAGTGACCACTGCCTGGTCGAGGCAGCCGTCCGAGGCTGCCTGGGCGATCCGGCAGAGCGTCGCGGGACCGGCCGCCGAGTACGTGCCCTCCTCCTGGAGGGCGAAGGGCAGGAGGTCGACGACGACGAGGTCCGCGAGGTGGTCGGCGCCGACGTCCGCCAGCTCCTGCGCGGTGCGGTGCGTGTCCAGAGTGGTCCCGATCCGGGTCCCGGCCTCGTTGATCGTGGTCAGGCGCCGCTGCAGCCAGCGGTCGCGCTGCCGCTGGTACGCGGCGACCGTCTGCTCCGAAATGCGATCGACGTACTCGAAGGCGATCGCACTCAGGGCGAGTGTCGTCGCGTGGATCAGCTCCTGAGATTGTGCGACACGTGCGGTCTCGGTATAGAGCTGCTCCAGGAAATCCGCGTGGACGAGCCGGTAGACGCGAAGGAGTTGGCTGATCGGCACCCCGTGCTCAGCGAGCCGGCAGGCGAACTCGATGGCGGCGGGCGGCGTCCTGACCTCACACATGTCCCGGTCGTACTCGAAAAAATCCAGACCGGCTGCGATGTGTTCGGCCAGTGCCGCACGCGCCACGGCGGCGAGATCCGCGTACTTCCAGATGTCGGGAAGCTCGCTGCGCAGATGCTGCAAAATCACATCGGTCATTTGATCTGCTCGGGGGGCGAGGCCCCGAGCGAGATCGCTGAGGAAGGCATGGGTGTCGGTACCCATAGTCACAAGGTACCGCCGACCGGATCGACCGGCCTTGCCGCGCGCCACCCCGGGGTGGGCCTGCCCAGGGGCGGCCCTGGGAGGCGGGGGGTGGTCATCGCGGGCACGACGACGTCACCTTTCGCGACCTGGATGGCGGCCCGGACGACCCGAGACGCCGCCATGGCCGTTGATCGACGACGCCGAGGAAACCGCCCCACGCGCAGCTCGGCGAACGCGGGACCCTACGCCGGGGTTCACGAGGTGTGCCTGGTACGGCGGAGGACAGGGCGCAGGGTCTCGATGACGCCGGGGTCGTCCACCGTGGAGGGGATGGGCTCGTCGTGGCCGTCGGCGATGCCGCGCATCGTCTTGCGCAGGATCTTTCCCGAGCGGGTCTTCGGCAGGGCGGCCACGACCGCGACGTCCTTGAGGGAGGCGACGGCGCCGATCCGCTCGCGTACGAGCTGGACGAGTTCGGCCTCGACCGCGCCCGGTTCGCGGTCGACGCCGGCCTTGAGAACGACGAAACCGCGCGGCACCTGACCCTTCAAGGCGTCCGCGACGCCGATGACGGCGCATTCGGCGACATCGGGGTGGGCGGCCAGAGCCTCCTCCATGCTGCCGGTGGACAGCCGGTGCCCGGCGACGTTGATGACGTCGTCGGTGCGGCCCATGACGAAGACGTAGCCGTCGGCGTCGATGTGGCCGCTGTCGCCGGTGAGGTAGTACCCGTCGTAGGCGGAGAGGTACGACGCGACATAGCGCTCGTCGTCCCTCCAGAGGGTGGGGAGCGCGCCGGGCGGAAGGGGAAGCTTCACGACGATCGCACCGTCGACGCCCGCGGGCACCGGCCGGCCCGAGGAGTCCAGGACGCGTACGTCCCAGCCCGGCAGCGGACGGGTGGGCGAGCCGGGTTTGACCGGGGCCGCCTCGATCCCGACCGGGTTGGCGACAATGGGCCAGCCCGTCTCGGTCTGCCACCAGTGGTCGATCACCGGAATGCCCAGCAGCGCGCTCGCCCAGTGGTAGGTCTCGGGGTCGAGACGCTCGCCTGCGAGAAAGAGGTGACGCAGGCCGGTCAGGTCGTAACCGGCGGTGAGTGTCCCCTTCGGGTCCTCCTTGCGGATGGCCCGGAAGGCGGTGGGCGCGGTGAACATGGTTTTGGCGCGGTGCTCGGCGGCCACGCGCCAGAACTGGCCCGCGTCCGGGGTGCCGACCGGTTTGCCTTCGTACAGGACGGTGGTGGCGCCGGCCAGCAGGGGCCCGTAGACGATGTAGGAGTGCCCGACGACCCAGCCGACATCGGAGCCGGTGAACATCGTCTCGCCCGGGCCCACGTCGTAGACGGCGCCCATCGACCAGTGCAGGGCGACCGCGTAGCCGCCGCAGTCGCGGACAACTCCCTTGGGTTTCCCGGTGGTTCCGGACGTGTAGAGGATGTAGAGCGGATCGGTGGCGGCGACGGAAACGCAGTCGGCCGGCGTCGCGGCGGCGACCAGTGCGGCCCAGTCGAGATCGTCGGGCCCCAACTCGGCCCGCTCCTGGGGGCGTTGCAGGATCACACTCTTCTGGGGCTTGTGGGCCGCGAGTTCGATCGCCCGGTCGAGCAGGGGCTTGTACGCGATGACGCGCTTGCCCTCGATGCCGCAGGACGCGGAGACCACCACCTTGGGCTCCGCGTCGTCGATGCGCAGGGCGAGTTCGCGCGGGGCGAATCCGCCGAAGACGACGGAGTGGACCGCGCCGATCCGCGCACAGGCCAGCATCGCGACCACGGCTTCGGGGACCATCGGCATGTAGATGACGACACGGTCGCCGTGCCCCACGCCGAGCTGCGCGAGCGCCCCGGCGAAGGCCGCCACCTCGTCCCTCAACTGCGCGTAGGTGTAGGTGCGCCGGGTGCCGGTGACGGGGGAGTCGTGGACGAGCGCGGGCTGCTCGCCCCGGCCGGTCTCGACATGCCGGTCAAGCGCGTTGTGGCAGACGTTGAGGCGTCCGTCGGGGAACCAGCGGTAGAAGGGCGCACCCGAGGAGTCCAGGGCGCGTCGCGGAGCGACATCCCAGTCGATGCCCTTCGCCGCCTCGAGCCAGAAGCTCTCCGGGTCCTCGGTACTGGCGCGGAAGACATCCTCGTACGTTCCCATCGCGCACTCCTTTGTGGCATCGAGGGACGGTGGCGTGGCGGGTGTGCGAAAGCTTGTCGGACACAAGTACCGCATGCCGACGGCGTGGTCGAGCAGATGCGGGGCGGGGGCCGGCCCCCGCCGTCAGGCGCTGCTTCCGCTCACGCGCCGAGGTGCTTGCGGAGCCAGTCGCCCATCTGCCCGATGGCCTGGTCCACCTCGGGTACGCGTCCGGCGCCCATGATGAACGAATGCTGCCCTTCGGGCATCGCGTGGGTCTCGGTGGTGACCTTGAAGTCCGCGAGGCGGCGGCCGAGCTGGGCGCCGTCGTCGGCGAGGGTCTCGTACTCACCGTAGTGAACGAGCGTGGGCGGCAGGCCGGTCAGGTCGGCGTGCACGAGGCTGATCTGCGGGTCGGAGAAGTCCACGGCGGGATCCTGCAGCCAGGCTTGGCGGAAGAACTCCAGGGACCCCCTGCTGAGCATCTTGTCGTTCGTCTCGTTGGCGTCCACTGCCGGGTTCTGCATGGTGAGGTCGCTCCAGGGGGAGACGCTGACGATCGCGCCGGGCGTGGCCTCGCCCTTGGCGAGCAGGCGCAGCGGCAGCATCACCGCGAGGGTGCCGCCGATCGAGTGGCCGGTGCTGCCGATGTTCCGCGGCTCGTAGCCCTGGGAGAGCAGCCAACGGTAGGCGGTCTCGGCGTCGTCGAGCTGTGCCGGGTACGGGTGTTCGGGCGCCAGGCGGAAGTCCACGACCAGCGAGCGGGCGCCGGCCGCCTTCGCGATGTGGCCCGCGGCCTTGCGGTCGGAGTGCATGGAGGCCGCGACGGACCCGCCGAAGTGGAAGTGCAGCAGCGCGCGGTCGGGATCGGCGCCCTCGGGGATGGCCCACAGCGCGGGGACGCCGTTCGCGTCGACCTCGGCGTAGGTGACGCCTTCCGGCTCGGTCGACGCCTTGTGGCTCGAGTCGATGATGTCACGGATGACGGCCAGGTCGAGGCCCGGTGTCGACGTCTTCGCGCTCACACTCGCGAGAAACTCCGCGAACTCGTGTGCCTCTGGGCTGATTCCCATGGTGATGCTCCTTCTCGGACGGGCGCCGTGCGGGGTCCCCGCGGCAGCCGGGTCTGTGTGCTGGTCATGACGCTACTGACTGAGTATAGAAAAGTAAACTCAGACGTGGCCGGGATCGCCGGTGAGACGGCGAGGCGGCGAGGCGTTCCGCGCCCTGTGCGAGGATCTCGAGGTGCCCACGATGACCGTCCACGCGTACGACGAGATGACGACCCATGACTGATTCCGCCGCGGACGAGATCCTCACCGACGTCCGACGAGGTGTCGGCCGCATTCTGCTGAACCGGCCCAAGGCGCTCAACGCCCTGACGACGGGCATGGTCGCCGAGATCGACCGTGTGCTCGCCGCGTGGCAGCACACTCCGTTGTCCGCGGTGGTGCTCGCCAGTACCAGCGCGAAGGCGTTCTGCGCGGGTGGGGACATCCGCACGATCCGCGAGCACAGCCTCGCCGGGGATGCCGAGGCGAGTGAACGGTTCTTCGCCACCGAGTACCGGCTCAACGCCCGGATCGCCGAGTACTCCGCGCCGGTCGTGTCACTCATCGACGGCCTGTGCATGGGCGGCGGTCTCGGTCTGTCCGTCCACGGGAGCTTCCGTGTCGTCACCGAACGCGCGGTGCTGGCGATGCCCGAGACCGGCATCGGGTTCTTCCCGGACATCGGGGCCAGCTACTTCCTGCCGAGGCTGCCGGGTGCGATCGGCATGTACCTGGGGCTGACCGGGCACCGCATCGATGCGGCCGACGCCCTGTACACGGGGCTGGCCACGCACTTCGTCCCCGCGGACACGCTCGACGCGGTCGCGGACGCCCTGGCCGACCACCCCGACGACCCGGTGGACGTCGTCCTGAACCGGCTCGCCGACCGTTCCCCGGTGGCGGAGAGCGGGCTGGCGGCGGTACGCGCGGAGGTGGACCAGGTGTTCGGCGCGCCGACCCTCGGTGAGATCGAGAAACGTCTGCGCCACCTCGACACCCCTTGGGCGGCAGGCGCGTTGGCGGATCTGGAGGCTGCCTCGCCCCAGAGCCTGGAGATCACCCACGCCCTGCTGGCCCGCGGTAGGCAGCGCAGCTTGCGCGAGTGCCTGGCCGCCGAACTGGCCCTGACCCGCACGACCATCCGTACGCCGGACTTCCTGGAGGGCGTCCGGGCGGCCCTGGTCGACAAGGACCGCACACCCCACTGGCAAGGGACGTCGCTCGCGGGAGGGACACTGCCGGCCTGAGCATGTCCGTACGGCGGCCGGGAGCCCCGTGGCCTGTCGAGCGGGGGAGACGGGGTGGGGCCGTATGCCCGAGGTGATGCTGGGCGGTGGCGGTGATCATCTCGTAGGCACCCGGGCCGGCGAAGTGGTGGCCGGCGGCGAACGGTTCCCGGGAGTGCACCTCAAGGTGCACAGCGGGACTGTCGAAGCGACCGCTCCGCTGTCAGCGAGGTGGGGCACCGGCCCAACTCCGGTGCGATCAGATGCCGTACGTCGTCCAGGATCAGTTCGTACTCCTCGCGGCGCAACTCGTACGGCAGTTGGGCCATGTCGGGGCCTTCGGTGGATCACCTCGACGATTCTGAGGCGTCCGGCATTGCGCACGGCGGCCGGAGATCCGCGGCGTTCCAGAGGCCAGGGCATGGCACGGTGGCGCAGGCGTGGGACGCGCTGCGGGCTGAGGCGGAACCGGGCGAGCAAGCCGCGTATTCGGTTGGAATTCCGGCCTGCCTCCGCCGCGCGGTTCAGGTCGAAGCCGACCAGCACGGTCGGCCGGGCGGTGGGGGCGCCGATGCGGCTCAGTCGTTGTCGAGCGCCATCGAGACCACGACCTTGCCTGCCTTGGTGCGGCCCTGCTCGACATGCGCCATCGCTTCGAGCGTCTGGTCGAACGGGAAGGTGCTGTCGATGACCGGGCGGAGCTTCCCGCTGTCGTAGAGGGCGCCCAGTTTACGCAGCTGGGAGCCGTTGGCCTCCATGAAGAAGAATTCGTAGCGCACGCCCAGCGCCCTGGCCTGCTTGCGGATCTTGCGGCTGAGGGTGTTCATCACCAGGTTCAGCACGGAGGGGGCGCCGACCTGCTTGGCGAAACCGGCGTCCGGCGGGCCGACGACGCTGACGGCCAGGCCTCCGGGCTTCAGCACGGTCAGCGACTTCTCCAGGTTCGTCCCGCCCACGGCGTCCAGCACCAGGTCGTAGCCGGAGAGCACCTTGGAGAAGTCTTCCTTGGTGTAGTCGATGACGAGGTCGGCGCCGAGGTTCTTGACCAGTTCCTCGGTCGCGGTGTTGGTGGTCGTCGCCACCGTGGCGCCCAGGTGCTTGGCGAGCTGGATGACCGTCGACCCGAGGCCGCCGGCACCGGCGTGGACGAGCACCTTCTGCCCCGGCTTCACGTGCGCGCGCTCGACGAGGACCTGCCAGGCGGCCAGGGCCACCAGCGGCACGGCGGCGGCCTCTTCGAGGGTGAGGGACGCCGGCTTGGGGGCGACATCGTCGACGTCGATCGCGATGAACTCCGCGAAGCTTCCGATCCGCAGGTCGCGCGGACGGGCGTAGACCTCGTCACCGACCTTGAAACCGTGTACGGCGGAACCGACCCTCGTCACGACGCCGGCCACGTCGTGGCCGAGGGCGAACGGGGTCTTGTACTTCAGGATCTGCTTGAACTCCCCGTTGCGGACCATCTTGTCCAGCGGGTTGATGCTCGCGGCGCTCACTCTGACCAGGACGTCGCGGTCTCCGACGGTGGGCTCGGGTACGTCTGCGGCGCGGACGCCGTCCTTGCCGTACTTCTCGACGACGAATGCCTTCATGACGGCCGCCTTCCGGTGTGCGGGTCTCGGGGTTTGAGGTGCTGGCCGCGACGCTACTTGCTGAGTATGGAAAAGTAAACTCAGGAGAGGTTAGTATCACTGCATGGATGCACGGACCGAAACCCTTCAGGACGCCGGCCGGGACCCCCGTCTCGACCGTGACACGTCGAACTGCTCGATCGCCCGGACCCTTGAGGTCGTGGGTGAGAAGTGGACGATCCTGATCCTGCGCGAGGTCTGGTACGGCTCCTCCCGCTTCGGTGACTTCGAACGGGTCCTGGGCTGTCCTCGCAACCTTCTCGCGGCCCGGCTCAAGATGCTCGTCGAGGAAGGCATCCTGGCCACCGAGACCTACAAGGAGCCGGGCTCGCGCAGTCGGCCGAAGTACGTGATCACACCCAAGGGTCAGGACCTGGTCCCGGCCGTGATGGGGCTCCTGCAGTGGGGCGACCGCTACCGAGCCGACCCCGAGGGTCCGGCCATGCTGTCCCGGCACCGTGGCTGCGGCGCGCACGTCGACGCCCAGATCCGCTGCGACCAGGGTCACGTCGTACAGCCGGAGGACATCGAGAGCATCCCCGGCCCCGCCTTTCGTCTGCGGCCCGCCGAGTGAGCCGAGCGCGGCGCCGGCCGACGTGAGCAGCCGCCGCCCGGCCGGGGGGACGCACAGACACCCTCGGCCGGGCGGGCAAACCCGTAGGCAGCTCCGCCCCGGCCGCGTGGAGCGAGAACAGTACGACACCGTGATTTCCAAGCCGTTCGCACCGCGGGCGGCATCGACACCGAGGAATCCCGGCTGGTCGGCGGCTCGCGCCGACCCGAACCCCAGACCTATGCGGCGTGGTTGGCCCGCAACGAGGTCTTGTCGATCTTGCCGACCGCGTTCTTCGGGATGGCGTCCACCACGAAGAACGTGGTCGGGCGCTTGTAGCCGGTGAGGCTGCGCGCGCAGAGGACTTCCAGCGCCGCCGCGTCGACGCTCACGCCCGGTCGCGGCTGGACGTAGGCGACGACCACCTCGCCCCACTTCTCGTCGGGTACGCCGATCACGGCGGCCTCGAGCACTGACGGGTCGCCCACCAGAACGTCCTCGATCTCCTTGGGGTAGATGTTCTCCCCACCCCGGATGATCATGTCCTTCGAACGCCCGACCAGGGTCAGATAGCCGTCGGCGTCGAGGTGGCCGACATCGCCCGTGTGCAGCCAGCCGTCGACGATGACCTTCGCCGTTTCCTCGGGACGCCCCAGATAGCCACGCATGACATTGGCCCCCCGTACGAGGACCTCACCGTCACCGCCGGGTGCCACCTCGCGACCTTCGGCGTCGACGATCCGGATCTCCTGGCCGGGGAAGGGGAGCCCCACGGTTCCGGCGCGTCGAGGACCGTCGACGGGGTTGATGGTGGAGCCGCAGGTTCCTTCGGACAGGCCGTACCCCTCGACGAGCGGGAACCCGTACCGGGTCTCGAACCGGGTCAGCAGTTCGGCGGAGGCGGGCGCCGCGCCGCAGACCCCGAAGCGCAGGGACGAGGTGTCGGGGGCGACCTCGTCCGGGAGCGCCGCGAGCATGCCGTAGATCGTCGGCACGGCACTGAAGAAGGTGGGGCGTTCGCGCTCGACCATGTCGAAGAACGTCTGGGGACTGAACCGGTCGGCGATGACGACGCTCGCGCCGGCCAGCAGCGGTACGAGGATGCTGACCACGATGCCGTTGACGTGGAAGAGCGGCAGGATCAGCAGGCATCGGTCGGTCGGGCCGACGCTCAGCGACCGGCGCCCCATCTCCGCCATGGCGTCGATGTTGACGTGGTCGAGCATCACGCCCTTGGGCGCACCGGTGGTGCCGCTGGTGTAGATGAGGAGGGCCGGCGCGGACGAGTCCGTGTACGGCGGCTGATCCGACCCCGCCGCCTCCTCGTGCAGGTCGCCGGCGGCGAGCAGGGCTACGCCGTCCGGCGCGACGGCCGCACCGTCCTCGACCACCAGCAGGCGCGCACCGGAGTCCTTGAGCTGCCGGACCACTTCGAAGTCGGTCATGCTCGGGTTGACGGGGGTGATGGTGGCGCCGAGCCGCCAGGCGGCGAACAGCAGGAGTACGAACTCGACGCGGTTGGTCAGCTTGAGGGCGACGACGTCACCGGGACCGATTCCGAGGCCGTGCAGCTGACGAGCCGTCGTCCGGACGCGGCTCAGCAACTGCGCGTTGGTGAGGGACTGGTGCCTGTCCGAGACCGCGGCCCCATGGGGGTCGAACTCGGCGCGGCGGTCGGGCAGAGAAGCGAAGTTCATGGCGAGGCGTACCTGTCTCGGGGTGCTGCGATCCCGCAAGGAGTCAAGAAGGCAAGAGGTCAGGGAGTCGAGTAGCAGGGAGTCGAGTAGTGAGGAGTCAAGGAGTCGACACGGCTGGAGCCGGGCGCAGTTGACGGACGAGGAACTCGATCTGGTCCCGTACCAGCGTCTCGAAGGTCTCGCCGGTGTAGAAGTCGAAGTGACCGGCGTCGTATCGCTTGATCTCCCCCTTGGGAGCGGTGGCCGCGTACCGGAGGGTCTGGGCGGGGGGCGTGACCGAGTCGGTGTCGCTGACGCAGAACAGGATCGGCATGGCGACCTTTTTCGCCGCACGTCCGGGCCTGTAGCGCGCGATGGTCGGGATCACCCGCGCCGCCACCTCGTTGCGGAATGTCGTCCCGGGCGGCTGCAGCGCCTGGTATCCGGGCAGGGCGTCCGGGGCGTTCATGAGGGCCGGCGAGCCGGGGGCGGCGGCGATGGGAACCAGCGCGGGCGCCTTGCCGCGCACCCCGGCGGCCAGATCCCGGGCGACCAAGGGCATCATCCTGAGCGAGGCGAGCGGACCGAGCGCGACCGCGGAGGCGAGACCGTCGGTGAACGGGCACTGGGCCACGGCCGCGCTCAGTTCCGGATGGCGGGAGGCGACGGTGATGGCGTGGCCGCCGCCGAAGGAGCTGCCCCACACGGCGACGCGGGTGCGGTCGAGGTCGGGGCGGGCCTTGACATAGTCGAGGGCGGCATCCCAGTCGGCGAGCTGACGCTTGATCGACAGGAGCTGGCGGGGGTGGCCGCCGCTGTCGCCGAAGTGCCGGTAGGTGAAGGCGACGGCGGCTATGCCGGCTTGTGCGAAACGTTCGGCGAAGGCGTCCAGGCGCATCTCGCGGATAGCGCCGAGACCGTGGCCGAGGATGACGACGGGCGGGGAGGTGACGCCGGTGGGGAGGTAGAGCCATCCGGCACAGTTGCTGTCGCCGGAGGTGAAGGTGATGTCCTGACGGGTGAAGGGCGGGGGAGTGGTCATCGGGTTCACCGTCCGTTCGCCGAGCGGCGGCCGGGCACGCTCCCCGACGCGAGTGACCGCGCGTAGGTGTCGGGTTCGTAGAGCGGGAGTTCGCCCGTGGCGTCCGTCGTCTCCATGTAGTCCTGCATCAGAGCCTGACCCTCCTTCGACATGATCCGCACGAAGAACTCGGCGCGTTCGATGTGCAGGCCGTCCTCCAGTGACCTGGAGCCGCCGAAGTACACCGACCTCTTGGCGGCCGCGACCGACCCCTTCGCCCGCTTGTCGAAGCGTTCCGCGAGTTCCACCGCCTGCTCGAGCACCTTGTCCTGCGCGACGACCTCGTCGACCGCCCCGTTGGCCAGAGCCTCCGCAGGCGTGAACGGCTTGCCTTCGAGGATCGCGGCCAGGGACCGGTGCGTGCCGATCAGGCGGGTCAGCCGCTGGGTGCCGCCTCCCCCCGGGATGATGCCGAGGAGGATTTCCGGCTGGCCGATGAAGTAGTCCCCGTCGGCCATGACCCGCAGATCGCACGCCCAGGCGAACTCGGCACCGAGGCCGAGAGCCGAACCGTTGAGGGCGGCGACGAAGAGCACACCGCTGGCGTTCATCCGGAGGAAGATCGTGTGCAGACGCTCGAGCTGGAGGGCGCCCCGCATCGGAGTCCTGCGCATCAGAGGCCCGAGGAGGCGGGACCCGTCCACATACTTCGCCAGGCGGACGACGGCGGCGGCACCGCGTCGCCCGACCGTGGGGCTCGCGGCGCCCTCTTCCTGCAGCCATCGCACCGCGGCATGGCTGACGAACCGCTCGGGGTGCGCCCCGGTGAAGACGACGGCGCGGATCTTCGGATCGCGGTCGACACGGGTGACCAGTCTGTCCAGCTGATGGGCGAGATCGAGGCCGAACACCTGATGCGGGCCCCCGTCGATCCGGACCACCAGGACGGCCCCGCGATCTTCGATCTCCAGTTGGCCCTTGTCTTTGTACGTCATGAATTCTGCTCCCGTGCTGAGTTCATGGGGTGGGAAATGCGAGGGGAGAGTCGCGAACGCGTGACGCGTCGCGGTGCTGGGGCCGGGTGCGCCCCGATGGGCTCTGTCCGCACCGGCGGCGAGAGACTGGTCCGGCGCGTGATGACGGGTCCGAGGACGGACGCGCGCATCCGGGAGTACACGTCACCTGCGATGTGTACTATTGCCGTGAAGAGTTAGATAACCAAGTTATTACCGGCGTGTCAACGGTGGAGGCGTACGAGACATGGCAGGGCGGACAAGAGTCGATGACGCGCCGGAACGACTTGTGCGGGCGGCCGTCGGTCTGCTGGCCGAGCAGGGGCCGTCGGCCCTGAAGGTGCGGACGGTGGCGTCCGCGAGCGGACTGTCGACGATGGTGGTCTACAGCCACTTCGGCGGGATCCCGGAACTGATGAGCGCGGTCGCCGACCATGGATTCAAGGAACTCGGCCGGGCGTTCGCCCAGGTGCCGGTGACGGAGGACCCGGTCGCCGATCTCTTCGTCATGGCCCTGACCTCTCGTCGGCTGGCCCGCGAGAACCCGCACCTCTACGACCTGATGTTCGGACTGTCCACAAGGGCGACCTATCGGCCTGTGTCGGATACGGACCTTCGCCTGAGTGGGCGTTCCCCGGCCTTCCGGGACGCCTATGCCCATGTCGTCGCGGCGTGTGAACGGCTCATGGACTCCGGCCGGGTCCAGAGGCAGGAAGCCGAGGTCGTCGCCGCCCAGCTGTGGAGCTTCGTACACGGTTACGTCACCCTTGAACTCGCGGACCATTTCCTCGAGTTCGACGACGCCGTTGCGCAGGTGCTCCGGACCATGGGCGTCAACTTCGCAGTTGGGCTGGGTGACGAACGGGGACGAGCCGAGGTCTCGCACGAGGCCGGTATGCGCCTGTACGACTCGATCGTCCAAGGCGGGTGAGAGGACGGGCGGTTGGGTGCTACCTGGTGCGCGGCTGGGGCGAGTTGGGCTCCGTGGCCGGGGTGTTGGTCCCCGGTGTGAGTTGGCCATGCCTCCCCAAGGCCGTCACCTCCCACTCGAGCGGCGGAACCGCGCGGGCCGCGAAGCGCCTCGTCCAGGGCCAGGCCAACGGTGAATTGAGCGCCGCCTTGGCCCAGTTGGCCACGACGACCGCACGCGGGACGTACACGCGGCTGCGTCGGCGCACGAGCCCGTCGACGATCGCGGCAGCCGCCCGGTCGGCGCTCGTGGTCACGTTGCCCGGATAGGGCAGCCGTCGGCGCAGCTCCGCGAAGGAGGGAAGGTCCGCCTCGGCACCCCGGACGAGATCCGTGTTGATCCAGGAAGGGTGTACGAGGCCGGCCGTGATCCCGAGGTGTGCCACCTCCTGGCGGTAGGTCAGGGTGAGCAGCTCGGCCGCGGCCTTGCTCGCGCCGTACGAGGCCATCGCGGCCAGCGGTGTGAACGACAGCGCGGACGCCACGACCAGCACGTGGCCCCGGCTGCGCTCAAGGTGGGGTGTCGCGTACTTCAGGGTGCGGAAGACGCCGTTCAGGTTGACGTCCATGACCCGTTCGAACGCCGCCTCGTCGGTCTGCCGTACCGTCCCGTACGCCACGACACCGGCGTTGGCGACGACGAGGTCGATACCGCCCATGATGTCGGCTGCCTCGTCGATCGCCGTCCGTAGAGCGGCGCCGTCGCGTACGTCGGCCTCGCGCCACGCGGCGGTGGGGCCCAGGTCCTTGGCGAGGGAGCGCAGCCGATCGGGTTCGAGGACTATGACAGTCACGACAGCACCTCGGGCCGCGGCCAGTCGGGCCACCTTCTCGCCGATGCCGCGTGCCGCTCCGGTGACAACCAGTTTTCTGCCCAGCAGGTCACGTTTCATGGCCGCAACATAACTTCGTTATAGAGCGAGCACAAGAGTCCGCGCACTGCCTGTTGTCCCATACCGTCCGCTGGGTCTCTCGACCCGGCGAACCTATGCTTTCCTGCCATGAGACGGACATCCTTTGCGCAGTGGCCCTGCTCGATCGCGCGGACCATGGACCTGCTCGGGGACTGGTGGACGCCGCTGGTACTGCGAGAGGCGTTCTACGGGATCCGGCGGTTCGACGCGTTCCAGGAGTCGCTGGGGATCGCCCGCAACACACTGACGGACCGGCTGCGTCGGCTGGTGGAGGAAGGGCTGCTGGAGAAGCGGCCGTACCAGACGGAGCCGGTTCGCTACGACTACCTGCTCACCGAGAAGGGCCGCGACTTCTACGGCGTGCTCCTGGTGATGAACCGCTGGGGAGACCGCTGGCTGGCCGGCGAAGCGGGTCCGCCGGTGGCGACGCGTCACGAGGTGTGCGGTCAGGAGACCCATGCCGAGGTGGTGTGCGCCGCCTGCGGCGAACCCATGGATGCGGACAACACCCGTTCCGTCATGGGCCCCGGCTATCCGCCCCATCTGGCCCAACGGGCGGATGTACGGGAGCGGTTCGCGGGCTGATCCGGTTGCCCCGGGCAGTCGCGGGCACCCTTGACAGGTGAGTCCATCTACGCAACTTTACTGCTCAGATGCTCAGGCGGTTGTTCTTCACGGACTGGGAGCGGTGAAATCATGGAGTGGACGGGCGCGCGCTACGCGGACACGCCGACGGCCGAGGTCCACACCTGGATCGCCGCCGCGCCGGCCGAGGTGTGGAAGCTGGTGTCCGACATCGAGCTGATGCCGCGCATGAGCTCCGAGCTGCGGTCGGTCGAATGGCTGGACGGCGGCAGCGGCCCTGCCCTCGGGGCCCGATTCGTCGGCCGGAGCAAGCACGACGCGTTCGGGGAGTGGTCGACCACGTCCCACATCGTCGAGTACGAGCCGCCGAGGAGACTCGCCTGGGCGGTCGAGGATCCCCAGCACCCGACGGCGATCTGGCGGTTCACGCTGGAGCCGCAGGACGGGGGCACTCTGCTGCGGGAGTGGATGCAGATGGGACCGGGCCGTTCGGGTCTCTCCTTCGCCATCGACCGCATGCCGGAGAAGGAACAGAAGATCGTCTTCGTGCGCATGCGGGAGTTCGAGGCCAATATGACCATCACCCTCGAAGGGCTCAAGAAGCTGGCCGAGAGCGACCGGACCCCGGGCGAGGCGAGCCTGTGATGCGTACTTCCACCACGATCGAGGCCTCCGGTGGCGACTGGCGGGAGATCGTCGACTACGTCACCGAGGCGGAGCGGCTCGGACTGGACATCTGCTGGGTGGCGGAGGCGTGGGGCTCCGAGGCGCCCTCGCCGTTGGGCTATCTCGCCGCGAGGACCGAGCGCATGCTTCTCGGCTCAGGAATCATCCAGCTCGGCACGCGCACTCCGATGGCCATCGCCCGCGCCGCGATCACGCTGTCGCAGATCTCCGAGGGGCGCTTCCTCCTGGGGCTGGGACCTTCAGGCCCGCAGGTGATCGAAGGGCTGCACGGCGTGCCGTTCGACCGCCCGTTGTCCCGGATGCGCGAGACCGTCGAGATCGTGCGACAGGCCGCCTCGGGGGAGAAGGTCGCCCATGCCGGGCGCGAGTTCCAAATCCCGCTGCCGGGCGGCGACGCCAGACCCATGCGCCTGTCCATGCGTGCCGAGCACGACATCCCCGTCTATCTGGCCACCCTCTCGCCGAAGATGCTGCACCTGACCGGCGAGATCGCCGACGGCTGGCTCGGCACCAGTTTCGTACCCGAGGGTGCGAGGGCGGCGTACTTCGACCACCTGGACCGAGGCCTGGCGGACGCCGGTCGCAAGCGGTCCGACCTGGACATCTGCCAGGGCGCCGAGGTCGCCTTCGCGGACGACGAGGACGCGCTGCGCGCGATGGTGGCCGGACGCAAGAAGGAACTGGCCTTCAGCCTCGGCGGCATGGGATCGGCGACCAAGAACTTCTACAACAACGCCTACAGCCGCCAGGGTTGGGCCGAGGTGGCCGCCGAGGTCCGGACCCGCTGGCAGGCCGGGGACCGGGACGGCGCGGCCGGACTGGTCACCGACGAGATGGTGCTGGCGACCACGCTGATCGGAACCGAGGACATGGTGCGCGAGCGGCTGCGCGTGTGGCGTGACGTCGGTGTCGACACTGTTCGCTTCTATCCCGCAGGCGAGACCCTGGACGCCAGACTCACCACCCTGGGCCGGGCGATCGACCTGGTCCGGGACATCGAGGACGAGGCGGCGCGGTAGCGGCAGGCGGTGGCCGCCGAGGCGAACGGCCAAACCGGGCGCGGGCGGCCGCGCCCCGGGCCGGCTCAGCCGCGTCGGCTGCCGCCGCCCTCCGCCACCAGGCCCGACATCATCAGGGTGATCGCACGGAACGTCCTGGCCAGGGCGTCCTCCCTGTCCGGCGCGGCGGCGATGATCTGGTTGCCCTCGCACAGGCCGGCCAGCAGCAGTCGGGCGACCGTGGTGATGGGCACCTCGGGTCGCAGTTCACCGCGTTCGGCCAGCGCGGTCAGCAGCCGTTCGATCGGTGGCTGGGCGACGGTGTCGTTGATGTGCCGGTACTGCCCGCCCAGGACCGAGGGGGCCTGAACCATCAGTTCCCGGTGCAGAGGGTCGTCGATGGTCCGCCTGAGGAAGGCGTGCGTGAGGTCGGCCACCGAGTCCATGGCGGGCAGGTCGGGTGCCGCCGCACGGATCGCTTCGCACGTCGCGTCGCCCAGGACGCCGACCTGCTGAAGCAGCTCGGTGTAGAGCTCGGCGAACATCGCCTTCTTGTCCGGGAAATGGTGGTAGAAGGTGCCCTTGCTCACCAGCGCCGCCCCGGTGATCGCCTCGACCGACGTCTCGGCGAACCCGTTGTCCACGAACAGCTTCCGAGCGGCCGTCACCAGGTCCGCCCGGGTCTGCTCCGCGTACATCTGTCGTCGGTTTGGCCCTCGCATGCGCACCATCGTATATTCGTTGACCTGAGGTCAGTGAATGACTCGAAGTCATTCGATGGACGTCCGACAGTGTCCTCCGGAAGACAGGCGGAGCCGTGGAAAAGCGCAGGATCGTGCTGCTGGGCGCGACGGGGTACACCGGGCAGCGTGTGCTCCGGGAACTGCTCGCACGCGGAGAGAAACCGACCCTCGTCGGGCGCAGCCGGACCAGGATGCTGGCCCTGGCCGACCGCCTGGAGACGGAACTGCCGGTGGCCGAGACCGACGTCACCTCGGCGGCCGACCTCACGCGCCTCCTGGAGCCCACCGATGTCGTGCTCTCCACGATCGGGCCCTTCATGCGGCTCGGCATGGCCACGGCCACGGCCGCCGCGCGGGCGGGGGCACACTACTTCGACTCGACGGGGGAGGGGACCTTCGCCCGGCGTGTGCTTTTCGAACTGGACGCCGTCGCGTCCGTCCGTGGCGCGACCCTCGTGCCCGCGTTCGGGTACGACTACGTGCCGGGCAACCTCGCCGGAGCCCTCGCCCTGACCCGGGCGGGCGAGCGGGCACGCCACGTGGAGACCGGCTATTTCATCACCCGTTCCGGACACGGGGACGAGCTGCTCTACCAGAGCACCCTGCGCGACTCCTTCACCCTGACCACGGGAGGCACTCGTCAGACGCTCGTCGGTGCGGCGGCCGAGGACGGGTTCGCCTTCCGCAGCCCGCGCCCCTGGGCCGCCGCCCGGGTGGTCGACGAGCGCACGGGCAAGCGGGTGCGTACCTTCCACTACGGCGGCGTGAAACGAACGGCGATGACCGTCCCGGGCACGGAACATCTGGGACTGCCGGAGGTCTTCCCGCAGCTGGAGAGCGTCGAGGTGGGCCTGGGCTGGTTCGGACGGTGGACGCGCCCGGTACAGCTCGCCGCCACGATCCAGGCACCCCTGCTGCGCTCGCCGACGGTACGGGCGGCGCTGGCACGCTGGTCCGAGAAGCTCCCGGGATCGCAGCGCGAGCCCGACACCGACGGCCGCTCCCTGGTGATCGCCGTCGCCCGCGACGGCCACGGCCGGCCCCTGGCCGTGACAGCACTCACCGGACCCGATCCGTACGAGATGACGGGAGCGCTCCTGGCCTGGGGCGCCGTCCACGCGGCGCAGCCGGACGCCGTCCTCGAGCCTGGTGCGCACGGCCCCGTCGCCGCCTTCGGTCTCGAGACCCTCAGGCTCGGAGCCGCCGAAGCCGGACTGCGCGAAGTCGACGGGGCGGCGGCCCACCGTCGATGATGACCGGGCGGGCATAGATCACGACGCCGGGACGCTGAAAACGTACGCCCGGAGAACCGTTGTCCGGTTAATTGACCAGTTGTTCGATCGGGAGCGGATCGGCCCCTCGCCGGGACCGGCCGCCCCAGCGGAAAGGAAGCCGTCCATGGACGAGCAGGGTGAGCGCTTCGACGTCGTCGTTCTCGGTGCGGGTCCCGGCGGGTACGTAGCCGCCATCCGGGCCGCCCAACTGGGCAAGCGCGTCGCGGTCGTCGAGGAGAAGTACTGGGGAGGCGTCTGTCTGAACGTGGGCTGTATCCCCACCAAGGCCCTGCTGCGCAACGCCGAGCTCGCGCACATCTTCACGCGCGAGGCGAAGACCTTCGGCATCAAGGTGGACGGGGAGGTCTCCTTCGACTACGGGGAGGCCTTCAGCCGCAGCCGGAAGGTCGCGGACGGCCGGGTCAAGGGCGTCCACTACCTGATGAAGAAGAACAAGATCACGGAAGTCAGCGGTCGCGGCACCTTCCTCGACGCGCACACAATCCAGGTGGCCGACTACGAGGGCAACACCCGCACCATCGGCTTCGACCACTGCATCATCGCCGCCGGTGCGACTCCCAAGCTGCTGCCCGGCACCCGCCGCACATCGCGTGTGGTGACGTTCGAGGAGCAGATCCTCGCCGAGGACCTGCCCCAGTCGATCGTGATCGCGGGCGCCGGGGCCATCGGCGTCGAGTTCGCCTACATCCTGCGCAACTACGGCGTGAAGGTCACCATCGTCGAGTTCCTGGACCGGATCGCCCCGCTGGAGGACGCCGAGGTCTCCGCCGAACTGGCCAAGCAGTACCGGAAGTTGGGTATCGACGTCCTCACCTCGACCCGCGTCGAGTCGATCGACGAGTCCGGCCCGCAGGTCCGGGTCACGGTCACCGGCAAGGACGGTGCCCAGCAGGTCCTGGAGGCCGACAAGGTCCTGCAGGCGATCGGCTTCGCCCCGAACGTCACCGGTTACGGCCTGGAGAACACCGGTGTACGGGTCACCGAGCGCGGCGCGATCGACGTCGACGGCCGCTGCCGTACGTCCGTCCCGCACATCTACGCCATCGGCGACGTCACCGCGAAGCTGATGCTCGCGCACGCCGCCGAGGCGATGGGCATGGTCGCCGCCGAGACCATCGCGGACGCGGAGACCATGGAACTGGACTACGTGATGATCCCGCGCTCCACCTTCTGCCAGCCGCAGATCGCCAGCTTCGGCTACACCGAGGCGCAGGCGAGGGAGAAGGGCTACGACGTCCAGGTCGCCAAGTTCCCCTTCACCGCGAACGCCAAGGCCCACGGCCTGGGCGACGCGACTGGCTTCGTGAAGCTGATCAGCGACGCCAAGTACGGCGAGCTTCTCGGCGGACACCTCATCGGCCCGGACGTCACCGAACTCCTCCCCGAGCTGACCCTGGCCCAGCAGTGGGACCTCACGGTCCACGAACTCGCCCGCAACGTCCACGCCCACCCCACCCTCGGCGAAGCGGTCAAGGAAGCGCTCCACGGCCTCGCCGGCCACATGATCAACATGTAGCGCGGGGCCCTGGCCCCGTGCGCACGGGGCCAGGGCCCCGGTGCCTCCTCACTGACGGCGATGTCTCACACCGTCGCCTGGATGATCCCCACGGTTCGGGCCAGGTGGGGTTCCGAACGGTCGGCGCGGTGGGCGACGGCCAGTTCCACGCGGGCGTCCGCCCCGGTCAGCGGTAGGTAGGCGACCCCGTCGAGCGCGAGTGCGGTCACGGGTTCGGGTACGACCGCGACGCCGAGACCGCCGGCCACGAGCGTGACCAGCGTCGACGTCTCGCCGACCTCGTGCCGGATGTGCGGCTCGACACCGGCGTCACGCAGGAGGCCCAGGACGACGTCGTACATCACCGACCGGCGGTCGGCGGAGTGCACGATCAGATCCGCACCGGCGAGGTCCGCGGCGCGCAGTCGTTTCCGGCGGGCCAGGGGATGGTCCACCGGTACGGCGACGACGAGCCGGTCCCGCCGCAGGGTGTGCACGGTGAGGGAGAGGTCGGCCGCGGGCGGACGCAGCAGCGCGACGTCGATCGCGCCGGAGCGCAGCGCCTCGACCTGGTCGGGCGCCAGCATCTCGCCACGGAAGGCGAAGTCGACGCCGGGAAGCTCCTCCGAGAGCCGTCGGGAGAGTGCGGGCAGGAGGCTGTACGTCGCCGATCCCACGCACCCGATCGCGAGGTGGCCGACCGTACCGGCGGCGACACGGCGTGCGTGATGGGTGGCCTCGTCGATGTCGGCGAGGATCGCGCGTGCCCGCTCCAGGTACGCCCGCCCGGCCTCGGTGAGGTCGACGCGCCGGGTGGTGCGATGGAGCAGATCGACGCCGAGCTCGGCCTCCAGCTGGCGGATCTGCTGGGAGAGCGGCGGCTGGGCCATGTGGAGCCGCTCGGCGGCGCGACCGAAGTGGAGCTCCTCGGCCACCGCCACGAAGTACCGCAGGTGACGCAGATCCATATGTCGTCCGTATCAATCGGCTCGGATATGTGTACTTCAGAATATTGTGACCCGGGGCTAGCGTCGTTGTCATGAGTGCTTTCATCTACGCCGCGACGCGGACCCCGTTCGGCCGTTTCAACGGCGCACTGGCCGGTGTCCGACCCGACGACCTCGCCGCTTCCGCGATCACCTCGACGCTCGCGGGGGTGCCGGATCTCGACCCCGCCGCGATCGACGACGTGGTGTGGGGCAACGCCAACGGCGCCGGTGAGGAGAACCGCAACGTCGGCCGCATGGCCGCGCTGCTCGCCGGGCTCCCGGTGAGCGTGCCGGGCACCACGGTCAACCGGCTGTGCGGATCGAGCCTCGACGCGGCGATGGCGGCGAGCCGGACGATCGAGTCCGGCGACGCCGAGGTGGTGCTGACCGGCGGTGTGGAGTCGATGACGCGGGCGCCATGGGTGCTGCCCAAGTCGGCGAAGCCGTTCCCGGCAGGCGATGTCACCGCGGTCTCGACCACGCTCGGCTGGCGCCTGGTCAACCCGCGCATGCCGAAGGAGTGGACGGTCGCCCTCGGCGAGGCCAACGAACAGCTCCGGGAACGCTTCGGGATCTCCCGCGAGCGGCAGGACGAGTTCGCCGCCCGCTCCCACCGACTCGCCCACGAGGCATGGGAATCGGGCTTCTACGACGATCTGGTGACACCGGTCGAAGGCGTCGACCTGGCCCACGACGAGAGCATCCGAGCAGGATCCACCCCCGAGGTGCTGGCCGGTCTCAGGACCTCCTTCCGTACGCCGGAGCAGGGCGGCACGATCACGGCGGGCAACGCCAGCCCGCTCAACGACGGTGCCTCGGCCGTGCTGTTGGGCAGTGAACGGGCCGCGGCCACGATCGGGGCCGAGCCGGTCGCCCGTATCGCCGGTCGCGGCGTCATGGCACTGGAGCCGCAGACCTTCGGCTACGCCCCGGTCGAGGCCGCGAACCGTGCGCTGGCCCGGGCCGGGATCGGCTGGGACCAGGTGGGCGCGGTCGAGCTCAACGAGGCCTTCGCCGTCCAGTCGCTGGCCTGCGTCGACGCGTGGAAGATCGACCCGGGCATCGTGAACCAGAAGGGCGGCGCCATCGCGATCGGCCACCCGCTGGGCGCCTCGGGCGGCCGCATCCTCGCCACCCTCGCCAAGGTGCTGCGGGAGACGAGGCAGCGCTACGGAGTCGCCGCGATCTGCATCGGGGTCGGTCAGGGCCTGGCCGTCGTACTCGAGAACTGCGACGTCACCGGGGCGGACCGATGAGCAGGGCGGAGTTCGTCGAGAGCGCCGATGCGGCGGTCGCCGGGATCCAGGACGGCTCCACCGTCCTCGTCGGGGGCTTCGGCCTGGCCGGAATGCCGTTCGATCTGATCGACGCGCTCATCCGGCAGGGCGCGAAGGACCTCACCATCGTGTCCAACAACGCCGGCAACGGCGAGGTCGGACTGGCCGCACTGCTGGCCGCCGGCCGGGTGCGCAAGGTGCTCTGCTCCTTCCCGCGCCAGGCCGACTCCTGGGTCTTCGACGGCCTCTACCGCGAGGGAAAGGTCGAGCTCGAAGTCGTGCCACAGGGCAACCTCGCCGAACGGCTGCGCGCGGCCGGCGCCGGCATCGGCGCGTTCTACTGCCCGACCGCGGTCGGCACACCGCTGGCCGAGGGCAAGGAGGAGCGGGAGATCGACGGCCGTAAGTATCTGCTGGAGTACCCCATCAAGGGCGACTACGCGCTGATCGGCGCGCATGCGGCGGACACGCTGGGCAACCTCGTCTACCGCAGGACCGCCCGCAACTTCGGCCCGGTCATGGCCACGGCCGCGACGACGACCATCGTCCAGGTCGACAAGGTCGTCGAGCCCGGGATGCTCGACCCCGAGGCCGTCGTCACCCCGTCCATCTACGTCGACCGGGTCGTCCAGGTGAAGGCCCGTCACTACACCGTCCAGGGGGCACGATGACCACCACGTCGAGCGGTCGCACGCACGCCGGGGCACCGACGAGCGCCGACCATCAGCTCTCCATGGACGAACTGGCCGCCGTCATCGCACGCGACATCCCGTCCGGTTCCTTCGTCAACCTCGGCATCGGGCAGCCCACCAAGATCGCCGACCATCTGCCGGCCGGTTCCGGGGTGGTGCTGCACACCGAGAACGGCATGCTCAACATGGGCCCGAAGGCCGAGGGCGACGCGGTCGACCCCGACCTGACGAACGCCGGCAAGGTACCGGTGACCGAGCTGCCGGGGGCGTCGTACTTCCACCACGCGGACTCCTTCGCGATGATGCGCGGCGGACACCTCGACGTCTGCGTCCTCGGGGCGTACCAGGTCGCTGTCAACGGCGACCTCGCCAACTGGCACACCGGCAGGCCCGACGACATCCCCGCCGTCGGCGGGGCCATGGACCTCGCCATCGGCGCCAAGGACGTCTACGTGATGATGACGCTCTTCACCCGCTCCGGTGAGCCCAAGCTCGTCCCCCACTGCACCTATCCGCTCACCGGCGTGGGCTGCGTCAGCCGTGTCTACACGGACTGGGGTGTCTTCGACGTCGGCCCCGACGGCATGCGCATCCGGGAGACGTACGGCATCAGCGCCCACGAACTCGCCGAGCGCCTGGGTATGGCCGACCTCGGCTGATCCGCGAGGCGGATGGGGTTGGGCGCGGCGGCGGCGAGGACGTGGCCGAGGCGGGTCGGGGGTGGCAAGCTCCAGCACGTGCACATCGCCGACTCCGTCAACCGCAAGGACTCCTCGGGTCTGCGCTACATCCTCGACCGCCCGGCACCACGGCCCGTATCCACCAGCACCTGGACATCGGCCAGGACGAGGGCGACGGGAACACCTTCTTCGCCACCCTGCGCGAACGGGACTTCGACCTCGACCGCATCAGCAAGGAACTCGCGACATGACGACCGTCTGCATCGACGCGGTGGCCTGAATGACCGTTCGGGCAACGCGCGTTGGCCCGTGGTCCGGTCACTTTGCCCTTCCCTCCCGGCGGTTCCTGGGGCAGAGTCGCGTTCTGAGGCGATGTAAGAGATCTCGTTCGAACGGAATCTTCCATGCGGCGCACCACGGAGTCTCGACGGAACACGGCCCCCGACCGCGAACAGGTCAAGCCACAGAACCCCGTCCGCAGCCCCGGCACGGCCGTCGCCGGGCGCCGCAGACCGCTGCTGGCCGGTTCGCCCGGTGCCCTGCAGCCAGCGATCGGGAACGCGGCCGTCGCACGGATGATCGAGCGCGGAGAGGACGGCGTGTGCGCCGGCCAGGGCCGCAGCGCCGTGCAGGCCTTCGGGGGCGGTGACGCGAGCAGGCCCGGTACCGTGCGGGAGGCAGCGAGAACGGCCGGGCGTGGCGGCAGTCGGCTGCCGGACGGTGTCCGTACGACCATGGAGAAGGCCTTCGGTACCACGCTCGACCATGTCAGGGTCTCGGTCGACGAGCAGGCCGCCGCGAGCATCGACGCCAAGGCGTACACCGTCGGCAGCAACATCGTCGTCCAGAGCGCGAGCGTCCTGCGCGATGTCGAGACGATGGCCCACGAGATCCACCACACCACTCAGCGCGACGCCCCTGCCGGCCTCAGCAACCCGGACGGCAGATGGGAGCGCGAGGCGTCCGACGTCGGCGCCCGGGTGGCCCGCGGCCAGAGCGTTCACCGCTGTGCCGCGGACGGCGAGGAGCACGAGGGCGACGGCGTCCACCGCGCGGCGATCCAGCGCCGAGTGGGCTTCGAGTTCGAGTCGCAGTGGCGTGTGCGCGATCACAACAACCTGACCGCGGAGGACGAGCAGAACTACCAGAACGAGGTCTCCGAGCGCGATGCCGTCCGGGGCACGCAGGTGCTGGCGACGATCGCCGAACGGCGGTATCGCGTCGAACTCCGGGACGATACCGAAAAGGCCATGTCGGCAGCGGATCTGAAAAGCAGGTGGCTCGCCCCCGTGGCCGGAGGCAACCCCGACGAGTACCAGCTCACCGCCGAGGGCAGGGCGCGGCTCGGGCGGCTGCGGCAGGAGGCCTCTCACGATTACGACGAGCTCATGGCCACCGTCGAACTCCCGTTGCTCGGCAAGAAGCTGATCAGGGAAACCCCCATCCGCGGCCGCGACGTTCCCAAGATGGGCAGTGTCGGCGGCGGCAAGAACTACCGGCTCACCTCGGACGTCAGCCCGACAGGCGGCTCGGGACTGGAATGGGTGACCGATCCGCTGAGCACGAGGGACGATGTCGTCGAGGTGATGGACGCGATCACCCGGGTCTCGGCCGCCATGGACGCCCGGCAGAACGAGGAGTCCTTCCTGCTCGAGGACGTCCAGGTCGAAGGCTTCGAGGGGAGCCCCGGGTTCATGGTGTTCCCGCTGCGCGGCGCGCTCCTCTACGAGCCTCAGATGACCGGCGGTTTCAAGCTGGACGAGCTGCCCCGGCTGCTGGAGTACCTCCAGGTGCCGAACAAGGCTCCCCACATCTTGGGACGGTCCGCCCACGAACAGCGCAGGGAGGCCAAGCAGGATCTGCACCGAACCACCGTCGGCACCGCCAACAGCATCCGTCAGTCGGCCGAGGCACAGGCCAAGAGGCTTCCGCAGGAAAGCATCAGGGGCGAGTCGACGGACGGGCTGGTCGGACTGATCACCCTGATCGGCAGCTATCTCTCCTACGGCTCCGATCTGGAGATCAATCCGAACTCCAAGTCGATCGCGGGCGGGCTCATGTCCCGGACCTCCTTCGCCCACAACTTCACGCTGCTGCCCCATTCACTGCGGATGTACTTCCGCGAGGACCCGAACAGGTTCGCCGCGTTCGCCCTGAAGGCGACCGGTCTCCCGGAGGACGGGAACGACCAGCTGTACTCCAGGGCCGTCGAACACGGGGACGCCGGCCATCGCGAGCAGCGGGAGATCCCGCTGACCCGCGCCGAATGGCTCAAGGGCATACCGGTCGGCAAGGACCTGCTGCGGAACTACAAGCACCTGACCGAGGCGGAGAAGAACCAGGTCGGCGACCGCAAGGACGACTGGGACCACATCCACGGCTCACTCGGCGCGCTCGGTTCGGTGGACGACAGGGTGGGCAGGTCGGGCAAGGAGGAGGTCGCCCTGGTCGCCGAGCTGCGAAGGATGAAGGCGGACCTGCACACCGCTGACCTCATGCCTCTCGCCCTCGCCGCCTACGACCTGATCCAGCGCCTGAACGAGGGAAGGTCCCTCAAGTACGAGAAGGCGAGGGGATAGCGCGCGCTGTGAACAGCGCCGCGGCGGCGCTCACCCGCGACGCGTGAGTGCCGCCACCGGTCCGTGGGAACCCACCTGAGGCGGCGGCCACTAGGGAGAGGCCCGGCCGAGGATCGCACAGCGCGTGTCGAGAGCGGCGGCCAGCAGGCTTTCGTCCAGTCTCATCTCCGCGTCGCGGGTGGAGTCGTTGACGGGGATGCGGGTACGCCGGTCGATCAGCGCCGTCACGGCCGGCAGCGCGGGTCGTGCGTGAGCGCCCATCCGGGCGAGACCCGCCAGGTAGTACTCGCCGAACCCGTAGTCGGCCAGATGCGGCGTCATGAGCGCGAGGACCCGGGACACCGCGGACGGACCGGCGTGCCGCAGCCACAACGGGGCGCACTCCGCCTGCGAGCGCCCGGGGTGACGAAAGGTCAGGTTGTACAACTGCGCCGCCTGCCGGAAGGACAGCGGACCGGCGTCCAGCAGGGCAGCGAAAATCTCCGGGGCGTGAGCGAGGCGGGTAGTGCCCACAGGCTTGGCGGCGAGAAGCGCGGCGGGTAGTGCCCACAGGCTTGGCGGCGAGGAGCGCGGCGGCGGACACACTGTCGTACGCCGGTGTGGTGGACGGCCTGCGGCGGGCCCTCGGGGAGGGCGTGCGGTGGACTTCGGTGAGGAGCGCGCCGTGCGTCCGCCTCGCTGCCTCGGAGATCTCGGCTGTCACGAGCGCCGCGTCAAGAGCCGGCGTGGGCCGATGGCGGTAGTGGCGGACGAGGAGCGGCAGCAGCCTGACCGGGGCCGCCCGCCAGTCGTGGCACGCCTCGCGGGCCAGATCGGCGCCGATGTCCCGGGTGGCGGGATCGGCGAGGAGCCGGGGCACGAGGGCGTACGTGGCATGCTCGCGCCTCAGCCGGTACAGGGCCTCCCCCCAGAGGTGCCCGGCGTCCTCCAGGTGGTGGGCTGCCTCCTTGGCGTCGTGGAGGAGCGCGGCGTCCAGGGCACGCCATCGCGTGGGTGGTGCCGACCGCAGCGTTTCCAGGTGCGCGAGGAAGCGGACCGACGCGAGGTCATCGTCCGTCAGGTGGGCGGCGGCCGGACCAAGCGCCCTGGCCAGGATGGTCCGTACGACAGGATCGGCGAGTTCGACGAGGGCCGACAGAACCAGGCCGGCCTGCCCGCAGCGGCCGAAGAGGTACGCGGCTCGGCGCCGCACCTCGTCGTCGGGGTCGCTGAGCCGGGCCTCTGCGGCGTTGACCGCCTCTGGCCAGGGCCGCTCGTGGGCCATGGAATCGAGGAGATCCAAGGCCTCGCGGCGGACGAAGGGGCTGTCCGCGTGCGCGAGTTGGAGCAGCCGGGTGGCGACGGAGCCGGTGCGTTCGGCGCGTACGGCCTCGAAGAGCGCGACACGGGCGGGGTGGGCGGGCGTCGTGGCGGTACCGTCGGCCACGGCCTCGTCCGGCCACGTCATCGGGTGGGGCGCTGGTCGCCCTTCCGCGGTGAAGTTTCAATCATGCGACCGATGATCCCACAATTTCCACTTCCACCGACGCTTCGTGCTTTCCAGCTGCCGTGCCGATTTACGCGTGCCGCTGATACAACCGTCCGCCGGAGTGGACGGTCTCATGAGTGAGCGGGCAGTGACGGGGGCGGCTCACAGGGTTCACGGGGGCACCCTCGCTGACAACGGGGAGCAGTCATGAAGACAGGCACCTATCTGAAGATCGCGGTCGTCTCGGCGCTCACGGGGGCGACCGTGACCGTCGCCCCAGCCGCCGTCTCGGCGGCGGACGTTCCGGAATCCGCGGCACCACCCGCCGCCGGCCGGACCTCGGCTCCGGCCTGGCACACCTCTCTGGCAGGGACACTCAAGGAGTCCGCGCTCTTCGACATCGCCTCCGTCGGCCCGAACGACGCCTGGGCGGTGGGAATCCAGTACGTCAGCTCAGTCGGCAAGGGCGTGATCCTGCGCTGGAACGGCAGCTCCTGGCAGCGGCAGTCGACCCCCGGCGTGGGAGAGACCGGCGTATGGCATGCCGTGGACGGAGTGTCCGCGCGCGATGTGTGGGCCTACGGCTGGGACCAGCAGGGCGAGACGCTGGCGCACTTCGACGGCAAGCAGTGGAAGGAGGCGCCGCTGCCCGAGGAGAAGGGCTACGGCAACGCGAAACTGGCCGCCGCCCCCGGCCGGGTCTGGCTGGTGAGCGACACCGCGATCAACTCCTACGCGCACGGCGTCTGGCAGAGCACACCTCTCCCGGACGGCCTCTTCATTAACGCCATCGAGGCGCGCACCTCCGACGACGCCTGGGCGGTCGGGCAGTTCGCGTACGTGGGCCAGCCCAGCCGGTCCGTGCTCATGCACTGGGACGGCCGTTCGTGGACCGAGACCGCGCCCGCCGGCAATGACCTCTTGGTCACGGCCGTGTACCAGGAGTCCGCCCGCAGCGTCTGGGTCACCGCCCTGGCCCCGTACGTCGAGGACGAACCGCAGAAGACCCGGGTGCTCCACTGGAACGGCCGCACCTGGCGGGACGTCACCGGCCCGGTCGACGGACTGTGGGCCAATGCCGTCACCGGCGACGGCAAGGGCACCGTCTGGGTCTCGGGCGACCCGTACGGCTACGAGGGCACTGCCCTCTACTGGCGCCTGCGCGACGGCGTCTGGACCTCAGTGGAGGGTGACGCCGTCCCCGGCGGCCAGACCCAGGCGTACGACGTCGAGGCCCTGGCGCCGACAGGCCGCGCCGGAAAGTTCTGGTCGGTCGGCTCCTACTCAATGATCACCGGAGAGTCCACGTCGGCCATGTACGAACTGATCCAGCGTTCGACTCGCTGAACCCACGTTCGTGGGAAGCGAATTGGCGGACTCGTGGTGTGGCGCCGGCCTCGACCCGCAGTCGAGGCCGGTCGGCCACCCGACCCGCACCACGCCCCGGTTCAGAAGGCGTGCGCCATCAGCTCCGCGAACAGCGCCTGCTCGTCGACATCGAGGCCCCGCGAGCGGAACCAGCCGCAGATGTTGGCGCAGTCACGCTGGAGGAAGCCCATCCCGTTGAGATTGCCGACCAGGTCGACGATCTGCGGCAGGTCGATGATGACCAGCCGCTCACCCGCCGCCAGGATGTTGTACGCCGAGAGGTCGCCGTGCACGACACCGTTCTGCACCATCGTCGCGAGCGCGTCGGTGAGCTGCTCGAAATACGCCGCCAGCAGCTCGGGTGAGGGCCGGGTCTGGGCGAGTCGGGGCGCGGTCCCGACGGTGCCGTCCTCGTCGACGACGGTGATCCACTCCATCAGGATCTCGGTGCCGTCGATCTGGACCGGGTAGGGGACCGGCAGCCCGAGATTCCAGAACCGCACCAGCGCACCCCACTCGGACACCGCCCACTCACCGGCCGCGACCTGTCGGCCGAAGGTGCTCTTGCGCTTGACGGCCCGCTCGTCCCGTGAGCGCTTCATCGAGCGGCCCTCGGTGTAGGACGCGGCGCGGTGGAAGCTGCGGTGCTCGGGGGACCGGTACCGCTTGGCCGCCATGACCACGCCGGCAGCGGCGTCGAGCGGGTCGGAGCGCTCGACGAGGTGGACGTCGGCCTCCTTGCCGGTCTTGAGGACGCCGAGCTCGGTGTCGATCGCGCCCTGCGAGGTCACCACCCAGTCCGGGAGAGGCTCGGGGCCTCGGCAGAGGGGTTCGACGCTGAGCCAGGTCGACCAGCGTTGGCCGTCCTCGAGCTCGTCGTAGGAACGGAAGTCGAAGACGAACCGTGGGTCGACGTCGCTCAGGTCGTCCGACGGCGCGATGTGCCGGTGGCCGTCGTCGCCGAAGGCGCCAGGAAATGCCGGGTGTTCAGGGCGCTGAAGGTGCTGCGGGTGCTGCGAGAGATTGTCGTGAGACATCGCTGGAGGTGCTCCATGAGGTGAGACGGAAGCGGTCTGCGGGCAGGCCGAGGACAGTCGTGGTCACGGTCGTGCCTCCTCTCGTGGAGCACCGGGCGGCTCCCGGTGTCGCGCCCATGGTGAGGGGCGGACACAAGGAACGGCAACCGAATAAAGCCGTCTGATCCAGGGACGCTGAGGCGTGGTTCAGGTTTTTCGGAGTCGAACGGTCCCAGGATGTCGAGAACGTGCCACCGGTTCCGTCCCGGGGACAACAGCGGCGAAGAAGGAGGAAATCGCATGGCGATTGAGCGGATGGACAACGTAGGTATCGTCGTCGAGGACCTGGATGCCGCCATCGCGTTCTTCGTGGAACTCGGTATGGAGCTGGAGGGCAGGGCACAGATCGAGGGTCTCTTCGCCGACCAGTGCACCGGACTCGACGGCGTCCGCTGTGACATCGCGATGGTCCGGACCCCGGATGGTCACAGCCGGCTCGAACTGGCGAAGTACCGCAGCCCCGCGGCGATCAGCGCCGGGCCGCGCAACCGGCCGCACAACGTTCTGGGCACGCACCGGGTCATGTTCGCCGTCGACGACATCGAGGACACCGTTGCCCGACTGCGCCCTCATGGCGCCGAACTCCTCGGCGGGATCGCCCGGTTCGAGGACAGTCATCTGCTCTGTTACGTCCGCGGCCCGGAGGGAGTCATCGTCGGACTGGCCGAGCAACTGAGCTGAGCAGCCGGACGGTGACGACGGCGGAGACCGGGGTGTCGCCGCGGGCGGCGGCTTGTGCCGCCGCCGGCTCACCCCGGTGAACTTGTCGCGGTCTGGGTATCAGGCCGCGACGAGCTCCTGCTCGCGGTCCGGCGTCGTGTCCTTGGGCTTCTTGTTCGGCAGGGAGAGCCGGAAGACCTTGTGCCACGCGGAGAACACCTGCTTGGGCAGCGGCCCGGTGACGTACTCCAGCTCGTACTTCTCGAACAACGCGCGCACCTTCACCGCGACCTCGGCGTACCGGTTGCTCGGCAGGTCCGGGAAGAGGTGGTGCTCGATCTGGTGGGACAGGTTGCCGCTCATGAAGTGCATGGCCTTGCTGCCGCTGATGTTCGCCGAGCCCATCATCTGGCGCAGGTACCACTGACCGCGCGTCTCGCCCTTGATCGACCGGCGCTCGAAGACCTGCACGCCCTCGGGGAAGTGCCCGCACATGATCACCGAGTGGGTCCAGATGTTGCGGACCAGGTTCGCCGTGAACGTGGCGGCGAGCGTGGGGAGGAACGACGGGCCCGACAGCAGCGGGTGGATCACGTAGTCCTTGAGCACCTGCTTGCGGATCTTGCGGCCCACGGCCCTGGCCCGCGCGCGGAACTCCGGGTTGTTGCGGCGGCGCTTGCGCAGGTTCTTGCCGAGTTCCAGGTCGTACGCGGCGATGCCGTACTCGAAGAAGCAGGCGTTGATGAAGTTCCACAGTGGCTGGCCGAGGTGGAACGGGTACCACCTCTGGTCCTCGTCGACGCGCATGATGCCGTAGCCGAGGTCGTTGTCCTTGCCGATCACGTTGGTGTACGTGTGGTGCAGCTCGTTGTGCGAGTGCTTCCACTGGTCGGCCGGCGAGACGTGGTCCCACTCCCAGGTGGTGGAGTGGATCTTCGGGTCCCGCATCCAGTCCCACTGGCCGTGCAGGATGTTGTGGCCGATCTCCATGTTGTCCATGATCTTCGCCACGGACAGACCGGCGGTGCCGATCAACCACGCGGGCGGGAAGATCGAGAACAACAGGACACCCCTGCTGACCAGCTCGAGTTTGCGCTGCGCCGAGATGACCTTGCGGATGTAGGCGGCGTCCTTCTCGCCGCGGTCGGCGATCACCTCGTCGCGGATCGCGTCCAGTTCGCGGCCGAGCTCCTCGATCTGCTCCGCGGTCAGGTGGGCGGTGGGGTCGATGGCGGTCAAGGTGTTCCTACCGTTCGATGTCGCAGGGGCCCGCCGCGGCGGACACGCAGGTCTGGATGAGGACGCCCGGCTCGGCCTCGGTGATCTCGCCGGTGCGCAGATCGCGGACGGCGCCCGCCTTGAGCGGTGTGACGCAGCCGAAGCAGATGCCCATGCGGCACCCGGACGGCATGAGCACGCCGGCCTCCTCGCCGACGTCCAGCAACGGCGTGGCGCCGTCCGCGTCGACGGTCTTGCCGGTGGTACTGAACGTGACCTCGCCACCGCTACCGCCACCGTCGACGGCGATGCCGGCGCGGAAGCGTTCGGTGTGCAGGCGCTCCGGTACGCCGTGACCGCTCCAGTGTTTTTCGGCGGCGTCGAGGAGGCCCGCGGGCCCGCAGGCCCAGGTCTCGCGCTCGGCCCAGTCGGGCACGAGTTCGTCGAGACGGGCGATGTCGAGCATGCCGTCGGTGTCGGTGTGCAGCTCGACGAGACGCAGCTTCCCGTCCGCGACCAGGTCGTGCAGATCGCTGCGGAAGATCACGTCCTGCGGCTGGGGCGCGGAGTGGACCAAGACCACGTCGTCGAACTCGTTGTCGCGCAGCATGCCCATCACCGGCGTGATGCCGCTGCCGGCCGTCAGGTAGAGCACCTTGGCGGGCTTCGCCTGCGGCAGTACGAAGTCCCCGGTGGCCTGGTCGAGGTGGATCAGCGTGCCCGGTTCCGCCCTGCGAACCAGGTGGTTGCTGACCTTGCCGTCCGGGATCGCCTTCACGGTGATCGTGACGCGGCCGTCCCGGCGGTTCGTCGGCGAAGTGAGCGAGTAGGCACGCCACAGGCGCACGCCGTCTACGTCGACCCCGATCCGCACGTACTGACCGGCCGTGTGGCCGCGCCAGCCCCGTCCCGGTCTGATCACGACGGTCGCGGCGTCACGTGTCTCGGGGTGAACGGCCTCGATGCGCCCCCGCAGGTCGGCGCCCGCACGCAGCGGGCTGACCAGGTCGAGGTAGTCCGACGGCAGCAGCGGCGTCGTGACCATCTCCAGCAGTTTCCACGCCCTGGTGCGGAGGGCTGTACTCGTCATGAGTCCAGCTTGCTGCGCCTCAGGGCGTAAAGTCCTGTCCGCAGGACGTGAATCTGGTCGGCAGAATTGTTCGCAGGGAACAAAAAATGAGCCATGTGATGCGAAGAGCCACCGAACTGGCCCTGGATGAGACGACGGTCACCGTACTTCGGGCCGCGCTGAGGTCCACCGCCGACGAGATCGTCCAGGCGATCATCGACGAGGTCCCTCCCTACGCCAACGCCCTTTCGGGCCGCATGGGCGCCACTATCCGCCGGGCCGTCCGCACCGCCCTGGGCCACTACCTGGACCTCGCAAGCGGGAACGCCACGGGCGGCGACGCCGGTGACGCGGCGTACGAGCTTGGTCGCGGCGAGGTGCGTGACGGCCGTTCGATGGACGCCCTGCTCAGCGCCTACCGCGTCGGGGCCCGCGTGGCCTGGCGATGCCTGGCAGCGGGTGCCGTCCCCGCGGGTCTGCCCGCCGCCGAGGTCGCCAAGTTCGCCGAGCTGACCTTCGCCTACATCGACGAGCTCTCCGCCGCGAGCGCCGCGGGCCACGCCGACGAACTGGGCGCCCGGGGGCGGGCTCATGAGCGCCACCTGGAACAACTGGTCCGTGATCTCCTCACCGGCGCGAGCCCGGACGTGCTGCTGGCCTCTGTTCAACTGGCGGGGTGGCAGCCTCCGGTCTCACTGACCGCGGTCCTGCTGCCCGCCGCCCAGGCCCGGCCTGCCTACCGCACGCTCGACCCGGGCACCCTCGTCCTCGACGATCTGCCCGACGCCGTCGGCGTACTGCTCGTTCCCGATGCCGACCGACCACATCTCCTGAGGCAGCTGACCGACCGCAACGCCGTGGTCGGCCCGGCCCGGCCATGGACGCGTGCGTCCGCCTCGTACGCACGAGCCCTGCGCGCGCGCTCCCTCTCCTCGGATATCCGCGACACCGAGGACCACCTGCCCGAGCTGGTGCTGAGCGCCGACATGGACGCGTTCGCAGATCTGCGTGCCCGAGCCCTCGCACCGTTGCGGGCCTTGCCGGTGGCGACCGCGCGGCGGCTGGAGGAGACGTTGCGCGCGTGGCTGCTGCACCACGGCAGGCGGGACGAGGTGGCGGCGGCGCTGTTCGTCCATCCCCAGACCGTCCGGTACCGCATGTCGCAGCTGCGGGAGCTGTTTCCGGATCTCGGGTCGCCGCAGCGGGTCCTTGAACTGACGCTGGCGGTCGGTCTTCGGGCCGGCTGAGCGCTCGGCGTCGCCGACCTCCCGGTGTAAACCGACCCCCCGATAGCCGGGGTAGGTCACTTTTCAGCCATGCCCTTATGACTTCCCTGCACGGAAAGGTACTTCCGTACAGGAGCATGCACCTGACATCTTGCATCCACCACTCGTTACGTACGGTCCGGCCGGTGCCACCAGCACGGCCGGGCCGTCTTCGGAGGACGCATTGATACCCCACAGATCCAGCCGATCCCGACGCACGCTGGTGCTGGCGGCCACCCTCGGCGCCACCCTCGCGTTGGGTGCCCCGGGCGCCCTCGCGGGCACGCTCCCCGTCGCCCCCTCCGCGCCGGCCGCGAAGGCCCCCGCGCCGGCCGCCAAGGCCCCCGCTTCGGCCGCAGTGGCGGCTGCCCGGAGTGCGACCTGGGTGGCCGGCACCCGTGCCTACCTCGTGATCACCGCCCCCGGTGACAGTTCCGCGGTCCGCTCCGCGATCGAGGCCAACGGCGGCACCGTCTTCTCGAGCTTCGACGCGATCGGCGTGATCGTCGCGCACTCCGCGTCCAGCGGTTTCGCCGCCACCATGCGCGGCGTCGCCGGCGTGCAGCAGGTCGGCGCCACGCGCACCTCGGACGTCCCGGCCGCCGCCTACGACCCGGCGCTCCCGGCCAATCCGACTCAGGCCTCGACCCCGGCCGGGGAACCGGTCCGGGCCGACATGAGCCAGATCAAGGCCGACCAGGCCTGGGCCGTGAACCCGGGCTCCGCCTCCGTCAAGGTCGGCATCCTGGACACCGGTGTGGACGACCAGCACCAGGACCTGGCGCCCAACTTCGACGCGGCCGACTCGGTCTCCTGCGCCTACGGCAAGCCCGACACCCGGGCCGGCGCCTGGCGGGACGTCGACACGCACGGCACCCACGTGGCGGGCACCGTCGCCGCGGCCAAGAACGGCAAGGGTGTCGTCGGCGTGGCCCCAGGGGTGACGATCGCCGCGGTGCGGGTCGCCGAGCCGGGCAACTCCTTCTTCTTCGCCGAGAACACCATCTGCGGGTTCGTCTGGGCCGGTGACCACGGCTTCAAGGTCACCAACAACAGCTATTACACGGACCCGTGGCAGTTCAACTGCCCGGACAACATCGACCAGGCCGCCATCATCGAGGGCGTCAAGCGCGCCCAGGAGTACGCCGAGAGCAAGGGCTCCCTCCAGATCGCCGCCGCGGGCAACGAGAACTACGACCTCGCCCACAAGACGACCGACTCCGCGAGCCCGAACGACTCGACGCCGGTCACCCGTACCATCACCAACGCCTGCCTCGACATCCCGACCGAGCTGCCGGGCGTGGTCACCGTCGCGGCCAACGGTACGGGCGTCACCAAGGCCTCGTTCTCCAACTACGGGCAGGGCGTCATCGACGTCGCGGCTCCGGGCAGCAACGTGTACTCCACCGTCCCCGGCGGCGGCTACGGCAGCAAGAGCGGCACCTCGATGGCCACCCCGCACGTGGTCGGCGTGGCGGCGCTCATCGCCAGCGCCAACCCGGGCATCACCCCGGCGCAGATCCGCGCCAAGCTGGCCACGCAGGCCAACGACATCGCCTGCCCCTCGGACAGCCGCTGCACGGGTACGACGGCCAACAACGCGTTCTTCGGCGAGGGACAGGTCGACGCCCTCAAGGCCGTCGGAGCCACCCCGCCGCCCGGCAAGTACTTCGAGAACCTCGCGGACTTCGCCGTCAACGACAACGCGACCGTCGAGAGCCCGATCGCCGTCACCGGCGTGACCGGCAACGCTCCGGCCACCCTCAAGGTGGGTGTGGACATCAAGCACACCTACATCGGTGACCTGAAGGTCGACCTGGTGGCACCGGACGGCACCGTCTACACGCTGCACAACCACGCCGGCGGCAGCGCCGACAACATCGCCCAGACGTACACCGTGGACGCCTCCTCGGAGGTCGCGAACGGCACCTGGAAGCTGCGCGTCAACGACAACGCCGCCTCCGACACGGGCAAGATCGACGCCTGGAACCTGACCTTCTAGCGCAGGGCCGGGCAACGCTCGATATATGGGCCTCGGCAGCGTGTACACAGCTGCCGAGGCTCATTTGCCGGAGGCGTCCAGAAAAGGGATGTCGCCGACAGCGTCACTCAGGGCAAGGCTTGTTGGAGACTGGCGAGGAGGCTCTGGGCCAACTGTGCGGTCCCGCTGTTCACTCCGGCGGCGGCACCCGCCGTGGCGCCCGCCGCGAGGGGCACCAGGACTGTCCGGATCCGCTCGAGCAGGCCGCGCAGGCGGCCGGCGTCCGGCTCCTGCTGAGCCGCTTCGTCCAGCGCCGCCTCCGCGTCCTGACGCACACCTCTCTCGTCATCGGCACGCAGGCCCAGGAGTCCCAGCGCGTCCAGGAGGGCGCCGACCGCTTCGGCCAGGTCGCCGACCCCGGGGCTCGCGGGCAGGTACTGGCTCTGTGAGACGTCGTGGTTGCCGATGGCGATCTGGCTTCCGTGGATGGATCCGTGGAACTGCGGCCCGTTCATTCCCGTCACGAGTCCTCACCCCGCTTCGGCGTACTCTGCCCCGTGCCCGGAGGCGGGACATCAACCTGTGGCGTCGGCGACAGGATCTTCTCGACGCGACTCAGCCCCGCGTTGATGGCCGTCATGTCGACAGGAATGCTGTGCGCTGCGCGGCTCAGATCGTCGATGTCTTGCAGTAGGGCTTTTCTGGCCTTGCGGCTCAGACCCAGCGCTGCTACTTGCGCCCGGAGTTCGGCAAGCGTCAGCGGCAGATAGACGCGACAGAAGACTTCGGCGCTGATGCAGGGCTGCTGCGGGAGCGTTGCCGCCACCGGCTGCGCGGCCGAACGGCGAGGTGGGGCGGGCGTTCCGGTAGGGGAGGCACATTCTGGTTCAGCGGGTGTGCGCGCCGTGCCCCGTATGTAGGTTTCCTTGAACTGGTTCACCTGCGTCTGTGTGACCGTTCCGCTGCCGATCACCACCTGGCTGTGGGAGATCGCGCCGAAAAAGTACATGCGGACGTCCGGTGCCGGCGGCGCAGCATCGACACGTCCGCCGGGTTCTGGGGCCGCCGTCCTTGGTCGTGCCTGCTGCACCCGGCTCCGTTCCTGCCCCGGCTCCGGACCCGGCCCCGCGTTGCGCATGCCGCGCAGGTCGACAGGCGGCCTGACAGGTTTCAGGGCTCCGCCGCGGACGGTCTCTGCGGCCACCGGCCGAGCCGGGGCACTGGCCCCGCGCGCAGGCGGGTCCGGGCGTGGTTGTGCCACTGGTGCCTGCCCACGAGGAGACGAGGAGTCCGTCGTCCGTCGAGTCGCAGAGGGTGGCCGGGAGGATGCCGGCTCAGGTTTCGTGGACGGGGTTTGTGGATTGACCTTCGGTCCGATCATGTGTTCCCCCGGTCTTGAGCCGACACCACTTCGACGGTAGCGGAGAGCCCCGGCCGACCGGTGCCGTGCGGGACTCATGAGGCAAGAGGGCACTGTCGGAGGGAAGTTGCCGCGGCAGCCGGGGAGGCGCTCGCGGGAACCATGGCTGTACGCGGGTGCGCCTGGGTGGTGAGATGCGGATATGGAGTCTGTGCTGGCGAGCTTGATCGCTGTTGCTGGAACGCTGCTCGGATCCGTCATCACTTTTACCTTCCAGCGCCGCTCCAGTGCGCAAGCGGAGGTTTTCGCCCGCTCCCTGCAACTGCGCCAGGAACGTTTGACGACCTACAGTGCCTACGCAGGAGCGGTAACGGCACTCAAGCAGGGGACAGTTGCCCTGTGGTTCAGCCTGCGAAGAGACGCCGACAGCCCTGAGGCCCGACAAGCCTTCACCGAGTGCGACCGGCTTGGCGCCGCCGCAGAAAACGCTCAGTTCAGAGTCCGGCTCCTCGCCGAAGACGACTCGCTTGTCAGGCTTGCTGCATCGGCCTCCGAGGCCATTGGCCCGATCCGTACGGCAGCAACGAGAACCGAACTGGCTGAACGCGAACAAGAGTTGCAGGACACTCTCAACGCCTTCGTGGTCGCCGCCGCTATCCAGATTCATTGATCGACGAGACGAGGTCGGCTGGGAAATGGGACGAGGCGTGTGCGCTGGTTGAGCATCAGGAGCAGGATCGCTCCACCATGAGGAGGAAGCCGAGCAGGCCGCGCGGAAGGCTGGCGGCTGGCTCGGATGCTGGCGCACCTGACCCGGGCCGGCTTTCCGTGGGCGGCGCAGGCAGCCCACGGTGATGTTGGGCGGGCCCGCGTTGTCAGGGGAGGCCGCGACGCTGATCAGATGGGCGGAGACGATCAGCGGTTGCGCGGCCGCGTCTACGGCCACGACGCTCCACGGCCCGCTCCCGCACCGGGCTTACGCCGAACTGGCGGCCCTTCACTGCCCAGGCCGCGTTGCCTTGGTCAACTGGGGCCGATTCGCCCGCAGGTGAAGGGGTTCGGGGCAACTCGGCTCCGTCAAGGGCGCTTTCGGCGTCGTAAGCGACGGGTAGCGCCCTTTCCGGCGGCTCGTCTCGGCCCAGGGGGCCCTCGGTAATGCCTCAGAACTGACCGCTTCGGGGCAGCGCCAAGCTGTTGTCGAGGGTCAGGCCGCTGAGCTTCTCGGGGTTGACCTGGAAGCGCAGGTTCTGGATGCGGCCGTCGACGAGGTCGAACGAGAGGGCGCCGACTGTGTGTCCGCCGAGGGTGGCCAGGACACCGAGCTCGCCGTTGATGACGGCCGGCTCCATGGTCAGGGCGGCCAGTTCGGGCTTGGCCAGGAAACCCACGAGCCAGCGCGCGACGTGGTCGGTGCCGTGGAGGGGGCGGCGGGCGGCGGTGACCTTGCCGCCGCCGTCGGACCAGGCGGTGACCTCGGGGGCGAGCAGTTCCATGACGGCGTTCAGGTCGCCGCCTGCGCACGCCTTCATGAACTGGGCGGTGACCTGCCGGCGCCGGGCCTGGTCGGCGTCGAAGCGGGGGCGGCGGGCCTGGACGTGCTCGCGTGCGCGGTGGGCGATCTGGCGGACCGTCGGCTCGGGGCGTTCGAGGGTCTCGGCGATCTCGGCGTGCGAGTAGCCGAAGACTTCGCGGAGCAGGAAGACGGCGCGTTCGACGGGGCTGAGGGTTTCCAGGACGACCAGCATCGCGGTGGAGACGCTGTCGGCCAGTTCGGCATCCGCGGCGATGTCGGGGGAGGTCAGCAGGGGCTCGGGGAGCCACGGCCCGACGTAGGTTTCGCGGGTCGCCCGTGCGGAGGTGAGGCGGTTCAAGGAGATGTTGGTGACCGTGCGCACCAGGTAGGCCTTGGGGTGGCGAATCGCATCGTGGTCCGTGGTGCTCCAGCTCAGCCAGGTGTCCTGAAGGACGTCCTCGGCGTCGGTGACGCTGCCCAGCATGCGGTAGGCGGTGGCGAACAGCAGCCTGCGGTGTTCGATGTACGGGTCCTGCTCGTCCCTGGCGTCGACCATCGGGTCATGCTGCCAGCACCGTGACCAGGGCGGCAAGGCCCGGGATCATGGCGCCGCCAGCCGATGCGCCCGTCATGCCGCGGGCTTGCGGGTGGCGTGGCCGCCCTTGGAGACGATGGTGGTGACGTTCATACGCTTGCTGAGCCGGTAGGTCGTGAGCGGGCTGCCGCTGACCGTCTCCTTGTACGCGACGGCGATCCGGCCGGTGAGGTGCATGCGGCGGGGGGTGTCGTCGGCCTTGGTGAACTGGATGACGGCGTCACGGCGGCCGAGGCTGACCGGCTGGTGGAAGTAGCCGAAGCGGAACGGCTTGACGGGCTTGCCGCGCACGAGCCGCGCGATGGTGTCGGCGGTGTACTGGGCGGTGGGCAGGCCGCTCTGGCAGGTGCCGTGGATCTGTCCCCAGGCCAGACGGACGGCGGCGGCGTCGCCGATGGCGTGGATCTCCGGGTGGGAGACCGAACGCAGGGTGGCGTCGACCAGGATGAGGCCGCGGTCGTCGGTGGCGATTCCGGCGTCTGCGGCGAGCGGCGACACCTTGACGCCGGTGGTCCACAGGCAGGCGTCGGAGCGGACGAGCCGGCCGTCGGCCAGTTCCACGGCGTCGGGCAGCACCTTGGTGACACGGGTGCCGGTCTCAAGAGTGACACCGAGGCGCTCCAGCGCGCCGTAGAGGTAGGCGCGGGCCTTGGCACCCATCATGCCGCCGGGCTCGTCCACGCTGATCAGCCTGACGTCCAGGCCGGGGTGGCTGTCCGCGATCTCGGTGGCCGCCTCGACGCCGGTCAAGCCGCCGCCACAGACGGTGACCGTGCCGTCGGCCGCGGCGATCTCGGTGAGCCGCACCGCGAACCGGCCGGCGATCTCCGGGTTGTCGAGGGTGAACGCCTGGGTGTCGGCGCCGGGGACCTTGCGGGTGTCGGCCGAGCTGCCCAGCGCGTAGACGAGCGTGTCGTACCCGAGTGTCTGGGCGCCGTCGACGGTGATCTGCCGGGCCTCGGGGTCGATGGCGGTGGCAGCGCCCCGGACGAACGTGACGCCGGTCCCGGCGAGCAGATCGGGGATCCGGTGGTCGGCCAGCTCCTGCCCGGCGGCGATCTGGTGCATCCGCAGCCGCTCGACGAACCGGCTGGAGGGGTTGACCAGGGTGATCTTCACGCCGGTCCGGCGAGTGCGGTGGGCCAGTCGGATGGCGGTGAACAAGCCCGTGTAGCCGGCGCCGATGACGACTGTGCGGTGGCCGCTGTTCATGGCATCTCCCAAGGTCGGGCACCGACTTCTGTGTCGGTGACGCCCATGGGACAAGCAACCCGCCCCGGACGTGACAGGTCACCAATGTGAACCACGTCACACCGATGGCACCGTTGGTGAGCCGCCAAGAACCTGTCGGTTGCCTCGCTGTACCCGTCCGGCCGAGGCAGCACAGGATGCCGGGTCGGGGACCATCGGCTTTTGCCGAACCGGCAACGGGAGTCGCGCATGGTGTGGTGCCCACTGAAGGATCGTTGTCGGTGTCCTTGCCCGGAGCCTGGCAGCAGTGGTGTGGTCCGGCCGCCGGCACCGTCCATCCGTGCTGTGCCCAGGAGGATCCATGCCACAGACCGCCGCCGGCCTCACCCACCGTCTGGTGCCCTCACCTGCCGGCCGAATCCACCTGGTGGAGCAGGGCAGCGGGCCGCTGGTTCTCCTTGTGCACGGGTTCCCGGAGTCCTGGTACTCATGGCGCCATCAGCTGTCGGCCCTGGCCGCGGCGGGCTATCGCGCGGTGGCTGTGGACGTACGCGGTTATGGTCGCTCCTCCCGGCCTGGAGCGGTGGACGCGTACCGGATGCTCAACCTGGTGGAGGACGGCGTTGCCGTGGTGCACGCTCTGGGGGAGCGGACGGCGGTGATCGTCGGGCACGACTGGGGAGCGACCATAGCCGCGAACTCCGCGCTGATCCGGCCCGATGTCTTCCGGGCGGTCGGGCTGCTCAGCGTGCCCTACGCTCCGCCCGGCGGACCGAGGCCCAGCGAGGCATTCGCGCAGATGGGCGGGGCGGAGGAGTTCTACGTCTCCTACTTTCAGCATCCGGGCCGCGCCGAGGCGGAGATCGAGCCCGATGTGCGCGGCTGGCTCGCGGGCTTTTACGCCGCCCTGTCTGCCGACACCATGCCCGCACCGGGCGCGCCGGATCCTCATTTCGTCGGCCACGGCGGCAGGCTGCGTGACCGGTTCCCGGCCGGTCGGCTGCCGTCCTGGCTGGGCGAGCACGACCTCGATGTCTACGCCGCTGAGTTCGAACGGACCGGTATGGCAGGGGCACTGGCTCGCTATCGGAACATGGACCGGGACTGGGAGGACCTGGCCGAGTACAACGGCACCCCCATCACCCAGCCGTCGCTGTTCGTGGGCGGAGCCCTGGATGCTACGACCACCTGGATGGCCGACGCGATCAAGGCGTACCCCACCACTCTGCCCGGCCTGGTCTCTTCGTGCATTCTGGATGGCTGCGGCCACTGGATTCAGCAGGAACGCCCCGAGGAGATCAACCGGTCCCTGACCCACTGGCTTGCCTCCTTGCCCGCCTGACGCGCGCGAACCCCCGGATCAGGTCGAACCTGTACACCACTTCCCAGGACGCAACCGACGCGATCGGCCCGGCCGCGACCGCAGAGGGCGGCTGGACGGCGGCGCAAGGTTGGTGCGATACGGCAGGTGGGCGGGCGGATGTCGCCGGAGCACCGAAACGGGCGTCTGATCAGGTAGGGGATTGCCGGCTGCCCTGTCTGATCTGCGGATCGGGCAGGATCCGCGTCACCACGAGCGGCCAGGAGAAGCGAATGTGTATCGACCGGCAGGCAGCAGCATCCTGGCGGCGACTGATCGCAGCTCTGGCGGCTGCTGCGGCCTTCCGCCGGACCGGAGCCCCGACGAGCCGTGGCCGCGCACCTGTGCGGAACACGGTCTGACCGGGAGCGACTTCGTCGGCCTCAGCGGACCGTCTCGTAACAGGTGATCGAGGACCTGACCGCCGAGGTGTTCACCCATCCGTCCACCGAGGCGTCGGGTGAAGACACCCAGCATGTCCAGGTGGGAAGGCTCCGTAACTGGGACCGGGTTTGGCAACAGGGATTCACTCGTCCGAGTTGTCCCTTCTGTCGGTTAACCGGCATTTGCATGCCGAAGCCGTATGCGGAGCAGTATCCGTGCATGGAGAATGCTGCATGCGACGGGACACCGTCGGCGGAGGGGATTTTGTCTGGACCGGAGGTCGTCTTCACGGCGGACTTCGCGTCTACCGGTCAATGGGTGGCAGGGCGTTCGTGGGCATATCCGAACGGTGGACCCGTCAACCCGGGCGACAACAAACTGGATCACCTGACGGCGGACCCCGCGTACAGCCGCTCGGGCACCTTTCGTGCCACCCTCCGCAGAGACGGCCGGTGGGACACGGGCCTGCTCACCACGGAGGGGAGCGAGGAGGCCTTCACCGTCCGGGCGGGGGATGTGCTCGAGGCGCGGGTCAGACTGCCGTACGAGACCGGGGCCTGGCCGGCCATCTGGACCTGGCGGGACGGCGGCCAGGAGATCGATGTCTTCGAGTACCACCCCGACAACCCCGACCTCCTGGAACTGACCAACCACGTCCGTGGCGGCAACCTCTACTACCGCGACGCCGCGATCGGCCCGGGCGCGTGGGTCGACCTTCGTGTTGAGTTCGGCCCGAGGTCCGTGGTCTGGTGGGTGAACGGCAACCGGGTGTTCGCCGACCGCCGAGGGGTGGGGCGCGCCTGGCACGCCTACCTCATCGTCAACCTTTCGGTGTGTGCGGGCCGTTATCACCCGCCACCGGCTCCCCAGGTTAAGGAGATGTCGTACGAGGTCCAGCACCTCGTGGTGCGGCGGCCGGCCGCGCTTGTGGAGGCGCTGCCCGACGAGTCCGAGACGGTGGTGGAAAGCGACGGACCGTGAGCCTGTGGGTGACGGCGATATTCCGCAGGCCAGAAGCGGCGGATCGCGGGGGCTGTTGCTCACGTGCAGGTGACGGCGCGGCGACGTCCGGACGATGTCGGCGCCTGCCACCGGCAAGCACGATGCCGCCGCCCTCCACCACGTCGTGCTCCTCGCCCGCTGCGTGGCGTCGGCAGGCAAGCACGAAGTACGCGGCACTGGAACCCCCCTTCACGACCGACGAGAAGGGAGGCCGGGGGAGAAGGACTGTCCGAGCGTCTTCTCGCCGAGGCGTGAGGCCGTTGTCAGCTCACCGCGTACGCGGTGTACACGGTGGTCGTCGCACGGTCGCCGTGGGTGTCGGCGACCGTTGAGCGCAGGCCGACTCGGCCGCCGAACGCCGGGTTGTGGACGGTGGTGGTCCAACGGCCGCCCGACAGCTTCGTCGCGGAGGCGTGCCAGTGGGCTCCGTTGTCCGTGCTGTACGAGGCGTGAACCGACTTCACGCTGTCCGACAGCCGGCCCACCGTGCTGTCGCCTTCGGCGTCGCGCTGCATGCTCAGGACGACGGTGCTGGTCGCCCCGGGGGGCGCCTGGTTCCTGCTGTTGAGGGAGTTGGGCCAGAACCGGGTGATGTAGTCCCGGATCTGCTGGTTCTTGCCCGCGCATGCTGATCTTCGGCGCCGTCGACTTCGCCGCCACCCTCAGCCGCATCGGACACTTCCTGGGCTACCGGGTCACCGTGTGCGACGCACGCCCCGTCTTCGCCACGGCCGCCCGCTTCCCGGAGGCGGACGAGGTCGTGGTCCACTGGCCTCACCGGTACCTGGAACGAACCGAGGTCGACGCCCGCACCGCGATCCGCGTCCTCACCCACGAGGCCAGGTTCGACATCCCCTTCCTGTGACTGGCCCTCTACCTGCCCGTCGGCTACGTCGGCGCGATGGGATCCCGGCGCACCCACGAGGAACGGCGGCACCGTCTGCGCGAGGCCGGTGTGCCCGCCCGACTGGCCCGGCTGCGCTCACCGATCGGGCTCGACCTCGGCGCCCGCACACCCGAGGAGACAGCCGTCTCCATCACCCCGGAGATCATCTCCCACGCCAACGACACCACCGGCCTGCCCCTGTCCCGCGGCAAGGGCCCGATCCACGGACCGCTCATCCGGCGCGCGTCCGGCGGTCGAACCACCCCTGATGAGACCGCCGTACACGTCGGCGTGGGCCGCTGAGGGGAGAGTGTGACGATACTGTTGCCGCAGACGGACCTCGGAGTCCGGCGTCTGCCCGCGCGCCCTGACCTGCGCGTAGAAGCTCGTTTCTGAGGTCCGGGTGGCGCTGGGTGAGTGCGTTGCGCGGGACGCCGGCTTCCTGGGCCGGGGCGACGAGCGAGCGACGCCCCGACCGGTTGCCAGCCACCAACCACCGCACGCACGGAGTCCGGTACTTCCACGGCTGCTACTCGGTCGGGTAGGACCGTCTGTGGGGCGTCAACCGCCGCAGGAAGGGTGCCGCCGACACGCTGGCCGCGCTGACATCAATCCGTGCCGCCCGGCCGACGGCGCCCCGATCTACGTGATCATGGACAACCTCTCCGCCGCAAGGGCACCGATATGCGCCGCTGGGCCCGAAACACAAAGTCGAACTGTGCTTCACCCCGACCTGCGCCTCCTGGGCCAACCCGATCGAGGCGCACTTCGGACCACTGAGGCAGTTCGCCATCGCCAACTCTCACCACCCCAACCACACCGTCCAGGCCGGGCCCCGCACGCCTACCTGCGCCGGCGCAACGCCAACGCCCGCCACCCCGACATACTCGCCGCACAACGCCGGGAACCCGCCCGCACCCGCAGTGAGAAAGGCATCAGCTGGGGAGCACCCCATCCTCGAGTTGGCGGCCTGAGCCGTCCTGCGCATGCGGCACCGACACGCACGGTTCCCGGATCACCGCCTCGGACGGCGGCCGTCGCCGCAGGGAGTTTCGGCGAGTTCGGCGCGCAACTGGCTACGGGTGCGCACCAGAATCCGCCCGAGCATGTTCTTGCCGTTCCCGGTCCTGCCCCGACCCCAGTAGTGATCGGTGGTGGTGTCTTCGACGATCTCTTCGTCACCGGTGGACAGCAGAATGTCACAGATATCGGCATGCGCCCGGAACTTGGCTGCCACCGCACGGCGCATCACGTCGTCTTTGGCCCGCTCCCAGTCCCTCCGCAGAGGTTTGGACGAGTCACGCCCCAGTTCCGCTGCCCGCAGCGGCGTGCGCGCCCGCCGGATGAGATCCGCATGGCGGGTGCCCTTGAACTTCTGCGCCTGGAAGTAGTGCTCCGATGTTGACCACCAGAGCCCGTCGAGGTCAAAGCCGTGATCGGAGAAGTTCGAGAAGCACCCATAAGGGACTTCACCGGCGCCATAGAAGTAAATCGTCACACGAACCTCACGGGTGTTACGGAAACCCGCACCGTGCCAGGCATGCCCCAGCCCCCGCAACCAGTCTCTTCGCCAGGCCCGCCCTTCATCACGCCAACGACCCGGTGAACCTTCCCGGTCAGAGCACTGGAGCGGAAGGAGCGATCTGGAAATTGCGGCCGACGCATCGAGGAGCGGGAGCTGTACGAGCCGGTCGGACCGATCGTCACCCCAGGCGGTGAGATGACAGCGTCGTGGGCCGTCTTCAGCAGGTCGGGATGTCGCCGCTTTACTACGTCCTGGCGCTGGTCCAGTTGCGCGAGGGCGTCGTGGGTGGCACCGGACTTCGTGTCCCGGACAGAGGTGATCACCAGGCCGAGGGTCTGGCTCTCCAACAGATGGTGCAGCGCCAGGTACAGGTCGAACGCAGAACGGCGTACCTCCGGATCCTCGTCCACGCCTGTCACCTTATGCCTGTGCGTGTTCCGTCAGGAGAAGCGCGATGACGCTTGCGGCCTCGGTGATCCGGCCGGTTCGGGCCGCCGCGACGGCGTCGTCCAGCGTCCACCACTCCACCGTCATACCGGTCTCTGTGCCCTCCCGTTGAACTGTTCCTGGCCGCAGGTGCGTGGCCACGACCAGATGCGTTTTCGCACGCGTCGTCGCGGGCAGCGGATCGACACTCGCCAGCAGACGCAGGTCGCCGGCGACCTGCCCGGTCTCCTCCTCCAGCTCCCGCCGGGCCGCGTCAAGCGGGTCCTGTCCCGCACAGCCGCCGCCCGGCAGGTGGAGGACACGCCGCTGCTGGAGGTAGAAGTCGTCCTCGACCAGAACGACCCGGCCCTCGTCATCCAGGGCAACCACACGCACGCTGTCCTTGACGACTACGTGCTCGTAGACGCCGGCGGCGCCGTCCGGACGTAGCACTTCGTCCCGGTGCAGCGAGATGAACGGCCCTTCGTGCACCACCTCTGTCGATGTCCTTATCCATCCCCTCGACACCCCGGCCTCCACTGACTCGCTGCGGCTGATCGCCTGAACACACCCACAAGGACATGCTGATGATGCCCGGCACCCACCGAATCTCTGCCCTATGGGACCCGCCGCCACCGTCCATCAGGCGATCATCCGGCGCGGCATGACCGCGTAGGAGAGGGAGCGCGATGTACGAGGTGACATGCAGTGTCCGCTCCAAAACCCGGACCTGATCCATGGGCTGATCGCTTTACCCCACTCATGGACTACGACCTTCTTGAGCCAGATCCTCAATCCCGGAGGCGTCAAAGCCGCGCAGGCCGCGCTGAAGGACCTCGCCGGCTGAGCGTGGGCGTCTGCCGTCGCATGACGTGGTCGGAGCGCATCCGGCCCAGCACCTCGACCGGGAGGCAGACAAGAGGTGGGCCATGCGCGGGGCGTCGTAGCCGACGTCGAAGACGATGAGGATGTCGCGGTCGCCGAAGTGCCAGCGGTCCATCTCGATCAGGTCCGTGACCACACGGCGGAGTTGGGTGGCGGTGACCTCGGTGACTTCGTCCTCGGGTCCGAGACGGACGGCGTCCAGGAACTGGCACCAGGAGGTCCGGCCCGATTCGAGGGCGGCGACGAAGGAGAACGGCCAGCCGGGGATGAACTGGTCCGAGGACCGGCCGCTGCGGCCGTAGACGCGGCGGTCGGCGCTGGTCGGCACATCGGGGCGGACCCAGTTGCTGACGTCGGCCGCGAGGACCAGGCGCCCGTCGGCGGCCTCGGGCTGCGGCAGTCCGGCCAGCACCTGCAGCGCAGCAACCCGCGTGAACCACACCGGTGACCCAAACCGTGCCTTGCGCACCACCACGTACGGGACCTTCGTGGCCGCGAGCGGCACCGCATACAGCGACGCTCTTTACGCGCCCTGCACGTAGTGTGAAATTAGAGGGCCTGGTGGTCGTCGAATTGGTCCTCTGCTCCAGGCCTTCAACTCGCTGTCGAGAGGATCCACCGTGACCCCCGACGACGACATGCTGTGGCCTCGTTGCGCTCATCTGGGTCGTGTCCTGCTGCCGTTGGTGGACCAGGAGCCTTGGCGGCAGGCTCGTCGCCACGAGAACCTGCAGGCCTGGGGCATCGACACGACAGCAGGCGAGCGACTGATCGAGATCTTCGCGGCCCTGGTGACCCATGCTGTCGCAGTCGACACTTCATTCTCCGCAGCAGAATTGGATGATCTGTCCCTCAAGGCCGTAGCCGAGGCGGCGACTGGTAGGCGCGACTACGAACTGCTCGCCGGCCTCCCGAAAACCTTCGCCGACGACCGTGACGGAAACGCCGTCAACGTCTTCCGCCTTCACATCTACAGGGGCGGCCAGTACAGCCACCGGCTCACCCAGCTGAGCACAGAACTGCGCCATGCACTGCTCGTCCTCGCCGAACGCGCGCCGATACGGTTACCCGCGTGCGGGCACGTTTTCCGCCGGGCGGCCGAGATTGGCCTGCCGCAGTGATTTCGGAGGTGAGGGGCACAGAAATCTTACGACAGGATTCACAATGTCTCCCGCCGCAAGGTTCGCGTGCGTCGAGCACGCCTTCGCCCGCATAATGGATGAGACTTGCGTTGCGGCCTGCTGCGGGCAGGATTTCCGATCCGTAGCGCGATAACGAAGCGCAGTTATCTCCCAGCTTTCTCCCAGACTGTTGCCTCAGTTTGTACATAGTCGTTGTCCTGCACTGCCGTGACTACTACCAGCGCCGTCCGGTCCTCGTCCGTGATCAGGCAGACCGAACCACCCGGCGGTACAAAGACTTCGTCCTGCGATTGTGTTTTGGCCGCCAGTTTGCACTCGGATTCGCTTGGCGTCCTGCCCGCAGGCATCATCGCCAGGGGGCCGTAGAGGTCAGCGCTGCCATCATTGGTCTTTTCGTTCATGAGGATATCCCTTTCATTAATCGTCCCCTTTTCGGGAGGTTTCCTGTCGAGGTCGAAGTTGTAATTTATGAGTAGCGGTCCTTGCCAACGCACCGCGGGATCAGCGTCCGCCGATCCCGGACTACCACTTGCCCCATCGTCCGTCTCGCCAGTGGCAGCAACCGTTTCGGTAGCGGTGACCGTGGCAGTAACGGTGGCAGTAACGGTGGCAGTAACGGTGGCCTCCGTTCCCGTCGGTGATTTCAGTCCGGCGGCGGGTAGACCAAAGAAACCCAGCACTGTACCCAGCGCAGCCAGGACCACCGCCGCGACAGCTGCCCATCCTTGAAGTAGAGCCCCACGGTCGGGGTTGGGTCCGGGTGAAGGCGGCTGCGTATTGGGCGTTGGTGAAGAAGGTGTTGACGCCATTGGCTCTCCCCCTGAGCGCGATGTGGCGACAGGATGACAGGCGCACCAGTTGTCAGCAACCACGCGGCAATGCGAGGTTTCGGGGATGCCGAGCACTTCCTTGGCGGCGTCCAGGAACGGCAACGGGCCCCGAACGAACCGGTCGAGGACGCTGACGAGAAGCAGCTGACCAGGAGCTTCGCCCGCTACGGGCGCGTCGATCTTTTGTGCGTTGAGGAGCTGGGCTACACGAAACTCGCCCTTCACGGCGCCGAGTAGATGTTCCAGGTGCTGACGGAACGGGGGCAGAACAAGGCCATCGCCATCGCCTCCGACGAGTCGTTCGGCAAAGCGCACATGTTCCGGCGAACCTGTGCCAGGCAGCGGCGAGACTTCACAGGGGTACAGGTTCCGATGGCACCTCGAATACTGCATGATCGACCCGTGTTGATCGAACTGGTGAAGGTCGCGATGTTTCCCGGAACCTCCTGGCTGGCCGACGTCCGAACCGCGTTTGGTCACACTGCAGTCCGCTGGTGCGGGGACCGCACGGCAAAGCCTGGCGAGTACCACGTCGAGTGGACCATCGACGAGGACATCGCCTGGGGGCGGAACGCCAAGTCGGCTGCTGGTATAGGTCCTGGGCTCTGGACTGGCGGGCACTGCGTTGTGGTGCGGGGCCAGTTGAGCCTCACAGAGGACGGTGCTGCCATGCTGGACCTGAACGGCGCAACCATCCTGTTGGGTCTCGCCGATCCGCTGCCCGACGGTGTTGTCGGCACCTGGGTCGAGCTCTTCATCGAGCGCGAGAAGATCGCTGTCTACCCCTACGAACTCTGACCGGGGGTCAGTCCTTGGTTATCTCCCTCGTTGACAGGTTCACCAGCTCGCCCCGCATACGGACCGCGACCTCGCTGAAGTCGACCTCGGCTTCGGCGCCGGCCAGGTGCGACTGCTTGATGAATACCTGCGCCGGACCACGGCCGGTCTTGACCCGAATATCCGGCTTCCGCTTGGCGACGTAGGCGCGCACGACCTGGCAGGACACGTCGTGCATCGCGTGCTCGTTGATCAACCGGCGATAGATCCGGACCACCGTGTGACGCTGCTTCCTCGGCGCATCCAGATCAGCCAGCAGCAACTGGTCGATCACCGGCTTGAACGGATCCAGCTTGGAACGGCGAGGCGCATACAGTTCCCGAGGTTGCGGCCATGCTGAACTCAGCGCCTTCTGAACAGTCCGCCAGCCCACCCGGTACTTGCGCTCCAGCGCCCGGTTCGACGTGCCCTCGCGAGCGTCACGCCGCAGCGCGGCATGCAACTTGACCTTCGACTGGCCAGGCGGCATCGGCGTGCTCCTTCACTGAGCACATTCACCTTGCCACCGCAACCCCGCGAGTGACACTACTTCTCACGAACAACTTCCCAGCTGACCAGCCGATGACATCCACTCAGAAGGACAACTGACAACCCACAAACACCATCAGAGCCATCCTTGCGAAAATCATTGGTGCCCGGCTTGCTCCGCTGATGGACTGGCGTCCTACCGTGAGTCTGCCGCGTGACGGAGGTGGTGATTATGACAGGTTATGACGTGCTTGCCGAGGTGTACGAATGGCTCATCTCGGATGCCAAGTTGCCGCCAGCCGAGTTCGCTGCGTCGTTCGACGACGTCCTCAACCTCCTGCCGTCGAACGCTCACGTCCTCGACTGTTCGTGCGGAACCGGACAGTTGGCGGTTGGCCTCGCCGGTCGTGGCATGCAGGTTGTCGCAACTGACGCCAGCGAGGCGATGGTTCGTCGGACTGCAGAGTTGTCCGAGGAGTTCGGGGCGTCCGTCCGGGCCGTACGGGCGAACTGGGAGGAGTTGCCCGACCATTTCCAGGACAACACGTTCGACATGGTGTTCTGCGTCGGCAACTCGCTCCACCATGCCACGGGCGCGACAGGCAGGGGTGCTGCTCTGGAGTCGATGTCACGGCTTCTGCGCCCCGGCGGGGCCTTGGTTCTCACATCCCGCACTTGGGAACTCGTGAGGGCCAGAGGGTCCCGGCTGGAGATCAGTGACCGACTCGTCCGCCGGAACGGTCGCGATGCCGTCGTGGTCTACCGCTGGGAGATTGCGCCGCATTGGGAGGAGGAGCACCACATCGAGATTGCGATCGCACAAGTTGATGCGACCGGGTTGGTTCTTGTCCGCTCGGAACTGCTGTCTTGCTGGCCCTACCGGTACGAGGAACTCGAAGTCGAGCTGCACCGGGTCGGACTCCAGACGGAACTGAGCACGTTCGATCTTGAAGCCGAGAACTACCTGGTGGTCGCGAACAAGGTATAAACACCGGACTCTCAGTCCCTGGCCGGACCGCGCCGTTGCTCGCAGGACGCTTGCGCCCTCTCATCGGTGCGGGTTCACGGTTCCGGGCTCGGCACCCAACGCTGGGTCGTGGAGCGCGCGTTCGCCCACCTGCACTGGTTCCGCCGCCTGCGGATCCGCTGGGAGATACGCGACGACATCCACGAAGCCTTCCTCACCCTCGGATGCGCACTCATCTGCTGACGGCGACTGCGCTCCCTGGGGAGCGACGCCGTGGGCTAGTCACCCGCTGCCAGTCGGTTGAGAACTTCCATCGGGGTGAAGCTCCAGCCGACGAGGCGCGGTCCGCTCCAGTTGATGCCGATCATGTATCCCTCTCGGGCGGCTTCAGACAGATCGCGATCGCGCCAGGCATCAAGGGACATGGATTCAACACGTAGCCCATGCCCCCAGATCTTCGCCGCCCTCTGGGCCCGGGCTGAGGTCGACCAGTAGGGAAGACTTCGCGTGCTGTCCGTGGAGCAGGGAGCCGGGCTTCCCTCGTCATCCCGAACAAACCAGACCACTCCGCTCTGACGAACCGCTCTGACTCATGCCAATGAGCCTAGGGTTCCCCGTCACTCATTTCGTTAGTGGTTCTTAGGGCTTGCCGGAAATCAACACGTTGGTTTGATCTTGGTTTTGTCGGGGGCGAGGAATCGGGTGATGTCGTCCGGCGTGCGGAAACGGGCGGTTGAGGCGGGGATGCAGACGCCGTGGGCTTCGAGAAGCGGGCGGACGTCCTTCACCGCACGGCTGATGGTTATGGCGGTGGTGTTGAAGAGCTGGCCGAGGAGCTCCTGAAGAGCGTGTTTCCGCAGGTAGAGGATGGTGACCAGGATCTGGTCGGCGGGAGTGAGTGTGGGTTTGCGGCCTGTTCCGCGGGCGACGCGGCGTGGCCGGCCGCGGGCTGCGTGACGGGCCTGCTCGCGGCGCTCTTCCAGCCCGGGAATCAAGGTGTGGGTCAGGTCGCTGAGCTGCTTGCGGGACATGCCGGTCAACTCGGGGTGCCTCAGGTCGTGGTCCGTGAGGGAGTGAGAGCCGCAGGCTGACCGCCCGCCGTGCCGGGGAAGGTCCGGGGGCGGTCGGTGATCTGCGGGGTGAAAGGTGTAGTTCCAGTCTCCGTGGAAGCGGTGGCGTGTGATCGGCAGGGCGGCGATGGCCTCGTCGCTCACGCGGATGCCGGTGGGGTACTCACCGCGGTCGAGTTCGGCATGCACCGTCAGACCGGTGCGGCTGGTCGTCGCGGCGATGGTTTGGAGCATGACTTCATGGCTGGTCAGGGGCCTGCCACGCCAGTTCATGGTGATGTGGGAGAACAGCCTGTGCTCGATCTTGTTCCACTTCGATGTGCCTGGCGGCAGGTGACACACGGTGATCTCCAGGCCGGTCTCGGCGGCGAGGTCGGCCAGGTGGGTCTTCCAGCAGCGGGTGCGGTAGCCGTTGGAGCCCCCACCGTCGGCAGTGATCAGCAGCCGATGTGCCCGGCGGTAGTCGTGCCGCCCGCGAGCCTGCCACCAGCGGCGGATCGAGGCGACGGCGAACGCCGCCGTGTCGTGATCAGTGCCGATGGTGACCCAGCCGGTGTTCGCGGCCATGTCATAGACCCCGTACGGAATCGCCTTCTCGGCCTGGCCGGGGAAGTCGTGCGTGTTGACCCTCACGGGCTGCCCTGCGGGCCGCCATTCGTGCCCGGCGTTTTTGTAGTCGCCGATCAGTTCCTTCTTCTTGGTGTCCACGCTGATCACCGGGTCTCCGGCGTCCCTGTGGTCGCGTGCCTGCTCGTTGAGGTAGCGGAACTGGGCGTCCCGGTCCGGGTGCTGGGCGCCTTCGATGGTCTTGGCGTTGGCCTGCAGACTGAAGCCTTCCTCCCGCAGAAGGCCGGCGACCGTGTCGGCCGAGACCCGGTGGCCCTGCCGGGTCAGCTCCGCTGCCAGCTTCCGGGTCGACTTCGTCGTCCACCGCAGCGGCGACATCGGATCGCCCCGTTCGTCGGGCTCCACCAACGCAAGCAGCGCAGGCAGCAGCCCCGCATCCAACTCGGTCGCCTTCTTCCGGCCTCCACCCGGACGACGGACCCGCCCCAACGGGGCCTGCCCGGAATCCAGTTCAGCCACCCCACGCGAGACCGTGCCCTCCCGGACCCCGGCCGCAGCGGCAACGAGCCTGATCCCGCCATGCCCCAGTGACCGTGCTTCCGCCCCTATGGCCAGCCGGCGCTGACGCTCGTCCAAATGCGGCAACAACGCCTGGAACTTCGCAGCCAGGACCGCCTCGATCCCCTCCGGTCTCCCCATACCAGAACAACGATCCCCGCAGCTGGAAGCCACGACTTGTTTCCCGGCAAGCCCTTAGGGCTTGCCGGAAATCAACACGTTGGTTTGATCTTGGTTTTGTCGGGGGCGAGGAATCGGGTGATGTCGTCCGGCGTGCGGAAACGGGCGGTTGAGGCGGGGATGCAGACGCCGTGGGCTTCGAGAAGCGGGCGGACGTCCTTCACCGCACGGCTGATGGTTATGGCGGTGGTGTTGAAGAGCTGGCCGAGGAGCTCCTGAAGAGCGTGTTTCCGCAGGTAGAGGATGGTGACCAGGATCTGGTCGGCGGGAGTGAGTGTGGGTTTGCGGCCTGTTCCGCGGGCGACGCGGCGTGGCCGGCCGCGGGCTGCGTGACGGGCCTGCTCGCGGCGCTCTTCCAGCCCGGGAATCAAGGTGTGGGTCAGGTCGCTGAGCTGCTTGCGGGACATGCCGGTCAACTCGGGGTGCCTCAGGTCGTGGTCCGTGAGGGAGTGAGAGCCGCAGGCTGACCGCCCGCCGTGCCGGGGAAGGTCCGGGGGCGGTCGGTGATCTGCGGGGTGAAAGGTGTAGTTCCAGTCTCCGTGGAAGCGGTGGCGTGTGATCGGCAGGGCGGCGATGGCCTCGTCGCTCACGCGGATGCCGGTGGGGTACTCACCGCGGTCGAGTTCGGCATGCACCGTCAGACCGGTGCGGCTGGTCGTCGCGGCGATGGTTTGGAGCATGACTTCATGGCTGGTCAGGGGCCTGCCACGCCAGTTCATGGTGATGTGGGAGAACAGCCTGTGCTCGATCTTGTTCCACTTCGATGTGCCTGGCGGCAGGTGACACACGGTGATCTCCAGGCCGGTCTCGGCGGCGAGGTCGGCCAGGTGGGTCTTCCAGCAGCGGGTGCGGTAGCCGTTGGAGCCCCCACCGTCGGCAGTGATCAGCAGCCGATGTGCCCGGCGGTAGTCGTGCCGCCCGCGAGCCTGCCACCAGCGGCGGATCGAGGCGACGGCGAACGCCGCCGTGTCGTGATCAGTGCCGATGGTGACCCAGCCGGTGTTCGCGGCCATGTCATAGACCCCGTACGGAATCGCCTTCTCGGCCTGGCCGGGAAAGTCGTGCGTGTTGACCCTCACGGGCTGCCCTGCGGGCCGCCATTCGTGCCCGGCGTTTTTGTAGTCGCCGATCAGTTCCTTCTTCTTGGTGTCCACGCTGATCACCGGGTCTCCGGCGTCCCTGTGGTCGCGTGCCTGCTCGTTGAGGTAGCGGAACTGGGCGTCCCGGTCCGGGTGCTGGGCGCCTTCGATGGTCTTGGCGTTGGCCTGCAGACTGAAGCCTTCCTCCCGCAGAAGGCCGGCGACCGTGTCGGCCGAGACCCGGTGGCCCTGCCGGGTCAGCTCCGCTGCCAGCTTCCGGGTCGACTTCGTCGTCCACCGCAGCGGCGACATCGGATCGCCCCGTTCGTCGGGCTCCACCAACGCAAGCAGCGCAGGCAGCAGCCCCGCATCCAACTCGGTCGCCTTCTTCCGGCCTCCACCCGGACGACGGACCCGCCCCAACGGGGCCTGCCCGGAATCCAGTTCAGCCACCCCACGCGAGACCGTGCCCTCCCGGACCCCGGCCGCAGCGGCAACGAGCCTGATCCCGCCATGCCCCAGTGACCGTGCTTCCGCCCCTATGGCCAGCCGGCGCTGACGCTCGTCCAAATGCGGCAACAACGCCTGGAACTTCGCAGCCAGGACCGCCTCGATCCCCTCCGGTCTCCCCATACCAGAACAACGATCCCCGCAGCTGGAAGCCACGACTTGTTTCCCGGCAAGCCCTTAGAGCTGTCACCCCCCCCGTGTCTCCGACCGCCCCTACTCCTCCTTCCTGGGTTCTGGCACAGATCTTGGGGCGCCGTCGCGGAGCGTTACCTCGATGTTCGATCGTGAGGAGTCGAGTTCGCGTGAGATCGCGTACGCCGTGTCGTCC
>NZ_JARAXP010000039.1:0-28589 GCF_033793965.1 Streptomyces sp. ME02-8801-2C | reverse complement strand
CGGCTGGCTCTCCGACCGCACCGGCCCCGTGCGCGTCCTGGCCGGCGCACTGGCCCTGGTCGTCGCGGGCGCACTCGCGCAATCCCTCACACCCTCCCTTGCACCGGTCGGCACCATCGCATTCCTCGCCATGGCCGCCGCCCTCGGTGCCGGCAGCGGAGCGACCTTCGCCTTCGTGGCCCTGCTGGCCCCGCCGAACCGAACCGGCTCGGTCACCGGCGTCGTCGGCGCCGCCGGCGGCCTGGGCGGCTTCGTCCCACCGCTACTCATGGGCTCCGTCTACGGCGCCTACAACTCGTACGCACTCGGCCTGGTCCTGCTTGCGGCGGTAGCGGCCGCGGCACTCGCCTTCACCGGTACAGGTGTCCGCCATACGGTCACCCGGCGCGTCCCCTCGGCCCAACCGCACTGACCAGGAAGGGAGGGCCTGCGCGATGTGCGAGTACTGCGGCTGCCAGGCACTGGAAACGATCGACGAGCTGACCATGGAGCACGAGAGGGTCGTGAATCTCATCAGCCACGTACGGGCCGCCTCGCGTGCGGGTGACATCGCCCGGATGGCGGAAGGCGCCCGCCAGATCGCCGCCGTACTGGCCCCGCACACCGAGGTGGAGGAGCACGGCCTGTTCCCGGCCCTGGCCGGGGAGTTTCCCGATCACATCGCCGGCCTGGAGGCCGAACACCGCCAGATCGAAGCCGTCCTGGCCGAGGCCGCGGACGGCACACCGCAGGACCCGGCCTGGCCCGAGCAGCTGCTGGAGGTGCTCGCCCTGCTGCGCAACCACATCCTCAAGGAGCAGGACGGCGTTTTCCCGGCCGCCCTGGCCAACCTCAGCACCGAGGAATGGGAAGCCGTCGAGGCGGTCCGCGCCCGCGTCGGCACCCCTCTCCCGGCCACCGCCACGGACTGACGGAAACCTGTTCGGCGCCTTGCACAACAGTGCCGTAAGGCGTTTCGTGGTGGGCAAGACCCGGCAGACCGAGCAGAAACAGCGCCGTTTTCCTCGGGAGAGACATCACTGTGAGCAGGGAGAGAGGCCCTCGTCCGGGCCATGCGGGCATGGACAGCGAACTGATGGACGCCCTGGTGCGCACCCGCCGGTTCTTCACCCGGGCCGAGGTCTCGAACGACCTGCGCACCCTGCACCGGATCGGCGGCCGGCAGGCGGACGACTTCTACCGGGACCGCTGGTCGCACGACAAGGTGGTCCGCTCCACGCACGGGGTGAACTGCACGGGGTCGTGCTCGTGGAAGGTGTACGTCAAGGACGGGATCATCACCTGGGAGGCGCAGCAGACCGACTACCCTTCGGTGGGCCCGGACCGGCCGGAGTACGAGCCGCGCGGCTGTCCGCGCGGGGCCGCGTTCTCCTGGTACACCTACTCGCCCACGAGGGTGCGCTACCCGTACGTGCGCGGCGTGCTGCTGCAGATGTACCGGGAGGCCAAGGCCCGGCTCGGTGATCCGGTGGCGGCCTGGGCGGACATCGTCTCCGATCCGGAGCGGGCCCGGCGCTACAAGCAGGCGCGGGGCAAGGGTGGCCTGGTGCGGGCGAGTTGGGACGAGGCGGTGGAGATGGTCGCCGCCGCGCACGTGCACACCATCAAGGAGTACGGCCCGGACCGGCTGGCCGGGTTCTCGCCGATCCCGGCGATGTCGATGGTCTCGCACGCCGCCGGGGCCCGCTTCTACTCGCTGCTCGGCGGCGTGATGCTCTCCTTCTACGACTGGTACGCGGATCTGCCGGTGGCCTCGCCGCAGGTGTTCGGCGACCAGACGGACGTGCCGGAGTCCGGGGACTGGTGGGACGCCGGCTATCTGATCATGTGGGGGTCCAACCTGCCGGTGACCCGGACCCCGGACGCGCACTGGATGGCCGAGGCCCGCTACCGCGGCCAGAAGGTGGTGGCGGTCGCCCCGGACTACGCGGACAACGTGAAGTTCGCCGACGAGTGGCTGCCCGCCCATCCCGGCACCGACGGGGCGCTGGCCATGGCGATGGGGCACGTGGTCCTCAAGGAGTTCTTCGTCGACCGCCAGACGGACTACTTCACCTCGTACGTGAAGCGGTACACCGACCTGCCGTTCCTGGTCACGCTCGACGAACGGGAGCCGGGCACGTACGCGCCCGGCAAATTCCTGACCGCCGCGGACCTTGGCGGCGAGCAGGCTGCCATCGAGCACGCGGAGTTCCGGACGGTGCTGCTGGACGCGGCCACCGGTCGGCCGGTGGTGCCGAACGGAACCCTCGGCGACCGCTTCGGCGAGGCGGGCGCCGGGAGGTGGAACCTCGACCTCGGCGGCATCGACCCGCTGCTGTCCACCCGTGGCGGCGGCGAGGACCCGGTGGCGGTGGAACTGCCGCGCTTCGACGCCCCGGACGGCTCGGCCGGCAGGCTGCGGCGCGGGGTGCCGGTGCGGCGGGTCGCGGGACGGCTGGTGACCACGGTGTTCGATCTGCTGCTGGCCCAGTACGGGGTGGCCCGCGACGGCCTGCCCGGCACCTGGCCGACCGGCTACGACGACCCCGACGAGCCGTACACCCCGGCCTGGCAGGCCGCGATCACCGGCGTGGCCGGGGAGACGGCGGCCCGCATCGCCCGCGAGTTCGCGGCCAACGCGGAGGAGTCCAGCGGCCGTTCAATGATCATCATGGGTGCGGGCACGAACCACTGGTTCCACTCCGACACCATCTACCGGGCGTTCCTCACCCTCACCACCCTCACCGGCTGCCAGGGCGTCAACGGCGGCGGCTGGGCACACTACGTCGGGCAGGAGAAGGTCCGCCCGATCACCGGCTACTCGGCGATCGCCACCGCCGCGGACTGGAACCGCCCGGCCCGGCAGATGATCCAGACCGCCTACTGGTACCTGCACACCGACCAGTTCCGCTACGACCACTTCGGCGCCGACACCCTCGCGGCGGCCGGCGCGGGCGGAACGTTCGCGGGCCAGAGCACCGCCGACGTCATCGCCGCCTCGGCCCGGATGGGCTGGATGCCGTCCTACCCCACCTTCGACCGCAACCCGCTCGACCTCGCCGACGAGGCCGACGCGGCGGGCCGCACGGTGGGCGAGCACGTGGTGGAGGAACTGAAGGCGGGCCGGCTGCGCTTCGCGGGCGAGGACCCGGACGCGCCGGAGAACTTCCCCCGGGTGCTGACGATCTGGCGGGCCAACCTGCTGGGCTCCTCGGCCAAGGGCAACGAGTACTTCCTCAAGCACCTGCTCGGCACCGACGCCTCCCTCAGCGCCACCGAAGCACCTCCCGGCGCCCGCCCGCGCGACGTCGTCTGGCGGGAGGAGGCCCCGGCCGGCAAGCTCGACCTGCTGCTGACCCTGGACTTCCGGCAGACCAGCACAACCCTCTACTCCGACGTCGTCCTGCCGGCCGCCACCTGGTACGAGAAGCACGACCTCAACACCACCGACATGCACCCCTTCGTCAACTCGTTCAACCCGGCCATCGCCCCGCCCTGGCAGACCCGCACCGACTGGGACGCCTTCCAGACACTCGCGCAAACCTTCAGCCGCCTGGCCGCAGAACACCTGGGCACCCGCAAGGACCTGGTGGCCGCCCCGCTGCTGCACGACACCCCCGACGCCATGGCCACCCCGCACGGCCGGGTACGGGACTGGAAGGACGGCAGCTGCGAGCCGGTCCCCGGCGTCACGATGCCCAAACTGCTGCTCGTCGAGCGGGACTACGGCGCCGTCGCGGACAAGATGACCGCCCTGGGCCCGCTCCTCGACACCCTCGGGGCCACCACCAAGGGCGTCACCTTCACGCTGGAGCGCGAGCTCGAGTACCTGCGGCACAAGAACGGCACCGTCCGCGGGGGAACGGCCGACGGCCGCCCGTCGATCGCCCGGGACGTGCACGCCTGCGAGGCGATCCTCGCCCTCTCCGGCACCACCAACGGCCACCTCGCCACCCAGGGCTTCCGCACCCTGGAGGCCCGCACCGGCACTCAGCTGGCCGACCTGGCCGCCGAACACGAGGGTCGACAGGTCACCTTCGCCGACACCCAGGCCGCCCCCGTACCGGTGATCACCTCCCCGGAATGGTCCGGATCGGAGTCCGGCGGGCGCCGCTACTCCCCGTTCACCATCAACGTCGAACGCCTCAAGCCCTGGCACACCCTCACCGGCCGCCAGCACTTCTTCCTCGACCACGACTGGATGGCTGAGCTGGGTGAGCAACTTCCCGTATACCGGCCCCCGTTGAACATGAACGCACTGTTCGGTGAACCCCGCGTCGGCGAGGTGGGCGAACTCGGCGTGACGGTGCGCTACCTGACCCCGCACAACAAGTGGTCCATCCACTCCGAGTACCAGGACAACCTGTTCATGCTCTCGCTCTCCCGCGGCGGGCAGACCATCTGGATGAGCAAGGAGGACGCGGCGAAGATCGGCGTGCACGACAACGACTGGATCGAAGCGGTCAACCGCAACGGCGTGGTCGCCGCCCGCGCCGTGGTCTCGCACCGGATGCCGGAAGGCACCGTCTACATGCACCACGCCCAGGACCGCCTCATCGACGTGCCCCGCACCGAGACCACCGGACGGCGCGGCGGCATCCACAACTCCCTGACCCGCCTGCTGGTCAAGCCGAGCCACCTCATCGGCGGATACGCCCAGCTGTCGTACGCCTTCAACTACCTCGGCCCGACCGGCAACCAGCGCGACGAGGTCACCGTCGTCCGCCGTCGCACCGACCAGGAGGTGGAGTACTGACATGCCCCGTGACGGAGTCACTGTCGGACGCGTGATGGCCCAGATGGCGATGGTGATGAACCTCGACAAGTGCATCGGCTGCCACACCTGCTCGGTCACCTGCAAACAGGCGTGGACCAACCGCACCGGCGTCGAGTACGTGTGGTTCAACAACGTCGAGACCCGCCCCGGCCAGGGCTACCCGCGCCGCTACGAGGACCAGGAGACCTGGAAGGGCGGCTGGACCCTCAACAAGCGCGGCCGTCTCACGCTCAAGGGCGGCGGCCGGTTCAAGAAGCTGATCACGATCTTCTCCAACCCCAAGCTGCCCGCCCTCGACGACTACTACGAGCCTTGGACGTACGACTACGAGACACTGACCAACGCCCCGCTCCAGGAGCACACTCCGGTCGCCCGCCCCAAGTCCCTGATCACCGGCAAGGACATGAAGATCTCCTGGTCGGCGAACTGGGACGACGACCTCGGCGGCTCGCCCGACCACGGCGACAAGGACGTCCTGCTCGCCGGCATCGCCGAGAAGGTGAAATTCGAGTTCGAGCAGACCTTCATGTTCTACCTGCCGAGGATCTGCGAGCACTGCCTCAACCCGTCCTGCGCCGCCTCCTGCCCGTCCGGAGCCATCTACAAGCGGGAAGAGGACGGCATCGTCCTCGTGGACCAGGACCGCTGCCGGGGCTGGCGGATGTGCGTGTCGGGCTGTCCGTACAAGAAGGTGTACTTCAACCACCGCACCGGCAAGGCCGAGAAGTGCACGTTCTGCTTCCCCCGCATCGAGGTCGGCATCCCCACCGTGTGCTCCGAGACCTGCGTGGGCCGGCTGCGCTACATCGGCCTGGTCCTCTACGACGCCGACAGAGTCCTGGAGGCCGCCTCCACCCCCGACGACACCGGCCTGTACGAGGCCCAGCGCGAGGTGTTCCTCGACCCGAACGACCCGGACGTCGTACGTGCGGCCGAGCGGGCAGGCATCCCCCGGGACTGGATCGATGCCGCCCAGCGCTCCCCCATTCACACCCTGATCAACACCTACAAGGTCGCACTGCCGCTGCATCCGGAGTACCGGACGATGCCGATGGTCTGGTACATCCCGCCGCTGTCCCCGGTCGTGGACGTGGTCCGCGACACGGGATACGACGCGGAGGACCGCGGCAACCTGTTCGCCGCCATCGACGCCCTGCGCATCCCCGTCGACTACCTCGCCCAGCTGTTCACGGCCGGCGACCCGGCACCGGTCGACGCGGTCCTGCGGCGTCTGGCCGCGATGCGCTCGTACATGCGTGACATCAACCTCGGTCGCGAACCGGACGAGGCCGTCCCTGAGGCCGTCGGCATGACCGGCGAGCAGGTCTACGACATGTACCGGCTGCTCGCCCTGGCCAAGTACGACGAGCGGTACGTCATCCCGCCCGCCCATGCCGAACAGGCCCACCAGCTGGAGGAGCTGGCCACCGAGTGCAGCCTGGACTACGAGGGCGGCCCCGGCATGGGAGGCTCCGGCCCCTTCGGTGAGACCTCCGGCCGACCGGCGCCCCTCGCGGTGGAGAACTTCCACGTGCTGCGCGACCGGCAGAGCGCCGACACCCACGCCGCACTCACCGGCAAGGACACCCGCGTCAACCTCCTCAACTGGGACGGCAGGGGAGCACCACCCGGGCTGTTCCCGCCCGCGCCGTCCGGCAACGGCGACGCCGACCGCGTCGGCGGGGACAGCGGCGGGGAAGCCGGGCCGACACCATGACGAGGAAGACCGCGCGTTCGCCCCGCACCGAGCCCTGGCACCCGTACGCCTGGCAGGTCCAGTCCCTGCTGCTCGCCTACCCCGACCCTCACCCGCAGTTCCAGGAGCATCTGGCCCTGGCCCGCCGGGTCGCCGCCGCCCTGCCCGACCCGGTGGCGCACTCCCTGCTGCGGTTCACCGTCCACGCTGAGCGCACCCCGCCGCCGGACCTGGAGACCGCCTACGTCGCCACCTTCGACGACCGCAGACGCTGCTGCCCGTACCTGACCTACTACGCGCACGGCGACACCCGCAAACGCGGCATCGCCCTGCTTCGCCTCAAACAGGCCTACACCGCCGCCGGTTGGCACGTGAGTGACGACGAACTGCCCGACCACCTCGCCGTCGTCCTCGAATTCGCCGCCACCGTTCCCGCCGCCGGGCACCGGCTGCTCACCGAGCACCGCGCCGGACTGGAGCTGCTGCGGCTGTCCCTGCGCGAGAGCCGCTCGCCCTGGGCCCATGTCCTGGACTCCGTCTCCGCCACCCTGCCCGTCCTCGCCGGCGACGACCGGGAAGCGGTCGCCCGGCTCGCCGCGGAAGGCCCGCCGGAGGAACAGGTCGGACTCGTCCCGTACACGCCTGCGCAGTACATGCCCGACCCCACAGGAGCCGCAGGAGGCCCCCGATGACCCCGGTGCCACCGCCCGCGCCATCGGCCGTCCTGGCCGCCGAGACCGGCACCGGCACCATCCTGCTGTGGGTCGTCCTGCCCTACCTCGCCCTGGCCGTTTTCGTCCTCGGCCACGTGTGGCGCTACCGCTACGACAAGTTCGGCTGGACCACCCGCTCCTCCCAGCTCTACGAGAACCGTCTGCTGCGCATCGGCAGCCCGCTGTTCCACTTCGGCATCCTCATCGTGCTGCTCGGGCATATCGGCGGCCTGGTCGTCCCCAAGAGCTGGACCGAAGCCGCCGGTATCGGCGAGAACGCCTACCACGCCTCGGCCGTCGTCCTGGGCACCATCGCCGGCATCTGCACCCTGGGCGGCCTGGCCATCCTCGTCTACCGCCGCCGCACCGTCGGCCCGGTCTTCTCCGCCACCACCCGCAACGACAAGGCGATGTATCTCTCGCTCACCGCGACCATCGCCCTCGGTCTGTCCGCCACCGTCGCCGCCAACCTCGTCGGCGGCGGCTACGACTACCGCGAGACCATCTCCCCCTGGTTCCGCTCCGTCTTCTACCTGCAGCCCGATCCGGACCGGATGACCGGCGCCCCGGTCCTGTTCCAGCTCCATGCCGTCAGCGCGATGCTGCTGTTCGCGTTCTGGCCCTTCACCCGCCTGGTCCACATGCTCACCGCACCGCTGGGCTACCTCACCCGCCCCTACATCGTCTACCGCAGCCGCGACGCCCAACTCGGCGCCCGCGCCCCACGACGCGGATGGGAGCGCACCAGATGACCCCGGCCCCGTCCGCCCCGCCGCATGGCCCGGCCGACACTCGCCACTCCCCTGTCTCGGCAGCGCATGGTCCGACGCGGTACGCCGGCGGGTATTTCGCACGCGGGTGACCGCGATCGCGAGGAACAGTCCGACAACCGGGGCCACCGCGACGAGCAGTCCGGAGAGGATGCGAACGGCGAAGGCGTACCGGGCACGGCCGTCGCTGCGGCGGCCCGGAGGCGGGGTGCGGCACAGGGCCGCCCATTGGGAGGCGCTCTCCCCCGCCTCGTACCGGCGCTGGCGCGCCGGGCGCCCACCACGCCACCCCTGCGAGGATCAGGGGAGTGATGCCTGCCGCCGTCGCCCAGCCCGTCGGACGGGCTGCCGCTGCGGTGCGGCGGGAGACGGGCCGGTCGGCGCCCACGCGCAGGTCGGCGAGGGCCGGTACGTACCCAGACGCAGCCGGAGGCGGTCACCAGCGCGCCGCCCAGTGCCAGGACGGTTTGGGGCATGGGTTACCTCGCCGCCTCGAGCTCGGCGATCTCGGGGTGGTGCAGGCCGAACGCCTGGGATTCGGAGCGGATCCGCGGCAGCGAGGTGAAGTTGTGCCGCGGCGGCGGGCAGGATGTGGCCCACTCCAGCGAACGGCCATATCCCCACGGGTCGTCGGTCTCGGCTCGCTTGCCGTACTTCGCGGTCTTCCAGACGTTGCAGAAGAACGGCAGGATCGACAGGCCCAGCAGGAACGCCCCGATCAACCCAGTTCTCCCTCGGTTCGCTGCGAGCAGTCCCTCACCCGTCCGCGATGTCCAAGGCGTCGGCTGCCTTGCGGATCACGGAGAGCTCACTCCACAGTGCTTCACCAACGTAGTCCGGGACCCCGCCGGGTCGGCTGACAGAGCTGTCGCGGTACGGCGTGGACGGCAAGGCCTCGCCGCTCTGTTCGAGTCTGTTCGAGCTGACGCCGCCGCTGAACCGCCCGACCGCTCCTACCTGACCGCAACCCTCCTGGGCCGCCACCATGCCAGGGCGAGCGAGCAGCGGATGAAGGTGCGAGTGTCCAAGACGTGGCTCACCTCGTCGTCGCCGACGGCACGCGGCGCACGAAGCGGCGCCGGCCGCTGACCAATCGGGACTGCTGAAGCCGGCCGGCACCGGCGACTGCTCGCCTGGCGGTATGCCCCAGGACGGACCTCGCACGTGAGCGCCACGATGGCCGGGTTTCCCCGACCGGGACGGGAGGTGCAAGCTGGAATGGAGACCGCCTCTCCCATCCCCGAGTGCGGGCTCGGGACACGCGGTCTCGCCACTCCGAGTGGGCTCCCCGGAGCTCGGCAGGAGGGAAGCGAGATGACAACAGAGCAGGTCACCACCGGTACGCGCTGGCGCCTGGCCGGTGACTGGTTCGATGTGTGCAAGTGCGCAATACCGTGCCCCTGCACGTTCGCAGAGCCCCCGACTTACGGTGACTGCGAAGGCGTGATGGTGTGGCACATCCGGGAAGGCAATTTCGGCGACGTGCGGCTCGACGGTCTCAATGTCCTGATGCTCGGCTCCTTCGTCGGAAACCCCTGGGCCGGCACACACACCGACCCGTACGCCGCGATCTTCCTCGACGAACGGGCCGACGAGCAGCAGCGCGGTGCACTCGGCACCATCTTCGGCGGTGAGGCGGGCGGATGGCCGGCGCAGTTCGGGGAGATGTTCCACCCCGAGATGCGCGGCATGGACTTCGCCCCCATCCACGTCGAGATCGACGAGGACCTCACCACCTGGCGAGCCGAGATCCCCGGCAAGGTCATGGCCACCGCCCAGGCACTCACCGGCCCGACAACGCCGGACGGCGCACGCGTCCAGGTCCACAACGCCCCGGGCGCCGAGGTCGGCCCCGGCCAGATCGCCACGTGGGGACGGTCCACAGCCGACCGCGCCGACGCGTTCGGCTTCTCCTGGGAACGCTCGGGGAAGTCGAGCAAACACTTCCCGTTCGACTGGAGCGGTCCTGACTGACGAGCGAGTCGGCCCCGGTAGAGGTCCCATCCGGCGGCGCCCCCGGCACGACGAGTGGCCCACCCGGGCCACTCCCGGTGCGGCGGGAAGAGGCAGCCTAGCGATTGTGTGCTGGGCGGGTAGGGGCGTGCCCGTGCCCCTGTTCGCCGGCTTCGGGTGAGCCACCCATCATCCGCTGCATGGCTGGCCACCGGTGCGCCAGAACCGTATGAGCAACGTCCAGCGCAGGCTTCCTCAGCTGCCGACGGGCCGGCCTGGCGGACGGCACGGTCCTCGGGGCCGGGTGAGTCACATGCCGTCCATCGACGGCATCGAGCCCTGCAACCCCGGCAGCAGCCAGTCCTGGAACGGTGCGAGCACGGCCAGCACGAGAAACGCGATGCCCACGACCCGGCCGAGCAGCGGGCCACGGGACCACAGCTTCTCCACGAAGATCAGCACGGCCAGTCCGGCCATCGCCGCCACGTTCATCACGCCGAGCGGGACCAGGACGACCATCAGTCCCGCGCAGCAGCCGACGCAGTAGGCGCCGTGATGAACGCCCACCCGCAGGTCTCGGACCGGCTGCGGGAACCCGGCGTAGCGCACCAGATGGCTCATGGGGTCACGGCAGTGCCGCAGACAGACATACTTGAGGGGGCCGAGCTGATACAGACCCGCGAGCAGGAACGCCACCGCGCCGATCCAGCGCCCGGCCGTGGGATGGTCGTCCACGAGGCCACCGGTGAGGGCCAGGGCCGCGTAGGCGAGCAGTCCGAATGCGGTCCACACCAGCAGATACCCGCCCACGAACTCCACGGTGCGCACGGTCCGCGTCCAGCCGGAGGACTGGCGGCCGATCCCGCGCACCCACGTGATGGCCACCGGCGCCATGGACGGCAGCATCATGGCGGCCATCATCGTCACCCACAGCAGCAGGAACAGCGGCAGCGCCATCCTCATCGTGCCGGGCTCGACTCCCATGTCCCGGGCCTGCCCGATCGTCAGCACCCAGGCGGGCACAGCGATGAGCGCGACCAGGAACCAGGCGGCCGCGAGATCCCGCGCCGGCAGCAGGCCCCCGCCCGCTCCGGTCGGCGCGGGCGACCGGGCGGACGCGAAGGCGGAAGTCCGGCTGTGACGCATGGGCGTGTACTCCTGTGGGTGGTTCCAGGACATCACGCATCCGGCTGCGACGCGACCTCTCAGCCGCTGTGACAGCTGTCCATGAACGCCAAGATCCGAACACCTTCGGCGAATCCCTCGAACTCCCTGCGGGAGATCCTCAACGCGTTGGCGTACTGGCTGAGGGCCGGCTGTGACTGAAGGCTGTTGCAGCATGACCTGCCGCCGTGGCAGACGGTCTACCGCTACCGGCGGCGATGGCAGCAAGATGGCGTCTGGGAGCGGTTGTTGACGGTTCTCCGCGAGAAAGAGCGGGTGCAGCTCGGCCGTGATCCCCCACCCAGTGCCGACTCGTGGCCAGTCAAAGTAAGCGGCTGGGACAGGGCGCCGACACTGCCTGGCCGTCCGCTGCCAGGGCTCCGGTACCTCCGGCACATCCAGCTGGGCTCCGTCCGGGAAGGGCAGGGGCGGCTGCCGTCCCTGCGGCCTCCAGGGTCTTCCAGCAGGCCACCCACGCCCCCGGCCATGGCCGCCAGCGGCCTCGCCAGTGGGCCGCACTGGCTGCCGGACGGCAGGTCGGCCCTGAGCCGCCTCCCTCCGCCCGGCGCCTCCGGCAGCCTGCTGCGCGCCCACGCGTTCTGCGAGGGCACAGGCGCCGCCGCCGAGCACCGCCCCGGGTGTCCCCCTGGCCCTCTCGCAACGGACCGGCAGTTCCACCGTCACCCCCCGGCCGCGCGCGTGTACGTGGCTGCTGCTCCCCTCCGGACGAAGGCCGCTGCACCGCAGGGCACACGTATGGCCGTTCGGCCGCCGCCTATGCCGCGCAGGCCCTGACGAACGCGTCGGCCAGTTCGGAGGGGCGGGTGAAGAGGGCCTCGTGGCTGCCCGGGGTTTCGATGACCAGCGGGTTCTTGAGCCGCGGCAGGAAGCGGTCGGCCCAGGCCCACTCCCCCGGAAGGGCGAGGTCCTCGGTGGCCAGGACGTAGGCGGTGGGGATGTCGAGTGCGGTGAACGCCGTCGTGTCCGGCTTCTCGGTGAAGGTACCGAGGGGCTGCGGGACGAGCAGGGAGTGGATCAGGCGCTGGGTCTCCTCACTGGCGTCCTGCATGAACGCCTGCTGGAAGACCTCGAAGGGGAACGTCACTGTGTCGTTGCCGGAGGCGGCTGCCACGGCGTGGAACATCTCGCCGTAGTGCGGCGGGCACGCGTCGATCAGGGACTCGCCGTCCTGCGGCACGAACGCGTTCCAGAAGACCAGGCGCCGCAGACGCGAAGCGAGCTTCGGCGCCGCGCCGGCGAGGACGTAACCGCCCCAGCTGTGGCCGACCAGGGTGACGTCGGTCAGCCCGGCACGTTCGACGTAGTCCACAAGGCTGTTCACGCAGTCGGTGAGGGTCACGCCGCGCGGGTCGTCGTCGGCGCCCAGCCCGGCCAGGGTGGGGGTGTGCGCCACATGTCCTGCGGCTCTCAGCTCTGTCGCGACCGGGCGCCATGCCCATCCGCCGTGGCAGGCTCCGGTCACCAGGACGAAGGTCTCGCTCATGTCGGTCTCCTTTGATCGCGTGATCGAGTGGTTGAGTGATCGAGTAGTGGGCGATGAGTTCTGGGTTCACAACCAGCGTGGAATGTCCGGGAGTTCACCCGTGACACGCAGCTCACGCAGCTCTTGGGTGCCGCCCCGGCCGGTGAGCCAGGAGGCCAGGGCGTGCGGCGGTCCGGTGACCGTGGCGCCCGGGACGGGCGTGCCGAGTACGACGGTGCCGTGGCCCTCCGTCGCCAACTCGGCGCCGGTGCCCGGCTCGACGCGGGCCGACATCCACCCGGCCACATCGCGTACGAGGGTCCGGGCGAAGTCGGGCGGCAACGCGTCCATGCCGATGCCCACGCGCAGGTCGACCAGGTGGATCCACACCTCGCGGGCCCGCAGCCACGCCACCTCCGACGCCGGGATCGCACGGCCCTGGCCGCTCACGACGGTGGCCGACCAGGCGTCGGCCGAGAGTGCCTCGGCGGCTTTCCGGAAACGCGCGGCGGATTCCCGTACGTCCGCCCGCTGTTCGGTGAGCGGGCGTCCGGCGCCCGCCTCGATGTCCGTGACGCGCTGGTCCGGCGAGGTGTACATGGGTGCCGGAATCCCCGTCCGGGCCCAGGTCAGCAGGTTGACCAGGGCGTCGGCGTTGCGGGCGAGGTGGGTGAGCAGATGGCCGCGGGTCCAGCCGGGCAGCGCGGACGGTGCGGTGACCGCGTCGTCCGGCATCGCGTCGATGGCCGCTCGCACCCGGTGCTGTCCGTCCTCGACCCACTCGAGAACCCGTTCCGGTCTGCTCACGTCTTGTCCTCGACGACCGTGTTCACGCACTCCCCGATGCCCTCGACCACGGTTCGTACGACCTGGCCGGGCTTCAGGAACACCTTCGGGTCGCGGGCCGCGCCGACCCCGCCCGGGGTGCCGGTGAGCACGAGGTCGCCCGGCTCCAGCGTCGTGAAGGTACTGAGGTACGCGGCGATGTCCGCCGGGGTGAACAGCAGGTCGGACGTGCGTGAGCGCTGCATGACCTGCCCGTCCACCTCCAGGCGGATCTCCAGGTCGGCCGCGTCGTCGATCTCGTCGCCGGTCACCAGCCAGGGCCCGGCCGGCGTGCTGGCCTCCCACGCCTTGCCCTGGAGCCACTGCGGGGTGCGCCACTGCCAGTCCCGCATGGAGATGTCGTTGACGACGGTGTAGCCGGCGATCGCGGCCGCCGCCTCCTCCTTGGTCGCCCGACGGCGCAGCCGCGAACCGATGACGAAACCGAGTTCGGCCTCCCAGTCCAGTTCCTCCGTCTCACCCGGGTGGACGATGTCGTCGCGGGCGCCGAGCAGGACGTTGGCGAACTTGCCGAAGAGAGCGGGGTACGACGGCATCTCGCGGCCCATCTCCGCGATGTGGGCGCGGTAGTTGTGGCCCACGCAGAAGATCTTGGTGGGGGTGGTGACGACCGGGGCGAGGTCGAGAGCCGCCACGTCGTGCGCCGGTCCTTCGACGGCGGCGGCGTGCGCGCGCCAGTCGGGGCGGCGCAGCAGGGCGGCGACGTCGGGGGCGCCGGTCTCCACGGCGCGGTCGCCGTCGAGGCGGACGGCCGCCGTGCCATCGGCGGTGCGGATGGTGGCGAGCTTCATGCGGAGGTGCTCCCGGTCGTTTCGGTGCGGGCGAGGTTCAGTGCCTCGTAGAGCGGCGCGTCGTTGAAGGTGAACAGGTCGAGCCGCGTGTCGGCGGCGATGGTCAGGGCGCACCAGGAGGGGACCGCGATCAGGTCGCCGTCGGACACCTCGATCTCGCGGTCGTCGAGCGTGACGGTGCCGCTGCCGCGGAAGACCTGCCAGACGGACGAGCCGACGGTGCGGCGGGTGGCGGTGGTGGTGCCCGGGCGCAGGCGGTGCATCTCGGTGCGCAGGCTGGTGAGGGCGTCGCGCCCGGTGGCGGGGTTGGTGAAGCGGATACCGGCGTGACCGGGCTCGATGACGCCGGTGTATCCCTCGTCCTCCAGCTCCAGCTGGGCGGTGAGGGCGTCGTCGGTGTCGGCCCAGCGGTAGGCCATGAGCGGGGAGTCGGGGGTGCTGGGAGCTGCGATCGGGCGCAGTCCCGGGTGGCCCCACAGGCGTTCGTTGCGTGAGCGGGACGGGGTGGAGCGGTCCGAGACACCGTCCTCACCGAATTCGAAGAACCCGGCGTCCAGGCGGTGCACGAGCGGGATGTCGAGACCGTCCAGCCAGACCATCGGCGCGTCGCCGACGTGGTGGTGACCGTGCCAGTGCATCGACGGGGTGAGGAGAAGGTCGCCGGGGCGCATCTCGACCGCGTCGCCGCCCACGACCGTCCACACGCCCTCACCCTCCAGGACGAAGCGGAAGGCGCCCTGCGAGTGACGGTGCGCGGGGGCGACCTCGCGCGGGCCGAGGTACTGAACCGCCGCCCACAGATTGGGAGTCGCGTACGGGCGGCCGGGCAGGCCCGGGTTGGCGAGCGCTATCGCGCGGCGCTCGCCGCCGCGCCCGACCGGCACGAGGTCGCCGGCCCGGCGGGCGAGCGGGAGGAGCGTGTCCCACGGCCAGACGTGCGGGACGGCCTCGGGTTGCGGGGTGAGCGGCATGAGGTTGCCGATCTCGGTCCACAGGGGGATGAGTCCCGCGGAGGCGAAGCCGTCGTACAGCTTGCGGAGTTCGGGGTCCGTCTCCTCCGGGGCTATGACGGAGTCACTGGTCATCGGAGGTTCCTTCGGTGTCGAGGCGGCGCGTGATGTCGGCCCGCAGGGCCTTCTTGTCGATCTTTCCGACCTTGGTGGCGGCGAGTTCGGGGACCGTCACCAGCCGGTCGGGGAACTTGAAGCGGGCGATGCCCGCGTTGTCCATGACGTGGTGGATGTCGTCGAGGGCGACCGTGTGTCCCGGTTCAGGTACGACGTAGAGGCAGACGCGCTCCCCCAGTTGCGCGTCGGGCATCGCCACGGCGGCGGCGCGGGCGACACCGGGCGTCTGGTACGCGAAGTTCTCGATCTCCTCGGCGGAGATGTTCTCCCCGCCCCGGATGATCATGTCCTTGTCGCGGCCCTCGACGACGAGGTTGCCGTCGGGCAGCAGTCGCACGATGTCGCCTGTGCGGTACCAGCCGTCCTCGGTGAAGGCGCGGGCGTTCTGCTCCTCGGCGCGGTAGTAGCCGCGCGGCGTGTACGGCCCGCGGGTGAGCAGTACCCCCGGGGTGCCGTCGGGGACCTGGTTGCCCAGTTCGTCGACGACGAGGAGCTCGTCGTCCTTGCACATGGGGCGCCCCTGCGTCGTACAGATGATGTCTTCGGGGTCGTCCAGGTGCGTGTAGTTGAGCAGGCCTTCGGCCATGCCGAACACCTGTTGGAGGGTGCAGCCCAGTTCGGGGCGCACCCGGCGGGCGACGTGGTCGGCCAGCCGGGAGCCGCCGACCTGGAGGATCCGCAGCGAACCCAGGTCGGTTCCGGGGTGTTCTCGGTGGTGGTCGAGCCAGCGCAGGGCGATGGCCGGGACCAGGGCCGAAGCCGTGACGCCCTCTCGTTCGACGATCGGGAACGCCTTCTCCGGGTTGGGCGAACCCAGCACCACCCGGCCGCCGTTCAGCAGCGCGCCCAGCAGGCCGGGGCAGGCGAGCGGGAAGTTGTGCCCGAGGGGCAGTGCGGCGAAGTAGACCGTGTCGGCGCCGAACGCGCAGACCTCGGCGCTGCGGCGGGCGTTGTAGAGGTAGTCGTCGTGGGTGCGGGTGATCAGTTTGGGCAGCCCGGTGGTGCCGCCGGAGAGCAGGAAGACGGCGATCGAGCGGCTGTCCGGCCGGTATCCGTCCACGGTGGCCCGGTCCGTCGGCGTGCTGGGCGCGGCGCACAACTCCCGCAGGTTCACGGCGTCGTCGCCGATCTTGTCGCCGAGTACCAGGACGTGCTTGAGGGTTGGTGAGCCGTCGGCGACCTCGAAGGCCATCGCCTGGTGGTCGTGGTCCTTGAGGACGTCCGGCACCGCGATGGCCACGGCCTCGCTGTGCTCGACCAGGTGGCCGATCTCGTGTCGGCGGTGTCCCGGCAGTGCCATCACCGGGATCACGCCGAGACGCAGACAGGCGTAGGCGAGGATCACGAACTCGGCGGTGTTGGGCAGCTGCACCACCAGCCGGTCGTCCGGGCGGAGCCCGAGCGCGGCCAGCCGCAGTGCCACGGCGTCCGCGCGCTCGGCGAGCCGGCGGTACGTCAGCCGACGCTCGCCGTCGACGAGCGCGACCGTGTCGGGAGTGGCGTCGGCGACGGCGTGGAGCCGGTCGCCGATCGTGTGGCCCTCCCAGTAGCCCTTGTCGGCGTAGCGCCTGGCGTACTCCTCGGGCCAGGGCACAGCGCCTTCGCTGCTCGGCCTGGGCATGGTCGTTCTCCTTAACGGTCCTGTGCGGCCTGTGCGGGGGAAGCGGTGGGGACGATCACGGCGTCCAGTGCGATCAGTCCGTCGGCCGTGAGCCGCAGCGGGTTGATCTCGATCTCGGCGGTGTCGGAGCTCGCGGCGAGGCAGGCGCCGAGTGCCGAGACGACCCGCCCGAACTCGGCGCGATCGAGCACCGGCCCGCCGCGCCAGCCGTCGAGCAGGGCGCGGGCGGCCAGGTCGTCGGGCATCTGGGCGGCCTCCGCGACGGAGAGCGGGGCGAGCCGGATCGCCACGTCGGCGAGCGCCTCGGCGGCCGTGCCGCCCAGCCCGGCGAGGACGACCGGCCCGAACACGGGGTCGCGGCGCGCGCCGAGCACGAGGTCGACGCCGGCCGGGGCCATGGCCTCGACCAGGTAGCGGCGGTCGGGTCCGATGGCGTCCAGGGCAGTGTCGAGTTCGTCGGGGGTGCGCACGCCCAGGTGGACTCCGCCGATCTCCGTCTTGTGGAGGATCGCGGCGTCGAGCACCTTGACCGCGACGGGCCCACCCAGCAGGCGCAGGGCGTGGTGGGCATCGGCGCGGGTGTCGCAGGCGAGGCGTTTCGGGGTGCGGATGCCGAGCGAGGCGAGGAACGTCTTGGCGGCGTCCTCGTCCAGCGGGCCGGACGGCACGGTGGCGGCCGGCTCCTGCCGCGACCCGTCAGTGGCCTTGTCGGTGGGCACGGCACGCTGTCGGGCATGCGTCACCAGGGCCCGTACGGCGTTGGCGGCGGAAGCGGGTCCGGTCAGCGCCGGAATCCCCGCCTTGTGCAGCCGCGCCCGCTGTTCGGCGATGTCCTCGGGCAGGCCGCCGACGACCACCACGGCCGGGGAGTGGGTACCGAGTCCGGCGTCCTGGGCGGCCGAGGCGAGGTCGACGCTGTCGGGTTCGGTGAGGGCGTAGACGGCGAGCAGGTCCACCGCCGGATCCGTGGCCGTTGTCTCCAGCACGCGCGCGAAGGTCTCGGCGGGCCGTCCCGTGTCGACCGGGTTGCGCTGATAGGTGAGCGGGGGCAGCAGTTCGCCCAGCGCCCGCTGCGTGGTCTCGGTCAGCTCCGGCATCCGGACGCCGTCGGCACCCGCCCGGTCCGCCAGTAGCAGCCCCGGCCCGGCCTGGGCGGTCACGATGGCGAGTCCGGGGTCCGGATGGGGACGCAACCGGATGCGGGACAGCGCGGTGAGCGCGTCCACCATCTCCCGTTCGTCGTCCACGACCACGGCCCCGGCCTGCCGCAGTGCGGCCCGCGTCGTACGCCAGGAGGTGGCGAGCGCTCCGGTGTGCGACCGGGCGAAGTCACCGACGTCGCTGCGGCCGACGACCAGGGCCACGACCGGCTTGACGCCTGCCGCCAGCCGTACGGCCTCCACCAGCCCTCGCCCGTCCGGCACCGTCTCCAGATGCAGCGCCACGGCCGTCGTACGACTGTCTCCCGCGAGGTGGGCCAGGACGTCGGCGGCGGTGACGCCGAGGCCTGCCCCGATGCCGACGCCGAGGCTGACGCCGTTGCCGGCGGCGACCAGGTCGAAGGAGAGCGCGTGGTTGACTCCGCCGCTGGCCGCGACCACCGCGATGTCCCCGGCCGGGAGCTGCCCCGCCGCGGGCACGAAGCTGGCCGTCAGGCCCAGGTGGGGGGCGAAGAATCCGGAGGTGTTCGGTCCGAGCAGCCGGATCCCGGTCTCCTGGACGACGAGGCGCAGTGCGTCCGCGTGTGCCTCGCCCGCCGGGCCCGCTTCACCGAAACCGCCGGCGCAGACCAGCGCTGCCCGGCAGCCGGCGGCGGCCGCTTCGGCCAGTGCGTCCGCGCAGCCGGCCGCGGGCACGCACAGGATGGCCAGGTCGAGCCGTCCGGCGGTGTGTGCGGCTGCTTCGGCGACCGACGCGTACACGCCCTCGCCGGGCTCCGGGCGGCGTGCGTTGACCAGGGCTCGGGCGCCGGGGAAGGGGGCCAGCGAGCGGGCCATGGCGGCGCCCAGCTTTCCGCTCTGCCGGGAGGCGCCGATCACGACCACGCCCTCGGGCGCGAAGAGCGGCGTCAGATCGGTGCTCATGCCCGCTCTCCCGCCACCAGGTCGGCGCGCCCGGACAGCAGCAGCGTCTCCGCGCGATCGTCGTCCATCGTGTCCTCCACGATCAGTACGGGGATGCCGTGCACCAGCCGGGCCTGTTCGGCGAGCAGCGACCGGGTGAACGGGGTTCCGCCCTGTACGGCGACCAGGTCCGGCGGATCGTCACCACTCAGGGTTTCGGCCAACTCGGCGTAGATTGGCGGCAGTTGAGTCTCACCTTCGGGTGCGGTGAGCCACCGGCATCCGCTGGAGCGCAGCGCCGTGAGCTCCTGCGACGTCAGCCGCCGTCCGCCGAACTCCCTGAAGGGGGTGTCCAGGGGGTCGTGTCCGTCGTGTGCCGCCCGCCAGTCCCCTGCGACCTGGTCGACGAACTCGGGGTCGCGGCGCGCGATGCGTCCCTTGCCGATGCTGCGGGAGATGAAATGGAAGGCGAACTGCGTCGGTTCGAACGCGTCGTGGTAGCGCCCGAAGTGCTCCCACCAGGACAGGCTCGGCCGGGCGGAGCCCTGGATCCTCTCCACCGAGGGGCGCCTGGCCGCCTCGTACGCCTCCAGGGCGCTCGGCAGGTCGTCGCGGTGCGCGAGGAGGCTGTCGGCGAGGGCGACGGCGTCCTCCAGTGCCATCTTCGTACCGGAGCCGACGGAGAAGTGCGCGGTGTGCGCGGCGTCGCCGAGCAGGACGACGTTGCCGCTGTGCCAGCGCCGGGTGCGCCGGGTGCGGAAGTTGCCCCAGCGGGAGTTGTTGACCAGCAGTTCGTGCCCGTCGATCTGTTCGGCGAAGAGCTTCTCCAGGTACGCCTTGCTCTTCTCGTCACTCGGGCCGGGCGGCACCGCTGTGTCGAACTCGGCGAGGCCCGCCCTGCGCCAGGACTCGTCGTCCGTCTCGACGATGAAGGTGCTCACGCTGTCGCTGATCGGGTAGCCGTGCACGGCGAACGTGCCGTGCGGGCCGTGTTCGTGGACGAAGGTCAGGCCGTCGAAGAGATAGTCCGTGCCGAACCAGATGAACTTCGCGGTCGCGACCTCCACCTCCGGCACCAGCACGTCGGCGAGGCGGTCGCGCAGCCGGGAGTTCGCCCCGTCGGCGGCCACGATCACGTCGTAGTCGGCCAGCTCGGCCGGATCGGCGGGAACCTCGTGGCTGAACCGGAGCTCGACCCCGACCTCCTCGGCCCGCCGGTGCAGCAGCTGGAGCAGGGTCCTGCGGGTGATGGCGGCCATGCCGTTGCCACCGCACCGAATCCGCTGCCCCTTCAGCCGCACCTCGATGTCGTCCCAGTGCCGGCCGTGGTCGGCGAGAGCCGTGCGCAGCACGGGGTCGGCCGCGTGGATCGCGGCCAGGGTCGCGTCGGAGAACACCACGCCGAAGCCGAAGGTGTCCTCCGCGCGGTTGCGTTCGAAGACCGTCACCTCGACCGACGGATCGGCCTGCTTGATGAGCGCTGCGAAGAACAGCCCACCGGGGCCGCCTCCCACGCAAGCGATCCGAGTAACCATGGCTCCTGCCTCCACGTCGAGTACAGGCCAAGACTCAGGCCCAGACATATCTCGTGTCAATGGATGCACGGGCGTGAATAATTTGTTGCGCTTCGGAGGGGCTGTTTCCACAGCAAAACCAAGCATCTAGCCAGTCCGACGGTTGGTTCTTGTGACGGTCGCCCCTGTGGCATAGTCGGTTCCGTGAAGCCTCGATCGATCGTCTTCGACCTGTTCGGCGACTACGTCCGCTACCGCGGCGGCGCCGCCCGGCTGCGTACCCTCAGCACGCTGATGGGCTGCTTCGGTGTCGGCGAGAGCACGGTACGGGTGGTCCTCGCGCGGCTGCGCAAGGAGGACTGGTTCGACGTCCGACGCGAGGGCAGGGAGACGGTCTACACGCTCAACAAGCGCAGTCTCCAGCTCCTCGACGAGGGCCGCGCACGCATCTTCGACCGGGCCCCGTCCGACTGGGACCGGCACTGGCACATGGTCATCTACTCGGTCCCCGAGACCGAGCGCGGTGTACGCGACCGCATCCGCAAGGAGCTGGCGTGGCTGGGCTTCGGCCCCCTGGCCCCGTCCACCTACGTCTCCCCGCACGACCGGCTCCAGCAGGTCCGGGAGAAGTTCGCGGACGAGCCGGCCATGCGCCTGGACACCCTGCGCTGCCAGTCGGGCGGTCTGCCCGTGGACCGCGAGATGGCGGCGCGCGGCTGGGACCTCGCCGCCCTCAACGAGGACTACCGGGAGCTGCTGCGCACCTACCGCAGCCGGATGCCGTCGTACCGGGCCGGGCACCTCAGCCCCGAGGAGGCGATGGTCGAGCGCATGCGGCTGACCTACGACTACCGCAAGTTCCCCTTCCGCGACCCGGACCTGCCGACCGATCTCCTTCCCGCGGGCTGGGTGGGCCACGAGGCGCACGAGATGTTCCTGGAGGCCCACGAGGTCCTCGGCCCCGCCGCCGAGTCCTACTACGACGAGGTGGCCGGCCCGCGTCCCCTCACGTAGGGCTCGTAGGGCTGTCTACGGCAGATACCCCAGCTCGTGCGAGGCCGCGGCCACGGTGTCGCGCAGCTCCTCGGTCACCTCGGCCAGGTGGTCCGGTGTGCCCAGGCTCTCGGGCAGGACGACGGAGACGGCGAGCGGCAGCGGGTCGCCTGCCGCGAAGACCGGCGCGGCGACCGAGATGATGCCCGGGATCACGCCGCTGTGCGTCACGACGTGCCCGGCGCCGCGGATCCGCGCCCGGGTGGCGGCGAGGCGCTCGCTCGTCCACTCCGCCTCCCTGCCGCGGAGCTCTCCGCTCAGCACCTCGTCCGTGAGACTCTCGGGCAGGTGCGCCAGGAAGACCTGGCCCACGGATGACGTGAGCAGGGGAAGCGTGGCGCCGACGCGCACCGTCAGGGGCAGCGGGCGGGTGCCGTACGCCCAGCTCACCACGATGGGGCCGCGGTCCCCCCACACCGCGAGGTTCACGGAGTGGCCCGTGCGGTCGCGGAGCTGTGTCGCGTGGCCGCTCACCACCGCCACCTCGTTGGTGCGGCGCAGCGACTCGGCGCCCATACGGCGCATCGCGGCCCCGAAGTCGTAGAGTCCCGAGGCGGGATCCTGCGAGGTCAGACCGATGCGGCCGAGGCTGACGAGGTAGCGGTGCACCTTGCTGGGCTGCATGCCGCTCGCCTGCGCGATCGCCGACAGGCTCAGCGCACCGCCGCCGCTCTCCAGCGCCAGCAGGACCCTCATCGCCATCTCGACGGACTGGATGCCCTGCCGCTCCCCGTTCTCCCTGGGGTCAGTCGTGGTCACAGCGCAGCCTTCTCCCCTGCCGGTGCATGAACGCGGTCAGCCTATCCAGGCGGCCGATACAACGGATCTTACATTCACTATTGCGGAACGCGTTACGTTCTGGTGAACTGCGGGAGCGGTGGCGGTCACCTCCCCCGACAGTCCCGCCCCACGGCGGCCCGTCTCGCAGCCGCCCGGAGCCACTCGTCCTCCGGCGCACGCACCCCGCGCATCCCATCCGCCCGGCCACTCACACCGAGCCTGGCGCCGCCGCACCCGCCTTGCCTACGGGACCTCAACGGCAGAACGAGGCCCGCGTACGGGATTCCCGCATACAAGATCCCTCCGAGGAGAACTCCGCGATGAAGCTGATCGGCCTCGAAGAACACTTCGTGACCCCTGACCTGGTGGGCCACGGCGCCTCCACCGCCTCCATCGCCCAGCCCCATGCGTGGGCCGAGGCCTCCCGGCGGCTCCTCGACCTCACCGAGGAACGCCTCGACGCCATGGACGCCTCCGGCCTGGACATGCAGGTGCTTTCACTCAACTCCCCCGGCCTCCAGGCGGAGAAGGACCCGGCCTCCGCCGTACGCCAGGCGATCACCGTCAACGACTTCCTCACCGGTGTCATCACCGAGCACCCCGACCGCTTCTCGGGCTTCGCCGCCCTGCCGCTGCAGGACCCCAAGGCCGCCGCCGACGAACTGGAACGCGCGGTCACCCAGCTCGGCCTGCGCGGCGCCCTCGTCAACGCGCACACCCACGGCAGGTACCTGGACGACCCCGCCCTGCGCGTCGTCTGGGAGCGCGCCGAACACCTCGACGTACCGCTCTATCTGCACCCGGCCAACGGCGTCGACACCGCGCACGTGCTCTCCGGTCACCCCGAACTCGTCGGACCGATGTGGAGCTGGGGAATCGACACCGCCACCCACGCCCTGCGCCTGATCTTCGGCGGGGTCTTCGACGACTTCCCGAACGCCAAGCTGCTCCTCGGCCACATGGGAGAGGGACTGCCCTACGTGATGTGGCGCATGGACTCCCGCTGGGAGTTCCACGCGCACCACGGCATCGAGCTCAAGCGCGGGCGCCCCTCGGAGTACATCCGGCACAACCTCTACATCACGACCAGCGGCGTCTGCTCCCCCGCCCCGCTGCTCACCGCCCTGCTGTCGATGGGCGCCGACCACATCCTCTTCGGCACCGACTACCCCTTCGAGGACATCGAGACGGCCACGGCGTTCCTGCGGGACGCCCCGATCAGCGACGCCGACCGGCTCAAGATCGGCCACCAGAACGCCGAGAAGCTCCTCGGCCTCACCACCACGCCCGCCCTCGCGGGTGTCTGAGCGGAAGGGAACGCACGTGTACGACGTCGCCGTCATCGGGTACGGGCCCGTCGGCATGGTCACCGCGGCGCTGCTCGGTCAGGCAGGCCACGACGTGGTCGTCCTGGAGCGGTACCCGACTCTTTACAACCTTCCGCGCGCCGCCATCTTCGACGACGAGACGATGCGGACCTTCGACCGCCTCGGAATCTCCCGCGATCTGCTGCCCACCCTGCACGTCCAGCGCAACTACGAGTGGCGCAACGGCGCGGGCGAGCTCCTCATCGAGCACGACTTCGCCGCCGTCGGCGGCCAGGGCTGGGCGGAGTGGTACATGATGTACCAGCCCTATCTGGAGGACACCCTCGACGGCCTGGTCCGCGGTCTCGGAAACGTCGAGATCCGCATGGATTCCCGGGTCGACGGCCTGCGGAGCACGCCCCACGGCGTGGACATCCAGGTCGAGGGAAGCGACACGGCCGTCTCGGCCCGGTACGTCGTAGCCTGCGACGGCGGCAACAGCTTCACCCGCACCTGGCTCGGCGTCGGGCAGGAGGACTACGGGTTCTCCGAGCCGTGGATGGTCTGCGACTTCCGCCTGACCGGTCCCACGGACATTCCCAAGGCCCGTCAGGTGTGCGACCCGAAGCAGCCGGTGTCGATCATCTCGCTGGGCCCCCGGCACCACCGGTTCAGTTTCATGCTCGACTCGGCGGACTCCTTCCCCGTCGAGCGGGAGCCCGACCGGGTGTGGGCCCGGGTCGCCGGCCACGTCGGCCGCTCGCAGGCCGAACTCGTCCGCGTCGCCACGTACACGTTCCGCTCGCTCGTCGCGGAGCGCTGGCGCAGCGACCGGGTCCTTCTCGCCGGGGACGCGGCCCATCAGATGCCGCCGTTCCTGGGACAGGGCATGTGCTCGGGCATCCGCGACGCCCAGAACATCGCCTTCAAGCTCGACGCCGTGCTGCGCGGCGCCGACGACGCGCTCCTGGACACCTACCAGAGCGAACGCGAGCCGCATGTGCGGGCCATCATCGCCAAGGGCATCGAACTGGGCCGGGTACAGACCATGCGCGATCCGGTGGCCGCCGCCGAGCGGGACACCCGCCTGATCGCGCTGCGCGAGGCGGACGGGCGCCCCGAGAAGATGCGCTTCCCGGGCCTCGGCCCCGGCCTGCACGACGAGTCGCCGCAGGCCGGGCACCTGATGCCGCAGGGCCGGGTGGAGTCGCACGGCGCCGAAGGGCTCTTCGACGAGGTTCTCGGACGCGGATTCGTGCTCCTCGTAGACGGCCGGGCCGGCGCCTCGCTCGACGCCTCGACCACAGAAGCGGCCGCCCGACTCGGCGTGGCCGTCCACCACCTCACCGACCGCCGCCTCACCACGGAGGGGATCACCGATGTCGGCGGCGTCTACGGGCGCTGGTTCGACGAGACCGGCCGCACAGCCGTGCTGTGGCGGCCCGACTTCTACATCCTCGGCACCGTGGGCGTCCTCCTCGACGTCCCGGCGCTCCTGACCACACTTGCCTCAGCAGTCGAGCCGGTACAGGCTCCTGCCACAGCTGGAGAAGGGATCCGGCCATGACCGCACCCGCCGCCGTCCGCCCGCAGGTCCGCAGAGTGTCCGCGAGCACGTTCATGCTGATCGCCGCCTGGGTCGTCGCGTCCCTCGAGGGCTACGACCTCGCCGTGTACGGCGTCACCGTCCCCGCGATCCTCGGCGACCCCTCACTCGGCATCGACAAGGCCGAGGCCGGCACGATCGGCTCCCTCGTCGGCATCGGGATGCTGATCGGCGCGGCACTCGCCGGAGCCCTGCTCCACCGCACCGGCCCACGTCGGCTCCTGCTCGTCGGCAGCACCGTGTTCTCGCTCGGGATGGCGGTCTGCACCTTCGCCGGTGGCGTCCCGTCGTTCGGCGCCGGACGCCTCGTCGTCGGCCTCGGCCTCGGCCTCGTACTGCCCACCATCAACGCCTACGTCGCCGACCTCAGCGAGCCGGGCCGTCGCAGCCGCAACGTCGCCCTGATCATGAGCGGCTACGCGGCCGGCGCCCTGCTTTCCCCGCTGCTCGGCACCGCCCTGCTTCCCGACGTCTCGTACCGCTGGCTGTACGTGATCGGCGTGCTCCCGGTGTTCCTGGCCATACCGCTCGTGCTCCGGCTCCCCGAGAGCCCGTTCCACCTCCACCGGACGGGCCGCGCAGCCGAGGCGAGAGCGGTGGAGGAGCAGCACGGCCTCGCCCCGTCGGTCGCCGCGCCGACGTCGGACCCCGGCCGCATGCTCGGCCTCGGATCGCTGCTCACGGGCGGCCTCGCGGTGTCGACCCTGCTGTTCTGGGCCATGTCCTTCTGCGGGCTCCTGCTCGTCTTCGGCATCAGCACCTGGCTGCCCAGCATCATGCAGGCCGCCGGCTTCTCCCTCGGCTCGGCACTGCTGCAGACGGCGGCGATGTGGCTGGGCGTCGGTGTCGGGGCCATCGTCGGCGGCCGGGTCGCGGACGCGCTCGGCGCCAAGCGTGTCGTGGTCGTCGCGTTCCTGGTCGGCACGGTGAGCCTGATCGCGATGAGCACCCGTCCGCCGACGCCCGTCATGTTCGTGCTCATGTTCATCAGCGGGTTCGGGTTCATCGGTTCGCAGATCCTCGGCAACGCGTTCATCGTGACCAGGTACCCGGACGCCGTCCGCGGCAACGGCCTCGCGTGGGCCCTGTCCATCGGCCGCTTCGGCGCGATCGCCGGCCCGTCCCTGGGCGCGTTCGTCCTCGGCTCGGGCGCGGACGTCGAGTGGGCCTTCTACGCCTTCGCCGTCCCCGCGCTCGTCGGGGCGTTCGCAGCGAGTGCCGTGCCCCGAGCGCGGGCGGTGAAGGTGTGACCGACGTCGCTTCGCCGGTCGTCCACGAATCGCCGGTCGTCTACGAATCCTGGGGCCAGCGGGTCGTCTTCGGCTCGGGCACGGTCCGCGAGGACGTGGCCGCGGCGGTCACCGGGCTCGGCGCGAGCCGGGTCCTGGTGATCGCGGCCGAGGGGGAACGTGCCCTGGCCGAGGACATCTGCAAGGACATCCCGGTCGTGGCGGTCTTCGGCGGCGTCCGGCCGCACGTGCCGGCCGAGGTGGCACAGGCCGTGCGGGCCGCGGCCCACAAGCACCGGGCCGACCTGCTGCTGAGCGTCGGCGGAGGGTCGACGACGGGCACCGCCAAGGCTGCGGCACTCACCACCGGGCTGCCGATCCTCGCCGTCCCGACGACCTACGCCGGTTCCGAGGCCACCCCCGTGTGGGGCCTCACCGAGGACGGCCACAAGCGCACCGGCGTCGACCGGAAGGTGCTCCCCCGGGTCGTCGTCTACGACGCCACACTCATGCTGTCCCTGCCGACGAGGCTGTCGGTGACGTCCGGCCTCAACGCCCTCGCCCATTGCGTCGACGCGTGGTGGGCGCCCCGCCACAATCCGATCAGCTCCGCGCTGGCCGTCGAGGGCGTCCGCTCGCTGGCATCCGCACTGCCGCGCATCGTCGCCGACGGTCAGGACGTCGCGGCCCGCCGCGAGATCCTCTTCGGCACCTACCTCGGCGCGGTCGCCTTCGCGGGAGCCGGCTCCGGGCTGCACCACAAGGTGTGTCACGTCCTCGGGGGCGCGTACGACCTCGAACACGCCGCCCTCCACTCGGTGGTACTTCCGCACGTGGTCGGCCTCAACCTGGCGGCAGCGCCCGAGGCGGCCAGGCACCTCGGAGCCGCGCTCGACGAACGCACCGACCCCTTCGGCGCGTTGCTCGCCCTTTACGCGCAGCTCGAACCCCCTTCCTCACTGCACGAGTTGGGCCTGACAGAGAAGGAACTCGACCGGGCCGCCGACCTGGTCATGGCCCAAGTGCCGGACTCCAACCCGCGCCCGGTCGACCGCGACGAGATGCGCGAGCTGCTCGGCCGCGCGCACCGGGGCGACACCCCGGTGCCGGTACCGGTCACCGCCCGTGGCACAAAGAGCAACCTTGAGGACTGAGACTGACATGCCTGAGACGACTGAACAGCACCTCACCGACCAGGTCGTCGCGAGCTTCGACACCGCGAAGGACGAACGGTTCCGCGAGGTCATGCAGGCGCTGGTGCGGCACGCCCACGCGTTCGTGCGCGAGACCCGCCTCACCGAAGCCGAATGGGGCGCGGCGATCGAGTTCCTGACCGCGTCCGGTCACATCACGACCGACAACCGGCAGGAGTTCGTCCTCCTCTCCGACGTCCTCGGCATCTCCATGCTCACCGTCGCGGTGAGCGAACCGGACCACGGCGAGTCGACGGAGTCCACGGTCCTCGGCCCCTTCTTCGTCCAGGACTCGCCCGAGATCGAACTCGGCGGGGACATCGCGGGCGATGCGAAGGGCGAGCCTTCGTGGGTCACCGGCACGGTCACGGACACCGACGGCACCCCGGTTGCCGGGGCCCGCATCGAGGTGTGGGAAGCCGACGACGACGGCATGTACGACGTCCAGTACGACGACGGTGCCCTGGCCGGGCGAGCGCACCTGTTCGCCGACGCGGAGGGCGGCTACCGGTTCTGGGCGCTCACCCCCACGCCCTACCCGATCCCGGACGACGGCCCCGTCGGCCGGCTCCTCCAGCACGCCGGCCGCTCACCGATGCGGGCATCGCACCTCCACTTCAAGGTGACCGCCCCCGGCTTCCACCCGCTCACCACGCACATCTTCGTCGCGGGCGATCCCGGCCTGGCCGGCGACTCGGTATTCGGCGTGAAGGAGTCGCTCGTCCGCCCCCTCGACCACCACCACCCGGGAACGCCGACGCCGGGCGGCCGTCGGTTGGAAGGGTCGTGGACCTCGGCAAGCTTCGACATCGTCCTCAGGAAGGGGGTCTGGCACAGATCTTGGGGAGCGGTCGCAGAGGGTGACGATGTCGTTCGATTGAAAGGGTCGTCATGATCCCGGCTGCCGGGCTCAAACGGTCA
>NZ_JARAXP010000038.1:0-30197 GCF_033793965.1 Streptomyces sp. ME02-8801-2C | reverse complement strand
TCCAGCCCGTCCGGCGTTTGAGGACGAGGCCCGTTCAGGGCCGTAGCGGGGGTCTGGGGACGCAGCCCCCAGGAAGGGATGGGACGGGTAAGGGCGGCGAGGGCGACTCTCAGTCCGGCGCCTCACCGAACCGCGCCAACGCCAACGCCCCCACCACGGCCACCCCGAACCCCGCCACCGCCAGCCACCCCAACCCCTCCCTCGTACGGTCCCCCAGCCACACCACCCCGATCACCGCCGGCCCGATCGTCTCCCCGATCACCATCCCCGCCGTAGGCACGGTCACCGCCCCCCGCTGCAACGCCGACGTCAACGCCAGGAACGCCCCCGCACCCCCCACCACCAGCGCGTACACCGCCGCGTTCGCCACCAGCGCCCCCACCGACAGCTCATCGACGAGCCGCACCGAGACCTCGACCACCCCGAACCCGAACCCCGCCCCCAACCCGAGCACCAGCCCCCGTCCCCGCTCCGGCAACCGCCCGCCCAGCAACCCCAGCACCAGCACCCCCACCGCGGTCGCGAGCATCGCGTACCTGAGCGCGTCCGACCCGGCCCGCTCCCCCTCCGTCCCGGAGGACAGCCCCAGCATGCCCAACCCCGCGCACACCACCCCCACCGCGGCCCACTCCACCCCGCTCAGCCGCGCCCGCAGCAGCCGGGCGGCGACCACCGCGGTGACGGCGAGACTCGCGGCCAACGCCGCGCCGACGGCGTAGATCGGAAGGGAACGCAGCGCGGCGATCTGGAAGAGGAAGCCGAGCCCGTCCAGGGCCAGTCCTGCGATGTACCGCCACTGCCGCAACGCCCGCAACAGCAACGCCGCGTCGCCGCCCGGACCGCCGCCCGGACCGCCGCGCGGGCTCTCGCGTGAGTCGGTGGGACCGGCGGCCGCCGCCCGCGCGGCCATCGCCTGCAACACCGTCGCCGTACCGAAGCAGACCGCCGCGCCGAGCGCGCACACCATTCCAAAGAGCACACGGTGACTCTAGGTGGGGCGGAGTGGAGAGAGGCGGTAGGAGGGAGGAGGGAGTAGGGAGGTGAGAGGTGAGAGGTGGGAGGCGGGTGGAAGGAACAGGGGGTCAGCCGAACCCGGCCCTGGGCGATCTTTAAGCTGGGCGAAACACCACAACGGGGAAAACGGGGAGACACGAACATGGCTGACACGCGCAGACGGCTCCGCTCGGGCACCGTCGTACTAGGCGGCATGGGCCTCCTCGCCGCCGCCCTCACCGCGTGCTCCTCGGACGACCCCGACAAGCGCTGCGTCGACCGCGACAGTTACCGCGCCGCCAAGGGCTACAAGGTCGTCGCCGAGAAGAACTGCAAGACCGTCACGTCGGTCAACGGTGCCCACTACTACGGCGGCAAGAAGAAGTCCGGCTGGGTGAAGGGCGGTTCCTTCACCGAGTCCCGTTCGAGCGGCGGAAGCTCGAGCAGCGGAGGAAGCGGCGACGACGACAGCCGCACCGGCGTCCACCGCGGCGGCTTCGGCGGCGGCGACTCCGGCTCGGGCGGCTGAGCGGCATGCGGCGCCACACGATCGAGCCCCGCCCCGACTGGCAGCAGACCGTCGAGGCGCAGGGGCTCATCTACCCGCTCACCCGCCTCCCCGACGGCACGCTGCGCCCCTACTGGGACGAGAGCGCGTACTACGTCTTCTCGCTCCCGGAGGTGGAGGCGCTGGAGGAGGTGGTCGAGGAACTCCACGGCATGTGTCTCGCCGCGGCCGACCACATCGTCACGGAGAACCGTTTCGCCGAGCTGGGCATCACCGACCCGCGCATCGCGGCGGCGGTCGCCGAGGCCTGGCACCGCCGAGCGGAACTCCCGTCCCTCTACGGCAGGTTCGACCTGCGCTACGACGGTACGGGCCCCGCGAAGCTCCTCGAGTACAACGCCGACACCCCCACCTCGCTGGTGGAGGCGGCGTCCGCCCAGTGGTTCTGGATGGAGGACCGCTTCCCCGGCGCCGACCAGTGGAACTCCCTGCATGAGCGCCTGGTCGACGCCTGGCGGAAACAGGCCGGGCTCCTCCCGCCCGGCAGCCCCCTCCACTTCGCGCACTCCGCCGCCGACGAACTCGGCGAGGACCTGATGACCGTCGCCTACCTGAAGGAGACGGCGGAGCAGGCGGGCCTCGACACCGACTGGATCTCCGTGGAGGAGATCGGCTGGGACCCGCTCTCCGGGCGCTTCGTCGACAACCAACTCCGGTTCATCCGCAGCTGCTTCAAGCTGTACCCGTGGGAGTGGCTCACCACGGACGAATTCGCCGACCAGGTCCTCGACACCCTGGACAACGGCGGCGGCACGGGCAGCACGCTGTGGATCGAACCGGCCTGGAAGATGCTGCTGAGCAACAAGGCGCTGCTGGCCATCCTCTGGGAGCTCTATCCCGACCACCCGAACCTCCTCCCCGCGTACCTGGACGGTCCACGGGACCTGACCCACACGACCGGCTACGTCAGGAAGCCGCTCCTCGGCAGAGAGGGCGCGGGCGTAACGATCCACAAGCCACCCCCCGCGCCTGCGGCGCCGACCGCGCCTGCGGCGCCGACCGCGCCTGCGGCGCCGACCGCGCCTGCGGCGCCGACCGCGCCTGCGGCGCATGTGGCATCCGGGATGCGCGCCGCGCCTGCTGCCCCTGCGGCCGCCGTAGCGCCCACCACATCCCGCGTACCCTCCGCGTCCTCCCTTCAAGACCCCTGCTGCTACCAGCAGTTGGCGGCCCTGCCCACCTTCGACGGCAACCACGTCGTCCTCGGCGCCTGGGTCGTCGCCGGCGAGTCGGCGGGTCTCGGCATCCGAGAGTCGGACGGTCCGATCACCGACGAGTACGCCCGCTTCCTGCCCCACGTCATCCTGTAACGCTCGCCGAGCCCGTCGGCGCCTGCCGCGCCACCGGCGCCTGCCGCGCCTGTCGGCGCCGACCGTGCCTGTCGGCGCCTGCCGCGCCACCGGCGCCCGGCCGGCGTCCGCTGACACTCACCGGCGCCCACCGCGCCGCACGGTAGGCGCGGGTGGGCGCGGCCGGCGCCGACGGGCCCACCGGCGCCTGCTGACACTCATCGGCACTCATCGGCACTCATCGGTACTCACCCCCGCACGAAGCCCACCCACGCCCACTGCCCCCCCCACACCCGCCGAAGCCCCTCCCGCCCCCGCGTCAGCGGCATCGCTCGCATGCTGGACAGCGCGGCCCCGGCCTCTCGCCCGGCCGGTAGGCTGGGCGTGGGCCGTGACTGGCGCGCTGGGATGGGACCGACCATCGGGAAGCGGTCCCAGGATCCTTCGGGTCCATGAGTCAGTGCCGTGCGCCTGGGCCGAGCCGTGAACGCCGAACGCCACGTCCGGAGGTCCCCATGTCAGCCGAGCCCCTCTCCCCCGAATCCACCGCCTTCCGCAGCGCCCTCGACGTGATCCGCGCCGTCGAGCCGCGGGTCGCCGACGCCATCGGCCAGGAGGTCGCCGACCAGCGCGAGATGCTCAAGCTGATCGCCTCCGAGAACTACGCCTCCCCGGCCACCCTGCTGGCCATGGGCAACTGGTTCAGCGACAAGTACGCCGAGGGCACCGTGGGCCGCCGCTTCTACGCCGGCTGTCGCAACGTCGACACCGTCGAGTCCCTCGCCGCCGAGCACGCCCGCGAACTCTTCGGCGCGGCGCACGCCTACGTCCAGCCGCACTCCGGCATCGACGCCAACCTCGTCGCCTTCTGGTCCGTCCTCGCCGACCGCGTCGAGGCCCCCTTCCTGGAGAAGAGCGGCGCCCGGCAGGTCAACGACCTCACCGAGGCCGACTGGGCCGAACTGCGCCAGGCCTTCGGCAACCAGCGCATGCTCGGTATGTCCCTCGACGCCGGCGGCCACCTCACCCACGGCTTCCGCCCCAACATCTCCGGCAAGATGTTCGACCAGCGTTCCTACGGCACCGACCCCGCCACCGGCCTCATCGACTACGAGGCCCTGCGCGCCACCGCCCGTGACTTCAAGCCGCTGATCATCGTCGCCGGCTACTCCGCCTACCCCCGTCTCGTGAACTTCCGGATCATGCGCGAGATCGCCGACGAGGTCGGCGCCACGCTGATGGTGGACATGGCCCACTTCGCGGGCCTCGTCGCGGGCAAGGTCCTCACCGGCGACTTCGACCCGGTCCCGCACGCGCAGATCGTGACGACCACCACCCACAAGTCGCTGCGCGGCCCGCGCGGCGGCATGGTCCTGTGCGACGACTCCCTCAAGGACCAGGTCGACCGCGGCTGCCCGATGGTCCTCGGCGGCCCCCTCCCGCACGTCATGGCCGCCAAGGCCGTCGCCCTCGCCGAGGCACGCCGGCCCGCGTTCCAGGACTACGCCCAGCGTGTCGTCGACAACGCCCGCGCCCTCGCCGAGGGCCTGATGAGCCGGGGCGCCACCCTGGTCACCGGCGGCACCGACAACCACCTCAACCTGATCGACGTCGCCTCCTCCTACGGCCTCACCGGCCGGCAGGCCGAGACCGCGCTCCTCGACTCGGGCATCGTCACCAACCGCAACGCCATCCCGGCCGACCCGAACGGCGCCTGGTACACGTCCGGCATCCGTATCGGCACCCCGGCCCTCACCACCCGGGGCCTGGGAACGGCGGAGATGGACGAGGTGGCCGGCCTGATCGACCGCGTCCTCACGGCGGCCGAACCCGGCACCACCAAGTCGGGCGCCCCGTCGAAGGCGTCGCACGTCCTGGACGCGAAGATCTCCGACGAGATCGCGACCAGGGCGACGGACCTGGTGGCGGGCTTCCCCCTCTACCCGGAGATCGACCTGGGCTGAGCCCACCCAGGGGCGCGGGGCCGCATCGATTTGCGGCTCCGCCGCGGGGCGCGACCAGCCCTCACCGGCCCGCAGCTCCCCGCGTACCGAAACCACCCCCGTACCTCTGAGACAATGAGAAACATGGCCTCAGACCGACCGCGCGTGCTCTCCGGAATCCAGCCCACCGCAGGCTCGTTCCACCTCGGCAACTACCTCGGCGCCGTGCGCCAGTGGGTGGCCCTGCAGGAGTCCCACGACGCGTTCTACATGGTCGTCGACCTGCACGCGATCACGGTCCCGCAGGATCCGAAGGAGCTCACGGCCAACACCAGGCTGGCCGCCGCCCAGCTCCTCGCGGCCGGGCTCGACCCCGACCGCTGCACGCTGTTCGCCCAGAGCCACGTCCCCGAGCACGCCCAGCTCGCCTGGATCATGAACTGCCTCACCGGCTTCGGCGAGGCGTCCCGGATGACCCAGTTCAAGGACAAGTCCGCCAAGCAGGGCGCCGAGCGGGCGAGCGTCGGGCTGTTCACGTACCCGATCCTCCAGGTCGCCGACATCCTCCTCTACCAGGCGAACGAGGTGCCGGTCGGCGAGGACCAGCGCCAGCACATCGAGCTGACCCGTGACCTCGCCGAGCGCTTCAACGGCCGCTTCGGCGAGACCTTCACGATCCCGAAGCCGTACATCCTGAAGGAGACGGCGAAGATCTACGACCTTCAGGACCCGTCGATCAAGATGAGCAAGTCGGCGTCCACGCCCAAGGGCCTCATCAACCTCCTCGACGATCCGAAGACCACCGCCAAGAAGGTCAAGAGCGCGGTCACGGACACGGACACCGTGATCCGCTTCGACCCGCAGGGGAAGCCCGGCATCAGCAACCTGCTCGGCATCTACTCGACGCTCACCGGCATCGACATCGCCGAACTCGAGCGGAAGTACGACGGCAAGGGCTACGGTGCGCTGAAAGTGGACCTCGCCGATGTCGTGGTCGACTTCGTGACGCCGTTCCGGGAGCGCACCCAGCAGTATCTGGACGACCCGGAGACCCTCGACTCGATCCTCGCCAAGGGCGCGGAGAAGGCCAGGGCCGTCGCCGCGGAGACACTCGCCCAGGCATACGAGAGAGTCGGCTTCCTGCCCGCCAAACACTGACCCCGGACATTGACCCGGTCTTGGACCCGGACACTGCCCCCGAGACTGCGGGCACTGAACCGCAGTCGCACGGGTACCAGTACCACCGCACTGCGTACGACGCGCCACCAGAGCGCTGCACATCACTATGGTTGCGCCTGCCCGCAGACCCGCCGTGCCCGTACAGTCGATAGCCGACCGGTACGAGCAACAGCCCATACGAGCAACACCCGCACGACCAGCTGCACAGCAAGACCAGCAAGACCAGCTCACAGCGAGCCGACGAACAGGAGACGACGTGGGGACCGTAACGATCGGTGTGTCGATCTCGGTCCCGGAGCCACACGGCAGCCTGCTCCAGCAGCGGCGTGCGGACTTCGGTGACGCCGCCGCACACGGCATCCCCACCCACGTCACCCTGTTGCCGCCCACGGAGGTCGACTCCACGGCGCTGCCCGCCATCGAGGCCCACCTGGTCGAGGTGGCCGGCGCGGGCCGGTCGTTCTCGATGCGGCTCTCCGGGACGGGCACCTTCCGGCCACTGTCCCCCGTCGTGTACGTCAAGATCGTCGAGGGTGCCGACACCTGCACCTGGCTGCAGAAGCAGGTCCGTGACGCCTCGGGCCCGATCGCACGCGAACTGCAGTTCCCGTACCACCCGCATGTGACGGTCGCCCACAGCATCTCCGAAGAGGCGATGGACCGGGCCTTCACGGAACTCGCCGACTACGAGGCCGACTGGCCCTGCACCGGCTTCGCGCTGTACGAGCAGGGAGCCGACGCGGTGTGGCGCAAGCTGCGCGAGTTCACCTTCGGCGGGCCCGTCGTACCGCCGCAGGCGGCCCATGTGGCGCGCGGCCCCCTTCCCACCAGGTAGAACCGACTTCCCGCCAGGTAGAACCGACCCCCACGGTCCGGCGTTTACGGGGTACAAGCTCTCCATGGACTGGCTGAAGAAGCTCCCCGGCATCGGCCCGGTCGTCGTCCGCCTGATGACCACGCACATCTGGCGGTCGTACGAGCGACTCGACCGCGTGAAGTGGTCGCGACTGGCCGCCGCGATGACCTTCATCAGCTTCGTGGCCCTGTTCCCGCTGCTCACCCTGGCCGCGGCGATCGCCGCCGCCACGCTCAGCACCGGACGGCAGAACGAGCTCGAAGACAAGATCGCCGAACAGGTGCCCGGCATCTCCGAGCAGCTGAACATCGACGGTCTGGTGGAGAACGCGGGCACGATCGGGGTGATCGCGGGCGCCGTCCTGCTGTTCACCGGCATCGGCTGGGTCGGCTCGATGCGGGAGTGTCTGCGGGCGGTGTGGGAGGTGCCCGAGGACGAGGGCAACCCCGTCCTGCGCAAGGTCAAGGACGCCGGTGTGCTGGTCGGGCTCGGCGGCGCGGTCCTCGTCACGATCGGCGCGTCCACGGTCGCGTCGGCAGCGATCGGCTGGGCCGCGCGCGGACTCGGCATCGACGAGGCCGGCTGGGGAGCGGTCCTGCTGCGCCTGGCCGCGTTCGCCGTCGCGGTCCTCGCCGACTTCCTGGTCCTCCTGTACGTCCTCACCCTGCTGCCCGGCGTGGAACCGACCCGGCGGCGCCTGTTCGTCGCCGCGCTGATCGGCGCGGCCGGCTTCGAACTGCTGAAGCTGCTGCTCAGCAGCTATATGCAGGACGTGGCGGGAAAGAGCATGTACGGCGCGTTCGGCGTCCCGGTGGCCCTGCTCCTCTGGATCAACTTCACGTCCAGACTCGTACTGTTCTGCGCGAGCTGGACGGCAACACCCTCTTCAGACCGTTCAGACCGTTCAGAGCCGTAGGGGGTCTGGGGGCGCAGCCCCCAGAAAACCCCCGCAGAACCTCTTACCGCTTCCGCCGTACCAACTCCGGCAACGGCCACCGCCGATTGACCAGAAACGCACCCCCCGCCAGCAACACCACCACCCCACCGGCGATCCCCAGCGCGACTCCCATACCCCGCCTGTCCGGATCCACCTGGGACGAAGCGTTGGCGACCGGCGACGCGGACGCACCCGCCTTCCCGGGATCCCCCGCCTCACCGCCTCCCGCCTCACCGGAGTCGGCGCCCGACCCGCTCCCGGTGTCGGTGCCCCCCGCCGCCCCCGGCGAGGCGTCGGCCCCCGCCGCCCCCTTGGGCGCGACCAGCTCACCCACCGGCTTCACCTTCCCGGCGGCCCTGAACCCCCAGTCGAGCAGCCGCGCGGTCTCCTTGTAGACCTCGTTGTGCTCGGTCTTCTCCGGGTTCATGACCGTGACCAGCAACACCTTGCCGCCCCGCTCGGCGACACCGGTGAAGGTCGCGCCCGCGTTGGTGGTGTTGCCGTTCTTCACGCCCGCGATGCCCTGGTACACGGAGACGTCCGAGTCCCCGGCGAGCAGCCGGTTGGTGTTCTGGATCTCGAAGTTTCCGCGCACCCACTTGCCCTGCTTGTTCTTCTTCGTCTCGCCCGGGAACTTGGCCGACACGGTCGAGCAGTACTCGCGGAAGTCCTTCTTCTGCAGCCCGGAGCGCGCGAACAGCGTCAGGTCGTACGCGGACGACACCTGCCCCCGCTCGTCGTAGCCGTCGGGGCTGACCACGTTCGTGTCGAGGGCCTGGAGCTCCTCGGCGTGCTCGTTCATCTCCTTGACGGTGGCCGCAACGCCACCGTTCATGTGGGACAGCACGTGCACGGCGTCGTTGCCGGACCGCAGGAAGACGCCGAGCCACAGGTCGTGGACCGTGTACGTCTCCTTCTCCTTGATGCCGACCATGCTGGAACCGGCGCCGACGTCCGCCAGCTCGGCGGGCGTGACCTTGTGCTTCAGCGTCCTCGGGAACTTCGGCAGCACGGTGTCGGCGAACAGCATCTTCAGCGTGCTCGCCGGAGGCAGCCGCCAGTGCGCGTTGTGTGCGGCGAGGACGTCGCCGGACTCGGCGTCCGACACGATCCAGGAGCGGGCAGTGACGTCCTTCGGGATCACCGGCACGCCCTCGGCGAGGTTCACCTGCGTCCCCTCCTGCCCGAGCCGCGGCCCGCCCACGGTCGACATGTTCGCCGGGGGAGTCGCCGTCGGCGTGGTGCTCGGCGTGGCGCTCGGGGTCGTCGGCTTGGCGCTCGGTGTCGGCCTGGGGGCCGCGAACGCCGGTACGGGCGCGGTCAGCGCGGCGGACAGCAGGGTGGCGGAGGTGACCAGCAGGGTTCGCTTGGCGGTCTTTTTGGAGGCGGACACGACGGAGAACGTACATGTAGTGGCCCGTGAAGTCGTACCACCCCCGCACCCGGCACCGATGTGCCTCTCCCCACCCCGGCGACCGGTCCCAGTACCGGTTGGCGATACTGAACCCATGAAGCTCAGCCGTCCCGTCTCCTGGTTCCTGCTCGCCTTCGGGGTGTGGAGCTGGTTCATCTGGGTCACTTTCATCAAGAATCTGGTCAAGGACGGCAGCGGACTCGCGTTCGACGACGCGGGCACTCCCACGGCGTACTTCTGGGTGCATCTGGTGCTCGCGGTCGTCTCCTTCGTACTGGGGACGATCGTCGGCAGCATCGGGTTGCGCGGACTGCGCGCTTTGCGCCAGACCTCATAACGGGGGACACACCCACATGGTCATCGTCTTTGTGCTCGCCGCCCTCGCCGCGGTCGCCGCCCTCGTGGGGCTGCACTGGTACGTCTGGCGCCGCCTGGTGCGCGACACGACCGCGGGACCCGGCCCGGCCCGTCGCGTCGGCACGGTGGCGATCGTCGCCCTGCCCGTCATGATGATCGCGGCCCTTGTCGCCGAGCGGACCGGCGCGCCCTTCTGGCTCCAGCGCACCCTGGCCTGGCCGGGCTTCCTGTGGCTGGCCCTGTTCATCTATCTGGGCCTGGCCCTGATCGCGGGCGAGGCCGTACGGCCACTGCTGCGACGGTTCCTGGAACGGCGCGCCCCGGCCGAGGCACCCGTACAGGCCGCGCCGCCGGTACCGCCGGTCCTGCTCCGGAAGACGGAAACCGTACCGGCGGGTGCGTCCGAGACCCCGGACCCGCCAGCCGACGCTCCTGCCACCCCGAGCGCCCCGACCACCCCGGACACCCCCGAGACCTCCCCCCGCCTGCTCGCCGCCCCCTCCCGGCGTCTGTTCGTCTCCCGCGCGGTGGCGGGCGCGGCGGCGACCATCGCGGCCGGGACCGTCGGCTACGGCACGTACGGCGTCGTACGCGGCCCCCGCGTGAAGCGCGTCACGGTGCCGCTGGCCAAACTCCCGCGCGGCGCCCACGGGTTCCGGATCGCCGTCGTCAGCGACATCCACCTCGGGCCGGTCCTAGGCCGGGGTTTCGCGCAGAAGGTCGTCGACACGATCAACTCCACCCAGCCCGACCTGATCGCGGTCGTCGGTGACCTGGTCGACGGCAGTGTGAAGGACCTGGGTCCGGCAGCGGCCCCTCTCGCCGGGCTCCGGGCGCGGCACGGCGCGTTCTTCGTGACCGGGAACCACGAGTACTTCTCCGGCGCCGAACAGTGGGTCGAGGAGGTACGGCGGCTCGGTCTGCGTCCGCTGGAGAACGCGCGCGTCGAGCTGCCCGCCTTCGACCTCGCGGGCGTCAACGACATCGCGGGCGAGAGCGAGGGCCAGGGCCCCGACTTCGCCAAGGCACTCGGCGACCGGGACACGTCCAGGGCGAGCGTGCTGCTGGCCCACCAGCCGGTGCAGATCCACGACGCCGTCGAACACGGCGTGGACCTCCAGCTCTCCGGCCACACCCACGGCGGCCAGCTGTGGCCCGGCAACTTCATCGCCGACCTCGCCAACCCCACCCTCGCGGGCCTGGAGCGGTACGGGGACACGCAGTTGTACGTCTCCCGGGGCGCCGGCGCGTGGGGCCCGCCGACGCGGGTGGGGGCGCCGTCGGACATCACCGTGGTGGAACTGGCGTCCGCGCAAGCATGATCACCGCCAGTGAAGATCACGAATAGGTAAATAATCTGCACTGGGGGAACGGTCCCGACGACCCGTCAATCAGCCCTGCGCAAAAGCGAGTTGACTCCGGGATGTTCTTTTTGCGGCACTCGCCCCCTGGGGTGTCTCGATGGAATCAGATCTTCCACCTGGCTGAAAGCAAATGATCGATTTCCAGTCAAGATCCTTGAGGAAAATCGGGGGGTAACTATGTGCAACATTTGCCTGAGCGGTAAAAGTTCCTCCACAACCTCCTGCTTTGATCACGTCCACCCATGCGCACCAGGCGTCATGGGGTGATCTCAGGAGTCGTACTTGCGAATCAAACGGGGAAGGGCGAGGGCTGCGGGCATATCGCCCAGACGCACCGCACTCGCTGTCGCCGCCGTCATGGCGGCAGAGGCGGCGCTGGCGGCGGTGGGGACCGGGCAGACCTTCGCCGCCGCGGTGTCCACCACCACGAAGGTGGCATCGGCCAAGCCAGCCAAGTCCGCCGCGTCGTCGGCTGATTCGGCCGCGGCGGCGTTGCTGATGGCCCGGCTGCAGGGCCGGAAGATAGAGGTGCTGTCGGAGCGTTCCGCCAGCTCGACGACGTATGCGCTGCCGAACGGGCAGATGCAGACGTCGACTTACGCGGCGCCGATCCGGCAGCGGGTCGACGGTGTCTGGCGCAACATCGACACGGCTCTTTCCGACGAGGGCAGCGCCCTGGAGCCGGAGGTGGCGGTCGCGGACATCGCGGTCTCCGACGGCGGGGACACCGCGCTCGCCTCGGTCACCAAGGGTGCGAAGTCGTTCGGGATGGGCTGGGAGTCGAAGCTTCCGACACCCTCGGTGAAGGACGACACCGCCTCCTACGATCTCGGTGGCGGCGAGACCCTGACGGTCACGGCGCTGTCGCAGGGCTTCAGCCAGAACGTGGTGCTGGACCAGGCGCCCGAGGGTCCGCTGGAGTACCGGATCCCGATGCGGCTGAAGGGACTTGTCCTGTCGGTGGCCGAATCCGGTCACCTGTTGCTGAAGGACAACACCGGCAAGCTGGTCGCCGAGGCGCCCGCGCCGATGATGTGGGACTCCTCCAAGGACCGCAGGTCCGGCGAGTCGAAGTATCAGGCCAGGGTCGCCACGAAGGTCGAGACCGCCGAGGACGGGTCCCAGACCCTCGTCCTCGCCCCGGACGCCGGCTACTTCACGAAGAACAAGCTGACCTACCCGGTCACGGTCGACCCGACCAGCACCCTCGCCGCGACCACGGACACGTGGGTGGCGACGAACTTCACCGACTCGCAGGTCTCCTCGGACGAGCTGAAGTCGGGTACGTACGACGCGGGGACCACCAAGGCCCGCTCCTACCTGAAGTTCGACGTGTCGGCGTTCAAGGGCAAGCACATCACCGACACGAACCTCGCCCTGTACTCGTACTACTCCTCGACGTGCGCCACCACCGGCGCGGGCACCGAGGTGCGGCGGATCACCGGGACCTGGTCCTCCTCGGACATCACCTGGGGCGACCAGCCGGCCACCACCACGACCGGCGCGGTCACCAGCACGGCGGCCAAGGGCTACAGCGACTCCTGCCCGGCCGGCACGGTGAACTTCGACGTCGACGCCATCGTGCAGGCGTGGGCGGACGGTTCCACGAACTACGGTGTGCGGATCGCGGGGGCCTCCGAAACCGACTCCACCACCTGGCGCCGCTACCGCTCGGCCAACTACGTGTCCGGGGACGGCTCGACCGAGCCGCACCTGACGGTGACGTACAACTCCTACGCCACCAGTTCCTCCTCGGCGATCTCGCCGAGCGCGCTGAACGCCTACAACGGCAAGCGGTACGTCACCTCGCTGACGCCCACGCTCACGTCGAAGGTGTCGGACGCGGACGGCTCCACCGTCCGGGCGCAGTACGAGATCACGGCCGACCCCGACTACGCCGACACCACGTACTCCTACACGGCATACGGCAAGACCGTGGCCTCGGGCTCCACCTCCGCGCTCACCGTGCCCTCGGCGAGCGCCTTCCCGGCCGGCGCCCACCTGCGCTACCGGGTCCGTGCCTACGACGGCGCCGACAACGGCAGCTGGTCGGGGTACACCACGTTCGTACTGAACACGGCAAAGCCGGTCGCGCCGACGGTCACCTGTGACACGTACGGCGAGAACACCTGGACCGCCAAGGCCGACGAGGCGGTGACCTGCACCCTGGACACCTCCTCCACCGACGGGCAGGGCTACGAGTGGGGGCTGGACGACCCGTCCGTGCCCGAGCGAGTGGACGACACCACCGACGGGACCGGCGGCAACGCGCTGACCGTGGACATCGACCCGGCGGAGGGCTGGCACACGCTCTACGCCCGTACGGTCGACTCCGGCGGCAACCTCTCGACGACCACCACGGCATACACCTTCGGCGTCGGTGACGGTGCCGCGGTCGTGGCGCCCAAGGACGGCATCACCACAGCCCGCCGGGTGACACTGCAGGCCCGGGGCCTTACCGAATACACCGGCGCGACCTGGTACTACCGGCTCGGTGAGGACGGCGAGTGGACCGAGGTCCCCGTCGCCGACGCCACGGCCCCGGGCGGTGCGGCCGTCACCTGGCCGGCCACGATGAGCAGCGGTCTGTCGGCGTCCGTGGTGTGGAACGTCGCGGACACCGTCGGCGTCGACACGGACCTCCAGGTGCGGGCGTACCTCACGGGCGCGAGCTCGTCCGGGTACTCCTCGCCGGTCTCCCTCTCCCTCGACCGGGCGGCCGGTCAGGGACCGGCCAAGCAGATCGGTCCGGGCAGCGTCAACCTGCTCACCGGCACCTACACGCTCACCGAGACCGACGTCGACACCCTCGACGTCGAGGTGGTCCGCACCGCCGCGTCCCGCACCACCGCCACGGACGAGCCGGAGTCCACGATCTTCGGTCCGGGCTGGGCCGCCGGCCACTACAGCAGCGTCCAGGACGCCGTCTACGCCAAGGTGGTCAAGCAGTCGGCCACCGCGGTCCAACTCGTCGGGATCGACGGCGAGACCACGGCCGACTTCACCTACGCCGGCGGTGTGTGGACGTCCGCCGACACCGACGGTGTCATCCTCACCGGCACCACCACCGGCTCGTCCTTCACCCTCACCGACGAGAACGGCTCCGTCGCCACCTACGCGCTGTCCGCCACGGCGGGCACCTGGCTCCTCGACACCGTCGCCCACCTGGACGACGACACCGAGGTCTCCGTCTCCGAGGCCGTCTTCACCGGCGACACGGTCACGGGCCGCCCGCTGTACGTCATCACCTCGGCCGTGGCCGGCGGCGCGGACGACTGCCACGCGAACATGACCGGCGCCGCTTGCCGGATCCTCGAGTACGTCTACGCGTCCTCGACGACCGCCACCGACTCGGCGTACGGCGACTTCACCGGGCAGGTCAGCAGGGTTTTGCTGCACGCCGCGAACCCCGGGGCGACCCAGACGACCTCGACCGCAGTGGCTGCCTACTCCTACGACACCAGTGGTCGACTGCGCCAGGCGTGGGACCCGCGGATCAGCCCCGCGCTGAAGACGGCCTACGGCTACGACTCCGCAGGCCGCGTCGCCTCGTACATCCCGCCGGGTCGGCGTGCCTGGAACTTCACCTTCGGGCTAGCCGGTGACAGCGCGGCGGCCGGCCAGGGCATGCTGACCCGGGCCTCGCGTGCGAGCGCCGACGGCAACCCCGACACCGGCATCGTGTCGCTGGTCTACGACGTGCCCCTGTCGGGCAGCAGCGCCCCGCAGCAGATGGCGTCCTCGAACGTCGCCACCTGGGGCCAGCAGACCACCCCGGTCGACGCCACCGCCGTCTTCCCGCCGGACAGTGTGCCCGCGGGCGTCGTCGGGTCGGCGTTGGACAGCGACGACTACGCGCGGGCGGAAATCGCCTACACCGACGCGGAGGGCCGTGAACTCAACGCGGTCACGCCCGGCGGCCACATCACGACCAAGGAGTACGACAACGAGGGCAACGTGGTCAACGAACTGACCGCCGCCAACCGTGAACTCGCCCTCGGCACAGCCTCGGGCGCCGACACGGAACTGGCGCTGCTGCAGATCGGCGGTGAGACCACCCGGGTGCGCGCCGAGCGACTGTCCACGGTGTACGGCTACAACGCCGCCGGCCTGCAGGTGTCGGAGACCGGACCGCTCCACGTGGTCCGCCTCCAGCACGCTCTCGGCGGCGGAGTGAACGCGGCCGACCTCGCCGCGGGCGAGCAGGTCCCGGTGCGCCGGCACACCACGTACGCCTACGACGAAGGCCGTCCCACCGACGCGGTGGCGAGTGACCTGGTCACGACGACCACCGTCGGCGCGCAGGTGGCCGGGTACCCGACAGACGGCGACATCACCGTGACGACCGCCGCCTACGACTGGGCGACCGGCCACCGGACCAGGCAGACCGTCGACCCGACCGGCCTCGCGCTGGCCACGACGACGACCTACACCGCGGCCGGCCTCGTGAACGGCACGACCGTGCCGGGCGGCACCACCGCCACGACCTCCTACTGGACGGGCACCAGTGGCGCCTGCGGCGGGCACCCGGAGTGGACGGGTCTGGTCTGCCGGACCACGACAGGGACCTCCGGTTCCGCGACAGTCACCCGGGAGACCACCTACGACCGCTGGGGCAACCCGGCGACCGTGACGGAGACCTCGGGCAGCACCACCCGCACCACCACCCACACCTACGACGCCGCAGGCCGGCTCACCCTCACGCACACCACGTCCGGTACCGGCACCGCCCTCGCGGACCAGGCGGTCACCTACGACACGGCCACAGGCCTGAAGGCCACCGTGACCCGTGACGGAAAGACCGCCGCGTACACCTACGACGGCCTCGGCCGCCTGACCCAGTACGCGGACGGCACGGGCAACACCACCGTCACCGCGTACGACTTCTCGAACCGTCCGACCTCGGTCACCGACTCGGCCCCGGGGACGTCGTCGTACGCCTACAGCACGACGAGCACCGGCGACAAGGTCGTCACGATGACCGACTCGGCCGCGGGCACGTTCACCTTCACCTATGGCGCGGACGACCGACTGGTGACCCAGACCCTGGCGTCCGGCAACACCCTGGAGGTCTCCTACGACGAAATCGGTCTGGTCGCCCAGCGGTTGTACGAGGCGGCCGACGGTACGCCCACGCTCCTGAGCGCGGTCGACCGCACGATCGGCGGCACGGTCGCCCACGAGGCACGCACCGCGGGCACCACGGTCGAACTGGACTACACCTACGACAAGGCAGGTCGCCTGACCGTCGTCGACGGCAATGACGCGGACACCACCTGCAGCACCCGCGCCTACGCCCTGGACACGGCCGGCAACCGGACCGGCGTGACCACGACGACCGCCTCCTGCGCGGACTCGACCACGGCGACGACCACCACGGAGAGCTACGCGTACAACGCGCTGAACCAGCTGGCGGCGACCGGGTACACGTACGACGCGTTCGGCGCGGCGACCGCCCTCGCGGACGGTACGGCGCTCGCCCACCGCACCGACGGCAGCCCCTACCGGGTCACGCTCGGCGCCAACCGCGAGACCTGGACGCCGGACGCCGAAGGACGCCTGTCCACGGCCCTGACGGAGAGCAGCGCGAGCGGTTCCTGGGCCACGACGACCACGGTCGTCAGCCACTACGCCGACGGCACCGCCACTCCGGCCTGGTCCACCGACGGCACAACGAAAACCCGTTACCTGAAGGACCCCCAGGGCAACCTGGTGGCCACGGTCGAGGGCTCCGCCGTGACGCTCGCCCTCTCGGACGTGCGCGGCGACACCGCGGTCACGCTGGGCATCGCCGACGGGGCAGTGGCCGTCCACAGCTACACCGACACCGGGGTGACCGGCAGCGCGTTGCGCTACGGCTGGCTCGGCGGCACCGAGCGCGCCGACCGGCGCCTCACCGGGGTGCTGCTGATCGGCGAGCAGTTGTACGCGCCGTCGCTCGGCCGCTACCTCACCCCCGCGGCGGCCCGTGGTGACGAGGAAGCCCGGCCCAACGCCTACCTGTTCGCTTCGCAGGACCTGACCGAGTAGTCGAGAAAGCAGCCGAATCAATGCTGAAGACATCACAGAACAGATCGCTGAACAGGTCGCTGAGGGGCCTCACGAGGACGACTCCGCTGGCATTCGCGCTCGCGCTCGTCGGCTCGGTCTTCCTGGCGCCGGGGCAGCCCGCCGTCGCGGATCAGACCTACGGAGGGTGCCCGGACTACCGGATCATGGACTACGTGACCAAGTCCTGGAAGCTCACGCACCTGGACGTGTTCGGCAACCACACGGGCGTCAAGCGCAAGTACAGCGTCACCGAGGAGACGCAGACCCACCTGGAGGCCGAGGTCACGCTTACGGCCACCACCTCGGTCAAGGCGCAGTTGAAGTTCCTCGCCGACGCCAGGGTCGAGACCGGGATCGAACTGCGCGGCCTCGGGTCGAAAACGAAAAAGACCTCGTACACCTGGAGCGTCACCCTGCCCTCCGGGCACAAGTGGGTCTTCTACCACGGCAGGCGCTACGTCCAGGGCAGGGAGTACGGCTACCACTGCCAGAGCCTGGTGAATCACGTGAAGTCGTACACGGCGAAGGGGAAGTCCTTCTCCAAGGTCAACTACGACGACGCCTACCGCTGCGACAAGAAGCCGAAGGACGGCCTGGCCAAGATCGCGATCAACAAGGGATGCTGAAAATCAACCGACCACTGCGTGGCACGGCCGCTCTCGCGGCCGTCCTCGCGACGGCGTCCTGCACGGCGGACACGGCCTCCGAGGCTCGTCCGTCGGCGGCGGCTCCGGCCGCGGCGGCCCGTGCCCTCCCGCAGAACTGGACCTGCCAGGCAGGCCGGTTCCACTGGGGCACGGTGACGAGGCGGGACACCCTGGTCGCGGTGTCGGACCCGCAGGAGGTGCACATTCCGGAGGGGAAGACCGCCGCGTCCACCTTCGACCTCGTGCCGGTCCGCACGCTGCGGTCAGTCGTCACGCCGTCGTTCCCGAAGGACGCGCTGGATCCGCAGTCCGCCGTCGACTCCCTCGCGGAGAAGACGGGGCTGGATCTGGCAAAGGCGGGCACCACGTTCGCGCTGAGCGCGGCGGACAAGTCCGTCACCACGTCCTCCGGGAAGTTCGACGGTGTGCTGGTGGCTGTCGTGGGCGTCGACGTGGTCGAGGCTCCCTTCGTCCACGGGTGCGACACCAAAGGCCGGGGAGCCGTGCGTGGCACCCTGACCACTTGGTCCTTGGCCACCTCGTCCTCACTTTTCAAGTGCGGCATCGACGAGAAGCTGCCGGCGGTCGAGACCGAGGCCGAGGCTCTGGTGTGCGGAGAGAGGAACGGCGTCTGAGAACCGGTTCGAGCAGATAGAACAACACGAAGGCCCCGGACCACGGTCCGGGGCCTTCGCTGGTGGGGGGCGCCGTCGGACATCACCGTGGTGCAGCTAGCGTCGACTTCATGATTCACACTCACCGTTCGGTGCCGCGTCAGATGATCACGTACTGGGCGGCCGTGGTCCGTCGGGTCGCGCCCGCCGCCGGGCTGATCGCCCTGGCCGTCGGCGGTGTCGTCCTCGCGGTGCTGCTGGTGGCGGACGGGGCGCCGCTCGCTTCCGCGCTCGGACAGAGCGCGCTCGCCGGGCTGACCTGCGGCGCCGCCTTCCTCCTGGTCGTGCCTGTGCCGGACACGGTCACCGCCGTCCGCACGGCCTCCCACTACGGGCTGTCGCTGGAGCCGGTGGCGGCACGGCTGCCCGCGGTCCGCCGGGTCACGGCCGACTCACCGGGCGCCACGCCGTTCCAGTTGGCCGACAGCGCGCTGCACGCCATCAAGATGGCGCGGACCCCGGTGGTCGCCGAGGTGCAGGAGCTGGGCCACGGGAAGGTCGCCCTGATCTGTCGGACCCCGTACGGGCCTCTGGTCCAGGTGTCCATAGACATCACCGTTGCCGACGAGGGCGGGACCGTCGCCGCCATCGACTGTCGGCCCACGGTCGCCTGGAAACGCCTTGACGGCGGGGCGAGTTGGGCGATTGCGGGCACTCTGGAGCGTCAGGTGCGGGCAGCGTTGAGCACGAACTGAGCACGAGCTGAGCGCGCGCTGAAACCGGCCGGTAGCTCGCATCGGTAACGTCTTTCCCATCTCGCCGGAACCCCCTTCCGCCACGCGAAACACCTGTGATTAGGTGATCAACGCCACAGGGGGAGTCGCCTGTGCAGGGGGCCTGGGGAGGGCACACCGATGCGCTCGGTACGCATACGGATTCTCGCGGCGCTGCTCATTGTCGCCGCCGCGGGCGCGGTCGCCTGGCAGCTCATGCCGTCGCGGACCGACTACGGCAAGACCATCACCGTCGGCACCACCGACGCCGTCACCTCCCTCGACCCGGCCGGCGCCTACGACGCCGGCTCCTGGGCCCTGTTCAGCAACGTCTTCCAGTCACTGCTGACCTACAAGCCGAACGGCGCCGCCCCCGTCCCCGACGCGGCGAAGAGCTGCGCCTTCAAGGGCTCCGACCTGCGCACCTACGTCTGTGTCCTGCGCGACGACCTCACCTTCCCGAGCGGCCGGAAGATGACCGCCGAGGACGTGAAGTACTCCTTCGACCGCGTCAAGCGGATCAACTCCGACGTGGGCCCCGCATCCCTGCTCGGCACCCTCGGCTCGGTCGACGCCAAGGACCTGACGGTCACCTTCCACCTCAACTCACCCGACGCCACCTTCCCGTTCAAGGTGGCCACCGGGGCCGGTGCGATCGTCGACCGCGAGCGCTACCCGAAGGGCGGCCTGCGCAAGGACTACGGCGCCGACGGCACCGGACCGTACGTCCTGAAGACGTACACGAAGGACAAGCAGGCGGTCCTCGAGCCCAACGGGAACTACGAGGGCGCCGTGGAGAACACCGGCCGCCCCATCCGCCTGCGCTACTACGCCGACCCGCCGGCCCTCGACAAGGCCTGGAACGCGAAGCAGATCGACGTCGCCGCCCGCCAGCTGCCGCCCAAGGTCCTCGCGGGCCTCTCGCCCAGCGACCCGGGCCAACGGGTCATCGAGGCCGACAGCGCCGAGACCCGCAACCTCGTCCTCAACGTCCGCGCGAGCTCCCCCCTCCACGACCCGCGCGTCCGCCAGGCCCTGGCCTGGCTGGTCAACCGCGAACAACTCGCCGCCACGGTGTACGAGGGGACGGCCGACCCCCTCTACTCACTGATCCCGGCAGGCATCACCGGCCACACCACCTCGTTCTTCGACCACTACCCCAAGCCCAGTGTCACCCGGGCGCGCGCCCTGCTCACCGAGGCCGGCGTACAGCTCCCGGTGCGCTTCACCTACGGCTACGCCAAGGGACGCGGCGCCGCCGCCGACGAGGCCGCCCTGCTCAAGCGGCAGCTGGAGACGGGCGGCCTGTTCAAGGTCAGCGTCCGGGGCTACGAGTGGACCGACTACCAAAAGCGGTACGCGGCGGGGAAGTTGGACGCCTACGCCGTCGGCTGGGTCGCCGACTTCCCCGACCCGGACACCTTCTCCGGACCGCTCGTCGGCAGCGACAACAGCATGAAGAACGGATACGCCAGCAAGAAGGTCGACAAGCTGATCCTGGACAGCCGCGGATACGCCGACCGTACCCGCGCCGCCCAGGACTTCGACCAGGTCCAGGAACAGGTCGCCGAGGACGTGCCCGTCATCCCGCTGTGGCAGCGCAAGGAGTACGTCGTCAGCAGCGAGGACGTCGGCGGTGGCCAGAACCTGTCCGACGGTACCGGGGTCTTCCGCCTCTGGAACCTCGACTGGATCTGACGGACGCGCTGAACCAGCCTCGCCCGGCGCCTACTTGACCTGCTCGCCTTTCCCTGGCTGCTCAACATTTTCCTCTGGAAGGGCGTTGGTCATCCCCGGCAGGAAGTCGCTGAACAGATCGTGGACTTCACGCACGAGCGGCCGCAGCACCCGGAAACGGGCCAGGGCCACCCCGCGCGCGGTGAGCCGAGCGCCGCGCCCGGCAAGCCGGTAGGTGCGCTCACGGCCCTCCGTACGGTCGTAGATCCAGTACATGACCAGGCCCATCTGGGACAGCCACATCAACTCCGGCAGTACGTCCCTGAGTTCCTCCGGCACCTTGGCCTTCGACCCGGCGAGCACTTCCCGGTGTACGGCGATGGCCTGCACGCGCGCGTGCTCCGACTCGGCGGAGAAGGGGCTGAGCGGACTGTTCGGGTCGGCGGCGGTCTTGAAGAACTGCACCGCGAACTCGTGGTAGGGCGCGGACACATCGAGCCAGGCCCGGTACACCCCGGCGAGCCGGGCCTCCAACTCCGTCTCCCTGCCCAGGACTTCACGCGCGGCCACCTGGTACTCGCGGGCGAGCTGGTCGTAGAAGCCCTGGATCAGGTGCTCCTTGCCGGCGAAGTAGTAGTAGGCGTTGCCAACGGAGACCCCGGCCTCCTGAGCGATGGCCCGCATGGTCGTCCTGTCGTACCCCCGCTCCTTGAACAGCCGCATGGCCGTCTCCAGGATGAGCGCACGAGTCTGCTCGCTCTTGGCACTGGAACCGGAAGAGCTGGAACCGGAGGAACTGGGGCCGGAGCCGGGGCTCGGACTGTCTTTGGCTGCTGCTGGCACGTGAAGGAGCCTAACCAGTGGAGTAACCAGTGGAGCAGGCGCCGCTGTCACAGGCGGGCGGCGTGTGGGTCCACCCGAGGCTGGGGTCGTACGACCATCCGTCGGACCGCCGGTACACCGGTCGGCCGCGCCCGTTGCCGTCCTTCCTTGCCCCGCGCCACTTGGCGGCGGCCAGGGCGGCACCCTTGGCGACCCGGGCGCCGGCCGGAGTGCTGAGCCGATGGGCGAGCGGCCGGTGCTCACGCAGGGCCCACAGGACGACGACCCAGGCACCGGCGCCCCGGTAGACCTGCCCTCCGTCCCCGATGACGGTGATGTCGTCGAGGGTGGCGGAGTGGTCGAGAGCGGGGAAGAGCTTTCGGGCCCGCTCGGACCCGGCCGGCACCAGCGCCAACGGCACCAGCTGAGGCTGCCGTCCGAGCCACTCCCGCACGAAGACACACAGCTCACAGTCGGCGTCGTACAGCACGGTGAGCCGGCGGACCGGGACGCCCCCCGTGGCATCCCGGTCCGCTCGGGCGGCGGTGTCCCCCGACCCCGCCGCGTTCTGGTGGCTCATCGCTCTCACGCCCCGGCCGTGGGGGCGACCCAGCCCTGCGGCGCGACGGGCGGCACCTGCTCCCGCTCCATGACACCCCGCCGCCGGATCTTGCTGAGCACGAACACGTTCCCGAGGTGCATGACACCTAGCACCAGCAGCACGACCCCGAGCTTGGTGGAGAGGGCCTCGAAGACCTCCCGGGTGCTGCCGATGTCCCCGTCGCCGCTCAGGTAGAGGGCGACGAACCCGAGGTTGACGAGATAGAAGCCGACGACGAGCAGATGATTGACGGCTTCGGCGAGCTTCTCGTTCCCGCGCAGCACATCGGCGAGGAAAACCCGCCCGTTGGCGCTGAGGGTTCGCGCGACCCAGACGGTCAGCGCGACGCTGACCAGCAGATATATGACGTATGCGACGACTGTGAGGTCCATGTCTTCGTCCTTGTCCCCGTGCTCGCTGAACGACTTGAACGCGTTCAAAAGTGCTTACGGGGATGACTGTAGACCTGTTTTTGAACACGTTCAAGTAGTAACCGGGGTGGGGTGGGTGGCGTTGCATGGACGAGGAGGTGCCTGTGCAGGAGGAGGAGTTGGGGCTGACGGTGAACGCCGTACAGGGAGACTGGCAGGAGCACTTCGCCGCCGAACCGACGTACCGCTGGCCGATCCCGCCCCCGGAGGGCTGGACAGCCGACGACCTCGACCGCATCCCCGACCTCCCGCCGCACACGGAACTGCTCGACGGGAGCCTCGTTTTCATGAGCCCGCAGACGAGGTTCCATTCCTGCGCACTGCGCCTGCTGGAGCACGCTCTGCTGCAACAGGCGCCCGACAGCCTCGACGTTTTGTCGCGGATGACCGTCAAACTGGACACCAGGAACCGCCCCGAACCGGACGTCATTGTCTTCGCGGAGACGGCGAACACCGGCCCTGACCAGACCTGGTTCGAGCCGAAGGACGTCCTCCTGACGGTGGAGGTGACCGCCGCCGACACCCGGGATCGCGACCAGGAGGTCAAGCCCCGCAAGTACGCGGCGGCCGGGGTGCCGCACTTCTGGCGGGTCGAGCAGGACGGCGACCAGGAACTCCCGGTCGTCCACGTCTACGAACTCGACCCGGCCACCAGGTCCTACGGCCTCCCCGGCATCTTCCGCGACCGCCTGAGACTGACCGTGCCCTTCGACATCGACATCGACCTCACGGCGATCAACCGCCGACCGGGAGCGTGATGCTCAGGACCGCGCGAGTTCCGGCCGCTTCCGGTAGTCGGTGAAGCCGATGACGTTGCCCCACGGGTCGGCGATCTCGACGGTCCAGCCCGTGGCCACGGACACCGGGGCGTCGAGCGGGGTGACGCCGGCCGCGCTCAGGGCGCGGGCCGCCGCCTTGGCGTCCGGCACCTCCAGCCACACCCGGGGCGAGGCCCACGGCGGCGGCCGGTGACCGAGCGCATCCTCGACCCGCAGCAACAGCCCCGGCGTCTCGGGCCCGACCCGCAGTACGGCGATCCCGGCCTCGTCGAGCCGGGCGGTGATCCCGAACCCGGCGCGCTGGTAGAAGGCGACCGCCTCGGCGAGGTCGCCGACGGGCAGCAGCACGTTGTCGAAACCGAGCAGCTCGTACGACTCGTGATCTGACATGGCGTCAGGGTAAGCGGACCCTCGACGGAAACCTTGGAGGCGAGTGGGGCGTTCGTGCGTGCCCGAGTGGGGCGTCCCGCCAGGGCAACGTCCTGCCCTGAACGTACAGATCCGGATGTGACGACGGCCACGTACCCGCCGCGTCGGCACCGTCGTCCAAGCAGTCCACACCCTCCTGACCTGCGACCGCAGAGGATGAAAGAGGTCCACTGGGACATCTTTCTGAATTGCGGTCAGTTCCCCCACGCCGTCTCCCCTGACACGAATTCAGTCACCCGCGGGGCCCATGCGGCGCTGCTATCGTGCGGCCAATTCCCTTGCCTGGCTCCCCACAAGAAAGTCCATGAAACCTTTATGAGCGACATGAGCGACATGAGCGTCGAAAGCCCTGTTCCCGCGTTCGCCCCGGGCGGCACTCGCCGGCACCGCAAGGCGAAGCAGGGCGGGAACGGGATGCGGCGCGCGATCGTGCTCGCGATGGCCGTGCCCGTCGTCTCGGTGGCCTTCACCGGCCCCTCCGCCTTCGCCGCCGACGAGGGCATCGGCACCACCGCCAAGGACGCCACGCTCGGCCTCGACGACGAGCAGATGATCGCCAACCTCGAGAAGCGGGTCCTCGACCAGCGGCTCGGGGCCAATGTGAGCGGTGTGGTGCTCGACGCGGAGACGAACACCACCTTGTGGGGCCACAACGCGGACACCGCGCTGATGCCCGCCTCCAACACCAAACTCGCCACCGCGACCGCCGCGCTCACGATCCTCGGCCCGGAGCACCGCTTCACCACCAAGGTCGTGTACGGCAACGGCACCCTCACCCTGGTCGGCGGCGGCGACCGCACCCTCACCACCGCGAACCTGACCGAGCTGGCCAAGACGGCGGTCGCCGGGCTGAAAGCGGCCGGGCTGACCTCGGTGAAGGTCGCCGTCGACGACAGTCTGTTCCCTGAGCCGACGCTGGCGAACGGCTGGAACACCGGCTACTACCCCGACTCGGTCTCCCCGGTGCGGGCGCTCGTCGTCGACGGGCACCTGGTGAACGACACCTCGACGGACGCCGGAGGAGTCTTCGCGCGGCAGCTCACCGCGGCCGGCGTCACCGTCACCGGCTCCGTCACCCGCGCCACGGCGAGCAGCACCGACGTCCCCGTGGCGCAGCACACCTCCGCGGCGCTGTCGGACTACGTGCACACCATGATCAAGGTCAGCGACAACAACATGGCCGAGTCGCTGCTGCGGATGACCGCCCTCGGCGCCGGCCGCCAGGCGACCTTCGACGACGGCACCGCGGTCGTGCGCCAGGTACTGAGCGAGAACTACGGCGTGTCCCTCGCCAACTTCGAGATCTACGACGGCAGCGGGCTGTCCCGCGCCAACCGCATCCCGGCGGCGACCCTCGCGCAGATCCTCGACCTGCTGACGGACCCTCGCTACGAGGGTGTCCTCGGCTCCATCCGCGACGGTCTGCCCGTCTCCGGCGAGGCCGGCAGCACCCTCGGCCCGGAGTGGGGGCGCTTCGACGACGCCAACTCCAAGTGCGCGGTCGGCAAGGTGCAGGCCAAGACCGGCACGCTCACCGGGGCCATCGCCCTGAGCGGCCTGACGGTGGGCAAGGACGGCAAGTGGAAGGTGTTCTCCTTCATCGAGAACGGCTCCACCGCCAACTCCGCCGACATCAAGGACGCCATGGACGGCCTGGCGGCCACGGTCAACGGCTGCTGGGCCTGACGGACCTGTCCCCAGGCCGAGTATCAGGGAGTTCGCTTCGACTGCCCGGCGTCGAGGATCTCCGCCACGTCGAGGCTGACCTTGGCGCCGATGGAGTCGGGGAGGGTGACGGTCTCGCCCGGGGCGTGGACGCGGTGGGTCGCGTACGTGCTGCCCTCGGGGTCGGTGAGCACGTGGAGGCGCTGGTGCTTGCGGTCGACCACGACATAGACGGGCACGTTGGCGCTCGCGTAGGCAGCGACCTTGGTGTGCAGGTCTGCCTTCCAGTTGCTGGAGGTGACCTCCAGGACGAGCTGGAAAGCCACCGGCTCGTAACAGTTGTTCTCGACGTAGTGGTCCTCGATGTCGACATCGACAACGACGAGATCAGGGATGGCGTAGTCCTCGGTGCCGCTGGGCAACCACAGACCGACACCTTGAAGCACCTCTGTCTCGCCTCCGTCGATGCCGGCTGCGATGAACGGGCGCGTCAGCCTGCCCAGAGCGCGGGCGTGGGCAACGTCCGGGGGCGGGGACACGAGAATCAGGCCTCCGATGATCTCGACGCGGTAGCCCGGAATGCGCTCTACGAGACGGTTCGCCTCCGCGATCAGCGGACGTTCGCCGTGAGGCGGCTCGACAGCTGTTGCGGACATCACGTGCCTCCCGTTGGGCTGGTGTCGAGGCCATCATCGTAGGCCGGGAGGAACACGCGTGTCCTCTTCGCACTGCGTCACCCGATCGTGCGCCCGGCACGACCGAGGGCCCCCGTCTCCTGCGGAAACGGGGCCCTCCCATGTTCAGCCGATGGTGATCCGGTTCTGCCAGTAGCTCTTCGCCGGGATGACCTCTCTCCCCGCGACGGGCGCCAACGTCGCCCTGCCGCCGGCGTAGAAGCGGACGGTGCCGTCCGCGCGTACGGCCCAGAGGTCGGGGATGTTGTCGCCGTTGGAGTCCGGGATGCCGAGCAGGTGGGGCATGTTGGTGACGTTCCAGCCGGCGGGGGCGTACTCGGTGTCGGTGCCGCCGGACGAGGCGTTGCTGCTGGCGAGGGAGGCCAGGTTGACCCCGCCGCCCGTGGCCGCGATGCCCTTGCGGAGCCTCAGCACGGACGCGCTGTCCTCGCGGTAGATGAGGTCCATCACGCCGTCCCCGCTGACGTCCTGGGCGGTGACGATGTCGCGGCCGGTCCAACCGGTCGCCGAGAGCCGGATGGCCTGGTCGATGGTCGCCCCGTGGTAGCCCGTGAAGGCCCACAGCTCGTCGCCGATGGTGGCGAAGAAGTCGGGCCGGGTGTCGCCGGTCGCGTCACCCGCGGAGATGATCTGGGTGAAGGTCTCGGGGCTCGGCGCACCGCTGGGCAGCAGGATCTCGACGCGTTTGTCGATGTTGACGGCGCCGTACCCGTCTCCGGGGTAGACCCACAGCCTGTCGTCATTGGTGCGGACGATGAGGTCCTGGAGGCCGTCGCCGCCGTAGATGTCACCGTTGTGGGTGATCAGCGCACCCGTGAACCGCCCGTGTCCCGGAGAGGAGTACGGCGGCAGGTCGTCGCCGTTGGGGTCCTTGTCCCTGTTGGCCATGTAGGCGCCGGGCATCGAGTTCTCGTTGAGGTCACCTGTCTCCTTCGTCAGGTCCTTGACGTCGGCCCGGGAGGAGTACATGCCCAGGTCACCGGACACGGTGACGACCATCATGTCGGGGAGCTTGTCCCCGGTGAAGTCCATGGGGGCGTCCGCCTGGTCGCGCGGGGTGACGTAGTAGAGGAACTTCGTCGGCTGGGAGACGTTGCCCGCCTGGTCGACGACTCGGACGTAGAGCACGTTCGGGCCGGCGGACGGTGGTTTGGCGTTCTCGAAGTTCGCGGTGTTCGTGGAGGCGGAGCCGAACGTGCGAGCAAGGCTGAACGTGTAGTTGGGCGAGTTGAACCCGAACTCGTACCGCACGACGTCCGCGTCGAGGGCGCGCACGATGAAGGTCCCCGGTGTGCCGAACTTCTTGGTGCTCCAGATCGCGTCCTCGCCCTTGTGGCCGAAGCCGTTGTCATCGCGGTCGGCGTTCGGGAAGTCGAAGGAGGCGACCCTGGGTGGCCTGGGCGCCGACAGGTCGAGCACGAAGCGGCAGGGCGCCTTGGCGGGGGAGAAGCCGGAGGAACTTCCGGCGTCGTCCTTGGCCTGCACCCGCCAGGCGTAGGTGACCCCATTGGTCAGTCCGCTGGTGGGAAACGCGTGGGTGGTGACCAGTGCCCCGCCTTTGTTCCCGCCGACCGAGACCGTGCCGATGGTCCCGAGCAGATCGCCGGTCTGCTTCCACTTGCCGTCCGGCCAGAGGTCGAAGTCGAGGAAGTCGAGGTTCGCGTCCTTGTCGGAGGAGCGGGCGGTGAAGGTGATGCCGCCGGCGGCCATCCGGACGTAGGGCTTGGTGGTGGTGCACTTGGCGTCGGGGCCGAGGTCGAGGGAGTCGGGGGCGGACGGCCTGCGGTTGTACTCGAGAGCCAGGATGGGCGCGAAGTCACCGTCCGCCTGGAACTTCTTCCACGCGTACTGCGAATCCTCGTCGCTCGCCCGCATCCCGAAGGTGATCATGGTCGCACCCTCGTCGGCCCGTTTCTGCGCGGCCGCACGCAGGTCGAACGTCTCGTAGGCGTCCCGGCAGCTGGACTTGTACCCGTGGGCGAAGCTCTTGGTCGAGTAGCGGTTGCCGTCGTTCAGACTCGGCGCGTTCTTCCAGTTGGTGCGTGAGTCGATCGGGCCGGTGAGATGGACGCTCATCGAACGGGCGCTGCACGACCAGGAGTACGTCTCCAGGACCTGCAGCTTTGCCTTTTCGATCTTCGTACCCTTGAGGGCCTTGTCGAACTCGATGTTGAAGTACGACCGTGACGTGCCCCAGGTGTCGGACTCGAAGCCGACGCGCGCCTCGTGCGTACCGCCCTTGTTGAAGCCCTTGCCGTTGTAGAAGGTGGCGTTGGGATGGCGGCTGTATGCGGTGGTCCAGTCCTTGACGTGCTTGTTGAACGACGGGTCGACGAAGACGGGGTAGGTCGTGGCCGGGTCGGCGAGGAAGTCCTGGTCGGGGGTGAGCGACCAATTGGACTGAGACAGCCCGGACTTGACGACCTCGCCCAGCGAGTCGGGGGACGGGCCGTCGAGGGACGGCAGGCTGAGCGTCGCGGCCGAACCGGTCTGCGAGGGTGCGGGCGTCGGCTCGGGCGGCGCGGACGGGAGCGGGGACGCGGACACGGTCGGTGCGGGACCGTCGGAGGCGGAAGGCAGATCCTCCGGTTCCGTGTCGGCCTGCTCGTCCGTCTCGATCGGCTCGTCGTCGGCCGGGCTGACGCTGTCGCTGGGCGTGGGATCGGGCTCCGGCAGGTCGGTGGGCACGGGCGACTCGGCCTCGGTGGGCTGCGCGCTCGCCCCCACCCCGCCGTCCGTGACAGCGGGGACGCCGCTGCTGTCCCACATCAGCGGGGTGGGCGACATGGCGATGTCCTCGCCGTACGCGTTCTCGGCGGAGAGGATGCCGGTCACCGGGCTGAGGCGGAAATTCAGGGTCGGGGAGGAGATGCCGTACGTGAGCTGCTGAGCGTGGGGATCGGCGGCGGCCTGCCGGTTCTTGAGCACGACGAGCTGGGCGAAGCCGTCGTCGTCGGCGGTCAGGACGAGGTCGGCGCCGGGGAAGATCTCCGGGTACAGGGCGCGGGAACCGTCGATGATCGGGGTGGGTACCGGGCCTGGCCAGGTGAGTTGGATGTCGTGGCCGTCAACGGTGAGGGTGACAAGGGGAGTTGGCGTCTCGTCGGCGGACAGAGCCGCGTCAGCGATGGATCCCCTGAGGAGGGAGACACTGCGGACAGCGCTGCGGGAGGCGCGTGCACCGGTCTGGCTGGACTGGCCGGACTGGCTGGAGTAACCGGTCTGCCTGGACCGACCGGACTGCGTGGCGCGGGGCGATGACGCGCTCGAACCGGCCGAGAACACGATCCGCGTGTTGGTGGCCGTGGGTTCCCAGCCTGCCTCGGTCCGGCGCAGGTCGTAGTCGATGTCCTTCCACTCGCCACCCACCTTGGCCCGGATCGGCGAGGCGTACAGCTTCTTCACCATGCCGCCGCCGGCCTTGGCCCACGTCGTGGAGCGGGCGGTCCGCAGCGCGGTGACCTCGACGGACTTCCCCGTCTTCGCGGCCCGCGCGACCGCGACGGCCTCGGTCACCGGCTGAGCGCGCCGGCTGCCGTTCGCCCTGTCGCCCGAACCCGAACCCGGTCCCGAGTCGGAGTCGTCCAGGCCGAGGCTCACGAAGACGATGCCCGTCGCGGCGAGAGCCGTGGTGAGTACGGCGGCGGTGGTCCGGCTTCCGGGCATGCGCATTCCGGGCATGCGAGACCGGTTGCGCGTGGTGCGCGTCATCGGGCGAGTTCCCCTTCCCCCCTCGGAACCGGGCGCGCGACAGGGCGCGACCGGGCTCGCCGATGATGTCCCAAGAGTCGGCCGTCGTCACGCTTCGCGCACACGGGCGGGGATTGAGTCCGTTGACCGCCGCGCTCGTATTGGAGCTGGACCTCGCTCCTCGACAACTGTTCCGTCGAGCGGTCCCAGGGCATCAAATCGACGCGAAAGACCCCTAACTCCCCTGATTCCCGAGGCATTTATAAGGGGAAGTTAAGAATTGCGTTAAAGATCACATAGGGGCGACCGCTTCCCTTACCTCGGTTAGCCTCGATCTTTCGTGACGGTCTGCCGACGGAGTCGGTAGACCGTTTCGCCTTCCGCGGCTGCTGGCGGGCAGGCCGGTAGCCCGACTGTCGTGTC
>NZ_JARAXP010000037.1:0-31935 GCF_033793965.1 Streptomyces sp. ME02-8801-2C | reverse complement strand
CCGCAAGAGCCTCGGTTGGAGGACGCCCGCCGAAGCCCTCAACGACCATCTACTATCGATGAAATAAGCCAGTGTTGCATCCACTGGTTGAACCTGGTCTCGCTGCCGCGATCCGTATGCATGACGCAACCCTGCTCCAGGCCGCCACGCCCGGCCGCCATCCGCAAGGCGGCGACCGGCAACTCGGCGCGGTGATGGTCAGCCATCGCCCAGCCGACCACCTCCCGCGTCGCGAGATCAATACAGGTCGCCAGATACAACTTCCCTTCCAGCGTGCTGAGTTCAGTCATGTCGCCGACGAGCCGCATTCCGGGCCGGGGCGCGGTGAAGTCCCGGCCGATCAGGTCGAGCGCGAACACCGCCCGCTTCGCCTGCCGGGTCAGGCCCCGCCGTCGGCGGCGGGTGATCCCGACGATCCGGTGCTTGCCCATCAGCCGCTCGATCTTCTTGGAGTTCACCACCCGCCCGGCCCGCCGCAGGGCGGCGTGGATCCGCGGGGCCCCGTAGGCACCGCGAGATCCGGCGTGAAGCACCCGGATCTCGCCCACCAGCACCTCCTCGGCCCGCTCCCGCACCGTCCGGGCCGGCCGTGACGCCCTGTGCGTGTAGTAGGTGGAACGGGGCACTCCCAGCACGCGGCACAGAAACGCAACGCTGTGACCTGCAGGATTGCCCTCCGATACCTTCTCCGCATCGATGAAACGACACCGTGCCACGGTGTCTACCTCATCTTGTCCTGAGCGAAGAAGGCGGTCGCTTTTCCCAGAACCTCGATCGTGGCCTCCTGCTCGCGGACCTTCCGCCGCAGCCGGACCAACTCCTCACGCTCCGCAGTGGTCAAAGCCCCGGCGGGCCCCTCACCGCGGTCGACCTTCGCCTGCTTCACCCACCCACGCAGCCCTTCCGGACTCACGCCCAGATCCCTCGCGACCTCGGCGACCGTCTTCTCCGAGGACAACGCCAAGGCGACCGCGTCCCGCTTGAACTCGGCCGTGTACCGCTTACTCATGTTGCTCTTGCTGCTCACTACCTGTGACTGCTTCCTCCGGGACCATCCGTCCCAGTATCAAGCTGTCCGGCCGACAGGGGGAACCTCAAACTCCCCGTGCGTGCCCCACGGTCCGCACCAGGAGCGGGTGGAGTGGGCGAAGGAGCTCACCCGCAAACTGTGGGGCTGAGGCGGAACTCCGGCGCCGCGACGTCCACGCCGGAGCGCCGGATGCGGCGGACTGGTTTGCCAGTAATCGCCACTGCCTGCTGAGAACGGAAGGGAGAGATCTTGAACCAACCGCCGACACCGGATCATGGGACGCCCGGCCTTTCGTCGGGAACAGACACGCTGCAGGAGCACGAGGCTCTGCTCGCTGCGGCGGCGCATCACAGATCGGCGATGGTCGGACGCAGGACCATTGGCTTACAGCTGGTGGCTGCGGCGGCCACGTTCGACTTCATCGCGACCAAGCTGGTGCAGGACTCCGTCGGCCACGTGTCCCACGTCCACCAGCTTGCTTGGGTACTGCGCCTCGTTGTGGTCGGAGCCTTCGTCGCCCTTGTCGGGATGTTGGTGCAGGTGGAGTCGAGGAACCGTAATGATCGGCTGACCTATCTGTGGCTTGAGGATCAAGCGCGTGCCCTGCGGGAGGGGCAGACCGCTTCCAGCGTGCCGAAAGTAGAGGAGAGCCTGTGGCAGACGTGTTCTCGCTCTTGGGCATCGACGTGGCCGCTCGGCGCGATCGGTGGACTGACCATCGCGCTCTTCTGGTTCGCAGGTCTGCTTCGCTGATGGGAAGGAGGTGTTGCTGCGCAGCTGGCCGACGCCGTCAGGGTGGAGTCCCGGGTCGGCGTACCAGCTGCCGTCCTGCGGAGTGCCAGCGGTTGGATTCTGCGGGTGACGGGGATGGCCGGGGTCCCTATCCACGGTCACGGGGGGCCGTGACCGTCAGGGACGGCATGGCAACGAACACGATGAGGAATCACGGGCCACTGCTCCGGCCAGGAGCGCATTACGCCCGGCACGGTAGGCCACCAGAAACCACAGCTGGCGATGATCATGCATCATGTCTGAGGGAAGTATTTTCGGTGATTCGGGCGCAGACAGTCTGCGTGCTGACCTGTTGCCGATGCTTCCGACAAGAAAGTGTCCTGCGTGCGGGGTTGGTTTCGGTGGGCCACCGGATGCGGCGGTCGCGTCTGGGGGGCCAATGAGCTACATATCGTTCGCATGTGGTCTGTTCGGTGGACTGACGGTGTTGACGCTCGGCTCGATATGGGCCTCGAGTGGCCTATGGGCCGTAGGCGCCTTCGGGAACAACTACACGCAGTCGGTGACAGGTAAAAAGGGGTTTCTCTACAGCGTTTTCGGCCTGGGCATCACCGGGGCGACGTCGTTCGGCTTGTGGCAGGCTGCAGGGCCGGATCACGCAGGCATCATCATCATCACCCTGTCCGTTCCGGCTATCGCGTTTGTGACGGCGGTGGCCTTCTGGCTCGCGCCGAAATCGGCGGTGGCGTACGGCTCGTGGTGGACGCCTGTTGAGGACAGGGCCGCTTACAGGCAAGACCTGCGGTTTGCACTGGCTTGTGTCCCTGTCTGGCGGCGCGGCGGGCACGCTTGGAGGATGATCAAGTCCGGCCCTCGGGCCGGTCTGAGGGCACGGCGGTTCGGTGCCTGGTGTGCTGGTGCTACAGCAACCGGCGGACACTCCTCCCGACGCACGATTCACTGATGGCCCACCAGGGCAACCGGCGATGGCAGGTGGCCACCCGCCAGGGCGTCTGCATCGGTAGCGGACGGCTCTCGCTGGTCCACGAACAAAGCATGTGGTGCACGTCACATTTCACGTAGAGGTGGCTCGACTGCTCTAAGTAGGCATGACGGACGACAACGCCTTCGAGGCGGAGCTGGCGCCTCACCAGAGCGAGGAACAGACCCCGCTCGTCGCGAGTGGGGCTTCTCGCCAGACGCCTCCCGCCAGGGAGCCCGGACATGACATGCAGAAGGCGAACGAGATCGCCTCGCTCGTCTTGCTCATCAACACGATCTTGGGCGGTCTCGGTACCTTGTACGCGACGACGAAGTCCACCCAGATCACGCTCGCTGCAGCCCTGTTGGTGTTCCTGATCACCATAGTGGTCCTCGTCGTTCGGCGTGTGATCACACCCGGCGACAGCCCCAGTCCACAGGGGGAGGACAGCAGGAGTGGCGAGTGAGGCAGACGGCTACGAAGCCTTCTTCCAGGAGCAATACCCAAAGGTGGTGGCCACGCTGATCTATCATCACGGATTCGCTGAGCAGATCGCCGACGAAGCGGCCCAGGAGGCCATGACCCGCCTGCTGCTGGACTGGAAAAAAATCAACAATCCTCAAGCCTGGATGCGGACTGTCGCTTTCCGACAAGCCGTCCGCATAGCCAAGGACCAACACGCACGGCTCCCCGACACACCCCTCGCCGACCCCCAAGCCGCCGCCGATCTCGCCGCAGTTGAACTCGCCCTAATGGCCGGAGCTGCCGTCAAAACCTTGCCGCCGCGCCAGCAGGAGGTCATGACACTCACCCTCGCAGACTTGAAGCCAGAAGAGATCGCAGAGATCCTCGGCTGCACTCCCGAACAAACCCGCGGCAACCTCGCCCACGCTCGCCGCGCCCTGCAGCGCGCACTCGGAACGGAGGAGGCATGAGTACTGGACCTACCCGCAGCCCCGAAACGGATGGCTCCGACGACGGCTATGCTCGGCTCGTCGCTCGCTACTCTGCTCCGGAGACGGTCACCGCCGCGCTGGAGCAGGTGAAGGCCGAAGCACGTCGCCGAGAGAAGGCCAGGGAACTGGTCACCCGCGCGCGCGGCGGAGTGCTGCACAATCACACCGTCCGCGAGATCGCACGCTATTTCCGTACGGGCGACCGTGGCCGGGTGGACTTGCTGAAGGTCGCCAGCGACACCGGCATCCCGCTCAGCGACACCCGCCAGGTCCTGCGCGAGTTCGTCGTCGCGGGCCTGCTGCACGAGTATGAGGAAGCAATCGGGGACCACACCCGGCGTTCCTACACACTTGCCGACGGCGCCCAAAGTGGCATAACCGAGGTGTTCGTGGAGACAGAAGCCGCCGCACGGCAGACGGAGGGCACAGACGAGAAGGAGGGTGGCTGGATTCCCGGCTGGCTCAGGTTGGGACGGGCACGATGAATCCTTCTTCTGTGCTCGACGCTGCTTTCGTAGTTCTTCCCGGGATCATTTGGCTCTTCCTGATCATATCGCTGCTACTGGTCCCCGTCGGTGGGCTGAGGTATGTAATTTCTGGAGGCGATTCCGGCAGCGTGTCAGCGGCAAAGAACTCAATCATCTATGGAGTCATGGGCTCCATGGTGAGCGGCATCGCACTTTTGGTGATTTACCTCGTGGGTAGCCCGAGTCTCCAAGAAATCTTCCGCGGAATGGGAACAGGAGGCGCCCTCGGCGCGGCAGTGTGGCTGATCCTTTCCGGTAAATACGTGCCGAAAGCAGTAGCTGCCTACAGTGCATGGTGGATGCCAAAGACTGAGCGGACCGCGCACCGGCAGGACATGCTCTACGCACTGAGTCAAGTGCGGTCGGTAACACGGAGTCGGCACGCTTGGGGTCTGCTCACTTCCAGCCCCAGATCCGGACTGCGGGCACGTCGCTATACCGCGCGCCTTGAAAGAGCGCCCGTGGAGAGCGGACACTGACTGCTGACACCGGTCCTCAGGGTTGTTGCCCCGCCTCGTAGCAGTACATGAAAAATGCTCGCGTCCGATGGCAGGGTTCCCTTCCAGGAATAGGGAAGCCATAGCTAATTACAGTCAATGACTTGGTGCGTCGTTCCGCCTCTCTATCCAGTTTCCGGGCAAGGCTATTTACGTACGGCCCGGCGGTGAATACGTATACAACGCGAAACGCGGGCCGAAGCATTGGGCACACCTGGGCAGGCGGCTCAGGCACACCAGCTGCCGCCTGCGCAAATGGCTCGGAAGCCATGGTCAGGATGTCCAGATCCAGTTCCTCCAGGGCGCGGCGAACCGGCTCGGCAGCGCGCGGTGACCCTGCTCATCCTGTGGTGGGAGACCCGCCACTGACGCCGACGGCGGGCCCACTCCGGTGGGCCCCCGTTGGTCTTCGGCACCCTGCCGTTCGCGAACTCGTGAACGGCAGGGCCGTCTCCAAGGAGAACGAGCTGTTGAACTTCTGGCCGGAGGGGCACCCTGTTCCCCAACTGCGGCCTCCGGCGCGGACCGCGACTCCGTAGCCCGAGCAGGCCATCGACGTCGCAACCGTGCCGATCCAGCTGAGTGCGGGGCCGGGCGAGACGTTCTCCAACCGATGGCGTGGCCGCATCAGGTGACTGGCCGGGCCGGCTGGTTAGCCGCACAGCAAGTCGGGGCAGGCGTCGGCCAGAGCGAAGGCCCGCTGGAGGCCAGCCACGAGGACATCGTCGATGCGGTAGCGGCGCGCTCGTTCATCCCGCTGCAGGAGCGGGCCGGTGTCGGCGTTCGGTCTTTGCTGGCTCTGGCAAGATTTTCGTAGGCGGAGATCATCTGGGTGCCGTGGTCGGCCGGTCCGCGTAACGGGCAGCCTTTGAGTGTGCTCTGTTGAACTGCCCTATCTATATACCGCACTTGGCGGGCGTGTCGGTTCTCTCGGTCGACGGCTCTGGACCTGTGTTGGTTGTCCGTGCGCGTACGCGGTCACTTGCTCCCGCGCCGTGTACGGGCTGCGGGACACCGAGCGGGTGGTGTCACAGCCGATACGTCAGACGGCTCGGGGATACGTCGCTGGGCGACCGTGCCGTGCTGGTCGAGCTGAGCGTGCGCCGTCTGTACTGCGAGAACACCACTTGCGCAAAGGTGACGTTCGCCGAGCAAGTGCCGGGTCTGACTGTCCGTTATCAATGGCGCACACCACTACTGCAGCGGGTGGTCGAGGCAGCAGGGGTGCTACTGGCGGGCCGGGGCGGAGCACGGATGCTGCGGGTCCTGAACGTCACGCTCTCGCGGTGCACCGTCCTGTCGCAGCTGATGCGGATGCCACTGCCGGCCCTTGTCATTCCACGGGTGCTGGGCGTGGACGACTTCGCTCTCTACGGCGGCACTTACGGAACTCTCCTGGTCGATGCCACCACCCGTCTGCCCCTCACGCTCTGGGAGGGACGGGACGCCGAACAGCTCAGCCGTTGGCTCCGTGAGCATCCTGGTGTCGAGATCGTCTGCCGCGATGGTTCGCTGGCCTACCGCCAGGGCATCTCTGCCGGCGCCCTCGAGGCTGTGCAGGTCAGCGACCGCTCCCACATGTGGCAGGGACTGTCACGTCGCGTCCAGGACATCGCTACCGCCCACCGAAGCTGCCTGCCCGAAGCCCTCCCGCCGGCGGAAGAGGCCGGCCCGGAACCGGCCGAAGTGGCCACCGAAGACGCTGCGGCGGACACACGAGCCGGGCAGCACGCCAGGGGGCTGTTCCAGGCCGTGCACACCCTGACCGACACCGGCCGCAGCTACAGCGCCGTGGCCCGCGAGCTCGGCCTGGACCGCAAAACCGTGCGCAAGTATGCCCGCGCCCGCACCTGGCAGGAGGTCATGCGCCGCCCGCCCCGCAAGCCCTCCACCCTGGATCCCTACCGCGACTACCTGCAACAACGCTGGGACGAGGGCGAACACAACGCGATGGTCCTCCACGAGGAACTCCGCAGCAAGGGCTACCTCGGGCACTACCAGCGCGTGAAGATGGCCCTCGCGCCCCTGCGACGCGGACTGCCGCTGGACCAGCCCCGCGCACGCCCGCCGTCCCCACGCGAGACCGCCCGCTGGATCACCACCCACCCGGACCGCCGCGGCCTACACGTCGCCGACCGCCTGCACCGCCTCCTTGCGCACTGCCCGGAACTCAAGCGCGCCCACGACCTGGTCCGCCGATTCGCCGCCATGCTCCACAACCGCGACGCCGCACCCCTACCGGCCTGGCTCGACGCGCTCTCCCACAGCGGACTGCCACCACTTGCCGGTATCGCCGGATCCCTGCGCGAAGACCAGCACGCCGTCGCCCAGGGAATCTCCACCACCTACAGCTCCGGCGTCAACGAAGGCCGCATCACCGACGTCAAACTCCAGAAACGCCTGATGGCAGGACGCGCCGGCGTTCCGCTCCTGCGCCACCGCGTCGTCCTGATCGCCCACCTCCGCCGCCGTTACACGGACGGGCCGACCACGGCACCCAGATGATCTCCGCCTACGAAAATCTTGCCAGAGCCGTGGAAGTGCCCGGCCCGGTACACGCGAACGTGCACAGGGCGCCGTACGCCAACGGCGCGCGGCGGCCTGCACCCTGACAGCACGGTCGGGGGCTTGGAGAGTCGCGGAGCAGGTGAGACCGATAAAGCGCTCAGTTCACTGAATGCCCGGTGGTGGCGCAGGGCGGAGTGGCAGGCTGTCACGGGTGACGGGTGAGTGGCTGAGACGTTCTGCCGGGAGCGGCAAGTGCTGGCGTGAGTTCCGCGGTTGGCGTGGCGGCTGGAGCAGGCCGGTCAGGAATGTGACTGCGCTTTCACTGCCGTGCGGGGCGGGCTTTTCTGTGTGGAAGCTCGTTGGGGCAGCGGGGCTGTCGTCGGCCCGGGTTCACCAGTTCATCAGGAACGACGATCGGCAGGTCACCGACTCTGGAATGCCTTGGCGAGCGCTTGCCCTGACACTCCACCAGAACCGATGCCCCGGAGCCTCCAAGCCATGAACACGCTCCCCGCGCCGGCCTGGCCGTACTGCGGACACGGTGCGGACCCCACCACCGACCCCGTCGGCTGCCCTGGCATCGACGTCCCCGGCAACACCGCCTGCCTGGCCCACCTGAACGACGCCGACCGCACCTCCTACCTCACCAGCCTGGCCCCTGGCGCCGATATCGACCATCGCGGCACCCCCATCACCGAACACCTCCTCCAAGCCCTCCTCCGTGCCCTCCACGACCCCTCAACCGGAAAACCCAGCCTCGGCACCGCCCGTTTCCAGGGAGCGACGTTCACCGGCGACGCCCGATTCGTCGGCGCCACGTTCATCAGCACCACCGGGTTGGGCAGGGCGACGTTCGCCAGCGACGCCCAGTTCTTCGGGGTAACGTTCACCGGCACCGCCTGGTTCGGCGGGACGACATTCTCGGGCACCGCCTGGTTCGGCGGGACGAAATTCTCCGGCGACGCCCAGTTCGGCGAGGCGACGTTCACCAACGACGTCCGGTTCGACGGGGCAACGTTCTCGGGCGACGCTCAGTTCGGGGGGGCCACGTTCACCGTGTTGTCCTCGTTCGGGCCGATTCTGTGTGCCGGGCGGGTTGATCTGTCCGGGTGCGCATTCGGGGCGCCCGTGACGATGGAGATCGCAGCGGGCGAGGTGGACTGCGTCCGGACGCGGTGGGAGTCGACGGCCACATTCCGCCTGCGCTACGCGACCGTGAATCTCAGCCACGCAGTGCTGTCCTCCCCTGCCGCTGTCACCGCCCATCCCATCCCGTTCACCGCCATCGGGACCCCGATGATGGACGAAAGCCTGCTGGCCGGCCACGCCCCGGGCGTGCGGGTGGTGTCGGTGCAAGGCGTGGACGCCGCGCACCTGGTCCTGACCGACACCGACCTGAGCGACTGCCTGTTCTCCGGCGCCTTCCACCTCGACCAGATCCGCCTGGAAGGGCGCATGCTCTTCGCCCCCACCCCCACCGGCATTCACCGCCGCCACCGCATATGGCCCTGCCACTGGACCCGCCGTCGCACCCTGGCCGAAGAACACCACTGGCGCGCCCAGACCGCCGGCCAGCCCACCCCGTCCCCTGGGCAGCCCTCATCGCCCCGGAATTGGCGGCCCGGCCCGCACCACCCCAACCCTGGCCTGACCCCCGACCCTGACGATGTGGCCGCCATCTACCGACAACTGCGCAAGGCATTCGAGGACGGCAAGAACGAACCCGGCGCCGCCGATTTCTACTACGGCGAGATGGAGATGCGCCGCCACGACCACACCGGCACTCCGCCCGGCGAGCGCGGCCTGCTGTGGGGGTACTGGCTGCTGTCCGGCTACGGACAACGCTCCTCCCGCGCCATGATCTGGCTGCTCACCGCTATGGCCACCACCTTGCTGGCGCTGATGCTGTGGGGCCTGCCCAACCGCGACCCTGAACCGGCCACCACCGGTACCCTCAGCCACGGCAAGGTCACTCTGAACACCACCAGCCCCGACCCGCACTTGTCAGGCACCTGGCACCAGCGCCTGACCGCCGACCGCGCGGAGAAAGCCACCCGTGTCGTGGTCAACTCCGTGGTCTTCCGCTCCTCCGGACAGAACCTCACCACCGCTGGCACCTACATCGAGATGGCCTCCCGCCTGCTCGAACCCACTCTGCTCGCGCTCGCCGTCCTCGCTGTCCGCAGCCGCATTAAACGCTGACACTCACGACCTAACTCACCGGCCCGCACAGCACTACCAGGCCAAGGCGGTACCTCCAGAGGCCGGAGCGCCGCGCCCGCCGCGAGGCGGGGCGCGGCGCTCGAGGTTGACGGGAGAGTTAGAGAGGGTCTGCGACCACGAGGAACTGGTCGCTCTTGAGGTCCATCACGACGCGAGCGTCGATGCCCTGGTCCCGCTGGCCGGCGGCGTACTCTTCCGCCGGCCATGAGCCGCGGGGGGCTCCGGCGGGGAACCGCTCCAGGACAGTGCGGGGCTGCGCGGTGGTCGTGTCCATCACCCGCCGCCACCGTTCGCGCGCTCGTGGGTATCGATCAGGGAGCCGATGGCGTCGGGGCTTTCGGCCGTGCCGACCCACTGCCCGTGTGCGTTGAAGACTGGGACAGCGTCGGTATCTGCGTCGAACACCACGATGTAGTCGCCGTACCTGTCGAGGACCAGCTCCTGCAGGGCTCGCGCCGGTGCGGGGGCCAGGACCTCCAGGGCGTCGACGGTGAGCCGGGCGGGCTGAGCTGGATCGTCGAGCTCGGAGAGGACCCCAGAGACGTGCAGCAGGTCGCCGGACTGGATCTCGGTGAGCAGCGCGTCCGCGATCCGGGGGTCGCTGGTGGTGCAGGACCAGACGACGTCGTCCACGAGGTCATCGGTGGGGGATACGACCAGCTCGAACCGGGCGGTGCCCGGGCCGTCGCCGGGTGCGGGGACGGTGCAGAGGAAGCCGTCGACGGTGAGCGGCTTGGTGTCCATCAGCTCGCCTCCGCCAGGGCAGTGGTGCGGTGGGCGGTGTCGTAGGCGTCTACCACCGACTTCCGGATCACCCCGGCGGCGGCGACCTGGTGGCCGTTGGCCCGCGCCCAGGTCCGGATCGCGGCCAGTTGCTCCTTGCTGCGCTTGCCGTTGGGCGCGGGGGCGGCGGCCACAGCAGTGGTGCTCTGGTCTTCGGACGTGGCCTGGTCCTCGATGGCGGTGCGGCCGCCGGACTTCACCTGGCGCAGCTGCGCCTGCGCGGCCTCCAGTTCGGCCTTGGCCTTGGCGACCCGCTCCTCTGCCTCTCGCTGCGCGGCGTCGGCGGTACGGCGGTCGGTCAGCTCGGTGAGGTCGCTGCGGACGCGGGCGGCCCGGTCACGGATGGCGGCGGCCGGGTGGTTCTCCGCCCACACCAGTAGGGCCTCGGTCTGGTCGATGTCCATTGCGCTGTCGGGTGCCGTGACCGGGCCCGTCTCCGGGGCCCCAGCGCTGTCCTTCGTGTCCGTGTCGGTGGCGGGCAGACCGGTGGACTGGACGGCTTCGGCGATCTTGGCGTGCTGGACGGCGTCGGCGAGTTCGCCCTCCGTCAGTCCGAGGGTGTCGCGGACGTGCTCGGGGCTGTCGCCGTTGTTCAGTATGGACACGGCTGTGGCGGTGAAGGCGTTGACGGGCATCAGGTCTCCGGTCGGGGTGTCGGCGGTGGTGAGGTGGGGGAGCAGGGGCACGAGGTCGTCCTCGCTGCAGGGCAGTCCGAGGGCGCCCAGCAGGTCGGCGAGGTCGTCCTTGTCGCGGGCCTGGTGGGCGACCACCAGGGAGGCGGCGGCGCTCTGGCCGCTGGCGAGCGGGGTGAGTTCGAGGGCCTCGGTTTCCAGGGCCTCTTTCATGTCGGTGAAATGGCAGGGCCTCCTACGCCGCGGTGGTGGTGGTGGTGGTGCGGGGCTTGCGCTGCGCGAGGTCCAACAGCTCGCGGTTGCGCTTCTGTTGGGCGTCGGTGAGCGGCCGGGCCTTGGCGCCGTGGCGGTGCCAGAGCGGGGAGGCGGGCGGCTCGGGGTAGGCGAGGGCGTGGTCGACGTCGCGGTCGGTGCTGCTCAAGGGAGCCTCCAGGTGGAGGGGTTCAGGCGTGGTGGGTGTCGCGCCGGCGGTTGGGCTGGACGTCGGAGGCGAACCAGCCAAGGCGGCGGGCCTCGCTGGGGTTCTGACTGATCCAGTCCTCAGCGCACGTCTTGTGCACGGGCTCCCCGTCGTGGGAGCGCATGGGCGTGGGCTGCTCGCACAGGGCGCAGGGGCGGTCCTGCCAGCGGTCGAAGTGTTGGTTGTCGCGCCAGTCGAGAAGGGCGCCGGGAGCCGGGATCAGGCCCGGCTCGAACGGCGGCTTCTCCTTCTTGCCTCTCGTGCTCACGGCCGGAAGTCGGGCAGCTGCTGGAACACGTGCGTCAGCAGGTGCGGCTTCGGCTTCCAGGCCGGGAGCGCGCCCGTAGCAGGTACGGGCAGGGCGAGCTCCTGGACGTCGGCGAAGACCAGGTGGTGCCCGCCGCGCTGTGCCCAGGGACTGGTGCACTTCTCGGGCCCCTGGTCGGGGTGGCAGCCGGTGAGGCGGGCGACGCCGATGACCGCGCCCAGGTGCAGTTCGCGGCCGCGGATCGCGGTGGCGACCAGCGGGTCACGCAGCACGCCGGGCTCCGGCTTCGCCTTTTCGGCGTGGATCAGGATCCAGCCGCGCTTATCTAGAGTCGCCGAGCGTTTGCGCAGGCCATTGCGTTTCAGAGGTTGAGGAACGTTGGGCACGTTCCGTTGAGAGAGGTGCGGGCCACCGGGGGCCGCGCGCCGTCACCGAGGGCCAGGAGCCGCCAGCCGCGCGGGGCGACGTCGGTGTCCGTGGCGGTGGCGGTGGCGGTGGCGGACAGGACGTCGAACACCGCACCCGGCAGCTCGTGCCGGGTCAGGCCGCTGCTCCATCAAGGCGAGGGTGTCCACGGGCACGCTGAACCGTGAGCCCACGCGTTCAGCGTCGCATGCGTAGTGAGCCGACCGACGCGCACGACGGGCCAGCGTGAAACGGTACCCCGCCATATACATTCCCCCGATTTCACCTTCTGTCGTCTTACGGCCGCAATCAATTACCGGCCCTGGCCGGGCGGGCGAGGCGCGCTACTGGCCCGTTGCCGGGGCTCGGCCGCCTTGGGCCAATCGGCGCTCGACAGGACAACGGGCGGCAAGTGACTTAATTTCGAGATGAACATCGAATACAGCTCCTGCCTGTTCACTGGCGGAGCTGTCTGAGCGATTCGGTACGAGGGAGAAAAAATGACTCTGACTAACAGCTTGGCCAAGACTGCGAACGCGCCGGTCACGACTGACAACGGCACGGTCACGTTCATCGATGATATGTACGAAGTGGCTTTGCAGGCCAACAGGGACACCTACGGCTACTACCAGTACCTCAGCGAAATCCAAAATGCACAAATGCAAGCCAGGAAGGGAGATGGGCTGGAGATCTTCCTCGGAGCACTGAATGCGGGTGCCGCGTTCCAAGCGAACTTCATCGCGGCAGCGAATCTCGGCAACAACATCGCCAACACCGTGCTGCACGGCCAATCGAGTTCGGGAGAGCTGCAGGTCAGCATTACCTGCAACGCGTCAAAGCCTCTGACACTCTGCAACTACACTGCGACGGGCGGTCCGGACATCAGCAACGTGCCCAACCCGCTCTTCGCCGGGCAGAGCGACATTGTCACGATCACCGACGATGACGAGTTCGAAGAGGGTGCGACGCTCGAACTCGATTTCTGCATCGGCACCGGAGCAGTAATCGACACGACACACAACTCAATGATCAACTTCAGCCTCACATACACGTACGGCAAAGACGAGGCGGACAATGAACGATGGTGGCTGACGGCCGCCGTGGACACCACCACGGCCCACCCGAACGGCGCGACACACCCCTTCCCCAAGGCGCTGCAGATGTTCGGCTTCACGTTCGCACCTAACACGGGCTACCCGGGCTTCAGCCTTTACACCTCACCAATCGAGACCGCCAACGGATCAATCTCGATTGTGACCTACGACCGCTAGCCTCGGCGATGTTTCGTGGAGGTAGCGGTAGCCGGTGGCCTGGAAGACGTCGGCGTCGCGGGCGAAATCACTGGGTGTCGGTAGGGCCGCAGGGCGGTACACAAGGGCCGGGCTGCGGCGGTTGCCGAGCTCGACGCGGACATGGACCGCCGCCACGAAGACCTGGCCGACGATAGCGGCCGCCGGGAAGCGGAGCTCGCGGAGTGGCGGCGCATCGTGCAGCTGCTCGCCGTGCACGACGGCCCGTACGACCCGGACACCGACGCGGTCGTCCAGGAGGAGCTCGCCGCCGACCGGCACCGCAAGGAAGCCGAGCAGCAGTGCCTCCAGGAGCAGCAGCAGATTGCCGGCCGGGCCGACGAATCGCCGCCTACCGCCGTACGTTCCGATACTCCCCGAAAGCCGGGGCCGGCCGCCGGGTAGTCAAGTGGACGACGCGACTCCTTTGCTCTGGTTTTTGATCATATGACGGAGGCTGGTGCGGGCTGCGGTGAGCTCGTCTTCGAGCTCGGTCACGCGATGTGCGAGGCCGTCGGTCTCGGCGGTCTTGGCACGGAGAAGTGCTTCCAACTCGGCTTTGGACTGGTTGAGTTCATGGACCCGGGTGGTGAGATCGGCGGCACCGATCTGGTCGAGCTGTTGGCCGAGGTGGAGGCGCGCGTTGCGCTGGAGCTGGTCGCGTTCGGCGCGGAGTTTGCGGATCTCCTCGCGGGCCAGTTCGAGATCGACGCGGAGGCTGGTCGAGCTGGCCGAGTTGTCCCGCCTGGAGGGGCGAGGCGGGACCTGTCCACTGATGGCTGCCTCAACGTGTTCGCGCACGCCGTCGGCATAGGTGAGCCACGAAGAAACACCTGCGGTGCGAGCGACGGCAGCGTGTGTGATCTTCGCGCCGCTCTGCTGAAGATACCGGATCGCTTCTAGGGCCTGTGTGGAGTTGTCAGCCAGGCCGTCCATGCCTCCAAGTCGAGGTCCGGCGGCGCGGCCAGCAGTGTCGCGGCACTGTTCGCGGTGATCATCGGGCCTCCCGACGCCGGGCAGCCGTGGACTCGACGGCGTCACGTTTGTCGCGGTCGGTGGCGTGGAGATACGGCTGCATCGAGGATGGCGACGCGTGACCGAGCAGGTGCTGGGCGACGTCCGGCTGGACTCCGGAACGGATCCAGGACGTGGCCGCGGAGTGCCGCAGCATGTGCGGCCGGGCCGGGAATCCGGCCCGGCGGGCCAGCCGGTCGAACATGTCCTTGGTGTTGGGGTAGGTCATCGGCTGAAGCTTCCCCGTGATCTTGGACACTCGATGCTTACGCCACGAGGGCGTGTTCTTTTTCGAGGCGCTGCCGGGTCTCCAGCGGGGTGAGATAGCCCCAGCGTGGATGACGGCGTAGGCGCTGTCGGTTGTAGAAGGTCTCGACGAAAGCGAAGATGTCCGCTCGTGCGCAGGCCCGGTCGGGCCAGCGGCGGGTTCCGATCTCCTCCTTCAGCAGTGCGAAGAACGACTCGGCGGCGGCGTTGTCGAAGCAGGAGCCGGTGCGGCCCATGCTCTGCCGCAGTCCCAACCGGCCTATCTCACACCGGAGTTCGTCCGAGGTGTATTCACTGCCGCGGTCTGAATGCACAATGCATCCGGACTTCAGCTGCCCGCGTCCGGCGGCCATCGTCAGCGCATCCACGACCAGGCCGGCACGGTGGTGGTCGGCCATCGAGTAACCGACGATCTCGCGGGTGGCGAGGTCCAGCCAGGTCGCCAGATACAACCAGCCCTCGTCGGTGGGGATGTAGGTGATGTCGGTGTGCCACGAACGCAGGAAGAGAGGCTCAGGAAGGTAGGCCCTTCGGAGCCGCCCTGCGGGGGGAGGCTTCAAACCGCCACATGCTGCGTTGGCTGAAGACCGTCGTGGTGAGCGATGTGGAAAAGGCGTCCATGAGGCGTCAGGTGGGGACCAGGAAGGCGAGCGCAAGCGAATCGCTGATGACGTGTCGAAAACGTATTTAGATGGCATCGAAACTGGGGGTGTAGATATGGCTCCAGGACAAGTCTGGCGGACACCCGTCTACTGGCCAGACGGTGCCCGGCATGGAGGCGACGCGAGCCTGGTCTGCTGCTTTCACGTGGAACGTGGGAAGGCGAGTCCCGAGAGTCCTGCCTCATGGGCAGGGAGAGGGAGTGTCCCGAAGCGGCGGAAACCGCGAGGGATCGAGTACCGGTGCGGGACTCGCCGGCGGACCGGCTCGTAGTAGTGATGAAGTCTCTGTAATGGAGATGGAGCGAAGGGGCCGGGTCATCCGTGGCTGTGTTCGTTCGATCAACCGGGTGTGTCCTGGGAGGAGTCGGGTGGGCGAGCTGAAGTCGCCAGGAAAGTCGTTTGAGATCTCGAAGTGGGAAGTATGGGAGGCATGGGAGAAGGTCAGGGCCAATAAGGGGGCACCGGGTGTGGATGGCTGCTCAATCGAGGATTTCGAGAAGGATCTGAAGGGCAACCTCTTCAAGATCTGGAACCGGATGTCATCGGGAAGCTATTTTCCGCCCCCGGTGCGAGCGGTGGAGATTCCGAAGCCGCATGGCGGTGGCACCAGAATTCTCGGTGTTCCCTCGGTCGCGGACAGAATTGCACAGACCGTAGTGGCCGCCCGTCTGGAGCGCGAGGTGGAACCGAAGTTCCATCCGGACTCCTATGGGTATCGGCCCGGGCGGTCGGCGCTGGACGCGGTGGAAAGGTGCCGAGAACGCTGCTGGAAGAAGGACTGGGTCGTCGACCTCGACATCCGGAAGTTCTTCGACAGCGTCCGCTGGGACCTCATCGTCAAGGCTGTGGAAGCGCACACCGACGCCGTTTGGGTGAAGTTGTACGTCCGGCGATGGCTGGAGGCACCGCTTCAACTACCCGATGGCACCTTGCAGATGCGAGACCGAGGGACCCCGCAAGGGTCATCGGTTTCGCCCGTGTTGGCGAATCTGTTCCTGCACTACGCGTTCGACAGTTGGCTGGCTCGGGAGTTTCCGAACGTCCCCTTCGAACGCTACGTGGATGACGCGGTCGTGCATTGCGTCAGCGAGCGCCAGGCCAGAAGACTGGTGGAGGCGATCGGGAACCGGATGGAAGAGGTCGGGCTGCACCTGCATCCCGACAAGACCCGGATCGTCTATTGCAAGGACGCGAACCGGCGGGGCTCGTACGAGCACACGGCGTTCACGTTCCTGGGGTTCACGTTCCGCGCTCGCGCGGCGCGCAGCAAGCACGGGGTGACATTTCCGTGCTTTCTGCCTGCGATCAGCAAGGAGGCCCTAAAGAGGCTCAGTTCCGAATTGCGCGGGTGGCGGATCCACCGGCGCACGGGCCACACCTTCGCCCAGCTCGCACGGATCGTCAACCCGATCGTGCGAGGGTGGATGCAGTACTACGGAGCGTTCTATCACTCCGCGCTGAAACCCCTCCTGCGGCGCATCAACGCCTACCTGGTGCGCTGGATCCGCAGAAAGTACAAACGGCTGGCCGGGTTCAAGAAAGCCAAGGACTGTTTCCAGGGGATCACACAGCGGTACCCGGGAATGTTCGCGCATTGGCGCCTGTGCCGTAATTTCTGGTGATCAGGGTGACAAGAGCCGTGTAACGGGAGACTGTTACGCACGGTTCTGTGGGAGCCGGAGGGTGAAACTCCCTCTGGCTACCCGACCCGACCAGCTTCATCCCCGGTGCACTCGCGGTGAAGTCGCGGCCAAGCAGGTCCGGGGCGGGCACCGCCCTTTTCGCCGGGCGGGTCAGGCTGCGGCGCTTGCGCCGGGTGACGCCGCTAATGCCGCGTTCACGCATGACGCGCTCGATCCGTTTGCGGTTTACGCGGTGTCCGAGCCGGCGCAGCCCGGCATGGATACGCGGCACCCCGTAAACGCCGCGGGAGGCGAGGTGCAGCACAGTGATCTCGTGGGCCAGGGCGTCATCGGCGGCCTTCCTCGCCGAGCGCGTCTTCTCGCCCGCCAGCCACGCGTAGAAGGAGGAGCGGGCCACCTTCAAAAGCCGGCACAACAGAGCAACATGGTGGGTGGTCTTCTCCGCCTCGATGAACGCATATACCTCGCTCATCGATCGCTCTCCTTCGCGAAGAAGACCGCCGCTTTTCGCAGCACTTCGATCGTCTCCGCCTGCTCGGCGGCCAGCCTCCGCAGCCGGCGCAGCTCTTCGCGCTCGGCCGTCGTCAGCTCTCCCGGCGCCCCTTGCCCGCGGTCGATCGTGTCCTGCCTGACCCAATTCCGCAGACCTTCGGCACTGACCCCGATCTGACGGGCCACCTCGGTGACGGTCTTCCCGGAGGAGCGCACGAGCGCGACCGAGTCCCGTTTGAACTCCTCCGTGTACCGCCTGCTGCGGTTGCTCTTGCTTCCCACCTGGCACTACTTCCTCTGGAACCTCATGTCCCAGTCTCCAGGTGTCCACGATCGAGGGGAAGGCTCAGCCTCCGCGTCGATCTCGAACTGGCCCGCGAGGAGATCCGCAAACTCCGCGCCGAACGCGACCAGCTCCAGCGCAACGCGCGCCTCCATCTCGGCCAGCAGCTCGACCAGATCGGTGCCGCCGATCTCACCACCCGGGTCCATGAACTCAACCAGTCGAAAGCCGAGTTGGAAGCACTCCTCGGCGCCAAGACCGCCGAGACCGAGGGCCTCGCACGCCGCGTGACCGAGCTCGAAGACCAGCTCACCGCCGCCCGCACCAGCCTCCGTCTGATGATCAAAAACCAGAGCAAAGGAGTCGCGTCGTCCACATGACTACCCGGCAGCCGTCACCGGCCCTCGGTGCTGGCGGAGTCACGTATCAAACGGTCGCGTATTCCTCGTCTCAGCTTCGACTCCTGGGACTGGCCGTGACCGTGGTCGACGGAACACTCTGAGCTGATTGCCGTTCAGAGGGGCCTGGCCGCTTCGGGCTGTGCACGCGAACTGGGAACCGTCTTCCGATCTTCCACTCGGCCCGCGGCAGCGAATACCAGTCCCGGCGCTTCAGGCGCGCCTGCCGCCGGCTCGGCGTGACCCAGTCCATGGGCCGTGTCGGCTCGTGTTTCGACAATGCCGTCAGCGAGGCGTTCAACAGTGTGCTCAAGGTCGAATACGTCCACCGGCGCACCTTCACCACCCGCACCGAGGCGCGGCTGAAGATCGCCACCTGGATCACCGGCTTCTACAACACCCGTCGGCTACACAGCGTGTGCGGATACCGGAGCCCGATCGACTACGAACGAGACCATCAGGCCGACCCCACCGTGGGGTTGGCCGCTTGAAAGATCTCCACGGCGCGAGGGGATTGACACTGCCTCACCTCCCCCGTAATGAGGTGAGGCAGGCGCGTACAGTTCAGCCGTGGACGTCGGCGAACTTCGCGAACGCGGCCCTGGTGCCGTCCCCGGCGATGCCGTCGATCGGACCCGTGTAGCCGTGGCCCCGCAGCATGCGCTGCAGCGCCTTGATCGTGTTGGTGCCGACGATCCCGTCGATCGAGTCGTTGTAGTCCCACCGCGCCGCCAAGTGGCGCTGCATTGCCTTCCAGCTGTTGGTGCCCAGCAGTCCGTCGATGGAACCGGTGTATTCATAGTTCCACCGCAGCCAAAGCTGGACGTCCTTGGCCTGCCTTTCGGTCAGGCCGAGGTTGTTCGTCGCGAGGGTGCCGAAGGACTCGGCGCTCACCGCCGGCTGGGCCGCCGGTGCGGATGCCGCGAAGCTGGTACCGGCACCCGCGAGGGCCCCGATCACCAACCCGACGACAGCGGTGGCACTGACGATCGACCTCGTCATAACGCTCGGTCGCATGCGTTTTCCCTTCGTTCGTTCGTTCGGTGACGGGAAAGCGCGCCTGCCTCACCTCCCCCGTAATGAGGTGAGGCAGGCGCGTACAGATCAGCCGTGGACGTCGGCGAACTTCGCGAACGCGGCCTTGGCGCCGTCCCCGGCGATGCCGTCGATCGGACCCGTGTAGCCGAAGTGCCGCAGTTTCACCACTCCTCAACCTGAGGTTGGAAAACGCTCAGTTGTTCTGAGCGCGTTCAAGGCGGCGTGCCTTGACGCGCCGGGAGGGGTGGGCAGGGTCTCTGACCGCCCCCGCTCCGCGGGTCCGCTCAACGCCGGGCCGGAGGGAGAGCCGTTCGGCGACGTGGGCGAGGGCCTCCACGTCCGGTCCGGCGGCGATGTGGAAGTGCGACAGCTTCACGGGATCGAGGTCGCCGCCCCAGACGACCGTGCCCTCGCAGTCCAGGAGGATGTCCCGCACGATCCGTTCGTGGTGGGGCCACAGCTCTTCGGAGCCGCCGAGGGGGTAGGCGGCGGGGTGGAGGCAGAGGGCGGTGCCGGAGAGGTAGTTCGACTCGTAGTCCGCGGCGACGGTCCGGTTGGTGGTGTGGCCGCTGATGCCGCCGCCCTGGCCGGTGTCGAGTGGTGCGATCTCGTAGTGCCAGCGGCGGGCGACGTGCAGGAGCACAGTTGCCACCGCACCGTCACGCAAGTCCACGGAGGCTGTCGAGCCCTCCATCAGGTGGGTGCTGACGGCGTCGGGGGCGATGGGCCAGCCGTTCACGGATCTGTCCCGGGTCCATGCGTCGCTCCTCCCGTTCGATACGGCGCCCGGGGCGGCGGCCGCCGGGCCGGCGTGGGCGATCCAGGCGGCCACGGCGGTAGCGGCCCCGGCGGCGAGGACGCCCCGGCGCGTGATGGTGCGGCTCACGTTATTCCCCTTCCACACGTCGGGTGATGACGGTGTGCAGTCCATCGACGAACGAGGCGAGCTGGTCCGAGGGAATCTTGTCCGGCCACTGCTCCTTGTCGTCAGGCAGGAAGCCCCCCTTGCCCTGGTCGAACGCGGACCAGGGTTCATTATCCAGCAGGATATTCCGCACGGTTATTTCGAACCTGCCGGAACTGCCGCCGAACCGGTTCTCGTAGAAGTGGGTGAACCGCTTCGCCGAGCGGTTCGGTCCATCCCAGAAGTGATACGTGAACAGGGCGTCGGACAGCAGCCTGTCGTCCCCGTTGCCGCCGGACCCGCCGTCCAAGCCGTGCAGATACTGGGAGATGTTGTAGGCATCGACATCGGCGATGAGGTCGTCACTGCTGAACCAGGATTCCACTGTGGCGGATCCGACGACCTGGATGCAGAAATCCCTCCCGGACATCGAGCGGTGGTTCTCACGCCACTGCGTATAGGCGTTGAGAATGTCCCCTGCCCATCCGCAGCCTTCTCCCACGGTTACGTCGTTGTTGCCGCTGCCGGGGTACGTGTAGTGGCCCTCGGCGGCGGCGCCGAAGTGCGCGAGGGTGATGTGGTGGTTCGCCCGCGGATCATCGTATTTGACCATGTCGCCTGGCTCGATGCCCGCGGCCGCGCAGGCATCCAGGACCTCCTTCCAGATGGCGCCGAGGATGGCCGACCATTTCGGGTGGTGGTAAATGGGTTCGGCCCAGCGCAGGAAGGCGAGAGTGTTGTCGATCACCGCGTGCCGGGGAGGTCCGTCGCCCATGGCGGAGATGGCGCCCTCGATGCGCTTCACGTGGTCGATGTAGTTCCGCAGGCCCTGGTCGCCAGTGCCCGTGGCGTCGAGGCGCCACGCGCCTTCGTCGCTATTCTTCCGATGGATGTTGTGGTCGAGGCCGTAGCCGGCCTGGAACTCGTACTCGCGGATCTGGTTGAACGACCAGTTGTGCGGCATCGGGTAGCCGAGGTTCCCGGAGTAGCCCCAGGACATGCCCGAGACGAACGACCAGCGGGCGCCGGCCTCGCGGGAGACCCGTTCGCATACGTTGCGGGTGCCGTACACGCCGAAGATGTAGCGGGCGCCGCTCTGCTCCAAGGCTGTGCGGACACCGTGGAAGTAGGGCACGACGTTCGAGGTGATGTGGTGGTCCTGAGCGTCGTAGTCCACGGCGAAGTAGATGCAGGATCCGTGCGGGATGCCGTGTTCCCTGGCCTTGGCGTCGGCCTTGAGACCCTGGTCGTACCCCTTCGCGTAGGTGAAGTTGGCCAACTCGGTGCCGTTGTACTGGAACAGCGGGACAAGGCCGAGACCGCCGTCGATGATGCCCTGTGCCTCGCCGGGCTTGAGCGCCTTGCCGAGGTAGTGCTCGTCGCCGGGGTCGAGGTGCTCGTCCAAGTACCGGCCTATGAGCCTGTAGGAGTTGCTCGGGTTGTTCTTGAGGGCCTGGGCGCGTTCCTTGCTCGTGTACGCGGCGGTGTCACAGCCTTCGGCGGCGCGGCTGGTGTCGCCGCTGGAGACGAGCAACTGGGCCCAGGTCTGGAAGTTGTAGTTGGCGCCGCCGGTGGGGAGCTGGGAGAACGTCTGGAAGGTGCGCACCCAGGGCTCGGTGGCCTCCCAGAGATCTTCGTCGAGCACGTTCTCGGGGTGGAAGTGGACGGCGCTGCCGTTGCTGTCCCAGGTGGGCGAGTTGAACCAGCAGGCGGCGCGGAACAGCACCCTCAGGTCGTAGTGCAGGTCACTGCCGGTGCCCACGGTCTTCAGGGCCTGCTGCGTACCCTCGCCGAAGTAGCCGTTGATGGTGGCCTTGTCCAGGCCGAGTTCGTACTGGACGGCCAGCATCAACCCCTGCTGCACATCGCGCGAGTAGACGCCGTCGGTCGGCACCAGGTTCATGGCGGGAATGCGGACAAGCTGGACGTAGCGCTGGTTGAGGCGCTGCTGGATGCGCTTGGTGGTGCCGTTACCGCCGGGCACGGTACGGAACTGGTCCATGCGCAGCAGCGAACGGGTGACGCGGGCCCACAGGTCTGCGTCGAGGGGCTCGCGAAAGTCGAGACCGATGTCGTTGTAGAGCTCAGCGAGGGAGGTCGCGGCCCTCAAGTCCCATATGGCGGGATGCGCCGGGCCGTAGTAGCCCTTGCACCACAAGGCGGCGCTGTAGATGCGGACGATGTTCTGGTTGGTCTCCTGGTCGGGGAACAGGTAGCGCTGCCTCACCGCCGCAAGAGTGCCCGGCCCGAAGATCTTGACGGTCGGGGAAATCCCCAGTTCATGCTGGAGTGCCTGGGTGAGGCAGTCCACCGTCGCCCAGCCCGTACTGCCGTCTGTCGGGCACGGTACGTACCCGGGTGCGTTCGCGTAGGTCGCGTTGACCCACTTCTGAGCAGCCAGGACATTCGGGTCTTCCGCCATGTACATCCTCCACGGTTCAGGTTCGTCTGCCCGACGCGCGGTGCGCCGAGGCGGGTCGGGGGAGCCGCCGGGTGGCCGGTGCGCCGGAGCGGGAATCGATGGGGCCCCCGTTCCATGGCCGCGCTGAAGAGGCTCACTCTCGCTCCGGTCCGCTCCGTCGGTGCGGATCGTCGCTCCGCTCGGAGCGCCAGCTCGTCAGAGCCGGCTGCACTCGTCGGAGCCCATGGCGGTGACCGGCTTGTAGTACCACGCGAGCGCGTTGCGCGTCTGCGGGCCGTAGCCGCCGTCCACCGAGATGCGCTCCCTGGCCTGGGCTCGCTTGAGCGCGTCACGTGTCCGCGGCCCGAAGTCCCCGTCCACGTCCAGCGATTCGCGGTAGCACTTGTTGAGGGTCAGTTGCAGCGCCCTGACACCAGCGCCGGAGGACCCCTCCTGCATCGAGCAGTTGAGACTCAGATAGGTGCCGTCGCTCCAGGCGGGGATGCGTGCCTCCCCGCGCCACTCGATGAAGCTCTTGGCGCTGGTATAGGTCGCGTTGCAGCCGCTCGCGGCCGCGGCTGGCCCGGCGGCGCCGACCACGGCGGCGCCGGACAGCAGGGTCACTCCTACGGCGAGAGCCGTCGCTCTGGTGCGGAGGGTGCGGTTGATCTCCATGAAGTCTCGTCCTGTCGTGTCACGTCGCGTGGAGGCGGCGGCAGTTGATAGACGGCATACGGTGGCGGACCCGAAGCAGCGCGCCCTGGCGCGATATGCCGGAACGCTAACTTTCCCAACTGAGTTGGTGTCAGTGGCGGTGTGGGAGAGATCCTCATACGGGAATGAGGCGTGAGGAACCTGAAAGGTTCGAGGCTGACTTGTGTCCTGCGCCAGCAGTTGATCGTTAGTAGTTGTGGGACTTCTGCTGCTTGTGCGTCAGTTCTTCGTCGGGGCCCGAAACTGGAACCGTTTGCAGCTGTCTGATGACGAGCGGGCGGTGTAGGGAGCTGTGGACGTGGCGGGCGTCGTCGGCCCAGGCACTGGCCCTGCGCGCGCGGATCATGCTGGCGTGTGCGGGGCCGGAGGTACCACCGATTGTCGCGGTCACCCGCGAGTTGCGGGTGGCCGCGGACACGGTCCGCAAGTGGCGGCGCCGGTTCCTGGCGGGGCGGCTCGACGGCTTGGTCGACGAGCCCCGGCCGGGCCGGCCACCCACTATCAGCGTTGATCAGGTGGAAGCGGTCGTGGTCACGACGCTGGAGGAGATTCCGAAGAACGCCACCCACTGGTCGCGGACCTCGCCCGCTTCTGCCGACGGATCTCTGGCGCAGGACACTAGAACCCGCTAGGACCGACAGGGATGGACCTGCGGGACCGCTCGCCGATGCTGGCGCCGCCCTTCGGGGTGACGGAGCAACGGACAGACCTGCGCGTACCGATGCTCGGGCGGAGAGTGAATGTGCCCGGGGCACAGGCGGGGGCCTCGGTGTCCGCCTCGGGGTCCATGAGCGAGATCATGTGTGCGGTCCTTTCGACGTCGAAGCGGGTTCGGGCACTGCTGAACGTAGCTAGCGGCAGATCAGCCGGGCTGCCTCTCCCCCGGGCAGAGGGGACGACGAGAGGCCGCGGAGCGCACATTTCGTTGTTGTCGTCTGCAGATCGCCCCAGGCGCAGTCGCAGCCGGGTGAAGCAGACTGTAGGGAGTGCTGTGGATGGCGGGCAATGCGCACGGTGCGCAGTTGCGGGGTTGCGGCTGTTCACGGTGCACGGTCGGCGATGCGGAACGCGTGGATGAGTTCGTGGGTGCCGGGTCCTGGGCTCTGGAGGCTGCGTTTCAGGAGCTGTTCGGCGGTGCGCAGGTGGGCGCGGACGGTGGTGCGGCTGATGCCGAGGTTGTGGGCCGTTCGCTGGGCATCGGTGCCGGCTTCGATCCAGGCTCGCAGGGTCTGGTGCACGGTGCGGTGGGTGCCGGGCTGCAGGGGTTGGAGGAAGGCGTGGGCCCAGGTGAGGGCCGCTTCGGTGGACAGCAGACTGTCCGCCGAAGGCGTCCGCACATGCTCGGCTGCGGCGTTGCCGTCGGGTACCAGGAGGTCGTTGATCGCCAGGGCCAGGGCGAGTTCGGCGCGGCTGTGGGGGTCCTGCAGGTCGAGGTAGAGGGCGTCTTGGACACGCGTCAGGTGGGCGGTGACGGTGTTGCGGCTGATGTCGAGCAGCCGCGCCACGCCGGAGCGGGGGAAGTTCAGGGCAAGGCTGGTGATGTCGAGGGTGAGCCGGGGAGCGTCCCTGATCGGCTCCAGGAAGGCATGGGCCCAGGCGAGGGCTTGCCGTCGGGGGAGCAGCCCGGCCAGCGGTGGCCGGCCGTGGTAGTCGGCGACCCGTTCGAATGTGTGGCAGGCGATGGCCAGGGCATGGCGGGCTTGATCGTAGGCCCGCGCAGTGGCCTGCAGGGGCACGGGGGCGCTGATGCCCAGTGCGTAGTTTGGGTTGTCTCGTACCAGCGCCCGCAAGGGCGCGGCCAGGCCGCCGTCCACGCTGTCGCCGTCGTGGTCCACGGGCAGGAGACAGATGAGGTGATGGTCGTAGACGGGGCAGCGCACCATCAAGCCGCGGCCGTGATAGCCGGACGCATCCTGGTAGGCGTCGATGAGCCTGCCGCGGTCTGAGGGCGGGCAGCGCAGCAGGTGGATGCGCAGACGTTCAGCGTCCAGCAGCGGCGGAACGGCACCGGCCGTCATCCGGCGGGCCAGCGTCACTTCTCCAGCCATGAGGGCCGTGAAGACCGCCAGGCGCAGCCGCGTTGCCGCCTGCTGATAACGCAGTGCGAGGTCGTCGGCCTGCTGGGCTTGTCGCAACACCTCGACCACGGCGCCGACATGGGAAGCCAGCGTCAGCGACTCCCGCGTCAGCGGTGACGGGCTGCCCACCACCAGCACCGGACGCGGCACGGGCCGTCCCAGCGCTTCGCACCGCACATGGAACCCGCCCACCTGCGAGGCCGCAGCGGCCAGCTGTCCCCTTGACAACTGCGTCAGCACCGGCTGGAGACTGGCCAGGATGTCCGGCGTAAGCCGGGCCGTGGACACCTCCACCTTGCCCGCGCGGTCGACCAGGGCGATCTCCGCGTCGAGCTGCCGCCCCAACCAGTCAATCAGCGTCTGCGGATCAAGGTCAGCACCCTGGCAGACACGAGGCCTCAGTTGGTGCAGCAATTCATCGAGTACCTGAGGTGTTGGCACGGCTCTCCTTCACCAGCTCGTCGGCCGCCTTGCGCGAGTCAGCCAGCGCGCACGCCCGGATCCTGAAGTACCGGCGGATCCCCGCGCGGTGCTTCTTGAGCGCCTGGCCGGCCTGCTCGGGCAGCGCCCGTTCCTACGGTGGAACCTTCACTATCAGGACGCCGATGGCCTCACCCGCGGGTGGCCAGGTCGGTCCGTCCCGAGGCTCCCACCGAAGCCCGTCCTGGCCACTCCGGCTCGCCTACACCGAGGCGTTAGGCGTTGGAAGACGAACGCGCGGTCACCGCTGCTGCGTTCTGGCACCGGGCCGTCGCGTTCTTCGCCGCCCACGGCATCACGCCGATCCGCCGCGTCCTCACCGACAACGGCGCCTGCTACCGCTCCCGGACCTGGGCCGCCGCGCTGGCCGCGACCGGCCCGAAGCACAAGCGCACCCGGCCTTCACGCCGCGGACGAACGGGAACGTCGAAAGCACGGCACACCCGCCCACGCGTGTGCCTACACCCGCGGCTACACGTCTGAGCGCGAACGCCGCGCCGCGCTCGCCGACTTCCTCGACTACTACAGGCACGAGCGCCCTGACGCCGCGCTCGGAGGCCGACCGCCGATCAGCCGGACCTCGGGGGAGCGACAACCGCGTCGTGTTCGACGAACCGCCAAAGCTGCTCGACACCGTCCCGCAGCACCTCACGCTCGAGGACGCCGTGGCACCAACCTCATGCGACAGGACAACTAGAGCGCACTGATCTCCTGGAACTGGCTGCCCCTGCGCTCCGACGCACGCAGGGGCAGCCTTCCGTTCCCGTCTCTCTCAACGGAACGTGCCCAACGTCCCTCACCCCCTCAAATGCCATGGCCTGCGCAAACGCTCGGCAGCTCTAGATAAGCGCGGCACCCTCCTCATCCACGCCGGATCCGAGGTCGACATCCCGGCCCTGGCCCTGCCCGCCGTACGTCAGACGCTGGCCGACGACCACCAGCTGGTGCGCGGTGCGGTCGTCGCCGTCGCCGACCTCGCCGACATCCACGCCGACGACGGTGGGTGCACGCCCTGGTCCCAACAGGGCTGCTTCCACTGGGAGCTGGCCCGGGTGCAGCGGCTGACCACGCCCATCCCGGCCCGCGGCTCCCAGCGCCTGTGGAAGCCCACGCCGGAGCTGCTGCGCGAGATCGCCGACGCCAACCCGCACCTGTCCGGGCGGCTCGCCGCCGCGAAGGCGGCGTGATGGGCGGCAAGTTCACCGACTGGGCTGAAGCCCTCGGCACCTCGGCTCTCACCCTGGAGCCGGAATCGGAAGACACCGCCGGCCACGACGCTGCCGTGTCCCGCCTCGTTGCGCGCAACGCCCGCGACAAGGAGGACCTCGCCGAGCTCCTGGACGCCATCGGGCTGCCGGTCACCGAAGACGACCTGGTGCCGCTGCTGCCGCTGCTTTCCTCCTCCACCGACCGCCCCGCCACGGGAGATCCCATGACCACCTCCACCCCGACCAGCAACGCGTTCTTCGCCGTGGCGGTCTCGATGCTCAAAGAAGGCACCGACATCGCGACCGTCCTTCAGACCGTCGACCTGTCCGAGGCCGAACTCGCCGAAGCCCTCGCCCTCGCCGGACGGCCCGCCCCGGACGACACCCAGCCCGTCTCCAGCGACACCACGCCGCCCGGCACTGACGAGGACGCACCGGGAGCCGGGCAGGAGGAAGACGCCCAACCGGCCGACGTCCCGGCGCCCACCGAGCCGGAAGCCGCCGACAGCACCGATGTGGCCCCGGGCTGCGACCGGACCGAGGAACTGCTGGCCTGGGGTGAACAGCACGCCCGCAGCCAGCAGCTCGCCGCCCAGGCCCGCGCCGCGCTCGCCGAACTCGCCCGACGCCGCGGCAACGCCGCCGTCATTGAGCAGGCCAAGGCCAAGGTCGCGGCGCTGGAGAACGAACTCGCCCGCGCCCGTGAGGAACTCCAGCAGGCCGTGGGCGGCGAGGACCAGACGGCCGCCGCTCCCGCCGCTCCCGCCCTAGTACTCCAGCAGTACTTCGTGGCTTGACCTGGGGAAACGTCGGGCGGTGGGAGTGTAGCGGGCAGTTGGCCGTCACGGGCGGCTTCTGCCCGCCCACCCCTCGAAGGAGTGCCCCCGACGGCGGTAGTGGCAGCGGCGGGCCACCGCTTGGCGTCGTCAGCGCCAGTGCGACCAGCTCAACGCATGGGTGTGGGTGCGAAGGTCTCGGGGTGCGTGAGCTGCCAGGAGTCGCCGCACTTCCGCCACGGTGAGCTCGATGACCACGGCATCCTCACCGGTGGATCCCCTTTTTCGGCTGCTCGTGCGCTCATCGCCGCGAGGAAAGTGTGGGCGAGCATGGCCAGGGTGATGTGCCGGTACCAGCCGACGTAACGGCGGACTTCGTACTCGTCCAGGCCGCACTCGTTCTTCGCGGCCTGGAAACACTCCTCGATCGCCCACCGGGCACCTGCAACGCGCACCAGTTCGTCCACTGCGACATCCAGCGGTGCGTATGCGAGGTAGTAGGCGATCTCGTCCGGCCGGCTCAGGCTGCGCCGTGCCAGCGCCCACCGCCGACGGATCAACACGCCGTCCTGGTGGTCGTACTCGGCCACTGGGCGCAACCGGACGGCCGCCCAGTCGTACTCGCGCTGCCCCTTCGCGCCCGCGCCGCAGGAACGGCGTTCCCATGCCTGGTCGGGGGCCTGCTCGAAGGCCCTGTCGATGCGTGGACCGGCCAGGGAGAACTGGGACTTGGGGACGGCCAGGACATAGCCGAGGCCGGATGTCTCCAGCATCCGGCGGAAGCGGTTGTCCTGTCCGTAAGCGGCGTCCGCCGTGACCCACGCGATCGGCAGTGGCGAGGCCAGAGCTCTGCGGACGATCGTCGCCGCGAGGGTGTTCTTGGTGGCGAACTCCCGCTGATCGGGGACCTTGGCCGCGCGGCAGCGGTCGCGGTCGTCGGTCCAGGACTTCGGCAAGTACAGCTCCCGGTCCACCAGGGCGCGGCCGGCGGAACTGGCATAGGCGGCGAAGACGCCGATCTGGCAGTTCTCGGTGCGGCCGGCGGTGCCGGAGTACTGCCTTTGGACGCCGGCGGAGGTGATGCCCTTCTTCAGGAACCCAGTGTCGTCGATGATCAGTACCCCGTCGGGGCGGCCGAGGTGTTCGGCGACGAAGGTCTGCAGGTCGTCGCGGATGTCGTCGGGGTTCCAGCGTGCGCGGGAGAGCAGGTGCTGCAGACCGTCCGGGGTGGCGTGGCCGGCGTGCTCGGCCAGTTGCCAGCTGTTTTTTCGGGCTACCGGGGCGAGCAGTGCGCGCACGTAGTCCCGCATGCGGCGGCGGGGTTCGACGCGGCCGAAGCGGTGTCCGATGGTGGTGAAGAGGTCGTCCAGGTCACGGTCCCAGGTCTCTGCCTGTTCGGTGGTCACACTCGGGGGCTTCCCCGCACGGATGTGCTACCGCCGTCGGGGGCACTCCTTCGAGGGGTGGGCGGGCAGAAGCCGCCCGTGACGGCCAACTGCCCGCTACACTCCCACCGCCCGACGTTTCCCCAGGTCAAGCCACGAAGTACTGCTGGAGTACTAGTCCTGCTGCTGGTCGTGGTCACAATGTTCGTCGGTACCGCCGTTGCGGCCGTGCTCCACCATGGCCGGCAGGAACGGGGACCGCAGCCCCTCGTGCCGCGCGGTCTGCCACTCGGTGACCACCCACTCGTGCCACAGGTCCTGCAACTCGTTCAGCGACAGCAGGGGTTCGTGCTCGACGTTCTTGCCGCGCCGATCCAGCCGGTTGCCGGTGTAACCGGCGACGAACTGGGAGAAGCCGCTCTTGATGGAGTGGTTGGACCGCTCGATGATTGCTTTGTCTTCGGCAGTGCGTTCCCGGGCCGGTTCCACCTCGATGCCCAGCGTCTCGCAGGCATCCTTGAACTGCCCGGCCTTAAATATCTTGGCGTTGTCGACCACCACGGTCTTCTGGCTGCGTAGCTCGCAACGGGGATCAGGCACACATTCCGTGAGGGCGATCAACGGCATTTTGTCACGGTGACGTCTCGTCATCTGGGACCGTGGTGCGGTGTGATGACCTCATAGCGGTGCTGTTTCCGCACTTCAGCGCGGTGCTGGTGGAGCGGGTGTTCCTTGAGTGCGGGACGGTACGGGTCTCGGCCAGGACGCGGAGCCGTAGTGTGCGGTGCCCGGACTGCTCGGTTCGGTCGAGCCGGGTGCACAGCACTTACGAGCGCCGGCTGGCCGACACTCCGATCGGCGGTCAGCCGGTGCTGGTCGAGTTGACCGTGCGCCGGCTGTACTGCGAGAACACTGGCTGCCTGCGGCGCACGTTCGTCGAACAGGTCGAGGGGCTGACCGTCCGGTACGGCAGACGGACACCCGCGTCACGTCGGATTCTGGAAGCGGTAGCCGTCGCTCTCGCAGGCCGAGCGGGCAGCCGATTCGCCTTGGTACTGGGCAGCGTGGTCAGCAGGACGACCCTGCTACGGCTGGTGATGGCCCTGCCTGACCCGCACTGGCCGGAGCCGAGAGTGCTGGGCGTCGATGACTTCGCGAGCCGGCGCGGACAGCATTACGGCACCGTGATCATCGACTGCGTGACCGGCCAGCCGCTTGACCTGTTGCCGGGGCGGGACGCGAAGACGCTGGCGAACTGGCTGCGCAAGCATCCCGGTGTGGAGATCATCTGCCGAGACCGAGGCGGCTCATACGCCGACGGCGCCCGCACCGGCGCACCACAAGCAGTCCAGGTCGCAGACCGATTCCATATCTGGCAGAACCTCGGCACCGCGGTCGAAACCAGCGTCCGCCGGCACAACGCCTGTCTCAAACCGTCCGCCGGACCGGACAGCACCGCGAGTATCGCCACCGCCGACCCGGCAGGCGTGGCCAAGGAGATGTCACCGATCGAAGCCCGAATCCGCGAACGCCACACCGTCATCCACGCCCTCCTCGCCCAGGGGCACGGCATCCGTGAGCTCGCCCGGGAACTGCACATCGGTGGAAACACCGTCCGCCGAACCGCCCGCGCCGAAACCCCGGAACAACTGCTGACCGGGCGACGTCAACCACGGCCCAGCCAGCTCGACCCCTACAAAGCACACCTGGACAAACGCTGGTCAGAGGGCTGCACGAACGCCATCGATCTGCACGCCGAACTCCAAGGACTCGGCTACCGAGGCCACTACCAGACCATCAGCGACTACCTGCGGCCCCGCCGCCGGCAGCGCATCCGTGTCGTCGGCCCGGCACCACCGGGCGTTCGCCAGATCACCGGCTGGATGATGCGTCACCCCGGCCGACTCCGGGACGAAGACCGCCAACAGCTCGCCGAAGTCCTCGCTCGCAGCCCCGAACTCGAGGCTGCGAGCCGACTCGTCCGTGGGTTCGCCGAGATTCTCACCACCCGCTCCGGCCAGCACCTCAAGGACTGGATCGCTGCCGTCCGTGCCGAAGACCTACCTGGACTGCACAGCTTCGCCACCGGCCTGGAGAAGGACTGGGACGCCGTCATCCAGGGCCTGACCAGCCACTGGAACTCCGGGCCCGTCGAAGGCCGCGTCAACCACATCAAGATGGTCAAGCGCCAAATGTTCGGACGAGCCTAGCTCCCGCTACTGCGCAAGCGCGTCCTGCTCACCGCGAGGCAGCCGGGCGTCCCGAGTGCGAGCTGCGCTTGATAGAACGACGTCATGAGTTCGAACGACGACCAGATAGCGCAGGCCGAGAGCCAGCTCGGAGTCCGGTTCCCCGACGACTACCGGACCTTCTTGGCCACGGAAGGGAGCATGAGTCGATTCGTTCTTCCTGCGGACGACTTCCTGATGATCAATGCCATGGAGGAGCTCGTCGACGTCAACGAGGCAGGCGAGATCCAAGAACGCTTCCCCGGCGGAGTCGTCATCGGTGGGGACGGTGGCCGCGAGATGCTCACCTACGACTTTCGACAGGAGCCGCCGGCTCTCGTCCTGCTCGACAACTCCGCCCAGGACTGGTCGGCCGCCATCCATCAGGCAACCTCGCTGACCGCCCTACTCGAGCAATTTCCCGAGCACGGGTGGAAATGGGACGACGCTGAGCCCTCAACGCACTGACAGTCGCCCTCACGGAATGTGTGCCTGATCCCGCAACGGATGTCGTTTGTCGTCGAGTTCGGATGTCAGTGGAGGGTCCGAGTGCTTCTGAATGTCGGTGAGTTTCGGGGTCTGGCACAGATCTTGGGGAGCGGTCGCAGAGGGTGACGATGTCGTTCGATTGAAAGGGTCGTCATGATCCCGGCTGCCGGGCTCAAACGGTCA
>NZ_JARAXP010000036.1:0-32374 GCF_033793965.1 Streptomyces sp. ME02-8801-2C | reverse complement strand
CCACCCGGGCCGCGGGCATCGCCACGACGCTCGCGGGCAGGGCCGCCGCGGCTGCCGCTGCGGCCCGCGACGCCGCGAACAGCGCCGCCGAGCACGCCCTGAAGGCCGCCGACGCGGCCGACGACGCGGCGGACAACGCGGGCAAGGCGATCGAGTACGCCAAGCGCTCCACCGCGTACGCCGCCGCTGCGGTCACCGCGGCCAACACCGCCGCCGCCTCCGTCAAGGAAGCCCAGGAGGTGGAGAAGGCGGCCCGCGAGGCCGAGACCGCGCGGATCGCCGAGGACACCGAGATGGGCGTCGCCGTGGCACGCCAGCAGGCCCAGCTCGAGGCCGACGACACCCGACGGGCCGACGAGCAGCGCACCCGCGCGGACGCCACCAGCACGGAGATCAAGGATCTCGTCGCCGCCGCCGAGGCCGCGCTGCGCACCGGGGACACCGCCACCGCGGTCACCAACGGCCGCAAGGCCGCCGTCAGGCTGCTCGACTCGACCGGCGGCTGGACCAGGGAGGCCGCCGAGTACGCCCTCGCCGGCGCCGACGACGACATCGTCAACTGGATCAGCACGGACAGGCTCCTCGCCCAGGGCCAGGACGACCGGGAGGGGGTCCTCACCCTCGCCCAGCTCGGCACGCCCGCCATCGCCGAGGCCGCCTTCCAGGCGCTGGCCGGCACCGCGACGAACGCGGTCGGCGACTTCCTCACCAACGGCGCCGTCGAGGCGGCGGCCACGGACAACCGCGTCGCGGTCGCTGCCCTCCTGAACGCGAACCCCGGTGCCGCCGTCAGGGCGGGCGCCCAGGCCGCGTTGAACGACGGCGGTGCCCGCGCCCTGCACCGCTTCCTCACCGTGGAACTGCCGGCCGCCACCAAGGAGGACGACAACGTAGAGATCGTCCGCCTGCTCGACACCGGCGGCCCGTACATGAAGTCGGCGGCGCAGATCGTCCTCGAGGGCCCGGCCCGCATGCGGCGCGCCTTCGTCGTCAAGGACAAGTTCGGCGTCGCCCAGCTCGACGAGGACCACGCCACCCATGTCGCCGCGGTCCGCGCCGCCATCGCGCACGCCGCGCGGATCGCCGCGAAGGCCCTCGAGGACGCGGCGCGGGCGTCCAAGGCCGCCGCCGAGGCCCGCCAGGCCGCCGCCGAGGCGACCGAGTGGGAGAACAAGGCGAAGGGCTACGCCGCCGACGCCAACAACTCCGCGGCGGAGGCGAAGGCCAACGCGGACTCCGCCGACCGCTCGGCGGCCGCCGCAGCCGAGTCCGCCAAGTCCGCGCGGTCGGCGGCGTCCACCGCACGCGGTGCCGCACGCTCCGCGAACTACTCGATGAGCCAGGCGGTGGCCTCCGCCAGGCAGGCCGTGAACTCCGCCGCCTCGGCCCAGAGTTCCGCCACCGCGGCCCGTGCCTCCGCCATCCAGGCCGGCAAGGACGCGAAGGCCGCCTCCGCCGCCGCCAGCGAGGCCCGCGCCATCGAGGCCACGAAACGACGCGCCGAGGCGGTCGAGGCCGCCCGCAAGGCCGCCGAGGCGGCCCGGAAGGCCGCACAGGACGGCACCAACCCGTCCGACAGCACCGCGTACGACGACGACAACACCGGCGACACCAAGTACTGGGGCATGTGGCCCGAGGACATGGGCGACATGAAGGACTGGGCGTCGGCCACCGGGCACTGGAGCACGGTGCTGGGCGGGATCTCGCTCGGCCTCGCCCTCGTCGCCCCGTTCACCGGCCCCTTCGCGCCCGCCGTCGGAGCCGTCGCCCTCGGCGTCGGCCTTGCCTCCTGGGGCATGCAGGGAGTGAGCGCCCTCCTGTCCCTGAGCTACGACGGCGGTTGGAAGTCCCCACAGTTCCAGCAGGCGCTGGGCATCTTCGTGATCGGCGGTATCTTCCAGGGCAAGGGCGCGCTGCTCCGCAACTTCAAGGTGGGCGGCGAGACCCTGGCGAAAAACGTCGGGACGACGATCTCGAACGGCATCAGCGACGGGGTGACCTTCGTGACCGGTCTCCTCACCTGGTAGCCGTAAGGAACCCTCTGTGCTGACCTCTCACTTCTCCCGCGCCGACTGGTGGATCGCCGCCGTCGTGGCGGGCACCGCGGCGGCGGTGGCATTCCAGTCACTGATCCTCGAGCGCAAGAACAAGTGGAAGGTGGTCGTGCTCCCCCTGGGCGCCGCCCTCGCCATCGGCCTCGACTCGGCGGCACGGCAGTACGAGGGGAACACCCCTCTGATGCTCTACACCCTGGGCATGCTCGGCCTGGCCCTGACGCGGGTGGTCTTCGCCCGCTACATCGGCCGCCAGATCGGCCGGGCACGCGCCGGAGAGCCGGTGGAGGTACCGACCCCGGGCCAGATCACGATCTTCGTGGTGACCCTCATGGCGATCATGCTGGCCATCGCGGTGACGGTCTGAACGGAACGGCCACCGGCCGTACACAAAGGGGGAGGGGCGCCCGGCACAAGCCGAACGCCCCTCCCCACAACACGCACGCGTCCCTCCTGCTCCTCTACTCCCCCAAGAGAAGCCGCACCCGTTCCTGTCCGACCGCGAGCAGCAGCGTGGGCAGCCGGGGACCGGTGTCCCGCCCGACGAGCAGGTGGTACAGGAGGGCGAAGAACGTCCGCTGGGCGACCTTGATCTCGGCCGGGAGTTCCTTCGCCGTGGCGTCGGCGGAGAACCCGGCCTGGACCTTGGGCACGCCGTAGACAAGGTGGCTGAGCCCGTCCAGGGACCAGTTGTCGGCGAGTCCGTCGACCAGCAGCCGCAGCGACTGGCGCCCCTGCTCGTCGAGGGACTTGATCAGCTCGCTGTCGGGCTCGTCCCGCACGATGGTCCGCTGATCCGCCGGCACCTGGGTGTTGATCCAGGCCTCGGCCTTGTCGAGCCGGGGCCGCACCTCGTCGAGGGAGACCAGCGGATCGGCCGGGTCGAGCTCGCCCAGGATCCGCAGCGTCTGGTCCTCGGCACCGGCGGTGATGTCGGCGACGGAGGCCAGCGTCCGGTACGGCAACGGCCGTGCCGTACGCGGCAGTTCACCCGCGGCGGTACGCACCGCACGCGAGTGGGCGGCGACGTCGGCGGGAAGCGCCGACCCGTCCGCGACCTTGGCGTCGAGCTTGTCCCACTCGTCGTAGAGCCGCTGGATCTCCTGGTCGAAGGCGATCTTGAAGGACTGGTTGGGCCGCCGGCGGGCGTACAGCCAGCGCAGGATCTGCGGCTCCATGATCTTCAGCGCGTCGCCGGGCGTGGGTACGCCGCCCTTGCTGCTGGACATCTTGGCCATGCCGCTGATGCCGACGAAGGCGTACATGGGCCCGATCGGCTGCTTGCCGCCGAAGACACTGCCGACGATCTGCCCGCCGACCTGGAAGCTGGACCCCGGGGACGAGTGGTCGACACCGCTCGGCTCGAACACGACCCCCTCGTACGCCCAGCGCATCGGCCAGTCGACCTTCCAGACCAGCTTGCCGCGGTTGAACTCGCTCAGCAGGACGGTCTCGGAGAACCCGCAGGCGGTGCAGGTGTACGTCAGCTCGGTGCTGTCGTCGTCGTAGGCGGTGACGGTGGTGAGGTCCTTGCCGCAGCCGCCGCAGAACGGCTTGTACGGGAAGTACCCGGCGGATCCGGAGCTCCCGTCGTCCTCACCGGCGGCCCCGGACCCCTCGGCGGCCTCGAGCTCGGCGTCGTCGACGGGCTTCTGCGACTGCTGCGGCTTCTTGCCGGGACTGCCGGGAGCCTTCTTGGTCCGGTACTGGTCGAGGATGGCGTCGATGTCGGCCCGGTGCTTCATGGCGTGCAGGATCTGCTCGCGGTAGACGCCGGAGGTGTACTGCGCGGTCTGGCTGATCCCGTCGAACTCGACACCGAGCTCGGCGAGCGCCTCGACCATCGCGGCCTTGAAGTGCTCGGCCCAGGAGGGGTACGCGGACCCCTTGGGCGCGGGTACGGCGGTCAGCGGCCGTCCGATGTGCTCGGCCCAGGAGTCGTCGACGCCCTCGACCCCGTTGGGCACCTTGCGATAACGGTCGTAGTCGTCCCAGGAGATGAGGTGCCGGACCTCGTACCCCCGCCGCCGGATCTCGTCGGCGACGAGATGCGGGGTCATGACCTCGCGCAGGTTGCCCAGGTGGATGGGCCCGGAGGGCGACAGCCCGGACGCGACGACAACAGGTTTGCCGGGGGCTCGGCGCTCCGACTCCTCGATGACCTCATCCGCGAAACGGGAGACCCAGTCGGTGGTCTCGGTGCTCTGAGCCACGATCGGCACGTCCTCTTTTTCTGAGAGTTCCTGAAGGCCGGCCGCCTACGGTCGGACGGCTGACCTCTTCATTCTCCCAGGTGGGCCCAGAACCACGAAAACGGCTTTTCAGCGCGCCTCCGCGACACTGGGCCCCATGGCGGGCGGGCCCTACTTCCCGAAGCTGACCGGGATGTACTGGTCGTAGGACCGGTCGGCGGTGGCAGTGAAGTCGGCCCGCGTCACGATGGCGCACTTGACGTCGACGTCACACACAACGCCGTCCTGGATCTCGGCCCGAAGGTTGAGAGTGGTGACAAAGGAGCCACCCGCCCGGTACGGCAACGTGATGCCCGGTGTCCCGGTGTCACTGTCGGTGATCCTCCGCGAGGACCCGTCCTTGCTGTCCCGCCCGGGCAGACAGGGCGTGGGCAGTGAGGTGTAGGTCGAGGGATCCCCGACGACAACCCCGTCAGGAATGACACAGAAGGCCAGGAAGATCCCCTGCCCCCGGTTGTACCCGGTCCCGGCGACGTTCACGGTGCCACCGGCGGCGGGAAGGGTTGTGGGCGTGGCGGCGAGCTTGAGCCGATGAACCTGTCCGTCGGACCCGACAACGGTCCGCTGAGCGAACCCGACGGAGGGGACACCCGGAACTCCGGGCGTGGCGGCCCCGGCACTACCGACAAACCCGAGAACGAGTCCGGCGGCGACACCGAGGGCGGCGAGAATCTTGGTGGGGGGAGTCATGATCCCCATGCCTAGAACATGACTGCCGAGTAGGCAACGAAGACCGAAATGCTTTACCTCTCAAGCACAACTTCCCCACCACTGCCCACTGCCCACCACCACGACTGGTCACACGAGGTGATCAGCAGCCGATGGCGCCATAGGCGTGACGTACGCACACCTCCGCAACCGAAGCGACCTCCTCGCGCATCTCTGGCCCCGTGATCAGCGAACGATTCGCCGACGAGGAGACAGAGATGACCCCCTGGAGCCACGAGAACCTCACCACGTGCGCAGTCGTCGACCCCTACGCCGCACACCCCGACGGCCTCGACTACTTCCCGCCGCCGCCCAACCCCGCCCACCGCCTGGCCTACGCCCTCACCCCCCGCGACGAACAACGCCTGGCCCTCCACGCGGCACTGACGGTCGCCGGCATCCCCCCGATGCCGGAGGACAGAGCCGTGATCGACAGCCTCAGCGCCCTCCCGCCAGAGGTGAACAAGACCCTCCAACGTTGGCTGCACTGTGCCGGCCCGTACGGCATTTGAGGACAAGCCCGCACCCCTGCACACCCGACCCGCACCCCTGCACAGCGGGCCCGCACCCCTTCGCCGCCGACCCGCACCCCTGCACAGCGGGCCCGGGACCCTTCGCCCCCGGCCCGCACCCCTTCGCCCCCGGCCCGCACCTTTTCAGCGCCGGCCCGCATTTCCAGCCCGTCCGGCGTTTGAGGACAAGGCCCGTTCAGGGCCGTAGGGGGGCCTGGGGGCACAGCCCCCAGGAACGGGATGGGACGGGTAGGGGCGGCGGGGGCGAAAAACCCCACCCCCACCCCACCCGCACCCCCAAAAACCCCTTTGCCCCCCATGGGATACTGACCACATCCACCCGTACCCCCCAGGAGAACGGCACCCACTCCATGGCCCCGGTCAAGTCCCTCACCGCCACCGTCCACCAGCGCCTCGCGGACGCCCTCACGGCAACCCTGCCGGAGGCACACGCGGACCCGCTGCTGCGACGCAGCGACCGTGCGGACTTCCAGGCGAACGGCATCCTCGCCCTCGCCAAGAAGACCAAGGCCAACCCCCGCGACCTGGCGACCCAGGTCGTCGCCAACGTGACGTCCGCCGACCTGATCAAGGACATCGAGGTCTCCGGCCCCGGCTTCCTGAACATCACCCTCACCGACAAGGCGATCGTCGAGAACCTCGCGGCCAGGTCCGCGGACCCCGACGCCCGCCTCGGCGCCCCCCTCGCCCCCCACCCGGGCACGACGGTCATCGACTACGCCCAGCCGAACGTGGCGAAGGAGATGCACGTCGGCCACCTCCGCTCCGCGGTGATCGGCGACGCGGTGGTCCAACTCCTGGAGTTCACGGGCGAGAACGTGATCCGCAGGCACCACATCGGCGACTGGGGCACCCAGTTCGGCATGCTCATCCAGTACCTGGACGAGCACCCGCACGAGCTGGACCACAAGTCGGACGACGCGGCCTCGGAGAACAGCGGCGAGGAGGCGATGTCGAACCTGGACCGCCTCTACAAGACGGCCCGCAAACTCTTCGACTCCGACGAGGAGTTCAAGACCCGCGCCCGCCTCCGCGTCGTCGACCTCCAGGCCGGCGACCCCGCGACCCTCGCCATCTGGCAGAAGTTCGTGGACGAGTCGAAGATCTACTTCTTCTCGGTGTTCGAGAAGCTGGACATGGAGATCCGGGACGCGGACATCGTCGGCGAGTCGGGCTACAACGACATGCTGGACGAGACATGCCGCCTCCTGGAGGAGTCCGGCGTCGCAGTGCGCAGCGAGGGTGCCCTGTGCGTCTTCTTCGACGACATCAAGGGCCCGGAGGGCAACCCGGTCCCGCTGATCGTCCGTAAGTCCGACGGAGGCTACGGCTACGCGGCCACCGACCTCTCGGCGATCCGCGACCGCGTCTTCAACCTCAAGGCGAACAGCCTGGTCTACGTGGTCGACGCCCGCCAGTCCCTCCACTTCAAGATGGTCTTCGAGACGGCACGCAGGGCGGGCTGGCTGAACGACGAGGACGTCAAGGCCTTCCAGCTGGCGTTCGGCACGGTCCTCGGCAAGGACGGCAAGCCGTTCAAGACGCGTGAGGGCGAGACGGTGAAGCTGGTGGACCTCCTCGACGAGGCGGTGGACCGCGCGACGACCGTCGTACGGGAGAAGGACACCCTGGGTCAGCTCTCCGACGCCGAGGTCGCCGAGCGCGGCGCCCAGGTGGGCATCGGCGCGGTGAAGTACGCGGACCTGTCGACGTCGGCGAACCGGGACTACAAGTTCGACCTGGACCAGATGGTCTCGCTGAACGGCGACACGAGCGTGTACCTCCAGTACGCGTACGCCCGTATCCAGTCGATCCTGCGCAAGGCCGGCGAGGTACGCCCGCAGCCGCATCCGGAACTCGAACTGCACGACGCGGAACGGGCGTTGGCCCTGCACGTGGACGCGTTCGCGGAAACGGTGACGGACTCGGCGACGGAGTACGCCCCGCACAAACTGGCGGCGTACCTGTACCAACTGGCGTCGCTGTACACGACGTTCTACGACAAGTGCCCGGTCCTGAAGGCGGAGACCACACAGCAGGTGACAAACCGCCTGTTCCTGTGCGACGTAACGGCGAAGACCCTCCACCAGGGCATGGCCCTACTGGGCATCAGGACACCTGAGCGCCTCTGACCCCACGGCGGCAGCAACAGCCGTACGGAAGCCGGGCACCCGAAGTCGAACGGGCGCCCGGCTTCCGCCATTCCACTTCCGCACAAGCCGTTTACATACCCCCCAGGGGTACGTACGTTGAAGCTATGCCAAACCCACCCAAGCCCAGCCACGACACCTCGGCGACGCCCGCCACCTCAACTCCCGCCACTCGACCGGGCATCGCACACCACTGGCCCGTCCTGGCAGGCATCGCCGCAGCCGCGCTGATCGGGCTCGACATGTCCGAGGGCGTCGACGCGGCCCCGGCCCTGGCAGCCTCCGCGCTCATCTACTTCGGCGCCGCGGCGCTCCGGAAACCGTCCTCCGTGTGGCCGCTGTTCTTCGGCACAGTCGCCGTCATCTTCGCCACAGAGTTATGGGGCGGAGGAGATGTGGACCCGACCTGGGTGATCCTCGCCCTGGCCGTCCCCTTCCTGGCCTACGGCCTGCTGCAAGGCCGCCGAACCCCCAACGCCCCACCCCCGCACGGCGGCTGGCCGTACCACCTGACCGCGATGGCCGCGTTCGGCGCCGCCGCAGCGACAGCCCTGGGCGTGACGCAGACCGTGGGCGCGTACTTCGTGGCGGGCGGCCTGCTGGCCCACGCGGCATGGGACGCGTACCACTACCGCATCGACAAGGTGGTGACGCGCTCACTCGCCGAGTTCTGCCTCGTCCTCGACACAGTCATCGCCGCGGTCATCGTGATCGTGACGGTGACCGACTGAACGCCGAAGGCCGCCCGGAGGGAACCAGGCGGCCAAAACGCAGGGCACGGGGACGATGCCCTCGCCGCGAGCGTCAGATGTGCGCGGGGGCGAACTTCGGGTTGGGGCCGTACTTGTTCTCGCCCTGGTCGCCGTCGAGGCAGTAGAAGACCAGCAGCGTGATCGGGCCGACGAGCGGGATGATCCCGAAGAAGATCCACCAGCCGGAGCGACCCGTGTCGTGCAGTCGCCGGACGGTGACGCCCAGAGCCGGCAGCAGGATCGCCAGGTAGGCGACGGACACGATCCACAGCGCGTGGGCCGCGAAGCCGATGCCGAGCAGCACGGCGAAGATGATGCCCACGAACAGCGCGAACATCCAGTACTCCTTGCGACGCGCACGCCCGCTGAACACCGCGTACTTCTTGAGCGCCTCGATGAAGTAGTTCATTGCTTCCCCCCAGGGAACGATATGGGCCAACCGAGCGGATCAGGCCAGAGGGAGAAGCTACGGATACTGGCGGGAACTCGTCAATGGGGTTAGCCGTTGCAGGTCAGGGGCAGTAATCCGCTCACAAGCCAGATTCAACGCCCGCCCGTGGGCATCGATTTCAGGACAGATCCACGCAAGATCATCGATGACGTGGGCACCACCACGGGCCCTTCACGGCACCTACACCCTCCCGCCGCCGAACCATGGCCCGATCATTGCCAGTTCTACGCCGGTTCTAAGCCAGTCCGACGCGAATTCGAGGCCGCGCCGACACCGGACCGATCTCGAACCGTTGCCCGCTGACCAGCGTTTCCTTCCGCTCGGGCCCGTTGTCAGTGGCAGGCCCTACAGTCACCGACATGGCGACACTTCCCAATCCGCTGCCCCACCTCGCTGCCGACCCGACCGGCAGCACACTCGGCCTCGCTCTCCCCGCCGGGAGACTGATCGACACGACGGACGAGGGCCGTTGGCACGAGCCCCTGCTCTGGCACGCCGACGCGCCCTACACCCCTGGCGACTGGGCCGCGCACCACGACGCGTGGCGGGCCGCCGGGCTCGTACCGGTGGTCATAGAGGTGGACGGCGGCCAGGGCGGGCCGGAGAAGTGGGAGTTGATGCCCGCCGACACCTCGTACCCCGGGGACCACGACGCCGAGGAGGTCCTCGCCGAGTTCTGGGAGGAATACGCGGCGGAGGGTGAGGCCTGGCCCGGGCTGGCCACCGGTACAGATGCCGAATCCCTACAGGCCGACGCCGACGACCTGGTCGCCTGGTTCGCCGACTCGACCCTCGTCGTCGGCTCCTCCCTCAAGGAACCGCGCCTCGCCCTCGTCCCCGCCCGCCGTTCCGCCGACGTCCCCGCCGCCATCGGCTGGTCCGGCCCCGCGAACTACGAGAGCGACACGGCCCGCCTGTGCGCGGTACTCCGCTCCTGGGAGGACCGCTTCGGCATACGGGTCCTGGCGCTCACCTTCAACCAGTTGGTGCTGTCGGTGGCGGCCCCGCCGACGACCCTCGCCGAGGCCGAGGCGATAGCCGCCGAGCACTTCGCGTTCTGCCCGGACAACATCACGCAGGGAACCCACACCACCCTGCCCGCATACGCCGAACACGAACTGCTGGCCAAGCAGACCTGGTCCTTCTGGTGGGACTAGCCCCGGTAGGGGCGCGGGGAACTGCGCGACCAACCCCCACCGACCCGCAGCCAACGAACCGCGCGCGTGCCAACTCGCGGCACAGCCCTACCGCAACCCCACCCCCAACCGCCGCAACCCCTCCCCGATCTCCTCCGGAGTCTGGGTGACGAAGCACAGCCGCAGAGTCGCCCGGCCCCCCTCACCCACGAAGAAGGGCGCCCCCGGCACATACGCCACCCCTTGCTCCACCACGTCCCGCAACAGCGCACCGGTGTCGTACGACTCCGGAAGCCGGGCCCAGAGGAACATGCCACCCTCGGGCCGGGTCCAGGTCGACCCCTCCGGCAAGGCGTCCCCGATCCCGGCGAGCATGGCGTCGCGCCGCTCCCCGTAGACACCGGCCACGCGCCGCACATGGGCGTCGAGATCCTGGTCGGCCAGGTAACGGGCGGCGGCGAGCTGGTTGACGGTCGGGGTGTGCAGGTCGGCGGCCTGCTTGGCGACGGCACAGGCCCGCCGCAGCACCTCCGGTGCCCGTAGCCAGCCCAACCGCAGCCCGGGCGCCATGACCTTGGAGAAGGAGCCGAGCAGGACCGTACGGTCCTCCGCGCCCGGAAGGGAGGCGATCCACGGGACCCGCTCGCCCTCGAAGCGCAGCTCGCCGTACGGGTCGTCCTCGACGATCCACAGCCCGAGCCGCGCGGCCACCTCGGCCACGGCGGCCCGGCGGTCGGCCGGCATGGTCTGGCCGGTCGGGTTGCGGAAGGTGGGCACGGTGTAGAGGAGCTTGGGCCGATGCCGGACGACCAGTTCCTCCAGCGCCCCAGGATCGATCCCGTCCGCGTCCCCCGCCACGGCGACCACCTGGGCCCCGGCCAGCCCGAACACCTGAAGGGCGGCGAGATAACAGGGCGTTTCGACGAGGACGACGTCCCCGGGTTCGATCAGCGCGGTGGCGAGCAGTGACAGGGCCTGCTGGGAACCGGTGGTGACGAGGAGGTCGTCGGCGTCGGTGGGCAGGCCGCGCGCGGTGTGCCGTATCGCGAGCGCCTCGCGCAGGGCCGGCTCGCCCTCGGTCGTGGCGTACTGCAGGGCCCGCGCGGGCGTGTCCGCGAACACGTCCCGGAAGGCGGCGGCAACGCCCTCCGCGTCGAACAGCTCGGGTGCGGGCAGCCCGCCCGCAAAATTGATCACCTCGGGCCGCGCGGTGACGGCCAGGATGTCCCGTACGGCAGACCCGCCGACCGCCCGCGCCCGCGCGGCGAGCGCGGGCACGGAGGCCGAAGCGGAAGCGGAATCAGACGTAGAAGCGGCTGTCACCGGGGCTGTCATGGCGGCTCCTTCAGGTGGGCGGACAGACGAGCAGACGGGCGGACGACACGCCCCCTGCCCACACCCTAGAGAAATGCCTGCAACCTACAACCGCTTTTCCCGACCCGACCCGCCTCGACCTGAAGCAAGGCCGCACTCCGTCAGGCCTTCTTCCCACTCGCCCCATACACGTTGATGTCCGCGTCCGTGACATCGTTGATGTCGCGATAGCGGACCTTCTCGATGTCGTCCAGCGACTCGAAGTACGCGGCCTCGACCTCCTCCGGGACCGGCGCGCCACCGTCGGGACGCCAGTGGTGGGCGGGTACGACGCCCGGCTCGTCGAGGGTGAGCCCGTTCTCCTCGAAGAAGCGCTCCACCTCGGCCCGGGACCGCAGCACGAAGGTGAACCCCCGCTCGGTATACGTCCGTTGGACCGCGCGGATGTTCTCGGGGTTCAGGTCCTCGGTGAGATGGCTGAGGACGAGCCGGCTGCCGGACGGCAACGCGTCGACCAGCTCACGCACGATGTCGTAGGCCTCCGGCTCCGCCACGAAGTGCAGGACGGCCGCGAGGACGAGCGCGATCGGCTGGTCGAAGTCGAGGGTCTTGCGGGCGTGTTCGAGGATCTGCGCCGGGTCGGCCAGGTCCGCGTCGATGTAGTCGGTACGGCCCTCGGGCCCGCTGGTGAGCAGGGCACGCGCGTGGGCGAGAACGATCGGGTCGTTGTCGACGTAGACGACCCGGCTGTCCGGCGCGATGCGCTGGGCGATCTGGTGGACGTTGTCCTGCGTGGGCAGTCCGGTGCCGATGTCCAGGAACTGCCGGATGCCCTCCTCACCCGCCATCGCCGTCACCGCGCGCCGCATGAAGTCACGGTTGTGCCGGACGTCGAGGTAACCGCGGGGGTTGGCGGCGAGCGCCGCGGCCGCCGCGTTGCGGTCGGCCGGGTAGTTGTCCTTGCCGCCGAGGAAGACGTCGTAGACCCGGGCCGGATGGGCTTTGGTGGTGTCGATCCTCCTTCGCAGCTCGGCGGGGTCCTGACTGAGAGCATCGCCGCTCATGGGGCCTCTCCCTGGGGAGCTGATGTCCAAACCTCTACAACGGACAACAACCTATCCGCCGACCGCAGTTGATGTTCGAAATTCGAAAAGCGCCCCCCGGACCGTTCAGAGACCGTCCAGACGGTCCGGACCGTCCCGGAAGGCCCCTGAACGGGACGCCATCACCGCAGGTCAGCAGGCCGATGGACGGACAGGCGTCCCAGATTCCCGGCAGAACATGGCGCTGGGACGGATCACGCAACAAGCTGGTGCCCCACCCCCCTCCCGTCCCTCCCCTGAAAGGGCACCTCCATGTCCGTACGCACCTCCCGTACGCGCCTGTTCGCCGCCACGGCGGTCGCGCTCGTCGCGCTCACCACCCTCACGGCGTGCGAGGACGGCGAGGGCGTACGGGACGAGGGCCCGTCATCGTCGTCGGCCGAGTCCCCCCTGACACAGCAGCACGCACCGCACGCACCGCACACACCCGCACCTGAGCGGGCTCACAGCATGCGGGCGGCCTCGGTGGCCCAGTAGGTGAGGATGTTCTGCGCGCCGGCGCGTTTGATGCCGGTCAGGGTCTCGAGGATGGCCCGCTCCCGGTCGACCCAGCCCTTCTCCGCAGCGGCCTCGATCATCGAGTACTCCCCGGAGATCTGATAGGCGGCGACGGGTACGTCCACGGCGTCGGCGACGCGGGCGAGGATGTCGAGGTAGGGCCCGGCGGGCTTCACCATGACGATGTCGGCGCCCTCCTCGAGGTCGAGCGCAAGCTCCCTCAGGGACTCCCGGACATTGGCGGGGTCCTGCTGGTACGTCTTGCGGTCCCCCTTCAGCGAGGAACCGACGGCTTCCCGGAAGGGCCCGTAGAAGGCGGAGGAGTACTTGGCGGTATATGCGAGGATCGCGACGTCTTCCCGCCCGATCTGGTCAAGGGCATCCCGGACGACCCCGATCTGCCCGTCCATCATCCCGCTGGGCCCCACCACATGGGCCCCGGCGTCGGCCTGTACCTGGGCCATCTCGGCGTACCGCTCCAGGGTGGCGTCGTTGTCGACGCGCCCCTCCGCATCGAGAACCCCGCAGTGCCCGTGATCGGTGGTCTCGTCGAGACACAGGTCGGACATGACGAGCAGCTCGTCCCCCACCTCGGCCCGCACATCGCGGATGGCGACCTGCAGAATCCCGTCCGGATCGGTTCCGGGAGTCCCGAGCCCGTCCTTCTTGCTCTCCTCAGGCACCCCGAAGAGCATGATCCCGGAGACCCCGGCCTCGACGGCGTCCACGGCGGCCTTCTTCAGACTGTCCCGGGTGTGCTGGACCACCCCCGGCATGGCCGTGATCGGCACGGGCTCGCTCACCCCTTCCCGCACAAAGGCGGGAAGGATGAAGTCGGCGGGATGCAGCCGGGTCTCGGCGACCATCCGCCGCATGACAGGCGAGGTACGCAGCCGCCGAGGCCGCGCACCGGGAAAGGATCCGTACTTCGACATGCCCCCACGCTACGCCCAACTTTCCCAGCGCCGGGCCGCCCCCTCAGCCCGTCCGGCGTTTGAGGACGAGGCCCGTTCAGGGCCGTGGCGGGGGTCTGGGGGCGGCACCCCCCAGGCATGGGACGGGTAGTAGGGGCGGCGGGGGCGAAAACACCCCACCACCCCCCACCGGCACCTACGTCGTCCGCCTCCGCCGAGCCCCCGGCCGCCGCTCACTGGGCCGAGTAACCGGATCCCCGGACTCCACAGCGGAAGCCCTCCGCCGCAGCCCGAAGTCCGCCAACGCCTCCGCCAACTTGTGCACAGACGGCTCCGGAGCCATGACATCGACCCGCAGCCCATGCTCCTCAGCGGTCTTGGCCGTGGCCGGCCCGATACAAGCGATCACCGTCACGTTGTGCGGCTTGCCCGCGATCCCCACCAGGTTGCGCACAGTGGACGACGACGTGAAGAGAACGGCGTCGAAGCCACCCCCCTTGATCGCCTCCCGCGTCTCCTGCGGCGGCGGCGACGCCCGCACGGTCCGGTAGGCGGTGACGTCGTCGACCTCCCAGCCCAGCTCGATCAGCCCGGCGACCAGCGTCTCCGTGGCGATATCGGCCCGAGGCAGGAAAACACGGTCGATCGGATCGAAGACCGGATCGTAGGGAGGCCAGTCCTCCAGCAACCCGGCAGCCGACTGCTCCCCACTGGGCACCAGATCGGGCTTCACACCAAAGGCGACCAACGCCTTGGCTGTCTGCTCCCCAACCGCCGCGACCTTGATCCCGGCAAAGGCACGGGCATCGAGCCCGTACTCCTCGAACTTCTCCCGAACAGCCTTCACCGCGTTCACCGAGGTGAAAGCGATCCACTCATACCGCCCGGTAACGAGCCCCTTGACGGCCCGCTCCATCTGCTGGGGCGTGCGCGGCGGCTCGACGGCGATCGTCGGCACCTCGTGCGGCACGGCCCCATAGGACCGCAGCTGGTCGGAGAGCGACGCCGCCTGCTCCTTCGTACGCGGCACCAGCACCCGCCACCCGAACAGCGGCTTGCTCTCGAACCACGACAACTGCTCGCGCTGAGCGGGCGCGGACCGCTCGCCGACCACGGCTATCACCGGCCGGCCACCGTCGGGCGACGGCAGCACCTTGCCCTGCTTGAACGTCTGGGCGATGGTCCCCAGCGTCGCCGTCCAGGTCCGCTGGCGCGTCGTGGTCCCGGCGATCGTCACGGTCAGCGGGGTGTCGGGCTTGCGCCCGGCCGCGACCAGCTCGCCCGCCGCCGCGGCGACGGAGTCCAGGGTCGCCGAGACGACGACCGTCCCGTCCGAGGCCCCGACCTCGGTCCAGCACCGGTCGGACGCGGTGCGGGCGTCCACGAAACGGACGTCCGCGCCCTGCGCGTCCCGCAGCGGCACACCGGCGTACGCGGGCACGCCCACGGCGGCCGCGACGCCCGGTACCACCTCGAACGGGACGCCCGCGCGGGCGCACGCCAGCATCTCTCCGGCGGCGTACGTGTCGAGCCCGGGATCCCCGGACACCGCACGGACGACCCGCCTGCCGCCCCGCGCGGCCTCCATGACAAGATGTGCGGCATCCCGCACAGCGGGTACACCAACGGTCGTTGACGCGCCGTCAACCACCGTTAGTTGAGGCGTGCCTGTGCCTGGATGCGTGCTGCCAATAGGCGTGTCCAATTCGGTGTCGAGCTCGGCAACGCCTTGTCTGGCGTGCGTGCGTACGACGTCGAGCACCTCGTGCTCGGCGACCAGTACGTCCGCGTTCGCCAGCGCCTCGACGGCGCGCAGAGTCAGTAGTCCCGGATCCCCGGGTCCGGCACCCAGAAAGGTGACGTGCCCATGGTCCGGACCGGCGGGAAGGGTGGTGGGGCTCACTGTGCTCGCTCCCCCATCAGACCGGCCGCGCCCTTGGCAAGCATCTCGGCTGCGAGTTCACGGCCGAGCGCCATTGCTTGGTCGTACGTCTCGGGCACGGGACCGGTGGTGGACAGCTGCACCAGCGTCGAGCCGTCGGTCGTGCCGACGACGCCGCGCAGGCGCATCTCCTTGACAATCTGCCCGTCGGCCAGAAGGTCGGCCAGCGCGCCCACAGGGGCGCTGCAACCGGCCTCCAGGGCGGCGAGCAGTGACCGTTCGGCGGTCACGGCGACCCGGGTGTCCGGGTCGTCGAGCGCGCCGAGTGCCGCGATGAGGTCGGAGTCGTGGGAGGTGTTCCCCGCTCTGCACTCGATCGCCAGGGCCCCTTGGCCAGGGGCAGGCAGAACCATGTCGACCGACAGGAAGTCGGTCACTTCGTCGGCGCGCCCGATCCGGTTGAGCCCGGCCGCGGCCAGGACAACGGCATCCAGCTCACCACGTCTCACGAACCCGATCCGGGTGTCGACGTTCCCCCGGACCGGTACGACCTCGACGCTCAGCCCATGGGCACGCGCGTACGCGTTCAGCTGGGCGGTGCGCCGCGTCGACCCCGTCCCCACCCGCGCGCCGGGCGGCAGGTCGGTGAACTTCAGGTCGTCGCGGGCCACGAGCACGTCACGCGGATCCTCGCGCTCCGGTACGGCGGCCAGCACCAGGTCGTCGGGCTGCGCGGTCGGCAGGTCCTTCAGCGAGTGCACCGCGAAGTCGACCTCCCCGCGCAGCAACGCGTCGCGCAGGGCGGTCACGAAGACGCCCGTGCCGCCGATCTGGGCGAGGTCCTCACGGGACACATCGCCGTACGTGGTGATCTCGACCAGCTCGACGGGCCGCCCGGTCAGCCGCCGCACGGCGTCCGCGACCTGCCCGGACTGGGCCAGGGCGAGTTGACTCCGCCGGGTCCCAAGTCTCAGCGCCCCTGGTGCTGGCCCTCGTGCTGGCTCACTCATGCTCGCCCTCGGTTCTCGGCGTGGCCGTCTTCGTTGTCCGCGTTGTCCGCCCGGGACACGGAGGCGACCGTCTCCTGGTCGAGGTCGAACAGGGTGCGCAGCGCGTCCGCGTACCCGGCGCCGCCGGGCTCGGCCGCGAGCTGCTTGACCCGTACGGTCGGCGCGTGCAGCAGTTTGTCGACGACGCGCCGCACGGTCTGGGTGATCTCGGCGCGGTGCTTCTCGTCGAGGCCGGGCAGCCGACCGTCGAGCCGGGCGATCTCACCGGCGACCACATCGGCGGCCATGGCGCGCAGCGCCACGACGGTGGGTGTGATGTGCGCGGCCCGCAGGGCGGCCCCGAAGGCGGCGACCTCGTCGGCGACGATCCGCCGGACCTGGTCGACGTCGGCCGCCATCGGAGCGTCCGCCGAGGCCTCGGCCAGCGACTCGATGTCCACCAGCCGTACGCCGGGCAGCCGGTGCGCGGCGGCGTCGACGTCCCGGGGCATCGCGAGGTCGAGCAGCGAGAGCACGGGAGCGGGCCGCGGCACACCGACGACCACCTCGGGGCGCCGGCGCTCGGGAATCCGTCCGAGGGTGGCCGCGGTCAGGGCGAGCGCGGCGATCAGCTCACGGTCGTCGTCCGGCGTACGTCGACCGGCTTCCCGGCGGTCGGCGGTGCCGTTGTCCACCCAGGCCGCGTGCTGCTCCAGGGTCGCCGCGTCCATCCCGGCGACGGCGGCCTCGCCCATCACGGAGAACCCGGCCGACTCCTGCACGGCCTGCCCGGCCGGGGCGGCGGTCAGGTCGAGCGGACAGCCGTCCTCCGTACCGATGCTGGTGGGCGGCAGGACGGCCCGTATGTCACCCTTCGCGGTGGTACGAGGCGGCAGCCCGGCCTCGTCCGCCGGCACCCGGCCCTCGACGGCCGCCGCGATGGTCGCGGCGGTGAGGACGAGCCCGGTCGCGCCGGTACAGGAAACGGCTATTTCGGCACGTGTCAGCTCGAAAGGCACCGATTCCATAGGAACAGCACGGGCGAACACGGAGCCCGCCCCGCCCTCGCTGTTCTCCCCGTTCTCGCTGCTCTCGCTGTTCTCGTTGATGATCTGCGCGAGCCGCTCGGCACGATCCGGTGTGCGGTTGGCGACGACGATCTCGGCGACGCCGATCCGCGCGAGGGTGGCAGCGGCCAGCGAGGACATCGACCCGGCACCAATGACCAGGGCTTTCTTGCCCGCGGCCCAGGATTCAACCGCAACCCCGGCACCTCTTCCCCCCGCCAGCTCCTGGAGCCCGAAGGTGACCAGGGACTGTCCGGCCCGGTCAATGCCGGTCTCGGAGTGGGCGCGCTTGCCGACCCGCAGCCCCTGCTGGAACAGGTCGTTCAGCAGCCGCCCGGCCGAGTGGAGCTCCTGCGCGAGGGCGAGCGAGTCCTTGATCTGCCCGAGGACCTGGCCCTCGCCGACGACCATGGAGTCGAGCCCGCAGGCGACGGAGAACAGATGGTGGACGGCCCGGTCCTCGTAGTGCACGTACAGATAGGGAGTGAGCTCGTCCAGCCCGACCCCGCTGTGCTGCGCGAGCAGCGTGGACAGCTCGGCGACACCCGCGTGGAACTTGTCGACGTCCGCGTACAGCTCGATGCGGTTGCAGGTGGCGAGCAGCGCCGCCTCGGAGGCGGGTTCGGCGGCGACGGTGTCCTGAAGCAACTTGATCTGCGCGTCCTGGGACAGCGCGGCCCGCTCGAGGACGCTGACCGGAGCACTGCGGTGGCTCAGCCCGACGACGAGAAGACTCATGCCGGCATCACGGCGGGAACGTCCCCGTCAGGCCCATTGCCCTCACCGGCACCAGCACCACTGCTGCCGCCGACCTTGCCATTGCTGCTGCCGGTACGACCCTGCTCCTTGACCGAGACCCGCGCGGCGTCGGCCGCGACCGCTGCGGCATCGGCGGCGGCAGCCGCGGCGTCGGCCTCCTCGCCGGCCTTGCGCTGCTCGTGGAAAGCGAGGATCTGCAACTCGATGGAGAGATCGACCTTGCGTACGTCGACACCGTCCGGAACGGTCAGCACGGTGGGCGCGAAGTTCAGAATGGACGTGACCCCCGCGGCGACGAGCCGGTCACACACGGGCTGAGCGGCACCGGCGGGCGTGGCGATAACGCCAATGGACACACCGTTGTCCGCGATGATCCTTTCCAGATCGTCCGAGTGCTGCACCGGAATACCGGCGACCGGCTTTCCCGACATGGCGGGATCGGCGTCGATGAGCGCGGCCACCCTGAATCCACGGGAGGCGAAGCCGCCGTAGTTCGCGAGGGCGGCGCCGAGATTACCGATGCCGACGATCACTACCGGCCAGTCCTGGGTGAGGCCGAGCTCACGGGAGATCTGGTAAACGAGATACTCGACGTCGTAGCCGACACCGCGCGTTCCGTAAGAACCCAGGTAAGAGAAGTCCTTGCGCAGCTTCGCGGAGTTGACTCCCGCGGCGGCGGCCAGTTCCTCGGAGGAAACCGTGGGTACCGAGCGCTCCGACAGTCCGGTCAGCGCACGGAGGTACAGCGGAAGCCTGGCGACGGTGGCCTCGGGAATCCCTCGGCTGCGGGTCGCCGTTCGGTGAGTTCGGCCAGTTGCCACGGTGCTCCTGCGGGTAGCGCGGGGCTTCAGGCGGTCACACGTCCCCGGACCGCCCCGTCGAAAGCAGGCTATGTCTTTGTGAACGCGTGCACAAAGATGGTGTCCGATTTGCCCGCCCAACGTGACCGGGGTCACGCACCCCCGGCACACGCGTATGGAACCGGCGCACGAGCGCCGCCGCTCCTCGCCGTCACAGGCACCGTTCGGGGGCAAAACCGACACACTCCTCATGAATCCCGCCCCCGAGATCTGAACCGCCCTCGATCCTAAGCGACTTTCCGGACCACTTGGACTGCTCGTTCGGCACTTGGTCAGAACTCGACCACTCGGTAATCGATCGGGAATCTATGTGAGGGCTTTGCGAAGACGTTCTTCGTCGACGCGCCAGAAGGTGTGCTGGGCACCGTCGATGAGCACGACAGGGATCTGTTCCCAGTACTCACGGTTGAGTTCTTCGTCCTGGGTGATGTCCTTCTGTTCCCACGGCACCCCAAGATCCGCGCACACCTTCTCGACAACCACCTGTGCGTCATCACACAAATGACAACCGGGCTTCCGGATCAACGTGACGAGCCGAGACTGGGGATCACGGCGGTCGACGCGCCGGAACAAGGGACTCATACGCCCATTGTCCCGCGCGCCCCGGGCAGCCTCCGGACCCGTGGCGGGAAGGGTCCGATCCGCTTCTTTAACCGCACCGTTCCGGAGAGTTCACAACCTTCGAACCTCGCGACTCCGGAAGCACCGAACAAACTGGCTATGCTCACGTCATGGCCGCTCTCGGATGGCTCACTCCCCGTAGGCGCTCCGCCACGGCGCGAAGCGTGTTGGCAGGCGAGGCCTCGGCGGAGGCAGCGCGCAAATCCTCCCAGGAGCTGGAGGAACTGACGCATGCGCCGGTTCCCCCGGGCACCGGGGAGGAACCGGCGTTCCCCGTCCTCGGGGACGACAAGGCCGCCGCTTTCTTCGATCTCGACAACACCGTGATGCAAGGCGCCGCGATCTTCCACTTCGGGCGGGGCCTGTACAAGCGGAAGTTCTTCGAGACCCGCGATCTCTACCGGTTCGCCTGGCAGCAGGCGTGGTTCAGGCTGGCCGGCATCGAGGACCCCGAGCACATGCAGGACGCCCGGGACTCCGCCCTCTCCATCGTCAAGGGCCACCGCGTCGCCGAACTGATGTCGATCGGCGAGGAGATCTACGACGAGTACATGGCCGAACGCATCTGGCCGGGCACGCGCGCACTGGCCCAGGCACACCTGGACGCGGGCCAGAAGGTGTGGCTGGTGACGGCGGCCCCCGTCGAGATCGCCACCGTCATCGCCCGCCGCCTGGGCCTGACGGGCGCCCTGGGCACGGTCGCGGAGTCGGTCGACGGCGTATACACGGGCAAGTTGGTGGGCGAGCCCCTGCACGGCCCGGCGAAAGCAGAGGCCGTACGAGCCCTGGCGGCGGCCGAAGGCCTGGTCCTCCCCCGCTGCGCGGCGTACAGCGACTCGCACAACGACATCCCGATGCTGTCCCTGGTGGGCCACCCCTACGCGATCAACCCGGACGCCAAACTCCGCAAACACGCCCGCCAACTGGACTGGCGTCTGAGGGACTACCGCACAGGCCGCAAGGCGGCAAAGGTAGGCATCCCGGCAGCAGCAGGAGTAGGAGCGGTAGCAGGCGGCACAGCAGCAGCAATCGCCCTACACCGCCGCCGCCGCTGAGCCCACTCCCCCTCGAGAGCCCCGACCGCGACACCTCCCTTCACACCCCCGGCCCGCACCTCCCTGCACGCCCCGGCCCGCATCTCCCTGCACGCCCCCGGCCCGCACCTCCCTTCACGCCCCCGGCCCGCATCTCCCTTTACAACCCCAGCCCGCATCGCCCTTTACAACCCCGGGCGCGGCGTCCCTTCACGCCCCCGGCCCGCACCTTTCCTCACAGCCCCGGCCGCAGCAGCTCCCTCAACAACCCCGACCAGCGCCTCCCTTTCAGCCCTGGGCGCGGCACCCCTTCACAGCCCCGGCCCGCATCTCCCCTTACAGCCCGGACCCGCACCCCTCTCAACAGCCTCAGGGCACCTCTTCAGCGCCGGCCCGCATTTCCAGCCCGTCCGGCGTTTGAGGACAAGGCCCGTTCAGGGCCGAAGCGGGGGCCTGGGGGCGCAGCCCCCAGGGACAGGATGGGACGGGTAGGGGCGGCGGGGGCGAAAGAAACAACCTTTCGCCCACCGCACCCCCGTACCCCCCTCCACCAGCCCCCCATCCCCCACCCAGCCACAACACGCCCCGACCAGACCTCAACCCGCCCTGAATCGATCAACAACCAGTCACACTGCGGCACTTCAACGGGCACCAATACGTAACAGAAGCGACGTAATCGATGATTTGAGCAACCGGGTGTAGCAGTGCCTGCACGAAGCGTTATTCTCCTCAGACGCAAACCGGTACCCCTCCGTCGCCACGACGGGTGAACGGTCCCGCACTGCACGTGATGGAAGCTCTGCCTCTGGGAGTCCCGTGTACCCACACGTCGGGGTTGACGCCTCGGGCCTGGCTACGCTGCGCGCAACGGTCCTAGACCTGTTGCGCGGCTTCGTCCCCACCGCGTACGCCGCCCCCGCATTCGCCACCGCCGCACCACTCGGCCCGTGCTACGCGCTGGCCGACGGCACCGCCGCGGTCGGCAGACGAGGGCGCGCCGCCGGCGCCGCCACCACTCGCCGCCCCGCCGCGGACAGTGACAGCGCCCGCATGATGGACCTTGTCGAGCGAGCACAGGCCGGCGAGGCCGACGCCTTCGGCCGCCTTTACGACCAGTACAGCGACACTGTGTACCGGTACATCTACTACCGGGTGGGCGGAAAGGCCACCGCCGAGGACCTGACGAGCGAGACGTTCCTGCGCGCCCTGCGCCGCATCGGAACCTTCACCTGGCAGGGCCGCGACTTCGGCGCGTGGCTCGTCACCATCGCCCGCAACCTCGTCGCCGACCACTTCAAGTCCAGCCGTTTCCGGCTCGAAGTGACCACCGGCGAGATGCTGGACGCCAACGAGGTCGAGCGCTCACCGGAGGACTCCGTCCTGGAGTCCCTCTCGAACGCGGCTCTCCTCGACGCCGTACGACGCCTCAACCCCCAGCAGCAGGAGTGCGTGACGCTGCGCTTCCTCCAGGGGCTGTCCGTCGCCGAGACCGCGCGCGTGATGGGCAAGAACGAGGGCGCAATCAAGACCCTCCAGTACCGCGCCGTCCGTACCCTCGCCCGGCTCCTCCCGGAAGACGCCCGCTGAGTACCGCACGAGGTACTCCACGCACGGACCCCGCAGCACGCCTCACCCCGCACGACTCCTCACCCTGCCTCGCGAACACCCCTCGCCGACTCCACCCCTCGCGGACTCCACCCACCCGGCGTCCGCCCAACCGGGCTGCGCCCACCCAGCTTCCACCCGCCCCGAATCCGCACACTCAGCGACCGCCAACTCACCTTCGGTGAAAGTCCGTTGAGTTCGCGGTCCGATCATCCGCCGTCCGTAACCCAAGTGCCGTGCCACTCGTTGTGCGGGATACAGGCTCCCTGTGGTCACTCCCCGACCGTCTTCGATCATCCGATCGAGTGGAGGTGTTCGGGGTTGTGCAACCCTCAGGACCCCCTGGGGAGCCGACCGTCATGACGAGAGGAGGTGCCGCCAGTGATCGCGAACGTTTCGGCGCACCGGCGGGCGAACGCCTTCGCCCAGGCCCTGGAGGAGCTGTCCGACCGGGACTCGGCGGCCGAGCAGCCCGAAGGACCGGCACCGGACCCTGACCCGGAGTCGGCCCCGGCTGCCGCGGAACAGGCCGACCACCGGGCGGACCACCAGGCGGATCCCCGGGCGGAACGGACCGAACCGGGCCGCCTCGTGGCCCTCGCGACCGGCCTCGGCGAACTACCGAAGCCGGTGCTCGACCCCGCGGTCAAGGTGGTCCACCGGGCCCAGTTGGTGGCCGCGATGGAGGCCATGCTGCGGGACGGCACTGTGCCGGGAGGCGGGGCGGCGAACCCTACGGTGCCCGAGCAGCGCTCCCGGGCGAAGGGCAGCCACAGGGCGAGCGGGCTGGGGAAGTTGCGACCCCGTACACGGCTGACGAAGGGACTCGCCGCCGGCGGTCTCAGCGTGGGCGTGGCGGCGGGAGCCTTCGGCGGTGTCGCCGCTGCCAGCTCCGACGCCCTGCCGGGTGACTCGCTCTACGGCCTCAAGCGCGGCATCGAGGACGTCAAGCTCAACTACCTGACCGACGGCGACAACGAACGAGGCCAGGTCTATCTCGACCAGGCCTCGACACGGCTCAGTGAGGCCCGTCGGCTGATGGAGCGCGACCGCGCCGGCCAGCTCGACCACGAGTCGCTCGGCGAGATCCGCCGCGCTCTCTCCGGGATGCGGCACGACGCGTCCGAGGGACACCGCCTGCTGCACGAGGCGTACCGGCACGACCCCGACTCCCTGGGCCCCATCCAGGCGCTGGACGCGTTCTCCCGCTCCCACCGGGAGGCCTGGGGCGCCCTGCGCGAACGCCTCCCGGTGCAGCTCGGGGACGTGAGCCAGGAGGTGTCGTCGGTCTTCGACGCCATAGACGAAGAGGTCGCCCCGCTCCAGTCCATGCTTCCGAAGCCGCCCTCCTCCAAGAGCAGCTCGGGCGGCACCGGACACGGTGGTGGCGGAGGTGAGCGGCAGAGCTCCGGACCGGCGTCGGGCACGAGCTCGTCCGGTTCCGACCGGTCGGCCGCACCCAGCGACACCGGGGGCCACGCGGTCGGCGGGCGCGAGTCCAACAGTGGCAACCCCAAGCCGTCCGCCTCGGGCACCAGCAGCGACGGCCTGCTCGGCGGCAACACCGGCGGCCTCCTCGACCCGCCCCAGAACAGCGGCACGGCATCCCCGTCGACGACCACCCCGTCGAACGCCGCCGAACCGGACGTCACCCTCCCACCGCTCCTCCCGGGCCTGCTGCCCGGCCTGGGCATCGACGGCGAGGACGCGAGCTAGAGCAGCCCGCGGTACGACAGTCGGGGGCGCCCTTCGCCATGAAGGGCGCCCCCGACCACGTACGCCGTACTCGTTTTTCGCAGCTCAGAAGAAAACAGACCGCCGCTGCACCAGCAGCTTGTAAAGGGTGTGCTGGATCTGCTCCCTGACCTGGTCCGTCAGGTTGAACATCAGCATCGGGTCCTCGGCCGCCTCCGGCGGATAGCCGTCCGTACGGATCGGCTCGCCGAACTGGATCGTCCACTTCGTGGGCAGCGGGATCGCGCCCAGCGGGCCCAGCCACGGGAACGTCGGCGTGATCGGGAAGTACGGGAAGCCGAGCACCCGGGCCAGCGTCTTGGCGTTGCCGATCATCGGGTAGATCTCCTCCGCCCCCACGATCGAGCACGGGATGATCGGCGCACCCTGCCGCAGCGCCGTCGACACGAAGCCGCCGCGCCCGAAACGCTGCAGCTTGTAGCGCTCGCTGAACGGCTTGCCGATGCCCTTGAAGCCCTCCGGCATCACACCGACCAGTTCGCCGCGCTCCAGGAGCCGTTCCGCGTCCTCCGCGCAGGCCAGGGTGTGACCGGCCTTGCGGGCCAGCTCGTTGACCACCGGGAGCATGAAGACCAGGTCTGCCGCGAGCAGCCGCAGATGCCGGCCCGCCGGATGGTTGTCGTGCACGCCGACCTGCATCATCAGGCCGTCCAGCGGCAGCGTCCCGGAGTGGTTGGCGACGATCAGGGCGCCGCCCTCGGCCGGGATGTTCTCGATGCCCTTGACCTCGACCCGGAAGTACTTCTCGTACAGCGGGCGGACCAGCGACATCAGGACCTGGTCGGTGAGCTCGGCGTCGTAGCCGAAGTCGTCGACCTCGTAGTCCCCGGTGAGCCGACGCCGCAGGAAGGACAACCCGCCCGCGATACGCCGTTCCAGGCCGCCGACAGCGCCGCCGTCCGCGGCGGACGACAGGGCAGGACGCCCGGACCGGCCCTCGGACTCCTGGGGCTGCTGGGACTCCTGCGGCGGCTGTTGCTCTCGTGTCACCTGAACATCATCCTGCGGCCGGGCCCTTCCCGGCAGGGGCTGGACCTCGTGAACCACCGCGGGTTCGCCCTTGCGCCGGCCGCTCCCCGCGCTCCGGCGGCGCGACGGCCGCGCGGCGGCGCCCGCGCGGGACCTGTCGTCGTCGAACGGAATGACCTTGGCATCCGCCATCGTTGATGCGCTCCTCGGTTGGCGCTCTGCGTCGGTGGGCTGTGTCCGTCAGGTCGCTTTCGCGGCTGTCCCGCTCGTCGTGCCCGTCCCGCCTGTCGTGCCCGGGGTGCCGCCACTGCCCGCGAAGGGTACGAAGGGCAGCGCGGCGATCCGGTCGACGACCCCGGCGAGAGCGGCCGGCGGCAGCAGGCCGGGGCCACGGACGCGCGCGAAGTCCTCGAAGGTCTCGGCGGTCGTGAACTTCGGCTGGTAGCCCAGCGTCTCGCGCATCTGGTTCGTCGCCACGACCCGGCCGTGCGTGAGCAACCGGATCTGCTCGGGCGAGAAGTCCGTCATTCCCAGCGTACGCACCAGCGACCCGGTCCAGGTGACGGCGGGCAGCAGCAACGGAACGGTGGGACGGCCGAGCCGTCGCGAGCACTGCGACAGCAGCAGCACCCCGTCGCCGGCGATGTTGAACGTGCCGCTGTTGAGCGTGCCGCGTTCCGGCTCGTGCGAGGCGATGCGCAGGACCTCGATCACGTCGTCCTCGTGCACGAACTGCAGCCGGGGGTCGTAGCCGAACACCGTCGGCAGGACCGGCATCCCGAAGTACTGGGCGAGCGGCGAGTCCGCGGTCGGCCCCAGGATGTTGGCGAAGCGCAGCACGGCCACGGCGACGTCGGGCCGGCGCCGCGCGAACCCCCGTACATAGCCCTCGACCTCCACCGCGTCCTTCGCGAAGCCGCCGCTGGGCAGCGACTTGGGCGAGGTCGTCTCGGTGAAGACCGCCGGATCCCGGGGCGCGGACCCGTACACGTTCGTACTGGACTTCACGACCAGCCGTTTCACGGCGGGCGACTTCTGGCAGGCACCCAGCAACTGCATGGTGCCGATGACGTTGGTCTCCTTGACCGTGACCCGGCTCCCGCTGCCCAGCGCTATGCCCGTCACGTCAAGGTGGACGACCGTGTCGGCGTTCGTCTCGGCGAGCACCCGCGCGATGGTGGGCTGCCGGATGTCGGCCTGGATGAAGTCGGCGCCGCCCAGATGGTGCTCGGGCGGAATGGCGTCCACGGCGATGACCCGCTCCACCTGGGGGTCACGCTGGATCCGCCGTACGAACCGGCCCCCCAGTTGACGGGCCACCCCGGTCACAAGCACGACCTTGCCCAAGATCAGTGCCTTCCTTCCAGCCGTGTTTCCCGTGTGGAGCCCAACCTAGCGGGTTGTTGTTGCGCTGTGATGACCGCCCGAAGCATGAAGTCACGGCACTCCGTACGTACGCACAAGCTAATACGACTGTGGCCCCCCACCGAAAACCGGTGGGGGGCCACAGCCTTCACGCTCTCGCTCGCGCTTTCGCGGCGTCGCGCGGAAGCAGCGATCCCGATCTCGCGATCGGACCGACTACTTCTTGTTGCGACGCTGAACGCGCGTGCGCTTCAGCAGCTTGCGGTGCTTCTTCTTCGCCATCCGCTTGCGCCGCTTCTTGATAACAGAGCCCACGACTAACCCTCGCTCACTTCTCATCACTCGGCGTTGGGCGCCATGGGCCCATACGACCTACAAGGGGCCAGCCTACCCGTCCGAGCGCTGAGGTCGTAATCGAGGTCAACCGAGGAGATCAGACGGGACCCGTGATGCCCTGAGGGCCCCTGCCCATACCCCCTCGACCGCCGTCAGGCTGTCTCCACCCCCACATAGCTCTCGCGAAGGTACTCGTGAACCGCTTGTTCCGGGACGCGGAACGACCGTCCTACCCGGATCGCGGGCAGATGACCGCTGTGCACCAACCGGTACACGGTCATCTTCGACACTCGCATCACCGAGGCGACTTCCGCCACGGTAAGGAACTGAACCTCGTTCAGAGGCCTCTCGCCTGCAGCCATGACACACCTGAACCTTCCGCACTCGACTGGCCACCGGCTTCCCCTTCCGGTGACTCTTCGTCGTTGCGTGCTCACTCCCCAATGTAGGGGCGGGTGATGCGAGTGGGGAAGAGGTGCACCCATCGGCGGCCTACTGTGACAGACACGCTCGATTGAGTACGTAGCGGGTAATCGGCCGGTAGTAAGCGGACCGAACAGCATCATCAAGTGGCACGACGACGGACACGCGCCCCTCCGCCTCTCCGACAAAGAGCGCGGGATCGTCCGTATCAGCCAACCCGATGGCCTCGAACCCCAGTTGACCTGCGCCGCAGACCCAGCCGTGGTCCCCGATCACCAACTCCGGGAGCGTTCCGCCGGCCTCGGCGACGGCGTTCAGAACGGTCCGAACCGGGAGCGGCGAGTGCGTGTGTGCGCCGGGCTCACGCCCGGTGGCCCGAGGATGCGGCTCCCGTACGAGCGCGACTCCCCGTACGTAATCAAGGTTGTACGTGCGTAGGCCGAACCGGGTCGTTATGTCGACAGAGCTACCCTGCGCCGGGGTGAGGACATCACATCCCGCCGCCGACAAAGCGTCCGCAAGAGCGACGTAGAAGCCGAGCAGTCGGTGCGGGTGACCGGTGCCCAGGAGTACCGGAACCCGGTGCCGGACGGCTGCGGAGAGTCGCTCAGCAAAGGCGTCGAGAGCCACGAGCGTCCGCTCCGGATCGATCACATCACATCCGGACGTGCACTGCGGATCGGCCGAAACCCCACACCTGTCGGCCATCAACCCGATCAGATCCCGCTGCCGCCAGGTCCACTCGGGATCGAGTCCGATCAGCACCCGGGGGTCCCGGGCGGCGAACAGCCGATAACTCCGCAGACTCTCCTCCCGCGAGGTGGTCACGGGACCCGCGAGACGGGCGGCCAGGAGATGGGCACGGAGGGCGCCGGCACTCAACACGTCAACGATGGTGACCCAGTCACCCACCCCGGATGCCCAAAATGCGGGAAACATCCCCCAGTTGGCGTAACAACGCTGCCCGCACTCAGGCCTCACGGGCCCCGCATCCACATGGGCATCGAGCTCAACATGCTCGCCGGCCACGAGACCACCCCGATGTCCGACGCCGACGACTACTTCACGTACGCGGCCCCGGTGTACTACCCGTCCCGTGACTACCGAACACTTGCCCAGTGCTCCACCCTTCAGGGTGGAGGTGAAGGGCATCCTGCCCATAACGGCCCGGAGGGTCGCAGCGGCATGGCTAGAATCGCCTTGTCGGACAACGGAGTTGTCCGACCTACCGCCGGACGGGCGGGAAGTCAGGCCTGCGGAGGCCACGTGAGACCGACCCTCACCGGTCGGCAGAGGCCCGTGAAACAGGAACCCGCGGTGGTACGGCGAAGCAGTACGGACCGGAATCACCTGCCCTCGGGCAGGTGAGGGCGTCAATGCGTGCAGTGGTCCGGCGTGGTCGGCGATGTCGAGGGGGCCGGCGTGGGCGTCTGCAACTGACGCCTGCGACTGCCGTCGGCGCGGAACCCGCACAGGGACCGACACCGGAACCGGGGCCCGAGCCCACGCTCGGGACCACCGGTGTCGCCCCACCGCACCACCCACCACAACGCACGTCACCTACGCCAGCAACCCCCGCAGCGGAAAGACGGCCTTGCGCGCCGCGATGACCGCCTGGTCCAACCGGTCCGCCGGGTCGTACCCCGACTCCCAGTCCGCGTAGGCCACCGGCCACCGCCCGTCCGTCATCCTCGCCGGCGCCAACTGCCGCGTACGCGCGAACACTTCCTGCCGCCAGCTCTCCGGGATCACCGCCGTGGGTTCGACAGCCCGCCCCGCCGCGATCGCCACCAGGTGCGTCCAGGAACGCGGTACGACCTCCACCACCGCGTATCCGCCCCCGCCCAGGGCGATCCACTTCCCGTCCGCGTACTCGTGCGCGAGTTCGTGACAGGCGACCTGCACCGCCCGCTGCGCGTCCAACGACACGGCGAGATGCGCGAGCGGATCCTCGAAGTGGGTGTCGGCCCCGTGCTGGGTGACCAGCACCTGCGGCCGGAAGTCGGCGATCAGCTCGGGCACGACCGCGTGGAAGGCCCGCAGCCATCCGGCGTCCCCGGTCCCGGCCGGCAAGGCCACATTGACGGCGCTGCCCTCGGCGGGACCCTGCGCCCCCGTCTCCTCGGGCCACCCGGTCTGCGGGAACAGGGTGCGCGGATGCTCGTGCAGCGAGATCGTCAGAACCCGGGGGTCCTCCCAGAACGCGGCCTGGACACCGTCCCCGTGATGCACGTCCACATCCACATAGGCGACCCGCTCGGCCCCCAGCTCCAGCAGCCGGGCGATGGCCAACGACGCGTCGTTGTAGATGCAGAACCCGGACGCGCCCCCGGGCATCGCGTGATGCAGTCCGCCCGCGAAGTTGACGGCGTGCAGCGCCTCCCCGCGCCACACGGCCTCGGCGGCCCCCACCGACTGCCCGGCGATCAACGCGGACACCTCGTGCATCCCGGCGAAGGCCGGATCGTCGGCGGTCCCCAGCCCGTACGCCGCGTCGGCGGCCTCCGGATCGACGGACGCGGCCTTCACCGCCTCGATGTAGTCCTCCCGGTGCACCAGCCGCAACGTCGACTCCCCGGCAGGCTTGGCCGAGACCACGTCCACGTCCTTGTCGAGCCCGAAGGCGTCGACCAGGCGCCGGGTCAGGGCGAGCCGGACCGGATCCATCGGGTGATCCGGACCGAAGTCATAGCCCGTTACTGCTTCGTCCCACATCAGCTGTGCGCGGCCGCTCATGCTCGTCACCGTATCCGGCGCGTCCCGGATCGAACGACCCCGCGTACTTCAAGGTCACCAGAACCAACACCATCGGAACGAGCATCGCCCCACGGTAGTTCCACAGATCACCCAAAGCCCCCACAAGGGGAGAACCAATCAAAAAGCCCACATAGTTGAAGATGTTGAGGCGCGCGACGGCGGCATCGGAGGCCCCGGGGAACAACCGCCCGGCAGCGGCGAAGGTCTGCGGCACGATCACACACAACCCGAGCCCCAGCAGCGTGAACCCGAGCATCCCGACCCACGCCCCGGGCGCCACGGCCACCACCCCGAACCCGAGCGCCGCCACCAGCGCCCCCGCCCGCACGACAGCCACAGCACCGAACCTGCGCACCCCGATGTCCCCGATGGCCCGCCCGACGAGCGTGGTCACCATGTATACGTTGTACGGAACGGTGGCGAGCTGCTCCGAACTCCCGAGCACGTCCTGCAAATACTTCGCACTCCAGTTGGAGACGGTCGAGTCCCCGATGTAGGCGAACGTCATGACCAGACACAGCGGCAACAACATCCGGAAGACGAGAGCGCTGGACCCGGCCCCCTCCCCAGCTGCCGCGTCACCCGACACACCACCCCCGGAGTCGGCCTCACCCTTCGCGTCGACGTACCACCGACTACCGATCGCCGCGGCCGGCAACAGCACAGCCACCACAGGCAGATAGGACACGAACAGAGCGAGATGCCAGTGCGCCCCTGCCCACGCCAGCGAGGCCCCGACGATCCCACCGAGGCTGAACGCCGCATGGAACCCGAGCATGATGCTCCGCCCGTACGCCCGCTGCAGACTCACCCCGAGCATGTTCATCGAGGCGTCCAGCCCCCCGACGGCCAGCCCGAACGCGCCCAGCGCCACCGCGACCTCGGCCACATGATCCCCGGCACCGACACCGAGCAGCGCCAGGAGTACGACGGGCTGCGACCACCTCAGTACGACACTGGGCGGCACCCGCTTGACCAACTGCTCGGCGCAGACGCTACCGACCCCTGCCAGCACCGGCACGGCGGCGAGGAAGAGGGGCAGCAGCGCGTCGGAGATCCCGTACCGGTCCTGGATGGCCGGAATCCGCGTCACGAGCAGCGCGAAGGCGGCACCCTGAGCAAAGAAGCTGAATGCCAGCGAGGCTCTGCCGCGCCGCAGCACATCTGTCATGGCCGCGAGCGTAAGGCCCCGGCTTACTCGTGGGTAGACGATAAGGAAGATGAATTCTGCTCACCTTTGCCGCAACCCCGAGGCCCGCACCTCTTCGGCACCTTGAGTGACAACCAAGGCACGCTCAGTACACAATTCGGCCCTGCCGCCCTGCCCTCAAGCAAGCAGTTCAGCCAACTCGCCCATGCTGCCGAAGAGCCGAGTCGCCCCGACCAGCCGCTCGGCAGGAGTCATGGCGGTGAACCCGAGGACGTCCATCCGGGCCGCGACAGCGGCCCGCACCCCCAGCGGACTGTCCTCCACCACCACACACCGCTCGGCCGGTACCCCCATCCGCTCCGCCGCATGAAAAAACAGATCGGGCGCCGGCTTCCCCCGCCCCACATCCTCCGCACTGAAAACGCGCCCACCGTCGAACCACCTCGCAAGCCCCGTGGTCCGGTGCCCCACCCGAATCCGCTCATGGCTCCCGGAGGAAGCCACGCAGTACGGCACTCCGTCAGCGGCCAGCTTCTCCAGTACGTCGACCACACCGGCCACCGGCTTCAACTCCCGCTCGAAGGCAGCGAACACCCGCGCGTGAAAGACGTCGTCGAAGTCGCCGGGCAACCGCCGCCCACTCCGCTCCTCCACCAGATCGTGCACGCGGTGCATGGCGGACCCCATGTAGTCGCGAAGGGAGTCCTCATACGAGGTCGGATGCCCGAGTTCAGTGAGGTAGGCGGCCAACAGCGTGTTGGAGATCGACTCACTGTCGACGAGAACACCGTCGTTGTCAAAAATGACTAGGTCATAGCGCATAACTGGACCCTAAACGCAGAAAACCCCCGCACTTGAAAGTGCGGGGGTTTTCCCAATATTTGTTCGGCGGTGTCCTACTCTCCCACAGGGTCCCCCCTGCAGTACCATCGGCGCT
>NZ_JARAXP010000035.1:0-32838 GCF_033793965.1 Streptomyces sp. ME02-8801-2C | reverse complement strand
CGGCGGCTGGCACCTCACCCCCGCCACCGCATAGCGAAAAGGGCCGCCCGGCCTACGGCCGGACAGCCCCACAACAAGATTTTCAGCAGACTTCTAGCCGGCGACGGACTACTCCTGATTCCTTCGGTCTTCGTCGGGCATATCGCCACCCACCTGGAAGACCTCTGGCCCACGACCTTGGCCTATCGCGCCCGCGGCACCGCTGCCCTGGGGGGCGAACAGGCGACCGCCCCCCAACCGGACGCGCTGACCGCTCTGGTCGGCCGGGCCCGAGCCCGGCTGCTGTTGGCGCTGGACGCCCCAGCCAGTACCAGCCACCTCGCCCGAAGCCTCGCCATGACACCCGGCGCGGTCGGAGACCACCTCGCCATCCTGCGAGGCGCGGGACTGCTCGTGCGCGCCCGGTCCGGACGGTCGGTCCTCTACGGGCGCACCCCGCTCGGCGAGGCGCTGGTCGCCGGTTCGGGCTGAGGGCTCAGATCAGCACTGCCGTCCTCACCAACAGTCTTTTGCACGAACCAGATCGCGAGCGCGCCACCGGACGCCGCCCGACCCACGATCGGCGCCCGGCTCACCGTGCCGCTCGAGCTCCTGCGCGGTCGCCTCCGCCTGCCACACCCGCCGCTTCACGCTGGTGCCCCGGCTGAAGAAGGCGCTGCGGGTGCCGACCCAGGCCGGCCGCCGGCCACCGCAGCCGTGGAAACCGGGCACTCCGCCCCCCGGCGCCGATCGACCCCGACCTGCCGAGCGCGGACATCCGCATCGGTTCCGTTCGCTGCTCGACGATCGGGCAGGAACTCGACTCTCAGCTCGACGCTCAGTGATCACGGTATCCCCCGATACAAGATTTTTTGAGAGAAGATCAGCACCCGCGCAAGGGTCCGCCCCAAGTTCGAGGAGGCACTGCGCACCGCGCGGGAGGTCCAGGCCACCGCCCCGCCCTGCCAAGTCATCCTCACCGTGTATGAGATGAAGCGTCTTGGCCGCGACGCCGCCGAACTCACCACACTGGGGGACCACCTCACCGCCCACGCCTAGAGCGTGTCACTTTGACCGGTGAGTGACTCCTGGGGAGGCTGGCTAGGCTGCTGTGATGACGGACAGCGAGCTGATCGTTGACCTGCGCGGTCGGCTGATCGAGACACTCAACGACTTCTGGGACGCGGTGAGCGAGCCGTGCGGGTTGCCGGAGTGGTTCGGTCGGAACCTGGACGCGTGGTCGGACACGATCGAGACCTGGGGCATCTCTGAGGTGATCGACAGCCACGACATCCTGATCGTGCACGTCGACCGGCGTGGTCTCTTCAGCGGACTCCGGCAGGAGGGCAACGTTCTGGTCGGCGTCTTCGACGGGGAACGAAACCGGATCGTCGTCCATCGACCAGCCTGATGAACTCTGCGGACGCCTTGCTCAGAACCGGGTTCAGATGAGGATGGCGGCAAAGTGGAGTGCGGCCTGGTAGGCGATGGCGAGCTTGTAGGTACGCATGGCGAGGCCGCGCCACTGCTTCAGCCTGGCGATGCACCGTTCGACGGCATTGCGCTCCTTGTATGTCTCGGCGTCGAAGCCGGACGGGCGGCCACCGGCGCGGCCTCGCCGCGGTGACCGGTTCTATGACGAGCCGGGACAGGGGCCATTCCAGGCCGGGCGATTGATCCGTGGGCGAATAACTTCCATGAGGGTGGAAGCGGAAGTAGTCACGCGCAGGTCGTCGACGAGGGCGAGCCAGCCGGTGACCGTATGGTCCCGCCGGACGGCCTTGGCCAGCCCTTCGCTGCCGAGGGCCAGCGTGCCACCAGGGACGGCGGGGGAGAGAATCACGCGGAGTGCGCCCCGCCTTGGTCCTGTTGCTTCCGGGCTTGATGGATCTGCTTCCGTAAAACCTGGATCTCCTCATAGGTGACGGGGCCGTGTTCGGCCTCCGCCACCGAGATGAGTTCGTTGAGGTTGTCCCGCTCGACCTGGCGGGCGACGGCTGCGGCGACGTAGGCGGACCGCCCGGAAGGGCCACTGCGCGCTTTGGCGGCTTCGGCGATGGCGCGCGGCATGGCGATCGAGTACTTGCCGGTAGGGTCACTCATACTACTTATGTCCGGCATCCTCCCAAGTCGAATGCGGCCATTGGAGAGATGTGCCGGGGGGCCGGTCCGGCCGCGTGGGCGGGGGTTGATGGGCGGCGCTGACCCGGGGCCGCCTCGATTTGCGGGGCCCACCTGGGCGCGTGCGGTGATGCTGCAAGATCCCCCCACACCTCGTCCACAGACATGACACCCGCATAAGGCTGCACATACGCGAAGACCCCGCTCTCAGCGGAGCGCTGATGGCGGGGACTCAGGCACCTGATGAAGGTGCCCCCGGCAGGATTCGAACCTGCGCGCACGGCTCCGGAGGCCGGACGGTTGCCAGGCGTTTCCACAGGTCAACAGGCTATCTGACGGGATGGCACCCCTGTCGTCCCGCGCATGTCCCGCGGCAAGGAAATGTTCTGTTTTGGGGCGGACGTCGCGCTTTCGTGTGCCGACCGGCGTCGATCTCGCTCCGGTCGGCCATCAGGATCGGGCCCGGGGCGCCCTCGCGAGCCACGCGACCCGGGCTCATGTCAGGCCGCGGACAGGTCCGTCACCGTACAGCGCGCCGATGTCGACCAGGAGGACATCGCGGCGGTGTCGGGCGGCGTCGATGGCATCAGGATGGAAACCGTGCAGGGAGAACAGGGCGAGGGTCGCGTTGTCGGGCCGGTGCCCCTGGGCGGCGAGCAGGGTCCGGATATGCTCGAGGCGCTCGAGATCCTTGAGTCCTCGGGGCTGGACGGTGGCCTTGGCCTCACCGATCAGGGCGATGGCGGCTCGCGGGTTTTGCGGGCGCTCGCCGGGGGCCATGGCGAGCAGGTCGACCTCGTGCTTGGTCCGGGTGGCCGGGTCGGCGATCTCCGCCGTGCCCACCGCGCCGAGCGACAGCCCCGTCTCGTCGATGGCGAAGGAGCGGACCCATTCTCGCGCGGTCTCTTCGAAATGCGGGCCGAGGATCTTCGAGTGGTACGTCGGGCGGGAAGACTGCCACACCTGGGCGCCGCGCCGCCGTTCCACCAGGTCCACCATGGGCAGTGTGATCAGCTGATTGAAGCGGATCACCGGGTCCGCCACGCTGATGACCGGGTGCCGCGCCTTGAGCAGGTCCTGCTCCTTGCGCACGTAGCCGGTGGACTCGAGCAACTCCAGCGGGGCGACCATGGCGGAGCGGGACCGTTCCAGCATCGAGCCGACCTTCGCCGGGGTCGAGGCGCCCCGGGCGATGGCAGACAGTACGTCGTAGTACAGCGTGCGGTGGGTGATCCGCGGGTCCTCGCGCAGCAGGAACTCCGCCTCCACCCGTGAGTAGAGGGCCCGTCCCGGGTCCAGCAGGGTGCGTTCCACCCAGGGGGCGAACTCGGCCTCACTCTGCGGGGCCGGCCCCGCGGCCAGCGGCCGATAGCCGGGGGCGCCGCCCAGCACGGAGTCGACCTGCAGTGCTACTGCCGGGTCCGCGATCCCCCAGTGGGTGCGGGCGGTGCGGTAGTCGAAGGCCGGCAGGCGCAGGTCAAGAACGGCTCGGCCACGTAGCGGCTTGGTCCCGGACAGCAGTTCGGACATCACGCTCATCGCCGAGCCGCACAGCACGATCCGGCCGCCGGGTGCCTTGCCGGACTGCGACTGGTCGTACAGCAGTTGCAGAAACCCGGGGATCTCCGGGGAGTGCTGCAGCAGGTACGGCAGTTCGTCGATGACGATCAGCGGCGCCCCCGAGGCCCGGTTCACCACCTCCAGCGCGGCGGTGAGCGCATCCCGCCAGTCATCCAGCCGCATCGCCCCGGGGCGTACACCCGCGTGCGCGGCGATCGTCTCGGTGAACCGGTGCAGCGCGGGCACCCGGCCTTCCTCCTGTACAGCGGTCAGATACAGCCCGCCCACTGCTTCGGTGAGTGCTTCCAGCAGGAAGGACTTCCCGTTTCTCCGGCGCCCCGAGACGATGGCCAGCCGCAACTCTGTGGCTGGATCGGCGAGAAAGTCGTTCAGGAGAGCCCACTCGTGACCGCGGTCCAGCAGCCGTCCCGGCCTATCGATCTGTTCAGCCACAGTGACCCCCATATTGTTTGGGTACATCTATACAAGATCGGTACTGGTTGAGCTTAACGCTGATGCCCCCCACCCGCAGTGCCGTGCTGCGGATACCGCGCAGGTGGTACTCGCGGCCGACGGCCGTGTCCGTCCGGCTCCGCTACCACGAGGTGGTCTGCACGCGGCGCGGGATGCGCGACCCGATGCTGGTGGTCGGCGGCGGTGCGATGGACCTGCGGAGGGCGTTGACGGAGGTGTTTCCGCAGGCCAGGCGCCAGAGGTGTTGGGTTCATAACCAAGGAACATCTCGAGCGCGCTGCCGAAATCCGCGCAGGCCGGCGCGACGAAGGCTCTGCAGGAGATCTAAAACGCCGAGGACCGTGTGCGCACGCCGAGAAGGCGGTTTCCGCGTTCGAGAAGGCGTACGGGGCGAATTTCCCCGGGGCCGTCAAAAAGATCACCGGCGAGGTCGACGAGCTGCTGGCGTTCTACGACTTCCCTGCCGACCACTGGGTCCATCTGAGAACGGCGAATCCGATCGAGTCGACTTTCTCCACCGTGAAGCTTCGGACCAAGGTCACTCGCGGTGTCGGCAGCCCGGCCACGGCCCTCGCCATGGTCTTCAAACTCGTTGAGTCCGCCCAGGCCCGCTGGCGAGCGGCCTCCGCACCGCACCCCCGTCGCCCATGACAACGTGGTTGAACGCCGGAGTGCCTGTGGCTGAGGTCGCTCGCATGGTCGGCAACTCCCCAGAGGCGATCCACCGCGTGTCTACGAGGGATGCATCTACGGTCAGGAAGAGGCAATGAAACATGAGGATTGAGCGGAGCTCGACTGATCAGACACCTTGCGTGACTCCCTCGTAGCGGATCGTGCTCAGCTGGCTGTACGTTGCACCCCGTCATTCGGCGTGCCCTGTGGAAGGGGAGAAGTACGGTCAGCAGTGGAGTTAATGGACGGCAAGGGCTTCAATGTGCTCACGGTCGTGCTCGCGATCCTTGCCTTGGCTCTGGGGGGAGTCTCTGTCTACTACGCCAGAAGGTCTCTGTTCCCTCCCAAACGGCGACTTTCGTACGAGCTTGCGAGTGCCTCGCCTTTGGTTGACCGATCTGGCCTCCAGCCCGGCAGTATGACGATCGAGGTGCTCTGTAACGGTGCGCCTCTGACTGATCCGCACTTGGCCGTCGTTCGCTTGAGGAATTCGGGGCGCCATGCGATCGCAAGTGAGCAGTTCGATCAACAGAGAGCGCTTGAGATCGTTCTGAACGCCTCGGTTGTAGAGCTCTTGAGCGCGGAGGCCGAACCCGGCGGAACAGTCGTCGGTGCTTGCGTGGTCTCGGGTGGAACCATCTCGTTCGGGCCTGAGCTCATCACAAAGGGGCAAGAGATCATCCTTACTGCCCTTGTCGAAGGTGCACCAGTGCTTGAAGTGCGTGATCACTTCGTCGACGTTCAGCTCAGGGCGGCAATTGCGGACAGCCAGGCAGTGGTCGCCATGGCAGCGCAGAGGCTCCAGGTGGCAGCTGGCGCGGCTGGCCTGGCAGGGCTCGTTGCTGCGCTTACCAGCTTCCTGCCATAGGGATGACCTGTCGCAGGTCTTTCGCGAAACCTGCGTACGTAACAACGACAAGTAGCGGGACCCAGTGAGACTGGGTCCCGCTACTTGTATTGGCATCCGCCCTGGTCAGCACTAATCTTCACTGGCTGTGTGGCGAGTGCCCCCGGCAGGATTCGAACCTGCGCACACGGCTCCGGAGGCCGTCGGCTTCCCGTGTGTTTTCGCAGGTCAGCGGTCTGCCTGACGCTCCGTTAGGCCCGCAGTCCCGCGTATGTCCCGCGGAAAAGAAATGCCCTATTTGCTCGTCTTGCCTCGATCATTCCCTGTGGCGGTCGATCCATGCGCCATGACGTAGATCACGACTTCCTCGGGCAAGCGTAGGGGTATATGGTGCGCCCTTCAATCGAACAAGGAGGCTGCCCGGAGCGTGCGGGCAGGCCAAGAGAGCGGGTTGTGCGCCTGGCTCGGTGGGGGCGCTCGCGCGTGGTGCCGGGGTGAACGGTGGCTGACGGGCGCGTCCCGCCGCTTCTCATCCGCATGACCTTGGCGTGTGTGTGTCCCTGCTGACTCTCCAGCCTCCGGCGGGCTAGGTGAGACCCGCCCTGACTTGGTGCCGGAGTGGGCACCACGCCGCAGCGCGGTAGACGTTTGGCCGGCGAACCGCGACGGCGAACGTGCGAGTCGGATGCCGGCGGCATTGCCGGCAGTCGCAGACGGCAGGCGAAGGCCAGCCGGCGCGCACCAAGGCCAAGACGGCGCCGATCTCCCTTCGCCCGGCAGCGTTCGGCGCCGGCGCGACGCTCTTGCGTAATACCCTGGGAAGGCCGACCGCGGTGGGTCGACCGCGTCCTGGAAGTGCTGCCCGGGCTGCCTGGTCGTGAATACAGGCGGCCGGTCGTGTGACGTTGTGAGGCTGGGATCAGGGATGCGGCCTTTCGACGTGCGGGCAGGTGGTGGCGGTGGACTGTCAATGATCCGGAGGATCGCCGGTTTGGCCAACCGGCGATCCCGCGCTATGTTGCGCTGCCGTAGCGGTGAGCGCAGGAGAGCCGAGATCTCCTGAGTTGTTGGTTCAGAGCGGGCGCCGTTTGCGGATGAGCAGGATGCTCAGGGCCATGATGGTGCCGTCTTCCTGGAACGAGATCGGGTCGTTCCATTTCCCGGCTTCATGGGAGCCGTGCCGTTTGGACCGGAGTTCGTAGGCCGCTTGCCGGTACTCCTCCACGCGGCCGGCTTTGATCAGTTCGTACAATTCCGAGTCCATTCCGGAGAATGCCTCGATGCGTGCGGTCCCCATGCGGAAGACGTTGTCCGTGCCGACGAATTTCGTGTTGCCGACCTCGATGTCCGCGTCGTCGACGCTCGATGTTGCGGCGAAGGCGGGCACGTCGTAGTGCTCTCGCCCTTGGCGGGCGGTGAGATACCCGGCCGTGCATTTCCGTCCGCCCGAGAAAGCGGTCAGGCCGGCTGCTGCGGTACGGGCCAGGAGCTGGCCGAACCAGGCGAGGTCGTCCTCGCCGACCTGGAAGCCGTCGACCGTCCGCGCCCGTCGACCGTCGCGGGCCGGTACGCGAATGGCGTTGGGGTAGGGGATTCCGGGCTTGTCCCTGATCTCCTCGTCGGCGTCATTCAGGGCGCCGGGTATTCGCAGGGGGAGCAGAGCCTCGCCTGGGGATTGCAGCGCATTGACCACGACCCCGCCCTGGCCCATGAGTTCGGTGGACAGCATCAGACAGGGCGTCGTGTTCCAGGGGCCGATCTGCATGCCTTCGGTCAGTTCTGCTCCCTTGACCAGTTGCTGGATCGTGGTGCTGCGGGTTCGGCCGGTGCGCTTGCTGGGCTTCTGGTGGTTTCCGCGGCAGGCCACGAAGGTGACTTTCGACGGCTCGCCGGGTTTCCATGCCTCGATGATGTAGTCGGGCCGGGGCCGTGAGCCCTTGTTCCGTTGGGAGACGCTCAGGGGCCAGCCGGCTCGCAGCACCGTGTTCGTATCGACGACTGAGACGATGTGGTCGGGGTAGCGCTGCTGCACGATGTGCTCCGCCACGGCGAGCCCGAAGCCGACGGCCAGTTCCCGGGCCTGCATGCCCTTGTACCAGCTCTCGGAAGAGCGGCCCTTGTCGGTGAGATCCATGGAACCGGCGCGGTTGCCGTCGAGTGCCTCGCAGAACTTCAGGCTGAGCCAGTGTTCTGCCAGCCCGCGCCCCATTCCCTGGCCGGCCAGCACGTAGCCGCGCGCTACAGCGTGCAGGACCTGCCACGGCGTCAGGTCGATGGACCGCCCGTGCTCGGCCAGCGCGACCGGCCGCAGGTCGGTCTTCCTGCGCGCTGCTTCCTGGCCCTTTTCCCGGCGCTTCTTGTCGAGGGCCGCCGCCGCGGAGTCCACGTGCGCGGCCAGTTCTGTCGTCGAGTGGACGTGAACGCTCGTCGAGCGGCTGAGTGCGTTCAGGATCTGTCGCGCGGTTCTCGCCATGCATCCCCCACGGTCCGCGTGCTCTGGCTGGCCGGGAACGGTAATTCGGGACATTGGGGCGCGTGCAAGTGCGCATGGCGCACCAAGGACTACAACTGGCCACACCAGGACCGGGTATGACCAGTGGCGACAGGAGTCACGCCGAACATCCGACAAACCACGCTCGTCAACCGGGCGCCGCACGAGTGCCCTCTTACAGGGGGATGTTGGAGTGGATGTGCCGGGCAGCCATGCTCCCGCCGATCAAGAAGGAGGCGGGTATGGACCCGAACGAGCACCACGGCGCCGCACCGGAGCCCGAGCAGCCTGCGGACCGATCCCCGGCGCAGCCGCATGGTGATGGACGGCCGGACGGCGGCAGCCCGGTCGCGGGCTTGGCGGGAGAGTTCGGCGCGGAGCTGGTGCGGGCCATCCGCGTGGGCCTGGCCGAGGTGAGCAGCTCCGCCCACGGGGCACGGCGGCCGTCGCAACTGAGCTGGTACGCCTTCGCTACCGAGTACGCGAGAGCCCACTGGCCGGGCAGGGCGGCGAAGACCCGGGACGAGGTCAGCGACGCGCTGACCGCCGTCACGGTGGCGATGCTGTGGGATCTTCCGGGGCGGCCGGGCGGGCAGCTGCTGCGCCGCGCCCTGCGGCACTGGGCGTTCGTCGTGCCCGGCCCGGGGCAGGGGGAGATGCCGGTGGAGGACCGGCTGGCGCTGCAGTGGGTGGCGAAGGCGTCCCGTCCCCTGGTGGATCTGCACGATCCGGTCCTGGCGCGTGACGTGCTGGAGTCGCTGCGCCGCAAGCTCGACGGCGGTGAGGCGGCGGTGGAGACGATGCGCCGCAAACGCAAGGTGATGGTGCACGCCCTCCACTACGCCGTCGAGCGGGGCGAGTTGGGCAGCCACCCGCTGAACAAGGTGCGCTGGCGGGTGCCCAAGCCGGCGGTCACTGTCGACCCGCGGGTGGTGGCCAACCCCCACCAGGCACGGGACCTGCTGGACGCCGTCTCCTACGTGGGCGGCTACCAACGGGCCCGCGGCCGTCGGCTGGTCGGGTTCTTCGCCGGCATGTACTACGCGGGCCTGCGCCCCGAGGAGGCGGTCGCGGTCGCGCTACCGGACTGCCGCCTGCCCACCACCGGCTGGGGCCGGCTGATCCTGCACCGCACCCGGCCGCAGGCGGGCAAACGATGGACCGACAGCGGCGAGAACCACGACGAGCGCGGACTGAAGAACCGCCCGCCGGGAGAGACACGGGTGGTGCCGCTCCCGCCGCATCTGGTGGCCCTGTGGAGAGAGCACGTCACCACGTTCGGCACGGCCGACGACGGCCGGCTGTTCTTCACCGAGCAGGGCCGGGTCATCAGCTACACCACCTACCACCGGGTGTGGCACGAGAGCCGCGCTCTCGCCCTGCCGCCCGCGCTCACCGGCACCCCGCTCGCGAAGCGGCCCTATGACCTGCGGCACTCTGCGTTGTCCACCTGGCTGTGCGCGGGCGCCGACCCGGCGGAGGTTGCCGAGCGGGCGGGCAACAGTGTCGGGGTTCTGCTGAGCCGGTACGCGAGGTGCCTGTACGACCGGCAGTCCATCAACAACCAGCGCATCGAAGGGCTGTTGAGCTCCTACGACCAGCCGCCTGAGTCTGACGAGCAGCGCGAGGCGTAGCTTCCCGCGCCCGAGCTGAAGCGGGCGTGGGAGAAATCCGCCAGGTTCAGCTGGAAGGGCTGGATGCCCCTTGCGCCGCGGCTGTTGTCCTGTGGAGCCCCTGGATGCGCTCGGGCCTGGTTGTCAGTGGTGCCGCGTAGCCTGACTGAGCAGCAGCTCGGCCGGTGGCTCGTAGCCGTGCCGTGTCCAGCAGGGAGGGTGTGGTGATGGCTGATCGCAAGACCGTGACGCGCCAGACGTTCATCGGGGAGAAGGGCATCGCCCTGATCGAACGCCGGTGCCTGGAGATGGGCCACCTCTTTCACCCCCGGCGGGTCGATCACGGCATCGACGGGCACATCGACCTGGTGGAACCCGACAGCGGGGCCGTTCTCAATCTGACCCTGCTGGTCCAGAGCAAGGCCCAGGACAGGCGCTTCTCCGGTGAGACGGACGATGGGTTCCACTACGTCTGCGACCAGCGCGATCTTGATCACTGGCTGTCCGGCAACTCGCCGGTCATCCTGGTCTTCTCCCACCCTGAGAGCGACGAGGCATGGTGGACGGAGGTCAAGGCGGCGTTCCCGGACGCGGTCAGCCGTGCCGAGCGCGTCGTGCACATCGACAAGCACACCCAGCGCTTCGACCGGGGGGCAGCCCAGGCGTTGCTGCATCTTGCCGTGCCCCGGAGATCGGGCCTGTACCTGCGGCCTGCGCCGATCACCGAGGTGCTCACCACGAACCTGCTGCCCGTCACCGAGATGCCGACGACGGTGCATCTGGCCTCTGCGGCCTTCACCGACTACCGCGCGGCCGGCGCCGCACTGGACGCACAGGGCCGGCGCGCGTCCGGCTGGATTCTGCGGGACGGACTGGTCCTGTCGTTCCACAGCCTGCGGGACTCGCCCCTGAGGGTGCTCTGCGCCGGAGACCCTGAGCGCCACGAGATCGTCGAATGGGCGGACAGCGACGACCTGGACACCCAGCACCGCTTCGCTGACCTGCTCTCCCGGACCGTTCAGGACTCCTACCCGGACCTGCGGTGGCACAAGGAGCGCAAACACATGCACTTCCGGGCGACCTCGCGTCTGGGGCCGCGGAAGGCTGGCAAGGGACCGGGATCACGCGGCCGTACCGTGTTCGGCCCGCACGTCTCCAAGTCCGACCCGCAGCGCGTCGGCTTCTACCACCACGCCGCGCTGCGCACACGATTCCGGCGCCTGGGCGGAGTCTGGTACTGCCAGCTGGAGCCGGACTACTGCTTCACCACCGACGGTCACACCGAGCACCCCTACGCGGACCGGCTGCTCGCGGGGATCAAACGCCTGGATCGGCACCCAGCCGTCCGGGGCTGGACCCGCGTGTGGGCCAACTACCTGAACCACGCCGACCTGTTCACCGAACCACGGCCCGTACAGTTCGGCGAACTCGCCACCATGACCGTTGACCGGGGAATCGACGACCGGTGGTGGGGACCGGCTCCGTCCGGCGCCGCCCCCGAGGACGACCAGGACCCGTCCGCCGGGGGACAGGAAAGCCTGGACACCGTGCTGGCCGTCGCGGATACGGACACCCAGGACCTTCTCAGCCTGCTCCAGGACGGGGACAGCGACGGCGACGCTGGCGCCCCCCGACGAAGAAGCCCCACGAGCAAGGCCAGGTCCGCAGGGCGACGGACGTCCCGTCGGGGAGGAACGAACAGCGCGAGGCGAGGCCAGTGATGCACTCCGTGATCCTTGACGAACCCGAGCTGGAATTCGGTGGCGCGGCCCGGCACATCGATCCTCGGTTCGGCATCACGAACTACGGTCCCGCCGATCTCGGCGCGGCCGATGCTCCCCGAGCGATCCGCGTCGGCCTGGTCGGTCCCGCAGACCAACTCGAGGGGTTGCGCCGGTGGCTGGAGCGCTGCCGGGAGCCGATCGCGGCCAAGGACGAGCAGTACCCGCATTTGTTCCCGGAATTCCCCGGGTGCGACACCGACCGCGGCCTGCACACCACTCTGGTCTTCAGTGACCGCAACACGCGCGCGATCAGCAGCAGGGATTTGCGTGCCATCGAGTCCGCCGGCCAGCCGGCAGCCCTGATCAGGGCTGTGAGTGTCTACGCCGAAGAGATCAGGGCACTGGCCGACGAGAACCGGGTTGACGTCCTCCTGGTCGCCAGACCCGAGCAACTCGTCGAGACGAGCGGCCGATCATCAGGCCGTCCAGCCGCATCCGGTGACCCTGCGGAGGACGCTCCTGATGATCCGCCGCTGGGCCAGTTCGCCAACTTCCACGACCTGCTCAAAGCCCGGCTGCTGAACCTGCGCCAGCCCATCCAGATCATCCGGCGCAGTACCTGGGATGAAGCGACCCGCCCTCCCGAGGGCCACAGCCGGCAGGACGAGGCCAGCCGCGCCTGGAACCTCCACGTCGCCCTCTACTACAAGGCCGGCGGCGTCCCCTGGCGCCTCCTGCGTAACCCCGCCGATCTCACCACCTGCTACGTCGGCATCGCCTTCTACCGCAGCGACGACGGAAACGCCCTGAACACCTCGGTCGCCCAGGTCTTCAACGAACGCGGGGACGGAGTGATCGTGCGCGGAGGACCGGCACGCATCAGCCGCACCGACCGCCAGCCCCACCTGGCGCGCGCCGACGCACACGCACTCCTGCTCCAGGCACTGGACGCCTACCGGCGCGAACACCACACCGCGCCCGCCCGCATCGTGCTGCACAAGACCTCGGCCTTCACCACCGAGGAGACAGGCGGCTTCCAGGACGCCGTGGACGAACGGTTCATCGACACGCTGGAGATGAGCTGGATCACCAGCAGCGAAGGCGCCGCCGCCTTCCGTCCCGGCGACGCGCCGCCCCTGCGCGGCACCCTTGCCGTCCTCGGCGAACGCGAACTCGCGCTGTACGCGACCGGCAGCATCGAGTTCTACCGGACCTACCCCGGCATGCGCATTCCGCGCCCGATCGGCATCAGACCCGTCACTCCCACGCGAAACCCACGCGAAGTGGCGGCCGAAGTCCTCGCTCTCACCAAGATGAACTGGAACCAGACCCGCCTGGACGGACGCCTCCCCGTCACCCTGCGCACCGCCAACCAGGTCAAGTCCGTCCTGCGCTTCTGCCCGCCCGACCAGACTGTGGCCACTCGCTACGCCCACTACATGTAGCGATATCGGCAACCGACACCGGGCGGCAGCGTCGGACCTGTGGCCCCTCTCCCGCCGTCCTCGCGCCACAGCGCACCGTCCCTGCCGTGCCCGAACATGTCGAGCACCGGCTGATACAGCGGGCGATAGATTGGCACCATGCCACGCACGGTCCAGAGCATCGCCATCAGCGGCTACAAATCCATTGACGCAGCCAAGCTAGTTCTAGGCCCCGTCACCGTGCTCGTTGGCCCCAACGGAGCAGGGAAGAGCAATGTCATTGAGGCGGTGGAACTCCTCGGACGCATCGCAGACGCAGAACTAGCCCTTGAAGTCGGTCTGCGCGGCGGCGCTGCAGCGGTACTCCACGACGGAGCCAAGGGGCCAGCACACATCAGCCTCAGAGCCGAAGCAAGCGACGGCAAGCGCGGAAACGCTTACGAGGCGGTTCTTGTGCCAGCCGCACAGGCAGGTCTGATCTTTGAACGCGAAGTGGTGGAATTCCATGACAAGACCCGCTACCAGCAACCTTGGAACCAGATTATCGGCCGAGGCCACCAGGAATCACGGCTCGCGGAGGTAGCCGCAGGCGACACCACAGGGTCGGACGTCGCCCGGCACACGCTTGACATGCTTCAGGGCTGCCGCGTGTATCACTTCCAGGACACGTCCGCCCAGGCACCTGTGAAGCAGCCGGGCTACGCCTCAGACACAGAAATTCTGCATCCGGACGCCCGCAACCTGGCCGCCTTTCTTGCTCGTCTGCAAGCGGAGTCTCCGGCCGACTACCAAAGCATCGTCCGTACGGTGCAAACCGTGGCACCGTTCTTCCGGGACTTTGTCCTCAGCCCCGACTCCAGTGGACGCGTGAGCCTGCGCTGGAAGCAGGTCCACTCCAGCACTGTCTTCCCGGCAGAGGCACTGTCCGACGGCACGCTGCGGTTCATCTGCTTGGCAACACTCTTGCTGCAGCCAAGACCGCCCGCATTGCTCGTTCTCGACGAGCCGGAACTCGGCCTCCACCCGTTCGCCATCAGCATCCTCGTCGAAATGCTCCGTTCCGCTTCCGTCCGCAGTCAAGTCCTGGCAGCAACCCAGTCCGTGACGCTGCTGGATCACATGGAGCTGGAAGAACTCGTCGTCACCGAGCGGGTAGAGGGAGCGACGCAGCTGCGGCGACCCGACCGTGAGGAGCTTGCGGCCTGGCTGGACGACTACTCGCTGGGCGATCTCTGGCTCAAGAACCTTCTGGGCGGTCGCCCGAGGCCCGAGACCGGACGGCGGGCCTGACGCGATGAAGCACGTACACGTCCTCGTCGAAGGGCAGACCGAAGAGCAGTTGGTAGTCAGTGTCTTCCAGCCTGCAGCCCTCAGCAACGGAATCTGGCTCAACCCGGTCATGTTGAAGACGCGCCGCCCGGTCGGTCGGCCTCACGACCGCGGCGGCGTGAGCCGATGGGCGATGATCCATGCGGACATCCGGCGCCTGCTGGGAGACTCCTCTGCGCACACAGTCACGACACTCCTCGACTTCTACGGGATTCCGTCTGACACGCCAGGTGTCAGCGACCAAGTGCCGGGGGACGCCTACGCCCGCGTCACGCATGTGGAACAGGCGATGGGCAAGGAAGTCAACGACTCTCGCTTCCTGCCGTTCCTCTCCCTGCACGAGACGGAGGCATGGGTTCTGGCCGCAGCCGATGAACTGGCGGCCCTGTACGGCCGGCCCGAACTCGCAGAGAACCTCAACGCTCAGGTCCGCGATGCCGGCGGCCCCGAACGCGTGAACGATAGCCCACACACCGCTCCCTCCAAGCGCATCCAGAGTGCCTATCCTGCGTACCGCAAAGTGACGGACGGTCCGCATGCCATCTCGATGTTGGGACTCGGCGCTCTGCGGAATGTCTGTCCCCACCTGGACGCTTGGCTGAGCCTTCTGGAGGCAACTGTCTAATTTCGTGACCACATCGGTTCGCCCGTGATGCTTGTGGTGGGGCGGGCAGGAGCGGCTCCGGAGTCGCCCCGCATACCCGCACCACCGGATGCCTTTGCAGCTGACGGCCCATTGGAATCGTCGTCCCTTGATCGCTCGTGGCAACCCTGCAGCGAGATAGCCGGATCAGGAGCGGAGCAGTAGAAGTTCAGGCGGAGACGGTGACGCTGGACGCGAGCGATCAGCCGTCTGTGGAGAGGTCCCCGGCAAGGAGCTGTCCTGTGAGTTCCACGCACCGTGTCCGGGCCGCGGAGAAGCCGTAGGGCATTTTGGTGACCGCTTCGAAGGCGCTCATCCGGGTGTCCTCCTCGTCGCCCGTCAGGTCGGCGTCGTAGATCTCGAAGAGCTTCTCCTCGGCCTCGTCCAGTCCGGCCGCTTCAATGGCCTGGTGCAGGGCCTTGTGGTGGGCGCAGTGCTGCGCGGCGAGTTCCTCGACCTGTGGGTCGTGGGGGTCGACGGTGTCATCGAGGGTGGCGTCGGCCGCGTCGAGGCGGTCTGCCTCGGCCCGTAGGCCGGGATGGGTCGCCAGGATGATGAACACGCTGGCCTGGATCGCGGCGCCCAGCGGCCCGAAGATCCGCTCCGTGACCAGCAGGGCGTCCAGGTCGGAGGGGCGCAGTGCGTCAGAGGGCAGGTGGCTGAGCCGGTCCGTGACCAATGGGGAGAGCAGGCCGAGTGGGCTGCCCACGGCTCGCAGGCGCTGGACTGCCGCGCGCTGACGCTTGATGTCGGCCTCCTGGGCGGCCAGGGTCTCCTCCAGCCGGCCCAGGACGTCCTCGATGTCCCGGGCTTCATCGAAGGCCGCCCGCATGTCGTCCAGGCTGATGCCGGCCTCGGACATCTTGCGGATCCACAGCAGGCGGATCATGTCGTCGTAGGCGTAGCGGCGGCGTCCGTCTCCGCCTCGCTTGGGCTCCGGCAGCAGCCCGATCTGGTGGTAGTGACGAATGGCGCGCGGGGTGGTTCCGGCGAAGGCGGCGGCATCGCCGATCTTGACCTCGCGGGGAGGTGTGGCGGAGGGGTACATCGCAGACAGGGCCTTTCGTGCTGTGGTGCCCTCGACGACACCACATGCCGCTACGGCATATGCAACTTCCCACCACCCGGACCCTGACGGGCTATCGGGCGGTCCCTGGCCATTGGTGGCCCGTCCCAGGACAGACCCGCAATGGGTGGGCAGATCCGTCGAGCAGGTCTGATGGCGCCCCGAAGGGGCTGGGGATTTCAAGGAGCCCCATCATCGTCGAACCGCAGCGCCGGCTGGGCCCGCCGAGCGTGGTCGACCCTGGCCCGGGGAAAGGTCGGGCCCGAAGGCGTCCAGCCCCAAGTCGTGCAGCATGGCTGTCAGATGACCGGATCCGCACCCGACGTCGGCTGCCCGCAGGTTCCCCGTGTCACGCACGAGCTCGGCGAAGGTGCAGATCATGTTCCGCGCGAACGGCCGCGTCTCCAACCGACTAGCTTGATCTGCAACGTCGGGGTCCGGCCAATGGCTTCGGGTCAGGTCCGCCTGCGGCTCGCGATCTCGTCAGAGAGCTGCTGCACGTGGGCCGGGTCCGCGTCCCGGGCAAGGGCGACGTAGTGGTCCATGACGGCCGGCCGGTAGCGCACGGGCAACGTCTGTCCCGGGGCGAGTCGGGTGAGCTCGGTGATCGTGAGGGCTTCGTCTGCGATACCGCGGAACGAGATGCCGCCGGCGGTCTCCACGTCGAACATCAGGACCACGCGTGGATTGCTGTTGACCTCCCGCCAGTCGACGAGAACGCCGAGCGCAAGCGCCCCCGTACGCAGTTCCGCATTGCGCTTCCCTGCATCACTGCTCAGGGACGGGTTCGGGGCGACGCCCGGGAAGTCGGGCCCGACGCCGAGCGATTCCCGACTCAGGTCGGGCCTGACCTGCGCCATCAGATCGTTGAGAGACGCCCTGCGCTTCTTCTGCGAACCGAACATCCTGCCGAACATCCTGACCCCTCCCTCACACCGGTGCCCGAATCTCGGCCTGGCGCTTCGCCTTCACTGCGATTGAACGTCGCGGCCATCCGACCTCCGTCGCATCGCCACGTCCCGATGGGGTCGCCTTCTGCGGTCGCGGACGGGCTCGGTCGGTGCACCTATCTGTCGGACGAGCCACGTCCGCACACCGACAGGAGGACCAAGCCGTGATCGATATTGACCCCAACAGTAGCGGGCTTCCGGGGATCGCGAAGTTGCGCGACATCGTGGGCGCGGTGATGACCGTCGGCCTGCTCCTGAGCGTGCTCGCGCTCATCATCTCGGCGATCGTCTGGGGTTCCGGAGCCAACAGCAGCAACCCTCATCTCGCGTCCCGTGGCAAGACCGTGCGGTGCCGCGATCCCACCACCTACCACCGCGTCTGGCACGAGAGCCGCGCTCTCGCCCTGCCGTCCGCGCTCACCGGCACCCCTCTCGCGAAGCGGCCATATGACCTGCGGCACTCGGCGCTGTCCACCTGGCTGTGCGCGGGCGCCGACCCGGCGGAGGTCGCCGAGCGGGCGGGCAACAGCGTCGGGGTCCTGCTGTCCCGGTACGCGCGATGCCTGTACGACCGGCAGTCCATCAACAACCAGCGCATCGAAGGGCTCCTGAGCTCCTACGACCAGCCACGTGAGCCCGGCCAGCAGGACGAGAAGTAGCTCTTCCACTCTTCCGGACGCGCAGTGCCCGAGTGCCGCCGAACCGGCGGATCCTGTCCGTTGGCTCACGGTGCGCCTCGACGCGCTCCTCCCGTGGATGCGGGGCATTCCGGCCGGTGGTCGACCTTGCGCAAGCCTGCCCGGCAGCGCTTCGCCGGACGCGCTGCCCGCGCGAAGGCACGTTCCGGGCCGGAGGTGCGGAGGGTGACCGGAGAACGTGACCTGGAAGGGGGGCGGGCGCTCGGACGAAGTCGGACACAAGTGGCCCACCTCGTGCTTTCATGCACGCATGCATTCCCTAACCGTGCAGGTGGACGGAGATCACCTGGCCCGCCTTGTCCGCAGTCCGCGTGCCGGCCTGACGGAGCTCATCTGGAACGCCCTTGATGCGGATGCTGACGTCGTCGATGGGGGACTTGAGTTCAGCACGCTGGGTGCTGTGGAGCGCGTCCTCGTAGTGGATCGCGGTCACGGCATGTCTCCGGACGACGTGCAGCAGGGCTTCGGCGCGCTGGGGGGCTCATGGAAGAGAGCCACCAGGACGACGCGGCAGCAGGGACGACGCCTTCACGGAGAACAGGGCAAGGGGCGGTTCGCGGCATTCGGTATCGGTGATGTCGTCGAATGGTGCACGGTGCATGAGGGGGACCCCGCGTCCGAGACGAGAATCCGCGCCGAGCGTCACAATCTGCGCCGCTTCGAGATCACCACCGCTCCGGCCGAGGGAGACATCGGCACCAGGGTCTCAGTTGTCTCGGTCAATGAATCGGCCGGCAAGCAGCTTGAGCAGGACTCGCTGATTGACACTCTCTCGGCAGAATTCGCAATCTATCTCGAGTCCTACCGGCAGGTTGAGATCTCGTGGCGCGGCCAGAAGCTCAATCCGGCGGCGCTGCAGGTCGCACGCGAGGAATACGACCTGGATGTCGACGGGATGGATGACCAGCCGCAACTTGTTGTCATCGAGTGGCGTCGCCAGGTCGACCGGGCCTTGTATTTGTGCGATGAGGCCGGCATGGCGCTCCACGATATCAAGCCAGGAATCCAGGCTCCCGGGTTCGATTTCACCGCATATCTCAAGTGGGATGGATTCAGGGGGCATGACGTGCTGCTCGCCGAATCCGGCCTGGAACCCATGAGTTCCGTTGTTACGGCGGCAAAAGAGAAGCTGCGTGAGCACTTCAAACGCCGTAGCGCGGACAGGAGCAGGTCGATCATCCGGGAATGGGTTTCGGAGGGCAGCTACCCGTACAGTGACGGATCTTCCTCTGCTGCCGAGAACGCGGAGCGGCAGGTTTTCGACCTCGTCGCCTTCAGTGCGTCGAAAGTGATCAACGACGGAGACTTCCGCTCGCGAAAGTTCACCCTGAGGCTCCTCCGCGAAGCCCTGGCGTCCAACCCGGGGAACCTCCACAACGTCTTGAGGAGCGTTCTCGAACTGTCGGCGGAACGCCTTGCCGAACTCAGCGAGCTACTCAACAGAACTACCCTCTCGTCGATCATCGCCACCTCGAAGAAGGTCGGAGACCGGCTCAGCTTCCTGTCCGGACTCGACACGATACTGTTCGACAGCGAGCCGCGGCGCCAGACGCTGGAGCGGCGGCAGCTTCACCGGATCCTGGCCAACGAGACATGGGTATTCGGCGAGGAATACGCCCTGACCGGTGACGACGAGTCCCTGACCAAGGTACTCGCGAAATATCTCCACTTCCTCGGCGAGGACGTCGAGCTCACCGGCCACGCGCAGCCCGTGCTGCGCCATGACGGCACAAATCCCATTCCCGATCTTGTACTCACTCGCACATGCGAGATCGCGCAAGACCGAGTTGAGAACATCGTGGTCGAGCTGAAGCGTCCGAGTGAAGTAATCGGCGCGGACGAACTCACGCAGATCGAAAAATACGCGCTGGCGGTCATGCGCGACGAGCGGTTCAACAAGCCGAACGTCTCGTGGGATTTCTGGATCATCGGCAATACTCTGGACGAGTTCGCCGAGTCCCGTCGCAACCAGACCGGACTGCCGTTCGGCTATATCCAGCGCACCGACCGCCACCGCGTACAAGTGCGTACCTGGTCCGAGGTGATCAATGATGCCCGGCACCGGCTGAAGTTTGTGGAACGCAGCCTCGATTACCGGGCTGATCACGACGACGGAGTGGAATACCTGCGTTCAAAGCATGCCCAGTTCCTGCCGCCTAGTCTCAGTGACGACGCATCACCATCCCCGGAAGGCAGCCAGGACTGATTGACCGGCGTGCCGCACCGTTCAGTGAGTGGCGCCGTTCGCGCCGATGGCGCGGGTCGCGAAGAACGGCCAGCCGGTCGGCGATGCCGCTCGCGGAGCGCTGGGCAGAGGTGGGCGGTCTGGTCAGACAGACGCTGGCAGTCGGGCGACACATCGACGCTCCGGAAGGACAGGGCGACTTGGCAAGGTCGCCCCGTCAACCGGAGCTTCGTTGCTTTCGTGACGGCCTCGACCCGTATCGCCACGCCGCTTTCACCCGCGCGCTCTCGTGACCACCAGGACTATGAATCAGCCCTGGCCATGTGGAAGACTCTGTACTTAACTTCCTTAACTCCGCATCAATCATCAAACGGGGACCGCTGCATGTCATCATCGGCGATCAACCTGGTCTTGGCCGTCTACGGCGCCCTCATAGCCTCAGCGGGCTTGATCATCACGTACCGGGGGCTCGTCAGGACAGGCGTCAACCTGTCCGTCGAAGTTAAAATGTCCATCCCTTACGGGCTTAGCGTGACCGTGCGAAACAAGAGCACGTCACCCGTAAGTCTCGAAGGGATCGTTGCGGACGTCATTGCGGATCCGGGGTATTCCGCCAGCCGGAGGCGCACCTTGCGGGTGCAAACTCGTGATGGCGCTACGAGCAACCCGGACTTCCCTTACACGCTCCCAGGCAACAGCAGCGTGAAGTGGGTTCTGAGTGACAAGAAGGATAGCCAGGAAGGGCTCCCCTATTTGACGCGCTACTACGGGATGCTACTTGGGCACGAAGCCTGGAGAGAGCTGGACAAGGCGGACACGGCGAAGTTCCTCAGAAGCCACTTCGGCGTGCGCCTCGGGACGGGCAAGGTCGTCTACGGCGGGACACGCTGGCTCCCCGCCCACCACTGGTCGACTTGGGCGACGGGCATTGCCTCGCTGTACACCACCGCTATTCTTGTAGCGCTCGCTGTGTCGTGGCCGATTGCAGGATTCCTCCTCGCGCTCACGCTGCTTGTGATCTTTCTGGTGACAAAGCAAGGCCGGTCTTACCGGAAGAGTCCCCGCGACAGACGCGGAATGCCTATCGAGCGCTCCATTCCCAGATAGAGAGCCTGACAATCGCCAAGTCATGACATTCCTTGACGGCCAGCCGGGTCCGCGCCTAAGCTCTTCGTGTAATGCACTCGGGCCACCCCCTGAAGATTCGGCTCGCCCGCGCTAATGTTTCACACACGGGAAACGGTCGACGCATCACACCGGATGCGTCGACTTTGCATTGTCCGAGAAAGTCGAATCTGGGCGGGCTGTCCTTCAGGGCCGGGCCCATGCCGGCCAGCTTCGCATTGACCTCGTCGATGGATTTCACACCGAATTTGCGGATGTCCATCAGGTCGGCCCCGGAGCGCGCCAAGAGCTCGCCCACGGAGTGAACGCCCTCGCGCCGCAGGCACCCCGAAGGTACGGGCGATAGAGGTGATGCGGCCTCCGCAGAGACCGAACCGGCCGACACCAACGCAGTGGGAGGCTTCGGGTCTTCCTTCTGCCCGCCGCCCCACGGCCGTTCTGCTTTGCTCACGTCCAGCTCTCGGGCATACAGGAAGGCCAGGCAGGCACGCGCGGTCATGGCCGGTTGATGCTACGACCCCAAGGGCCCGTACCTGCTGGCTCAGATCGAAGACTGTGCCCTGGCCCTTCGGCAGGAGGGGCCCGGCAGCATGGAAATTTCGCGCCGGCAGGTGGTGGCGACCATGCACTAGGAAGCAACCTCCCTCCGTGGCCGGGGGCCGGCACTGGCGTAGTAGAAGGCTCGTGCCTGCTTGACACGGTCCCGGTAGGTGCCATGTTCCGCTCCCTCGACGTTCAGTGGCGGCTGCAGTTGGGGGATCAGTTTCTTCTCCAGCGGGACCGGGTCGGGGTGCTCGCTCCACGTGAGGGTGAGGTGCTGGTGCATCCAGTGGGTGAGGCGCTGTTCGTCCGCGGGGATCAGTACGACGCGGTCGGTCCAGGTGGTGCGGTAGCTCTCGGTGGGCATGAGGAGTCCGGCCAGGGTCCGGCGCAGGGTGGACCGTCCGGAGTCCCTGAGGTGATTGGAGGCGACGCGGGACCGCAGCCGGCCGGCCTTGCCCAGGTAGAGCAGTCGCCGTCCGGCGTCGCCGGTATTGGCAGGTCCGGGGAAGAGGGCCAGGACCTCGGGTCGCGCCCACCAGGCGTACACCCCGGCGGTCGTGGGCAGGGCGCCAGCCGCGTGCCCGAGGGTCTGGGGTGCGGAGAGGAGATCGGCTGTGGCCCGCTGAACGGTCGCGTCGTCGAGCATGGGCGCACCCTAGGTGCGATGGGAGCGGATCTGTCACCGCCTGCGGTATCGCCCCGCGCCTTGGTCGGACAGGCGGCTCAGGAGACGTGACCCACCTGCGAGTTCATCTCTTTGGCGCGGGTAGCAGGCGTGGTGCGCCCCTCAGGACCAAGATCCCGGCGGTTCACGGCCGGTTGTGGATTTGCGTCAGCAGCCGTATCCCCCAGCGGCAGGTGAGTTTCAAGCTGACAATGCGGCTGAACCGTCGCCTACCCGCGCGCGGCCCCGGTCGCGTTGGCACATTCCAGTCGTCCCCCTGTCGCTGTCCGGCTCATCGTCTTGGCGGTGTCTCTGCCCAAGCCCTCACAAACTGGTTGCACGATCGAACCTTCTGGTTGTACAGTCGAACTATGTCCAGGGATCAACGGGCTGATGACCCGGTCGTTCTCCAGGAGGCTCTGGGGAGCTTCGTACGCGCCTTCGGGCTGCACCAGCCGGAAACAACCCCCTGTGGCCAGCCGATCCCGGTCTCCGAGGCGCACGCTCTGGGCGAGCTGGCGCAGGAGGGCGAGCTGCGGCAGGTGGAGCTGACGCGCCGACTGCGGCTGCAGAAGAGCACCGTGAGTCGGCTGGTCACGCAGCTTTCCTCGCGTGGCTGGGTGGAGCGCGCCCCAGCCCCCGACGACGGACGCGGTGTCGTCCTGCGGCTCACCGCTTCGGGGCGGCAAGCCGCGCAGAACCTCGCTCAGGCACGACGGGAGCGCTTCTCTCGGCTCCTTGAATCAATCCCGGCTCATGAGAGAGCGGGCGTGCTCCACGCCCTTGACGTGATGGTGGAGGCACTGGATGAGTAGCGTCGTCAGGCGAAGGGCCCTGCTGGCGGGCGCAGGTATAGCGGTCGCCGCCACGGTGACGGCTGTCGTCCTGGCCGTCGGCGGCTCGCAGCAGGATCCGGGCGAGGGGCCGAGCGGGCGGCAGAAGGTGGTGGCCGAGCGGGGCCGGAGCGTGATGCCCTTCGACCTCGAACAGACCACCCACCGCTTCACTCCCACCGCCGCCGGCGGTACCCAGGACGTGGTGGCTGACCGGCGCGGTGATGCGGAGCAGATCGATTTGATACGCGCCCATCTGCGCAAGGAGGCAGAGGCGTTCGGCCGTGGCGACTTCGGGGATCCCGCCCGCATCCACGGCGACGACATGCCCGGCCTTGCCGCACTGCAAGACGGTCACGACCGTATCGAGGTGCGCTTCAAGGAGCAGGCGGACGGCGCCACGCTGACCTACATCACGCGGGAGCCCGCACTGGTGGACGCCCTGCACGACTGGTTCGAAGCCCAGCTCGGCGACCACGGCGCTCACGCCGAGTCCGGCCACTGAACTCGACGGCGGGTTCAACGCCCGCCGGTTCGCAGCCTCTCTTGTGCTCACGCCTTCGAGCTCCGGTGCGGCATCCCTGTCCGTGCGCCACGGCGGACCGCCGCGTACACGTCCGCCCTCGGGCTTCGGTGGCGCCATCGCGGCCCCGTCCCGCAAGGCACTTCGATGTCTCCCTCACCAGCCTTCGAGTACCGCCCGAACCTCTGGACATCGCCCTCCGGCGGAACCTAGCCGGTCAGCACCGATTGCACGGACTTCGTCACGGCGTCGGCGGCGTCGCGTGCGTCCAGGCGTCCGGCGCGTACCTCCTTCGCCGCGCCGTCGAGAATGTAGTGGACGGCGCTGACCAGCCAGGCGGTGGGCAGGTCGGTACGGAAGACGCCTTGTTCCTGGCCGCGGCGGATGAGTTGGTCCACGCGCCGGGCGGGTTCGTCGTGCAGTTCTCGCACCCGCCCCGGTGGGAGGACGTCCCCGGCGGCGGCCAGCAGAGCCGCGGACTCGGCCGTGAGCTGCCAGCTCGACGCCAGCAGGCGTGACATGGCCGCGCTGGCGTCTCCGGTCAGATCGACGCTCGCCAGGGTTTCCTCTCCCGCACGCAGCGCCTCCTTCAGTGCGGCTTCGACCAGGTCGGCGCGGGTGCGGAAGTGCCCGTACAGGGTCATCCGTCCTACGCCTGCGGCCTGTGCGATGTCGTCGGTGGTGGCGTTCGGGTCGGAGCTCAGGAGCGTGCGTGCCGCGGACACGACGCGGGCGATGTTGCGCTCGGCGTCGGCGCGGCGTTTGGGGTGGGCGGAGGGAGCGACCATGCCAAAACCCTAACTCGTATATGGAGATACGGCTTATAGTCGAGAGCAGAACTCGTACACGAGCGTACGAGTTATGGGTAGGGAGGGATTTTTGATGTCCCAGCAGGCAGTCCGGCAGCGATCACCTCATGAGCCGCATCCGTCGCGGTGGCGCATCCTCGGCTTCCTCGGGGTGGCGCAGCTCATGCTGATCCTTGATGTCACCGTCGTGGCCATCGCCCTGCCCCACATCGAGACCAGCCTCGGACTCAGCCGTGAGGCGCTGACCTGGACCGTCAGCGCCTATACGCTCACCTTCGGCGGGCTGATGCTGCTCGGCGGTCGGCTCGCGGACCTGATGGGGGCCAAGCGGGTCGTACTCGCCGGGCTCCTGCTGTTCGCCGCGGCATCGCTGGTCACCGGACTGGCCGACTCCGCGGGCATGCTGGTGGGCGGTCGCATCGCGCAGGGAGTCGGAGCGGCGCTGCTGTCGCCCGCGGCGTTGTCGGTGGTGGTGGCTCTGTTCGACGGGGACGAGCGGAACAAGGCCCTGGGCGTGTGGTCCGCGCTGGGTGGTGGTGGCGCAGCCCTCGGCGTCCTTCTCGGCGGTCTGCTCACCTCCGGTCCCGGGTGGCCGTGGGTCTTCCTCGTCAACGTGCCCATCGGTCTGGTGATCGCCGTGGCGCTCGCCGTTCTGCTGCCGGCGCGGTCCGCGTCCGCCGGCCGGCCCCGGCTCGACGTCTTCGGCGCGATTCTGGTGACGGCCTCCACCGCGTCGTTGATCTATGCGCTCATCGCTGCCGGTGAACGGGGATGGCTCACCGCGCTCACGGGCACGCTCGTCCTGGCGGCCGCCGTCGGCTATGCGCTGTTCGTGGTGTGGCAGCGGCGGGCAGCGTCACCTCTGATGGACGTCCGGCTGCTGATGCGGCGGCCCGTGGCGACAGGTGCGTTCCTCATCGCTATGGCGACGGCGTTGATGATCGCGGTGTTCTTCCTGGGCACCTTCTACTTCCAGCATGCCCGTGGGTACGGCGCGTTGCGGACCGGGCTGCTGTTCCTGCCGGTGGCAGTGGCGACGATGCTCGGGGCCCACCTCACCGGACGAGCGCTCGGACGGTGGGGGGCACGCGGCCCGGCCGTCCTGGGCCTGACGGCTGCGGCAATCGGCATGGCCGTTCCCGCGGTGTCCATGCACCCGGCCGGTGTCGTGGCCGGTGTGGCCGTCGCCGCCGCAGGCACCGGCGCGATGTTCGTCATCGCCTCGGCGACCGCACTGAGCCAGGTGGCGCCCCAAGAGGCGGGAATCGCCTCCGGAATCGTCAGCACCTTCCACGAGTTCGGCGCCTCCATCGGCGCGGCCGTAGTGTCCAGTGTCGCCGCCGCGAGCCTGACCGGGACCACGTTGAACGGCTTCACCAAGGGGTTCACCGTCGCGGCGGTCGCGGCGGCGGTCGCCACAGTCGTCGCCGCCTGGATGATTCCCGGCCGTCCCAGGCAGCACGACCAGGCCCCCTCTTAGCCAACTTCCGGGCGGTTTCACAGCCCTGGGCCACATGACAGGGGACGGCCTTCCTGCATTGGGTGGCCACGCGGTCACGCACGATTCGTCACCGAGCACGAGGTGCCGGGCGACACCAGCCGGCCCACCCCCCGGCACGTTCGTCACCGGAAAGGGCGCGACAGCGCGATGACCAACACCACCACCGCGTCACCACCCATGCTCGCCCGGGCGCTGATCGTCGGCTCCGGCATCATGAGCCTCGCCAACTCGGTCACCGTGCCCTTCCTGGCCGTGTTCCTCCACAGGGAACTCGGGCTCCAGCCGGGCATGATCGGCTTCATCATCGGCTCATCGGTGTTCTTCTCGATTTCCGCCGGGTTCGTCGGAGGGGCACTCTCCGACATCCTCGGCCGGACCCGGCTGCTGCTGATCTCCCTCCTGGGGGTGATCGGCTCGTTCGTGGGCCTCTACTACAGCCAAGGCGTTGTTGCGGTGTTCGTCTTCAACGCGACGATGGCGTTGAGCACCAGTTCCTTCGGGCCTGTCGGCAAGGCGCTGCTGAGCGACCTGGTACCGCCGGGCCGACGGGTGAAGTGGTTCTCGTACCAGTACATGACCACCAACATGGGGTACGCCGTCGGGCCCGTCGTCGGCGCTGCGGTCGGTCTGGCCGGCGACCGGTCGGCGTTCCTCGTCGGCGCGCTCGGCTACGGCGTCTACCTGCTCGGTCTGGGCGGAGTCCTGCGGCTGACCTCGTCGTCCGCGTCGGCCGGCGAGCCAGGCAGGACGGCCGCCGGTGAGGGGCAGACGCAGCTCTTCGGCAGCGTACTCAAAGGACTCGCGGACAGCGCGCGGGTCGTGGCGACCGACGCGCGGCTGCTGTTCCTCATCCTCGCCGGACTGCTGCTGGAGGCCGTGCACGGCCGGGTCTCCTCGCTGCTCGCGCAGCATCTCTCCGGCGGTTTCGCCGACGGCACCGCGATCCTGGGCTACGTGCTGACCACCAACGCGGTGACCGTGGTGGTCCTGCAGTTGTCCGTCTCCCGGTTCATGGACAAGCGCAACCCCGTGACGGCCATCGTCGTCGGCGGTCTGCTGACCGTCCTCGGCATGGCCGGCTTCGCGTTCGCGGAGAACATCTGGCACTTCGTCGCCGCGATGGTGGTGTTCTCCCTCGGTGAGATCCTCATCTATCCAGCCGAGTTCGCCATCATCGACCGGATCGCGCCCGAGGACCGCCGAGGCTCGTACTTCGGCGCGCAGACCTTCGCCCAACTCGGCGTCTTCATCGGCCCCTACACTGGTGGCCTGCTGCTCGCGGCCTACGGCGGAACGACCATGTTCCTCGGTGTCGGCTCGTTCGCCCTGGCCAGTGTGGTCATCTACCTGCTCGTCGGCCGACGGGTCTCCGGTCTGGCCGGCCCCGTACTGGAGCGCTCCGCGGAGCGGCCGAAGGAGGAGCATGTCGATGACATAGCGTGAGTGGGGCCGACGGCGGCTGGTGCCACCGAGCCCCCTGACCCCCTACGTCCTGCACATCGTCGCTCGGGCAGGTGGCGGCGGCCATGCCGCGCTGAACCGGGGAGCGGCCCGATCAAGCCTGCGCCGGGGCCGCCGCATCCATGGTCGCGACACCGGCCAGGCCGGCTCGCTGCTCCTGCTGCACACGCCACCCGTACCGGGTGATGCCGCGCGGCTTGTAGATCGACAGGGCCGTGGTCGTGAGCAGTACGGCAGCGGCGGCAGCGGCGTCGAACACCAGCTGGACTCGCATCCCGCCGAGGTCGGAGCCGGACAGGCTTGTCCGCACGGCCGCGTCCGCCACCTGGTCGACCACCTGCATGTGCAAGAGGAGGAGGAAGCTGGCTACGACGGTCAGCGCGAGCTTGGCCAGCACCCAGTAGTGGCGGAGCAGCCCCCACGGGGTGCCCAGGGACTGCACGAGCCCGGTCAGCAGGGAGGCGAACGCCAGCGGGACGATCACGTACCAGCCGGTCACCTCCATCGCGAGGTACGCGCCCCGCACGCGCTGGGCGTCCTCGCCGGTGAGGCCGGCGATAGCGAGGGCAAGGAAGGCGGCGAGCGACCCGAGCCAGCCGACCGAGGACGCGACGTGCGCGGTGAGCGCGACCTTGCGCAGGCCGGAGGGCATCGCCATCAGTGGCCGCCGTGCATGCCGGATCCCACGGTGCCGGTCAGGTGCAGGGCGAGGAACAGGACGACGACGGCCAGGGCCACGGCGCCGGACACCTTCACCCAGCGCGGGGTGGCAGGGGCTGACCCGTGGCCGGGCGTGGATTCGGACGGCGAGTCGGTCATGCGGGTCCCCTCGGTCGGGCGGGTGCGGCCCTCGGGCTCGTTCTTCACGCGAGCCACTCTTATCGAGACACTGTGTCTACGTCAAGCCGCCATGTATCGACAGCGTCGTCCCGTACACTGGGCCGGTGCCGAAGCTGTGGAACGAGACCATCGAGGAGCATCGCCGCGCCGTACGCGACGCGGTGCTGGAGACCACTGCGCAGCTCGTGGCCGAGCAGGGGCTGCGGGGCGTGACGATGTCGCGGATCGCCGAGGACAGCGGCATCGGCCGGGCCACGCTGTACAAGTACTTCCCGGACGTCGAGTCGATCCTGGCGGCGTGGCATGAGCAGCGGATCGCCGGGCACCTTGCCGAGCTCGCCGAACTCGGCGACCGTGCCGGCACCGCTGGCGAGCGGCTCGAGGCGGTGCTGGAGCGTTACGCGTTGATCCAGCAGCAGCGGCACGGTCATGGGGGAGAGCTGTCCGCGGCCTTGCACCGCGGTGACCATGTGGCGCATGCCGAGCAGCATCTGCGCCACTTCATCCGCGGGCTGCTGGCCGAAGGGGCTCAGGCTGGTGGGGTCCGGGGCGATGTCTCGCCGGATGAGCTGGCGGGCTATTGCCTGCACGCGCTCGCTGGAGCCGGAAGCCTGTCGTCGAAGGCCGCGGTGCGGCGACTCGTCTCGGTGACCCTGGCCGGCCTGCGTCCCCAGGGCTGAACCGACCGCGCCAGGGCGCGGTGGAGTCAACGGCATGCCCTCGGTAGGCTGTGCCGCCGGCGCAGATGAACGCTCCCGCAGGGCGCGGGAGAAGACGATGGCGGGGGCGCGTGGACAACGGTACGCAGATGGGCAACCGAGCCGTGCGTCTCGTACTGCTGGTCCTGCTGCTGTTCGGTGTCGGCGTCCTGCACACCCTGAGCCACGCCGGGGCACACGGTGCAGTGGCCGCACCGCACGCCGTCCAGCACTCAGCCCACACCACGTACGTCACGCACGCGGCGGCGCCCGCCCTCGCAGGCGCCGCTCACTCGCCCGCCGTAGCTGAGGCTGTGGAGCGGGAGCAGCCCGATGCGCATCGGCTCGGCGAACCGGCCGGCGACGTGGAGGCCGCCAGCTGCTTCGCGTTGGTTCCGACCGGATCCTGGCTGGTGCCGCCGGACAACCCTGCGGCGTGGAGCGGCGAGGCGTACATCGGCGTCATGAGCGTCGGCAGGACGCCGGATTCCTGTCGGGGAGCAGCGAGTACGCGGTCGCCGCTGCTGCGGATCTAGAGCATCGGTGATCCGAGGCGCGCGCCATCCGGGCGGCGCTCTCGGCGTGCCGGGCCGTCTGGCCTGGTGGCTCAGCCATGCCCATCACCCATGCCCCGACGGGCCGGTCCGTCGTCCCCCGTGCACCGGCCGTCGCCCCGCGCTGAAAGGCGTCATCCGTGTCCCAGCACCACCTTGCCCATCGCACCGCCGTGCCCGCACCTCCGCAGGCGTACGAGTCGTACGGTCACGCGCCCGTTCACTCCGGACCGTCGCCCGAGCATGAGCGGCGGCAGGAGCGGTCCCCTCGGCCTGGCGAGCGCCGGGGCGGTCGCCGCAGGGCGCCGAAGCGGCAACCACTGCTCGGCAACTACCTCGGCTACGCCGCCACGTTCGTCGGCGCGGGCCTGATCAGCGGCGCGATCGTGCACCATCCGCTGGATCCCGCCCGCTACACGGTCATCGCGGTCATCGGAGCGGTCGTCTTCCTCTGCGCCACCGTGCTCAGCGAGTTCGTTCTCACCAAGCAGCGGCCCAACGCGTCCAGAGTGCTGGGCCTCGTGGCCGCTTCGCTGGCGCTGTCGTTCGGTATCGGCATGCTCAGCGGCGGGCTGCAGCACTTCGAGGACTTCCCCGAGCGCGGCGCCATGCTGATCCCCCTCGGCCTCACCCTCTCCTTCATCGCGTACGTCCTGCGCCACGAACCGGCGCGCTGGCGCAGCATCGTGGGCCCCGCGGGCGTGCTGGTGGTGGTCACGGCGGCGCTCGCATTCGTCGGCCTGCGTGGCATCGCCGACGGGATGGCGGGCGAGCCGGGCGGGGGCGGTGGTCACAGTCATGGTGAGGAGGCACCCTCGGAGCCGGCGGACGGCGAGCCCGGCCACGATGCGGAGCCGGAGAACCAGGCGCCCGCGTCGGCATCCTCGCCGGCTGACGATCCCGGCGCCGCGAAGACCGAGGGCACCGGGCACGCCGAGGACGGTCACGGCCACTGATGTTGCATCACCGTCCCGGCGCCTGATCCGATGGGCTGGGCGCCGGGTCCGCATCAGCATGCGGAAGGCTTGCGCCGACGGGGTGTGGGGTCAGTGTCCGCCGCTCGATTCGACGGCAAGGCGCTTGGTGAAAGTCTTGCCGCCGTCCTTCGACTCGTACACACCGTCCTGGGTGGCGGCCAGGACGTGCTCGGCGCTGATCGCGGTGAGCGCCTGGGGCTGCCCGCCCGGCACGGTGGAGACCTTCGTCCAGGTGGCGCCGCCGTCGCTGCTGAGGTTCAGGCCGCCTGTGGGGTCGATGCCGTAGAGGGCGTCCTGCGCCTTCCAGGACAGGAACGCCAGCACCGGCTTCTTGCCGTTGGTGAATGTCTTGCCGCCGGTGGTGCTGAGGGCGACGCCCTCGGCGGTGGTGGCGAGGACGAGGTCGGGGTCGTGGGGGCTGACCGCGATGTCGAGGGCCTCGATACTCGCCCCGTTCTTCCAGGTGGTGCCGTCCTTGGTGGTGCGCAGCAGGGCGTTGGTGGCGTCGTAGCCGTACACCGTGCCGTGCGCGTGCTCCAGTGCGTGGAAGTCGGATTCACCGGACAGGGACAGCGACGTCCAGGTCTGGCCGGCGTCGGTGCTCTTGATCAGGCCCTTGTTGCCGCCGGAGGTGGGATGGCCGCTGGCGTAGAAGGTCTTGTCCTGGGCCACCGTGAAGCCCATGAAGTCGTCCTTGCTGTCGCCGACCAGCTGGGGCCGGCCGTCGGCGCCGGGGGTGTAGACGCCCTCGTGGGTGGCGACGTACAGGCGCTGGTCGGAGGGGTCCAGGCCGAGCCCGTGGATGTGGCTCACCGCAGTACCGGAGTCGGTGGGGGAGCCGGACGAGTCCGCACTGTCTTGGCCGGAGCAGGCGGCCACGGTCAGGGCGAGAGCCAGTGCGGTGGCCGTTGTAGCGGCATGGCGCTTGTTCATGGTTCCTCGGGCGTGATCGAGCGCAGCGGCATGGAGAAGGCGCCAAACGCGGTCGCGTGGGGTATGTGCGGAGGGCCCGACCGCCCGGGCTTCTCGGCGGAGCACCGCCGGAGCCCGGGGCAGTCGGCGCGTGGCCTGACTCAGAGGCGGTCGAGGATGCCCTGGAGCTGCTTGACCTCGGCGGACTGGCTCGTGACGATGTCGCCGGCCATCTTCTTGGCGTCGGCGTTCTTACCGCTCTTCTGCTCGTCCTTCGCCGATGCGATCGCGCCGTTGTGGTGCTCGATCATCATCTCGGCGAACATCTTGTCGAACTCGGTGCCCTTCATGCCCTTGAGCTCGTCCATGTCCGCGTCGGACATCATGCCGTCGCCGCTGCCGTGGTCCATCCCGGGCATGGAGTCCATCGCGGTCGGCTTGCCCCAGGACTCCAGCCAGCCCTTCATCGTCTTGATCTCGGGGTCCTGGGCCTGCTCGATCTGGCCCGCCAGCTTCTTGGTCTCGGAGTCGGAGGCTCGGCCGTCGGCCAGCTTGGCCATCTCCAGGGCCTGCTCGTGGTGCGGGATCATCATCTGCGCGAACGTCACGTCCGCGTCGTTGAAGTCCCCGGCCTTGGCCCCGGCGTCGGCGGTCGCCGATGCCGAGGAGCTGCCGCTGCCGTGGTCCATGCCCTCCATGTCGTCGCCGCAGGCGGAGAGCAGCAGGGCTCCCGCCGCGACGACGCTCACAGCGGCGATACGGCGGGCGGACTTGCGGCGCAGGGAACGCGTGAAGGCAGTCATGATCGATGTCACCTCGTGTGTGTGGTCTTTCCGGCTGTTTTGCGTGCGCGAGACAGCGGGACCGCGCGTGCGCGCGCCCGCTGAGGACGTCTCGGCCTACAGCCGAAGAACCGACAGCTGGGTGAGATCGGGACCGCGTGGCGGAGGGTTGGGGTGCAGCACTGCGGCGACCTGGGCGCGCAGGCGCGTGAGCCAGTCGGGGTGACGGGCGAGAGCCGACCGCAGGAGCGCGGCGAGCACCCATGCAGCGAGCAGGACGGCCAGGCAGAGGGAGAGCATGTCCATCGCCATGACGGGCATGTCGGCGGACGATGCGTGCCCGGGATCGGCCGCGTGCTCCTCCTGCGAAGCCGGAGCAGCGGCAGGCTCCTGGGGCAGGGACACCGGATCCGTCATCGGCACCGAGGCATGCGAGGGCGGGCTCATCTCGGCGGCATGCGACTCGGAGGGGTGCCCCACTGTGTGCATGACGAACACGCCGAGCGCGAGCACGACGACGAGCAGCAGGTGCCCGAGGGCGCCTCCCTTTCGTACGTACCGGCTCACGCTCACTCCTAAGCCCTCCATCGCGGGCCGCTGCCGGCCCGCCGCTTTCCGACACTACCGAAGCGGAAGAGACCATGCCCGCGACGGACCGGAAGCCCACTACTCTACTAAGCCGTTTGGCTTTGATGCGTGTGGGGAGCTGCGCGCATGCGGTTGGCTCTGTCCGCGAGAACGGGGTTCTGGCACAGATCTTGGGGCGCCGTCGCGGAGCGTTACCTCGATGTTCGATCGTGAGGAGTCGAGTTCGCGTGAGATCGCGTACGCCGTGTCGTC
>NZ_JARAXP010000034.1:0-32861 GCF_033793965.1 Streptomyces sp. ME02-8801-2C | reverse complement strand
CGAGAGCTACCTCGCCGGACTCCACCTCCGCGCCTCCATGATCTGGATCAAGGACCTCACCCGAACCACTCAGTGATCACGACCCAATACAGGCCCTAGTCGCGAACAAGGGAACCGGAGCGTTCACCCAGGTGGCGTCGCTCCTCGGCTCACGCTCTCTGCCTCAAGACGTGGAACTCGCCAGTTTATGGAGCACCATTGAGGAGAACGACGGCTGGCCGCTTGCCTCCGCGCCGTCCTCGACACGGTGTCTTCGGGTCACCCGAAAGCCTGTGGGCCCGGACAGCTTCAGCACGGTGGCCCTCGATCTGGACGGCCTTTCCGACGACATCGCGACCCATGGAAACGATAGAGATCAGCTCGCGACTGCGATCCATCAGCATCTGAGCGCGTTCCCAACAGTCGCCGACTACGAATTCCTGCACGGGTGGGCGGGCATTTACGGGCGGGACGAGAAGCAGGGGACAGTGACGGTGAGCCTGGCCTGGCCGCTCGGCAGACCGGAGCAGCCATCTGACCAGGATGTCGAGGCAGTGCTGACCAAGCTGACGCCTTGGGCCGGCCGCATCCCCATGCAACAGCGTGTGCACTCCGTTCTCGGAGGCGATGGAACCCAACTCCACCCCTTTCTGGCGTGGTGGGCGGTGCTGTACTGCCTCTCGATGCTCACTCGATACCAGCCCGGCCAGTGGACCACCCAGATCGACGTGAACCACAGCATCGACGCCGCGGCCTTGGAGCGACTGCTGAGCAAAGCCCTCATCGCCGTACCTGAACTCGCACTCGCAACCATCGACGAAGTCTCCCGCTAAGGCGGTCCGACAGGCGCCCGCCCAGCACCGTGCCTGCCGCCGCGGCCAGCGCCGGGTACGGCTCCTCCACCCGTACGAGCTCGTACGGGTGGAGGAGCCTCGCAGCTGTCTCAGGGCGTGCTTGCTGTCTGCTGTGGTCCCGGCAGTCCTCTCAGGGGGAAGGCATTGATGGCGTCCTTGATGGATTGAGTTCGGGTAGCGGCGAACCACGACTGGGTTCGAGGGCAGACGTACCCGATGGCGGTGCTCATGGTCTTCAGGTCCAGATTCAGGTCTCGGGTAAAGACTGGTTCCAGGTGAGCGATCCGGTTGCGCAGCCAGTGGAGACGGATAACTCGCTTCTCGATGTCAGTGAGTCGCTGATGCTTAAGTTCTGGGAACGCGTACCGGATAGCATCGCGCCACAGGTCGTGGGTATAGCGCGTAGCCAACATGAATCGCCAGAAACCCAGCGTAAGTTGGGCAATGATGTCACCATCAGTTACTGATGCTGGCGCGGCAGTTCCCGCCCTCAGATGCTTCTGAGCCAGGGCCTCATGGGCCCGCACTCGAGCCCGAGCAAGATCATCTTTGCTGCGCTGCGTGAGCTGAGGAGGAGGATTCGTCAGCCAGCTCCCCGGTCTACCTTGAGCCTGGTGCCATCGTGCCATTTGCTCATGGATGGCGTTACGCAAGACGATCTCAGAGATGTGCAGGGCTTCGTAGAGCACTGCAGAGGCCTCGACGTTCCATCGGTAGAGCTTGAGGGCTTCGCGAGGTGATCCTGCCGCAGCCAGGTAGGACGCCATGCGCGCGGAGGAAAATCGGGCTATGAGCAGCTGCTCTGAGGAGATCTTCTGTTGTGTCATGGTGCATTGCATCGTATAGTTGATGGCACAAGACCCGCTTGGCCTCTGCTTGCATGCTGACGGGTTAATGGCAGACCGAAGGTCCGCTGGCATCTAGGCCAGGGGGCCTTTGGCGTTTCCATGGCTCTGATCGGCACAAGCACAGCGCAGATGGACAGACTCTGTAGCTCTGGTTGGCGTCGAACAGACAAGGCACGGGGCACGGCGGCCACTGACATGACCTGCTCTTTCTAGGCGGCGGAGCAGTAGGGGCCGCCTCAGTCGCCCGCCGTCGGCCCTATGCTCAGCAGCATCCGGCCTCGGGCTGTGTGACGTTGGGGAGTCCTTCGGTGAGGGCGGTCCAGGGGGAGTTCGGCCTCGATCGGGCCGCGCGGGTCGTAGAGCACGGTGTGCGTGTCGCTCATCGGGCGCCCGCCGCGTCGTCGTCCTGGCCGTGGTCGCCGGTGACGGCGTCCGGGGCCTGGACGGCGAGGAAGCGGGCGTAGCCGCGGTCGGCGCGGGCGAGCAGCGCCGGGGAAGGCCAGGCCCGTCCATCAAGGTGACGCAGCCGCGCGAACTGGCCGACTACGCCAAGGCGTTCGCCGGGCTCGCGGAGATGGCCGTGTACGGCGACGGGGCCCGGGCGCTCGTCCGGGCCGCGATCGACGCCCTGGAGCGAATCCGCAATTTCTCGCAATCACGTTGAGGATCGGCCCGCCGCCTCCGTAGCGTCGAACGACATCGACGCCCTAGCAACGGGAGGCGGCGCCCCATGAGCGCACCCACACCCGCCGCACCCGCAGCCCAGGGACGCGGACTGCAACCGCCCGCCTTCGGCCAGGCCGTGTGGCAGCGCCTGCGGCGCCCTCACGATCATGTTGTCCCGCGCGCGCCGAGCCGGGCCCCGGGGGGCCCATGGCGTGCTCAGCCCGGGTCAGATCTCTCCGGCATCCGTGGAGGTGAGCCAGTCGGCGGCTTCGGTGTCGGTCAGGAGCAGCACCTGCGTCTGGTGAGCGGTGCCGCCCTGGGCTGCATGGACGCGACTCGGGTTCGCGTTGAGCTTCGGGACGGGGCCGGCTATCGGGGCGAGGGCTCTGCTGTGCTGCTGCCCGCCCCAGGTGTCCCGGATGGCCCATCTGTGATGACTGAGGTGTCTGTAGTTGTGGCTCCCCCATCCTCGGCCGGGGCGGTTCCCAGGAACAGGTAGAGAGCTGTCAGTACGCCTACCCCGACGAGAAATGCGGTCCCGAGCTTCTCGTTGCGGTAAGCCAGGGTGGCTGCAACCACAGCAAGGGATAGGACCACAACGGATGCGAGGGGCACTCCGTGTCCGACGGGTAGGGCCACAATGGATGCGAGGGGCACTCGTTGTTCCTTCGCTCAAGGCCCGGCCGTCGTGCTCCGCCAAGATCCCGGCGGCCGGGCAGTTCTTCAGTCTTCGAATGCTCCCGGCTGAGAGCCTTGCGGTCAATTGACCTGAGTCGAAGCGACTCAACTTTTAGCCCACTTTCACACCGGTAATTACCGCTTTTAGGCGGATTATCAGTACATCTATGGCCATGGATATGACTTCAAGTAGCCCCGCACGACGTGGACACGCCCGGGGTGCGTGCTGCTCTTCGGGACAGGGCCGGTCGGCGTCCAGGTCGACGGAGACGGTCTTGCCGCTGATGCCGATGCCAATGACCGGTGCGGGCTCGGGCGCTTTGGTCACCAGCTCCGAGCTTGGGGTCCTTGAAGGCGGCCTTCTTCGGCGGGCGACAGGTCTTCTTCACCACCACGTACGGCGTGCGTCCGGCCGATGCCTGGAGAACGTCACGCTCTCCGGGGCCGAGTTTCCGGGTAATGAGGTCGGCGACCAGGTTCCCGGAGAACTGCAGGTGCACCGTCAGATCGACGCGTCGTCGTCGCTGAAGTTCTTCGGCACGTGCAGGTAGCGGCGCGGGGCGGTCTGCTCCGCGATGGCTAGGGGCTGTGCGAGGGCCTGGTGCAGCGGTACCACCCACTCGCGCATCAGCCCGCGGCGCTCCCGGGTCAGCAACCCGTACGCCAGTTACCGATGACCGTGGCGGAGGCCACGCCGATCCCGCCCGTCTGGAGGGTGTGGAGGGTGGCCTCCCGGTGCTCGATCGAACGCGAGACGCGGCCCTCCGCCTTCGGTAGGGACACGGGTGCCCGGATGTGGCGTCGGTCCGCTTCACCCCTTCCATGTCACGGCCGGCCAGGAACCGGCCGATGCCGAACATGACGGCTTCGGCGGTCTCCTCCAGTTGCCGGTCGAACTTCGTCTGCGCCATGCCGTCCAACGCCCTTCGTTTTGGGGGTGCGTAAGGCGCGACGGTGCTGCGGGAAGCAGACACCCACGCCGGACGACGACGCCTAAAACGATCTCCCTGGGGGAGATTCCCGCGCCCCGGCCTCACAAGCCGGTCGGCTAAGGACGGCTTCGGCGCGCAGGTGTCCGGCACCCGCCGGACACCTCATTTCCAAGGCCAACTTGAACTCGAAAAGCAATCCGCAACGGCCAAAAAACTGCCGTTGAAAGAACTTTGGAGCGCTGCGTGACATTCGCACTTCCGCGCTGCAGACGACGCAGTACAACCAGGCAACTGCCTACTAGCCCTCACGCGCGACTCAGGAGCACGGCCAGAGGGCGAGAGCAGTCCAGACGAGGGGTTTTACATGCGTGCGGAGGACAAGGTCGCGGAGGCCGTCGATGCGGGCCTGCCCGACAAGGGGGCGGCCCGGATTCAGCGCGATGCCGCCAGGGTCAGCGAGCTGGCCGAGGGCGGCTTCAAGGGACCGGCCTACGAGGTGTTCGAGAACGAGCTGTTCCGGGCGAGCTGGCCGATCTTGCGCGGCATGCTCCGTAAGGGCACGCTCGCCCGGATCGCACTGAAGTGGTGCAAGGAGCGGGGGCTCCCCTTCTGGGTCCACCCCGAAGACTTCGATCTGTGGCGCGGCAGCCGCGAGGCCCGTGACGAGATCCTCGTCGATGTCCTGCTGCGCGCGCGGATGTCCTTCAGGCGCAAGGCTCTGGTCGGGGGCGGCTGGAACCCCGACCACAGGGGAGGCCGCGGGGCAAGCTCCCTGACCACATACTTCGTGAACGAGTGCATCTGGGAGTTCCGCCGCGTGTACACGGCCTGGGCGAAGAAGCGCCTGGAATGGGCTGAGCAGCACGCGCTGTATGACGGCTCGGAAGAGGCCGCGCTCGACAACCCGAAGCTGTTCGGCCGGCTCCTGGAGGTGGGTTACCTATCCGAGCCCGAGGCCGCCGTCCTCAGCACCAACTTCGAGGACATCCTGAACGAACAGCCCGCGGTCACCCAGGCGGTCATCCGCAGGACCGTCGAGGGCTACGTGGACACCGAGATCGCGGACATGCTGCACATCACCCACGCGGCGGTCCGTATGCGCAAGACCCGCTTCCGCAACGCCCTGTACGACGCGGCCCGGGAGCGGCGTATCTGGATCCCCGAGCAGCTCCACACGAAGGCCAGCGCCCGCCACCGCAGCCAGCGAGGTGCGGCGTGACCGTTCAGCTGCTCGTGGCCCTGGTACTGGGCATGTGCATCCTCTTCTCCGCCTTCGCCGGCCTCATCGGATTCGGCGTCGCCCGCTTGGTCAAGGTCCCGGTGGACAAGGCGATCGGCTGGGGAAGCTTCACGGCCTTCAGCGTCATGACGCTGTGCATCGCCCTCCTGGGAGTCCTCCTGCCCCTGCTCGCGTGACCGGCACCCGGACACACGCTGGGCCTCAGCTGGAGCCCCCTTGGGATACATACGGTCGGGCTGCACAGTCCTCTGTGCAGCCCGCCGCTTAGCCGGATGCGATGACCGTCGTCATGGCAGTGAGCTACCTGTACACGTACCGCTTCCTGACCGCCATCAGGAAGCTGCTTGCATGGCTGCGGAGGCGGCGTCGGCCCCAGCTAGAAGGAGACGTCGATGTAGTCGATGTCGGTGAATTCGACCTCAAGCTGGTCGGCGCGGCGGCCGTGGTCTTTGAAGTACATCTCCTGGATGCCTTCGGCGATGACCTCGTTGAGGCTCTGGGCATCGATGCCCCGCTGGGCGTCGAACAGGCGCCGGGCGTAGTCGGCCGGGAGGTGGACGGTAATGCGCCGTGTGCGGCCGTCGTCGGTCGTGCCGATCGGCGCGCTGTAACCGAACCGGGCGCGGGCCTCCACGGTGATCCCAGTACGGGTCGCGGCCTGCTTTCGGCGCCGGTCACGGACGCGGGGCTGCCAGCGGGCGCGTACCGCCGCGTCGATACGGTCGGCGATGGCCTTGGGCGGCTGCTTGCGGGCGCCGGTGCGGTAGCGCTCCACGGAACGCTGGGTGATGCCGAGTTCCTGGGCGACGGCATTGGTCGTCTTCAGCTGCTTCAGCAGGAAGTTGATCCGCCCTTTAACGGTCTTGGGCGGTGCGTGGGTGAACACTTCCTGGTCGGCGCGCTCGATGGCTTCCTGGACCAGGACGTCGTCGGCGTCGGCGTTGCCCGGACGGATCCGTCGCACCACGGGGCTACTCCCCTTCGTCCATGACGGCGTCGCCGCCCTTGATATGGCGGGCAGGGTTGTAGCCCTGTTCCATCAGGTCGACCGCCCACGCCATCTCCTGGACACCCTCGACCTTGCACAAGCCCGGGTTCGCACCGATACGGAACGTGCCGTAGACCGGTGTGCCGTCGCCGCCTGTCGGCAGGAAGTCCAGCGGGGAGGGGCCCGGACTGGCGTAGGCGACGCAGTCGGACAGCACTGCCAGCGGATACTGGCTGGTCAGGGCGGCGAGTTTGGCCATCTTGCGGTGCATGTTCACCCGGGCCTTGGCGATGACCGCCGCGCGGATGTCGGGCCGCCAGGTGGGGCGTTCCAGGGCGGGCCAGCGCTCGCCGTCCTGGTAGTGGCGGCCCTGGGGTCGTTCGCGGAGCTTGCCGATGCCGCCCTTGACGGTCGACTTGATCGCGGACAGCACCATGGCGCCCTGCCGGTGTCGGCGCACCAGGGCGGCCAGGGCTTCATCGCTCATGTCGGCGCGGACGGCGGGCAGTTCGGTGAGCGCCGCGCGCAGGGCCTCGAGGCGTGTGTCGGCGGCGGCCGCGTACGTCTTGTGCAGTGCCATCGTGTCCAGGAACGCGGCCGGGTCGGTGTCCTTGGCGACGGGGATGCCCATGTCTGCGGTGGTGGTCAGGTAGGCGTCCTTGAGCCGGTCGTGCCACGGGTCCAGGTATGCGCCGGTCTCCTGGCGCAGGTACGCCTCGATCGGGCGGACCTCGTACCCGAGTTCCTCGGCGTAGGCAAGGGTCGCGGTGGTGTACCAGCCGGGCCCCTCGGGTCGCAGCCCGGTGGGGGTGAAGGGGTTGGGCAGGCGCGGGTCCATCTCGATGCGGGAGAGGTCGGCCAGCCAGGTGCCGGGGATCTTCTTGTCGAACACCGGCGCCGTGACGGGGACTGGCCCGGACAGTCCGACGGTGAGGCGGGCGGCGGCCGCGAGGAAGGCGGTGTTGATGTCGATGCCCACCGCCCAGGGCAGCAGGCATTCCTCGTCACTGAGCAGTTGGGGGTCGCGCACCCACTGGTAGGCCTCCTCGTCGAGGAAGCCGCCCTCCCAGCCCTGCGCGACCGGATGTTCCTGGGGTGCCTCCGGCGGCGCCGGGTCCACCGGCCGGGCGAGCGCGCCCGGATTCGGACCGGAGACCCACTCACCGGTCGTGTCGTCCTTGACCGGCCGGGTCGGCGGCCGCAGCGCCGTCATCAGCTCCAGCCCGGTCACTGCGGTGGAGCCACGCGGAGTGAAGACCCGAGACGCGAACACCCCCAGGACACGGGCCAGATCGGCCGGGTGCAGGCTCGACACGTCGCCCCAGGCGCGGGTGTCCAGGGCGTCCCAGGGCAGGATCGCCAGCTGCACGCACTGCCGCCGGCCCGCCTCTGCCTGACGGTAGATCCGCGGCCACGGGCCGAAACCACGCTGCGTCAGCTTCCACTTCACACGGGCCAGTTGCCTGACGACCGGGTGGTCCTCCGCCAGACGCAGGTCCCGGCGGTCCTCCAGCCGTTCCGGCAGCCCGAACCGCACGGCCGCGGACTGGGTGAGCACGACCAGGGGGTCGGAGTCCTTGCCGTGCCGGTGCAACCGCGCCTGCCCGATCCCGGACTCCTGCAACGTCCACTCCACCAACTGCGCAATAGTGGTTGCCGGACAGTCCAGCAACACGCCGCCCTGGCAGTAGACGGTGCCGTCCCCGTCCAGCACGGCCAAAGGCCCGTTCAGGAAGCGGGAGTCGGCCGCGGGCGCTGCAGCCTTCGGCCTCGCCGGATGCCGTGACATCGACGCGGTCCTGGGGGCGCCGACCGGACGGGACGCGGCCACGGCAGGCATGTTGGGGGGCAAGGAGCTCGCGGGCGGAGGTTGCTCGGGGGCGGGCACGGAACCGGTGAAGGTCTCCGGCGCGGGCTCGGCGGCCGCTTCGGCCGGGTGCTTCGCCGCCCAGCCTTCCAGCAGCCGCAGATAGGCCTCACGGCGCGGCGGGCGCGGCTCGGACCGGCCGTTCTCCCAGTTCTTCACGGTCTGCGTCGTGGTCCGCAGCACCTGAGCCAGCCGGGCCTGCGTGACGCCGGCCGCCTCACGCCGCCGGGCCCGCTCCCCCGGCGGCGGCAACTCCGGTTCGCCTGCCAGCAGTTCGTCCACCGCTGCGAACAGCTCATCCTGATTCGGCTGGTTGGGCATCGCCACCTCCGACCCGCACGCTAGCAAGAAATTATCCCTGGATATGGCCCATTCCTTATCCTTGAATTTGGGTCATGCGGCGCGTAGTGGTCGAGAAGGATGGGTCGGCCGCAGCGAGTGTCCTGTCTCTGCGATGGCCGGGCAGTCTCGGAGCTCTCCGGGCAAGTGAACTGACGTCTCAGCCATCTCCGGGCACCTCAGGCCATCGCGGCACGGGTAACCACATGAAACCACCGCCCGCCACTGGTCCGAACATCGCACAATACGGAAATGCAGAACTCCGTGATCACGGCGTCAGGCGCACTCTTAGCGGCGCTCATCGGTCTCTCCGGCGCGCTCTGGGTGACCATCAGCAACCAGCGCAAGCAGCAGCAGGCACAGCGCGCCAACTGGACATACGACCGTCGCAAGGACGCCTACCTGGCTTTCATCGACGCTGCACGGGCGTTCACTCCCCTGACTGAGGAACTGTTCCTCGCCGAGGAACGCGACTACATCGCCCGTCAAGCCAATGGCTCCGACCTGGAGAACGAGACACGGGAAGAGGTGACTACCTGGGCGGACACACTCTGGTCACCCTTCCTCGCCGACTACAGCACCGACTGGCCCCAACGGGCGCCTGCACGCCTGCATACCTTGACGATGGCGTTCGATCGCATCGACTTGGAGGGACCGCCGGATGTCACCGCCGCGGCGCTCAAGATTATCGAGTCGGCACACGCCCTGATCGCCGGTCCTGCACTCTTCGCCAAGGAAGCTGAGCAGGAAGCCGCCGCGGGCGGCAGCGCCACCGAAACAGATTTTCGGCGCACCGAAGTTCACCAGTACAGGATGCTCTGCGGCAAGTTCCGTGAGGAGGTCCACGGAGTGCTGAATCCCTGAAACAACTGAGGCATACGCCCCAAGCTTGGATGCCCGGACTCGGCCGAGACGGACAGAAGATGAACCGTCTCACTGATCTCCGGGAACCGCAGGCCATCACCTCGCTCTGCTCGGACCTATGAGACCGGACAGCGAGGACGCCTGGTGCTCGCCCTGCTGGTCGACCCTCCCGGTCTGGGCCGCGCGGTGGTACTGCGGTGTCGGCAGCTGAAGTCGGCCACCGCTGACACCAGTGGACGGAAACAAAGCCGGGGCGGGAGCACGGGCCCTCTGGAGCGATATGCAGTGGACAGGGGCGAGCGGACGGGGTCTTGGGCGAGATAAACGAGGGTTTGGAGCGGGCCTTGCGTACCCGGCCGCTGCCGGTCAGTGTCCGTGCCCGCCTGGGCTTCCTGCTCAGAGCGGAGAAGGGGTCCACGAAGAGGCTGGCTGCTGTTCTGGGGGTCTCGCAGCGGACGGTGCAGCGGTGGGTCACCTCCGGCCCGGACAGGCGCCGGCCGGGCCCTGTGCAGGCGCAGGTGATCGAGGATGCCGTCCGGGCGCGGTGGCAGCCCCGGATCCGGGAGCGGTTGCGTGCGGATGCCGAGGCCCGCGGCTTCTGTCTGCACACCCGGGCGCGGTTCGGGTTCGCGTCCGCGGTCGGCTCCTCCGATGACCCGCGCCGGCGGCTGATCACCCAGCGGCTGTCCGGCGCGGTCGCGCGGGAGCTGTTCGCCGCTCGGGACGCCGGTGCCGGCGAGGCGCAGCAGATGGTCGTCCTGGCCCGCTCGCTGGGGCATGCGTACTTCCGTGACGGAGGAGGGCGCGCCCACGGTCTCCAGGTTGCCTTCTCGGATGTCGAGTTCGCCGACTTCACCATCGGGTGACCGGGCCGGTGGTCGAGGACGTCGACAGCTGGAGGCGGTGTGCGGATGTCGCGGTCTACCGGCGCGGCCGGGACGGCTTTGTGGGGCGGGACAGCAGGGTCTCGTAGCGCTCGGCCTGCCCGCGTTCCGCCCAGTCCCACACGACGGCGCCGGTGCCGGCCGGCTGCGGAGGCTGGGGTGGGCGCAGTCTGGCGTTCTCGGCCAGATGCAGGATGTGGGGGCGTTCGTCCTGGCGGGCCAGGAGTTCCCGGCTGCCGGTGAGGGCGGCGAAGGAGGCCGCGGCACGCAGGAACGGGCGGGTCCATGCCGGGACCGGGTACACGGCGCAGCCGTCGGTGTAGCGGGCGGGGTCGTGGAAGGCGAGGGTGGCCGCGTCGGGGCCGAGGTCTTCGGCGCGGACGGTGAGGAGTTGCTGGAACGAGGCGCGGGTGAGCAGCGTGGCGGCCAGGGCGGCGGCCAGCCGGGGGTGTGCGGTTGCCCGGTGGATTCGGCGGGTGATCTCGCGTACGGCTGCCTCGGTGAGGGGGCGTGGCGGCGGCCGGTGGCGCCAGTCGATCGGTGCCGGTGTGCACGGGCCGGTGCAGGGCTGGGTGCTGTCGTAGGAGACGAGGCGGTCCAGGGCGGGGACGGTCATCCAGCGGACTGGGGACGCGGTCGGGGTCTGCGCGGAGGGCTGGGGGCCAGTCGCTGCGGGTGCGCCGCCGTAGTAGTGGCTGCGGGCGGTGTCCAGGTCGCTGGTGACGGTGTGGGGCACGGGGTGCAGGGCCCGGTGGAGTGCGGTGGTCAGGTGGGTGCGGTGGCAGACCAGGGTCAGGGGGATGCCGGTGATGTCGCGCAGGTGCAGGAGGCACTCGATGCGGCGTGCGGTGAGCCGGTGGGCGCGCAGGACGGTGAGCCGGGCGGCAGGCAGGGCGGCGATCCAGGCGGTGGCGGCCTCCCACGCGGGCTGTCGGCCCGCGCGGAAGCGGCCTGGCAGTAACGGCGGTTTGCCCAGGGCTGCGAGGAGGTCGTGGGCGAGAGCGGTGTCGCTGGTGGTGCCCGGTCCGGGGTGCAGGGTGATCCGACCGGCGGCGGGATCGTGGGCTGCCAGGGCGGTGTGGGTGTGGGCGACGTCGTCGTACCGGTCCATGACCAGGGCGACGGGCGGCGGGGCGCAGCGGGTGGGGTTCATGCGAGGCGGCTGAAGGCCCAGCGCAGCAGTTCCTGATCCACCACGGAGCGTCCCGTGCGGACCAGGGCGGTACGGGCATGGGCGGTCAGTTGCGCCCACGCGCGGAAGTTGCCGTGCGCGGCGTGCTGGTCGGCGAAGGCTATGTCGTCGGGGTCGGCGTCGGCCCAGACCGGGTGGAACAGCGGAATCACCTCACGGACCTCGGCGGGGGTGAGGCGGGTGAAGTGCTGCCAGATGAAGACGCGGGAGGACAGCATCGGTTCGCGGCGCAGCACGGTGTGGCATCCCTCGCCGCCGACGAAGATGATCGCGAGCTGGGTCGAGGGTTCGTCCCACAGGTAGCGGAAGTATTCGAACGCCTCCCCGTTGAGCCACTGCGCCTCGTCCACCAGGAACGTGCGGGGGCGTTCGGCCAGCGCGGTCTTCAGCAGCCGGTCGAACTCACTGGGGTGGCGCGGCGGTTCGCCGGCCAGGTCGAGCGCGGTGAACAGTTCGTAGCGCACCGCGCGGGCGGTGGGCCTAGCCCGGAAGGTGATCTTGCGGACGTCCTCGCCGGGTTCGAGTTCACGCAGGCAGGTGTTGACAGCGAGGGTCTTGCCGAAGCCGGCGCCGCCGTGGATGCACATCATGGCGCGGGCGGCGACGGTGTCAGTGATGTTCTCCCGCGCGGTGAGCAGGGCACGGGTGGTGACCACGGAGGCGTCGGGCAGGTCGACGTACTGGTAGGTGGCCGCGGTCACGAGGCGTCTCCGTCTTCGTCGGTGGTGGGACGTGCGGCCCGCCCGCCGGGGCTGTCCGGAGCGGGAGCGGAACCACGGCCGGACGGGAGCGGGACGGGCCGCTCCGGCATGGTCAGCGCGGCCAGGGAAGCAGGGGTACGCCACCCGGCCGGCGGCGCGGCGGGCGGGATGAGGTCCGGCAGCGACAGCTGCGACAGGTCGGTGTCGGTGGCCTGGGCGAGTTCGGCCTCAGCCTGCGCGGTGGTCAACGCACCGAGCCGCTGCGGGGCGGCGGACTGGTTCACGGCGGCGTAGCGCTCGCGCTGGGAAGCCTCCAGGTCCTTCTTGAGGCGGCGGGTGCGGGCGGCCCGTGCCCGCCGTACGGCGCTGACCTGTTCCTCGGTGGCCCGGTCGGCCAGATCTGCGGGACCGAGATAGCGGCCGGTGGCCGCGTGGTAGACCTCGATGCGGTGATCGTGGTGGGGCATGAAGCGGACCCGGACCTGGATCCCGGCCTGCCCGGTCATCCACGGACCCACATAGTCGCGTTTCCTGAAGCGCACTCCGCGGGTGGTCAGCGTGCGGGTGCCGGCGTCCTCCAGGGTGAACGTCCACAGATCCGCGACCGGCACGTCCCGCAACGGGGTGGGATCGTCCTGCCACGCCTCAAGCGGAGTCCGGCCCCGCAACGGCGCCGGACGGTGCTCGGTGTTCCACCACGAAGTCCAGGCCAGCAGCCGGGCGGTGAAGTCCTCGAAACCGAGCAGCACTTCGTCCTTCGGACGGGAAGAGCGTTTGCCAGGGCGCGGCTGGCGGGCGTAGCCGGGCAGCGCGGCCAGGAACATGCTCTCCACCGCCCGGTTCAGCCCCTCCACGGTGCCCTTGAGGTGGGGGGTGTAGGCGGGCAGGTCCTCCACCGTCACGTCCAGGAGATCGAACGCAGCCGTCACCGTCCGGGACAGGAAGTCCTTGCCGCGGTCCACCCGTACCTTCTCCGGCAGGCCGCCGAACGGGCCGTAGGGGTCCTCGCGCAGGACCGCGGAACGCAGCGCGGACAGCACCGACTCCCGCGACGGATCCCCCGGCGTGACCGCGACACCCGTGATCGCGTTGGTGGCACAGTCGGTGAACCACGTGATCCACGGCCTGCGGGCGGTGCCGTCGACGTCGACCAGCACCGGGGCCTGCATGTGGTCGGTCTCCCACACCTGGTTGCGCCAGCCCCGCGGCCGGGCCAGGAACACATCGTGCTTACGCGCCGCCCTCTCCCCTCCCACAAGGCCAGCCCGCTCCCCCGGCGTCAGATCACGGCGGATCGCGCGATGCAGCGTCGTCAGCGACGGTGCGTCTGCAGGCGGCGACTCCCGAGCGGCACGGAGGACCAGCTCGCGATGGACGGCCCGCACATTCCCCTTCCACAACGCCAACAGCCCACGGACTTCAGACGTGACCGTGAACGTCGCACCGGCCCAGCACCGGGCACCCGGGCTGGCGGCCGCGGCCTCATCGCTCTCAGCCGCGGCCAGCCACCGCCACACCGTGCGCTCCAACACCCCCAAAGCATCCGCAGCCACCCGCACATGACCCGCTGTCAGCTTCTTCCCCGCCCGCAGAACGAGCAGCCGCCGCACCGCCGGACCACGCAGTGCCGTCCTCGACGCCGCGGGCAACCCGCCGCCTGCACGGACGGCGTCACCGTCCTCCATGTCAGCTCCCCTCGCGCGGTGGGACGTCGTGTGCGTGCCGAGCGGGTAATCGCCCTCCCGCCCTCCCAGAAACGCTCCGTTCACAGCGGCGGCGCAACCCGCTGGAACAGCCGCCGCACCAGGGCCCGGTCGACGGACGCGTCAGCGGTGGTCAGCAGCGCATTCTGCAGGTGCGCGGTCAAAGCAGCCCACACGCGGAACACTCCGTGCGCGCACGAGCGGTCGATCCACGCCAAATCCGACGCCGGGACGGTACGCCACAGCGGATGGAAGCCGGTCACCACGGCCGCGACCTCCGCTGCGGCCAGGCGCCGAACCTCCTGCCACGCGCCGACCCTTGACGCCAGCTGCGGCAGCCGGGCCAGCGCCCGCTCGCTGCCCGACCCGCACAGCACCAGCGTGATCCGCGTGCCGGAGTGGTCCCACAGACTCTGCAGGTACTCCAGGCACGGCACGGGCAGGCGCTGCGCCTCATCGACCACCAGCACCCGCGCCTCACCCAAAGCCCCCGCGACCGCGGCATCGGCCAGCGCCGGCGGGTGCGGGAAACGGCCCGGCAGCCCCAGCGCGTCGAACACCGCCCGCCTCATGCCGGCCACCGACGGGCGCACCGGCACCGGCACCCATGTCACCTTCCAGCCCGGCGGGACCTCGTGCAGCGCCATCCGCACGGCCACGGTCTTGCCCCGGCCCGGGTCACCGAACACACACACCGCGCCCTCCGCCGCCATCGCCTGCCCGACCGCCTCGGCCACGACCCGCACCGACGACGTCCCCACCAACTGCGCTCCGGCCGGCAGCACCACACCCGCCACCGCACCGCCCTCCCCCGACGGCAGGACCGCGGACACCGCCCGCACAGGGCGCGGCAGCCGGCGCGCAACCGTCTTCGCCGCGCCGCCCTCACGCGGCCCCGCCAGAGCGAGGTCAGCCAGCGCCTGCCGTGTCCGCTGCTCCTCCCGCTCCCGCCGCACCACCGCACGGTCCGGCAGGACCCTGCCAGCCTCCAGGTCCCGGCGCACCACCCGATACAGCGACGCCAGCGACGGCACCTCTCCACCGGCATCCTTCAGATGCCGGTGCAGCACCGACACGTTCCCACCCGCCTGTGCCAGCACCTCCCACGCCTGCTCGGACAGCTCCAGCCAGCGCCACACCGTGCGCACATTCACCCCACCGACCTGCGCGCCCGCCCGCACATGCGCCGTGGTCAACGCCCCCGCCGCCTCGAGCTCGAGCAGCCGCCCCACCAGCACCGGCCTGGACACCATCAGCCCCGCCGTGACCTCACCCCACGCGCCCGGCTCCCCCACCCCATACCCCTCCGACGCCCAAACCCGACGCCGACCACCGTGCCGCCGCCCGGCCCCCGAAGGATCAGAAGTGCCGTTCCCATGACAGCGGAACAGAGAAGGGTGTACCGCCCCACGACAGCAGCACCCGCCACAGATACCGCCCCAGGACAGCGACGCCGTCCTTCACGAACGCCCGACCAGCAAGAACATCCCGACCTGACATGCCGTCACTGACACCCACCCACTGACACCAAACCGGCACATCGCACCTGATCCCCGTTGCGAGCTACGCAGCCAGAAGACCGTGGTGGTCGACAACGCCAAGATATTTAAGGCCGGGCAGTTCAAGGATGCCTGCGAGACGCTGGGCATCGAGGTGGAACCGGCCCGGGAACGCACTGCCGAAGACAAAGCAATCATCGAGCGGTCCAACCACTCCATCAAGAGCGGCTTCTCCCAGTTCGTCGCCGGTTACACCGGCAACCGGCTGGATCGGCGCGGCAAGAACGTCGAGCACGAACCCCTGCTGTCGCTGAACGAGTTGCAGGACCTGTGGCACGAGTGGGTGGTCACCGAGTGGCAGACCGCGCGGCACGAGGGGCTGCGGTCCCCGTTCCTGCCGGCCATGGTGGAGCACGGCCGCAACGGCGGTACCGACGAACATTGTGACCACGACCAGCAGCAGGACTAGGGCCTGTGTGGACTTGTGATCAGGGCTGTGATCCGAGGTGTCGGATCCAGAGGAGGCCGGCGCATAATTCGAGTCCGGCCTGGTAGCTTTCAGGCTTTTTGTCGTAGCTGACAGCGAGACCGCGCCAGTCCTTGATCTTGTTGATGGTGCGTTCGACGCTGTTACGGAGCTTGTACAGCTGCTTGTCCCAGGTGACGGGCCGTCCGCCGCGTGAGCCACGGTTCTTGCGGTGGGCGGCCTGATCCTTCTTCTCGGGGATGACCGCTTTGATCCCACGTTTGCGCAGGTGAGAACGGTTCTGGCGGGACGAGTACGCCTTATCGCCCGCGACAGCGTCGGGCCGGGTGCGGGGCCGGCCGACCGGGCCGGGGACACGGATCTTGTTCAGGACGGGGATGAACTGCGGACTGTCTCCGGCTTGCCTCGCAGTGATCTTGAGCGAGAGGGGCAGACACTGCGGCACACAGGACAGATGCGTCTTGGTGGTCAGTCCGCCGCGGGAACGCCCCAGGTCGGCGGCGGCGAGCCGGGCCCTGCGGCGACGCCTCACGCGCCGTCGTTCTTCACGCTCCGGGTCCAGTTGCCCGTCCTGGTCGACGCCCCTTTTTCCGCGGCGGCCTTCTCCAACGCGTCCAGGGTCCCGGGCTCCACGATCATCCCGGCAGCATCATGATGGGCCCGGACCGTGGTCGAGTCCACGCTGACCAGCGACAAGTCCACCAGGCCCCGCTTCGCCGCCTCGGCGATGGCACCCTGGAACACCGCGGTGAACACCCCGGCATCCCGCCACTGCCGAAACCGGCCGTAGACGGTGGACCAGTGCCCGAATCGTTCGGGCAACTCCCGCCATTTCGCACCGTTCCTGAACCGCCATACGACGCCCTCGAAGTGCGCCCGCAGGTTCTCCGGGTACGGCCCGTACTCACCGACCGGCAGGAACGGGGAGATGAACTCCCAATCGGCATCCGAAAGTTGAGGTCGAGACACCTCACCGTTTTACTCCAAGGCCCCCGACTTTCCCAGGTCAGGGGCCCACGAGATCACAACTCCGCACAGGCCCTAGGGCGAACAGATCACCCTCGCCGACGACCTGGCGGGGCAGGGAGTAGACGTCCTCGACCATCTCCGTGGCGAGCAGGGGTGCGCCGGCTGCGATCCGGCCGACGAGCGGCACGTCGACAGGTGCCTCGCCACGGTCCCCCAAGTCGGGCGCCCACGAGGGTCTCACGCGGTAGGCGCGGGGACGGTGCGGATCACGGTAGAGGACGCCCTTGCGCTCGAGTGCCACCAGCTGGTGGGCGACCGAGGACGTGCTGGCGAGATGAACAGCTTGGCCGATCTCCCTTATGGGGGTCGTTCATTCTGTCCGTTGTCCGCCTTGAGTGAGCCCCTACCCACCCCGGAGCCCGTACACGAGAGTCCGCACCGACAACCGGCGCGGACTCTCGCCTCTCTGCTTACATCACTCAGCGTGACGCCTCACTGATGTCACCTCGCCTTGAAGCCTGGCCACCTACCGGCTGGGACGACCGGAGCCGCCGAAGGCGGTGCGGGACCTGATGCAGCAGCGGGCGACGGAAGCGCTGGAAGCTTGGCTGAGCCGTGACGAGTGACGGACACTGCCCCCGCGACAGCGTTCCGGCGTTCCGGCTTGCGTCGCCGCTGGTGCGGCGTCCTCGGCGGTGGTCGGCGCCGCGGGAGGACGCGGCGGCCCATCGGCGGTGGCTTACCCCGGTGATACGCGAACTGGCCTGATGCGTCTCGCGCGAGTGCGGCCGGCCGGGGGACGGTGTGACGGCCGCCGACTGCGCCTGCCCTGTCAGAGGTTGATCAGAGGGAGCTGCGCGTCCTTCGCGCTGAGGCGCAGGACGACCTGTTCGGGCCGGGGGAAGATGCCGCCGAGCGCGTGTGCGGCGGCTGGATGATCGCCCTGGAGCATCAGCAGAATCCCCTTGAGGAGGGCGGTGACGTTGCGCGTCGCGTGGGGGCTGTGGACGGCCGAGAGTTCCGTGCAGCGGGCGGACAGGCGGGCCGCCTCCTCATGCCGGCCGCAACAGCCCATCGCCAGGACCCGGTTGGCCAGGAGCATCACGCGCAGGGCCTCGTCCGTCTCGGACTCCAACTGCAGGTCCACCAAGTCGATGCAGCCCGCGAAGTCCCGGGAGCGGAACGCCGTCGCCCAGCCGGTGGAATCGCTGAGCTGAATCTGGTCGATGGACCGCTGCCCCGCCGGCCAGGCGGTCACGTAACCGCGTCTGAAGTCCCACCAGTCCGCGGGCTCCAGGCCGCGCAGGAGCGGATAGATATCGGTCGCGCACTGCGCCGGGCTAGGGGAGCAGAAAAGGACGGCCAGGTTGTTGTCGCCGATGACGACTCCGCCCTGCTGGGTCGACACCCCCCAGTTGCCGATGTGTGCGTCCCCGTGCAGGAAGTTGTCGGAATGCATCCGGCCGAGCAGGGTGCCGATCTCGTAGAAATAGCGGACCACCTGCCCGTCCTCGAAGAACTTCAGGACCGGCGACCGCTCGCTGCTCAGCCAAAGGCCTCTGAATTCACGGTAGTTCGTACGGAGCGCGGCTGTTTTGTACGGAAACGGTTCGGGCGGCAGCGGGTCTGCGGACGCGCACAGGAAGAGGATCGTCTCGGCAGGTCCTGCTATCAGCGGATACGGCTGGAAGTCCGAACCGGTCAGTGCGGACAGGGGTACGACGGCGCAATCGCCGATGGATTCCGCGACATTACGTGGCCAGCGCCAAGGGCGTGATGGCTCGTCCCCCGCCGGTGGTGTGCGAACGAGGACGGTCCTGCCGCGGCGGATCACGTCGCGGGCCCGGCATAAGTCCTCGCCGTCGATCTCCATCATGTCCGCCATGTCCACCATGTCCACGCGGCCAGTGTAGGGTTGCCCGGTGGCAGACGGAGAAGAAAGTCGCGGATTAGTCACCCAAAGTCTTCTGCGCGGCGCGGATCTGGCGCTGAACGGCTCCTTGCCGCTGAGTCTCGCGGCGTTCGCGGATCTGTGCACCCTGTGTGAAGCGCTGGTGCTGTTCGACCAGGTGGAAGCGCTGGAATCGGCCGACCGGAATTCCGTCGGACTCGCCGACCGGCTCACCGGAGAAGGTCTCTACAGGACGTTTCATCCGACGCTGTCGCGCGACGACATGCGCCGGCTGCTGCTGAGGATGCCCGCGGAATTGGCGGCGCGGGCGGTTCTGCCGCCGGAGCAGCAGCGGCGGCCGCCCTCCCCGCGCCCGGTCGCGGCGCACCGTGACGTACCCGCCACGCTCGACGAGGTGGTGGCGCAGGTCGACCGGTCGGTGCGGTATCACAGCGCGGGCGAGGAGGAGAGCGAAAGGGCCTACCGAAGCAACGGCTATCTCATCGTCGCCGCCGCGCACGGACTGGACTACTTCCCGGACTCCGAACGGGCGGCATTCACCGCGGGAACACTGAAGAAGGTGTACCGCTCCCTGCCCGTGGAGCTGTACGAACGCGTTGCGGCGTCCCTCAGCGAAACACTGAACGGCGGCGACATCGCCTCGGAATGGGATGCCATTTCGACTATCCCCATTCCCCCGGTCAGCGCGCTGGTGCTGCACCGCGCCGCTTCGTTGGCCGACGTGCCGGACGAAATACTTCGGGTGCGCGACGAATTCGCCTCGTACCGGAAATACTTCGTGTCCTTCAAGGCCGACATGGCGGCCGCGGACACCATCAAGGAGCGTAAGGGACTCCGGAAGAAGTACCAGCTGCTTCTGGCGGCGGCCAGCGGGCCGGACCAGGAGTCGGTCTCACTGGCCGGCATGCTCAATCTCTCGCAGAGCGTGGTCGCCGCGGCGGCCGCCCCGGCGGTGGCGACGAGTTACGGCGCACTGCTGCTCACGCAGCCCGTCGAGTGGATCCATACCTGGTGGCGGCGCCGGCCGCTGGCCATTTTGCTGCGCATGGACAGCAAACTCCCGCGTCTGTCCGTCTACCGCGGCCTGGTCGGCAAGCTGTGGGGCGCGGAAGCGGGCGCGACGGTGCTGGACCAGGTCGCCGACCGGGCGTACCGGCAAAGTCTGTCGCTCCTCGACGACGGCACCCCGGAGACGGAACACGACGCGATCGCCTCCACACCGGTCAGCGCCGAGCAGCTGGCCGAGAACGCCCACTGCGACGTGCTCCCCGTCCGCCGACCGAGCTGATGCGCGGTTCAGCAGTTCGGGTTCCTGCGGCCGGTGGTGGGTGATATGAGCCCTCGAAATCGCTGGGAGTGGTCAGGGTGTCGTGCCACGCCCGGCGCCGGGCGGGACCGCCGGCATGGCCGGGGAAGCGCGGGTCGGACGGCCGGGCGGGTGCCATACATTCTTTCTGCGGGAACATTCCGCCGCAGGAATTCGAGGAAGCGCTCCGCCGAGCTCGTGCCGACGAGCTCGTGCCGACCGCGTGCCACGCAAGTTAGCCTCCAACTTCACCAGGGCGGTCCAGATCACAGGGGTTCCGGCCCACTTGCTGAACATCGAGGACGCCCTCCGGGCGGCTCGAGATAATTCCGAGTCCGTGCGCGAGGGCATCCGGGAGAAGACCCTCGAAGGGCTGGACACGGCTGTGCGCAAGGGGAAGTTCGGCGGTCGGCCGTCGGTGGTCAGCGAGGACATGCTGGCTATCGCCCTGCACCGCCGGGACGCGAGGGGTGAGAGCGTCAGCGAGATCGCCCGGACGCTCCTGCAGACGGACGGCAGGAAAGGGGAAGCCGGTCAGCCGCACCGCTTTGTACGAGGCGTTGAAGGCCCATGACGAGGCCCGCCCTTCGGTCGCCGTCGGGTAGTGCCCAGCTTGAGACGGAGGTCTCGGCGGGACGTGACGTGGCCCTCGGCGTTCCGCCGAGGGCCACGTTGATCGGTGCCGGGTGGGTGGGGTCAGGCCGCGAGGACCTGCTGGAGTTCGCGGACGGCGGGCTCGCGGTGGTGCTGAGTCGGGATGGACCGGTACAGGTCCATGGCCCGGCTGTGGGTCAGGCCGGTGCGGTAGTCGGGTGGCAGTGCGGCCAGGGCGGCTGTGGCCCGGCGGCATGCCTGGTCGGTGTCGCCGTCGCGGTGGGCGCACGCTGCTGCGTCGATCTTGAGCAGGGTGCGGGTCATGCTGCATAAGACTGCGGTGGCGCGGGTGACTGCGTGATCGTACGGTCGAGGAGTGCGTGTCGATCTTGACCGTTCTCGTCCGGTTTGGCGTCAGGTAGCCGAGGCCATCAGCAGGCGCATCGACGACGGGACCTATCCGCCGGGTGGCCGCGTGCCGGGCATGGTCGAGCTGAGCGCCGAGTTCGGTATCGCCGCCAGCACCGCCCAGAAGGCCTTGGCGCACCTGCGCGACACCGGTCAGGTGCGTACCGAGTTGGGCTTGGGCACCTTCGTCGCCGACGCTGGATGAGCGTCGACGTGGTCAGTGACTGTGTCGACGATCGGGCGTACGCGGTCTTGGAGCATCTCTAATGACGGGCGCGAGGACCAATCAGGTCGCGCACAGAAACGGTGTGCCGACGGTAACCCAACAGGCTCGGCGCACAAGCCGACGGCACCGCACTTCCACACACAGTAACGACTGTACGAGAAGGCTTCTGCCCACCAAGAAGTGGACCCATGTCCCCTGAGAGAAGGCGGACAACTCGCTCACCCCCTGTTGGACATGTCCACACCCACATAATCTCCCGCATCGACGGCGGGTAGCCCTGTCGGCGGACCGTCTCCGTGATGCAGCGGACGATCGCCGCCTGGCGGCTCGTCAGTTCCCCCTCGGTAGACCGGATGCCCGGAGGCCGACCTCGGCGTGCGGGCGCGGCGTTCTCCATCCGGGGCACCTCCGTACAAGATCTCGCAGAGCGCGACCATAACCCTCCATCCCTCGTAAATGGAACACTCCTTCGGCATTCCAGGGGAAGAAGGTGCAGGTCTGCGCGTCGAGGCTCTCCGGCTTGATGCGCCCACCGGGCGTGTCAAGGGGCAGCGCTCCCCCACTTCGCCCCACTTCCATGAGCGCAGCCCCGGCGGCAAAGAGGGGCGTACCCGACTTCCCGGGCCGGGGAGCATAGCCGCAAAACACTACATTCGATGCTGCCGCAGGCTGCGCCCCACTTCACCCCACTTGCGGCAGAGGGCTCTGCTCGCGCACCAGCAGGTGCTTCGATCACTTCACATAGACGGATCACGGGTTCTCGCAATTCGCGTGCGCTCTTCGCGAGGTTCACGCCCGAGGGGGCTCGTAGTCGAGGCGGTGTCAGCGTTCCATCGGAGTGCCTGCACAGAAGGGAGGACAGAGGTCCGGGGGCTCCGGACAACCATGGTGCCGGGACACCTGTCAACGCCGAACCATTGCCATTCCTCGGCCACTTCACGGCCATCTCGGCGAAGCGTGGCCAGTTCGTGGCCACCTTCAGTGAGTTGCCTCGCACGCGAAACGACCATGCTTCGATGACGGCGCGCTCGACGATCTTTAACGGCGTTAACGGAGTCCGTCGCCCGAAGAGGGTGTTGGCGCGCAGCGTGCTCGGCTTCGATCTGTGTCAGGCCTGGCGCGCACCGGTCCGAACTGCACCACGCGAACTCCCGAGGGGAAGCCGGGCTGGACAGCCCGTCACGCCGGTCCGGCCGGCTTCTCCCCGGGTCACAGAAGATCCCCGGAACTGGAGGAGTACATCCCCGTGACTCAGACCGACCGTAGCCTCTCGACGTCTTCGTCGACCATGGCGAAGGCGCTTACCTGGATCAGCGCGTTATCCGTGCTGGGCACGATCATCGCCGTCATCGTGCTCACCCTCAGCGGCAACACTGACTACATAGCCCCTGTGATCGGACTCGGGGCCGCGGCGGCCGCCACGGGCGGGACGGTCCAGGTCCGCATCCACGTCCGCCGCTGACGCTGCCTCGTTCCGTACGAGACCGGCGCCGGGTCCACCCTGATGTTGAGGGATCGGGCCCGGCGCCGGCGCCCCGACTGTTCAGTCGGCATAACGGTGGACTGCGGTCAGCCGGACCGAACGGGTCCGCGGCAGCCGAACGGGAGGGCACGGCCCGTTATTTCCTCTTCATCTGGTCAGGTGTGGAAGTCCCCCGCTGGACACCAACAGGCTGCACCGGCCGGGCCGCCACCGTCGGCTGAAACCGTAGTAATTGCCAGGTGCGAGGTCGGGCTGGCCTCTAAGGGCTGTCTCGCAATGACCGAAGTGAGGTCTGCGGGACTGGCCGTCACGTCTCCTGGTAGAGGTTGACGATGTTGCCGTCTGGGTCACGCAGCCATACCGACCGGCGCCCCCACGGCTGCGTTGTCGGCGGCTTGAGGATCTCAACGCCCCGGGCCAGCAGACGCTCGTGGCGTGCGTCCACGTCGGTGATCAGGAACTCCAGAGTGAAGCCTCCGCTCGCGGCGGCGGACATCGACCCGGGCACCATCGACTCCATGCCCTGGGTGGAGAAGAACGACAGGATGGCACCGGGGACAGTCACCCGGGCGAAGGGATCGCTGCCCTCGACCTGTGCGTCCAGGACCGCGGCGTAGAAGGCGGCGAGGGACGGAACATCGTCGGTGATCAGGGAGGTGCCAGTGAAGTGTGGCTGCATCGGGGCATCGTAGGTCGGTCGTCGGACACCGGGCTGCTGGAACGGTGATCTCTGCTGGCCTCAGCTGAGATGATCTTGACGTGGCTGGTGTGATCACGGCGTTGGAGCCGTCCTGGATAACCCCCTTCACGGGTCTGAGCCCGCGTCAATTCAGCAAGCTCATCACCGCGATGAGGCGTGAGGGAGCGGATCCGGTGCGCAAGGGCCGGCCGTGGAGTCTGCCGCTGGAGGACCGGGTTCTGCTGGTTGCCGCGTACTGGCGGACGAACCTCACGTTGCGGCAGCTCGCGCCCCTCTTCGGAGTGTCCAAGTCGGCTGCCGACCGCATCATCAACCACCTTGGGCCGTCACTCGCGCTCCAGCCCCGCAAGCGGTTCCGCAAAGACACCGTGCTGATCGTGGACGGAACGCTCGTGCCGACCCGCGATCACACGGTCGCCGAGCAGTCGAAAAACTACCGATACTCCACTAACCACCAAGTGGTGATCGACGCCGACACCCGGCTCGTCGTCGTGGTGGGCCGGCCGGTGCCCGGCAATCGCAACGACTGCAAGGCGTGGGAGATGTCCGGTGCAAAGGACGCCGTCGGCAAGACCACGGTGATCGCGGACGGCGGATACCGGGGCACCGGCCTGGTCATCCCACACCGCCGCGAACGCGGCCAGGCCGAACTCCCGGCCTGGAAAGAGGAGCACAACTCCTCCCACCGCAAAGTCCGCGCCCGCGTCGAGCACGCTTTCGCCCGTATGAAGACCTGGAAGATCCTGCGCGATTGCCGTCTCAAGGGAGACGGCGTACACCACGCCATGCTCGGCATCGCACGTCTGCACAACCTCACCCTCGCCGGGTGACGGAAAGCGAGCAGGTCACCCGCCATGCCGTAGATCATTTACGGGACAACGCTTAGGGAATGTTCCGGCGCGGATCTTCCGGTAGTCCGTCCCGTTCTTCTTCCTGGTGTCCCCGTCCGTCTCGATGTTCTGCTGTACACGGTCAAACGGTCACGACTCCTCGGTCGGGTACGGGAGGCGTCGTCCGCGAAGGACCTCGGCTCCCGAACCCCACGGGAGGTCTTCCCGACCGATATCTCACCCCCCACACACAGAACGGAGCTGATCCGCGACACCGGTGACCACAGGCCTGCTCGGCGTCTCGCCGATTCCTGTCGTTGTCTGTCGCTTCCTCTCACTTTCTGGCTGTGACCTGGTACTTCGTCCAGGCAGCGCCGCGCACATACCACTCCTTCAGCGTCGTCGTGCTTCGGCGATCACCGTCGTGGTGCCCGTGGCGACGGACCGACCGGGGGCAGCGCACGGGCGCCCACGCGTGCATGCGGATGCTGGCCCCCGCATGCGCGGGAGACCACCGCGACGTCCGCCCGCACACACCTGGTCCGGTCACGGCCGATCGTCCCGCTCCGTCAGCACGTTCGGCAGCACGTTCGACAGCACTCATCTACGGGAGGTTTCATGACCAAACGGACCACGGACACGCTTCACGCCACGGCGGACAGCGGGCAGAGCCCGCCCCCGGAGCTGCTGCGCCGCCTGGAGCACGGCCTGCGGGCCGACCTGTCCGCCCTGCGCGTCCACACCGGGCCGGCCGCCGACCGCCTCGCCCGCGGTCTGGGCGCCGAGGCGTTCGCCAGCGGATCGCACGTGTACTTCCGGCGAGGCGCCTATCGACCACACTCCCCGTCCGGGTTCCGGCTGCTGGCCCACGAAGCCGCCCACCTCGTCCAGCAAGCCCGCGGCGAGGTCGGCGGAACCAAACGCGGAGAGTGGACCGTCAGCGTGCCCGGCGACCCCTGGGAGCGGGAGGCCGACCGCTGGGCCGACGCGGTGGTGCGGGGGCGGAGGCGCGAGGGAGCCCCGGTGGTCGTGCCGCCGGGCCGCTCCGCGACGGTCCAGCGGCACGTCTCCTTCGAACACCGCATCCTCGGCGACGCCCCGACCAAGAACCTCGTCGCGATCTCCGTCGACGCCCCCGACCGCAACAGCATCCTCGACGCCCAGATCAGGCTCCAGGAACTGTGGCGCAAGGACCCGGAGTCGGTGACGGCGAAGGAGATCGACGACCTGAAACTGGGCATCGAGACCCTCCGTATCGGGCCCGGCGACGGGCTGCTCGTCACCTACGGCGAGCTCAACGCGCTGCCCGACTACCTCGCCGACGCCGGCGCGTACGCCACGGTGCCCAAGGAGACCCTCCTCGGGGTCCTCCAGTGCATCCGCCAGGAAGGGTTCAACCACCTCACCGGCATCCGTACGGGCAAGACGCCCAACGACGAGTTCGCGCACGCCGCCGCGTCGCCGTGGAAGCTCGGCCTGGTGAACGACATCGTCGAGACGGCGTCGCTCAACGCGTGGACCTCCGGTCTGGGCTTCCTCGGGGAGGACCACTACCAGGGGCTGCTGGCCCGCAACGCCTGCCACTTCGCGCCCTACTCCTGGTTCCGCTGGCAGACGTTCCACATGGTCGCGAGGGAACTGGCCCAGCGCTCGTACCTGAACAAGCGGGATCCCGAACTGGCCCGGCAGGCGCGGATGTACAACGGCTACGCCGACCACTTCCTCCAGGACTCGTTCGCCGCGGGCCATCTGATCAACAAGACCCTCATCATGCAGTGGTTCATCGAGTGGGCGGCCACGAAGAACCTGCTGCCGATCGCGGACTGGGACCGCATCAAGAACATGACCGAGAAGCAACAGCCCGGTCTGGCGGGTCTCCACCTCTACGACTCGGCGTACGGGCCGTCGAACGACCCGCAGACGTCCCAGGAGGCCGCCCTCCTCGTCCGCCGTGTCCTGGGCAGCGGCCTCGTCCCGGAAAAGGATCTCGGCCTCGACCGCACGTACCAGAACTATCTGACCTTTCTCACCGGGGCGGCTGCCCAGCTCGGTTCGGGCATGCTGCACGACCACTACAACTCCACGTCGGTCTACGTGAGTTCGATCATCGAGCCGGATCCCTATGCCGTCTGGGGCGACGACACCCTCCTGACCGGCGAGAACGGCGCGGGCGGCGTCAAGGCCACCAGCACGGCGGCCCAGCTGTCGCAGCAGGCCCTGCGCGAGATTCTCGCCGAAGGGGAGACCGGCATCGCGGTCAAGTCCATCCGTGACCGGTTCCCGACCCGAGCGGGAGCCGATCCGAAGAACATGAGCGATCTGAAGTCCTGGAACACGGACCAGAAGACGTCCTGCATGGGCCTGTTCAACGACTTCGTTCCCAAGCTCAAGGAACTGCTGGTAGGGCTCGCCAGCCCCCGGCTCGGGGTCGTCTCGCGGGACCAGAACTTCGCCAGCGTCTGGAACCGGCGCCTCCCCAGCTCCAGCACGTCGTTTCCCCCGGTGCAGATCGCCGTCGCTGGCGGGCAGGTCTACGCCGGCTCGAACGGCTACGTCCACCAGGTCGACCGGACCTCGGGGCAGATCGTGCACAGCCTGCTGGTGACCGACCAGATCGGAGTCGGCGACTACACCACCAGACTGGCCGTGGACGCCAACTCCCTCTACGCGGGCGTCCACGGCCACGTCTACGGCATCAGCCTCGGCGGCGACTGGGCGAAACCGGAGTGGGCTGCCGGCGTCGGTGGACTGGGCACGCCCCCGGTCGACGTCATCGCCGCCCGCGGGAAGGTGTTCGCCGGGTCGAACGGTTACGTGTACCAGATCGACCCGTTCTCGGGGAAGATCGAGCGGAGCCTGCTGGTGACCGACCAGTTCGGGGTGGGTGACTACACCACCAGGCTGGCCACGGACGGTACCAACCTCTACGTGGGCGTTCACGGCTACGTCTACGGGGTCGGCATCGACGGCGCCTGGAAGCAACCGCTGTGGAACTCCGGCGTCGGCGGGCCGGGCACACCCCGGGTCGAGGTCATGGCCGCCGGCGGGAAGGTGTTCGCCGGGTCGAACGGTTACGTGTACCAGATCGACCCGCCCTCGGGGAAGATCGTGCACGACCTGCTGGTGACCGACAAGATCGGGGTGGGTGACTACACCACCAGGCTGGCCACGGACGGTACCAACCTCTACGTGGGCGTTCACGGCTACGTCTACGGGATCGGCCTGGACGGCGCTTGGAAGCAGCCGCTGTGGAACGCCGGCGTGGGTGGCATCGGAGCCTTTGAGACGGTGACCGTGACCGTCGGCGCGGGAAGGGTGTTCGCGGGCTCCAACGGTTACACCTACGAATTCGACCCGGGTTCGGGACAGGTCCTGAACAGTCTGCTCCTGACTCTTCCCGTCGGTACGGGCGGCGACTACAGCACCGCGGTGGTCGCGGACGGCTGGAACCTGTACGCGGGTGTCCACGGCTACGCCTCCAAGCTGCTGGTGAACAACTCACAGCTGGACGGCACCCTGTACCACGACTGGCAGGACAAGGACGGCGGTTGGCACGGGTGGGAGGCGGACTACGACGGAGCCCCGCCCGGAGTGCGGGCGGTCACCGTGCACATGGGCCCTGTCAATGACGTAAGACTCTTCGCCGTCGCGGACGGTGGCACCGTGTACCGCAACCTTCGGATCTCCGGCCGCGGTTGGCAGGGATGGGAGGTGTTCGACGGAGCTCCGTCCGGAGTGCAGTCGATCACCGCGCAGGTGGGCCCCAACGGCAACCTCGAGGTCTTCGCCGTCGGGAACAACGGCATCTTGTACCACACCTGGGAGGACCAGAAGGGCGTTTGGTACGACTGGGAGGCGAACTTCGACGGGGCTCCGTCCGGAGTGCGGTCGGTCACCGCGGAGGTGGGCGGCAACGGACACCTTGAGGTCTTCGCCGTCGGGGGCGACGGCACCCTGTACCACAACTGGCTGGCCCAGAGCGGCGGTTGGCACGGGTGGGAAGCCAACTACAACGGAGCCCCGGCCGATATGCAGTCGGTCACCGCGCAGGTGGGCCCCAACGGCAACCTCGAGGTCTTCACCGTCGGGAACAGCGGCATCCTCTACCACGACTGGCAGGACCAGAGCGGCGGTTGGCACGGGTGGGAAGCCAACTTCAACGGAGCCCCGGCCGAAGTGCGGTCGGTCACCGCGAACATCGGCGGCAACGGACACCTTGAGGTCTTCGCCGTCGGGGGCGACGGCACCCTCTACCACAACTGGCTGGCCCAGAGCGGCGGTTGGCACGGGTGGGAAGCCAACTACAACGGAGCCCCGGCCGACGTGCAGTCGGTCACCGCGCAGCTGAGCGTCAACGGCCATCTCGAGGTCTTCGCCATCGGGAACAGCGGCACCCTCTACCACAACTGGCAGGACAGGGACGGCGGTTGGCACGGGTGGGAGGCGAACTTCGACGGAGCCTCGACCGGAACCCCGACCGGAGCGCAGTCGGCGGCCATGGTCGCGAGCCCCGACGGCAACCTCGAGGTCTTCGTCATCGCGACGCCATGAGCATCCGGGGCGGGGCGACAGCCCGCCGACGGCAGGAAACGTCACCAGAGGAGACAGAGATGAAGAATTCGGATGACCGGCCCGCACTGAGTCGTCGGCAGATGCTCAGCAGGGCCGCCGCGGCCGGCGGCGCGGCCACGATCGTGTTGGGCACCGCGGCGGCCTACGCGCCCAGCGCGTCAGCGGCCACCCAGGACGACTACGACGAAGGCCCCGGAATCACCGCCGCCTACGCCCTGCCCGACGGCGAGCAGGGGTTCGTCAGAGGCAAGGAGGTCCACCACACCGACTCGGCCATCGGCACCACCAGGAAGCTGGCCGACCGGTTCCCGAGCCTGCCCAAGAGCTTCACGCGTGGTGTGGACGCCGCGTATGTCCTGCCCAACGGTGTGCACGGGTTCATCAAGGACGGGGAGGTGCACCACACCGACTGGGCCGCCGGTTCCACCAAGAAGCTCGCTGACCGGTTCCCCAGCCTGCCCACCCACTTCACGGGCGGCGTGAGCGCTGCCTTCGTCCGCTCCGACTGGGTGTACGTGTTCATCAGGGGCGGCGAGGTCCACCGTACCGATCTGGGCAAGAAGGCCATCAGGAAGATTACGGATGAGCTTCCCGAACTGCCCGAAACCTGGAAGTCACAGGACTGAGGTCGTGCGGCCGGCTCGGGTGGCGTGCCGCCCGAGCCGGCACCCCGGTAGCATCCGCTCAACAGTGCGGCGGCAGTGCGGTGTTGGAGTCCTCGTCAGGATGCTTGGGCAGGACTCGAACGCATAGTCCTCTGCGGCGGAAGCGGTGGGCCGGGGGCGGGGACGAGTTGGCGACGTTCGGTGAGATGTTGTTGTTTCTGCGCCGGACCGCGGAGCTGACACAGGAGGAGCTTGCCGAGGCCGCCGGGCTGACGGCTCGGTCCATCCGGGATCTGGAGCGGGGCCGACGGGCGCGTCCACAGCGGCGCACGGTGCAGATGCTGGTGTCGGCACTGGGACTGGGTGGCGCCGACGCCGCCGCGTTGTTCGCGGCGGGCCGCTCAGGCCGGCGGCCTCGGCAAGCTCCTCCTGCCGGCGACGGCGCGGACGACGGTGCGATGGAGTCTGGCCAGTTGCTCGACCGTCGGGGCCAGCTGGCGGTGCTGGAGCGTGCGGCCGGTGAGGCCCGGGCGGGCCGGGGTGGCGTGGTGCTGGTCCGGGCGGGCGCGGGGATGGGGAAGACCGCGCTGCTGGACACCTGGGCGGACGTCCAGCGGCCGGGGGAGATCCTGGTGGTGTCCGCGAGCGGGGCGGAGCTGGAGCAGGACTTCGCCTTCGCGGTGCTGCGCCAGTTGGTCGAGCCCTTGCTGGCCCGGGCCGGTGACGCGGGGCGGGCGCGGCTGTTGGCGGGTCCGGCGCAGTTGGCGTCGCACGCTCTGCGGGTGGAGGGGACCGGTGAGCTACCGCCCGAGATGTCGCCGGGCCTCTTGCACAGTTTGTACTGGCTGATGGTGCACGTCGCCGACGAGGGACCGGTCGCCCTGGTGGTCGACGACGTGCACTGGGCGGATGTCCCGTCGGTGCGGTGGCTGGAGTACCTGGCACGGCGTCTGCGCGGTCTGCCCCTGCTGCTGGTGCTGGCGGGGCGGCCGGACAGCGGGGCGGGGGCCGGGCCGCTGCTGGAGCGGATCGCCGGACAGCCGTACTGTCGGCCGGTCGACCTGCCCGGGCTGGACATCGACAGCGTGACCCACCTGGTGCGGGTGAGCCTGGGGCCCTGCGAACCGGGGTTCGCCGCCGCGTGCGCCTCCGCGACGGAGGGCAACCCTTTGCTGCTGCGCGAGTTGCTGCGGACCCTGGCCGACAACCAGGTCGGGGCCGCCGACGATCAGGCCCATCTGGTGGAGGAGTTCCGGGGCCGGATCCTGGCTCGCACCGTGGTCAGGCGGCTGGCGGACGAGCCGGAGCCGGTCCTCCGTCTGGCACGGGCCCTGGTGGTGCTGGGGGACGGGGCCACCTGGAAGACCGCGGCCGAACTGGCCGGGCTGGGCGAGTCGACGGCACGGGAACTCGGCGGACGGCTGCGGCGGATCGGCGTGCTGGCCTCCGGCGAGGCGGCGTCCGATGTGCTGACGTCCGGAGCGCTGACGTTCGGTAAGTCGGCGCGGTTCGGTCATGCCCTGGTCCGAGCCGCCGTTGCCGAAGCCGTCCTGGGGCCGGTGGAGCTGGCCGCCGGTCACGCGCGGGCAGCCGCACTGCTGCGGCGCGACGGCGCGGCCGACGATCTGGTGGCGGCCCACCTGCTGCTGGCCGAACCGGGCGGCGAGGGCTGGTGGGTGGACACCTTGAGGCAGGCGGCGCGGGCGACCCGTGGCCGAGGGGCTCCGGAGGTCACCGCCGCCTATCTGCGCCGGGCTCTGCGCGAACCGGTGCCCGCCGAAGAGCGTGGTCCGCTGCTGCTGGAGCTGGGCAAGGACGAGATACAGATCGATGTCGGCGCGGCCAGACACCACCTGACACAGGCCTCGACGGCGTTGGCCGACCCGTACGCCCTGGCGGAGGCGGCCTCTCTGCTTGGCAGCGCGCTGTTCCTCAGCCATGAGCACGAGCGCGCCGTCGACGTCCTCGCCCGTGCGGTGGAGGAGCTGCGGCAGACCGACGACGGTACCGGCCTCGCCCGTGAGGTGTCGTGGTTCCTCCAGGCGCAGATGCTGCTGATCGGTTACGACCAGCTGTCCACCCTATCCGCCGCCCGGCAGCACGCGCGACGGCTGTGGGACTACAAGCTGGCCGGTGACACCCCTGGTGAGTGCATGGTCCTGGCCGCGCTGTCCGCCTCGGCCTCCACCGGGGAGGCCAGTGCCCAGGTCACCAACGACCTCCTCGACCGGGCCCTGCGAGGCGGCCTGGTCGCGGCGGACACGTCCCAGATGCTCGTGACCCTCGCAGGGCTGGCCTTCGTGGCCACCGACCGGCTCGACGACGCGTCCGCGCGATTCGACCGCGTCGCCGACATGGGCGGCCGATGGGGCTCACTCCTGTTGGTCTCGTCCGCGATGACCTTCCAGTTGCTGGTCCAGGGCCGCCGTGGCCGACAACTCCCGCTCACCGCAGACTTCGGACACCCCGCCACCACCGCCGACCAGGGCGTGGAGCCTCGGGTCAGGATGATGATGGCCACCCAGGTCGGTGAGTCACTGATCGAGCGCTGCGACCTGACCTCGGCGACGGCGGCGCTCACCGAGGAAGCCGACTTCGACCGGGTGGGCTGGACCTGGCAGGGCCCGGCATGCCTCGTACGCAGTCGCCTGCACGCGGCGCGCGGCAACCCGGCCGCCGCCCTCGCCGTCCTGCACGAGTACGGCGCCGAGGAGAACCGCGCCCAGGTCACGAACCTGACCGGGGCGCCCTGGCGGTCGCGGGCGGCCACGCTGCACCTCACGCTCGGACAGCGGACGGACGCGCTCCAACTGGCCACCGAGGAACTGGAGTTGGCCCACCAGTGGGGCACCGAGCGAGCGATCGGGGTGGCCTCACGCTGCCTGGGCGTCATCCATGGCGGACGCAGAGGACGGGCCCTCCTGCGCGAGGCCGTGGCTCTGCTGAAGCGGTCCCCCGCCCGCCTGGAACTGGCCCGCGCCCACTACGACTTGGGAACCGCCCTCCTGCGCGACGGCGAGACCGACGAGGCCCGCCGAACCCTCACCCAGGCACTCCACCTCGCGGACACCTGCGGCAGCGCCCTGCTGGGCGACCAAGCACGCGGAGCCCTCACCGCAGCAGGAGTACACCCGAAACCGGCCCCACCGACACCCCCCAGCCTCTCCCCGACCGAACACCGCCTGGTCGAACTCCTCCACGCGGGCCACAGCGACCGCCAGATCGCCCAGTCCCTGCTCCTGACCCCGCACGACGTGACCGCCCTCATCGAGCAGGCAGGCCGCAAACTGGGGGCGCCCAGCAGGGCGGAGCTGGCGACCCAGGCCCAGGCCCACCAGTGAACCGGCAGCGAGGAGAAGCGAGTAGAGCCGGACACTTGGGTGTTCGACGATGCGGTGCACGGCTCAGCCACAGCCCCTCAGCCCGCTGTTTCCTTCTAGGGCCTGTATTGGGTCGTGATCACTGAGTGGTTCGGGTGAGGTCCTTGATCCAGATCATGGAGGCGCGGAGGTGGAGTCCGGCGAGGTAGCTCTCG
>NZ_JARAXP010000061.1:0-648 GCF_033793965.1 Streptomyces sp. ME02-8801-2C | reverse complement strand
CCTCGGGCTTTCATGAGGTGAGCTGTCCGAGGCTTGATCAGAAACGCGAGAAGTGCTCCTGACCTGGAACGATAGGACTTGTCGAGGGTCCAGATCGTGCCGTGGAAAGAAGCACTTCTCAGGTGAAGAAGCGTATCGGGTCGTACCCGCATGTCCGCGTTGAGGGCAGTGGTCGTGGAGTGGTCTCGCAGGCCGGGGCCGTGCTGCTGGTGGAAACGGTCCGCAAGACGGGCCTGGATACTGCGATATCGGCGGCTCTGACACCCTGGCGCAAGCCGCGGGCGGTGCACGATCCCGGCAAGATCCTGCTGGATGTGGCGCTCGCGGTCGCTCTCGGCGGCGACTGCCTGGCCGACGTCGGCATGCTGCGGGCCGAGCCGGCCGTGTTCGGGCCGGTGGCCTCGGACCCGACAGTATCCCGGCTGATCGACACGCTCGCAGCGGGCGGCCAACGCGCCCTGAACGCGATCCGCAGCGCCCGGTCCCACGTGCGCCAGCACGTGTGGAAGTTGGCCGGGCAGACGGCGCCGGATGTGACCGGCTCTGTGACTGTGGACCTGGACGGCGTCCTGGTGATCGCGCATTCCGACAAGGAAGACACGGCTGCGACCTGGAAGAAGACCTTCGGCCACCACCCGCTGATGGCCT
>NZ_JARAXP010000033.1:0-33323 GCF_033793965.1 Streptomyces sp. ME02-8801-2C | reverse complement strand
CGGCCGGGGCCACGGGCGCCGGGGCAGCGGCGGCGGGCGCCGGAGCCGGGGCGGCCGGGGCGGGGGCAGCCGCCGGAGCGGCACCCTTGGCGCCGATCACGGCCAGCTTGGCGCCGACCTCGGCGGTCTCGTCCTCGCCGACCACGATCTCCAGGAGCACACCCGAGGTGGGCGCCGGGATCTCGGTGTCGACCTTGTCCGTGGAGACCTCGAGCAGGGGCTCGTCCTCCGCGACCTCCTCGCCGACCTCCTTCAGCCAGCGGGTGACGGTGCCCTCGGTGACGGACTCGCCGAGCGCGGGCAGGACGACGTCCGTGCCCGCGGCGGAGCTGCCGCCGGAGGTGGCCTCCGGGGTGGGAGCCGGGGCCGGAGCCGCCTGCTCGGTGGAGGGCTGGGCCTGCGGAGCCGGCTCGGGGGCCGGGGGGGCCACCTCGGCGGCGGCCGGGGCCGGGGCGGCGGCGGGGGCGCCGCTGCCGTCGTCGATGAGGGCCAGCTCGGCGCCGACCTCAACGGTCTCGTCCTCGGCGACCTTGATGGACGCCAGTACGCCGGACACGGGCGAGGGGATCTCGGTGTCGACCTTGTCGGTCGACACCTCGAGCAGCGGCTCGTCGGCCTCGACGCGCTCTCCCTCGGCCTTCAGCCAGCGGGTGACAGTGCCCTCGGTGACGCTCTCGCCGAGCGCCGGAAGGGTTACGGAAACCGCCATGGTTTCGGTTGCTCCTTACGAATTGCGGAAAGTCTGTGTCGTCGTCCGTCGACCGAGGGTCAGTCGTGGGCGTGCAGCGGCTTGCCGGCCAGGGCCAGGTGGGCCTCGCCGAGAGCCTCGTTCTGTGTCGGGTGGGCGTGGATGAGCTGCGCGACCTCGGCCGGCAGCGCCTCCCAGTTGTAGATCAGCTGGGCTTCGCCGACCTGCTCGCCCATGCGGTCGCCGACCATGTGGACGCCGACCACGGCACCGTCCTTGACCTGGACGAGCTTGATCTCGCCCGCGGTCTTGAGGATCTTGCTCTTGCCGTTGCCCGCCAGGCTGTACTTCAGAGCGACGACCTTGTCCGCACCGTAGATCTCCTTGGCCTTGGCCTCGGTGATGCCCACGGAGGCGACCTCGGGGTGGCAGTACGTCACCCGGGGGACACCGTCGTAGTCGATCGGAACGGCCTTCAGACCGGCCAGCCGCTCCGCGACCAGGATGCCCTCGGCGAAGCCGACGTGCGCGAGCTGGAGCGTCGGGACCAGGTCACCGACGGCGGAGATGGTCGGGACGTTCGTCCGCATGTACTCGTCGACCAGGACATAGCCGCGGTCCATCGCGACGCCCTGCTCCTCGTAACCGAGACCGGCGGAGACGGGCCCGCGGCCCACCGCCACGAGCAGCAGCTCGGCCTCGAACTCCTTGCCGTCGGCGAGGGTGACCTTGACACCGTTCGCGGTGTACTCGGCCTTCGAGAAGAAGGTGCCCAGGTTGAACTTGATGCCGCGCTTGCGGAACGCGCGCTCAAGAAGCTTGGAGGAGTTCTCGTCCTCGAGGGGCGCCAGGTGCTTGAGGCCCTCGATGATCGTGATGTCCGTACCGAAGGACTTCCACGCGGACGCGAACTCGACGCCGATGACACCGCCGCCGAGGACGATCGCCGACTGCGGCACCCGGTCCAGGACGAGGGCGTGGTCCGAGGAGATGATCCGGTTGCCGTCGATCTCCAGGCCCGGCAGCGACTTCGGCACGGAGCCGGTCGCCAGCAGGACGTGGCGGCCCTGGATCCGCTGCCCGTTGACATCGACGGAGGTGGGGGAGGAGAGGCGCCCCTCACCCTCGATGTAGGTGACCTTGCGAGAGGCGACAAGCCCCTGGAGTCCCTTGTACAGGCCCGAGATGACCTCGTCCTTGTACTTGTGGACCCCCTGGACGTCGATGCCCTCGAAGGTGGTCTTCACACCGAACTGCTCGCTCTCGCGGGCCTGGTCGGCGATCTCGCCCGCGTGGAGCAGGGCCTTGGTGGGGATGCATCCCCGGTGCAGGCAGGTGCCGCCGACCTTGTCCTTCTCGATCAGGGCGACGTCCAGGCCCAGCTGGGCCCCGCGCAGCGCCGCGGCGTAACCGCCACTGCCACCGCCGAGGATCACTAGGTCGAAAACGGTGCTGGCGTCGTTCGCCACGTCACGTCCTCCATGCATTGCGCCGTACGCCGGTCGTCAGTGACCGGTCGGCGGCTGGTGTCCGGCCGCTCTTTCTTCGGCCCTGTGGTGGGGGCCCCATCCTGCCGAGGCCCATCTTCGCACTTGTCAGCACCATCCGAGACGCCGGGCCACTGTGAGAGACACCCCACACTTGTAAGAGAGCGGCAAGGAGCCCGACCTGAGGGGCGCGGGGAACTGCGCGATCAACCACAACGCACCCGCACCCGCCACGCGACGCACCACACCCGAGCTACTGGGCGCAAACGGGACCCCGGACTACCCGCCCACGGGGTCCCGCCGCTCAAAACCGCTTAAAGCACCCTCAGCCCAGATCGCCGCCGGCGGTCAACTCAGCCAACCGCACCAACGTACGAACCGCAGTCCCGGTCCCCCCCTTGGGCGTGTACCCAAAGGGACCCCCCTCATTGAACGCGGGCCCCGCGATATCAAGGTGCGCCCAAGTGATCCCCTCACCCACGAACTCCCGCAGGAACAACCCCGCGACCAGCCCGCCCCCGTACCGCTCACCCATGTTCGCGATATCGGCGGTAGGAGACTCCATCCCCTTCTTCAGGTGGTCCGGCAGCGGCATCGGCCACGCCGCCTCCCCGACCTCCTCCGCCGCCTCGTGCACCGCGGAGCGGAAGGCGTCGTCGTTCGCCATGATCCCGTACGTCCGGTTGCCCAGCGCCAGCATCATCGCGCCGGTCAGCGTCGCCACGTCGACGATCGCGTCCGGCTTCTCCGCCGACGCGGCCCACAGGGCGTCCGCGAGGACGAGACGGCCCTCGGCGTCGGTGTTGAGGACCTCGACGGTCTTGCCGCTGTACATGCGCAGCACGTCACCGGGGCGGGTGGCGGAACCGGACGGCATGTTCTCGGCGAGCGCCAGCCAGCCGGTGACGTTGACCTCGAGGCCGAGGCGCGCGGCGGCGACGACCGCGGCGAAGACCGCCGCCGCGCCGCTCATGTCGCACTTCATCGTCTCGTTGTGCCCGGCGGGCTTGAGCGAGATGCCGCCCGAGTCGTAGGTGATGCCCTTGCCGACATACGCGAGGTGCTTGCTCGCCGCCTCGTGCGTGTACGTCAGCTTCACCAGCCGGGGTCCGGCGGCGGAGCCGGCGCCGACGCCGAGGATGCCGCCGTAGCCGCCCTCCTCCAGCGCCTCCACGTCGAGCACCTCGACCTGGATGCCGTGCTCCTCGGCCGCGGCCTGCGCGACGGCGGCGAAGGCCTCCGGGTTGAGGTCGTTGGGCGGGGTGTTGATCAGGTCGCGGGCGCGGTTGAGCTCCTCGGACACGGCGGTGGCGCGGGCGACGGCGGCCTTGAACGCGGCATCGCGCGGCTTGCCGCCGAGCAGGGCGACCTCCGCGAGCGGCTTGCCGTTCTTCGCGTCCTTGCCGTTCCTGCCGATCTCCTTGTACGCGTCGAAGGCGTACGCCCCGAGCAGCGCGCCCTCGCCGATCGCGCCGGCGTCGGCGGCGTCCTCGATCGGCAGGGCGAAGACGGCCTTCTTGGCGCCGGCGAGGGTACGGGCGGCCACACCGGCGGCCCGGCGCAGCGACTCGGCGCCGAAGACCTCGTCCTTCTTGGGCAGCGCGCCCAGGCCCACGGCCACGACGACGGGTGCCTTGAAGCCGGCCGGGGCGGGCAGCTTGGTCACCTCGCCCTCGGCACCGGAGGCGCCGAGAGTCCCCAGGACGTCGGCGAGCCTGCCGTCGTACGCCTTGTCCACGGCCTCGGCGCCCGGTGCGACGACCGGGCCCTTGGCGCCCTTGGCGACACCGACGACGATCGCGTCGGCCCGGAGGCCGGGCACCGCGGCGGTACTGAGAGTGAGAGCAGTCACGGTGGTGAATTCTCGCTTCCGTCTGAAAAGTTTCTGTGGCCGAGTGGAATGGGTCGACCAGGCCCGACAAGCGACCCTAAATCCGGCCTCAGGGGCTGTCGGCACCAGGGTTGGCACCCTCGGCACGAGCCTACGCTCGGTGGCCGGTTTCGCTCATTCCCACGGGCGGCATACGGCATCCCAAAGGTCGACGCCGGCCCCGAGGACAACTCGGCCTCCGCGCAGGAGAGTTACGGCTTCGTCGCCGGGCGGACCCTGCCCCTCGCCGTGCCGGTGGGCTGACGCTCAGCGCAGTGAGAGCACGACCAGCGCGGCGGTCGCCGCCGTCTCCGCGAGGGCGCCGAAGACGTCGCCGGTGACCCCGTCGAAGCGCCGTCTGCAGTGCTGCAGGAGGCGTTCCGCGGCGGCGCAGGCCGCGATGACCGCGAAGGCGGTGCGGACGATGTCGAACGCTCCGAAGAACGCGCCGAAACCGGCCGCCACGACCGTGACCAGCACCGCCACCAGCAGCGCCGAGCGCACGGGCACCGTACCGGCGACCGCCGCCCCCAGCCCCTCGGGCCGGGCGGCCGGTACGCCGGTGCGCGCCGCCAGGGTGAGGGCCACCCGGGCCGCGGTCGCCGAGACGACGGCGGCGAGCGCGCCCCGCCCCCAGGAGTCGCCGTACGCCTGTGCGAGCGCGGCCACCTGGGTCAGCAGCACGAACAACAGGGTGAGCACCCCGAACGGGCCGATGTCCGACTGCTTCATGACGCGCAGCGCGTCCTCGGCGGGCTTGCCGCTGCCCAGCCCGTCGGCGGTGTCGGCGAGACCGTCGAGATGCAGTCCCCGGGTCAGGACGGCGGGCACGGCGGCCGAGGCGACGGCGGCGAGCAGCGCGCCCCCGCCCAGGAACATCAGCAGCAGTCCCGCCAGGGCGGCACACCCGCCGACGACCAGACCGGCCACGGGCGCCCACAGCATGCCCCCGCGTGCGGCGTCCCGGTCCCAGCGGGCCACCGGCACCGGCAGCACGGTCAGCGTGCCGAAGGCGAACCGGAGACCGTCGAGCGAGGTGGCGGGGGGCTGCGGAGGCATGGACACCGGCGCAGAGTACCCGGCGAGTCACGCGCCGCACAGGGCGGGCAGCGAGCAGGCAGCGGGCAGGCGACGGGCAGGCGGCGGGCGAGCAGGCCATAACGTCCGATACCTGGATAAAGTGCGCGCATGGGTCATTGGCTGGAGCGGAACATCATCGAGCCGGGCAAACTGCCGCTGCTCCTGGCGCTCGCCGCCTTCGTCCTGACGTTTCTCCTCACCCGGATGGTGACCCGGATGATCCGCGCGGGCAAAGGGCCGTTCGGCAACGTCAAGGCGGGCGGGATGCACATCCACCACGTCGTCCCCGGGGTCGTACTGACCGTCGTGGGCGGCTTCGGGGCCGTGGCCAGCGGACAGCGCGGGGTCGGGGCGGGGGTGTGCGCGGTGCTGTTCGGGATGGGCGCCGGTCTGGTCCTGGACGAGTTCGCGCTGATCCTGCACCTCGACGACGTCTACTGGACCGAGGCGGGCCGGCAGAGCGTCGAGGTGGTGGTGCTGACGGCAGCCCTGGTCGGCCTGGTCCTCCTGGGTTTCGTGCCGTTCGGGGTGAACGACCTCAGCGACGAGGACATCCAGAGCCGGGGCGGCGCCATGGTCAGCGTCGGCGTCAACTTCCTCTTCTCACTCCTCGCCCTGAGCAAGGGCAAGGCCCGCACGGCGATCTTCGGAGTGATCGTCCCCTTTGTCGCGCTCGTCGGCGCGATCCGCCTGGCCCGCCCCGCCTCCCCGTGGGCGAAGCGCTTCTACGGCCGCCGCGCCCGCGCCCGGGCCCGCTCGATCCTGCGCGCCTACCGCCACGACCGCCGCTGGGCGGGCCCCCGGCGCCGTATCCAGGACCTGATCGGCGGCAGACCCGACCCGACACCGGCCGACGTCCCCGCCGTACGCCGGTGACGCAGCGCCGAACCCGCGCACAGGACGAGTACGGCGACGATGGCCGCCAGATGCTCCTTGCCGGCGAGGTTGTCCTTGACGATCACCTCCACCACCATCGCGACGATCACCGCACCGGCGGTCGCGTACGCCCGGTAGCGCCACCCCAGGAACACGGCTAGGCCCACCACGGCCGCCGAGGGGCCGGTGTCCACGACGTGCGCGTCCGTGCCGGGCAGCCCGAGGAAGCCCGCCGGGCCCACGGCGATGCCCACGCGCGCGTAGAGCGTGCCGGCGAGGGTGGCGACGTAGGCGATCGTGAGGGTGCGCCACCAGCCGAGGCAGATCTCGGCGAGGCCGAAGACGACCAGGATCTGCGCCAGGGCGCCCCACACCGGCAGATCGGGGGCGGGCACGAAGAGGGAGAGCGGGGTACGCAGCAGGGCGAGCCACAGCGGGTCCTCGGCGCGGACACCGCCTATGTTCTGCACGAACCGGTACCCCTGATGCCCCGCGTGGATCTGCGTGAACTGCACGAGCGCGGTCAGACCCACGAGCCCGAGCGTCATGAGCAGCGCCCGCCATCGCCGCCGGAGCAGGGGCTCACGTACGGCGACGTACAGGCGTCCCCATTCGGTGCGGGCCCAGCGGACGACCGTGCTCATCGTGTGGCCCTCATCCCCGTACTTCCGTACTCATCTCTTCGACTCGAGGTGCCTGCGGTGCAGCCACTTCGGCAGTCCCGGCGCCTCCAGGAAGCCCTCCGCGCGCGCCGCGGCGACACCGATGCGCGGCAGGTCCGCGCTCTTCTCGAAGAGCAGGAACCGGGGCTCCCAGATGGGCCGGTACTTCGCGTTGGCGCGGTACAGCGACTCGATCTGCCACCAGCGGGAGAAGAAACTGAGCAGCGAGCGCCACAGCCTCAGTACCGGCCCCGCGCCGATGCGCCCGCCACGTTCGAAGACGGAACGGAACATCGCGAAGTTGAGTGAGACCTGAGTGATCCCGATCTCCTGGGCACGCTGGAGAAGTTCGATCACCATGAACTCCATCAGCCCGTTGTCGGAGTCACGGTCGCGCCGCATGAGGTCCAGCGAGAGGCCGCGCGGCCCCCAGGGCACGAAGGAGAGCACCGCTCTCAACCGGCCTTCGCCGTCCGCGCACTCGAGCATCACGCACTGCCCGTCGTCCGGGTCGCCGAGCCGCCCGAGCGCCATGCTGAACCCGCGCTCGGTGGCGCCGTCCCGCCAGTCGTCGGCGCGCTGGAGGAGGTACGCCATCTCCTCGGCCGGGATGTCCGCGTGGCGGCGGATGCGCACGCCGTAACCGGCCCGCTTGACCCGGTTGTACGCCTGCCGGACGGTCCGCATGGCCCGGCCCTCGAGCGTGAACTCGGCTGTCTCGACCAGCGCCTCGTCGCCGAGCTCCAGGGCGTCGAGGCCGTGCCGTGCGTACACCGTCCCGGCCTCCTCGCCCGCCCCCATCACGGCCGGGATCCAGCCATGGGCGCGGGCTTCGGCGAGCCACGGTTCGATGGCGCCGGGCCAGGCCTCCGGGTCGCCGATCGGATCACCGGCGGCCAGGGACACCCCGCCCACGACCCGGTACGCCACGGCCGCCTTGCCGGTGGGCGACCACACGACGCTCTTCTCGCGGCGCAGGGCGAAGTAGCCGAGGGAGTCGCGGTCGCCGTTGCGGTCGAGGAGGGCGCGCAGCCGGGTCTCGTCGTCCTCGGTGAGCGGGTCGACGGCACGACGGGAGCGGAAGGCGGCGTAGAAGACGGCGAGGATCAGCAGCGTACTGACGACGTTGATGACGACGTCGACCCAGTTGGGCGTGGAGATCCCCGCGAAGCCCGAGTCGTCGGCGGCGACGGAGATCAGCCGCATCGTGCCGTAGCTCCAGCGCTCCAGGAACGTAGAACGGTGGCTGTCGTCGGCCTGGTTGGCGACGGTGACCAGGAGCGCGGCGAACAGCGAGCAGACGAGCAGACCGCCGACCGCGACGGCGGCGGCGAGCCGCGGGTTGGACCGGTCGCCCTTGGCGTAGAACTCCCGCCGGCCCACGACGAGCGCGGCGACGAAGGCGGCGGTCAGGACGAGGGAGATCCAGTTCTGCGCGTGCTGACGGATCTCCGCGAAGAACATGGCGAGCCCGAACAGCAGCAGGAACAGCGTGCTGATCACGATGTTCAGGATCCAGGCGGCCCGTTTGCGGCGCCGCATGGTGATCGCGAGGAACATCGTGAACACCCCGGAGGCGAAGCCGGCGGTCAGCAGATACGGGGTGAAGAAGTTCTCTTCGTTGTGCCGCCGCACGTCGTTCCCGAAGGAGACCCACACCGCGCTGAGGAGGTTGACGAAGGTGACGACCCGCAGATACCAGACGGCGAACGCGGAGGCGCGCCGCGAGGCGGTGGTACTGGGACGTCGCTGAATATTCGGCGCGAGCCGGGCATCTCCCATGGAGAGCGATCATATGGGGCATGTTGTGAGACATGCCCCATGTGTCCCTGTGCCCGTCCGGTCAGAGGGCCTCTGTCTCCTCGGACGTCTCCGTACCCTCCTCCTCGGGAGCCGTCTCCGGCTCCTTCACCGCTTCCGGCACCTCCGGCAGCTCCGCCGCCAGGGCCGCCGCGGCCTGGACCAGCGGCAGGGCAAGCAGCGCCCCGGCGCCCTCGCCGACGGTCACCCCGTGGTCGAGCAGCGGCTCCAGCGCCATCCGGTCCAGCGCCTTCGCCTGGGCAGGCTCCCCGCTGTTGTGCCCGGCGAGCCACCAGTCCGGCGCACGGAAGGCGACCCGCTGCGCGACCAGCGCACAGGCCGCCGACACCACGCCGTCCAGGATCACCGGCATCTTGCGCACCGCGCTCTGCAGCAGGAACCCGGTCATCGCGGCGAGGTCGGCGCCGCCCACCGTCGCCAGCAGCTGCAACTGGTCCCCGAGCACCGGCCGGGCCCGCCGCAGCGAGTCACGGATCGCGGCGCACTTGCGCATCCACGCCAGGTCGTCGATCGGCAGCCCGCCCCGACCGGTGACGACGGACGCGTCCGTCCCGCAGAGCGCGGCCACCAGCACCGACGCGGCCGTGGTCCCGCCGACGCTCACATCGCCGAGCACCACCAGATCCGTACCGGAGTCGGCCTCCTCGTCGGCCACGGCGACCCCCGCCAGGAAGGCGGCCTCCGCCTCCTCGGTGGTCAGCGCGTCCTCGATGTCGATCCGCCCGCTGCCGCGCCGCGTCCGGTGCCCCGCGACCGAGTCGGGCAGCGCGTCCGGGTCGCAGTCCAGGGCCATGTCGACGACCCGGACGGGCACACCGAGCCGGCGGGCGAGCACGGCGACGGGGCTGGAGCCGTCCAGCACGGCCCGCACGGACTGCTCGGCGCTGCCGGCGGGGCGCGCCGACACACCCAGCCCGGCGATCCCGTGATCCCCCGCGAACAGCACGACACGCGGCCGCTCGACAGGCCGTACCGGCACGGAGGACTGCGCCGCCGCCAGCCACTCACCCAGGTCGTCGAGGCGCCCGAGCGACCCGGGCGGCACGGTCTGGCGCTCCCGGCGCGCCTCCGCGTCGCGGCGGATCCCGCCGTCGGGGCGCTCGATCAGATCGGTGAAGTCGTCGAGATTAAGCGAGCTCATTCGCCGAACAGTACCGGCAGCCATCGAACACGGTGCCGTCACGTGGGAGCCATGTCATTGCGCCCGGTATCACGTTCCCCTACGTAACGTTTTGATACGCAATGTCGCAGCCTGCATATCCTCCGTACCCCCCTCCTCGGCAGGAGCCGCCCATGCCCGCCGCCCCCAAGGCGACCGCCCCACAGGAGACCGGGACCGACGGGTTCCACGAACCGCGCCGCGAGGACTGCCCCTGGTGCGGCTCCAGGCGGCTGCGCACCCGCCTGCGCGCACCGGACCTCCGACAGCGCGGGCGGCGTGGGCAGGGCACCTTCGTCGTCGACGAGTGCCGCGACTGCGGCCACGCCTTCCAGAACCCCCGCCTCACCGCGGAGGGCCTCGCCTTCTACCACCGTGACCTGCCCGAGGCGGCCCCCCACCCGGTCCCGCCCCGCCGCCACCGCGCGGCGGCCCGCGCGATGCTCCCCTTCCCGGAGCCGGAGAGCTGGCTCGACGTGGGGACGGGGGAAGGCGCCTTCCCGGCGGCGGCGAGGCGCTACTTCCCGTACACGGCCTTCGACGGCGTGGACATCACCCGCCATGTCCAGAAGGCCCGCGCCTCCGGCCACATCGAGGAGGCACACCGGGGCCGCCTCACCGACGAGGCGATCGTCAACCAGCTGCACGCCCGTTACGACGTCGTCAGCATGTTCCACCACCTGGAACACACCCCGGATCCCCGCGAGGAACTCCGCGCCGCCCTGAGGGCCCTGCGCCCCGGCGGCCACCTCCTCATCGAGGTCCCGGACCCGCACTGCGCGTTCGGCACCCTGCTGGGCAAGTGGTGGCCCTGGTACGCCCAGCCACGCCACCTCCACCTGATGCCGCCGGCCAACCTGGTGGCGGAACTGGAGTCCCGGCACTGCGTGATCGTCACGACGGACCGCCGCGAGCCCCACGTCCCGTACGACCTGACGGGCGCCCTCTCCCTGGCCCTCACCAGAGCCCTCCCGGCCCGCCGCACCCCCCTGCTCCGAGCGGCGACCCCACTCCTGGCGGCGGCCACCACCCTGGACCACACCCTGGCCCCCCTCCTCCGCAGAACCCGCTTCGCGAACACGTACCGAATCATCGCGAGAAAGGGCACTGCCGCAGAGCTGGGTGCGGTTGCTGAGCTGCGGCCCGGTGGGGGCTGATCGCGCAGTTCCCCGCGCCCCTCAAAAGCACCACCGCCTGGCTTGCGAGTCATGGCCGACGGGGTCACGCCTCAGGGGCGCGGGGAACTGCGCGACAAGCCCCCACCGGCCCGCAGCCAACGAACAACCGCTCATCCCCGCAGCACAACCGCCTGGCCTGCGAGTCCCGGCCGGCGGGAGCACCCTTAGGGGCGCGGGGAACTGCGCGACAAGCCCCCACCGGCCCGCAGCCAACGAACAACCGCTCAACCCCGCAGCACAACCGCCTGCCCCGCCACCACCAACAACACCTGCTCGCACTCCGCCCCGAACACCGAGTTCAGCCGCCCCAACTCGTCCCGGTACCGCCGCCCGGACGCAGTCGCCGGCACGATCCCCGACCCCACCTCGTTCGACACGGCCACCACGGTCCGCCGCGTCGCACGGACCGCCGCCGTCAACTCCCTTACCCGCCGCCGCAACTCCCGCTCCCCGCCCCCGGCCCACTCCGCGTCGTCCCACGCCCCCACCTGATCCATCGCATCCGTCAGCCACAGCGACAGACAGTCGATCAGCAGCGGCGCCCCCTCGTCCTTCAGCAGCGGTACGAGGTCACAGGTCTCGGCGGTACGCCACGACCCCGGCCGCCGTTCCCGGTGCGCGTGCACCCGCTCCGCCCACTCCCCGTCCCCGCCGCGCGTCCCGCCCGTGGCCACGTACAGCACGTCCGGGAACGCCTCCAGCCGCCGTTCCGCCTCCACCGACTTCCCGGACCGGGCGCCGCCCAGCACCAGCGTCCTGCGCGGCACATCCGGTACGTCCTCATAGACGCCGACCGTCAACGTCGTACCGTCCGGCACCGCCCGCGCACCCGCCGCCGCGAGCCGGCGCCGCAACTCGGTGCCCGGGGGCACGTCATGGTCCAGGTGGACGGCGACGACATCCGTGGCGGGCCCCAGCGCTCCCACCGCCCGCAGCCGGGCCAGGGCATCCGGGCGCCCGACGACGTCCGCGAGGACCATGTCGTAGGCGGGACCGTTCTCGTCGAGCCCGGCCGGCGCCGCGCCCGGCGGCAGATACAGCAGCCGCTGCCCGTCGGGACCGGTCACCGCGTACCCCGTACCTGGCGCGTCCATCGGTACCGCGCGTACCCGGTGCCCGGTCAGCAGCGCCAACTCCCGCCCGTCCGGGACCCGTCCGGGCGGCGGAAGCTCCGCCGGCACCTCGACGGCCGGCCCGTCGTGCGGATGCGAGAGCAGCACCTGCCGTACGCCGCCCAGCGAATGCCCGGCGCGCGCCGCCGCGAGTACGGCGCCGGGGGTGAGGTCGAGCAGCAGCGTGCCGTCCACGAGCAGCGCGGTGGCCGCACGCGCGTGCACACCGAGCGCGCGGGCACAGGCCGCGCACGCGCAGTCGGGGCGGGGAAGACCCGCGGGGGCACCGGTACCGAGCAGAGTGAGTTCCACGAGCCTGATTTTCGCGTGTCCACGCAGGTCTTGCGCGTCCGGCTAGGCTCGGGGCAGGAGCCGGATCAAGATCCGGCTCCTGGTCTGCAGCGGTTCATATCTTGGAGGCGTACATGGCGGCATGGACGTGGCGGTTCGAGAAGGCCGACGGGGCGGAGGTCCAGCCCGCGGTGGAGCCCGAGGAGTTCACGACGCAGGGGGACGCCGAGTCCTGGATCGGCGAGTACTGGAAGGACCTCCTCGCAGGCGGCGCCGACCAGGTACACCTCTTCGAGGACACCACAAAGATCTACGGCCCCATGAGCCTGAAAGAAGCCCAGGAGGCGTAACGAAAAGGGCCGTTGTCGGCGCCCCTCACGGGCGCCGACAACGGCCCTTTTCAGGGGCGCGGGGAACTGCGCGACAAGCCCCCACCGTCCCGCAGACGAACGAAACAACCGCTCAGCCCCGAACCCCACACAAGTGCAACAACGCAGCCACCTGCCGGTAAGGATCCGTCCGCCCAGCCCGCTCCTCAACAGCCAACAACGCATCCAGGTCAGAGGGAACATCCGCCTCATCGGACGCCGTGTCCGTGAACACCCGCACCCCGTACCACGCATGCAACGGCGCCCCGATCCCCGCCAGCGTCCCGGTCAGCGCGGACAGCCGATCCGCCCGCACCTCGAGACCGAGCCGGTTGACATAGGAGTCGGCGTCGAAGGCGCCCACCGCACCCGCCCAGTCCCCAGCAAGCCCCGCGCGCATGGCCAGCGCGTCGCCGTTGCGCACCAGCAGGGACAGCAGCCCGCCCGGTGCCAGCATCCGCGCCAGCCCCGCCAGCAGCGCGTCCGGCAGTTCGACGTACATCAGTACGCCATGGCAGAGCACCACATCGAAGCTGCCCGGCAGAAAGTGCACCCCGGTGTCACGGCCGTCGCTCTCGAGGAGCCGCACGCGATCACGGATGCCCTCCGGCTCGGAGGCCAGCGCCTCCCGGGCCGCGCCGAGCATCGTCGGGTCCTTCTCGACACCGGTGACCTGATGGCCGGCCCGCGCCAGCCGCAACGCCTGCGTGCCCTGGCCCATACCGACGTCGAGCACCCGCAGCCGCTGCCCGACCGGGAAGCGCCCGGCTATCTGCTCGTCGAGCTGCCGGGCCACCAGCTCCTGCCGTACGACATTCCGCAGCCCACCCAGCTTGTGCAGCCAGGCATCCGCCGCGCCCCCGGAGAACGACGTCGTGCTCAGGGCCGCTCTCCGCGCTTGACCTGCGGCTTCGGCAGCCGGAGTCGACGCATCTGGAGGGAGCGCATCAGCGCGTAGGCGACCGCGCCCTTCGTCCGCTCGTTCGGGTGGCGCGCGGCCAGCTGCTTCTTCAGGCGCAGCGCGATGAAGACCGAGTCGACGATGATCAGCACGATCACGAAGAGCCACAGCAGCAGCGCGATGCTCTGCAGCGCCCCCACCCGCACCATGCTCAGCACGAGGATGATCACGGCCATCGGCAGGAAGAACTCGGCGACGGAGAAGCGCGAGTCGATGAAGTCGCGCGCGAAGCGGCGCACCGGGCCCTTGTCGCGGGCGGGGAGGTAACGCTCGTCCCCGCTGGCGAGCGCCTGGCGCTGACGCTCCATCGCGGCGCGGCGCTCGTCGCGCTGCCGCTTGGCGCCCTCCTTGCGCGTCTTCGGCGTACTGGCCACGCTGCGCCGCTGGGACTGGGCCTCGCTCCGCTTCGGAGTGGGCCTGCCCTTCGGGGCCTGCGGGTCACGGATCTGCTTGGAGTCGGTCACCGGCGCCTTGTCGGCGGGGGCCTTCTCTTCGTTGGCACGGCTACGGAACACAAAACCCAAGGGTACGGGGTATCGGGGCATGGACCCCCGCCGAGTGGGGAACGATCCGGCAACACCGGTCGTCTGAAAAGACAGGCCGTAGGGGGTCACCTACTCCCTACGCCTGAGTGGGACAGATCGCAGTCGTCCTTGGGGATGAGCGCATCGGGCCCCGAACAGTGCGGTAATAGAGGCAGGGCCCGTACTGTTGGTGTTGGCCCTGTTGCAGGTACTGGAGCTGGAGTTCCGTCAGAAGGGGGCGCGCGAAGCCCATGAGCGGTGTCATGAAGCGTATGGGGATGATCTTCCGCGCGAAGGCGAACAAGGCCCTTGACCGGGCCGAGGACCCGCGCGAGACCCTCGACTACTCGTACCAGAAGCAGCTGGAGCTGCTCCAGAAGGTGCGCCGCGGTGTCGCCGACGTGGCGACCAGCCGCAAGCGCCTGGAGCTGCAGCTCGCCCAGCTGAACAAGCAGTCCTCCACCCTGGAGGACCAGGGCCGCAAGGCGCTCGCGCTGGGCCGTGAGGACCTGGCCCGCGAGGCGCTCTCGCGCCGGGCCGCCCTCCAGCAGCAGGTGACGGACCTGGAGACACAGCACCAGACCCTCCAGGGCGAGGAGGAGAAACTCACCCTCGCCTCGCAGCGCCTCCAGGCCAAGGTCGACGCCTTCCGCACCAAGAAGGAGACGATCAAGGCGACGTACACCGCCGCCCAGGCGCAGACCCGGATCGGTGAGGCGTTCACCGGCATCTCCGAGGAGATGGGCGACGTGGGCCTGGCGATCCAGCGAGCCGAGGACAAGACGGCACAGCTGCAGGCACGTGCCGGCGCGATCGACGAACTGCTCGCCTCGGGTGCCCTCGACGACCCCACGGGCATGGCGAAGGACGACATCCAGGCCGAGCTGGACCGGCTCTCCGGTGGTACGGATGTGGAGCTGGAACTGCAGCGCATGAAGGCGGAGCTGGCCGGCGGCTCGTCGTCGGGGCAGCAGGCCATCGAGGGCGGCAACGGCCGGCAGCAGTCCCCGTCGCAGCAGCCGACGGACACCCCGCGGTTCGACAAGCAGTAGTTCTCACGCAGTGGGCCACGCCTGAGGAGGGCGACATGATCGTACGGATCATGGGGGAGGGCCAGGTGAGGCTGGCGGACGGCCACCTCACCGAACTGGACAAGCTGGACGACGTACTCCTGGCGGAGATGGAGACCGGCGACGGCCCCGGCTTCCGCCGCACCCTCCACGCCCTCCTGGCCAAGGTCCGTGAACTGGGCGACCCCCTGCCGGACGACTCCCTGGAACCCTCGGAGCTGATCCTCCCGTCGCCGGACGCGACACTGGAGGAGGTCCGGGAGCTGCTGGGCGATGACGGCTTGATTCCGGGGTGAGATGGTGCTTTTCAGCCCGTCCGGCGATTGAGGACAAGGCCCGTTCAGGGCCGGAGCAGGGGCCTGGGGACGGCAGTCCCCAGCGACGCCCAGGTGAGCTACCTTGACACACGTGACCCCGCTCCAACACGCCCGGAGCCACCTCAAAGCGCACCCCCTCGCACTGGACGTCGCCCTCGCCGCAGCCGTCCTCCTCTGCATGCTGGGCGCCTCCTTCGTCGACCCCCACGGGCAGGACCGCGGCGCCTGGACCGCCCGCACCCCCGACCCCCTCAGCCTGGTCCTCATGGTGCTCGGCGCCGCCGCGCTCGTCCTCCGCCGCCGCGCCCCCATGAAGGTGCTCGCGTTCACCGGCACCGCCTCCCTCGTCGAGTCGGTCACCGCCGACCCCCGTGCCCCCGTCGCCATGTCCGCGGTGATCGCCCTCTACACCGTCGCGTCCACCACCGACCGCACCACCAGCTGGCGCGTCGGCCTGCTCACGATGACCGTCCTCACCGGTTCCGCGATGCTCGCCGGCCCCTTGCCCTGGTACGCGCAGGAAAACCTCGGCATCTTCGCCTGGACCGGCATGGCCGCGACCGCCGGGGACGCCGTACGCAGTCGCCGTGCCTTCGTCGACGCCATAAGAGAGCGCGCCGAGCGAGCGGAGCGCACCCGCGAGGAGGAGGCCCGTCGCCGGGTCGCCGAGGAGCGGCTGCGCATCGCTCGCGACCTGCACGACGTGGTCGCCCACCACATCGCCCTCGTCAATGTCCAGGCCGGAGTCGCCGCGCACGTCATGGACAAGCGCCCCGACCAGGCCAAGGAGGCCCTCGCCCACGTACGGGAGGCCAGCCGCTCGGCGCTGAACGAGCTGCGCGCGACCGTCGGACTGCTGCGCCAGTCCGGGGACCCGGAGGCGCCGACCGAGCCCGCGCCCGGTCTGCACCGGCTCGACGAGCTGGTCGGCACCTTCCACAACGCCGGACTCCGGGTCGAGGTCGCCCGCGCCGACCAGGACACCACCCTCCCGGCGGCCATCGACCTGGCCGCCTACCGGGTGATCCAGGAGGCCCTGACGAACGTACAGAAACACGCGGGACCGGAGGCGAAGGCCGAGGTCAGCGTCGTACGGGTGGGGCCGAACATCGAGATCACCGTCCTCGACAACGGCCCCGGGCGGAAGAACGCACCGGAGGAGGGCGGCGGGCACGGGCTGCTCGGCATGCGCGAGCGGGTCACCGCGGTCGGCGGCGGCTGCACCGCGGGTCCCCGCTACGGAGGCGGCTTCCGGGTGCATGCGATCCTGCCCGTGAAGACCAGTTCGCGTGCCGCGGACACCACCGGCACCCCCGCCACCACCGCATGACCGCATGTCCGTAGCCATACACACGCCGATGCGCCGATCGAACGAGGACCGCCCATGACGATCCGTGTCCTGCTCGCCGACGACCAGGCACTCCTGCGCAGCGCCTTCCGCGTGCTCGTGGACTCGGAGTCCGACATGGAGGTCGTCGGGGAGGCGTCCGACGGGGCGGAAGCGGTGCGTCTCGCGCGGGAGCAGCGCGCCGACGTCGTACTGATGGACATCCGGATGCCGGGCACCGACGGACTGGCCGCGACCCGGCTGATCAGCGCGGATCCGGGGCTCGCGCATGTACGGGTGGTGATGCTGACGACGTTCGAGGTCGACGAGTACGTGGTGCAGTCGCTGCGCGCGGGCGCGTCCGGGTTCCTCGGCAAGGGCTCCGAGCCCGAGGAACTGCTCAACGCCATCCGGGTCGCCGCCGGCGGCGAGGCACTTCTCTCCCCGGCCGCGACCAAGGGGCTGATCGCCCAGTTCCTCGCCCAGGGGGACGTACTGGACGACAGCCGCGACCCGGCCCGCGCCGAGCGGCTGGACGCGCTGACCGGGCGGGAGCGCGAGGTGCTGGTGCAGGTGGCCGGCGGGCACTCGAACGACGAGATCGCGGAGCGGCTGGAGGTCAGCCCGCTGACGGTGAAGACGCACGTGAACCGGGCCATGGCCAAGCTGGGCGCCCGGGACAGGGCGCAGCTGGTCGTCATCGCCTACGAGTCGGGACTGGTACGTCCAAGGGTGGAGTGAGCTTCACGGAGTGTACTGCGGCCGGAGTAGGGACCGGGTGAGCAAACGGGACCTGGGGGCTAGGAAACAGGGGTCTCCCATGGCTCAGGGTGTAGGGGCGGGCGCTCACATGTGTGCCCCTTCCTCCGCTCAGGCCGCAGAAGAGACACAGAAGAGAGACCCTCACCCATGTCCTGGCTGTCCAGGTTCAGCCTCGCGCAACGGGCCCTGATAGGCCTGATGTCGATCGTCGCGATCGTCTTCGGAGCGATAGCGATACCGCAGCTCAAGCAACAGCTGCTGCCGACCATCGAACTCCCGGTGGTGTCCGTCCTGGCGCCGTACCAGGGCGCGTCCCCCGACGTGGTCGAGAAGCAGGTCGTCGAGCCCATCGAGGACAACCTCGAAGGCGTCGACGGCATCACCGGAGTCACCTCCACCGCCAGCGAGGGCAACGCCCTGATCACGGCGTCCTTCGAGTACGGCAACGACACCAAGCAGCTCGTCGCCGACGTCCAGCAGGCCGTCAACCGGGCGCGCGTGCTGCTCCCGGACGACGTGGACCCGCAGGTCGTCGCCGGTTCGACGGACGACATCCCCACCGTCGTCCTCGCCGTCACCTCCGACGAGGACCAGCAGGCCCTCGCCGACCGGCTCGACCACACGGTGGTCCCCGACCTGCGCGCCATCGACGGCGTCGGCCAGGTCACGGTCAACGGCGTACGGGACGTCCAGGTCACCGTCACCCCCGACGACAAGAAGCTGACGGCGGCGGGGCTGACCACCACCTCCCTCGCCCAGGCACTCCAGGCAGGCGGCGCGACCGTCCCGGCGGGCTCGTTCGACGAGGCCGGCACCAACCGCACGGTCCAGGTCGGCGGCGGCTACACCTCGGTGGAGCAGATCGCGGACCTGATGGTCACGGGCGCGCCCGGTTCCACCACCAGGCCGGTGCGCCTCGCCGACGTGGCGACCGTCAAGCAGGAGTCCGCGAAGGCCGACTCGATCACGCGTACGGACGGCAAGCCGAGCCTCGCCGTCACCGTCACGATGGACAACGACGGCAGCGCGGTGTCGATCTCGAACGCGGTCGAGGACAAACTCGCCGACATGCGTAAGGACCTGGGGTCCGACGCCGAGATCACGGTGGTCAGCGACCAGGGCCCGGCGGTGGCGAAGTCCATCAAGGGCCTGACGACGGAGGGAGGCCTCGGTCTGCTCTTCGCGGTGATCGTCATCCTGGTCTTCCTGGCGTCGATCCGCTCGACCCTCGTCACGGCGGTCTCGATCCCCCTCTCGGTCGTCCTCGCCCTGATCGTCCTGTGGACCAGGGACCTCTCCCTGAACATGCTGACGCTGGGCGCGCTGACGATCGCGATCGGCCGGGTCGTCGACGACTCGATCGTGGTCCTGGAGAACATCAAGCGGCACCTCGGCTACGGCGAGGAGCGCCAGGAGGCGATCCTCAAGGCCGTCCGGGAGGTAGCGGGCGCGGTCACGTCCTCGACACTCACCACGGTCGCCGTCTTCCTCCCCATCGGCCTGGTCGGCGGCATGGTCGGCCAGCTGTTCGGCGCGTTCAGCCTGACGGTGACGGCGGCCCTGCTGGCGTCGCTCCTGGTCTCCCTCACCGTCGTCCCGGTCCTCTCCTACTGGTTCCTGCGCGCCCCGAAGGACACCCCGGACGACGCCGACGAGGCCCGCAGGCTCGCGGAGGAGAAGGAGGCGAAGAGCAGGCTCCAGCGCGTGTACGTCCCGGTCCTGCGCTTCGCCACTCGCCGCCGTCTGACGAGCGTGGCCATCGCGGCGGTCGTCCTGATCGGCACCTTCGGCATGGCCCCGCTCCTGAAGACGAACTTCTTCGACCAGGGCGAGCAGGAAGTCCTCACCGTCAAGCAGCAGTTGAAGCCGGGCACGAGCCTGGCGGCCACGGATGTCCAGGCGAAGAAGGTCGAGCAGCTGCTCGCGGACGTCAAGGGCGTCAAGGACTACCAGGTGACGATCGGCTCGTCCGGCTTCCTGGCGGCCTTCGGCGGCGGCACCGACACCAACCAGGCCTCCTACCAGGTCATGCTGGAGGACTCGGCGTCGGCGGACGACGTCCAGGACAGCATCGAGGAAGGCCTCTCGAAGCTCTCCGGCATCGGTACGACGACGATCGCGGCCGGTGACGGCTTCGGCAGCCAGGACCTCAAGGTGGTCGTGAAGGCGGCCGACGGCGAGATCCTGCGCAAGGCAGCGGACGAAGTCCGTGACACAGTGGCGGGCCTGGACGACGTCACCGACGTCACCAGCAACCTGGCGCAGAGCGTGCCGCGGATCTCGGTACGGGCCAACTCCCAGGCGGCGGGGGCCGGTTACAACCAGCAGACGCTGGGCGCGGCGGTGGCCGAGGCCGTCAAGGGCACGACGGCGGCCAAGGCCACTCTGGACGACACCGAGCGCGATGTCGTCATCGAGCCGGCGAAGCCGGCCGGGACGCTGGCCGAGCTGAGGGCGCTGCGGCTGGGCGCGGTGAAGCTGGGCGACATCGCCGACGTGAAACTCGTCGAGGGCCCGGTCTCGATGACCCGGATCGACGGCCAGCGGGCCGCGACGATCACGGCCCGCCCGACCGGCGACAACACGGGCGCGGTGAGCGCCGACCTCACCTCGAAGCTGGACGCCCTCAAGCTCCCCGCGGGCGCGACGGCGGAGATCGGCGGCGTCTCGTCGGACCAGGACTCCGCGTTCAAGAACCTGGCGCTGGCGATGCTGGCGGCGATCGCGATCGTCTTCATGCTCCTGGTAGCCACATTCCGTTCCCTCATCCAGCCACTGATCCTCCTGGTGTCGATCCCGTTCGCGGCAACGGGCGCGATCGGCCTCCTGGTCGCCACGGGCACCCCGATGGGCGTCCCGGCGATGATCGGCATGCTGATGCTGATCGGCATCGTGGTGACGAACGCGATCGTGCTGATCGACCTCATCAACCAGTACCGAAACCAGGGGTACGGAGTCGTGGAAGCGGTGGTCGAAGGCGGCCGCCACCGTCTCCGCCCGATCCTGATGACGGCCCTGGCGACCATCTTCGCCCTCCTCCCGATGGCGTTGGGCGTGACGGGCGAGGGCGGCTTCATCGCGCAGCCACTGGCGGTGGTGGTCATCGGTGGCCTGATCACGTCGACACTCCTGACCCTGCTCCTGGTCCCGACGCTGTACGCGATGGTCGAGCTGCGAAAGGAACGCCGGGCGAAGAAGAAGGCGGCAAAGCGGCAACCGAAGCCGGAGGTTCGGGAGCCGGCGAAGGTGTGAGTGACTGAGGGGTGATGGGTACGGGCCGGGTGGCGTTACGCGACCCGGCCCGTCCTTTCGTTCTGTCTTACGCCTTCAGGGAGTTGACGAAGGTGTCCCAGACGGTGGCTGGGACGAGGAGCACGGGGCCTTGGGGGTTGGGGTTCTTGCTGTCGCGGACGGGGACGACGCCGGGGAAGCTCTCGGCGATCTCGACGCATTCGCCCCCGTTGGAGTTGCTGTAACTGCTCCTGCGCCAGCGGGCGGAGCTCAACTCGGGGGTGTGTCGCATGACTTGTAGTCCTCCATAACCTTCCGGATCAACTCCGCCGATTCCGTCGGCGAGAGAGCGTTGGCCCGCAGCAGTTCGTACTGTCGCCGCCATCTCTTCACCGCGTTCTGGTCCTCGTAGAGATGACCGGCCTCGATGCCCTCCTCGTACGCCACCACAGTGCCGTCTGCGAGCGTGAGCAGGGTCAGTGCCCCACCCAGCAACGAGTGCGAGCCCGCGCTGAAGGGCATGACCTGAACCTTACTGTCCGGAGTATTCACCTGCTTGAGCAGCGAAGCCAGCTGTTCGTACATGCATTCCCCGCTCCCCATCGGTCGCCGGAGTACGGCCTCGTCAAGAATCGCCCACCGGTACGGCGGCGCGTCCGAACGCTGGCGCTCCTGCCGCGACATGCGCGCGTTGACGCGCTCCTCGATCCGGGCCTCGGAGAGATCCTCCTGACAACCAAGGAATGCCCGCGCGTACGCCCTCGTCTGCAACAGACCCGGGATGGCCTGCGCCCCGTACTGCTCGATGACTTCGGCATGGCCCTCGAAGTCCATGTACCGGCGGTACTGGTCCGGATGGGCCTCCCGCTTGGCCAGTTGATACAGCCCGTGGAAGTGCTTGTCCGTACCGAACGCCACGTCGAGCCGGGCTGGTAGGTCCGGGGGCGGCATCAGTTCCGCTGTCGCGATACGCGCGAGCGTGCTCTTGCTGGAGCTGAGGATGTCCGCCAACTGTACGAGCGACAGCCGCGCCGCCTCACGATGACGTCGCTGCTCCGCACCGAAGTAGTGGCGGGCGGAGTGGTACGGGGTCAGTTGCTGTGGCTTGAACGTCATCGGTCGCGCCCCTCGTTCCGGGTCTCTTGTTCCGATCGTCCCGATCTCAACGCTGGGACACGGAACCCCTGTTGGGCATGCGTGTCACACGGTGACGATATAGGCACAAAAGGTAATTGAAGGGAGTCACGTGATGATGCGCGACGGAATGGGTGCGCAGCTACGGCTACTGCCGTGGACGACACCGGAGGGCGGCCCGTGCTACCTCAGCACGGACGACCCGAACAGTCGACTGTCGTGCCTGGCGGACGAGTTGGAGGCGGAACTGCTCGACTCGGCGGAGTTCGTACTCGACCAGGCGAAGCCGTTGCTTGCCGGGGAGGGCGTGGGGGAGCGGGAGTTGAGGTTCACAGGGGTACGGCTTGCCGAGGCGTTGGGGGACGCGTTGCGGATCGCCGTCAGTCGGGGGGCGCGGCTGCCGGAGGGCTGAGCATCCCCAAGGGGTAAGGGAGCTGCGTCAACACTGGGGTGGGAAAGAGCTGGTAATCTCACTAGCCCTTCGTTTTCGGTACCAGGTAGTGGAGTTGGCTTGACACCTCGTAAGGGAACCGGCTGGCGCGCCGCTCTCCTGCTGACGGCTATGTTGGCGACCGGAACTCTCACCGGGTGCCAGGCTCTTGAAGAGGCTTCCGCTTCGGGCTGCGAGGGTACCGAGAGCCGGGTTGACGAGCTGAAGGCATACGGCATTCTCGACTCTCGGCCTCAAGGTGCGATCGTGCCGCAAGGCTTCGAGAATCTCGAGGCCGACTGCTGGGAGGACAGTGGCGAGGCATGGTTGCATGCCGAGCGGACCTACGTCTTCCCCGGTGACAAGGCCGATGTGACCCAGCACTACCGCGCCGCAGCGGAGCGCGAAGGCTGGAAGCCTTCTCAGGCCACCCAGCAATCCGCGAAGCAGGATCGGCCCGCGAGCCTGTGCTTCACTCGTGGCAAGGCGGAGGACGCGACGATGCTGGACGTCTTCTTCCTGACCAAGGAGATCCTCGACGCGGAGGAGAGTAAGACCGGACCGGAATTCAGCTCCGGAGCCGGCTATCGCGTAGCCATCACCTCCACGGCCGACGGTTCCGCGGCCAGTTGCTCGGACTGAGGCCGCTCCGCTGCCCAGGACGCACCGCCCAGGACGGCTCTGTCGCCCCTGTCCCGGCGGGAGCGCCAATGCTCACGACAGTATTGGTGATTATCAGATGCCAAGCGTGAAGTACGGGCCATTGGAGTCCACGTCGGAACGTCTCTTCCTCGGAATGGCTGACGGCGAGTACACTCCGAAATTTTCTGGCGAGGGTGTCTCGCGATCGGTTTCGCCACTGATTCAGTGGGACTCGATTGATCGATTGACTGTGAGCTTTTCCGTCACGCCAATACGCCGCTTCTTGGGGGGCATGCTTTATCTTGCGGCCTCTGTCGGAGGCGCTACAGGGTCCAGTCTGGCTGCCAAGGAATCTCGAATGTGGATCCATCTCAAGTCGGGACCAAGCCTTTCATGGTGGTTTGATGTCGACTCCTCAAGGCAGAGAAGAAGATGGCATCGGAAGGTAATCGAGGATCTTTTCAATATCCTCAGTGAGAGAAGCGGGCTCCCGCTACTCGGCCATCCAGATAAATGTGTATCGCTGCTGGAAGGACTTAGCGGAATCTGGGCCTTCCCTCCGGGGCGGCGCAAGCAACAAATCATCGCTCTTCTCGAGAGAATCGAGCCAAGCTCAGGGTGACCTCACTCCCAGGCGTCACCGGCGACGTCAACTGCGACTGAACAGGCGCACAGGTTCACCGGGTTCACACAGGCCCCTCGGCGCAGTCTCGTCGCGTTGGCGCGGCTACGCCCCGCCGTACAGCCGCTCCAGGTCTACGAGGACGACCTCCCCGCGTTCCCCCGCCGCCCGCAGCTCCGCCGAGAACCCGAGGCCGCTGTAACAGGCCGGGCGGACATGGCTCGTGTCGATGCCGCGCGCCGCCAGGAGTTTGATGATGTGCCGGAGGCGTTCGAGGTGGCGTACGTCCATCACCTTGTTCCACTTCGCCTCGCCGACCGACAGCAGGATGCCGTGATCCTGGCCCACGGCGCCGCGTACGACGACGTCGACCTCGTGGGAGGTACGCGCGGCCGGATCGGGGACGGTTCCCGAGGTGACGTCGATGGGCAGGCCGCCGAAGGTCTCGGGTTCCGCGTGCCAGGAGACCCACTCGCGGCACAGGTGCTCGAAGTGTGGGCCCACCACCTTGCTCAGGAACGTGTCCTGTGACAGTGCCCAGGCCGGCGCCGCGTAGTTGCGACGGGTGAGGCGGGCCTGGTTCGGGCGTACCACCGCGTGATGGAACGTGATCAGCGGTTCGGCGATGCGGTACGCGCTGCGGTTGCCGCGGAAGGCGTCCGGTTCCACGGTGAGCAGCCCGCAGCGCCTGAGTACCGTCAGCGGCTGGGAGATGTCCGTCGCCTTGCGGCCCACCGCGCTCGCGATGCCACCGCTGGTGTGGTTGCCGGCCGCGACCGCCGCGAGGACGGAGTGGTAGAGCGCGCGATCGCGTACGTCCGGTTCCGCGGCCAGCAGGAACTCCGTCTCGCCGTAAAGGGGACGGGCCGGGTTGAGGGCCGTACGGCAGACCCAGTCGTCGAAGTCGTTCAGTCCTGTCGGCGCGTCGTCGTCCACGAACTCCCGTCGGTAGGCGGGGGTGCCGCCGACCACCGAGTGGGTGAGGACGGCGAGCCTCGGGTCGGTGATGTCCCAGAACCTGGCTGCTTCCCGGTAGCCGAGGGAGTGCACGACGAGGTCGAGTCCCGCGCGGCCGTACAGCGGGGACGTACCGGACAGCAGCCCGCCCATGAACGACATCGCGCTGCCGCAGAGGAGGATGCGGGGGTGGCGGCGCAGATGGCGGCCCGCGCGGACCCCGATGGCCCGCTGGAGGCGGGATGGGAGGGAGGCGTCGCCCCGGACCAGATAGGGGAACTCGTCGATGACGATCGGGACGGGGCGCTGCGCGGCCAGGTCGAAGAGCAGTTCCAGCGCCTCGGTCCAGTCCTGGGGGCGGGGTGGCACCGGAGCATCGGTGAAGCGCGCGATCTCCTTGCCGAGCAACATCAGTGCCTCGGCCTGTGTGCCCTCGACTGCGGCGAAGTAGAAGCCGTCGGTTGCCTTGGCGAGGGCTTCGAGCAAAAAGCTCTTCCCCTGGCGGCGACGCCCGGATACGACCGCGAGACGCGGTCCGGGGTCCCCGTTGGAGGCGAATGCGGTCAGCTCGCTCCACTCCCAGTCGCGTTCAAAGATATGGGAGGGCTTGGGGATGCTGCGGTGGGGCAGTCGCGGCACAGCCACCTCGTGATTCGTTCTTAGGGATGTATCTCTAAGATGTACATCCCTAAGAACGAGACCGCATCCGAACAGACACGGGCGGCGCCGCCTACGGCAGCGCCAGCATCCGCTCCAGGGCCAGCTTCGCGAACTTCTCCGTCTCGCTGTCCACCTGTATGCGGTTCACCAGCTTGCCGTCGGCCAGGGACTCCAGGGTCCAGACCAGGTGGGGGAGGTCGATGCGGTTCATGGTCGAGCAGAAGCAGACCGTCTTGTCGAGGAAGACGATCTCCTTGCCCTCGGGCGCGAAACGGTTCGCCAGGCGGCGTACCAGGTTCAGTTCCGTGCCGATGGCCCACTTGGAGCCGGCCGGGGCCGCCTCCAGCGCCTTGATGATGTACTCCGTCGAGCCGACGTAGTCCGCCGCCTCCACCACCTCGTGCTTGCACTCCGGGTGGACCAGCACGTTCACACCCGGGATGCGTTCGCGGACGTCGTTGACCGAGTCCAGCGAGAAGCGGCCGTGCACCGAGCAGTGGCCGCGCCACAGGATCATCTTCGCGTCGCGCAACTGCTGCGCCGTCAGGCCGCCGTTCGGCTTGTGCGGGTTGTAGAGGACGCAGTCGTCGAGCGACATCCCCATGTCCCGTACCGCCGTGTTGCGGCCCAGGTGCTGGTCCGGCAGGAACAGGACCTTCTCGCCTTGCTCGAAGGCCCACTCGAGGGCGCGCTCGGCGTTCGACGACGTGCAGATCGTGCCGCCGTGCTTGCCGGTGAACGCCTTGATGTCCGCCGAGGAGTTCATGTAGGACACGGGCACGACCTGGTCGGCCACCCCGGCCTCCGTCAGGACGTCCCAGCACTCGGCGACCTGTTCGGCCGTCGCCATGTCCGCCATCGAGCAGCCGGCGGCCAGGTCGGGCAGGACCACCTGCTGGGCGTCCGACGTCAGGATGTCCGCCGACTCCGCCATGAAGTGCACACCGCAGAACACGATGTACTCCGCCTCCGGACGCGCCGCCGCGTCCCGGGCCAGCTTGAAGGAGTCACCCGTGACGTCCGCGAACTGGATGACCTCGTCGCGCTGGTAGTGGTGGCCGAGGACGAAGACCTTGTCGCCGAGCCTCTCCTTTGCCGCACGGGCACGTGCCACCAGGTCCGGGTCGGAGGGGGAGGGCAGGTCACCGGGACACTCCACGCCACGCTCGCTCCGCGGGTCGGCCTCGCGGCCGAGGAGCAGCAGGGCGAGGGGCGTGGGCTGTACGTCGAGATCCTGGGTCTGGGCGGTGGTCACGACACGCACCCTTTCTGTTCTACCGTTCAAGTCTTTTCGTCGAATTGACGCTATCTATCGTAACCCCTTCACGTCACTTTGACGAGGTTCATAGCGTCGATGTGACATGAATCCCGGCGCCCGACCGCGCCCCGCTGGGAGCCTGTCCACAGGTCGCTGTTCGCCCTTCCGCGCGTGTGCGAGCATGGAGAAGAAGAGCGACGAAAAGACACAGACTCTCGGCCCGGAATGAATCCGCGGCCCCGCCGGTTGCAATCGTCGGCAAGCAGTCTCCGTACAACCCGGGAGAGATGTAGATGTCCGTATCGGACGAGACCAGCACCGTCACCGACGGCATCATCCTGTCCGACGCCGCCGCGGCGAAGGTCAAGGCCCTGCTCGACCAGGAAGGCCGCGAGGACCTCGCCCTGCGTGTCGCGGTTCAGCCCGGCGGTTGCTCGGGTCTGCGTTACCAGCTGTTCTTCGACGAGCGTTCCCTCGACGGTGACGTCGTCAAGGACTTCGACGGTGTGAAGGTGGTCACCGACCGCATGAGCGCCCCCTACCTCGGCGGCGCCTCGATCGACTTCGTCGACACCATCGAGAAGCAGGGCTTCACGATCGACAACCCGAACGCGACGGGCTCCTGCGCCTGCGGTGACTCGTTCAGCTAGGCAGTAGGCCACAGGCACCGCAGGTGTCACCGGCCACCACGTGAAGGCGGCGCCCCCTCCAAAGGGGGCGCCGCCTTCACGCGTATCCGGGCCGACCGTGTCTCGCTATTTCTTGGCGAAATCACCCTCGGGGATCGCCTGTCCGTCCGCTCCCACGACCTTCCGGTCGCCCAGCGGCTCGTTGAGCCGCACGGTCTCGTATCCCGCCTTCGCGATCAGGATGCAGGCCTTGCCCTTCTCGCTGGTCGAGGTCACGGTCACCCTCACCTGGCCACCCTTGCCCCCGTCCGCCTCGTCCTCCTTCACCGAGGCCGAGTACTTGCTGCACGCCCCGGCCCAGAAACCCACGGTCAGCTCCTTGCCGTCGCCGGAGACCGTGTAGCCCTCGATCCTCACGTCCTGCGTCAGCGTCCCGCCCGTCGGGGACGGCTCCGCGCTCGGCCCGGAACCCGAATCGGAGCCGGCTCCGGCCAGATAGCGGGGGTCGATCGCCGGATATGTCACCGTGTAGGACTCGGCGGCACCCTGCGGCCGTACCTCGAACAGCCACGACGGCACCAGCGCCGGCCGCCCGGACACGGAGTGCGAGGCCAGCCCGAACACCGCCTTGTCGACGGTGAGCGACTCCTTCTGCCGTGCCGTCCCCGTCGTCGTACCGCAGGGCGCCTCCAGGCGGTCCTTCAGCGGTACGGGACTCGCGCAGCCCCCGATGCCCATACGGTGCTCGGGGCTCGCGGCCGCCCCCGGCTCATTGAGCAGGGCCAGCGTGGCCTTGGCGCCGAGCACAGGGTAAGTGTCACCCTTCACCGGTGTCGTCAACTGGCCGCTGCCGGCCACCACTTCGCCCTGCGCGCTGATCTGGAGACCGGTCGGCCAGCCGTACGTGGGCAGCCCGCCGACCACCGGATCGGCGTTCACCGCCCGCCGCGTGTCCACGACCTTGCTCGCGTCCAGCTTCGCGTCGTCCTGGCCGACCGCCTTCAGGATCGGCGCCGCCGCCTTCTTCGCCACCGCCTCGCTCACCGGATCGACGGTCTGCCCGGCGGCGCCCGAGCCCTGCGCGCACCTGGTCGTGCTCTTGCAGTTGTCGGAGCCGCCGGCCAGATACCGGCTGAAGGACCAGGTCCCCGGCGCCTGCCTGCTCACCCGCAGGATCGGACCCGTCCCGTCCTTCGCGGCGCCGACCAGCCAGCTGTCGGCCTCCGCTACCGGCTTCCCCTCGACGCCCAGCGCCTCGGCCAGCCGGGTCACCTCGGCGGCCTTGATCTCGTCCTTCGCCACCGAGTACACCGGCGCCGAGGCGGGCCCGGCCGGCAGCGTGCCGTCCGCCCGATAGGTCACCCCGTTCGGGTCGGGCTCGCCGGGCGCGATGCCGTTCGAACCGCTCGGGTCCCCCGTACCACCCTTGGTGTAGCCGTCCAGGGCCAGCGGCGGGGGAGCGGTGCCGTCGCCGCCCGGCGCGGACGTGTCCGTACGTTCGTCGCCCGAGCCGCTCGTGACGCTGGTGGCGAGGTACGCCCCGCCACCCCCGACGAGCAGGACTGCGGCGGCGACCGAGGCGACGAGCACCGGGGACCGACGCCGGAACGGGCGCTCCGCGCCGCTCTCGTCCGGCGCGGACTCGATGGTGCCGTCCGTGCTGCCCGTGCCGGCAGTGTCGTCCGTGCCGTCGGCCTCGGCGGCCGGCTTCTCGTCGGCGACGGCGTCGTCCTGAGCAGGGTCGTGATCGGGGTCGTGATCGGGTCGCTCGGTGTTCACCGCATCGCTCCTTCGGCTCCCAGCTGTCCCGGTTGTCCCGACCGGTCGTACAGCGTGTCCTCTTTACGGGGGACAGCGATGGGACGCAGCGGGGGAGCGCACGGTTCCCGCCGAGCGCTGGTCGGCGGGGTTCCGGGAGCCGCCGTCCGTCAGTCGCCGTAGTACGGCATCGCGTCCACCAGTCGCGCCGAGGAGAGCGGAACGGTCACCCCGTGGATACGGGACGGGGACACGGGCAGGGTGATGATCCGGTCCGGGGCCGCCCAGTGCGGCGCCATCCGGGCGCAGTCGCCGCGCAGCGAGGCCAGATCACCTTCGAGGTCGGAGTGCACCTGCTGGACCTGAAGAGCCTGGTGGACCTTGAAGTTCGTCATAACGGAACCGTATGCACCGGATCCCCGGCCGAGAAAGATCTACTATCGGGTAGTTTTGCCGCTACAGCGGGCCCGCGCGGACCGGGTAGCGTGAACTGTCAACCCGCCTCCCCTCGCAGGAGAGTGTCCTCGCCGTGCGTATCGCAGTCACCGGCTCCATCGCCACCGACCACCTCATGACCTTCCCCGGCCGTTTCGCCGACCAGCTCGTAGCGGACCAGTTGCACACGGTCTCGCTCTCCTTCCTGGTCGACAACCTCGACGTACGCCGGGGCGGCGTGGGCGCGAACATCGCCTTCGGCATGGGCCAGCTCGGCACCAGGCCGATCCTGGTCGGGGCCGCCGGCGCCGACTTCGACGAGTACCGCGCCTGGCTGGACCGCCACGGCGTGGACACCGAGTCGGTGCGTATCTCCGAGACGCTGCACACCGCCCGTTTCGTGTGCACCACCGACGCCGACCACAACCAGATCGGCTCCTTCTACACCGGCGCCATGAGCGAGGCCCGGCTGATCGAGCTGAAGACCGTCGCCGACCGCGTCGGCGGCCTCGACCTCGTCTCGATCGGCGCGGACGACCCGGAGGCGATGCTCCGCCACACCGAGGAGTGCCGCACCCGGTCCATCCCGTTCGCCGCCGACTTCTCCCAGCAGATCGCCCGCATGGGCGGCGACGACATCAAGGTCCTGCTGGACGGCGCCGCGTACCTCTTCTCGAACGAGTACGAGAAGGGCCTCATCGAGTCCAAGACCGGCTGGTCCGACGCGGAGATCCTCGCCAAGGTCGGTACCCGGGTCACGACCCTCGGCTCCCGGGGCGTACGCATCGAGCGCGTCGGCGAGGAGACCATCGAGGTCGGCTGCCCGGACGAGGAGGCCAAGGTCGAGCCCACGGGCGTCGGCGACGCGTTCCGTGCGGGGTTCCTGTCGGGGCTGGCGTGGGGGGTCTCGCTGGAGCGGGCGGCGCAGGTCGGCTGCATGCTGGCGACTCTCGTCATCGAGACGGTGGGTACGCAGGAGTACACCCTCCGGCGCGCCAACTTCATGAACCGTTTCCGTAAGGCGTACGGCGACGATGCCGCGATCGAGGTTCAGGGGCATCTGGGCTGATTCGTCGTCTGCGGGCGCGTGGGGGCTGGTCGCGCAGTTCCCCGCGCCCCTGAAGCAGGTCGGTCAGCTCAGCCGGCGGACTAGGTATGCCGTTCCCTTTTCCGTCGGCTCCTCGCCCACGTACTCCTGGGCCCGCATCTCGCACCACGCGGGAATGTCCAGGCGGGCCGCCTCGTCGTCCGACAGGACGCGGATCGTGGCGCCCACCGGGACGTCGCCGATGACCTTCGCCAGCTCGATCACCGGGATCGGGCACCGCTTGCCCAGGGCGTCCACGACGAGCGCGCCCTCCTCCCGCACCGTCACCGGAGCCGGCGCGCCCAGCTTCTCCCGTACGGCCGCGACCGTGTCCGGCAGGACGGACAGGAAGCGCTCGACCTCCTCCGCCGGGGTCCCGGCCGGCAGCGACACCCGCACATTGCCCTCGCTCAGCACCCCCATCGCCCGCAGCACATGGCTCGGCGTCAACGTGCTGCTCGTACAGGACGACCCGGAGGAGACGGAGAAACCGGCGCGGTCCAGCTCGTGCAGCAATGTCTCCCCGTCGACATAGAGACAGGAGAACGTGACGACGCCGGGCAGCCGCCGCACCGGATCGCCGACCACCTCCACGTCCGGGACCAGTTGCGGTACCCGCGCCCGGATCCGCTCCGTCAGCTCCCGCAGCCGTACCGCCTCCTGGGCCGCCTCGGCCCGTACCGCCCGCAACGAGGCGGCCGCCGCGACGATCGCCGGGAGGTTCTCGAACCCGGCCGCCCGCCCCGACTCCCGCTCGTCCACGGGCCCTTGGACCGCGAACCGCACCCCTTTACGGACGACGAGCAGCCCGACCCCGGAAGGCCCACCCCATTTATGGGCACTCGCGGCGAGCAGCGACCAGGGTCCCGGAACGGCCCCCCACCCGAGCGACTGTGCCGCGTCCACCAGCAACGGCACCCCGGCCTCCCGGCACACCTCGGCCACCTCCGCCACCGGCTGCTCGGTCCCCACCTCGTGGTTGGCCGACTGAAGACAGGCCAGCGCCGTGTCGGCCCGTACGGCGGCCTCGTACGCCTCGACGGCCACGGCACCGGCGCGATCCACGGCCACGGTCGTCACCGCCCCGCCCGCCGCCTCCCAGTCCTCAGCCGAATGGAGCACCGAAGAGTGTTCGACCGCCGACACGATCAGGTGACGTCCGATGCGCCGCCGCCCCGCGAGAGCCCCCGCCACCCCGGTGTGCACGGCCCGCGTACCGGATGAAGTGAAGGTCAGCTCATCAACCCGACACCCCACCGCCTCGGCCGCAGCCTCCCGGGCGGCATCCAGCAACATCCGAGCCCGCCGCCCCTCCCTGTACAAACGTGCGGGATCCGCCCACCCCTCATCGAGAGACGCCAGCAGAGCCTGCCGAGCAACGGGGTGAAGCGGAGCTGAGGACGCGGCATCGAAGTAGGACACACCCCAACGCTAAGTCCTCACCAAGGGGTACGTGGTCCCGCCTAAGGGGCGCGGGGAACTGCGCGAACAGCCACGACGAAACCCGCACCCGCCAACTCACAAAACCCCCCACCTCATTAGGCGCCCACGCCCTCATCAACCCTCTTCGGGGTGACCCCCGGCGCGTTGGGGACCCTCCCCGCGCGACCCCAAAATGCGTCCAGTAGGGTTTGGTCCGCATAAACATCCAAACCCCTGCCCGACGCAGGGCGGCGACCGACCACCGAGAAGTCAGGCCGCAGCCAACCCGCGCGGGCGAGACTCTCGGGAAGGCGCTACGTGAGTCCCAACGGCTCCGACCTCCCCCACGCCCTGGGGGGCGCGGGCGGTACCCCCACGCCGCGGCGCCCGTTGCGGCGGAAGCTGCTGCAGGCATTGACTGCGGGCCTGGTCCTGGCGACCGCGACCGGTTGCACATACAAGGACTTCCCCCGCCTTGGTATGCCCACCCCGACCACGGAAGAGGCTCCGCGGATCCTCTCCCTGTGGCAGGGATCCTGGGCAGCCGCGCTCGCCACCGGCGTGCTGGTCTGGGGCCTGATCCTGTGGAGCGCCATGTTCCACCGGCGCAGCCGCACCAAGGTCGAAGTACCTCCGCAGACCCGGTACAACATGCCCATCGAGGCGCTGTACACCGTGGTTCCGCTGATCATCGTCTCGGTGCTCTTCTACTTCACGGCACGTGACGAGTCGAAGCTCCTCGACACCTCCAAGAAGCCCGACCTGACGGTCAACGTCGTGGGCTTCCAGTGGAGCTGGGGCTTCAACTACATCGAGAACGTCCCGGGTTCCACCGGAAACGCGAACACCGACGAGAACCTGGCGGCCATTCCGGACCGGTTCAAGAAGGACTTCCCGGCCAACGCCGGCGGTGTCTACGACGTCGGCACGCCCGGTACGAGGAACCCGCAGACCGGCAACCCCGGTCCGACCCTCTGGCTGCCCAAGGGCAAGACGGTCCGCTTCGTCCTCACCTCACGTGACGTCATCCACTCCTTCTGGGTGGTTCCGTTCCTGATGAAGCAGGACGTCATCCCCGGTCACACCAACGCCTTCCAGGTGACCCCCAACAAGGAGGGCACCTTCCTGGGCAAGTGTGCGGAGCTCTGCGGCGTCGACCACTCCCGGATGCTGTTCAACGTGAAGGTCGTCTCCCCCGAGCGCTACGAGCAGCACCTCAAGGACCTCGTGAAGAAGGGGCAGACCGGTTACATTCCCGCCGGCATCGCGCAGACGAGCCACGAGAAGAACCGGGAGACGACAAACCTGTGAGCATCACCAACGAACCCCAGGGTGCCGCCGCAGCTGAGGACTCGTACGAGAACGAGCTGCCGGTACGGCGCAAGCAGCCCGGCAACGTGGTCGTGAAGTGGTTGACGACCACGGACCACAAGACGATCGGCACGCTGTATCTGGTGACGTCGTTCGCGTTCTTCTGCATCGGTGGCGTGATGGCGCTGTTCATG
>NZ_JARAXP010000032.1:0-34479 GCF_033793965.1 Streptomyces sp. ME02-8801-2C | reverse complement strand
GTGACCGTTTGAGCCCGGCAGCCGGGATCATGACGACCCTTTCAATCGAACGACATCGTCACCCTCTGCGACCGCTCCCCAAGATCTGTGCCAGACCCCCCAACTCGTGAACAAAGCCATGCGGTCATGGATCATGCGGCCTGTGGGCCTGTGGCACCTGGCGACCGCGCCCGTGGTGACGTACAACAACACGCAGCGGCCCCTCTCCTCCAGTCAGAGCCAAGACGGTGGCCGGCATCTTGCACCACAATGGGCGCACTATGCTCGGCGCTGCGAGTGGCGAGGAAGCGGAGCGACGCATGATCACAGCCGTGGCGCTGGCCGCCTACGCGGCCTTGGCGGGCGCCGTGGTGCCTGTCCTGCTGGCCCGGGTACGCTGGGCCCACCGCGTGCCGGCCGCCGCGGTCCTCGCGTGGCAGGGGCTCATGGCGACCTTCGTCATTGCCGCTGCCCTGGCCGTGTACCACTTCGTCCTCACCGAGCACCACGTGCACGACGGCCTTGCCGGACTGCTCAGCGCCTGCGGCCTGACCGACCCCCTGACGGGCGACGCGCCACCCACGCTCGGGCATGCTTTGAAGCTCGCCGGCCCCGCCGTCATCGTGCTGATGCCGGTCGGCTGGCTGGTCCGCTGCGCCTGGCGTGACCGGCGCGTCCGCCGACGCCAGCTCGACACGCTCGCCCTCGTCGGACAGCCGGCTCCCCAGTACGGCGCCACGGTCGTCGACCACGGGATCCCCGCCGTCTACTGCCTGCCGGGACGCCGCTCACGCGTAGTCGTCACCCGCGGAGCCCTGGAGGTCCTCTCCGACGGGCAACTGCGGGCCGTGCTGGAGCACGAACGCGCCCACATCGTGGGCAGGCACCACCTCCTGCGTCTGCCCACCGACGCCTTCTGTCGCGCCTTCCGCGGTCTGCCGCTCGCCCGGCACGCCAAGGAACAGACCGAGCTGCTGCTGGAGTTGATCGCGGACGACCGTGCCCTGCGGTTCCACCCCAGGGAGACGCTCGCCACCGCGATGTACGAGGTCGCGGCAGGGCAGGTGCCGCAGACGGCTCTGGGCGCCGGCGGTTCGAGTGCCCTCATCCGGCTGCGCCGCGTCCTCACGCCGCAGCCCCGGCCTCATCGCGCGACGTGGCCAGGCGTGGTGACGGCCGCCGTCATGGCTCCGCTGCTGCCGTTGCTGCTGGCCTGCGGGCTCTGACCGTCCGCACGGGATGCCGCGCCTTGCGGAGCCCGCTGCCACGCCGACCGCGACCGCGCCTGGGCCAAAAGCTCGGGCCGGCACCACCTCGGGCCCGCCCCCAGCCAGCCCGGTAACTGCAGGAGGTTTCCCAGAGTCCGAGAATGCCCACCGGGTGTGCCCGGCAACGGGCGCAACGCAGCAGGGCCCTGCCTTCCGGCAGGGCCCTGCTGGCCAACGGGTTTGCTCCCGCGCCTACTTGAAGGACCGCAGACGCAGGCTGTTCGTCACGACGAACACTGACGAGAACGCCATCGCCGCGCCCGCGATCATCGGGTTGAGCAGGCCGGCGGCGGCCAGCGGGAGGGCGGCGACGTTGTAGCCGAAGGCCCAGAAGAGGTTGCCCTTGATGGTGGCCAGCGTCCTGCGGGACAGGCGGATCGCGTCGGCCGCCACGCGCAGGTCGCCGCGGACGAGGGTCAGGTCGCCGGCCTCGATGGCCGCGTCCGTGCCGGTGCCCATGGCCAGGCCGAGGTCGGCGGTGGCCAGGGCGGCTGCGTCGTTGACGCCGTCGCCGACCATCGCGACCGAACGGCCCTCGGCCTGCAGTCGCTTGACGACGTCCACCTTGTCCTGGGGCAGGACCTCGGCGATGACCTCGTCGATGCCGACCGCTCGGGCCACGGACTCGGCGACGAGCCGGTTGTCGCCGGTCAGCAGGACGGGCGTGAGGCCCAGTCGGTGCAGCTCGGCGACCGCCTCGGCGCTGGTCTCCTTGATCGCGTCGGCGACGGCCAGGACGCCACGCGCCTCGCCGTCCCAGGCGACGGCGACCGCCGTACGTCCCTCGGCCTCCGCCGCGGCCTTGGCCTCGGCCAGCTCACGGGGAAGCTCGATGACCCACTCGGCCAGAAGCTTCTCGCGTCCGACGAGCACCGCGTGCCCGTCGACCACGCCCTGCACACCGAGCCCGGCGACGTTCTCGAAGTTCTCCGGCACCGGCAGGCTCCCGGCCCGCTCGATCGCCCCGGCGGCGATCGCCTGGGCGATCGGGTGCTCGGAGGCGTGCTCCAACGAGCCCGCCAGCCGCAGCAGTTCACTCTCGTCGACTCCGTCGGCGACGTACACGTCCTGCAGGGTCATCCGGCCGGTGGTGACGGTTCCGGTCTTGTCCAGGACGACGGTGTCGACGCGGCGGGTGGACTCCAGGACCTCCGGGCCCTTGATGAGGATGCCGAGCTGGGCGCCGCGACCGGTGCCGACCATGAGCGCGGTCGGGGTGGCGAGTCCCAGCGCGCAGGGGCAGGCGATGATCAGGACGGCGACCGCGGCGGTGAACGCGGCCGTCGCGTCGCCGGTGGCACCGAGCCAGCCGCCGAGGGTGGCGACCGCGATGAGGAGGACGGCCGGGACGAACACGGCGGAGATCCGGTCGGCGAGGCGTTGCACGGCTGCCTTGCCGTTCTGCGCGTCCTCCACCAGCTTCGCCATCCGCGCCAGCTGCGTGTCGGCGCCGACCCGGGTGGCCTCGACGACCAGCCGGCCGCCGGCGTTCACCGTGGCACCGGTGACGGCGTCGCCGACCGTGACGTCGATCGGCACGGACTCGCCGGTGAGCATGGAGGCGTCGACAGCGCTCGCGCCCTCCACCACGGTGCCGTCGGTGGCGATCTTCTCGCCGGGCCGTACGACGAACCGGTCACCGACCGCCAACTGTCCCGCCGGGATGCGTACCTCCTTGCCGCCGCGCAGCACGGAGACGTCCTTCGCACCCAGCTCCAGCAGCGCCCGCAGCGCCGCACCCGCCTTGCGCTTGGACTTCGCCTCCAGGTACCGCCCGGCGAGGATGAACGCGGTCACACCGGCCGCGGCCTCCAGATAGATGGCGGAAGAGCCGTCCGCGCGGGAGATGGTGAACTCGAAGCCGTGCCGCATGCCCGGCATCCCGGCGTGCCCGAAGAACAGCGCCCACAACGACCAGCCGAGAGCGGCCAGTGTGCCGATGGACACCAGCGTGTCCATGGTCGCGGCACCGTGCCGGGCATTGGTGAACGCGGCCTTGTGGAAGGGGAAGGCGCCCCAGACGACGACCGGAGCCGCCAGAGTCAGCGACAGCCACTGCCAGTTGTCGAACTGGAAGGCCGGAACCATCGCCATCAGCACCACGGGCACGGACAGGGCCAGCGACACGAACAGCCGCTGCCGCAGCGAGAGCAGCTCGCCGTCCGCAGCCCCCGGAGTCTCGGCGGCGCTCCTCGCCTCGCTCGCCGGTGGCGGCGCCTCGGCGGTGTAGCCGGTCTTCTCGACGGTGGCGATGAGGTCGGCGACCTCGATGCCCTGCGCGTACGAGACCTTCGCCTTCTCGGTGGCGTAGTTGACGGTGGCCGTGACGCCGTCCATCCGGTTGAGCTTCTTCTCGATGCGGGCGGCGCAGGAGGCGCACGTCATGCCGCCTATGGAGAGCTCCACCGCGGAGGCGGAGGCAGACACGGGGGCCGTGCCGGGAGTCGTCTTCTCGGGAGCCGTGCTGGTCATGCGTATCTCCTGGGAGAGGCCGGGACACACGGCGTCCGTATCAGCGGAGCGGCGCGTCCCGGCGCGGAGGGAATTCGCGTTGCTTGGATCCGGGGCGGACGCCCCGGCAAGGACCTCAGGCCCGGCCGACGAGCTCGTAGCCGGCCTCGTCGACGGCGGCCCGGACGGCGTCCTCGTCGAGCGGGGCGGCGGAGGTGACGGTCACCTCGCCGGTCTTGGCGACGGCCTTGACCTCGGTGACGCCCTCCAGAGCGGATATCTCCTGGGAGACCGCCCCTTCGCAGTGGCCGCAGGTCATGCCTGAAACCTTGTAGACGGTCGTGACGCCGATGCCCTGCACGTCGGTCGCGGCGCCCGAGCCGCAGGAACCGTCGGAGGAGCAGCAGGATCCGGAGTTCGTCTGGTCGGTCATGGGAGCTCCCTCGGGGTGTGGATGCATGGATCTGTCATCGGGAGAGTGCTTCCGGCCCTCTCGATGATGCAAACACTATACCCCCCCAGGGTATTCCTTACCTGTTGTGCCGCCCACACGCGCAGAGCCCAGGAGGTGTGCGCAGATCGCCCGCAGGGTTCGGGCGTAGCGTCGCGCCCCCTCCGGCCACGGCCCGCTGGCGCGTGGCTCGCGGCTGAAGCGGGGCGGAGGGTCTCACGCAGGCGGTGCCGAGAGCGGAGGGGGCGGGCGGGAGGCGCTACGGGACCTTGATCGTCACGCGGCCATCATCAGCAGCATCGCCGACATGGTCCCGCCCATGCCGATGTGGGCGGCGAGCGCCGCCTCCGGGGTGGCACCGAGCCGACGCCGTCGCCCGTGGCGGCCCCGTTCCGCCGTACGTGCCCTGTCCCATACGGAGACCGTCAGCGAAGCCAGGAACACGACGACCGTGTCCGGCATGCTCAGCAGCCACCGGCCCCAGCCGCGGCGTCGGCCGCCCGCGGAGCCGTTGCCCCGGGCGCCGCGCATTCGTGCCCACACGGATGCGGCGATCGACATCAGGAAGTACACGGCGAGCGCGGCGACCACGAGCCGCCAGACGGAAGACGAGGCCCCGGCGGCCTCGGCCGTGGTCGCGTGGGCAGCCATGCCGGGCATCTCTGCCCCGTGCATGGATTCCATCCCTGCCATGTGCTCCGTGCTTTGCGTGCCGTGCGCGTGCTGCCCGGCCGCTGCGTGCTCCATCCCCGGCATCCCGGCCATGGAGTGCCCACCGCTCAGCGCGAGCACCGGCCCGGACGACGTGCTCGTCATGGCCAGCGTCATGATCACCATGCCGAAGCTGCCGATGACGAGGTGCGTCCAGTGCCGCCCCTGCCTCCAGCCCCCTTCGCGGGTGCGCCTCGCGGCCAGCACGATGCCGCCCACTCCGAGGACGCCGAACGCCACGGCCCACCACATCCCGTACCCCGCGTACCAGGCGGCCGTCGCGGGCAGGGCCATTGCGGCCATGCACAGGCCCATCAACAGATCACCACCCGCCGCGAACCGGGCTTCACCGCTGCTGGTGACCATCCTGACCGCGCTCACGGCTGCCACCAGGGCGGCCACTGCCGCTATGGACCAGCTCAGTGCCAGATATCCCATCTCCGCCCTTCCCGCTGATCGCCCTGCGCCGGGGCCGGTGGTGCCGGAGGTCGCCCGGTCGTATAGGGGTCCTCCCGCCCTGCGGGAGGACCCGACTGCTATGCCTCTTAGTACGTAGAGGGCTTCGGGGATGCTCAGGCACAGCGGGAAATTGAGCTGTGGCCCCATTCCAGGGGAAGGGGGACGCTGGAACTCCGCACAGTTGGTGTGCGGCCCGGCACTGCACCAGTCGACTCGCAGATTTACCCCTGGGGGGTATATTGTCGGGCCGCGGAGACGAAGAAGAACGGGAGCTGATCGGGTGGTGACACGCGTGGGGCGCTGCTACGGGCCGGCGTTCGCCCGGCCCGTAGGCCGCTCGGCACTCGGCATGCTGGTGGCTGCCCTGGTCGCGATAGCCGTCCTGGTCCACCATGACTCGACCGCAATGGCCGGCCCCCATGACATGTCCCGCATATCCGTGGCGGCGATGGCCGAGCCGGGAGCCGACCACCTCTCCGCAGCCCCGCATGCGTCGCACTCCCGGGCAGCCGGGCCATCGGCTCACACGGTTGCCCCGGCGGGGCACGTGGACAACGCCATGAACTGCGACGAAGGCGCTGTTCAGCACTGCGGTGCCGCAAGCATTAAGACCACCAAACTGTCCCCGCCGAAAGAGGCGTTTCGCGCTGGCGCCGCCACGCACACGGTTCTCTCCCGTGCCCCCGTGACCGCCCGCTCCGCCGAACGCGCCCCGCCGAAGCTGTCCGCCCTCTCTCAACTGCGCATATAGGCCGCGGCTTTCCCGGCCCCCGGGATCCAGCCTCAGCCACGCGCGTCGCCACGTACGCGATGCCGCGCACTCAGAGAAGAGGACCCACATCGTGAACAGCATCCACCGTCGCTCCCTCCTGCTCGCAGGTCTCGGCATCGCGGGCGTCGGCACGCTCGCCGCCTGCAGCAGCGGCTCGTCGAACACCCCGGCCCTGCTGAGCCCCTCGGGCACAGCCGTCGCCCAAACCGAGAAGAAGCGCCGCAGTACCGGCACGGAGCGGAAGGTCACCCTGACCGCGGCCCCCGCCACCCTCGACCTCGCCGGCGTCACGGCCAGGACCTGGGCCTACGACGGGCAGGCCCCCGGCAAGGAGATCCGGATCTCCGCCGGGGACACCCTCGTCGCCGAACTCTCCAATCAGCTCCCGGGCAAGACCCCCACGTCAGTTCACTGGCACGGACTGGCGCTGCGCGACGACATGGACGGCGTGCCGATGGTCACCCAGGGCGACGTCCGCGCCGGCAGCACTTTCACCTACCGCTTCATCGCCGCCGACCCCGGCACCTACTGGTTCCACCCGCACTCCGGCGTCCAACTCGACCGCGGCCTGTACGCACCGCTGATCGTCGAGGACCCCAGGGAGCCGCTCTCCTACGACGACGAATGGGTGGTCGTCCTCGACGACTGGCTCGACGGCGTCACCGGCACCCCGGACGAGGCCCTGGCCGAACTCCGCCAGGGCATGAGCGGAATGGACGTGGGCGGCCACAACTCGCCGAGCGCCGGCAGCACGCCCGGCCATGACATGTCCGGCCACGACATGGGCGACATGGACATGGACGGGATGAGCGCGTCACCGTTCGCTTCCTCCTCCGGCGACAGTGACGGCATGTCGATGAGGTTCATGTTCATGGGCGCCACGAGCGATCTCCTCGGCGGCGACGCGGGCGACGTTAAGTACCCGTACCACCTCATCAACGGCAAGGTGCCGGCCGACCCGCACGTCTACACCAGCAAGCCGGGCCGTCGCGTGCGGCTGCGCTTCATCAACGCGGGCGGCGACACCGCCTACCGTGTGGCGCTGGGCGGGCATCGGATGACCGTCACCCACACCGACGGCTTCCCTGTCGAGCACCGGCAGACCGATGCCCTGCTGATCGGCATGGGGGAGCGCTACGACGTCCTAGTGACGCTCGGCGACGGCGTCTTCCCGCTCGTTGCGCTCGCCGAGGGCAAGGACGCGACGGGCCTGGCCCTGGTGCGTACGGCATCCGGCAGCGCGCCGTCCGTGACCGTCCGACCGAAGGAACTGGACGGCACCGTCACCACCGCCGCCGCCCTGAAGGCGGCCGACGACGTGCGCCTGCCCGGCAGGAAGGCGGATGTCGTGCACCGCGTCGAGCTGACCGGTGGCATGGAGAAGTACGACTGGGCCATAAACGGCCGCAAGTTCGACATGCGCAACCCGGACGCCGATCCCTTCCTGGTCGAGGAAGGACAGCGGGTCCGCCTGGACTTCGTCAACACCACCGACATGTGGCACCCGATGCACCTGCACGGCCACACGTACCAACTCGGCAGCGGTGGCGCCCGCAAGGACACCACGATCGTGCTGCCGAAAAAGACCGTCTCCGTCGTCTTCGACGCCGACAACCCCGGCCAGTGGATGCTGCACTGCCACAACGTCTACCACGGCGAGGTAGGGATGATGGCCCTCGTCGCCTACCGGGCGTAACGGCGGGCAGATGCGACGAGCGTGCCCCGGGCCTCCCTGGGCCGGGGCACGCGACCCGTCATCCGTGTGATCAGGCCACGCGTCCCAGGGTCAGGAGGTAGGGCGCGTTGAAGACGAGGCTGCCGTCGGTGGCCTTGTGGCGGTCGAACAAGTCCCGCACACCGGCTCTTCACCGAACGCGGCCGGACGCGGACGACTGTCGAGGACGTCGCCCGCGCCGCCGAAGTCGGCGTCCAGGCCGGTGTATTTCACCTTCGGTACGGTGCTCGGACCGGAAACCTACGACTTGCTGGTCATCGCGCGCGGCTGGACCCCGGCCCGCTGGCACACCCTCGTACGACAGCTTCTGCCCTGACGGCCCTGACGGCCCTGACGACCGGTGGCACGGGGCCGGTGCCGCATCACGTCGGACGGCACGGGCAAAATTCAGGCGGTGAGGCCCAGCGTGAGGGTGGTCGCGTCGGCGAAGCCGATCTCGACCCGCAGCGGGCCCACGGTGCCGGGCACGGTGTGCAGGACGCGGGGCGTGCCGCCGCACCAGCGCCGAATGTCGTCTTCCGGGCCGGCCACGTCGATGCGGGTGATGCCGACGGGTTGGCGTCGGTGCGGGGCGCTGAGGACGGGGGAGCCTTCCGGCCAGTGAATGAGGCAAGGCAGCCAGCGCCGGTCGAAGTTGGAGCCGAAGCCCGCGAGCGTGTAGGGCGGAAAACCCGGGCCGTCCGCGGGCGCATCGAGTATGGGTGCGTCGTTGGCGGCGGCGAGTTCGCGCAGACGCTGCTCGTCCTCCATCAACACGAGCCAGGCCATCGGGACCAAAGGCTCAGACGGGTGCGCGGCGAGGGCCTCGCGGTCGAACTCGAGCAGCGGCGGGGCACCTGGCGCGGCCAGCTCACCGTTCGGGTAGTGGATCTCCAAAAGCCCCTGCCCCAGCGGGACGACGAGGTTGGACAGTCCGAGGCCGGGGATGGTGCGGCCGCGGGCAATCCCGAGTCCGGCCCGGCTGAGCACCTGCTCGGCCTCGTCTTTGGTCCGGGCGGCGAGCACTACGTGATCGATCTCCATCGGTCCTCCTGAGACCGTGGGCGAACGTCGGTGTACCGCGACACTATCCACTGTTGGAACTGGTTTTCAATACCCAGTGTGTGATCCGGGCCCGTCGAGAGCCTTCCTTGGCTCAGGGGCGCGAGGCGGCGAAGTACGGCATCGAGTCGAGCGGTGCGATCTCGATGTTCTTGCCGGTGCGCGGCGCGTGGATGGCCTTGCCGTCGCCTATGTAGATGCCGTTGTGCTGGCTGCTGTTGTACCAGTAGATGATGTCGCCGGGCTGCAGGTCCGACCGTGAGACCTGCCGTCCGGCCGAGTACTGCTGCTCGACGGTGCGGGGCAGCGAGACACCGGCCGCTCGCCATGCCGCGCCGGTCAGCCCGGAGCAGTCGTAGGAGTCGGGTCCGGTCGACCCCCACTGGTAGGGCTTGCCGAGCTGGGCGTAGGCGAACTCGATGGCGGTCCGGGCCCGGCCGCTGGCCGGGCCGTTGTAGGTGGCCGCGCTGTCGCTGGTGCCGGCGGCCTGGTCGGCCTCAGTTTCCTTGGCCCTGAGCTGCGCCCGCTGCTCGGCGGTGAGGCTGTTCAGAAGCGTTCGCGCCTCGCGGAGCTTGCCCTGGATCTCCTGCTTCTTTCCGCCGAGCCGCTTGCGGGCCTCCTCCGCCTCGCTCAGCTTCTTCAGCGCCTCGGCCCGGGTCTGGGCAAGCTCGCGCTGCTTGGACTTGAGGGTGCTGAGCATGGAGACCTGGCGTGACGTCAGGCGGTCGACCCGCTCGGCCTTGTCCAGGTAGCTGTCCGGATCGGAGGACAGGAACAGCTGCATGCTCGCATCCAGGCCGCCGCTGCGGTACTGGGCGGCGGCCACCGGGCCCATCTGATCGCGCAGTTCGTTGATCTCCTGCTGCTGGCCGGCCACCCGCTCCTGGGCCCGGGTGGCCTCCTGCTGGAGCTTGTCCTTCTTCGCCAGGATGGCGTTGTACTCCTCCGTGGGAGCCTCCGCCTGTTCGTAGAGCTCCCCGACCTGCTGGCGCACCTCGTCGATGGAGGGCTTCGGCGCGGCCTGGCTCTGCGACGGCAGCAGGGAGACGGTCCCTGCCGTCGCGGCCAGGACGGCGAGCCGCGAGCGGCTCGGCGGCTTCGGTCGGCGGTGGGAACCCATCCTGCGACAACTCCTCTGGTCACCGACGCAAGGAGGCGCTCGTGCTTCCCGGTCGGCGTCAGTTGGGGTCGATCAAGTACGGGAGCAACTTAGTAGCTTAGTAGTTCATGCTGCAATCCGCCCGGGAGAAGGGGGCGGTGTGAGCCTGGTTACCCGATGCCGTGCGCGTACGGGCGGAGACCCGGAGCGGACCCCGCTGTGGCGTGGCCGAGCGGTCTGGGTGCGGCGATCAGGAGCGATCCTGGCGGCCTGCGCCGCGCAGTGCCTTGCGCAGCGCGCTGACCTCATCGGGTGCCATCTGCCCGACGAAGTGGGCAAGGGCGGCGGTGTGGTCCTCGCTGGTGCCGAGTGCCTCCTCCATCAGTGCGGCGGAGTACTCCTCGCGCGTGCGGACCGGCGAATACACCCAGGCGCGGCCCTGCTTGCCGCGGAGCAGCCAGCCCTTGTTGTAGAGGATCGTGGCCACGGTGTTCACGGTGGTGTAGGCGAGCGGCCGCTGCTTGTTGATGTCGTCGACGATCTCCCGCACGGTCGCCGGGCGCTTCCATCGCCACAGGCGGTCCATGATCTCCGCCTCGAGTTCCCCCAGCCGCCGCATGGTCGCTCCCTCGTCACCGCGCTACGCAGGCCAATACTAGGACGTACCTTCGACGGCTCGGCGACACGCCGTGATCAACCCGCTGTCATGGTGCGGAGGAGAAGGGGCGGAAACCGGCCTCCGTGCGGCGAGCTTCTACTAGGCGGCTTAGAGAGACCGGGGATGGATGCCGGCCGGTATCGCGCTCGAATCGCGCACGGGCGGCAAGGGCGTCATAGCCGAGTTGGCTCCGGACGGCGTGGCGCAGTGCGGTCGCCCTCGCTCCCCGTGCAGTCGCCGAAGCAAACAGGCCATGTGTGTGGCTCGTTAACTCGACGTTCCGGGAGGGTTGGTCGATCAACACTGCCGAGCCGTTAGTATCACGGCATGATTACGGCTTGGTCGCCCCGGCGCATAGCGCGGACCCGCGTTTCTGCTGGGATGCCGCGCGTGCTGGCCCTTGCCGTACTGCTGTTTGGTGTCCTCTTCGCCCACGGAGTGCACGCCGAGGGCATCAAGGGGCACCTGTCGACCAGCGCCACAGCCGCCCTGGCGGACCCGGCCGAGACCGGGCACCAAGCCACGGAGGAGCGAACCGCGTTGCCCGTCGTGGCGACGGACGGCCAGCCTGACGGCCACGGCTCACCGCACCCGGCCGAGCACTGCGCCTCCGGGCAGCCGCAGCAGGGGACAACAATGATGTCTCCCTGCTTTGCCCTGTCGGTTCGCGAACCGGCCAGTCCCGGCCTGTCCGCACTCAAGGCGGGTCTTACGGGCGTCGAACTCCGTACGGCGTCGGCGGCGGCGATGAGAGCGTCCGTGGTCCAGCAGGTGTAGCAGCCGCAGACTCCTCCCACCCGGCCGATCGCTCCTGTCCTGTCCGTGCCGGACGGGCAGCAGCAATGACTCGGCCGGTGTCCTGCGCGACGAGACCAGGATCGTGTCCGCCCTTCAGGCGCATCCCGGTCCGGCCTTGTCGATGCCGCCCTTCCCCCACCCTTGCCCGTCGCTGCCCTTCGCCATGAGCGAAGGAGCGGCGGTCGCACGGAGGACCTGTGCCGCCCACGTCCCGTCCGACGTCGCACATTCAGTGCATCCTGTCCGGCTCCCCATGGCCGCGCCGGCTCGTCACCCTGATCCAGGGTGCCCTGCTGCTGGTAATCATCCTGTGTGCCGTCGCGCACGGGGAGACCGAGGAGACCCACGGGCCGGCGCCTGCTGCCGTCACGGCGCCGGCGGCGACGCCGGGCGGTGCGGAGCCGCACGGGCCGCATGCGCCACACGGCGACCATGCGTGCGCGTCGGACCTGATCGTCCGTACGACGGTCCAGGCACTGGACCAACCAGTCGCCGAGACAAAGCCCCTGGCGGTCGTCGCTGCCGGAGCCGTCGTCCTGGGGCACCCGCTGGTGCTTCGCCGTTCCCACAGACGGCGACGACCGCGCACCGGCCGGGCGGCGCTCGTGCGTACGTCCCGGTGGCGCATCTAGATCTCTCGCTCGCAGCCGGCACCGCAGGCTGCCGTGTCCCACCGGTACCGACCGCGGATCGACGATCCGTGGCCGGTCGCCGTGGCGCGCGTGATGAACCCCCCACCGTGATTCATCGAGCGAGAGCGAAAGCATGAAGTCACCGACGAAGACCGCCCTCACCTCCGGCCAGTCCGCCCTGTCGGGACTGGTCGGCAACACACCGCTGCTGCGCGTGTCGGAGCCGCTGGCCCCGGCCGGACGCGGCCTGTGGGCCAAGCTGGAGGGCTTCAACCCCGGCGGCATCAAGGACCGCCCGGGACTTCACATGGTCGAGCGGGCCCGAGCCCGTGGCGATCTGCGTCCCGGCGGACGAATCATCGAGTCCACCAGCGGAACCCTGGGCCTGGGACTGGCCCTGGCGGGCATGGTCTACGGCCACCCGGTCACCCTGGTCACCGACCCGGGCCTGGAACTGTCCATGACCCGGCTGCTGACCGCGTACGGCGCCCAGGTCAACGTCGTATCCGAGCCCCACCCCACCGGCGGCTGGCAGCAGGCCCGCCGCGAGCGCGTCCAGCGCCTGCTGGAACAGCACCCCGGCTCCTGGTGCCCCGACCAGTACAACAACCCCGACAACGTCGCCGCCTACACCCCACTGGCCCTCGAACTCGCCTCCGAGATGGGCCACATCGACGTCCTGGTGTGCAGCGTCGGCACCGGCGGCCACTCCGCCGGCGTCTCCCGGGTCCTGCGGCAGCTCTACCCCGAGCTCACCGTCGTCGGGGTGGACACGATCGGTTCGACGATCTTCGGCCAGCCCGCGCGGCCCCGAGTGATGCGCGGCCTCGGCTCCAGCATCTACCCCCGCAACGTCGCCTACGAGAACTTCTCCGAGGTGCACTGGGTGGCTCCGGCCGAGGCGGTGTGGACATGCCGCCAGCTGGCGGCCTCCCACTACGCCACCGGCGGCTGGAGCGTGGGGGCCGTGGCCCTGGTGGCCGGCTGGTTCGCCCGCACCATGCCCGCCGACGCCCGGATCGCGGCGATCTTCCCCGACGGCCCGCAGCGCTACCTGGGCACCGTGTACGACGACGACTACTGCGCCGCCCACGGCCTGCTCGACTCGCCCCCCGCTGCCGAACCGGAGGTGATCGGCAGCCTGGACGAAAAGGAAGTCACACGCTGGACCCGCTGCACCACCGTGGTCGACCCCCTTACCCTGCAAGACGCACTGCCAGCCGTCACTCCGGACGACGACACGAGCGCCGCGTCCGACTCCCCGGAGGCGGGCCGGTGAAGGGGCTGTTCACGCAGGTCCGTTCGTACGAGCGCAGCGTCCAGTTGCTGGTGGTGAACCAGTTCACCATCAACCTCGGCTTCTACATGCTGATGCCGTACCTGGCCGCCCACCTCTCCGGCACCCTCGGGCTGGCCGGCTGGGTCGTCGGACTCATCCTGGGGGTACGCAACTTCAGCCAGCAGGGCATGTTCTTGGTCGGCGGAACGCTGGCCGACCGGCTCGGGTACAAGCCGATGATCGTGGCCGGGTGCGTGCTGCGCACCGTGGGCTTCGCGGCCCTGGGGCTGGTCGACTCACTGGCCGCCCTGATCGCCGCCTCGGCCGCGACGGGTCTGGCCGGCGCCCTGTTCAACCCGGCCGTACGGGCCTACCTCGCCGCCGACGCGGGAGAGCGCAGGGTCGAGGCGTTCGCGCTGTTCAACGTCTTCTACCAGGCCGGGATCCTGCTCGGACCGCTGGCGGGAATGGTGCTGACCGGAGTGGACTTCCGCATCACCTGCCTCGTGGCAGCCACGATCTTCGCGCTGCTCAGCATCGTGCAGATCCGCGCGCTGCCCGCCCGGCGGAAGGAGCAGGGGCCGCAGGACGGCCATGGTAGGGAAAGCGTGCTCGTCCAGTGGCGCGGCATCCTCGCCAACCGGCCGTTCCTGCTCTTCTCCGGCGCCATGATCGGCTCGTACGTGCTGACCTTCCAGGTCTATCTGGCCCTGCCCCTGGAAGTGCGCAGGCTCGGCGGTGACGGTGAGTTCGGCACGGCCGCGGTGGCGGTGCTCTTCGCGGTCTCCGGACTGAGCACGATCCTCGGCCAGACCAAGGTGACCACCTGGTGCAAGGACCGTTACGAGCCAGGTCAGGCCCTGGTGCGGGGCCTGGCGGTCATGGGTCTGGCGTTCGTGCCTCTGCTGCTCGCCACGGCGGTGCCCGTGCCGGATGCGGGGGCCGGACTGTGGCTGCTCGCCGCGGTACCCCCGACGCTCGCCGCACTGCTGCTGGCCGTGGGGACGATGATCGCCTACCCCTTCGAGATGGACACCATCGTCCGGCTCTCGGGTGACCGGCTCGTCGCCACCCACTACGGGCTCTACAACACCATCTGCGGCATCGGCATCACGCTGGGGAACCTGCTCACCGGTGCCGCACTCGACGCGGCGCGCGTCGCCGGGATGCCGGCACTGCCGTGGGTCTCCCTGACGGTGCTCGGCCTTGCCTGCGCGGCGGCGCTGTATTGCCTGCACTCCACCGGCCGCCTGAAGGCTCCCGTCCCCGAGGCGCAGCCCGCCGCAGTCTGACGACCCGGCCCACAGGCAGGGGCGGGCACCTTGCTGGGTGCCCGCCTTGCTGAGCCGCGCCTTCTGCGTGATGGGTGCCGAACCCGCTGTCCTCATCCGGAGCATGGTCGGCGGCCGGGCAACGCGTCGGCGCCCCGGAGCCGCCCTCCTGCTGGCTCTGCGGCCAGCCGCGACACGGCCACTGGGATCAGGTCGCGCGGGTGGACGCCGAGGGCAAGGTCACGCGGGCTGCGAGCCGTAGTAGCTGAGGAACATGTCGACGCCGCTGGTGATGAGGCGGTCGGTGAGCCCCTCGTCGATGTGGGTGCCGTAGGAGCCGAAGACCATGTGGGGGAAGACCAGCAGCGCGTAGAGCTGGATGATGGCCGCCTCCAGGTCGGGGATGACCAGCCGACCCTGGTCGGCGAGGGTACGCAGCGCGTTCGCCACGGCGGGGTGGTGCCCCTCGGGGCCATGGTGCTGCCAGGCCCGGCCCAGCTCCGGGAAGCGGTGCACCTCGGCGACCACGAGGTTGCGCAGGGCGGCGACATCGTCGTTGGTGCGCACCGAGTGGACCCAGCTACGGGCTGCGTCGAGGAGGGCCACCCGCACGTCCTCGGCCTCCGCCAACTTCTCTAGTGCGGCTGACGCGTCCCCGGCCAGCGGTTCGTCCAGGGCGCACGTGATGACCGCGGTGAAGAGGGCTTCCTTGCTGCCGAAGTGGTTGTAGACGGTCACCTTCGACACCCCGGCTTCAGCGGCGATGGCGTCCATGCCGACACCGAAGCCCTCCCGCAGGAACTGCTCGCGGGCGGCCCGCACGATGGCCTGCCGCTTGAACTCGGCCCGGGGACCGCTCGGGGGTTGCTTCACACCTTCCACGCTCACGGGCAGAGCATAACACCCAACTGAACTGAACAGTTGAGTTCATATGAACTGGACAGTACAGTTCAAGCGCAGTGGTCCCGTTCGACGCCGGCCACGCCCACCGGGTCGCCGTCACCGCGCCCGGCGTCGTCATCGCTCTCGGGCGCCCGCCTGTACGACATCTCGCCTCAAGGACTCGTCATGACCCACTCCACCGCCGGTACTCCGCAGGCACCGGAGCGCACCGGCCTGCCTCCCGACCCCCGCCGCTGGGCCGCCCTGGCACTGATCTGCCTGGCTCAGTTCATGCTGATCCTCGACGTCACCGTGGTGAACGTCGCTCTGCCCGACATGGCGGCCGACCTCGGCCTCGGCCGCGCGACCCTGACCTGGGTCGTCACCGCCTACACCCTCTGCTTCGGCGGGCTGATGCTCCTCGGCGGCCGTCTCGCCGACGCCCTCGGCGCCCGGCGCACCCTGCTCGCCGGACTTGCCATCTTCACCGCCGCCTCGCTGGTCACCGGCGTGGCAGACAGCGCCACGGTCCTGCTCGGCGGGCGCATCGCCCAGGGCGTCGGTGCCGCCCTGCTGTCCCCCTCCGCCCTGTCGATCGTCACCACCACCTTCCACGGCACCGAGCGCAACAAGGCCCTCGGCGTGTGGGCGGCGATCGGCGGATCCGGCGCCGCCGCCGGGGTCCTGCTCGGCGGGGCGCTCACCGACGGGCCGGGCTGGCAATGGGTCTTCTACGTCAACGTCCCCGTCGGTCTCGCCGTCCTCGCCGCCGTCCCCGCGCTCGTGGCAGCCCCAACCCCGCAACCCGCCCGGCTCGACGTCCCCGGTGCGCTGCTGGTGACCGCGGGTACCGGCGCGCTGATCTACGCATTGGTGGAGGCGGGCGACTCCGGGTGGTCGGATCCCGCCACCCTGCTGCCGCTGGCCGGTGCCGTGCTGGCGTACGGACTGTTCGCCGTCGCCGAACGTGCGAGCCGGGCGCCGCTGATGGACCTGCGCATGTTCACCAGGCGCCCGGTCCTGGCCGGAGCGTTCCTGATGCTGATGGCCACGGCCCTGCTGATCGCCTTCTTCTTCCTCGGGTCCGTCTACCTCCAGCACCTACGCGGCTTCAGCCCCCTGCGGACCGGCCTGGTCTTCCTGCCCGTGGCCGTCGCCACCGGCGCCGGCGCACACCTGGGCTCGCGCCTCGTCGGCAGGATCGGCAGCCGCGCCACCGCCGTCGGGGGCATGGTGATCGCGGCCGCCGCGACCGTGCCGCTGACCCGACTGTCGGACACCGGCAGCGTCTACGCCGTGCTGCTGCCGGGCTTCGCGATCGCCTCCCTCGGCATCGGCGCGGTCTTCGTCACCGCCACCACCACAGCGCTCGCCATGGTCGAACACCGCGAGGCGGGCCTGGCCTCCGGCGTCGTCAACACCTTCCACGAGGTGGGCGGTTCCATCGGCGTCGCGGTCGTCTCCACCGTCGCGGCCTCCGGCATCGAGCGCGGCACGGCCGGCGGCTTCACCGACGCCTTCACGGTGTGCGCGGCGGCTGCCGCCGTCAGCGCCGCGGTGGCACTGGTGCTCGTACCGCGCGGCAAGCCGCAGATGACCGGCGGGCCGCACGTGCACTGAGCCGACACTCGCCGCCGGCCGTGCCACGGTCCTGGAGGGTGTGAGGGCCGCCGGATCAGCGTTCCGGCGGCCCTGTGGGTGCGGCTGACCGGTCAGCCGAGGGTCTGGATGAGGTCGTTGCCCGCCTGCTCGCAGGAACGGCAGGCTTCGGCACACAGGCGACAGTGCTCGTGCATGTCGGCGTGCGCCGAGCATTCGTCGGCGCAGGCTTTGCAGGCGGCGGCGCACGCGGTGAGGATCGCGCGGGTGATGTTGGCGTCGTAGCCGGTGTGCCGGGACAGCACGGACGCGGTGGCGTTGCAGATGTCCGCGCAGTCCATGTCCGTGCGAATGCACTTGGTGAGCTCGCCGACCATGCCCTCGGACAGGCAGGCGTCCGCACACGCCGTACACGCCTGGGCACAGGCGATGCATTCCTCGATACAGCGGGTGAGCTTGTCGCGGTCGACCTGGCCCAGGTCGGCCGGGTAGGTGGCGAGCATGTCCTTGACCGTTGCCATCACCGGTCGCCTCCTTCTGATCAATACCGGAGGGCGGCGGGCCGGACGGCCGCGCCTCTTCCACCCCGGCCCCTGCCGGGTTGGCCCTGGCCCGCGGCGCAAACGCGGCCGGGGCACCCCTGTTCCGCCAGGGGTGCCCCGACCGCGTGGGACTGCGTGTTCGGTTCGTCAGTGGTGGGCGTGGACGACAGCGTGGCCCTTGCCGCGGCCGATCATCCACTTGTTGATCGGCGTGGTGATCAGGAAGGCGACGCCGAACCCGCCCAGCAGGGCCGACCAGAACAGCCCGTCGGACAGGTGGGCGTCCATCGCTCCCGGCGTGAGGGCGATGATGGCGTTGTCGACGAGCTCCATCACGGCGATCGAGACGGTGTCGGCGGCCAGCGCGACCTTGATCGCGGACTTGAGGTCCAGGCCCGCCCGGAGGACCGCGAAGAGGGTGAACGAGTAGCCGAAGAGGAACGCCAGCGTGATCGCCAGGACCATCGTGGGCACGTTGCCCCACAGCAGCGCGGTGCCGACGACCATGCCGAGGATCTCGCCGATGGCGCAGCCGGTCAGGCAGTGCAGCGTCGCCTTCACCGCCGTGGCCCAGGACGCCCCCGCGTGGGCGCCGTGGTGAGCGGTGTGGCCGGCGTGACCGTGACCCTCGTGGGTGGTGTGGTCGTGCGGGGTGCCGGTGTGGTGAGAGCTGTGGTCCATGGCCTTCATCCCCATTCCCGTCCGGTGAGTGGCCCGTCCCCGGGGCCACACATCAACCATATACCCCCCAGGGGTATTCATTCAGCGATAGTAACCTCCCAGAGGGGCGACGCAGCGCGGACCAGGTGCAGCCGGAACGGTGGATTGATAGACGCCATCAGTGCCGTCAGCGGCCGGGCGCGCCCCGTCATGTCTCCAGCCTGCACCCAGGGGGACATGAAGGATCCCCCACAGTCCGCATCGAGAGCGATCTCAACGGGATGCTCGTACAGACCGGGCGGGGCCTGAACCGGGACTTCGCACGGGCCTTCCCGGCGGGCTGGCCGACCCTGCCGACCAGCGCGGACGTCAAGGGGGCGCTGGACTTCACACAGGCCGGCGGCAGCCCGGCGGACCGGTACGACACCCTCCCCTTCAACGCCTCCTCGGAGGGCTTCCGCAATCGGGTCGGAGGCTTCATGCCGCGCACGCCGGCGCAGCGGGTCCACCTGCACAACCAGGTCCATCTCTGGGTCGGCGGCGACATGACGCCCGCTACCTCTCCCAACGACCCGGTGTTCTTCCTGAACGACTGCAACGAGGACCGGATCTGGGAGGGCTGGATGAACCGCTACGGCCGTCTCTACGCCCCCGACATGACAGCTCCCGCGGCCACCTTCAAGAGCGAGCGGATCGATGACCCGATCGTCTCCCCGCTCGGCCCGACCGGCACGCCGCGGACCGTCCTGGACATCTCCGCGATCTACACGTACGACGTCTTGCCCTGACATCCGCTGCCGCGCCTGATCGAGCGTCACGCCGGGCGGCTCCCGTGCCCGTGCTCGACGGGGAGTTCCAGACGAACTTCGTACCCGCCCTCCGCCGTCGGACCGCAGGCGACGGTCCCGCCGAGCAGCGCGGCGCGCTGACGGAGGCCGGCCAGACCGTGGTGCGCGCTGGGCAGCGGCAGAGCGGGACGCAGCGGGGCGGTGTTGGTGATGGTGGTGTGCACGGCGCCCTTGCGGTGGCTGACGCGGACGGTCGCGGTCGCCCCGGGGGCATGTTTGCGGACGTTGGTCAGGGCCTCCTGGACGGTCCGGTAGACGGCACGCTGGACGGTGGGCGGAAGGTCCTGGAGCAGATCGGTCTCCAGTTCCGCCTCGATACCGCTGCCGTCGACCAGTTGTTGCAGATCGGCGAGGGACGGTTGCGGCGTGAGCTCGGTGGGGCGGCTGCCGGAGGCGCGCAGCACGCTGACCATGTGCCGCAGTTCCTCCAGGGTCTGGACGCTGAGCCGGCGGATGGTGGCGGCGGCCTCCTTGGTGCCGGCGTCCCGGGTGGCCACCTGCAGGGCACCGGCCTGTACGGCGATGAGGCTGACCTGGTGGGAGACCACGTCATGCATCTCGCGGGCCAACTGGGCGCGTTCCTTCGCCAGGACGCTCTGGGCGGTCAGCAGACGCTCGTGCTCGCGGGCTTCGGAGATCTCCGCGAGACGCAGGGACAACTCGCGCCGGGCCTGGACGAGTTGGCCAAGGAAGACCGGAGCGACCGCGGTGGCCATCGTGTACGTGAAGTGGATCAAGCTGTAGGTGTCGGAAAGGTCGCCGGAGTCCACATCGGTCCACGGCCAGGGCAGGAAGTCGCAGACCGCGAAGGCCATGGCGCAGCCGGCGAGCAGGGCGCGACGGCGGCTGAGCGAGGAGAGCGTGTACAGCGCGGCCAGCGTCGCGAACACCGCGTCGGTGACCGCGGCGGCCGGCAGCGTGAGGGCCAACGTCGCCAACGGCAGCCGCCGACGCAGCGCGAGGGAGGCAGTCGCCAGCAGGGCGCAGGTGAAGGCCAGCCGTTCCTCGGTGTCGACGTTGGCCCACAGGTCGGCCAGTGAGGCCCCGATGAGGACTGCGTCTGCCGCCAGGCCGCGGCGGTCGCGAGGGCTCACGGGCCGTCCCCGTTCCTGGACGGCCTCAGCAGTCCGGCGCGCTCCGCGATCAGTGCGGCCTGGACTCGGCTGCTTACCTCCAACTTGCCGAAGACCGTGCTGACATGGCCTTTCACCGTGCCGACGCTCAGGTGCAGGCGGTCGCCGATGTCGGAGTTGGCGAGCCCTTCGGCCATGAGGAGGAGGACGGCACGTTCGCGGGCGGTCAGCCGTTCGGTGAGGCGCGCCGCGGCAGGTTCGGCGGCCCCGCTGTCCAGGTAGCCGTCCACCACCGTGCGGGTGACCGTGGCGGACAGCACCGTGTCGCCGTCGGCCAAGGCGGCTACCAGGACGGGCAGTTGTTCGGGGTCGGTGTCCTTCAGCAGGAAGCCGGCCGCCCCGGAGCGCAGCGCGGTGGCCACGTACTCGTCGGTGTCGAAGGTGGTGAGCATGGCCACCACGGGCGGGTCCGGCCTGCGGCGGAGCTCGCCCAGGACGGTGAGTCCGTCGACGTCCGGCATCCGGATGTCCAGCAGGACAACGTCCGGCCGTAAGTCACCCACGGCCCGGACGGCTTGTCCACCGGACACCGCCGCCACGACCTCGATGCCCTGCGCGGCATTCAGGATGTGTGTGAAGCCCGTGCGGACAAGGGCCTCGTCGTCTACCACCACTACCCGGATCACGTGCGCTCCGCCTCTCGCATGTCAGTCAATTTCGATAGGTAGCACGCAAATAGGCCCGCGTCTGCCACGGGATACATCTCCTGCCGTCGGCCACGTGGTCACCGGCCGGTCGGCGGGGGCGGTTTCGGCCGACTGGCCGGGGTGCTTCGGAAAGGCGCCGGGTGGGATGCAGGGCGCGTTGCGCGAAGCCTTGGTCACATGACTGACGCTGCATCAGCGGCAACCGCACACCAAGCGGTGCTGCCGTCGCCAAAATCCGCGCCCTCGAACGTCGCCCCGCCGTCGACCGCCCGGTTGATCGGCATCGACCTGGCCCGCGGCCTCGCCGTCCTTGGCATGTACTCCGCCCACGTCGGCCCCGATGTGACCGTGGGCGGACCCGTGGGATTCCTCCTGGAAACGGCCCGCGGCCGCTCCTCCGCCCTCTTCGCCCTGCTCGCCGGCTTCTCCCTGGTCATCATCACCGGCCGCCCGCACCCCAGGACCGGCCGCGCCGGACGCCGGGCGGCGGCCAGGATCGTGATCCGCGCCCTGGTCCTGCTGGTCCTCGGCTACGCCCTGACCGCCCTGGACACCGATGTCGACGTGATCCTCAGCTTCTACGCTCTGCTCTTCCTGGTCGTTCTCCCGCTGTACCAGCTGCGGGCCTCAACGCTCGCGCTCATCGCCGTCGCAGGAGCCCTGATCCTGCCCCAAGTCCTCTACGTCATCAGGAAGTCGACCGAAGAGGGCGGCTGGGCCGACTCGTTCGTCTCCCTCGACCCGCTGGCCCGCCTGACCGGCACGGACGGACTCGTCGAGCTGCTGTTCACCGGCGAGTACCCGGTCCTGACCTGGATGCCGTTCCTGATCGCGGGCATGGCCGTGGCCCGGCTCGACCTCAGCCGGCCCAGCATCCGCACCCGCCTGGCCACTGCCGGCGGAGCGCTCGCCCTGCTCGGCTACGGCGGCTCCTGGCTGGCCCTGCGCCTGACCCCGCACGCCCTCGCCGCCATCGCGGCCGCCACGGACGGCGGCTCGGCGTCCTCGGCCTGGTGGTCCGACACCGTCGGCGAACCCGAGAACGGCACACCACTGGCCTGGCTGCTGGTGGCCGCACCGCACAGCCAGACCACCTTCTCCATCCTCGGCAACACAGGCGTCGCGCTCCTGGTGATCGCCGTGTGCCTCACGGTCGCCGACCGGATGCCGCGCCTGACCCGGATCGCCACACCCGTCTCCGCGGTCGGCATGCTGGCCCTGACCGCCTACGCCCTGCACATCGTCGCCCTCTGGGTGTTCACCGACGTCTGGTACGTCGCCGCCGTCGAGGACGAGACCATGTCCGGGCTACCGGTCCTGCTCGGCTTCATCGCAGCCGCCATGCTGCTGGCGACTGTCTGGACCCGCCGGTTCCGGCGCGGCCCACTGGAGGCCGTGCTGAACGCCGCCACCCGGCCCGCGCGCCACATGAAATAGAGGAAGCGGCTCGGGACGCTGCTTGTACCGCGTCGCTGCAGGGAGGGCATTGATCACCGGATCGGGCCAATCCCGCGCCCGAATGCGGATTTCAGGTAGTCGCGGCCGCCGCGTGACGTCCGCGAGAGGCATCCAGGGTTTGTAAGCCGCTGACGGCGCCGGCCATCGTTCAGTCGTCGATCGTCGGCCAGGCCCGGACTCCCCGGGCCTCCACTCAGGCGGCGATGTCCGCGCTCGCGTCGGCGTCGTTGACCAGGCCGAGCCGCACGGGTCGGCCCATCCGCCATGAGGCCCGGGTCCTGGCGTCGGGTTGTTCATCCGACTGCGGCTCGTCAGTCAGCCACAAGAGCGGCAAGGCCAGGCGTCCCGAAGCCGGGATGCCGGGCCTTGCCGCAGCGGCGGATCAGACGGGGCGGATGTTCTCCGCCTGGGGGCCCTTCTGGCCCTGGGTGACGTCGAACTCGACCGTCTGGCCTTCCTGCAGCTCGCGGAAACCCTGGGCGGCGATGTTGGAGTAGTGGGCGAAGACGTCGGGGCCGCCGCCCTCCTGCTCGATGAAGCCGAACCCCTTCTCGCTGTTGAACCACTTCACAGTGCCCTTGGCCATGACTGTCTCCTTCGAGGGAAACCAGGCCCGCACTTTGCGTGCCCGGGAGGTGATCGCCCTGGTCCGGAGAGGCGCTGAAAACGCAAGAACGCCCGTGATGGCGATCACGGGCGAACAGGACTTCGGAACCACGACTGCTAGATCACGACGCTACACCCGAGCCATGGCAGCCGCTAGAACCGCTGCCCTTCCGGCCGGCATCGTTGATCCGGCTCGCCATCAACTGGACCGACAGCGAGCTGCAGTTGGCCATCACCGTCGGCCATCCCAACGCACTGCCCCAGGCCGCCGAAGGAGTCCGCACCTGCTCGCCCGTCCTTGTCGCCGAAGCAGCTGTGGGTCACTCGGTCTGCCTTCGGAACGCCTCTCTTCGTTCGAGGTGCCTACCGTCGGTGGCGCTTCACCCAGCCAATAGCCCGACGAGGTGGCGCAGTTGTTTCGCCGCGGCGAACGATTGCGTCCTGTGAAGGGCTGGCCAAGCGTTGAGGCAAAGGAGCAACGACCCACCAGACCGTGTGTCCTTTTGTGTGCTGTCAGTCACATCAGTGCAGGTCAAACGCGATGTTCAAGGAAGATGCACGCATTGATGCCCACGGCGAGGTGCGGTCATTATTCGTTGGTGGGCGAGGCCATCCAGCGCCCGGTCGTGGGTCGTTGACCTGCGGAAACCTGTCGGTGGAAGGGGTTATCCACGACATGTGGATAGGCGTGCGCCTCGAAAAGAGCAACGGTCAAAAGACCGTGTGCGTTTTGACGTGAACGCAAAAACTCCCGACCTGTATTTCTGCAGGTCAGGAGTCTTTTCCGGAGTGCCCCCGGCAGGATTCGAACCTGCGCACACGGCTCCGGAGGCCGTTGCTCTATCCCCTGAGCTACGGGGGCGTGTCTTGCGCGTTGCGCGGCGACGAGTAGAACCCTACCAGCTCGTTCGGGGTGATCAGGAACGGGTTTCGAGGCTCGCGTCGCCCGCAGTCGGCCCCCGATCCGTGGCGGTGGAAGTGGGGAAAAGCCGGACGCGGTGGCCGGTCTCGACCTACTCTCGAGTTGTGCCAGGCGTGTCCGGCCGGGTGCTTGTTGTGGACGACAACAAGGTCATCCGGCAGCTGATCAGGGTCAACCTCGAGCTGGAGGGTTTCGAGGTCGTGACCGCGGCTGATGGTGCCGAGTGTCTGGATGTCATTCATCAGGTGTGCCCCGATGTCGTCACCCTCGACGTCGCGATGCCTCGGCTCGACGGTCTCGGCACCGCCGCTCGCCTGCGCGCCGACCCCCGTACCCGCGACCTGCCCCTCGCGATCATCAGTGCCTGTACGGAGTACGAGGTCGAGGCCGGCCTCGATGTCGGGGTGGATGCTTTCCTTGCCAAGCCCTTCGATCCCGCCGAACTCATCAGGCTCGTAAGGGAGTTGGCCGAGCGTGCGCGGGGCGACGCCCCCTTCGAGAGTGCTCTCGGGCCGCCCCGCGGCTCACTTGGCGCCCCCAGTGAGGCCGAGCGCGCCGGCCGAGTCGCCGGTAACTGAGCAGCGAGGTTCCCGGACGGGCCGCCGCCCTGTTCCCCTCTCTCCCGATCAACCCCACGTCCGCATACCGTCCAGATGCCGAAACGCCCACCTCTCACGCCCAAACCCGCTGGCCCACCCACCCCCCTCCTCCCATACGCTTGTCCCGTGACCCCCGTCGAGCTCTCCCGTACCGTGCTGTGCGCGGTGCGTCGTGCTGTCGATGCCGGGGTACTGGATGTAACCGTCCCCGCACGTGCCGTCGTCGCCCCGCCCGGGCCCGGCGGGACCGGGGACTACGCCACCAACATCGCGTTGCAGCTGGCCAAGCCCGCCGGCCGCACCCCCCGCTTCGTCGCCGAAGTCCTGTGCGAGCAGATCAGTGCCGCCCCCGGCGTCCGTGGCGTCGAGATCACCGGGCCGGGGTTCCTCAACATCAGCCTCGACAGCGCCGCCCCCGCAGCTCTCGTACGGGAGATCCTCAGCCAGGGTTCGCGGTACGGGCACAGTGACGCCCTCGCCGGTCAGGTGCTGTCGGTGCGGCTCCCGGCCGATCACGAACTGCGGGCCGAAGTCGTCGCCGAAGCGGTTGTACGGATCGCCGCGACCCAAGGCGCCCGCGTCCACCTGCATCGCGGCACAGGCACAGCCACCCTTGACGACGGCGCCGAGACCGAGACCGTCGACCTTCGTACGCTCGTCCCCGCCCCCGGCGACCCGACCCCCCTCGGCCCCGACGCCGCCCGCTGGGCCCTGCTCCATCCCGCCCCGCACGACCGGCCCCGGCTCGGCGTCGAGCATCTGGTCCAGCGGGAGAGCAACCCCCTCTTCCGGGTGCGTTACGCCTACGCCCGTACCCGCGCCCTCGCGCGCAACGCCGCCGACCTGGGGTTCACCGCGTACCCCGGCGGCGATCTGACAGGACCGACACCCCCGCTCCTCAGCCTGCTGGCCGATCACCCCCGCCTTCTCCTCGGTGCCGCCACCCATCGCGCCCCGGACCGGCTTGCCCGGCATCTCGTCACCCTTGCCGATGCCACGCTCGTCTTTCTTCCCACCGTGCTGCCGCTCGGCGACGAGAAACCCTCGGCCGCCCACCGGGCCCGGCTCGCGCTCGTCGAAGCGGCCGGGACGGTGCTGGCCGGCGGCCTGTCCCTGCTGGGTATCGACGCACCTGAATACCTCTGAATACCTCCGAATGCCTCAACACCTCTGAACACCACCGAGGAAGCCGCACAGCCATGAGCCGTTCCGCACACCCCGCCGGGCCCCGTCACGCCGACGTACTGCCCGAGGGTCACCCCTCCGCGCCGCCCGCCGACCTCAACCACCTGGACCGCAAGGTCTGGGCGTCGACCGTCACCCGTACGCCCGAGGGTGTCGTCAGTGTCGGTGGGGTCGAGGTGACCCGGCTCGCCGAGGAGTTCGGGACTCCCGCCTACTTCCTCGACGAGACCGACTTCCGGGAGCGCGCCCGTGCCTGGCGTACCGCCTTCGGGTCGGACGCCGACGTCTTCTACGCCGGCAAGGCGTTTCTGTCGCGGGCCGTCGTGCGGTGGCTGCACGACGAAGGGCTCAACCTCGACGTCTGCTCCGGTGGAGAGCTCACCACCGCGCTGTCCGCCGGGATGCCCGCCGATCGCATCGCCTTCCACGGCAACAACAAGTCCGTGGAGGAGATCGAGACCGCCATTCGCGCCGGGGTCGGGCGGATCGTGCTCGACTCCTTCCAGGAGATCGTGCGCGTTTCCCACATCGCGCAGTCCCTCGGCAAGCGGCAGCGCGTACAGATCCGTATCACCGTCGGTGTCGAGGCTCATACGCATGAGTTCATCGCTACCGCGCACGAGGACCAGAAGTTCGGCATTCCGCTTGCCGGGGGGCAGGCCGCCGAGGCCGTGCGGCGGGCGTTGCAGCTCGACGGGCTCGAGCTCGTCGGTATTCACTCGCACATCGGTTCGCAGATCTTCGACATGTCGGGTTTTGAAGTCGCCGCGCATCGTGTTGTCGGGCTGCTCAAGGACATTCGTGACGAGCACGGGGTCGAGCTGCCCGAGATCGACCTCGGGGGTGGGCTCGGTATCGCCTACACCAGTGACGACGATCCCCGTGAGCCGCACGAGATCGCCAAGGCGTTGACGGAGATCGTCAGCCGTGAGTGCGAGGGGGCGAAGCTGCGTACCCCTCGGATCTCCGTCGAGCCCGGGCGCGCCATCGTCGGGCCCACCGCCTTCACCCTCTACGAGGTCGGCACGATCAAGCCGCTGGACGGGCTGCGGACCTATGTGTCTGTCGACGGGGGTATGTCCGACAATATTCGGACCGCGCTCTACGATGCCGAGTACAGCGTCGCTCTCGTCTCCCGTACCTCCGAGGCCGCGCCCATGCTGGTCCGCGTCGTCGGCAAGCACTGCGAGAGCGGGGACATCGTCGTCAAGGACGCCTTTCTGCCCGCCGACCTGGCACCGGGTGACCTCATCGCGGTGCCGGCGACCGGTGCGTACTGCCGGTCCATGGCCAGCAACTACAACCACGCCCTTCGTCCGCCCGTCGTCGCCGTACGGGAAGGCGAGGCCCGTGTCATCGTCCGGCGGGAGACCGAGGAGGATCTTCTCCGTCTTGACGTGGGATGAAGAGAGATGAAGGGAGATGAAGATGAAGGGAGACGGTGTGGGATGACGACGGAATTCTGGACCGTGGCGGAAGATCTCCTGTCTTCCGCCGCTCGGAAAACGAAATAAACATCTCACGATCCGGACGATGGGTAGAAACTTCAGTCCGGTGAGTGAGACTGGTCGAATCCAGACGGTATGAGGAAACGAGGTCGGATGATGCGTACGCGTCCGCTGAAGGTGGCGCTGCTGGGCTGTGGGGTTGTCGGCTCAGAGGTGGCGCGCATCATGACGACGCACGCCGACGATCTCGCCGCGCGCATCGGCGCTCCCGTCGAGCTTGCGGGGGTCGCCGTACGGCGGCCCTCCAAGGTGCGTGACGGCATCGACCCCGCCCTCGTCACCACCGACGCCACCGCCCTCGTCAAACGTGGCGACATCGATGTGGTCGTCGAGGTCATCGGCGGTATCGAGCCCGCGCGTTCCCTCATCACCTCCGCCTTCGAGCACGGCGCGTCCGTCGTCTCCGCCAACAAGGCCCTCCTCGCCCAGGACGGCGCCGCTCTGCACGCCGCAGCCGAGGAACACAACGCGGATCTCTATTACGAGGCCGCCGTCGCCGGCGCCATCCCGCTCATCCGGCCGCTGCGCGAGTCCCTCGCCGGCGACAAGGTGAACCGGGTCCTCGGGATCGTCAACGGCACCACCAACTTCATCCTCGACAAGATGGACTCCACGGGCGCCGGCTACCAGGAGGCCCTCGACGAGGCCACCGCCCTGGGATACGCCGAGGCCGACCCCACCGCCGACGTCGAGGGGTTCGACGCCGCCGCCAAGGCCGCCATCCTCGCCGGAATCGCCTTCCACACGCGCGTGCGTCTCGACGACGTCTACCGCGAGGGCATGACCGAGGTCACCGCCTCCGACTTCGCCTCCGCCAGGAACATGGGCTGCACCATCAAACTGCTCGCCATCTGCGAGCGGGCCGACGACGGGCAGTCCGTCACCGCGCGTGTGCATCCGGCCATGATTCCGCTGACGCACCCGCTGGCCTCCGTACGCGGCGCCTACAACGCCGTGTTCGTCGAGTCCGACGCCTCCGGACAGCTGATGTTCTACGGGCCCGGAGCCGGCGGTGCGCCCACGGCCTCCGCCGTGCTCGGTGACCTCGTCGCCGTGTGCCGCAACCGCCTCACCGGGACGACCGGTCCCGGCGAGTCCGCGTACGCCGCACTGCCCGTTTCGGGCATGGGCGATGTGGTCACTCGCTATCACATCAGCCTCGACGTCGCCGACAAACCGGGTGTTCTCGCCCAGGTGGCCACCGTGTTCGCCGAGCACGGCGTGTCCATCGATACGGTTCGGCAGACGGGCAAGGACGGCGAGGCCTCCCTTGTCGTCGTCACCCATCGTGCGTCCGACGCCGCCCTGGGCGGAACCGTCGAGGCGTTGCGCAAGCTCGACACCGTGCGGGGTGTCGCCAGCATCATGCGGGTTGAAGGAGAGTAACCAGCAATGACCCACCAGTGGCGCGGAATCATCGAGGAGTACCGGGACCGGCTGCCCGTCTCCGACAGCACGCCGGTCGTGACGCTCCGCGAGGGCGGCACGCCCCTCGTCCCCGCGCAGGTGCTCTCCGAGCGCACGGGCTGCGAGGTCCACCTCAAGGTGGAGGGCGCCAACCCCACCGGGTCCTTCAAGGACCGCGGAATGACCATGGCCATCACCCGGGCGAAGGAGGAGGGCGCGAAGGCGGTCATCTGTGCCTCCACGGGCAACACGTCTGCCTCCGCCGCCGCCTACGCTGTGCGCGCGGGTATGGTTTCGGCCGTTCTCGTGCCGCAGGGCAAGATCGCCCTCGGCAAGATGGGACAGGCGCTGGTCCACGGCGCCAAGATCCTCCAGGTCGACGGCAACTTCGACGACTGCCTCACCCTCGCCCGGTCGCTCAGCGACAACTACCCGGTGGCGCTGGTGAATTCGGTCAACCCGGTGCGTATAGAGGGCCAGAAGACGGCCGCCTTCGAGATCGTCGACATGCTCGGCGACGCTCCCGACATCCACGTCCTGCCGGTCGGCAACGCGGGCAACATCACCGCGTACTGGAAGGGCTACACCGAGTACGCCGCCGACGGCATCGCCCGGCGCACCCCGCGCATGTGGGGGTACCAGGCGGCCGGCAGTGCCCCCATCGTGCGCGGCGAGATCGTCAAGGACCCCTCGACGCTCGCCACCGCGATCCGGATCGGCAACCCTGCCTCCTGGAAGCAGGCGCTGGCCGCGCGCGACGAGTCGGGCGGTCACATCGACGAGGTGACGGACCGTGAAATCCTGCGCGCCTACCGGCTGTTGGCCGCTCAGGAAGGCGTTTTCGTCGAGCCGGCGTCCGCCGCGTCCGTCGCCGGTCTGCTGAAGGCGGCCGAGCAGGGCAAGGTCGATCCGGGCCAGACCATCGTCTGCACGGTCACCGGCAACGGGCTGAAGGACCCGGGCTGGGCCACGGAGGGCGCACCGAAGCCGGTCGTCGTCCCGGTGGACGCCGCGACCGCCGCCGAGCGACTCGGACTCGCGTAGACCGGGTACTGAGCACCCGAACCCGGGTACTCCCTACCCAGTCCCTACGGCGGGTGCACAGGGGGCTTACGACACGCATCGTGCGCCTCCTGTGCGCCCTATGTCGCCACAGAACCTTCCTTCGATAAGCTGGGGTGAACCCGCCCGCCGCATATGCCCCGCATATGGCACGGCGCCGCGCTGCCTCAGCGGCCTGAGGGTCCCCACGTACGTCCTCAGCCGTTTCCACTGTTCGTCCACTTGTTCGTCCACTGTTCGTGTCGAATGTCGTCCCTCATCGAATGTCTTCGACGAAATCGCAGCTCAAGGAGAGTCATCGAGCGATGGCCGGTCCAGCGTTCCGAGCCGCCGCCGTCCGGGTGCGCGTCCCCGCCACCAGCGCCAATCTCGGTCCGGGCTTCGACGCCCTGGGCCTGTCGCTGGGGTTGTACGACGACGTCGTAGTCCGGGTGGCCGACTCCGGGTTGCACATCGACATCGCGGGTGAGGGCAGCGAGACCCTCCCGCGCGACGAGAGCCACCTCCTCGTACGGTCCCTGCGCACCGCCTTCGACCTGCTGGGCGGACAGCCGCGCGGCCTCGAGATCGTGTGCGCCAACCGCATTCCGCACGGCCGGGGCCTCGGGTCCTCCTCGGCGGCCATCTGCGCCGGCATCGTCGCCGCGCGGGCCGTCACGATAGGTGGCGACAGCCGTCTCGACGACGAGGCGCTGCTCGAACTGGCCACCGAGATCGAGGGGCACCCCGACAACGTCGCCGCGTGTCTGCTCGGCGGGTTCACGCTCTCCTGGATGGAGTCCGGCGCCGCCCGGGCGATCAGGATGGAGCCCGCCCGTTCCGTCGTTCCGGTGGTTTTCGTTCCCGGAAAACCGGTACTCACCCAGACGGCGCGCGGTCTGCTGCCGCGTACTGTCCCGCACGTCGACGCCGCGGCCAACGCGGGGCGTGCCGCCCTGCTCGTCGAGGCCCTGACCAGGCGTCCTGAGCTGCTGCTTCCCGCCACCGAGGACCGGCTGCACCAGGAGTACCGCGCCCCCGCCATGCCGGAGAGCACGGCGCTGGTGGAGCGGCTGCGGGCCGACGGCATCCCCGCGGTGATCTCCGGTGCGGGGCCCACTGTTCTGGCGCTGACCGACGAGGCCACGGCCGACAAGGTGTCCCAACTCGCGGGCGAGGGCTGGGCCGCCAACCGGCTCGAGCTCGACGCCAGGGGTGCGAGTGTGCTGCCGCTCGCGGCGTCCGGAGAGAGCTGGGCGACGACATCGACGGGGTGACGGCGAACGCCGCGCGACGCGGCGCTGTGACATTCAACTACATAGGGTTGCCGGATTTGGAGAGGGGGAATGTTTGTTGGATCCGGTAGTGTTAACCTCAAGTCTGCACCCGACCCCACCATGGCGAGGTGCTTTGTGTCCCCGTCCGGGACAGACATTCTTCCGGGAGCCTCCCAAGCCACTCTGTGTTTCATGCGGCGATCCATTTGTCGTGTGCAGGCGCTGAGCGGCATCCAGGGCACGCTCCGGAACCGGTGTGACCAGGCCGCCTGACACGGACACTCAGTGTCATGGCCTTGGGAAGCGCCATCACCAGAAATCCTCCTCCGCCGCTTGGCGGACCACCGCCCCGGCACGGTCCACTCATGAAGGACCGAAGTCGGACAGCACAACCGGTCGCCGTGCCAGACAGGCCGACGTCCGCTCCAGGGAAGGACCCTTCGTGAGCGACACCACCGATCTGATGGGCGCACGTGTCGAGGAGACCGCTGCCGCGCCCTCCACGGACGCCTCCGCGCCTGCCTCGGGTGCCGGCTCCCGGCGGCGCCGCGGTACCGGCCTCGACGGCATGGTGCTGGCCGAGCTGCAGCAGGTCGCATCAGGCCTCGGCATCAAGGGCACCGCGCGGATGCGCAAGAGCCAGCTGATCGAGGTCATCAAGGAGGCGCAGGCCGGGGGCGGAACCCCCAAGGCCGCGTCCGCCGCCCCCGCCGGGGAGGCCGCCGAGACCAAGCCCAGGCGCCGCGCCACCTCCAAGGCCCGCACCGGTGAGGACACCGCGCCGGCCGCCGAGAAGAAGGCGGCCGTACAGGTCGTCGAGGCGCCCGCCGAGAAGGCCGTGGCCCAGCAGCAGATCGAGATCCCCGGCCAGCCCGCTGGGGGCCCCTCCCGCGCGAGCGAAGCCGAGCGTGGGGGAGACGACGTGCCCGCCGAGCGCCGTCGGCGCCGTGCCACCGCCGATGCCGGCAGCCCGGAGACGGTTGTCGCCGAGGCGAAGAGCGAGCCGAAGGCCGAGACGCAGGCCCAGCAGGCGCAGACGCAGACGCAGGTCGACACCGGTGACGCAGACGGCCGTCAGGGCCGCCGCGACCGCCGGGAGCGTGGCGACCGCGGCCGGGACCGCGACCGCCGGGGCAACAAGACCGACGAGCAGCAGGGCGGCACCCCGCAGCGCGGCACCCAGCAGGGCCAGCAGCAGGGCGGCGGCCGTCCGGACCGCCAGGACCGTCCCGAGCGTCAGGACCGTCAGCAGCGCGACGGCGGGCAGCGCGACAACTCGCCGCGTGACAACGGGCCTCGGGCCGACGAGGACGGGGACGACTTCGACGGCGGACGCCGTGGCCGGCGCGGACGCTACCGCGACCGCCGTGGCCGTCGCGGCCGCGAGGAGTTCGGCCCGAACGAGCCGCAGGTCGCCGACGACGACGTCCTGATCCCCGTCGCGGGCATCCTGGACATCCTCGACAACTACGCCTTCATCCGTACGTCGGGCTACCTCCCGGGCCCCAACGACGTGTACGTCTCCCTCGCCCAGGTCCGCAAGAACGGCCTGCGCAAGGGCGACCACGTCACCGGCGCGGTCCGGCAGCCGAAGGACGGCGAGCGCCGCGAGAAGTTCAACGCGCTGGTGCGTCTGGACTCGACCAACGGCATGGCCCCCGACTCCGGCCGCGGGCGCCCCGAGTTCAACAAGCTGACCCCGCTCTACCCGCAGGACCGCCTCCGTCTGGAGACGGACCCGGGCATCCTCACCACCCGCATCATCGACCTCGTCGCGCCGATCGGTAAGGGCCAGCGCGGTCTGATCGTGGCCCCGCCGAAGACCGGCAAGACCATGATCATGCAGGCGATCGCGAACGCGATCACGCACAACAACCCCGAGTGCCACCTGATGGTCGTCCTGGTCGACGAGCGTCCGGAAGAGGTCACCGACATGCAGCGGTCGGTGAAGGGCGAGGTCATCTCCTCGACCTTCGACCGCCCGGCCGAGGACCACACCACGGTCGCCGAGCTGGCGATCGAGCGTGCCAAGCGCCTGGTGGAGCTGGGCCACGACGTCGTCGTACTCCTGGACTCGATCACGCGTCTGGGCCGTGCGTACAACCTCGCCGCCCCGGCCTCCGGCCGCATCCTGTCCGGTGGTGTCGACTCGACCGCCCTGTACCCGCCGAAGCGCTTCTTCGGTGCGGCCCGCAACATCGAGGACGGCGGCTCGCTCACCATCCTCGCCACCGCGCTGGTGGACACCGGGTCCCGCATGGACGAGGTCATCTTCGAGGAGTTCAAGGGCACCGGCAACGCCGAGCTCAAGCTCGACCGGAAGCTCGCCGACAAGCGCATCTTCCCGGCGGTGGACGTCGACGCGTCCGGTACCCGCAAGGAGGAGATCCTGCTGTCGGGCGAGGAACTGGGTGTCGTCTGGAAGCTGCGCCGGGTGCTGCACGCGCTCGACCAGCAGCAGGCGATCGAGCTGCTCCTCGACAAGATGAAGCAGACGAAGTCGAACGCCGAGTTCCTGCTCCAGATCCAGAAGACGACGCCGGGCAACGGCAACGACTGACGGTCGGACAACTAAGCAGGAAAGCATTCCAAGAAGGGCCATCCCCGTTTTACGGGATGGCCCTTCTTGTTGTACCTGAACTTCTTGTACTCGAACTTGTTGTGCCCGAAATGGAATTACATGGGCTGCGCGTCGGCTTTTGTGAATGCTCCGGCGGCGGGGGCCGCACATGGGGTCACGTCTGTTTCCACGCCCGCCGCCAGGCCCGCCTCGCAGAGCCGGCCGCCCTTGTCGCGCAGGTCGAGGTAGAAGCGGGTGGCCTTGCCGTCCTGCTGGAGGTCGTGGATGCGCTCGTCGATGTAACCGAGGCCGTTCAGGACCTCGCGCACCTTGGCCGGGGTGGGCTCCTGGACCGCCTGCAGGGCCTCGACGACGCGCTGTTCGTGCTGGACGCTGGCGCACTGGTCGCGGTCGCTCAGCTCCGCCCCGGGCTCCTGGGGAGCACCGGGCTCGACCGGTTCGGCCGGGGGAACCTCACCAGGGGCCAGGCTCTCCTTCCCCGTCGAACCGGCCGGCTTACCGCTGGTGGGCCCAGTTGCGGCCTCGTTCGTCGAGGAACACGGCTGCGCAAGCTTGTCGAGCATCGCCGCGAACGCCGCCTGCTCGGGCGTCGACGGTGTGGCGCTCCCCTCGGCGCCCGCGACCCTGTCCGGTCCAGCCTGGGACCCGCTTCCGCTCCCACTGTCGCTTGACTCGGCACCTCCGCAGCCGGTGAGTACCAGGGCGGCGAGGGCGGCTGCCGCGAAGGCGCGCCGGGGGCGGGTGAACGCTCTGATGGGGGCAGGGATGCGAGGCATGCGCGTAGTTTCCGGCCTGCGACTCCCACCCCGCATGAGTACGCGTACTCATATGCGTGTGAGCACTCGGCGGGGTCTTCATTACCGGCGGTAAATGGGTTCCCTGGTTCCGCTTCTGAGGGTTGTTAAAGCGATCCGGAGTGACCTACTGTCCACAGCGTTCATTCGGAACTCACACCATTTCCACACGGGGGGAACTCGTGC
>NZ_JARAXP010000031.1:0-36810 GCF_033793965.1 Streptomyces sp. ME02-8801-2C | reverse complement strand
CATGTGGGAGACCCGCGAGGCCGCCCGGGCCGATGTTTTCCGCTACGTCGAGGTCGAGTACAACCGCAGCCGGCTCCGTCGGCACCCCGACTACGGGTACGTCACCCCGCTCGAAACGAGATCCTTGCTCAGGCAGAACCTCGTCCCGGCAGCGTAAACACCCGCTGTCCAGTTCGCGGGGGGAACTTCACACAGACGGTCTTTCCGGCTTCGTCTGCGCTCGTGAAGCGGTCGCCGCTGGGCAGGGTGATGACTCCGTCGGCGTCGACGGTGGCTGTGTGGTGCCGCCCTGCGTGATCGGCTTCGATCTGGGTGCCGGGTGCCAAGATGCCCTGGCGCATCAGGCGTGCCAGGTCGGTGCGCAGCGGGCGACGGCGTGCTGCGGGCGCAGGAGTGGCCGGTGCAGCTGGGGGTGGTGGCGGGCTGGTGAGGGCTTGAGGGACGGGTGGGCGCAGGCCGAGGCGGTGAGGGTCCCAGATGCGCAGGCACAGACGGCGGTACAGTTCGCCGCGGATTTCGATGGCCTGCTCCATCGTGGCGGTGCCCAGTTCACGGAAGTAGCGTTCGATGTCGTTGTCTGCGATGAACCGTTTTAGGGCGGGGTGGTTCTTGCGGTAGTCGGGGGCGAGGATCGCGGCCAGGGCGTTTTCGCGGGCGTAACGGCGGCGTTTGGTCTCCAGGGGCAGGTCATTGTAGCTGGCATTGTCGCTTTGGCGCAGCAGGACCAGCACGCCCAGGCGGGCGCGCCAGGCGCGGAAGGTGGCTTCGTCCGGGGCGTCGTGGGGGACGTGGCGTTCGGGGTGGTTGGCGTAGAGGTGCTCGATCTGCCAGTGTCGTTCGGCGCCGAGGTAGCTGGCACTGAGGTCGGTTTTACCCAGGCCGGTTTCGACGTAAGTGGTCAGGCGGGCCAGGAGGTAGCGCACCTGGGCCTTGGTGTTGCCGCGCATGCCGAAGGTGGCGACTTGTTCGAAGGCGGTGTCGGGCAGTTCGGCCGAGAGTGCTTCGGCGACGTCTGCGGTGGTGGCGCAGTGGCGCAGGCGGGGAATGAGGCGGTGGATGTCGCTGTGGAAGTCCTTGGCCTGGACGGATTCGTCGTTAAGGATGCGCTCGACGTAGAGACGGTCCAGGAAGTTGGCGATCAGCGCCGCTTTCTGTTTGGCGGGTGTGTCCGTGTCGTGGGGCTGGATCGCCGCCAGGATCATCGCCATCTGACCGCTGAGGCCGTTGGTTTCGTTGTAGTAGAGCGCGGGCAGTCCCTGGCCGGGATAGGGGCGTTTGCAGGCCTCGAGGAAGGTGCGGTGGTGGCCGGCCAACCGCAGCAGGTCTTCGACGAAGCGGAAGTAGTCGTCGGGGTGCTGCAGTCCGATGCGCTCGCGGTGCTTGCGTACCCAGATGTGCAGTGCGGCGTCGATCTCCGGCCCGTCACCAGTGCCACTGTCACCGCTGAGGTCAGCGTAACGGGCGAGGAGGGCGGCTTTGAGGAAGGTGCGGGGCGCGTCGGTGTCGTCGCGGACGCTGGTGAGTTCAGCGAGCATGCGGCGCCACTGTTCGTTGAGTTTCTCCTCGTCTCTGCGGACGTTCGACAGCAGGAAGCTTTTGACGAGGTCGACCGAGGTCAACCGGGCCCCGCGGTCGTTCATCGACTCGAAGATGCGAAAACCGCTGTCGCGGCTGGGTGCGCGGATGCCGACCAGCACGACCTTCGACAGCAGCCAGTCCACGAACTGCGGACAGTGCTCCGCCTCCAGCCGCTCCTCCAACAGATCGGCGATCTGTCGGCTGCGCTCATACAGGTTGCGCACCGACAGCGAGGCCTGCGGCGGGAGTTCGTAGGGCCGGTCGCGGTAGAGGGCCTCGAGGGCGTCCTGGCGCTCGTCAATGTCGAGGCGGAACATCAAGCGGTTGCCGGGACCGAAATCGGTGATGACCCGCTCCAGTTTACTCACGGCATCGCGCTGCTTCCATTCGACCGCGGCCCGGAACAGATGCAGAAACAGCAGATGCAGCGTGGTGAAGCGCTGCTGGCCATCCACCAGGAACCGGTGGGTTCGGGACTGCTGGACATATACGAACGGGCCGAGGAAGAACGCCTCCGCGTCCCTGCTGTGCAGCCGACCCTGGCCCTGCAGCGTCTCGAAGGCCTCGAACAGGTCCTCCACCAGCGTGCCGACGTCCTGCGCCGACCACGCGTACTCCCGCTGGTAGTACTCGATCTGATAGCGGGTCTGCCCGAACAGCTCCTTCAGATCAAACGTGTCGCCCTGGATCGCCCCAGCCGTCACCACGCCTCACCCCCGAGCAGATCCCGTGCACCCCAACTCGTCCTGCTCCGCAGGCATTTACCCAGCGTAGGCAGTCACGCAACCCCCCGAACCCACACTGGTACCTTCCGCCTGCGCCGGGCTGATCCGCCAGGCGGCAGCGCTCAGCAGGCAGATAGGCTGCCTCTTCTCGATCAGCCGACGCAGGCCAACGAGTCCATCGGTGCCGACCGGATTCGGTCGGGTTCGGCCCGACGCTCTACGGCATGGCCGGTCGCGCTGCTCGGGCTCGCGGACACCGTGACGTACGAGGGTGAGGCGGCCGTGCTCCTGGAGGCCGCGGCAGGCACCGTGCACGCCGTGCCGCTCGCGCACCGTGTCGTGCGCGCGGACGGCCTGTGGGTGTACGACTCCGCTGCGACCCTCGCCGACCTGCTTGCGCGGCAGGCAAGCGGCGAGTCCGTGCCGAGCGTGGCGGCCGCCTTCCACCTCACGCTCGCCCTCGCCACCGCCGACCTCGTCGCACGGGCCGTCGAGGAAGGAGCTCCGCGCACCGTCTGCCTGGGCGGGGGCTGCTTCGTCAACCGCCGGCTGCTGACGAGGTACGCAGACGCCTTCGCGCCCAGGGCCTGAAGGTGCTGGCCGGCGGCGAGGTCCCGGTCGGCGACGGCGGCATCAGCTACGGCCAGGCAGCCGTCGCGGCCGCCCGCATCACGAGGGAGAGATGAGAGCCATGTGCCTCGGCATTCCGGGCCGGGTCCTGGAGGTCCACGACGACGCCGGGCTGCGGATGGCCACCGTCGGCTTCGGCGGCGTACGGCGCGAGGTCTGCCTCGACTACACGCCCGGCGCGAAGGTCGGAACGTACGTCATCGTGCACGTCGGCTTCGCGATCACCGAGGTCGACGAAGCGGAGGCACGGCGCACCCTGGAGGTGCTGCGGGCGATGGCGGACGCCGTCGAGACAGAGCTGGGCGACCGCTGCCCTGACGGGCCGGAACCCGGGACCGTCAGGCCCTCCCTCGTGCCCGACCGGCCCATCGGACCACGGCACGCGAAGCGGGATTCTGAGAGTGTCAACCGGCTGACGAAAGGCACGCGATGACCGCCATCTCCGCACCCGGAGACCGGGTGCACGCCCTGCTCACCGACGGTACGACCGTGTGCGTACGGGCCGCCGGGCCCGACGACCACGATGCCGTGCTGCGCCTGTACTCCGGCATGTCGGACGCGAACCTGCGGCTGCGGTTCTTCGCCGTCAGCCATCGCTCCGCCGAACAGGCAGCCGCGCGGGTCGGCAAGTCGACGGACTCCGGCTACCGCGCCGTCGTCGCCGAGCACGGCGGCCAGGTCATCGGCATCGCCGAGTACCAGACCGAAGGGAAGGCAAGTGACGGCAGCGCCGAGATCGCGCTCGCCGTCGGCGACACCTGGCACCACCGCGGGGTCGGCACCCTGCTCCTTGAGCACCTGGTCTCCGCCGCCCGCGCCCACGGGATCAAGGCGTTCTCCGCGGACGCGCTCGCCGACAACCACGAGATGCTCAAGGTCTTCGCCGACCTGGGGCTGCGGGCCGCGCGGCAGTTCGACGGACCGGAGGTCCGCTGCCGGATCCCGCTGGACGACACGGAGGACTACCGGACGTCCGTCGAAGGGCGCGGGCAGGCCGCGGACGTGGCCAGTCTGACGCCGCTGCTGCGGCCGAAGTCGGTGGTGGTCGTCGGGGCAGGCCGCAAGCCGGGGTCGGTGGGCCGGGCGGTGCTGCGCAATCTGCGCACCGGAGGGTTCACGGGCCGCCTCTTCGCGGTCAATCCGGCGGCCTCGTCGATCATGAGCGTGCACGCGTATCCGTCCGTGGGTGCGCTGCCTCTGGTGCCGGACCTCGCGGTGATCGCCGTGCCGGCCCCGGATGTCCCGCGGGTGGCCGAGGAGTGCGGGAAGCTCGGCGTGCGGGCCCTGCTGGTGGTTTCCGCCGGGCTCGACGCCGAGCAGGCCAAGGCTCTGCTCGCCACCAGCCGGGACCACGGCATGCGGCTCGTCGGCCCCAACTGCCTGGGCCTGGCCACCACCGAGGAGCCGGTGCGCCTCGACGCCACCTTCGCCGCCACACACCCCCAGCCGGGCACCGCCGGGGTCGCGGTGCAGTCCGGCGGGGTCGGCATCGCCCTGCTGAGCGGGCTGGAACGGCTCGGCATCGGAGTGTCGAACTTCGTCTCGCTCGGCGACAAGTACGACGTCAGCGGCAACGACCTGCTGCAGTGGTGGGAGTCCGACGGGCGCACCGAACTCGCGCTGCTGCACCTGGAGTCCTTCGGCAACCCGCGCGCCTTCTCCCGCACCGCCCGCCGCGTCACCCGCCGTATGCCCATCCTGACCGTCGACGCGGGCCGTACCGAGGCGGGCCGGCGGGCCGCCGCCTCGCACACCGCGGCCGCCGCCACCACGACCATGACCCGGCGTGCTCTGTTCACCCAGGCCGGGATCACCGCCACCCGCACCATCCCCGAACTCCTGGAAACGGCAGCCCTGTTGCACTCCCAGCCGCTGCCCCTGGGCAGCCGGGTCGTCGTGGTCACCAACGCTGGCGGCGCCGGGGTGCTCGCCGCCGACGCATGCGCGGAGGCCGGGCTGAGCCTGCCCCCGATCCCCCCGGCTCCGGTCGACGACCTGCTTGACGTACTGCCGCGGGGTGCCACCGCAGGCAACCCCGTCGATGCGACAGCGGCCGTCTCCGAGGAGCAACTGCGCGCCTGCGTGGACCGGCTCGCCGCCCATGACGGCATCGACGCGGTGCTGGTGGCGCTGGTGCCCACCGCGGTGGCCGCGGCGACCGGCGACGTCCTGATCCGGTCTCTCACCCGCCCCCAGTCTCGGCTTCGCTCGACCGGGGGGACCCCCATCCCGGACCGTCGTTCCCGAACGGTCGCCGCGGTCCTCCTGGACCAGGAGACGCCCGTACGGCTGCTGCCGTCGGACACCGGTCACGTGCCCGCGTACGCCGACCCGCAGGCCGCTGCCCGCGCTCTCGCGCATGCCGCCGAGCGCTCCCGCTGGCTGGCCCGGCCTCCCGGCACCGTCCCCGACCTCGACGGCGTCGACACGCGACGCGCTCATGAGGTCGTCGCCGGCTTCCTGGAAGGTAATCCTGACGGTGGCTGGCTCGACCCGCGCACCTGCGCCGAGCTCCTCGGCTGCTACGGGATTCCCCAGCTGCCGTGGGCCTGGGTGGAGACCGAGGATGAAGCCGTGCTGGCCGCCGACCGGCTCGAGGGCCCCGGCGGACAGGTCGTCCTCAAGGCGCACTGGCCGGGGCTGATCCACAAGACGACCGAGCACGCCGTCCATCTCGATCTGCGCGGCGACGCTCAAGTACGCGCCGCCTACCGGGACTTCGACGTCCGCTTCGGCCACCTGATGACCGGTGCCGTGGTGCAGCCGCTCGCCCCGCGCGGCATCGAACTGTTCGCGGGTGTGGTGCAGGACGAGGTGTTCGGACCGCTGGTGCTGTTCGGGCACGGCGGCACGGCCACCGAGGTGCTCGCCGACCACGCGGCACGGCTGGCCCCGCTCACCGGCCACGACGTGCACGACCTGATCACCGCGCCGCGCTGCGCGCCCCTGCTGTTCGGACACGACGGTTCGGGCCCGGTGGACCTGGAAGGGCTGGAGCAGCTGCTGCTGCGCCTGTCCCGGATGGCGAGCGACCTGCCGCAGCTGGCGGAGGCCGACCTCAATCCGGTCCTCGCCCGGCCCGACCGGGTCACCGCGCTCGACGCCCGCATCCGGCTGCTGCCACGCCGGGCCCACGACCCCTACCTGCGCAGGCTCCGCTGAGCCGGCGCGGAACCGCGTACTCCTGAGGGAAGGCGGAGGACGATGAAGCACAGCAAGGTCGGCTCGGTGATGACGAGCGACGTCGTATGCGCCGAGTACGGCACTCCGTTCAAGGAGGTGGCCCGGCTGCTCGCCGAACACCGGATCAGCGGCCTGCCGGTGGTCGACGAGGACGGGAAGGTGGTCGGGGTGATCTCCGAGACGGACCTCATGGCCCGGCAGGCGGAGACACCCGACCCGTGGGAACCTGAACACCGGTTCCGTTGGCGGCAGTTGACGCCCAGTCGGCGCGCCCGTCACGCCAAGGCAGAGGCTCGGACTGCGGGACAGCTGATGTCCCACCCGGCCGTCACCGCCCACAGTGACGCGACCATCGTCGAGGCGGCCCGCCTCATGGCTCACCGCCGGGTGGAACGGCTGCCTGTCGTGGACGAGGAAGAGCGGCTGGTGGGCATCGTCACCCGGCGCGACGTTCTCCAGGTGTTCCTGCGTCCCGACGCCGAGATCCGCGCCGCGATCGTCGACGAGGTGCTGGCGCGGGCCATGTGGCTGTCGCCGCACCAGATCGGCGTGGACGTCCACCAGGGCGTGGTGACGCTCACCGGACAGATGGACCGACGCAGCGAGGTCACCACGGCCGTGCACATGTGCCGCCAGACGGACGGCGTGGTCGCCGTCGTCGACGAACTGACCTACCGCTTCGACGACTCCCGGCTGCGGCCGGACGAGAACGCCATGCACGGCGTGGCCGACGACTGGCTGCGCAAGCTCTGAGGAGGTGTACACATCATGACGGAGACGATCCTTGTCACCTACGGATCGAAGTACGGCTCGACCGCGGAGATCGCCCAGCGCATCGGCGAGGTACTGACCAAGGAGGGCCTGACGGCGGACGTCCGCCCCGCGGCGGACGTCGCCGACCTCGCCCCGTACGACGCGGTCGTGCTCGGCAGCGGGCTGTACGCGGGCCGCTGGCACCGCGACGCCCGCCGCTTCGCCCGCCGGCACCGCAGGGCCCTGGTGCGGCGTCCGGTGTGGCTGTTCAGCAGCGGGCCGCTCGACGCGTCCGCGGCCCAGCGGGAGATCCCGCCGACGCCCGGCGTCCGGCACATCGCGGACCAGGTCGCGGCGCACGGTCACGTCACCTTCGGCGGATGCCTGGAGGGCGACGTCAAGGGGCCCATGGCCCGGATGATCGTCAACTCCGGGAAGGGCGGCGACTTCCGCGACTTCGAGCAGATCGCCGCATGGGCGACGACGGTGGCCCAGAATCTCACCGCCGAATCGCGTCGGCACTGACCGGCCGACGTCTCGGACCAGAAAAGACACGATGACCGCTCGTCCGTACCCGGGAGGCTGTGATGCCTGACTCTCCGCACACCGTGAGCGACGTGATGACCCACACCGTCATCGCCGTCGGCCGTGACGCCCCCTTCAAGGAGGTCGTCGAGCTGATCGACCAGTGGAAGGTGAGCGCACTGCCGGTCCTGGAGGGCGAGGGCCGGGTGATCGGGGTGGTCTCGGAGGCCGATCTGCTGCTAAAGGAGGAGTTCCGGAACACCGACGACGAGACGGCCGGGCGCGACGAGCGGGCCAAGGCGGCAGCGGTGACCGCGGGCGAGCTGATGAGTACCCCGGCCGTCACCGTGCACGCGGACGCCCTCCTCGCCGAGGCAGCGCGCATCATGGCGCGCCGCCACGTCAAGCGGCTCCCGGTCGTCGACGCGGTGGGCATGCTCCAGGGCATCGTCAGCCGCAGCGACCTGCTCAAGGTGTTCCTGCGTTCGGACGAGGAGATCGCCGGCGAGATCCTGCGCACCGTCCTCGCCCAGGTGCCGACCGCCACGGAGGTGACGGTGACCGTGGCTGAAGGGGTGGTGACCCTGGGCGGCTCGCTGCGCGAGAAAAATCTGGTGCCGGTGCTGGCGCGCGCCGTGCGCGCGGTCGAGGGTGTCGTCGACGTCCGCCTCGACCTCGCCCGCCCGTGACGCGTGCGACGACTGCCGCTCCCCACGCCGACCGTTGCGCGCGTCGAGTGCCATGACGTCCTGAGCACGTGCGCGACTTCGAGCCGGACACTACGGTGCTGTCCGGGTGTCCGACCCCACGCACGGGTGTCCGCACACGTCATCGAGAGGAAGAGGCGGTATGGCCGGCAAGAGGGCGGCGGCAGTGCCGCGCAAGACGTACGAGAAGGAACTGCTGCGGCTGCAGATGAAACTGGTGAAGCTCCAGGAGTGGGTGCGCGCGGAGGGCGCCCGCCTGGTTGTCGTCTTCGAGGGGCGGGACGCGGCGGGCAAGGGCGGCACCATCAAGCGGGTCGCGGAACACCTCAACCCGCGCGTGGCACGGATCGCGGCCCTGCCGAAGCCGACCGAGCGCGAGCGTACCCAGTGGTACTTCCAACGCTACGTCGAGCACCTCCCGGCGGCCGGGGAGATCGTGCTGTTCGACCGCAGCTGGTACAACCGGGCCGGGGTCGAGCACGTGATGGGCTTCTGCACGAAGGAGGAGTACCAGCTGTTCCTGCGCCAGTGCCCGATCTTCGAACGGATGCTCGTCGAGGAAGGGATCCTGCTGCGCAAGTACTGGTTCTCGGTGAGCGACACCGAGCAGCAGGAGCGCTTCCGGCGTCGGCTGGAGGATCCGCTGCGGCGCTGGAAGCTCTCGCCGATGGACCTGGAGTCACTCACCCGGTGGGAGGCGTACTCCCGGGCCAAGGACGAGATGCTGGTGCACACCGACATCTCGGAGGCGCCGTGGTTCGTCGTGGAGAGCGACGACAAGCGCCGCGCCCGGCTGAACATGATCGCCCACCTGCTGGGTTCCCTGCCGTACCACGAGGTGCCGCCGCCGGTGCTGGAGCTGCCGGAGCGGCCGCCCTCGACCGGCTACGTGCGCCCGCCGCGTGATCTGCAGACCTATGTCCCGGACCACGCGGCGGGCCTGTGACTCATGCCTGCTGCGGTACGACGACGACCGGGCAGGCGGAGTGGTGCAGTACGGCGTGGGCGACGCGGCCGAGCTGGAGGCCGAAGTGCCCGCTGCGCCGCTCGGCACCGACGACCAGGAGGTCGGCGGAGTGCGAGGCGTCGAGCAGGACATGGCGGGCGGGGCCCTCGACGGTGCGCCGGTGCAGGTCGACATCGGCCGGTGCGTGGCTGAGGGCCGCTTCCAGTACCTCGGCGGCGTGCTCCTCGTGCAGTCGGGCCGGTTCCCCGGTCAGCAGGGGGTGGTCGGTGCTCTCGTGCGCGGGGCACCGCCAGGCCCGTACGGCCTCCAGGAGCACTCCGCGGCGCCGCGCCTCCTCATAGGCGAAGCGCACGGCCGCCGGCTGCTCCACGTCTTCGCCGACGCCCACGACGATACGACCGTGGACCGGGGGCGTGGCCTGGTTGTCGTGGCTGCCGCGCAGCACGATCACCGGACAGTGGGCGTGGGCGGCCACGGTCAGGCTGACGGAGCCGAGCAGTGCCTCGGCGAGGCCGCTGCGGCCTCGGGTGCCCACGACCAGTGCGGAGGCGTTCCGGCTCTCGCGCACCAGCGCGTACTCCGGTTCCTCCGGCAGCACGTCCGTCGTCACCTTCAGGTCCGGGTGGCGGCTGCGGGCCCGGCGGGCGGCGGACTCGACGATGTCGTCGGCCCGCACTTCCTCGGACGGCTTACCGAGGTCCCCGGCGAGCGCCGTGCCCTCGTAGCGCTCCCACAGGGAGGCGTACACCACCCGCAGCGGGACTCCGCGCAGGGCGGCCTCGTCGGACGCCCAGTCGACGGCCCGCAGGCTGGGCTCAGAACCGTCCACGCCCACGACCAGGGGAAGTTCCATCGTTCTCACCGTCCCATGCCGAGGTCGAAGACGATCCGGGCCTTGATGTGGCCCTGGAGGACCTCGTCGATGGACTCGTTGACGGAGTCGAGCGGACGGGTCTCGGAGATGACCCGGGTGCGGCCGGCCGCGTGCAGTTGGAAGACCTCGGCGAGATCCCGACGGGTGCCGACGATCGAGCCGATCACGCTCGTGCCCTTCAGCACGGTGTCGAAGATCGGGACCTGGATCGTGCCGTGTGCGGGCAGGGCCACCATGACGAGTTTGCCGCCGCGTCGCAGCCCGGAGTTGACCGCCGTGAACGCGGCCTCGTTCACCGCGAGCGCGATCGCCGCGTGCGCGCCGCCGTACCGCTGGAGGACCTCGCCCACGTCGTGCTTGCGGGCGTCGATGACGAAGTCCGCGCCCAGCTCGGCGGCGAGTTCGAGCTTCTCGTCGGTGACGTCGATCGCCGCCACCTGTGCCCCGGCGATTTTCGCGTACTGCACAGCCAGATGGCCGAGCCCGCCGACCCCTGAGACCGCGACGAGCTGCGCGGGCCGCACGCCGGCGACCTTGAGCGCCTTGTACGTGGTCACGCCGGCGCAGGTGAGCGGGGCTGCGTCGACGGCGGTGACACCCTGCGGCACCGGCTGGGCGAAGTCGGCCCAGGCCAGCATCTTCTCAGCGTATCCGCCGTCGCAGCCGTAACCGGTGTTGATCTGCTGCTCGCACAGCGTCTCCCAGCCGGACAGGCAGTGCTCGCACCGCCCGCAGGCCTTCCCCAGCCACGGCACGGCGACCCGCTGTCCGAGGGACAGGTGGGTGACGCCGTCGCCGAGCTTCTCGACGAGGCCGACGCCCTCGTGGCCAGGCACGAACGGCGGGTTCGGCTTGACGGGCCAGTCGCCGTGGGCGGCGTGGATGTCGGTGTGGCACAGCCCGGAGGCCTCGACACGGATACGGACCTGGCCGGGGCCGGGCTCGGGGTCGGGGCGCTCCTCGATGACCAGGGGCTCGCCGAAGGCACGGACGACCGCTGCCTTCATGATGTCAACTCCTTGAGGTTTCGGGGTCAGTTGTGGGCAACGACCGCGACAGGGGCCGTTGCGTGGTGCAGGACGGCATGGGTGACCGGGCCGATGTGGGCGCCGAACGGGCTTCGGCGGATGCGGCGACCGACGACGACCAGGGATGCCTCGCGGGCTGCGTCGACCAGGTGATTGGCGGGGCTGCCGGTGCGGGACATCTCGACGATCTCGACGTCCGGGTACTTCTGCCGCCAGCCGCTCAGAGCCCCGGTCAGGGCGGCGGCCCGCTCCCGGGAGATGTCGTCGTGCGGGTCGGCGCCGGCGGCCAGGCCGTATACGTAGTAGGGCGGCAGGTTCCATCCGGCCACGACCTTGAGGGCGGTGGCCCGGCGGGCCGCCTCTTCGAAGGCGAAGGTGATCACCGTGTCGTCGGGGCTGTCGAGGTCGAGGCCGAGGACGACGGGGCGGAACACGGTCGCCGCGGACGGGATCCCGGACGGGTCCTTCTCGTGCTCGTCGGCCGCCTGCTCTCCAGCCCGGACGAGGACCACGGGGTTCTCGGCATGCGCGATCACGCCCGAGCCCACGGACCCGACGAGGAACCCCCCGATCCCGCTCAGCCCACGGGAGCCGAGGACCAGCACGTCGGCGTCCTTCGCCGCAGCGTTCAGCACGTCGACAGGCGTGCCGCTCACCTGCTCCATGGTCACGTCCACTCCGGGGTGACGCAGCCTGAGTCCTTCGGCCGCCTCGCGCGGAATCCTCCCCCAGCCTTCGGCCGGGGGTGCCCCCATCTCGCCTCGCTCGCTCCAGTGCGCCTGCGTCTCGGCGCCGAGCAGCGGTGCCTGCGCCATCGGCACGGGGACGGGCTCCCAGACGTGCACGATCTTCAACGGCAGACCACGCAGCTTCGCCTCGCGGGCCGCCCACTCGGCGGCGGCGCGGCTCTCGGGCGAGCCGTCGAGGCCCACGGTGACGTTGCGGGACATGCTGTCCACCTCCTGGTCGGGGGCTCCCTTCGGGGATCCGCTTCCATGGTCATCACGGCGGTGGCCGCGGTGCAGGGGCCGCAGGTCCCAGGCCGGGGCCGACCGGCCCCATGGGTGCGGGCCGGGCCACGGGTGCAGGAGCGGCTCGCCTCGGTCCGTGCCGGGTTCCGCCCCTGGCAGGCGAGGCGGATCCGGGCCGGTCGGCCCATCGCGTACGACCGGCCCCTCGGCGGATCCTGAGGAGGACACGGCGAAAGGATCCCCATGTTCCCTGGACCGGGCGGGCACGCCTTGGGGTGGCGCCGCCTGCTGCCCGGGGTCGTGGTCCTCGCCGGCTACCGCCGCTCCTGGCTGCGCGGAGATCTGCTGGCCGGCGCGACCGTCGCCGCGTATCTCGTGCCGCAGGTGATGGCGTACGCAGGGGTGGCCGGGCTTCCGCCGGTCGCCGGGCTGTGGGCGATCCTGCCCTCTCTCGGCCTGTACGCGGTGCTGGGCTCCTCAAGACTGCTGTCTCTCGGCCCCGAGTCCACCACCGCCCTCATGACGGCCACCGTGGTCGGTCCGCTGGCCGCCGGGGATCCTGGGCGCTACGCCACGCTGGCGGCTGCCGTCGCCCTGACGGTCGGCCTGCTGTGCCTGCTGGCATGGGCCCTGCGGCTCGGCTTCGTCGCAGACCTCCTCTCCCGGCCGGTGCTGATCGGCTACCTGGCCGGCCTGGCGCTGATCATGATCGTGGACCAGTTGCCCAAGCTCACCGGCGTGGACACGACAGGGGCGGACTTCTTCCCGAAACTGTGGTCCTTCGCACGCGACCTGCCGGACGTCCACCCGGCGACCGCGGGTCTCGCCACTGCCGCGCTGATCCTCCTGTTCACCATGCCACGGTTCCTGCCTGCGGTACCCGGACCGCTGGCCGTCGTCGTGCTCGGAACGGCGGCGGTGGCGGCTTTCGGCCTCGACGACCGGCAGGGCATCGCGGTGATCGGCGAAGTCCCGTCCGGACTGCCGGAGTTCGGCCTGCCCGACCTCGGCGAGCTGCCGCGGCTGGTACTGCCCGCGCTCGGCGTCCTGCTGGTCGCCTACACGGACGTCGTCCTCACGGCCCGGGCCTTCGCACGCCCCGACGACCCCGAGCACGACGCCAACCAGGAGTTCCTGGCCCTGGGCTCGGCCAACCTCGGCGCGGGCGCGCTGCACGGCTTCCCGGTGAGCAGCAGCGCCAGCCGCACCGCGCTCGCCTCGTCGGCGGGCGCGCACAGCCAGGCCTACTCGCTGGTCGCCGGGGCGGCCGTGCTCGCCGTGCTGCTCTTCCTCAGCCCTCTGTTGGCCCACGCCCCGTCCGCCGTGCTCGGCGCGATCGTTGTCTACGCCGCCGTTCGCATGGTCGACTTCGCCGGCTTCCGCCGCCTGGCCTCCTTCCGCCGGCGCGAACTGCTGCTGGCGCTCGGCTGCCTCGCCGGTGTGCTGGCCCTGGACGTCCTGTACGGGGTGCTGGTCGCCGTCGGGCTCTCGGTGGCAGAGCTCCTGTCCCGGGTGGCCCGCCCCCACGACGCCGTCGAGGGCCTGGTCCCCGACGTGGCCGGCATGCACGACATCGACGACTACCCGCAGGCCCGCACCGTCCCAGGACTCCTCGTCTACCGCTACGACTCGCCGCTGTTCTTCGCCAACGCGGAGGACTTCCGCCACCGGGCTCTGGCCGCCGTCGACGAACAGACCGGCCCGGTCCGCTGGTTCGTCCTCAATACGGAGGCCAACGTGGAGGTCGACATCACCGCCCTGGATGCCGTCGACGAGCTCCGCCGAGAACTGACCCGCCGTAGCATCGTGTTCGCCCTTGCCCGCGTCAAACAGGACCTGCGGGACGAACTGGACGCCTACGGCCTGACCGAGTCCGTCGGCGCGGACCGCATCTTCCCGACCCTGCCGACCGCGGTGGCCGCCTACCGCCGGTGGGCCAAGTCCCGGGCAGGCTAGGACGCCGCACGGCCGCTCAGGTGTAGATGATCTGTCCGACGGCGGCGTGCTCGTAGAACTCGCCGATGATGATGATGCCCTGGACCTGTTCGATGAGGTCGTCCTTGTCGAGGTCGAAGAGGTCCACTGATGCCTTGCAGGCGTAGATGCCCGCGCCGGTGTCGGAGATCATCTCGATGAACTCGGGGATGGGCGGGATGTCGAGCTTCTCCATCTTCCGTTCCATGTACCGGGTGATCAGGTCCGGGACGCCCGGCAGGCCACCGAGCAGGGTGGGCAGGTGGAGGCCGGGGTTGCCGACGGTGGCCAGCTTGATGTGGTCGTACTGCTTCCTGGTGATGGCGTCGAGGCCGAAGAAGGTGAAGAACAGGTCGGCCTCGATGCCTTCGGCGCGGGCGCCGTTGGCCATGATCAGGGCCGGGTAGATCCCTTCCAGGGATCCCTTGGAGACGATGATCGACACCTTCTCGATCGTGACGGTGGCAGTCATGACGCATGCTCCTTGTGGTGCGGCGGGCGGGTCAGAGGCAGCCGCGGGGCTTGGGGATTCCGGCGATCTTCGCGGCGGTCTTGGCCGGGCCCTTGGGGAAGAGCTGGTAGAGCTCCTTGACGCTCACGCCGGAGGTCTTGCCGAGCACCCGCACGGTAGGGCCGGTGCCCTTCTCCGCGTACTGGGCGCGCATGAAGCGGATGACCTTCCAGTGCTGGTCGGTGAGGTGCCCGATGCCCGACTCGCGGGCGATGTGCTCGGCCATGGCCTCGGTCCACCGGCCGGGCTCGGTGAAGAAGCCTTCGTCATCGACGGGGACGGCGATGTCGCCGTAGGTGGCGGTGGGCATGACGGTTCTCCTCAGCTCAGACGTGGACGTGGTTCTTGCCGCGCTCGGGCGTCGCCGAGCCGATGCCGGGCAGTTCCCTGCCGGGGAGCAGGTTGTGCCAGTACAGCCACTCGAAGGCGAGCTTGCCGAGGTGGTTGGCGTGGGACTCCTTCAGCAGCGGCAGGCCGACGGCGGCCGGGAAGTGGCCGGGCAGCGGCTCGGTGTCGTAGTTGAAGTCGATGAGCAGGGCCTTGTGGAAGCCGGTCTCGACGAAGCAGTTGGTGTGGCCGTCGTACGCGGCGTCCAGCGGCTGTCCGGCGAGGTGGCGAACGATGTTGTGCACCAGCACCTCGCCCTCGAAATGAGCCACCGAGCCGGCCTTGGAGGCGGGCAGGCCCGCGGCGTCGCCGATGGCGAACACCTCGGGGTGGTCGGGATGTTGGAGGGTGCTCCGGTCGACGGGGACGAAGCCGAGTTCGTCGCCGAGCCCCGGTGAGCGGCCGACATACTCGGCGCCCCCGTGCAGCGGCACGACGACGGCCAGGTCGAAGGGCACCTCACGCCCGTCGTACGACACCAGGCGTCCGCCCGCGCCGTCGACCTCGCCGAGTGTGAACTCGGTGACCAGCTCGATGCCCTTCTCCGTCAGCAGGTCGCCCAGCGTCTTGGCGGCGACCGGCTTGGTGAAGGCTGCGTCCAAGGGGGTGACGTAAGTGAGTTCAACCTTGTCGCGGATGCCGCACCGCTGGAGGTACCAGTCGGTGAGAAAGGCGAACTCCAGTGGCGCGACGGGGCACTTGATGGGCAGGTCGGCCACGTTGACAACGATCCTGCCGCCCTCGAAGTGCTCCAGCGCGTGCCGCAGGCCCACTGCGCCGGGCAGGTCGTAGAAGGTGAAGACCTTCTCACCCAGCCGGGTCCGGCCAGCCCCTCGGTCTCTTCCGGGAGGAGCGTGGCTTTGGTCGCCACGACAAGCAGGTCGTAAGTGAGCCGGATGCCGCCGGCGAGGTGCACCGTCCGTGCGTCCAGGTCCACCCTGTCGATCCTGGCCTGCTTGTAGTCGATGCCGTCGTGGAGCTGTCGAACGGGACGAAGAGCAGACCGGGCTGGTAGACGTGGTCGTCGTCCTGATCGACGACCGTGATCCGGCACTCGCGCTCGTCATACGCCCGCCGCAGCCGGTTGGCCGCCAGCGTGCCCGCGGTGCCGCTTCCGAGAATCACGACGTGTTTGCCCATGCCTCCGCTCTCGTAAGGAAGATGAGGCGGAGTCAGGGGCCGATGGTCCCGGCGTGGGTACCCACCAGGGTATGTAGGGAGGGGGCCCGCCCGACGGCTCGTCGCGCGGCACCGATGACACAGCCGACAGAAATACCCCGCAGGATATATCCCTCCTCGGTCCTCCGCACGGGGCCGAACGGCCCTGACCTGCCCCCGTCGACCCCTGCCCCCGCCGCACCGTCCGCGCTGCACACTGGAAGCAGGCAGCGGAGAACCTCGACGAGGGAGGCACAGCCATGACAGGGACCGCAGCGGAGACCACCGCTCCACGCCCGTCGGATGCCGCCGCGCATGTCCTCGACGTCATCCACGTCGATGGCGACGCGTTCGCCGTCGAGGTACGCGGCCATCGGCTCCTCGTCGACCAGCCCGCGGACGCGGGCGGCACCGACACCGCGCCCACCCCGACCGAGCTGTTCGCCGCGTCCCTGGCCACCTGCGTCGCCTTCTACGCCGGCCGCTACCGAACACTTACCCAGTGCTCCATCCTTCAGGGTAGAGGTGAAGGGCATCCTGCCCATAGTGGCCCGGAGGGCCGCGGCGGCATGGCTAAGATCGCCTCATCCGACGACGAAGTTGTCGGATCTACCGCCGGACGGGCGGGAAGTGACGCCTGTGGAGGCCCCTGTAAGACCGAGCTCTCCGGAGACCGGCAAGGGCCAGTGAAGCAGGAACCCAAGGTGGTACCGCGTAGCGGTGCGGACCGGAATCTCCCGCCCTCGGGCAGGAGAGGGCGTCAACTCCACCGCCATGGTCTGGGGCGCGCCGGGCTGAGGGTGCGCGCCGAGTTCACCATGGCCACCGACCGCCCCGCCCGGGTCGGATCCGTCCGGGTCGTCGTCAGCCCGCCGCCCGGACTGCCCGAGGAGCGCCGCGCGGCCCTGCTCGCCGTCGCCTCGCACTGCACCGTCCACAACACGCTCCACCAGCCCCCCGCGATCGGCATCGAGCTGGAGCCATGAGCACCCACGTCACGCGATTGGCATCGCCCGCATCGCCTCTCCTGGAACGCATCCGCCGCGGGCTGATCGGCGACGACGAGGTGCTGGACGGCCCGTACGGCCCGAAGCGGATCGTCTACGCCGACTACACCGCCTCCGGCCGCTCGCTGGACTTCATCGAGGACTTCGTCCGTGCGCAGGTGCTGCCCCGCTACGGCAACACGCATACCGAGAGCTCCAGCACCGGACTGCAGACCACCCGGCTGCGCGAGGACGCCCGGCGCATCATTCGCGACGCGGTCGGCGGCACCGAGGACGACCTCGTGATCTTCTGCGGCTCCGGTGCCACCGCGGCGGTGAACAAGCTGGTCGGCATCCTTCAGTTGCGCCGCACGGACCCGCCCCCGCCTGCTGAGCGTCCGGTGGTCTTCGTCGGCCCGTACGAACACCACTCCAACGAACTGCCCTGGCGCGAGTCCATCGCCGATGTCGTCGTCATCGACGAAGACCCCGACGGCCACATCGACCTCGCCGAACTCGAAGCCGAACTGCGGCGATACGCCGACCGCCCGCTGCGCATCGGCAGCTTCTCCGCCGCCTCCAACGTCACCGGCATCCTCACCGACACCGACCCCATCGCCCGCCTGCTGCACACGCACGGCGCACTGTCCTTCTGGGACTACGCGGCCGCCGCCCCCTACGTCCCCCTCCGCGTCGCCGACAGCGGCCCCGGGGCGGACGACCACAAGGACGCTCTCTTCATCTCCCCGCACAAGTTCGTCGGGGGCCCGCAAACGCCCGGCGTGCTCGTCGTACGGCGGGAGCTCGTCCGCAACCGGGTGCCCACCGCGCCCGGCGGCGGCACCGTCGCCTTCGTCGACCCGCTCGGCCACCGGTATCTCGACGACCCGGTCGCCCGCGAGGAGGGCGGCACCCCGGCGATCGTCGAGTCCATCCGCGCCGGACTGGTCTTCGCCCTCAAGCGGGCCGTCGGCACCGACACGATCCAGGCGGCCGAGGAGCGGCACTGGCAACGCGCGCTGGCATGCTGGGACCGCAATCCGGCCATCGACATCCTCGGCGACCACCACGCCCGGCGGCTGTCCATCGTCTCCTTCCGCATCCGCCACGGCGAACGTTTCCTGCACCACAACTACGTCGTCGCCCTGCTCAACGACCTCTTCGGCATCCAGGCCCGCGGCGGCTGCTCCTGTGCCGGCCCGTACGGTCACCGTCTGCTGGCCATCGACGCGGCCACCTCCCACGCCCTGCGCGACGAGGTCGCCCACGGCTGCGACGGCATCAAACCCGGCTGGACCCGCGTCAACTTCAACTACTTCATCAGCGACACCGTGCGCGACTACCTCATCGACGCGGTCGACCTGATCGCCGCACACGGCCACCGTCTCCTGCCGGACTACCGCTTCGACCCGCACACCGGCCAGTGGCGCCACCGCGACGGCTCCACCGATCCCCCACTGCGGCTGACCGATGTGCACTACACCGACGACGGACGACTCTCGGCACCCGCCTCTCCTCACCGCCGGCTGGGCGAGGACGCGCTCGTCGGCCAACTCGCGCGCGCCCGCGACCTGCTCGCGTCCCGCCCCGACCGTCCGGACGAAAGTCCCACCGGGCTGCCGGCCGACTTCGAGCGGATGCGCTGGTTCCCGCTGCCTCCCGTCTGCCTGGAACGACCCCGCTTGGCCGCCAGTTGAACCGGATACCCGACTATCGAACTGACCAAGGAGAACTTCGAGGCGACCGTAACCGGATCCGACATCGCACTGATCGGCTTCTGGGCCGCCTGGTACGGGTCGTGCCGTCTGGTCACCCCCCGTCTTCGCCAAGGCCGGCACCGAGGCACGGACCGAACTGGCAGCGGGGCCGGCAGTCCGCCACAGCCTCGACGGGCAAGCACTGATCAGCGGCCGCGCAGCGAGGCCAGCGTGGCCTCAAGGTCTGCCGGGCGGGGACGGTTGTGCGGCAGTCTGCCGAGCATGGCCGCCATGCCGCAGGTGTTGGTGAGGGCGGAAAAGACCAGGCCACCCGCGATGCCGGCCGAGAGGATCTGGAAGGCCGGGGAGACGAGCAGACCAAGCACCAGACCGAGGAGCACCAACGTGCCGGCGGTGAAGCGCACTTGGCGTTCCATGCTCCAGGCGGCACGGGTCTCGCAGGCCTCGGGACGGTGCAGGTCGTGTCCCTCGGCGGCCCAGGCGCCGGTGCCACCGGCGAGCGTTGCGGTGGGGATGCCCTGCTCCGCGAGCAGCTTGCAGGCGTTCTCGGAGCGGGCGCCGGAGGCGCAGACGACGAGGATGTCGCCGCGCTCGGCGGCGTTGCGAATGTCGGGCAGCGCGCGCCGGACCTGGTCCAGGGGGATGTTGAGCGCGCCTGGCAGGTGGCCCGAGGCGAACTCGCCGGGTGTGCGCACGTCGATGACGGTGAACTCGTGCAGCCGGGTGTGGGCCTGGTCCGTGCCGAGGGTGAGGGGAGGTGTCATGACTGATGTGATCCTTCATGGTCGACGCCGTGCCGAACCGGGACGTAGTGTACCCCTAGGGGTATTTTTCGAGGAGTGATCGTGGAACTGGAACTCGCGGGTGCGGACCTGAAGGCCGTGCTCAACCGGCTGCGCCGCGCACAGGGCCAGATCTCCGGCGTGATCCGGATGATCGAGGAGGGGCGCGACTGCGAAGAGGTCGTGATGCAGCTCGCCGCAGCCTCGCGCGCCCTCGACCGTGCAGGTTTCGCAATCATCGCCACCGGTCTGCAGCAGTGCGTGACCGACATCGAGTCCGGCCGCAAGAACGGCGAGGACGCCGCACAGATGCGCGCCCGCCTGGAGAAGCTGTTCCTGTCGCTGGCGTGAGACACAGCCTCCTGCGGACCGGCCCCATCACACCGCCGTGTCGATCAGCATGAAGGCGGCCACCGCCAGCAGCACCAGCGCGAAGATCCGCTGCAGCGCCTTCACTGAGACCTTCGCGGCCAGGCGTTTGCCGTCCCACGCACCGAGGACCGCGGCACCGGCGAAGGGACCGATCACCGCCCAGTCCAGGCCGTCGGCCGTACCCGCCCGCATCGCGAGCGCGGCCAGCGAATTGACGGTGATGACCAGCAGACTGGTGCCCACCGCCGCCCGCATCCGCATCCCGAGGACACCGACCAGCGCCGGTACGGCGAGGAAGCCGCCGCCGACTCCCAGGACGCCAGTGACCGCGCCGAGCCCGGCGCCGGCGGCCGCCGCCCGGCCGGGACGCACCGGCCGCGCCACGTCCGTGCTGCGGCGGGCACGCAGCATACGAACCGCGGCCGCTGCGGCGACCACGCCGAAGGCTCCGGTCAGCGCCGCCGCCGGCAACCGCCCGGCGACCGCGCCGCCCAGCATCGCCGGACCGATCCCGGCGGCCGCGAACAACAGCCCCGTACGCCAGCGGACCTGGCCGTCGCGGGCATGCGCGGGCAGCGCCGTGGCCGAGCTGACGGCCACGATGACGAGGGACGCGGTGGTGGCCGCGACCGGGGTGAAGCCGAGCAGGTAGATCAGGGCGGGTACGGCCAGCACGCTGCCGCCGCCCCCGAGCGCGCCGAGCGCCAGGCCGATGACGGCCCCGGCGGCCAGGGCGAGTATCAGAGTGCTCACGCCACCGTGCCGTTCATGCCCTGTTGGTCCACGACCGGCAGACCGGCCCGGAGCCACTCCCGCATACCGCCGATGACGTCCACGGCCGGGGCACCCCGGGCAACCAGCAGTTCGGCGGCCTGCCGGGAGCGGTTGCCCGAGCGGCAGATGACGACCAGCGGGCGGCCCTGAGCCTCGGCCGGCAGCGAGACGCCCGCTGCCAGGGCGGACAGCGACACGTGGACCGCCCCGGGAGCGTGGCCCGCCTGCCACTCGCAGGGCTCGCGGACGTCCAGCAGCAAGGCGTCGCCGGTGCCGCCCTTGCCCTCGGCGGCGGGACCATGCCCGGTGTGCTCGGCTGCCTCCCGTACGGTGACCCGGCCTGGGCCGCGGTGGAAGAGGTTCATCGGTGCTTCTCGCTCCTTCCGGGTGGCCGGTCAGGCGGCCCGGACGGTGAGTCCGGCCTTCTCGGCGGCGTCGAACGCGTCATCCACCGCGACGACGTCACGGCCGGCCGCGTCCAGCAGCGAGGCCGCGATGGCGGCGCGCATGCCACCCGCGCAGTGCACCCACACCTCTCCTTCGGGGATCTCGTCGAGCCGCCGGTGCAGGGTGTGGACCGGGATGTGCACCGAGCCCTCGATGAAGCCGCCGGCCCGTTCGGAGGTGCGCCGGACGTCCAGTACGACGACGCCCTCGCCGGGGTACTGGCGCGCGAGGTCGGCGAACGTGGTCCGAGCGAAGGAAGCGAGGGCCTCGTCATCGCGTACCCAGGCCGACGGTTCGCCGGTGGCCGCTGCGGCCGGTCGGTCGATACCGACGCGGACCAGCTCACGCTGGGCGGCGGCCAGCTGCGCGGCCGACTCGGCGAGCAGCGTCACAGGCTTGCCCCACGGGATCAACCAGGCCAGGTACGTGGCGAGTTGCCCCTCGGCCTCGAAGTTGAACGAGCCCGCTATATGTCCTTCGGCGAACGCGACGCGGTTGCGCAGATCGACCACCCACTCCCCCGCGGCCAGCCGCGCGGCGATCTCCTCGGCGTCGGCGACGACGGGCGGGGTGAGGTCGACCGGCGCGGGGCCGTTCGCGTTGGCCGGACCCATGTGCGCGTAGTAGGCGGGGATGTCGTCCAGACCGGCCAGCAGGTCGGCGACGAACGTGTCCACGTCCCGGGTGAGCGCCTCGTTGCCCGCCTTCTCCTTGCCGATGGTCGTGGCACTCCCTTCGGCCTGACTGGACGAGCAGAAGCTGCCGAAGCCGTGGGTGGGCAACACGGGTGTCTCGTCGGGCAGTTCGACTGCGAGGCGGTGTGCGGAGGCATGCTGGGCGCGGGCGAGGTCCTCAGTCAGTCGCGGCTCGACGAGGTCCGGGCGGCCGACCGTGCCGATGAGCAGCGAGCCGCCGGTGAACACCACGACCGCCGCCCCGTTCTCCTCCAGGACGTATGAGGTGTGGTGCGGCGTGTGGCCGGGCGTCGCGAGGGCACGCAGGGCCAGTTCGGCATCGGCGTCGATGACGGTGCTGTCCCCGTCGCGCACGGGTATCCGGTCGAAGGAGACGCGGGCGCCGGCCGGAACGAGGTAGGCGGCGCCCGTGAGGCGGGCCAGCTCCAGACCGCCGGTGACGTAGTCGTTGTGGATGTGCGTCTCGACGACGCGGGATATCCGCACCCCCCGTCGGACCGCCGCCGCGATCATCTGGTCGACGTCTCGCGGCGGGTCGACCGCCACCGCCGTCCGCTCACCGCCCGCCAGGTAGCTGCGGTTGCCGAGCCCCGCCACCTCGATGGTGTCAACGAAGAACACGCCGAGCACTCCCTTCCAGCGAAGAATTACCCCCGGGGGTATGCATCGAGGCTAGCATGGGTACCCCCCGGGGTATTTTCTGAAGCAGGAGACACCCCGCCCGAACCCCTCACGAGTAGGGCCACCGTCATGCGTTACGACCGCACCGTGCATCTCGACACCGACTTCGCCACCGCCGTCGGCCGCGTCCGCGACACGCTCGCCGAGCAGGGTTTCGGCATCCTCACCGAGATCGACGTCGCCTCCACCCTCAAGGCCAAGCTCGACCAGGACATGGAGGACTACCTGATCCTCGGCGCCTGCAACCCGTCACTGGCCCACCGCGCTCTGGAGACCGACCGCTCCATCGGCCTGCTGCTGCCCTGCAACGTCGTCGTCCGCGCCGACGGCGACCGCACCGCCGTACAGGCCCTCGACCCGAACACGATGGTCGCCCTCACCGAACTCGACGCCCTGCGTCCGGTCGCCGAAGAGGCCACCCGCCGCCTCGACGCCGCCCTCGCCTCACTCACCGCGGCCGACGCAGGCGCGTGATCCCGTCCCGAATACGGCGAGTGCAGGCACCGGTGTGGCGTGAGACTGCCCTCGGGAGTCTCACGCCGTAGCTGCGCGCGTCCATCGGCGCAGGAGAGCAACCCGTCAGGTTGTCCTGACGGATCCGCGCAGCGCTGATCGAGCGGCGCGCAGGGCCAGTTCGGCGAGGAGGACGGTGGACGCGGTGGCCAGGCACAGGGCCCACTGGGCGGCGTTCAGCGGCACGGTGCCGAAGACCGTGCGCGCCCAGGGCAGGTGGACGGCGGCGACCTGCACGGCCAGGACGCCGGTTAGGCACAGCCACAGAGTGCGATTGCGGAATTGGTGGCGGCCCAGCAGGGGGCCGTCGTCCGCGCGGGCGCCCAGGGAGTTGAACAGCTGGAAGAGGACGAACGTCGTGAACGCCATGGTCGCGGCCGTGTCCGTGCCTACGCGCGGGCGCGCGAGGGCCAGCAGGACCACGGTGCCTACGGCCATGACCGCGCCCGCCCGGCCGATGACGAACAGACGCCGGGTGTCAAGGATCCGCTCGGCCGGGTCGCGCGGCGGGTGGCGCATCACGTCATCGCGGGCGGGGTCGACGGCCAGGGCCATGGCGGGCGGGCCGTCCATGATGATGTTGATCCACAGCAGTTGGGCCGCCGTGAGCGGGGCGGGCAGTCCGGCCAGGGAGGCTCCCATCAGGGTCAGGATGGCGCCGATGTTGGTGGCCAGCTGGAAGCGGACGAACTTGACGATGTTGGCGTAGATGGCGCGGCCCTCGCGCACGGCCCGCACGATCGTGGAGAAGTCGTCGTCGGTGAGCACCATGTCGGCGGCTTCCTTGGCGACGTCCGTGCCGGTGATGCCCATGGCGACCCCGATGTGGGCGGCCCGCAGCGCCGGGGCGTCGTTGACGCCGTCGCCGGTCATGGCGACGATGTGGCCCCTGCTCACCAGCGCCCGTACGATCACGACCTTGTGCTCCGGGGCGACCCGGGCGAAGACGCCGATGTCGTCGATGCGGAGGGCGAGTTGAGCCTCCGTCATCCGGTCCAGCTCGACGCCGGTCACCACCTCGCCGGTGATGCCCAGTTCGCGCGCGATGGCCGCCGCTGTGCCGGCATGGTCGCCGGTGATCATCTTGACCGCGACCCCGGCCGTGCGGCACAGCGCCAGCGCGTCCCGCGCCTGCGGACGCGGCGGGTCGGCGATCCCCACGATGGACACCAGGGTCAGCCCGGTCAGGTCGGCCGCAGTGTCCGGCACACTGTCGACGACGGTGGTGGCCGCGCCCAGGACCCGCAGACCGGCGTCGCCGAACTGTGAGGTCACGGCGAGGATCTCGCTCCTGCGCCCCTCGTCGAGGGAACGCACACCGTCCCCGGTGAGCACGTCGCCGCACAGGTCCAGCAGGACGTCGACGGCGCCCTTGACCTGGACTCGGATGCGGCCGTCGGGTTCGGGATGGAAGGTGGCCATGTACTTGGTGGCGGCGTCGAAGGGCAGTTCACCGAGGCGGGGCAGCTCCGCGCGCAGCAGGTCCGCGTCGATGCCGGCCTTCGCCGCGAGCACCACCAGCGCGGCCTCCGTCGGATCCCCGATGAAGCCCTGGTCGGTCAGGCGCGCGTCGTTGCACGCGGCGAAGGGAAGCACCGCCTCGCACAGGTCACCGTCGTGTACGGCGTCCGACGTGCCTGCGGCGCAGACGGCGCCCGCTGTGCCATAGCCCTCGCCCGTGACGTCGTAGAGCCTGCCTGCGCTCCACAGGAGCCGCGCGGTCATCTCGTTCATGGTCAGCGTGCCGGTCTTGTCACTGCACACGACGGTCGCCGCACCGAGCGACTCCACGGAGGCGAGGCGTTTGACGATGGCGCCACGGCGCGCCATGCGGTACACCCCGAGCGACAGTGTCAACGCCAGGACGGCGGGCAGCCCCTCGGGGATCGCGGCGACGGCCAGCGCCACCGCCCGCAGCGCGATGTCCGCGAGCGCCTCGCCGCGCACCAGGGCGGTCAAGGCATAGGCGACGACCGCGACACCGCTCAGCAGCGCGAGCCGCCGGCCGAGACTGTCGAGCTGGACCTGGAGCGGGCTGGGCGGTTCCGGGCCGGTGCGCAACGCCTCGGCGATCGCGCCGAGTTCGGTGCGCATGCCGGTGGCCGTGACGATCATCTCGGCACGGCCCCGGGTCAGCGCGGTGTTCATGAACAGCACGCTGGTGCGCTCGGCGAGCGGCACTGGCACGGTCGCGGCGTGCCCGACCGCCGCCACGTTCTTGGCGACGGGCTGGGACTCCCCGGTCAGGGCCGCCTCGGCCACCTCCACCGCCTGCGCGACGACCAGCCGCCCGTTGGCCGGCACCCGGTCGCCGGCCTCCAGCAGGACCACGTCGCCGGGTACCAGGGTGTGCGCCTCCACCACCTGTTCCGTACCGTCGCGGCGGACCCGGGCGGTCGGCACGAGCATCCGGCGCAGCGCCTCCAGGCTGCGTTCGGCGCGCCGTTCCTGGAGGTAGCCGAGGACGGCGTTGATCTGCAGGACGACGGTGATGACCACGGCGTCCTTGATGTCACCGATGGCTCCGGCGACCACGGCGGCGGTCAGCAGGATGCCGATGAGCCAGTTGCGGAACTGGTCCAGGAACTTCAGTCACTCCGGGCGCCGGGCCGGTTCGGCCAGCCGGTTGGGACCCGAAGGCCGCCGTACGCTCGGTGACCTCAGGCGTACTGAGCCCCGCACCCGGGTCGACGCCGAGTCGGGCCGCGACCTGCGGCACGGTCAGCCGGTACGGATCGGACACCGCGACGGCATGTTCCGGCACCGGAGCTTCCGGTGCGACGCGGATGGTCACCTCGCCCTCCACGGTCACTCCTTCCCGGAGCCGGCCACGGCGACGGGGCAGTGCGCATGCCGCAGGACTGCCTCGCTGACCGAGCCCGGCAGCAAGCCCGTCAGGCCGCCCCGCCCGTGCGCCCCGACCACGACCAGCTGGGCTCCGGCGCTCGCCTCGACGAGGGCCTGGCGGGTCCAACCCCGGGTGCGCCGGCAGTGCACGACGACGTCCGGATACTTCTTGCTCAGGACTCCGCCGAGCCCAGGAATCGCGTCGTTTGGGAGCCGGTCCCTGTCGTGCTTCGCGAACCTCCGTTCGGCAGGCCCGGCCTCCGGACGCACGATCCGGTCACTCCACGCATCCAGCACCATCGGGTCCGCCCCTCGCCGATCGGCTTCCCTGGCAGCGACCTCCACCGCGGCCAGACTCGACAACGAGCCGTCCACTCCCACGACAACCGGGCCACTCATCTTTCTCCCTCTCCGGCTCCGCGCCGTCCCACCGCCGGGGCGGCAGGGCTTCCTGCGGGACGAGCAGGCCGCGGGCAGCGCCACGCGGCCGGGCACCTGGCCCGGCGAGATCGGCCTGACGGCCTTCGCCTCACTACCGGCCCAGCCTCTTCCTGCCCGCCGCACACGCACAGGGCCGGACGGGCCCACGGTGCGAACCATCCGGCCCTCGCCCGGATGGCCGTCGAGCCCGACCCTGGAATGGGGGATACATGCGCGGCAGCGTGGCCCTCGACTCTCTGTCGCGCCGACAGCGGAGGTGCGCCATGACCGGACCTGTCGTCGTCGGTCTCGACGGTTCCCCCGTCGGCATGACAGCGGCGTGGTGGGCCGCCCGCGAAGCCGTGGACCGGCACCTGCCCGTCCTGCTGGTCCACTCCTGGACCACCCAGCCGCTAGACGTGCCCATCGCCCAGGAAGCCCTCAGCAAGCAGCGGTACGGCGGCCAGGTACTGCGCCGAGCCGAGGCCGAACTGCTCCACCGCTACGGCGATCTGACCGTGACCACGAAGCTCGTGTCGGCTCCCGCCTCGGCAGCGCTGCTGGACCTGAGCGACACCGCGACCATGCTGGTGCTCGGCTCCCGCGGACACAGCTCGGCGGCGAGTTTCCTGCTCGGCTCCATCAGCCTGCATGTCCTGGGCCTCACGCAGTGTCCGGCCGTCACCGTCCGGGCCGGCGATCGGGCCGTCGAGGAGGGCTGGGAACATCCGGCGGCAGCCGATCGCGACGAGATCGTGGTCGGCGTGCAAGAGGAAGGACCGATCACCTCCCCTCTGCTGGAGTTCGCCTTCACCACCGCCCAGGGTCGGGGAACGCCCGTGCGCGCCGTACGGGCTCTGCCATCGTCCTCTCCATTGACGCATCCACGCGTGTTGTCCAAGCCGGCCGACACCGGCTACGAGGCGGAGGAACGCACACGGTTCGCCGCCGAACTGGCACCGTGGCGCGAGAAGTTCCCCGACGTCCCAGTCGTGGAACAGGCCACCAAGGGCTCCGCGGCTCAGGTGCTGCTGTCCGCCTCCGTGCACAGCCGGCTCACCGTCGTGGGGCGCCGACGGCACCCGTCCCACCTCACCTGGAAACTCGGGCCCGTCGCGCACGCGGCGCTGCACCATGCGCCGTGCCCCGTCGCTGTCGTCCCGCACACTTGAGCTGGGGGGACCCGCCGTGAACCGCGCCATTCCTGGGAGCTCGCTGCGACGCTTGTTCGCGGCGCTGTTCCTGCCGCCCGGTCCGGAGACGGTTCTCCTCGCCGTCACGGCCACAGCCCTGACGGCCGGTGGCGTCTCCTGGCTGGCAGACGCCCCCGCCGTCGCTGACTTCTGCTGGGGCCTCGGCACCGTCGTGGCCGTCGTACCCGCGGTGGGCTGGGTTCTGGCCGCGTTGCGGCGCGGTCATGCCGGCGTGGACCTGATCGCGGTCCTGGCGCTCGGCGGCACCCTGGCCGTGCGCGAGTACCTGGCCGGGGCCCTGATCGCGCTGATGCTCGCCACCGGCCGCACCCTGGAGGCCGCGGCCCGTAGACGGGCCTCCCGCGACCTGCGCGCACTGCTGGAGCACGCGCCGCGCACCGGCCGGCGCCGCACCGGGACCGAGGTGCGCACTGTGCCGCTGGCCGAGGTCGCCGTCGGTGACCTGCTCGTCGTCGGGCCGGGCGAGGTGGTCCCCGTCGACGGCCAGATGGTCGGTGCCACGGCAGTGCTCGACGAATCGGTGCTCACCGGTGAACCTCTGACCGTGGAGCGCGGGCCGGGCCAGACGGTGCGCAGCGGCGTGGTCAACGCGGGTGGCGCCTTCGACCTGCGCGCCACGGCGACCGAGCGGGACAGCACGTACGCCGAGATCGTACAGCTGGCCCGGCAGGCCGGGGCGGAGTCCGCTCCCGTTGTCCGTCTCGCCGACCGCTACGCGGCCTGGTTCCTGCCGCTGTCCCTGGCTGCCGCGGGGCTGGCCTGGCTGGCCACCGGTTCCGCCGTGCGGGCGGTGGCTGTCCTGGTGGTCGCCACGCCGTGCCCTCTGCTGCTGGCGGCGCCGGTGGCCGTCGTTTCCGGGCTGTCGCGGGCCTCCCGCCTGGGGGTGGTGATCCGTGACGGCGGCGCACTGGAGAACCTCGGCCGGGCCCGGACCCTGCTGCTCGACAAGACCGGCACTCTCACCGGCGGCCACCCGCGCGTCCTCGACGTGATCGCGGCGACCGGCTGGAACCCGGCGGAGGTGCTGCGGCTGGCCGCCTCGCTCGACCAATACTCCCCGCACGTCCTGGCCAAGGCGATCGTCGACGCGGCCCGTGAGCGCGGACTCGAACCGGCCGTGCCCGCCGAGGTGTCCGAGGAGCCCGGCCGGGATGCCGTCGGCACCGTCGAGGGGCGTCGGATGACCATCGGCCGCCTGCACGCCCGAGCCGAGAGGCCCGCTTGGGCGTGCTCGGTCGACAACCGCGCGTTGCTGGACGGGGCGGCCGTCGCCTGGCTCACCTTCGACGGCCGCGCCATCGGCGCCGTCCTGCTGCGTGATCCGCTGCGCCCCGACGCTCCTCGCACGGTGCGCCGCCTGCGTTCGGCGGGCATCGACCGGCTCGTGATGCTCACCGGTGACCAGCCCGAACCGGCCCGCGAGATCGGCAGCGTCCTCGGCCTCGACGACGTGCGCGCCGGCCTGACCCCGGCCGACAAGGTCTCCGCCGTACGTGCCGAACGCGACCACGCGGTCACTGTGATGGTGGGTGACGGCGTGAACGACGCCCCTGCCCTGGCCGCCGCGGACATCGGCGTGGCCATGGGCGCACGCGGCTCCACGGCCTCCTCCGAGGCCGCCGACATCGTCCTGACCACCGACCGGGTGGACCGCCTGGCCGACGCCGTCGCCATCGCCGTACGTTCCCGCCGCATCGCCGTGCAGAGTGCGCTCGGCGGGATGCTGATGTCCCTCGCGGCCATGGCCGCGGCCGGCTTCGGCCTGCTCCCGCCCGCCGTCGGCGCCCTGTTCCAGGAGTGCATCGACGTCGCGGTGATCCTCAACGCGCTGCGCGCGCTGGGCGACGACAAGTCCGCGCGGCCGGTGCTCCAGCCCTCCACGGAAGCACTCATCCACCGCTTCGCCGCCGAACACGACGACCTGCAGGAGGTGTTGGAGGCCGTACGCGAGGCCGCCGATCGCCTCTCGAACGGCACCGGTCCCGAAGCACTCGCGGCAGTTGCCGAGGCGCACCGCCTGCTCACCGAACGGCTGCTGCCACACGAGTACGCCGAGGAGCATCAGCTCTACCCGGCACTCGCCCCCACCCTCGGCGGCCCGGAGGCGACCGCCACCATGAGCCGCGCCCATGCCGAGATCGAACGGCTCGCCCGGCGCGTCGGCACCCACCTCACACTCGCCGACACCGACGGTGACCTGGCGCCGGAACAGCTCGACGATCTGCGCGCCTGCCTCTACGGACTGCACAGCGTGCTGCGTCTGCACTTCACCCAGGAAGAGGAGAACTACTTCTCCCTCGCCCCGTGACCGTATGCATCTATCGCGGGTGACGAACGGCCCACCGTGTAAGGCCAGTTGGACCGCAGCGCCGACAACCCATGCACGGTGTACTGAAGGTGGGGAGCGTCCCCGATTCCCGTCAATGAGAAGAGGGAGAACAGCATGACAACGCCCCGTACCCTCCGCCGTGTCGCGTTGAGCAGCGGCGAGTAGCCGTTCGGACGCTCCTGAGCGGGGCCGTCAGCCGGGCGAAGGTCCGATCGGCCCATGTCGCCAGGTCAGCCCGCGATATTCGTGTTGCCTTTCCACCCCGCGCTCGGACGGCCACCGGTGCGGCCTCCTTCTCGGTTCCCGCAGAGCGTTACCCCCTCTGCCGGGCCGGACGGCGAGGCCAGCGCCTCCCAAGCCCCGGTGCGCCGCGGCAACCGTCAGTCCGGGAGCGCCAGCCGGCACGTCTCTCCGGGCTGCACGCAGACCGTGCGGTCGGGCAGCCGTACGTCGATCGGGGACCGGTCGGACGACGGTACGGCGATCTCCAGTCGGCCGTGTTCCAGCCGCAGGCGTACGCCCCAGTGGCCCTGGTAACGCAGGGTGAAGCCGTACGAGGACAGTTCGGGCAGCGGCACGGGGTCGAGCCGGATTGCCCCGCCCCGGGTCTCCAGGCCGGTGAGTCCGCGTTGGACGAGGTCGAGGGTGCCGGCCATGGCACCGAGGTGGATTCCTTCGCCGGTGGTGCCGCCCTGCAGGTCGGCGATGTCGCCCTGCAGGGCCTCCTGGCAGAACTTCCACGCCTCGGTGCGCCGGGCCCGGGCCAGCACCCAGCCGTGGACCAGGCCGCTGAGCGTGGAGCCGTGGCTGGTGCGGTGCAGGTAGTGGTCGACGGTGCGCCGCCATGTCTCCTCGTCGAGCCGCACCCCCAACCGGACGAACAGGCCTTGCAGTTCGGCTGGTGAGAAGAGGTAGCCGAGCATCAGGACGTCGGCCTGTTTGGAGGCCTGGTAGCGGTTGACGGTGTCGCCCTCGGCCTCCAGGATCCGGTCCAGGCGCCGGATGTCGCCATAGCGCTGCCGGTAGCCGTCCCAGTCGAGCTCCTCCAGCTCGCCGTAGCCCTCGAACTGGCTGATGACTCCTGCGTGGAAGGGCACGTGGAGCGTGCGGGAGACGTCCTCCCATTGTTCGAGTTCGCCGCCGTCCAGGCCGGTGCGCTCGACGAGTTCCCGGCGGCGCGGTTCGGGCAGGGTGTCGAGGAGTTCCAGGGTGCGGGTGAGCACCCAGGCGGCCGTGACGTTGGTGTAGGCGTTGTCGTCGAGGCCGGGTTCGGCCGCGCCCGGATACGCGTCGTGGTACTCGTCGGGTCCCACGACCCCGCGGATGCGGTGCCGTCCGAGCTGCTCGTCGTACACCGCCGCATCGGCCCAGAAGCGGGCGATCTGCAGCAGCATCTCGGCGCCCTTGGTGTGCAGGAACTCGGCGTCGCCGCTCGCCTCGCAGTATTGCCACACGTTGTACGCGATCGCCGAGCCGACGTGATGCTGGAGCCGGGAGTGGTCCGGCAGCCAGCGTCCCGAGCGCGGGTTGAGGTGCAGCCGCTGGGTCTCCTCCCGCCCGTCGCTGCCGCTCTGCCACGGATACATCGCGCCCCTGCGGCCCGCCTCCCGAACCGCGGTGCAGGCCTGCTCGAGTCGGCGGTGGCGGTAGCGCAGCAGGGCGCGGGAGACCTCGGGGAAGTGCAGGTTCAGGTACGGCAGGACGAACAGCTCGTCCCAGAACACGTGTCCTCGGTAGGCCTCGCCGTGCAGTCCCCGGGCCGGCACGCCGACGTCGAGGTCGGCGGTGTGCGGGGAGAGCGTCTGCAGGACGTGGAACAGGTGCAGCCGCAGGATGCGGCCCGCCTCCCCGGGTACCTCCAGCTCGGCCCGGCGCCACAGCTGGTCCCAGGCCGTCAGATGCGACTCCAGCAAGTCGTCGAAGCCGGGGGCGCGGCCCACCCGGTCGAGCGCGGCGTACAGCGGATCGCTGATCGCCGGGTCGCGGGAGGTGTGCAGGGCAACGGTCTTGTCGACGGTGACGGTGCGGCCGGGGGTCAGGTGCGGGCGCAGCCGCTGCATGGCGCACGGAGGTGTGTGCTCGGCGGTGACGGGCACGTCGTTGGCAGGCGCGTCGGTGGTGAGCCGGGCCGCCATGCCGATGCGGATGTCCGAGGTGCGGGTGCGGCAGCGCAGCCACACGGTGTCGGGTGCGGCGTCGCCGGTGTGCCCGTGCGTGAGGTGGCGGCCGTCCAGATCCTGGTAGCGCGGCACGCCGGCGTTGCTCACCCCGCCGTCGAGGGCCGCCTCCACCTCCAGGTCGCCGGAGAAACCCTCCGCCGTGAACTCGGTACGCAGGGCGGCCAGATGGGGATCGCCCATGTGCACCAGCCGCTGCTGCCGCACGGCCAGCACCCGCCGCTCGCCGAGGTCGTACCGTGTCCGGCGTTCCAGCAGCCCCGCGGACAGGTGCAGGACCAGGCCGTGCTCCAGCACCGTCGCCGTGTCCGGCGTGATCCACTCCTGCCCCGGAAGTCGGAAGCGCAGCGGCAGCCAGTTCGGCAGGTTGACCAGGTCCTCGTTGTCGACGGAACGGCCGGCCGCTTCCGAGGTCAGTCGGTTGTAGATGCCGGCGGCGTACGTGCCCGGGTAGTGCACGTCGTCCGCCGCGCACTCGGGGAGGGCCCCGCGTGTGGCGAAATAGCCGTTGCCCAGGGTGCACAGCGACTCCCTCAGCCGCTCCTGCCCGGGTACGTAACCTTCGTACTCCCAGGTCACGGCCATCACGAAGGCGTTCCGTGGGTGAGCAGCTCGCCCAGGTCACGTACGACAATGTCGGCGCCGTGCCGCAGCAGCCCCTCCCGCGTATCCGCACCGGCCGCGCGATCCACGCCGATGACCAGGGCGAACCCTCCCCGTCGGCCCGCCTCCACGCCCGCGAGGGCGTCCTCGGCGACGGCCGTGCGGTCGGCGGGGACTCCGAGCCGGCGTGCCGCCTCCAGGAACAGGTCGGGCCGTGGTTTGCCAGGCAGGCCGAGACGGGCCGCCTCACCGCCGTCGACCAGGGCGTCGAACAGGTCGAGTACGCGGGCCCCGGTCAGCAGTTCACGGGCGTGCCGGGACGCGGAGGCCGCGGCGAGGGGTACCCCTGCCGCGCGCAGGGCGTTCAGGAGGCGCACCGTGCCCGGGTAGGCGTCGACACCGTGCTCGCGCAGCCGCTCGGTGAACAGCCGTTCCTTGTATGCGGTGACGGCCTGGACCCGCTCGGCGGTCGGAGCTGTGCCGCGGGAGGCGAGGAAGGCCGTCGCGCCGTCGATGCGGGACTTGCCGTCGACGTAGCGCAGGTAGTCGTCGCGGACGTCGAAGGGCCGTCGCCGGCAGGGGTCTGCGGGTGGATGGTCGCGCAGGAAGGCGTCGAAGGCGGTCTTCCATGCGGCGGCGTGCACGCGGGCCGAGTCGGTGATCACTCCGTCGGTGTCGAACACGACGGCCTCGATGTCCCGCAGTACGGGTGCGAGCGCGTCCGCGGGCGCCAGAGAGCTGGTGTGTTGTGGGCCGTGGTGCGCGCCTACCGGCTCTTCACCTCCGTCTTTCCGGTCGCGCAAGCGGCTCGACTCGGTCATGGAAGCCTCCTTCGGCAGTCGGGTAGGGGTGATCACGCGCGCTGCGGCACGACCGCCACCGGGCACTGTGCGTGGTGCAGCAGCGTGTGTGCCACGCGGCCGAGTTGGAGGCCGTAGTGGCTGTGCCTGCGCCGGGCGCCGATGATCAGGAGGTCTGCGGCGGCGGAACGGTTCAGCAGTACCTTGCGGGCCGGTCCTCCCACCGTGGCACGGCGCAGCTGGACACCAGGGCGGTCAGTCACGGCGTCGTGGAGCAGGGTGTCGAGCAGGGCGGACGCCTGCTGTTCGTGGCGGTGCGCCGGTTCTCCGGCCAGCAGGGGGTGGTCGGCGCTCTCGTGCGCGGGGCAGCGCCAGGCGCGTACGACGTCGAGGGTGCAGCCGCGTGCCTCGGCCTCGCGGAAGGCGAACCACACCGCCTCACCGCTGGTGGCGGGGTCGCCCAGGCCCAGCAGGATGCGTTCGTGGGCGCCGGCCAGGCCGGCCTTGTCACCCCGGACCACGATCACCGGGCAGTGGGCTCGGCCCGCCAGGGCCAGGCTGACCGAACCGAGCAGCAGCCCCGTCAGCTCGTTGCGGCCGCGGGACCCCGTCACCAGCACCGATGCGTTGTTGCCCGCGTGCAGCAGGGCCTCTATCGCTTCCTCGGGCTGGATCTCGGCGGTCACCTTCACGTCCGGGTTGCGCCGCCGCGCACGCTCCGTGGCGGCTTGGACGACGTGCTCCGCCATCACCTGCTCGGACGAGGTCTCCGAGCCGTCCGGCGGCACGGCGCCTTCGTAGCGCTCCCACAGGGAGGCGTACACCAGCCGCAGCGGGAGGCCGAGCCGGGCCGCTTCGTCCACCGCCCAGTCGACCGCCACGAGGCTCGCGTCCGACCCGTCGACACCCACGACCAGGGGCAGTTCCATCGTCCCCACCGCCTTTCGTCAGGCTGTTGCAGGGCGTGCAGCAGAGGGGCCCACCGTCAGCGTCGCATCCCGGGGCAGGGTGGCAGGAGAGGCGGTTCGGCCCTGGCGGAGGACTTTCGGCCCCGCCGGGGAGGGCCGGGCGGCCCTGCCGCCTGCCCGCTCAGCCCCTGGGTCCCCGAACGCCCACGCCAGAGGCTGGACTCCAAGCCCGGAGGGTGGACGCAGACACACGAGGACCGACACCGAACGAGCGCCGGTGCACGTGCTGTCCGGGGCCGTCGACGTCCGTGCGTCTCGTGCCACGCCACGCCCACGACCCGTATCCGTGCCGGCTGCGCAGACCGGGTCCCACAGCGCTCTCGGAAGAGGAGCACCCATGAACCCCACGAAGATCGGCGCCCTGATGGTCGGCGACGTCGTCACAGCGGACTACGGCACTTCATTCAAGGAAGTGGTCCGGTTGCTGGGCGAACACCGCATCAGCGGGCTCCCCGTCACCGACGAGGACGCCAAGGTCATCGGAGTCGTCTCCGAGACCGACCTGATGCTCCGGCAGAGTCAGGAGCCCGAGTCGGAAACATGGCTCAGCCAGCTGCGCCGACTGCGCCACAGCGTTCGGGAGACGACGGCCAAGAGCCACGCCCGCACCGCGGGCGGGCTGATGTCCACGCCGGCCGTCACCGTGCGCGCCGACGCCACCCTCCCCGAGGCCGCCCGGCTCATGGCCGAGCACCGTATCGAGCGGCTGCCCGTGGTGGACGAGGAGGACCGTCTCATCGGCATCGTCACCCGCCACAACCTGCTGAAGGTCTTCCTGCGTACCGACGAGGAGATCCGTCGCACCGTCGAACAGGAGATCGTCGTCGACACGCTGTGGCTGGCTCCGCGGACCGTCACGGTCTCCGTGCAGGACGGCGTGGTCACCCTCGCAGGGCATGTGGAACGGCGTAGCGAGAAGTCCATCGCGCTTGGCATGGCGGGCCGGATGGACGGAGTCGTCAGTGTCGTCGACCACCTGTCCTACCGGATCGACGACACACACCTCCAGCCGGCCGAACAGGCCCTGCACGGCGTGGCCGACGACTGGCTGCGCAAGCTGTGAGCCTCCTCGACCTCCCGCAAGGGGACCGTTGGGCACCCGCTCGGAGCCTCTCGGCCCACGCTCGGCCCGCCCTGTTCGGGTCACGGTGGGATGAGAGGCTCTCGAGGGAGGACGCCATGACGGAACGCGCCGCCGGCAACAACATCGTGGTGGGGGTCGACGGGTCCGAGGCCTCCATGGCCGCGCTGCGGTGGGCCACCCGGCAGGCCCATGCGCTGAACGCGGACGTCGTCGCCGTGCACGCCTGGGAACCGGTCGGGCCCGGGTTCGCCCCCTATGCTCCGGCCTCGGCACGCCCCACGGCCGCCGAACAACGGGTTCGGGCCGCACAACTGCTGGCCGAGACGCTGCGTGCGGTGTTCGGGCCCCAGATCGACAGGGCCGTACGAGCCGTCGTCCTGGAGGGACCGCCCGCACGGGTGCTGGCGCAGCAGGCGAGCGGCGCCCTGCTGCTCGTGCTCGGACCCGGGCGGCGACCTGCGACGCATCACCGTCAAGCGGGTCGCGGGCGCCGACGCCGCCCCGGACGGCGAGGTCTCGAACCTGCTGTACCGCACGGTGGGTGCCGGGGACGAGCTCACCCTCTCCGCGCCCTTCGGCGACGTCGCCCTCGACGAGACCGACACGCCGCTGGTCCTCGCCTCTGCGGGCATCGGCTGCACGCCCATGGCCGGGATGCTCGCCCGCCTCGCCGCGACCGGCTCCACCCGCCCGGTCCTTGCCCTGCACGCGGACACGTCTCCCGAAGAACACGCCCTGCGCGCCGAGACGCGTGAGCTGATCGCCCAGCTCCCGCACGCCGACGCCACGTTCTGGTACGAGCGGCCCGGGCCCGCCGAACCCGACGCCCGCACCGGCCTGATGGACCTCGACGGGGTGGCCGTCCCCACCGACGCCACCGTCTACCTGTGCGGCCCGCTGCCTTTCATGCGCGCCGTCCGGGAGCAGCTGCTGGCCGGCGGCATACCGGCTCGCCGGATCCATTACGAGGTCTTCGGGCCCGACCTGTGGCTGCCGGACGCGGCCTGAGACGAGTACGCCATGGGGCCGCTCGGCCGGGCGGGAAGGTCCTTCGGCCCAGCGCAGACGACGTCCGTGATCGGTGAGGCTGGCGGCAAGCCGAGCTCCTGTCGCCGCACGCAGCCCGTACAACCCCCAGAAAGGGATGAGGACCATGCTCCAGCCACCAAGGAAGCCGCCCCGGGCAAGAAAGACGACGACGGATATCCCGGCTGACGATCGAACGCCGGGCACTGCCGTGTCGGGTCGGGCGTGGTTGATGCTGGCGCTCGCCACGGTCGGTTTCGCCGTGAACTTCTGGGCATGGGCGCTGCTCAGCCCCCTCGGCCCACGATTCAAGGACTCTCTACAGCTGTCCTCGTTCCAGCAGTCGCTGCTGGTGGCAGTACCCGTCGTGGTCGGCTCACTCGGCCGCATCCCGGTCGGCGCA